>JAXLXI010000005.1:0-421679 GCA_046328035.1 Candidatus Obscuribacterales bacterium | reverse complement strand
CTCGATGAAACGCAAGCGTCTTTTCGAGCGGCGGCAAACGCTCTTCTTTGCTGCCGCAATGACCACGCTGGCGATGTTAATGACGAGTGTGCACACTCACACGCAAGATTACTGGCTGACAGCGGCGCCTTGCATGTGGCTCTACATGCTGAACAGCCAGAGGTCTGCAGGTAAGCTGGCTAAGGCGGCACGCGTTCTGGTCGTGTCTTTTCCGTTTGTCAGCTGGGTCTTCTTTATGGTGCAACCGCTGGTAGCGCACTTCCTGTTCATTCAGCCGTTCCTGTGGTGGAATGTGGCGCTGTTTGCTCTGTCGTACTTGAACTTGCGATCGCACGTTTGTGCTTCGCCAGAATAACAAAATAACCGAGCAGAGCCAGAACCAGGCTGACAGCGCTGGCGATGATCGGCACGGGCATAGAACCCATCATGATGCTGTCGGTGCGAATCGGCTCGATTAGAAGGCGTCCCAGCGAGTATCCCGCCAGGTAGACCATGAACGTGGCACCGGGATAGTTTTTCAGCTTGTCCGCGGCGAAGAAGTAGAGAAAGGCGAACAGCAGCAGGTCCCACACGGCTTCATAGAAAAACGTGGCGTGAAAGTACTGATGTCCCTGCAACTCCAGCGGGCGGTTTTGAGGAGGAATGCTGACCTTAAATGGGAAGTTATCTGAGACCGGCGAGCCGAAAGCTTCTGAATTGAAAAAGTTGCCCCAGCGCCCGATTGCCTGTCCCAGCGGCAAACCGACTCCGAAGATGTCGCAGCCGCGGGCGAAGGAAAGTTTTGTCAGGCGAGCGTAGACGATGCCGAAGAGCAAGCCACCAAGTATCCCACCGTGGATGGACATGCCCCCTTGCCAGGTAGCCAGGATGTCTTCGGGACGTTGCAAGTACGAATTGAGATTGAGTGCTACGAAGTACAGTCTTGCGCCTATGATGCCACCGATGAATGAAACCAGTGCGCCGTTAACCAGTTTGTCCTTGTCGATGCCGAAGCGGGTGGCCAGTCTCTCAATGACAAACAGGGCGGCAAAAAAACCGCTGGCTATCATGACTGCATACCAGCGGATATGGATCGGGCCCCACTCCAGAAACATCGGACCCGGCGACTGTAATGTGATGCCCAACGCTATACCTCCCGCTTGCACCTCAATTTAGCAAATGCAAACGGAATTAGCGCGCTCAGGCTGTCAGGTTAAGGGATGTACGGCTCTTTGCCGTTGGGAATGCCCTTCGGATATACGTCGCGCGGAGCCTTGTTGGCTTTTTGCTCTTCGTTAGCCGGAAGGTCGGCAGGGTGCACTTCGTCGTTGGGATCGTCACCGTGCGGGTCATCGCCGTGCGGGTCTTGCGGTCGCTTCTGGGCGATGAGAATCATTGAAGGATCTTTCTTCATGCAGCTGACCGGGTCTTTGCTCTGCGCATGGAGATTGACGTTTGGCGCAGCCAGTGACACCGAAACGATGACGAACGGGATTACGTTCAACATAAAAATACCTGCTTGGAATTGTCTTATCAGCCGCCTGTATAAAGCTATGGCCGAAGCAGCATACCGTCAAGTTAAAATGGCGCGGAAGCTTGTGAACAAGAGCTGAATCTTCGTATTGACAACTCGATGAGGTGCAAGTGAGAAAGTCTAAAAGTCGCTGGACCTGCCAGGAATGCGGGTTTGTTGCAACAGGCTATCTCGGCAAGTGCACCGAATGTGGAGCCTGGGGAAGCATCGTCGAAGAACTTGATGTTTCGACCACGGCGGTAGCACCGCGCTCGGTGGCGCCGCCTTCGGCAGATGGTCCGACCAAACTGGCATCGGTCGACACCGAAGACGGAGAGCGCATGGAGAGCGGCTTCGGTGCGGTGGACGAGGTGCTCGGCGGCGGTTTCGTCCCCGGTGCTGTGGTGTTGTTTGCCGGCGATCCTGGTATCGGCAAATCGACATTGCTCTTGCAAGTTGCCAATCATCTGGCTCGTCGCAACAAGGTTCTATACGTCTCCGGCGAGGAGTCCAAAAAGCAGGTCTCCATGAGGGCGCAGCGCCTGGGCGTGGTTGCCGACAATTTGTGGATAGACTCCGAACAAAATGTTTCCACAATCGAAAAACGAATCAACGCCGGCGACCACGACTTTGTGATCATCGACAGTATTCAGGCTGTGTTTCACCCTGAGATTTCCAGTGCTCCCGGCTCTGTGAGCCAGACTCGCGAGAGTGCCGCCGTTTTGCTGAATGCCGCCAAAGCGAAAAACATACCTGCGATACTGGTCGGACATGTCACCAAAGACGGTACCATCGCCGGACCGCGTGTGCTCGAGCACATGGTCGATGTCGTCTTGCATTTTGAAGGCGACCGGGCGCGCCAGTTGCGCGTTTTACGCGCCGTCAAAAACCGTTTCGGGTCGACGCAGGAGATCGCGCTTTTCTCCATGAGCGAGGGCGGATTGCAGGAAGTGCGCAACCCCAGTTTACTGTTTCTCGGCAATCGTCTGGCCCGGAACGCCAATGAGCGGGCGCCTTCAGGGACCGCCGTCATTGCCACTCTGGAGGGCAACCGACCGCTGCTTCTGGAAGTGCAGGCTCTGGTCGGTTCGACTGCATACAACAGTCCGCGCCGCACCGCCAACGGCTGGGACCTCAATCGCCTCCTGCAAATAATTGCAGTGCTCGAGAAGCGGATGGGGCTGGGGCTTGCCCGTCAGGACGTCTACATCAATATCGTCGGCGGCTTCGAAACCAGCGACCCGGCATCAGACCTCGGCATTGCCGTTGCGGTCGCCACTTCCTATCTGGACCGCTCAATCGATCCATTCTTGTTTTGCGCCGGCGAGATCGGCTTGTCGGGCGAAATCAGACCAGTCGCGGCGCTGGAGCGGCGGCTGCGCGAGGCGGCACGCATGGGCTTCCGCAAGGCTCTGGTACCGGCAGCCAACCTTCCCTTGAGTTCACCGGTCGATCAGTTAGAGTTAATAGGCGTAGAATACCTGGTGGACGCCCTGTCGAACGTCGTTTCCGGCTTTAAGCCGGGCAAATCAAGTTCAAGCGGCGAGCGCAGCGTCGTCAATGGTGAGCTTAGAGAACCTGCGGAAGCGGTAAGTTTTGAAGACTTCGGAGCCATCTGAAAGCATCTCCAAACTGCTGGCATTGTTGCCGGCGGAGCCGGGTGTCTACGTCTTCAAAAATGCCGAGGGCGAGATCATCTATATTGGAAAGGCACTCAGCCTGCGTTCGCGGGTGCGTTCGTACTGGAACGCCAATGCCTGGTATGAGCGGCCGAAGCTGGCGGTGATGATGCCGAAGGTCGCCGACTTCGAGACGATTTTGACCAATTCGGAGAAAGAGGCGCTGCTTCTGGAGCGGACGCTGGTGCGCAAGCACATGCCGAAGTACAACGTCAGCTTGAAGGACGACAAACGCTATCCGTGGCTGGCCATCACCTACGACGAGAAGTTTCCGCGACTGGTGATGGTGCGCGATCCCAGAAAATATAGACCGGATCATCCGAAGGCAAAAATTTTCGGACCGTATGTCGAGACCGGTAACATGTGGCAAACAGTGCGCATACTGCGGCGTGTTTTTCCGATGCGGCAAAGGCGCACACCGTTTTTCAAAGACCGACCCTGTCTTAACTATCACATGGGACTCTGTCTGGGACCTTGCCAGAATTTAGTCGACGAAGAGTTCTACAACCACATGGTGGGACAGGTAGAACTGTTTCTCTCGGGGCGCCAGAGCGAAGCTGTAGCCGAGATGCAGCGCGAAATGGAAGTTAAATCGGACGCGCTGGAATTCGAAGAAGCCGCCAAGCTGCGCGATCGCCTTGGTCTTTTGCGTTCAATTCTGGAGAAACAGCAGGTCTTCTTCCAGGATCACACTGTCAGCCTCGATGTCATTGCCGAGTCGCACACGGAGAAAGTCATTCTTTTTTGCTTGATGCGATTGCGCGAAGGCAAGTTGATTGGCTCGGAAACTTTCGACATTCCGTTGCAAGAGAAGACGCGCTATGACGAAGCCTTTCAGAGTTTCGTCGAGCAATACTACGCCGAGACTGAAGACATTTCGCTGCCCAAAGAAATTCTGTTGCAGCACACTTTTGAAGGTGTCGGTGCGCTGGCTGAACTGCTCAGTCAAAGAGCGCCGCGACATTCGGTAAAACTGAATGTGCCGCAAAAGGGAGACAAGGCCAAACTGCTGGAGATGGCGCGCAAGAATGCTATATCAGCCCTGGAGAAACAACTGGTCGATGAGTCGGAGACCAACGCGCGCGTATTGGATCTGCTGACGCGCCTCAAAGAAGAGCTCAATTTGCAGAAGCCTCCGAAACGCATCGAGTGCTTCGACATCTCCAACATTCAGGGAACCGACAACGTCGCCAGCATGGTGGTCTTCGAGAACGCCGTTGCTAAGAAAGCGGATTACCGAGTCTTCAAAATTCGGTCGGTCGAGGGCGAGCCGAACGATTTTGCTTCCATGAAGGAAGTGGTGACGCGTCGATATAAGCGCGTCATTGAAGACTCGAAACCGCTGCCGGATCTTGTCATCATAGATGGTGGCAAAGGACAACTGAATGCCGCGCTTGAGGCGTTGGATGAGCTGGGCATAGAAAGTGGCGACCTGGACATCGTCGGTCTTGCCAAACGGCAGGAAGAGGTCTATTTGCCTGGCAAGTCAGATCCTGAACTTCTGCCCCGCCGCAGCGAAGCCCTGCACCTTTTGCAACGAGTGCGGGACGAGGCGCACCGGTTCGCGGTGACCTTCCACCGTAAGCGGCGGGCCAAGCGGTCGATACAATCGCAAATGGATATGTTGCCAGGGATCGGACCAAATCGGCGCAAGCTGCTGCTGGATCATTTCGGTTCATTCGATGGGTTGCGCGCTGCCACCCTCGATGAGCTAAAATCCGTAAAAGGCCTGCCCAAATCCTTAGCCGAGAAGATTTTCAAGACCCTCCACAATGTCGAAGAAACAGCCGAAAGAACCGAAGGACCCCAAAGAGCCGAAGGAACCGAAATCGCCGAAGCCCAGAGCTGAGCGCCTCAGTTTCTTTGAAATGATGCGCGGCAGTCAGAAGTTGATCATCTGGTTGATGATTGCCACCTTTTTGCTTTCAGTGATTGTCAGCACTCTGGGTCGATAGAAGACGGGGTCGCTTCTGGTGGTAATCAACAAAGTGAATCTGCCGAAACTCTTGACGGACCGCCTTTGCATCCGCCTGGTAGTTCTGGAAGACATACCGCATGCCATTCGCTACTTCAAAGAGAACGAAGCGCATCTGCAGCCATTCGGACCCAAGTGGCCGGAAGACTTCTATTCCGAGGATTTCTGGCATCTGCGTGTGAAGGCAAACATTCGCGAATTCGAACAAGATGTGTCGGTGCGATTTTTTGTCTGGGAGCGCGGCAAAGATGACGAGATCATCGGCAACCTCAGCCTTGGATCTATTCAACGGCACGCAGCACAGTTTTGCTACCTCGGTTATGGCTTGGCCAAAAGTAAGCAAGGAAAGGGCTTCATGACTGAGGCTGTGAACGCGGTCGTTGAATATGGATTCAAGGACAAAAATCTGCACCGCATCATGGCAAACTACATTCCCTCCAATGTGCGCAGCGGAAATCTTTTGCGTCGTCTCGGATTCACGGTCGAGGGCTATGCGCGCGACTACTTATATTTGAACGGCAAGTGGGAGGACCACATCCTCACTTCCAAAACCAACCCGAAGTGGAAGGAGCCCGCGATTCTTTGATAACGGGCACGTTTCAGCAGGGAAGCACCTTAATCATACCGCGCTTTCCATAGGAGAGAATCAGGTTGTCTGCAGACGCAATGGTCGCGGAATAGACTTGTGCGCTGGACACAATCATTCGATCTGCTGGATCATCGTGAAAGTCTCCGGGCAGGAAACTGCTGTTGATGGCAATTTCAGGGGTCAGGTCCAAAACTGAAACGCTGAATTGCTGCACGAATCTATCGAACCAACTGCGCGGCGATTGCCCCAGATCTAGACGATTTCGAGAGACCAGCATACCGATCTCCCAAGCAGAAATCGGAGAAATCCAAAGGCGTCCTTCTTGAAATGCGTGTTCTAAAATCGCCAGCGCTGACGGTTTGATCGATGAACGAGCCGAGAGCCAAACGGCAATGTGAGTATCCAAAATGATTGCCGGAGTGTGCTGGAAGTATTGCGCTTGAGTTTCGCTAACTGTCGCTTTCCGCATTCCATGGTTCTCTCAGTGGACCGACGATATCACCGTTTATTTTGATCTGGTGTTGCATCGCTCCGTAGGGAAAGATTTTGCGTTCTTCGAACGGCACTATAGTGACCACAGGCTTCCCGTGTTTTGTCACCACAACTGGGATCTTCGTATTCTGCACTTCGTCCATGATTTGGAGGCACTTCGCCTTAAATTCGCCAGCTGCAAATTGCTTTAGTTTCTTTGTATGCATAGTGTGTCTGCTGCGCGATGGGGTCGCTCTTAAATATTACCATAGTCAGGGACTATAGTCATAAGTTAAAGCGTGAGCATTGGCTGGGGCGCTCGGGCTATTTGCGGCGTGGTTTCTTCCCGTGACCGGCGAGATCGATCAGCATGTCTTTGATATCCGCATAGCGCATGTCGGTGCTGCCGGCAGTGGCTTTCTCGACAATTTCATTGGCCCATTCAGAAACGTCCTCCGTCACCGAGCGCGGTGACGAGCGGGTTATTGCTTCGGGATCCTGTCCGGTCAAAAGATAGTGCATGGTGCAACCGATTGAATAGATGTCGCTCTGCGTCGTGGGTTTGCCGCGAAACTGCTCGGGCGCGATATAGGCGTGTTTACCGACTATCGTGGCAGTGGTTTGCGTGGACTTCTGTTGGGCGACGTTGAAATCGACGAGCTTGAGGCTGCCGTCCGGCTGCAAAATGAGATTTTCCGGCGTGATGTCGCGGTGCACCACGGGCGGTTCCAGCCCGTGCAGGTGCATGGCTATGCTGCAGACCTGCTGAATCAGTTTGACGGCTTCATTCTCCGAACGCGGACCTTCGCGGACGACCAGTGCGCGCAGCGTTTCTCCCTCGACAAATTCCAGCACCAGGTAGCCGCGATAGTCCTCCATGAAGAAGTCGAGCAGGCTGATGATCTGTGGGTGCGAGAGTCCTTTTAGAATCTCTGCCTCGCGTTCGAGTTTCTCTCGCGCCGCCAGTTGAAATTCCGCTTCTCGATAAACCGGCAGTATGTATTCCTTGAGCACTACATCTTGTTGCTTCTCGGCATCGGTTGCCAGATACGCCACGCCCTGCCCGCCGATGCCCAGCCTGCCGACGATTTCGTAGCGGTCGTTGTCGAGTTTCGTCCCTGGTTCGAGCGGCTCCAGCCGCATTCGTCTGGGTGTGCGCGAGAACTCGTGCAACCATAATTCTGTGTAGTTGGTACGCGAAGTTTCAGGCTGGTTGACCAGATTTCTCAGCTGCGGCGAGATGTCCGCGTGCGGCGCGAAGGTGCGGACAGCACTGAGAAACTGACCGACGTCGACCGACTTCAGAACATCCGACCACTTCACGCGATAGGGAATGGTGACTCTGGTGCCGGTGTTGAACTTCAGGCGCAGCGGCATATACAGCCACTGTTCTTCTTTTAGAAGAATGCCGCGTTCGGTTTTTATATTCAGTGCACCGAGTGCGTCCCAGGGAATGAGCGAGGTCGGAGCTTGCGGTTCATCGGTTTGCAGCAACAGCCCTTCTTTGACGACATCAATCGAATTAGCTTTCGGCAACATGCGATAGATGAGCTTGGTTGCGGACAGAATGCTGAGAAAAACGCAGGCGAGGGCGCAGATGCGCACGACCGGATCGTCGTTGCAAATGAAAAGAAACGCAGAGCCGAGCAAGCCGAACAGAGGCGTCAGCAAGATTACGGCAGTGGCGGGCGCAGACAACACGAAGAGCAAGCTCTTCATAGAATTGACGCAAACCACCGAAGTGAATTCCAGTTTGGTCATGTCCGAAGAATTGACCAGCGCGGTACCCCGCGCCACATTCCTTATGTAGTGGTCGTCGCGGCTCGTCATGAATCAAACACCATACCGGCAAGGGATACGCACGTTCCTTCAACTTCCTGCGACTCGCCATTGAGTATCGATAGGACTTCCGCGAAGCCGGACGGTCGCTCGTCGGAGTCGAGACTGGTGCAGCGCGCGATCAGATCGGCTATTTCGTCGCTGATATCGGGATTCTCTTCTTGAACTTGCGATTGGGTGATTGGCTCCGGATCTTTGCCGGTGAGTAGGAAATAGAGTGTTGCTCCAAATGAGTAGATGTCGCTCTTCAGATGCGCTTTGCCGCGCAATTGCTCGGGAGCCATATAAGACTGTTTGCCGACCATGGTGCCGGTGGCGGTGCCGATGAAATGGTTGGCGGCGCCGAAGTCGATCAAAGTAATCGTGCCGTCGTTGCGCAAAACCAGGTTGTCCGGCGTCAGGTCGCGATGCACGATAGGTGGGTCGATGCCGTGCAAATAAATCATGATGGCGGCAACCTCGCGCGCCCAGTGCATGACGGTGTCCATCTGCTGAGCACCGCAATTGGTGACTAACTGGCGCAGGTCTTTGCCTGGTATGTATTCCAACACCATGTAGTTGCGACCGTTCTCGACAAAGTGATCGAACACACGGGCGATGCCTGGATGCTCCAGATTCTGCAGAAGCAGAGCCTCGCGCTGGAACAGCTCGGTCGCCTTTTGCGCTGTTTCTTCGCTGGCGTCGGCGGGCACCACCGCCTCTTTTATTACAACTCGCGTGCCGTCCCGCTGGCGGGCTACATAGATAGCCGACAGTCCGCCGAATGCCAGTTGTCCTTCGACGGTGTAGCGTCCTCCTTGCAGCTGGTCTCCGGCTTCGCGAGGAACAAAGACCGTCGGATTGAACCGGCGTGTCAATTCATCGCGCCATACCCGCGCGTATGTGAAGGGGTGCAAGACTATGTCATTGCCGACAAAGTCGGCGTGTACATCCTGAACGTGGGAATCCATTTGGACGTGTGGAGCATAAGTATGGATGGCGATGAAAAGCTTTTGCCACTGGTTGCGATTCATTGAATCGAAGTCCAAATGCGCGACGGCTCCGCCTTTGAATACGAAGGAAACTTGGCTCGGTTTGCAGTGCAGCATGCGACTGCATTTGACTTGCACCTCCACAAGGTCGTCCCACGGGCGGAAGAGTTTGGTGCGCAACTCAATCGAGCAGATCGCGGGGAAACGAATGCCCTGATTGGAGATGATCAGGCGTCGATCGATCAGAAGTATCAGTGCCAGAAGGCAAAAGAGCGAAACGATCAGCCCCGTCTCTTTGAAGAAGTGGTCCGGATACCAGATCTGAGGTTGATCGAACCATCTGTCCGGAGTGAATCCCATCGGTGCAATCAATAGATTTTGTACCGCCGGCGATTGCAGGATGCGATAGGGTATCCAGACAAGCCAGATTGGCATGAACGTGATCAGCACGCCGAGCATCACCGTCGACCGAGTGTCGTGATAGGGCAAGGGCAGGCGAAACTTGTTTTCGCGCAAGCTGTTCATCGCCCACCTCCGGCATTGGCGGCTTTGCCGGCTGTAGCTGGTGGCAACGCGGCTTTCAGCCTCTCTGCGGAGACGAAGCGGTCTTCGGTGCTCAGCGCGGTAGCGCGTTTCACTACGCTGTTCAAAGTATCGCTCACTGAAGCGCAAAGGCTTTGCGGCGTCGAAGGTGTAATCGGTTCAGGCTCTTTGCCGGTGAGCAGGTAGTGCATCGTGCAACCAAGTGCATAAACATCGCTCTGGGGTGATGGTTTCCCTTTGAACTGCTCAGGCGGGATGAAGGCGTGCTTGCCGACCACGGTGGCAGTGGCTGATGATTCCATCTGGTGGGCGACGTTAAAATCCACCAGCTTTATTTTGCCGTCGGATTGCAAAATCAGATTATCCGGGGTGATGTCGCGGTGGACGATAGGTGTCGGCAGTCCATGCAGATAAGTGAGTATGTCGCAGATTTGCCCGGTGATATCTATGACGAATGATTCCGGCTGACTGCCCTCACGTGAAACCAGCTCTTTAAGGGACACGCCTTCCACATGCTCCATCACCAGATAACCGCGGTAGTCTTCCACGAAGTGTCCGTACAACCGGACGATTTGTTCGTGGTCGATCTTCTCCAAGATCACTGCTTCTTTGTTCAGCTTTTCGGCGTTTTCAGTCAGTATCGACTGAGTCTTGAAGTGGTGCATCGGGAGAATGTACTCCTTAAGCACTACCTCCGCCGGCATGGTCGATGCGGACGATGCGGCTAGATATGCGGTGCCCTGCCCGCCTTGACCGATGGCGTTGATGATCTGGTAGCGCCCTTCTTGCAGTTTGGTTCCCGCTTCCAGTTCGGTGGTCGAGCGCCCGCGACCGCTGGTGTGAGAAAACGAGTCGAGCCAGAGTCGCGTGTGATTGCCTTCGCTTCCGAGCAGGGCAGCATCTTCTTTCATGACACCCGGTGCCCACGCTCGCACTGCGCTGAAAAACTCGCCGGGGTCCATGCAATCTGCCAGTTGCCGATAGGGAAGCCGCAGCACTCGCCCGTCTTTGGCGTCGATGCGCACCACCTTTTCGGGACCGATACTCGCTATGCTGAGCCTTCGGAAGTTTCTCCACGAAACATATTCCAGATCAGTGGGCTGATTGTTCTGCATGCGGAAGATAGTGACGCCGCGATCGTCGATGGACACCTGGCGCCGCCGGAAGAATGCCGCGATCACAAGACCAATCGGGAAGAGCACCACGCAAGCCCAGAGCGCCGGACTGACGAAGTCGCCGCCGTTTGCCTGACGCGTCCACGCTGAGAACCAGTCGAGCAACGCGCAGAAGACAATGATGCCCACGACGACCGAGAGTGCGAACAATCCGTATTTCTGCGGCTCAGTCTCGGCTATGTCGTCGGAGACGACGTCGCTGGGTGCAGTGATTCTGGTATCGCTATTCATCACTTGACGCTTGCTGCGGGACGGGCACTTAGAAGATCCGTTATCTGGTTTCGTACGGCTGCCGCATCGCCATAACGCTCGTCGGCGTCCAGCGCGGTCAGTTTCTTCACCAGGTCAGCAGCCCCTGAAGAAACATCGCTTCTCGCGTCTTTCGGATTTGATGTGGAAAGGGGCTCGGCATCAGAGCCAGTGAGCAGGTAATGCAGCGTGCAGCCCAGCGAAAACAGGTCGCTTGCCGGTGTCGCCTTGCCTTTGAACTGCTCGGGTGAGATGTATGACTGTTTGCCGACCATGGTGCCCGTGGCTGTGCCGAGAAAATGATTGGCAGCGCCGAAGTCGATCAGGAAAAGCTTGCCGTCGTAGCTGAGCATCAAGTTATCCGGCGTCAGGTCGCGGTGCAGAACGGGTGGACTTTGCCCGTGCAGGTATTGCAGCATTTCAGCAATTTCTGCGCCCCAGGTCAGGGCCAGATGTTCGGGGCGGGCGCCCTGCTCCTGAATCAGGCGACGCAGACTGACGCCCCGAATGTGCTCGAGGAGGAGATAATTTTGTCCGTTCTCGACAAAATGGTCGTGCACTTTAACTATTCGGGGATGGCTGAGTGTACATAGAATTTTCGCTTCTCTGCTGAACATGTCACTGGCCTTTTCCCTGAAGTCTTTGTCGGCTCCAACCGGTAGTACAAACTCTTTGAGTACCAGCTCTTTGCCGGCGGAGTTTCTAACCAGATATATAGCCGAGAGTCCGCCGTAAGCGAGCTGCTCGATTACAGTTAAGGAACCGCCGTGGAGCTTCTCGCCGCGCTCTTTTGGGACGAAGATTGTGGCGCCGAAGCGCCGGTCGAGTCCATGTTCCCAGAGTTCTGTGAAAGAAACGTCGGGCAGGGCGGCGTGTTTGCGCACTCCAGGCAGTGAAACCTTCTCCAGCGGCGGCTCGATGGGCGTGCCGGGTGCGAAGGTGTTGACCGCCAGGACGAACTTCTGCAGGTCGCTGGCTGAAAGTCCCGCCAGTTTCAGTTTGACCGGCAGTCCCCGTTGGATCTCGATGACCAGTTCATCAGGGTCGGTCGTGCTGATTTTGCCGCGTCGGCGGAACGATATGCGCTTGATCTCCGACCAGGCACGCTGGCGCCAAATTCCGGTCTGCAGGGAGAAGCGCACCGGGAAGTGTATGCCCCGGGACGAAATGCTGATGCCGTTGTTCAGGCAAATGCCGATGTTGGTCAGCACAGCCACTTCCAGCAAGGTCAACATGACGAGCGGACCGCTGTAAAAATAGTCGCCCCCGAGAGCCATGGTGACGAAGTAAAGCATCAATTTGGGGATGTAAAACAGCCAGAGGGGCGAGAGGACAAGCGAAGCCAAAAGGGCGTTTCGTCGCACCTCTGCACCGTCTCGAATCACTAGAGTGGGTCGATTCAGCAATCTTATATCCGGAAGATCGATATATATTGAATTCTACCCCGGTGCTGCTTGGCGTGCTCGAACGGGATGCGGCGGCGTACAATAACCCGGCATGCAACAGCCACTTGCCGAACGGATGCGACCGCGCGACCTGGACGAGTTTGTCGGGCAGGACAAACTTCTGGCGCCAGACTCGATTTTGCGCGAGCTGATCGAGGCGGACGAGCTGAAATCCTTCATTTTGTGGGGACCGCCCGGCGTCGGCAAGACGACGCTGGCCCGCATCATCGCCAATCGCTCGAAGTCTCGATGGATTGCCTTTTCGGCGGTTACTGCCGGGATTAAAGAGATTAAGGGCGTCATGGCGGAAGCCGAGATGGCGTTCAATTTCGAGAAACGGCGCACGATACTCTTCGTCGATGAGATTCATCGGTTCAATAAGGCGCAGCAGGATGCGTTTTTGCCTTATGTAGAAGCCGGCACGATTCTTCTGGTCGGCGCCACGACAGAGAATCCGTCATTCGAACTGAACTCGGCGTTGCTGTCGCGCATGAAAGTCTTCGTCATGGAAGAGCACGGGCTGGATGATCTGGTCAACATCCTGCGCTGCGCGCTGCAAGACAAAGAGCGTGGTCTGGGCGAGGCAAATCTCGAAATTACCGATGACCAGTTGCGCACCCTGGCTGTTTATTCATCCGGAGATGCGCGCACGGCTTTGAACAGTCTGGAGCTTCTGCCGCCACTTCTGCAACGGCGGGGGCGGACTGCTGCCACCGAGGATGATATCAAGCAAGCCGTGCAGAAAGCGGTGATCAAGTACGATAAAGCCGGTGAGGAGCACTTCAATATCATTTCGGCGCTGCACAAATCGATGCGCAACTCCGATGTTGATGCCAGTCTTTACTGGTTGGCACGCATGCTGGAAGCCGGCGAAGATCCGATGTATATCGCGCGCCGGGTGGTGCGATTTGCATCGGAAGACGTCGGGCTGGCGCACCCTCAGGCGCTCAATCAGGCGGTTGCGGCCATGCAGGCGGTGCACCTGATTGGCATGCCGGAAGGTAAATTGGCTCTGGCGCAGGCGGTTGCCTTTTTGGCGATCGCGCCCAAGTCGAATGCGATCTACACAGCCTACGGTCAGGCAGCTGACGACGCGCACAATACATTGCAGCATCCGGTGCCCATGCATTTGCGCAACGCGCCGACCAAATTGATGAAGGAACTCGGTTATTCGAAGGGCTATAAGTACGCGCACAACTATAAGGATGCCGCCACCGATATGAGTTGTTTGCCGGACGAACTGGCGAGCCGCCGGTATTACCATCCAACCGATCGCGGTTTTGAAGGCAAGTTGCCCAAAGAGTAAACGCCCACCCAAAGATGCACGGCGCGCGCAAAAAGCGAGCGGGGCTTTCACCCCGCTCACTGGCCACAAAAACTTTTCGGAAGAAACTGAACCTGAACTGCTTTGCCTAGCTGGCCGCTGAATGCTCGATGTCGATCAGACCGCGAAACCAGTTGACCAGTGGGTGCCACCAGCGGCGGTTCTGCAATTCTGCATTCTCGGCGCGGGCGGTAACCAGCAATCTCGTGAGACGCGCGTTTTCTTGTTCGTTGACTGTCACCAGTTCGTCAAGATAGTCGCGTTCCTTTTTCATGCGCTGCAAAGTGTTCATCAGTTGCTTGCGCTCAGCCTCGGCTTCTTCCCGATACCAGGTGAGTTGCTTGAGCTGCTTGACTTCTTCTTGCAGTACTGGAATCTGTCCCAGTGCGTAGTATTGCGCCACCATGACTTGTTTGACATGGGCGACTTCTTCGGACTTCTCGGCGAGCAATTGCAGGAGCGCAATTACCCGGCGCTGCAGGTAGCTGAGTTCTTCAGCGTACTTAGCGTGGGCTTCCAGCTCTTTGGAGGTGTGGATGAGGTCCAGTACCCGCCGGCGGATGCGCAACTCTCGTGATCGTTTGGTGCGGTTGTCCTCACCATCTGCCACCAGGTTTGATGCCCATTTGAAAAGGTCTTCCAGTCCGTCGGTCGTGACTGCGTCGTTATGAATCCTGATCTGATCGAAACCGCCCGCGGTGCCAATGCCTTCTGTTTCCACGGCAGCCTCCTTTCTGCACGTAATGATAACTGCAACTGATCATTTGGACAAACATTTTTTTGTGCCACCAAAATAAATTTCCTCGCAGATAGCCCCAAGGGCGGTGGCATGATCGATTGCACCGTTTGTGGTGGCATGTCAAGATCTGCGGACTGGCAGAGGCATAGCTATCGCATCTGAGCTTTTGCCATTACACTGATATGCGTTCGGCAACGGCAGGTGGCAAATGAGATTAGTCAACTGGATCTTGGTGGTGGCGGCGGTGGTGCTTTTCGTTTTTCCCCTGACTGCCAGCGGTGCCTAGTCGCAGCCGCGCTGCCTGTCTCGACTTGATGGCGAGCACCGCTCATGGTGGTATGTCAAGATCCCGCCTCCTTAATGGACAGCTTTTACTATGACCAGGTCCTCAATTTCACTGGTATCTCTCGTGGTGACTGCCATGCTGCTGGCATACGGCGCCGCATCATCCAGTCTTGCCGATGAGTCGAAAGAGTCGAAAGAGTCGAAAGAAAAGGACAAAAGCCCGGCGACAAAACTTCTGGAGATGGGCGTCGAATTGTCGCCCGCCGATAAAGTCGCTCTGGCAGGCTATCAGTTGTTGGACCAGGGCAAAGTCGATGAAGCGATGAAGTCTTTCGACGAAGCGCTGCGCCTGAAGCCCAATCATGTGGGAGCCATGTCCGGGCAGGCGGTGATCTACCGCAAGCGTGGGGACATGAAGAAGTACTTCCAGCTCATGGACGAGGTGATCAAACGCGATCCTCGCTGCCAGTATTTCTATGGACGAGCCAGCGATTACGTCGACCTCAAGAAGTGGGACCTGGCGATCGCTGACTTTAAAGACTGCATTCGTACGGATAATAAGGACCGGTTTCCCGACGCGCCCTTCCAGCTGGCTTGCTGCTACGTGGAGACGAAACGCTTCGCGGAAGCCTTGCCTTATCTCAACCAGTACCTGGACAAGGTCAAGGACAACGCGAACGCCTACGCGCTGCGCGCGGTGGTGCTCGAGAAAACCGGGAATCCGGACGAAGCCGTCAAGGATATGAAGCGCGCCAAAGATTTGGGACTGAAGCTTTAGTCCCGCCGCCCCTCCTGCGCAACACGCATCTATATAAATAGATGCGTGTTGCGCAATCCGCACATTTTCGAGACTCGCGTGCGCACTTTTCGCAGCAGAGCCTTGGTTTTAATGCCAAACTGCCCACAGACCCGCTGAAAATGTGCTGATTCCGCAACAACCCTTTTCTCAAGGCGGGCGGGGGGAGGACGAAAGCGTGCGTCCGTGGCGGGACTTCCGGGTCAGTGGGAATCTTCCCACGGCACTGCGTACTAACACCAAAGACAAGCCTGGTGCTTGGAAGTAATTTGTACGGTACCTGTTGTAGTGCGTGTAAAAGCGCCCGCAGGCAGACCACCAACCCAGATGAGGCACAGTTAAGTGCGAAAGAAAGGACTGGTAATAGGAGCATTGACGGCACTGGCGTTCGCGAGCGCCGGCTTCCTGAGCGGCGCCTATGCCCAGTGCGATCTGTCCGGTTCGCCGAATACGACGTTGCGCACGCCGCTTATTTATGGCGCACCAGCCACGCCACCATTGCAGCAAGCCCCGCAAGGGCAGCCCCCCGCAATCGGCGATGGATCAACCCCGGCACCCGTCACGCCAGGCATGACCTGCGCGCCCACGCTCCTTCCTTCCAATCCGGTCTTGCCGGCCAATCAGATCAATGCACCCTCGTATCAAGTGCCTTTCAACCCGGGCTCCGAATATGCGCCCGGTCAGTACGGCGCATCTACATATGTACCGCCGCCGCCCTCTACTCCGGGCTATGACCCGGGCATGATTTCGGGTCCGACGGATTTCTGTCCACCTCCAGTTAACGTGGTGAACATAAATCCCGGTGGTGGCATCAGCGGTTATGCACCGACCCAACGCTGGGGCGGACAGACCACGCGGGACTTCGGGCGCTACAAGTATCAAGGCAAACGCGCTTACGACTGGGGCCGACAGCTATATGAAGGTTCCACCTCGTACGACGGACCGTGGCCCAACCAACAGGGCTCAACCATCCAGGACTGCTATGGCATGCGCCAGTACTCAACCCAAACTATTGCTCCTCATTGAAAAAATTTGAACTCACTCCAAATTGATCAAAAGAAATAGGCTGCAGGAGGCCAAATCAAATATGTTCAGCAAATCACTCACAATCGCCGCCGTCGCACTAAGTTTTGGTGTGAGCCAAGCAGCCGCTCTCGCACAAAGTTGCAATCTGTCCGGTGCGCCTAATGCCACCATCAGAACACCACTTATAAACGGAGCATCGAGCCAGATGCCGTTTATCCAGGCCCCGGAAGGACAGCCGCCGGCTGTCGGGGACGGCGCCACACCCGCCGGCGTAGTGCCGGGACACACGGGTCCTTCGACATTGCTTCCCTGGGTTCCGTCGATTCCATCGAATCAGATAGATCAGGGCTCATCAGGTATTCCACTCCCGATCTCTCCCGCAGTCGAGATGCCCCCCGGCGTTCTAGGCCCGATGCTGACGCCGTTTATCCCAGCGCCGCCTTCCACCCCAGGCGCTGACCCCGGCAGCTTGACCGCTCCAGTTGGATCATTCAATCCTTCCCAAGAACTCAACATCAACCCGACCGGCGGCATTCCCGGAACGGGCGGCTATTGCACAACCATTCCCACCGTCCGCCGCGGCGGACAGTCAACCCGTCAATACGAATTGCGCGGATTCAACTCCTCGCTGGGCGGCGCGCCCGATGACGGGAGTATGGACCAGGTGGAACTCTTAGGACCAATGACCGGCTGGGGTCTGCCATTCGGCGTGCCGACCGGACAGGGGTTGCGCAACAACTCTATTGACCTGGGCGGCGGTCAGCGCTTCGCTGCCGGCGGCAACACCATATCTACAGGATCGACAGTCCAGGATTATGGTCTCAGCTCGAGGCGTCAAAACGGGATCGGGGCCCTCAACGGCCGTCAAGCGACAGAATTCGGTCAAGGTTGGAGGCGGATACCGCAGTACAGCAGCAAGACAACCGACTTCGGCTTCCCGTACACACAATATAGTCCAGCTAATATTACGCAGCAAAAAACAGGGCAACACCTCTTGCCAACTGCCGTTATCACTAACTTCTAGAAAAAGGCATTTCAAAAGGCGCACCCGGTGCGCCTTTTGCTTGTTAGTGGTGATCTTCCCATGGGCGTGGGAATTACCCGTCTTCCCGCTACCCGTCCGAAAAAGTACTATTTGCACATCAACCGCCACCGAGCTATCTAATTCAAAGGCAACAAATCAAATGTTTCTTCCTGTCCAATCTGAAAGTCAAAAAGCCCTGAAGGGTTTGGCACTTGCTTTCAGCCTCGCCCTCGGCATCATCGCCGCCGGTCCGGCTGTGCAAGCGCAATCGACTGATGCCGGCAGCATGGGCATGGATCTCTTGCCACCGGAAGTGGTGCCTCTGGATCCGACAGCTGCCAGCCAACTCTCCGCTACGCAAGCCGAGAGTCGTCAGATGTCCGGTTCCGATGCCGCTGCTCCTGGACTGGTCGCCGGTGACAACAACAACGGAATGCAATCGGCTCAAGATTTTCGCAAGTCAGCTTTCGAATCTCTATATAACCAAGGTCAAATGCCGCAACAACAGCAGCAGCAACCTGTGTGGAGAGCCGGTCAAGTTTCGTACGGCAACGGCGCCCCCGCCATGCCGATGAACGGAATGCAATCCGGTATGCCCAACATGCCCGGCGCCCCCGGCATGCAGCAACCCGGTTTTGCACCGCCCGGTAGCCCACAGTTCGGTCAGTACCCATCCACTCCCGGCATGACTAACGGCGCTCTCTACAGTGCTCATCAAACACAGACGCTGTCCGGCGCTCCCAAGTCGAAGCCTATTGTGAAAGACGTCCGTAAGGGTGGCTTCTCACATGCCCTTTCCGCCATGGCCGGTTTCGGCGCTGGCGCCATCACGCACGGTGCCCTCATGAATCCCCAAAGCGCCATGATGGGCTTGGGCATGTTCGGTGCCACGATGACAGGTTTTGGTGTTCGTAACGCTTCTCGCTTCTAAGAGTCTAAGACAATGAAATTAAGCCTAACTATCGCTCTCCTCCTCTCCACTATCGCCTGCGCTCAAGCAGCTATGGCTCAAGAAGCACAACCTTCGGGTCCGAAAGAACGCGGCAACCGCTTCATCTTCGCGCCTAACTACTTCAAATCTGAAAGCGCCAGAATCCCGAACACCATCCCGGCCGAGTTCCACAATGTGAGAGCCGGTTCGGTGCCGAAAGGCAATTCACTCCTCGGCGGAAACGATCCGAACTTCTTCTCGAAGCCGGCTCCTCCTCCGCAGATCCAACAAAATGTCACCCCGAGAATGATCTCGACGCCTGTCGTAGCGAAGGGTACCTTCAACCCGGCGTTCGGCAGACCGGCGAATCCTGCTCAACAGATTGCTCTGCAACCGTCGACTGCCCCGATGGTCCCAGCAGCAGCTCCTCAACAGGCTATGCAACAACCGATGGGACAGACGCGCCAAGCTAGCGCTCCGCGTCGCGTCAACACCGCTGTTTCTGGCCGCATACGTCTGCCTCAACGACCCACGGGTCAGTCGGCTGGACCAGCTGTCGCCTCTTACGGTAAGGGTGTCGGGTATCAACCCGGTGCATTCGTACCCTCGATGGGCTCAGGCAGCGTAAGCACTCAGACCAGCGTCAGCGGTCGCATCATGCACAAGTAATCGCACAAAGCGCATCAAATTTTTCACTCCACTCACTCAAATTGATTCTCGAACTAGGAGGTTCACAAAACTATGGTAACCATCAAAACCATCACCTCGTCCCATGCATTCAAGGTTGCCACCCGAGTGGGATTTCTCCTTGCTCCACAACTTTTGCTCATGGCGTTTGGCATTTATGACCAAGCAGCTCATGCCCAAGGTTTGGTCGGCGCACCGGTAGACCCACGTTACGGTCAATCGAACGAAGTAGGTATGTTGGCTGACTACGGTTACGACACAGCTCGTGACGTCAGCCGCGTTGTCACCGCTCTCTCCACAGTGCCTTCGTCCCTCGCCGGTATGAAGATCGCTTTCGGTCAGAGAGACGGCGGCGAATCTGCGATGAACGTAGCCAAAGGTCTCGGTGTAGGATTCGGCGGACCGACAGCGGTCCACTTGATCGGCACCTTCGCCATCAACAACTTCGGCGGACTGGGCGGCGGTCTCTAAAAAGAACTCCTGAATGGGCTGGTGAGAAATCACCAGCCCAATTCTTAGGGGCACGGTTTTCCCCACTGACAGCAAGCACCCCTTCGCTTATAGTGATGCTCCAAGGTCCGAACTAAATGGCGTCAAGCCCGCTTCTCAAAAGATTCACCTCGAAGATGTCCACCCCGAGATCCTCACAAAAACTGAAATCAAAAGCGCTGAAGAAGACAGAAAGTCTACTTCAGCAAAAACGCGTTTCTGGGAGAAAAATCTCGGCGTTCGTTTGCCTCTTCATCATGGTGGCAATTCAAGTTTTGGGACTGGCGGCTTTCGCTCAAACCATGGAGCCCGGCCCGGGCAGTCAACAGCAGAACGGCGGCAGCCAGCAGCCGGACGGCAATGCAAGAAACACCGACGCAACGGTTCGAAATCCTTATATTGACGCTATGGGTTTCGTGCCGCAAAGCAACACGTCGGCAGAAATCAACGTGCATGGCGGACAGGGAACTGTCGGCGGTATTCAGAGAAACGTCGACGACATCCTGCGCCGCGACAACCCGTACGGACAGAGCGAGCAACTGTCGACACTGATTTTCCAGGGCACCGAACAAGCCAACTACTCGGCGCAGACTGATGTGAACAACTTGATTGATGAGAGCCTCGGTTCCATCAACGATACCTATACGGGTATGCACCAGTTCTTCAAAGACGACATCATCGGCAACCTGTTCGGCAACATCGGTCAGTTGATTGGTAAGTGGATCAGCGAACTTATTAACGGTTGGGTGGCTGACACCGTCAACTTCCTCGCCGGCTTCCTGCGCGTGTTCGTGCTCAACCCGAACGTCGCAGTCAACGGTCTCAACAACTCGACCAACGATGGCATCTCGCCGTACATTCGTCAGGCTGCTGACGTCATGTACGGTATCGCTGTCGACCTGCTGCTTCTCCTCTTCATCCTCGCTATCTGGAAGTACTGGATTGAAGCCGCCTGGCGCGGCGCCGGCAACCTCATGGGTGCCGTTGGTCGCTTGATCTTCACAGCCGGTCTAATGCTTGCCTGGCCAACTCTCTACGCTTTCGAAGTTCAGATCACCAATGAAATGATCAAGGCGATCTACTTCAATACATTCGACCAGGTCATGATGCTTGATGCCGCTCTGGCATCGGCCGTCCGCGGCGGTATCCTCGCCGGTATCGGTGGTCTGACCAACGCGTTCGCCCCACTTCTGGGCGGCGTTCTGGCAGGACCGGTGGGTATGACTATCGGCGAAGTCTTCGCATTTGCCGGTCTGGTTATCTTCTTGATCCTCGGCGGCATTCTGGTAGCCGAGCTGGTCTACATCCTGGTTCTGAAAGCGATCCAAACTGCGCTTTTGACCGCGCAATATATGTTCGCTCCGATCTTCCTGGTCTTCTACGCCACGCCTTCCACAGAGTCGGTCGCCACCGGTTTCGTCCGCGCCTTCGTCGAGACCAGCTTGTGGACATTCGTCTGGGTCGGCTTGTTGAAGATCATGGTGATCATCATGTTCTCCAACTTCAACCCCTGGGGCAAAATTCTGATCGCCATCGGCGTACTGCAGATGATGATTCAAGTGCCGACATTCCTTGCAAGAGCCCAGATCAGCCCGATGTCGGACTTCATCTCCGCCGGCTTGATCACAGGTGGTCTCTTCAAGATGTTGGGCTGGATGGGCTCGACTGCCAAGGCTCGCACCGGACAACTGTTCGACTATCACATGAACCAGAAGTACGGCGCCCGCGGCACGCAAGGCACCACCAACAATGCGATGGAAGGACTGCCGCATGAGGCGACCAACCAGGCACAAGTCGAATCTCTCAAGAATGTTTCCAAAACAGAGCGCGAACGTCTGCGCCAACAAGGCATCGGAGCCAATCCGACCGCCGGTGCCGCTACGCCTGGCACACCGCCTGGTATCAGAACTCCCGGCACACCAGGCACGGGGACGCCCGGCGCCCCAGGTACAGGCGCCACCGGTGCCGGTACCACAGGCTTGACGCCTGGTGCGGCAGCTGCTGCGCATGCCCTGGGTACGAACCCGACTGCACCTATCACTACTCCGGGAACTCCGGGTGCTCCTGGCACCGGCGCCGCTTCCGGTGCGCATGTTCCGCCTTCAACAGGAACCGGACTGCCGACCACGCCGACGGCAATACCAACTACACCGGGAACGCCAGGAACGCCGGGAACGCCAACGACCCCGACAACTCCGACGACTCCGGGCGGCACGCCCAGACCGGGCACACCGACTCCCACCACGCCGGGCGTCGGCACCATGGCGGCCGGTATGGCAGGCGCCGCTGCTCTCGGTGGCGTGATGGCCGGACGTCAGGCCGGACAACAACAACCGTTGACTCCGGGTCAACAAGCCGCTGCGTTCGCGCTCGGTCAAGATCCGAACAACCCGAACAACCCCAACAATCCAAATAACCCGAACGCACCCAACGGCGCAGGCGGAGTTCCGAATCCGAACGAAGAGCAATTCCAGATGCCGGTCAGTACACCGCGCGGATGGAACGAGCCAAACTTGGCTGTGGTCCCTTACCGGAAAGTGATCGGTCAATTGCGTCAGGTCAACGGTATCGGTATTCACTTCGACCAGGAATCAACTGGTGTCATGGGTGATGCCAGAAACGGTGCCACACGGATTAACGTGCGCCGCGGCGCCACCGAGGGCGAAATGGCCCACGGCATCATGGCTGCATCCTATGCACAAGAAGCGACCAACGACGTAGTCGGTTCCGATGCTGCGCGACAAGCCGCGATCGATGCCGGCGCCGACAAACCGAAGGGCTTGTTCGAAAACCTGGCCGCCAACTGGTACGCCGCTACGGGCAGCAGTTTCAAACAGACAGTGCGCGCCAAAGAGCGTTTCGCTCAACAAAGATATGCAGTAGCCGCCGCCGGCTCAGCCGCTTACGTCTCCGGTCAGCAAGGCAATGCGTTCACCGATTACCTGCGCGGCAAGTATGGCGACTGGGACGACAAGATGGACACGGCCGCGACCTTCATCTTGACCGATCCGGAATGCAGCGAATCTCCATGGAACCCAGCCATTGGTCCAGCGACCGATGCTCTGGTCTCCGGCGGTATTCCAATTTCTGCGCAAACCAGAGGCGCCATGCAGAACCCGGCCGTTATGGCTATGCACCCGTCTCGCCGCAAACTGGCAGTGCCGGCGCTCCTGCGCTACACCTTCGCAGAAGCGAAAGCCAACTACGGACATCTCGATCCTTCAGTATTTGCTCAAGCCCACGCCGAAATGGCGAGAGCTCTGCCGCAAGCCGAAGTGGAAGCCGCCGTCGCCCTCGACACCGGATCTGGTGGCGCCGACAGCAGCCCGACCTTTGCAGCGCCGGTCATGCAATTGGCCGCCGAAACCGGCATGGATCTGCCGAAGAGCTACGGCGCTATGTCCGCCGTGATGCCGCACGCCGCCGCTGCCACAGGCAGACTGCGCGCCGGCGTCAGCCCGCGCAACATCAGCACGATGCGCGACCTCTATTACAATATCGAGCCGCTGCCGGGTGAAACGCACCAGGAAGCCTTCGCTACGTTGTCCGTCGGCACCGTGCAAGGTATGAAAGTAGCCAATGCTTCCGGACTCGATGCCAAACTCTTCTTGAACGAAGACACTGCCAGCGCCGCTATGAACTTCATGGGCAACGACATTCACAATGTCTACTCGCCGCAAGCTCAAGGCAAGTTCGCCGTCATGCGCACCGTCATCAACGATCGCAGCAGCCCAAGCACCGCCGGCACATTGCAAGCCGTGTTCGAAAATGTGTCGCAAGGCGGCGCCCTCGAGCGCATGGACAGCGTGCACATTCGCGCCATCACCAACCTGCACTCTGCTGGTGGTTCACGCGCCGTTGCACCACACGTCGTCGAGTACGCCATCGCCACCAACAATACAGATCCGAGCCCCGGCGATATCAATAATTTGATCCGCCAAGCCGAGCCTTATCGCACCGGTCAAGTTACCGACCTGCGCGCCGCCGTGCACGTCGGTCGCCTGAGCGACATCGGTGTCGCCCCGACCCGTCAAACTATCAACTTCGCTATCGAGAACGCCGCCATGCATGGTGGAGATCGCATCGATGCCGGCGAAATGCGCGCCATCATCCGTATTGGAGAAGGCTGCCGCAACCCGCAAGCAGCACCGAAGGTCTTCGAAATGTTCGCTCGCGATCTGGCCGGCGACAGCGGCATAGCCAATGCCGATTCGCTGCCGATGAACATGTTGATGAACGAACTGGCGCATCAAGTGCCGAACTACGCATCACGTATCGAACATACTGCAGTCAACGTCCAGCGCGCCGGCAGATTCTCCGATTCGCAAATGGGCGACCGCGGCGTGGTCAACCTGGCGGTGGAAGCCGTCAACCAGAGCGGCACCAGCGGATACACGCTGCCTGCAATTAACGTAGCCGCTCGCCTGATCGGCGCCGAGCACGTTCACAGCATCAATGACACGCCGATTCAGGTCATCGAAGAATACCTCGACAATGGCGGCAACATGGATCGCATGACCCTGGGCGACCTCAACGCCGGCATGGCGGTGTACGAGGCACGTCAGGTGGCGATTCAGGAAGCCATGGGAGCCAACAACGTTCAGGGTGTCGCTCAGTGCGAAATGGTGCGCTTGAGTCCGAAGAATCTCGGCGTCGTCCAGCAATCTCAAGCCTTCAGCGCTCGCGGTACAGGTCCGGCACACCTCGACATGAATGATGCCGCTCAGCGCGCCGTTTGGGATCGCCTGGTGCAAATGTCGATGCCGCGCGCCCCCGGTACCGGTGGCGGCGGCGGCGGCGGTCGCGGCACCCCGTAAGCTGAACCGGTCTCGTAACCTTAACTAGTCTTGGAAACGGGCGTTTTTTAGAGTAGAAGTCCCATGGCCTATGGGAATTCCACTTATTCCCTCAACGTCGCTGCGGCTCTAAAATTTATCTGTTGTACAACGCCCTCAGACCTATCGGAAAGCCGATGGAATCCACCCAGACAGACTTCAAGCTAAAAGACATAGTCGTGATTTGTCGCAGTTGCGGGCTCGCATTTGCGACATCGGCGCTTGTAGAAATACCGCCGATCTCCGATCTCGATCAAGTCGAAGCAGACCTGCACCGCGTTCTGCCCAATGCCGACCTGCGTGCCGCTTTAATAGCTGTCTGCCCGGATTGTCACTTCGCGTCCTGGACCAGCACGTTCACCCGAGTTCCACTGAAGGTGAACGTCGTTCCGCGCAGCGAGTGCCCGGCTGCTCAAAAATATGCTCTCGCCGTCAAGACCGGCCGTGACAATAACATGCACCCGCTGGACCTGGCGTTTATTGCCCTCAACGGCTGTTGGGCGGCGCGAGAAGCTGGCGAACCGGATGATCTCTGGTTGGAATTGGCCGCATTTGAACATGCGCGTGGATTGGCTGACAATCCACTTTCTGCTGAAGAAGACGGACTCGGACATCTAATGATGGCTGAAATCTGGCGACAGCTTCGGCAGTTCGATAGAGCGATTCGTCACTATGACCTCGCTCTCAAAGACCACAGCGTCCCTAAAGATTTGATAACTCGGCAACGGATGCTGGCTCAGAACAGTCACAGTGCACCGACATCGTTGCCGGCGGCGATGGTGCGCGAAGTCTTCATCGCGGTGTCATCGCCAGATGTTATCTATGAAGAGATCGAAGAACTGCCTGTTCCGCCCATGCCGGCTCAGAAGCCGAACGAAAAACTGGCTGCCATCCTCGGTGTCGAAACCAGCAAGCCGCTCACTCCGCCGCCTGTTAAGCGGGCTGCCACAGTCAGCGTGACGCCGGCTCCGCAATCGCCGGTGACGCCGTCTGCACCATCGGCGGTGCCAGCTGACAGATCGGCTTTCGTCAGAGAGAGCTTCCCTCACACCGGCAACGGACAGACCGGCTCCAGCGACGATCACGATGCCTACAGCGATGTCTTGCCGGCCGGCAAAGAACATGTTGTACTGCCCGAAGCTCCGGCTGCTGCCGCCACCGCACACAACAAGGTCGAGGCACGCGTCCACTCTCACTACTTCCGCCGTCCATCGTCGCCGGATGCTGCAGCAGAGCCTGCCGCCGACGCCTGGATGAGCGACTACAACACTCAACAGCAACCGCAGCCGGCTGCTCAACCCGAGTCCTTCGAATCTGATAAATGGGTGGCACATACAGCGGCGGCTATGGCTGCAGCCAACAACGCTCAAGCCGTTGTACCGGCTCCTACTGAAGCCGAGATCGAAGCTTTCGAGCGCTACCAGAATCAAGTCATCAATACGTACGTTGCCGCGCAGGCGTCAGCGGTGGCGGTTCCGATCCCCGTGGCACCAGCTCCGGCACCAGCAGTAGCACCAGCCGCTCCGGCGCCCATGGCTCCAGCCGCGTCAGCAGGTCCGTCGGTCGTCTATTCTGTTGAGCCGACAACATTGCTGCCGGCATACAACGACGATGACGAAGAATTCGATGACGAATTCGAAGAAGACATCCCAATTGAAGCAATCATTCCAGCCATCACCCTCACCGGCGATGTGAACGCAGCACCGCTTAAGAAGAAGAAGAAACGCCGTCGGCGCGACCGCTTCGCAGTTTCTGCACCGCAAGCCCTGGCGCCGGCAGTCAATTATGCATCGCCGCCCGCCCAGCCTGTTCACGCGGCGCAACAAGCCTATCCGGCAGCTATGCCGGCAGCCAGCTATGCCATGTCTGGCGGTGGTGGCGGCGGAAACTATGCTGCGCCTTCTGAAACCTACGAGCCGCCGCAGCCGCAATACTCGCAGCCGCAGCATGTGCAATACTCGCAGCCGCAACATGTTCAGCCGCAACAGCAGCAGGTTTCTCACCAGCAGCATCAGCAACCGGTGCAGCCCGTGCAGCAACAGCCGCAAGTCATGGATACCGACGAATCCGGCGGCGCCCAAATGGATGTCTCAGACGCGGTCGCCCGCGTGGAAAGTTATCTCGCCCTCTCTCAACAAGCGCGCCGCATCAACTGGCTGCGTGGCTACCGCGGAAATTAGAACAACAAGGACTTAAAGAACAGTGGACGACATCACCCCTCTCAATTTAGAAGACCAACCAAAGTTATTTGGTTTGCGGTACGACCAACTGATTGCCATTCTGGGCGGTCTGATCGCAGCCAGCCAACTGTATTCGTGGCTCAATCCGATTCCATTTTATGGGCACGATTTGCGCACGATTATCGCGCTCTTTTTGTTTGGTCTGGGTCCGCTGTACGCACTTGTCACCATGAACGACTCGGGCAACAAGTGGGAGCAGGTAATGAGCTTCTACGTCAGTTCCTCGGTCTACATCCCCGGTCCAGATCCCAACCCAGTCCGTTTCCTAACTGACGAAACCCTGGTCGACTTCCCGGAATAAGTCGATCAACTAGCATTTCCGTTTGACTGCTGGTCCGCCACAAGGCGGATTTATAGACGCTGGCCGCCAGCATGGCCAAATCTGTTCAGGTTGGCCCGGTGGGTGGCCAACTTCGCCTGTATTGCCAAAATCGGAGGGCTGGGTGGCCATGTACGTGGCCACTGTCGCTCAACAGATTCGAAAACGGGGTGCGATTTCAACTCGATCGGCGCGAAGATAAAATCTCGGACGATTTCGATGAAATTTCGCCGTGCTTCGATGAAATTTCGCCGTGCTTCGATGAAATTTTTCGGCTCGCGACCGAAATTTGCGCGGTTTTACCGCATTAATTCGACTACGTAGTTTTCCCACGGCAGACGAGTGAGATGGGCATTCCACCATGCTTGGGGGATTTCCCCCGATTTACCCGAGGGTGAGCAACACCTAATCTATAAGCACGCAGGCAATGCCTGACGCAATCAGCCTCTCCACCGAAAACGGCGACCCAAACGAATGCATCTCACGGACGAATTCAAACTGCGACAAGCGATAGCCGTATGCCCGGCTTGCAACGCCCAGTTCGACACACCCTACTTGTTGAACGTTCCGGCGATTACATCCCGCACGGCTCTCGAGACCGATCTGCACCGCGTGCTGCCTGACCCGGCAATCCGCGCCGCGCTGATCGGACTTTGCCTTGATTGCGGATATGGCAATTGGATTTCGCATTTCGAGATCAAGATGCTTGAAGCCGAGTGCTTCGCCGTTTCCGACTCGATCGAATATCCGCGCAAGTTCGCCAATGCCTTCATCACCGCCCGCTCCGCCGGTGCCAGCCATGTCGAGCTGGCGCTGATCGCGCTCAACGGCGGCTGGTGCTCTCGCGAAGCCGACCTGCCCTACCAGCGCTGGTTGGACCTGGCGGCCCAAGAACTCGACAAAGCTCTCTTCGATAAAAGCTGGGGCGGAGACCGTGGCTATTATCACTACCTGATGGCTGAAATCTGCCGTCAACTCAGTGACTTCACTACCGCTGTCCGTCATTTCAACAAAGCCACACTGAGCTCGCGTTTGCCCAAGCAACTGATCACCCGTCAGAAAGTGCAAGCAATCGCTGCTGACCCCTCGCACACACTGCTGCCACCACACCTGGTGGAGCGCCTCTTCTGCCCGAAACGCCCACTGCGTCTGCCGGCTATCTAAGACAAGTCCAAGTCCAAGACCACTCGAACATCGAATCGACCAAGACCACACCCACACCACCGAAAAACGAAAGAACGAACATGGCTTCTTCACTCTCAAGAAACTACAAAACTGCAAACGGCGATGGCGGCGGCAACGCCGGCGGACTGCTGGGCGGACTGCTCAACAGACGCGGCAAGACCGACACCGCTGCTTCCGTCGGATTGTCCAAGTTGCCTTCGTGCCCGGTGCCCAGAGCTCATGCTTCTGCCGCCGGTCTTCTGCCTCTCTGGGATCTGTTTCAAGACCAGCAATCCGGGCTGGGCGTAGTCGTTCTCAAAGACGGCAGCTACCGCTGCTGCTTCGAAGTGGACGGCGTCCACGTCAGCGGCTTCGATGAAGTACGTCTCGTTTCTCTCATGAATCACTTCACCGGCTTCCTCAACAGCATTGATACGTCAATTCAATTGACCATCGTCTGCCACAACATCAGCAAGCGCGAATACTTCATGCGCCATCCGGTGGAAGTCAAAGAAGGCGACCCCTTCCTGCAGTATGTTGCTGAAACTGTTCAGCAAGACGAAGCTTTCTTGCTCTCGAAAAACTTCATTCCAGAACTGAAGTTCTATGTCACGTTCTGCTATCGTCCGCCCAGAGAAAAGCCGGTCAAGCAAAACATGCTCGAAGGTGCCGTTTCGCACATCGTCGATGTTTTCACCAACCAGGCTGCTCGCCAATCGGTCGGTCACCATGCACGCAACGTCTCGACCCTGGTCCAACGCGCCTTCGGTCACGTCGCCCAGCTCAACAGCTGTGGTATGACCGGTCGCCCGATCAGCGCCACCGAATATTTCCAGATGCTGTACCGCGAACTCAATCCGAAGATGTCGGAAGATCATCCGTATGCAGTGCCGGAACCGGTGCGTCCGCAACAAGAACCAATGCCGGCCGGCATCCGCCGCGTCTTCCCCGACATGGAACCGGCGACCATCCGTCAGCAATTAATGGAATCGCGCTACGACTTCAGCCATGCCGACTACGTCACCATCGATGATGTCACCGACAACGATGCCGCCGATGGCGAGAACCGCGCCAAAGTACTGCGCACACTGTACATGAATCGCTTGCCTGAGCGCACTGGTCCCTTGTGGCTCTTGCCGCTTCTGCGTCTCAACTGCGAATGGCGCATGAACATCTACGCTCACAAGCTGGACAAAGACATCTTCCGCAAACAGATGCAGCGCAAACAAGCGCAAGCCAGCGCCAACACATATCAGGGCTTCATGGGTCCGCGTTCTGCCCCTAACCAGGAAGAAGCGGAAAAAGCGCAAGAAGCCGCACAGATTGGCTCCGAACTGTACACGTCTAACCTGGAAGTCTTCAATTACGCTATTTACTTCACCGTTCTTGGTGAAACCCTGGAAGACCTCAACCGCAACACCGAAATGATCCGCTCCGCTGCTCCGCAGTGCCGCGGTGCTCGTTTCGTCATCGGCTTCCATGAGCAGCGTCAGCTCCTGGTCGGCAGCTTGCCGGGACTGGGTGTCGATGTCATGCGTCGCGGCAAAGCCGTCCGCACACCCACGGTGCGCAATTCGTTCCCCTTTGTGCACGCCAAATTGGGCAGCGAAGACGGCGACTGGATCGGTTTCTCTAAAGAAACTCTCGAGCCTGTCTTTTTGAACCCCTACGATGAGAAACTTCCAAACGCCCTCTGCATCGTCTTCGGTCAGCCAGGCGAAGGAAAATCAATGGTGGCGCAACAGATCATCCAGCTCAAGATGCTGGCTGGCGCCAAGGTCGTCATTATTGACAGATCCGGCTCCTACAAGATGCTCGGCGAAGTTTATGACGATGTTGCATACATAAAACTTGGCCCGGACGGTTCTGTTTGCATCAACCTGTATGATCTTCCGATCGTAGGTCCCGACGACAAACCAATCGACCCGGCTAATCCGCCCGAGTCGCACATCATCAAGCTGCTCAACTTCCACTCGGTCATGCTGGGTGAAAAGGGCGAGCAAGCTTTGACGAAGGATGAGAAACCGGTTCTCATGCACGGCATTCAAGCTGTCTACAAAATCTGCGCCGCCGAAAACCGCATTCCGGTGGAATCGGATCTGGTGCAGTGGCTGAAAGACGAATCCGAGCGCAACAAAGGTCAAAAGCGCGGCGACACCTGCGAAGACCTGGCCAACCGCCTCAGCCTCTACTGCCGCGGCGCCATCTTCGGCAAGTTGTTCGATGGACCGACAACCATTCCGATGGATGCGCAATTGCTCGTATTCGATACATCCGAACTGGCTCACGACAAAACTCTCGAAGCCGTCGTCACCCTGTTCGTTTCCGACTTCGTTCTGCGTCGCGCCGCTCGCCACAAGATCGAACAGATCGCCAAAGGCAAGCCTGCTCGTTTCGTCTTCTGCATAGACGAGTTGTGGCGCCTGCTTCGCTACGAAGGCGGCAAGACTCTGGTTGAAGATGCATCGCGAACATCACGCCACTTAGGCTTGTTGTTCATCGGCATCTCGCAAGAACTGGGTGACTTGCTGCGCGACGACCGCGCCCGCAACCTGGCATCCAACAGCGCCATCAAGATCATTCTCGGTAACGACCCGAGCAACTTCGATCTGATCAAAGACTCCTGCGGTTTGACCGCCAACGAAATGTCTTCGATCGCGCACTTGACCAGAAAGAACAGAGAGTATTCCGAAGCTTTCCTTATCTATCACAAGCTGTCGCGCGGAACCGTAAAACTGCTCGTGCCGCGATTCATGTACTGGGTCGCAACTACGGAGCCCAACTACGACCAACCGATGCGCCAGCGTCTAATTGAACTCTGCAACGGCGATGCACGCTGGGCTTGCCATCTGCTCGCCAACGGAGTTACGCCCGAAACATTCGATCCCGACATGCTCAAAGCAGGTTAACCACAAACTCAGATGTTTGACTATCAAGCCGGAGAAAAATACAAACTGACGCTGATCATGGTCGGCATTGCCGGACTCATGGCTGGCATGTTTTTCTCGTTTCTTCTGATGCCGCAGCCGGACATGGTCTCCATGAACAATGCGCGCAGACGTGGACCGATGAAACCACACATGACCAACCCCGATGTCACCGGCATTGCGCGCATCCCTGGCATGCAAGGCGACCCGGCGATGGCCACGCAACAAGCGCAAGCCTCGCAAGGACCGCCCCCGATCTTCGTCGATCCGTTTCAAGCCAAGCTGATGATCGAAAAATGGTTGCCGATGGCCTGGGATCTCTCAGCCGGCACCGCCAGACAATCGCAAGATTCGGCGATGACCGCGATGACTCCGGAATGCCAGCAAGGCTACAGACAAAGTGTCTGGACGCCGGACATTCAAAAGCAAATCGATGAGTGTGGTTTGCAAAGCGCCTTCGCACCGTCAATGGTGAACGCCGGCGGGACGCAAGCAGACGGTACGGTGGTGGTGACGGTACAAGGAACTCAAAAACTTGGCGTACCTGGAAAGGGCGAAAAGATACGGCAAGTGAAAATGGAGTATCTGATCAAAGGCACGCCGGACGGCATGCGAATTGCGGGAATCAGCGATATCACAGGCAACAGTGCCGGCATGTGATAGAGCGAAAGACCCGAAACGAAAGAGCGTAGAGACGGTAACAAAGTAATTCCATAGAGGACCACAAAATGCCTTGGAGAGCCCAGATTGATGAGCGCGGAGTAGTCAGCCGGTACAAAGATACCGAGACTGGTGAAGTGATCAGCGCGAAGGAATTCGAGCGCCGCAGCATGATGCAGGCGGGCGGGTACCAATCTGGTTCGGGTCAAATGATGCCGAGCATGACAGCCGGCATGAGCCCTTACGCCGGTGGACATACCGACGGCGTAGCGCCGACCTACGGCGGTGGCGGATTCAACAGCTCCGGCGCCGGCGTGGCACCATTGTTCCAACAGTCGCAACCCGGCATGATGGGCGGACAACCCGGCATGATGGGCGGACAGCCCGGCATGATGGGCGGTCAACCCGGCATGGCACCACAGGCGATGCCTGGACAACAACCGGCTTACACCGGCTGGCAACCGCCTGCCAACTCAGGTGCCATGCCCAATCCGGAAGGCAGCAATCCATTGATTCAGCCGGGAGCGCAAATGCTCGCCGGTCAAAATGCTGCTTCGGCTCCGCAACAACAAGTACCGGTCGGACCTGGCGGCGTGCCTGGCGCACCGCAAGATCCAGCCGCCGGCGGCATGCCCGCTGGTGCCGCTCCGGATGTCGCACCCGGACAAGGTCTGCCGCCAACAGCCGGCATGTCACAGCAAAGCAAAAACCTGCGCATGGAAGGCGTGCCCGGTCACACCGGCAATTCTTCGAAAGGCTACAAGACGCACGGCTTCCTCGATGCCACATCGATCGCCATCTTGCTGCCGACCCTGGTCTTGCTCGCTTTGATCATCGCCGCTGCGCACAAGAAACGCCTCTTCCCGTGGCAGACCATCCGTACGTTCAACCCCCCGTCGGGTTTGATGACACCACGCGACTACGAACGCTCGTTCGTCTGCCCGCCAAACCTGCGTCGTCACGGCCGTATCGGCAAACGCGATCCCAAGGCGACCTGGGGAGAAGAAGACGGTATCGTCATTCCGCTGGGCTTCCTGGCTCGCACACACTTGCCGGTCACCATTCCACTGGGACGGCTGCCTAACAAGAACATGTTCATCGTAGCGCCATCCGGTTCAGGTAAAACCACCTTGATGCGCGCCATCATCAAAGCCTTGCTCGCCAAGCCTTGCGTAATCATCGCTCTGGAAGCAAAAGCCAACGATCCGGCATTGGACGAGAAGCGCGAGAGCTTCAAGCACACGCTGTTGCCCGAAGCTGCGCAAGCCGGTTTCGAACCCCTCTACTTCAACCCCCTGGATCAAGATTCGATTCACTGGAATCCGCTGGATCTCGACCCGATTACATTTGCGTCTTCCATCGTTCAGGACATCAACTCCCTCGATGCAGAAGAGCAGCACTGGGCAGAACGCGACCATGGTTATATCTCCGGTCTGGCTACGCTGCTCAAGTGGGGAGCAGTCATGGTCGCCGGCGAAGATGAAAATGGTCAAGCGTCCGAAGTTCAGACGTTGCCCTGCAACCCGCGTGGCTTGATGCGCCTGGTCAACAACCGCCGCAACATCGTTGAATCGCTGCGCCGCCTCAAGTCCAACCCGGACGTCGACGCCGCCGAATTGTCCGAGTTGACACAGACCTTGTCCTCCATCATCCGTACAGACACGGATTGGGACAAGAACATCCAGGGCGTACGCGGTCGTCTGCGTATGTTCAAGAACCCCAACGTGCTGCGTTGCACCGAGCGCTCCAACATCGACATGCGCCAGGTCATGCACAAGCCTTCGGTCCTGATTTTCGGTGCTCCGGCATCGATGGGACCAGATGCTGAATCGCTCGCCGGTTGCTTCGTGTATCAACTGCAACAAGCGTTGCACACCAGATACGGTACTGTGTCGGTTCTCCCGTTGTTCGCGTTCTTTGACGAATATCAAACCTTGAACATCGACGTAGCCGGCCGCTTGTCTGCTATCGTCCGTGGTGCCAACGGCGGATTGACCGTCATCTTGCAGAACATCGGTCAGATTGCGAAGAACACCTCCTCGACAGACCCGACCTCAGGAGGCGCTTCAGAACTGAAGACCATCTTCTCCAACAGCGCCATCCGTGTTTGCTTGCACAACGCAGACGAATCGACAGCCAAGTTCTTCTCGGATGAAATTGGTAAGCACGCGATCATCGTCCCTGGCGTGTCCGACCACTATGAATCCAGCGGTTTCGGTATCTTCCCGACATCGTGGAACAGAATTCACTCGCAACAGGTTGTCGCTCGTGTCGATACAGACAGCATCAAGCGTATGGAAAAACACCACGCGCTCGTCTACCTGTCTCCAGCAGGCGATCCGGTATTCGGCGAAACCAAGCCATTCATGGTCGACCTGCGCGGTATTGAAGAAATCGCCAGACTGCACTTGCTGCACAACGTCACTCGCCCCGGCGACCCGAACGGCAACGGACCGACCGACGGCGCGCCCGATATGGACGGCAACGGCGGTATGCCCGGAATGCCCGGCATGGATCCGGTCGGCGCCGGCAGTGGACCGCTGGCAGCGCTCACCAAACCAGGTGGCATCCTCTCTTCATTCATTCAACCGAAAAACATCGTCGCCGACGCGACCGCTCCGACCACGCCTCTGGAAAGCGCACCGGCCTTTGCTTCGATGCCGATAGCTCCTCAGCCGTCTACACCGACCAACGGCAATGGCAACGGCAACGCGCCGAGCGCCAATGGCGACCGCGTCTGCCCGCACTGCAACCAGGCAGCCGGCAAAGGTCGATTCTGCATCGAGTGCGGCAAGTTCATCGGTGCTGCAGAAGCAGCCCCGGTAGCCGCTGCTCCAGTTGCAGCCGCCATGCCTGAATCAGTGGTGCAAACCGCGGTGACCGGCGCGGTCTTGCCTCCTCAGCCAATGCCTTCGATGACTCCTTATAACGATCCGCAAGCAGCCAACAAACCGGCATTCCCATTCGGACCCGGTGGCGGCGCACCCAGCTACCCGAACCAGGGCAATGGCGGCACCGGATATGGTGCGCAGCCGGCAGCCGTCGGTCAGCAAGTAGCTGAGCAGCCTGGACGCACCCCTCTCACAAGCCTGCATGGCGACCTGACAAAGTTCGGCGTCCCCCAGGCAGCAGTTAATGCTCAGAAAAAGCAAGGTGTCGAGTTCTAAAGGTAGATAGAGACTTCTAACCCAAATAGACCTCTAAGACATATAGGCCGTGTCAACCAGAAAGCCGTACAATCTATTTACGGGGTAGATAACGGACGCCTGAATGACTGAGAAAATTGGGGCACGAGCAAAGCAGAAAAAGCGCAGCCTGGTGCTTATGAAGCGCGACGTGTGGGCGCTTGTGCAGCTCTATCTGCACAGGACCATAAGTTCAAGCCAGTTAGCGGCACTTTGCTTCCCTGACATCAGTTATGAAACCGCCCGGAAAAGACTTAGACGCTTGCAGCAGGCTGGTTTTACCGGCGCTTCATCCAGCGGGCGTATGGAAGGGCGCGGGCGTCCGGAGCTGATTTATTTCTTGACCACGTTCGGCGCGAAGGCGCTGGAGCAGCATCGGGGCATTTCATGGGAAACCATTCCCACCGGTCCGCCCCACACTTATCACAAGGAGCACTTCCTGAGGCTGGTGGACATGCGCCTGGCCATGGAAAAGGCGGAGCGCGACAGCGTCGTCGATGCCGTCGATTGGACCACGGGGCGGGAGTTCTGGAAAGAACTGTCCGGCGACCTGACCAATCTGGAAGAGCAGGCAGACGCGACCATCACCTTCAAATACCCAGGTTTTGAGCAATTGAAGGTCCTGCTTGAGATAGACACGGGCAATTTCCGCCAGACCCGGCACTGGGAACCCAAGATTCGCGCCTTCCTGAAAACCGGATATCCGGTCTGGGTGGTCACCGGCAGTTCCACACGCATACTTACCCTGCGCAAATGGACGGCTCCTTTGCTTGAGGAAGCCGGAGTGGGACCGGGGAAATGCGTTTTCAGCGTTTATCAGGAAATCATGGATCGCGGCATTTTCGGCGCCCAGTGGCAGCGTACGGATGGCAGCGTCACCGATTTGAGACCTAAACCTTAGTCTGACCAAGGCTGAGCGAGACAATTTGCGCTTTCGTGGAATATTGCTCATAGCCTGCAAAAGGCTGTGTACTTGGCTCCTACGGGCAACTTGGCTCGCTCGTCAATGAACGAAAGGTCAGATAAAGCTACCGAGAAGGCAGCGATATACATTGAAAAGTGCCCGGTGTGCGGTTTAGAACTGGCTGGGCCGAATGCCATTTGTGCCTGCGACAACAGTCTGATTCCGCTCGTCCCCGCCAAAGATCCGCTCCTTGATACCACCCTGGCGGGCTACTACCGCATTTTGGAGGTGGTGGGACGCGGCGGTATGGGCACTGTCTACAAAGCTCGCGACCAGCTAATGGATCGTATTGTCGCGATCAAACTCCTGCACCAGCATCTGGTATCCGACCCGCAGAGTCAGGCGCGCTTCCAGCAAGAAGCGAAAGCGGCCAGCCGGATCAACCACCCCAACGTCATTACTGCCTACGACTTCGGATTCACGCCCGACAAGGACAAGCGCCCATTCCTCGTGATGGACTTCCTGCAAGGGCGCACGCTGTCTCAAACGATCGAGCAAGACGGACCCCTGTTTTTTGAACGGTCTGTTCACGTTTTCACCCAGGTCTGCGACGCTCTGGCCAAGGCGCACCAGGAAGGCGTTATTCACCGTGACTTGAAACCGAGCAACATCATGGTCGGTCAAGCCAAGGACGGCTCGGACTTCGTCAAAATCGTCGACTTCGGTATCGCTAAATTGCTTCCCACCGCCGGTGGTGGCAAAGAAGCGCAAAACCTGACGCAAACCGGTGAGGTCTTCGGCAGCCCGCTCTACATGAGCCCGGAACAGTTCCAGGGCAAGGCGCTGGGCGTGCACACGGATATTTATGCTCTCGGTTGCGTCATGTACGAGTCGCTGATGGGCAAGCCGCCTTTCGCCGGCGACCACGTGCTGGAAACCATGTTCAAGCACTTGAATGAGAAACCGCAGCGCTTCAAAGCCATTCGCCCCGATTTGAGAATTCCCGAAAAGGTAGAAACCGTGGTGCTGCGCGCTCTGGAAAAGGATCCCCAGATGCGTTATCACTCGATGGCGGAAATGCGCGACGACCTTCTGCTCACGCAGAAAGGCTTCAAAGATCGGCGCCCGCTCAAGGTAAAAGCGCAAGCGTGGTGGTCGAAGGCGAAACGCGCCCAGCGCAAATACGCCGATCTGGCTCTGCACGTGGCCGTTGGTGTCATGCTGGTTGCCACCATGGTTGGTTGCTACTATGCCTGGATGCTCAATACCAAAAACGGTATGGACGGGCAGTGGAAGCGCCTGAAGTCGGAAGGACAGGATTTCTATCGCAAGGGTGACTATCCACACGCGGAAGAAAAATTCAAAGAAGCCGTTAAAGTCGCACTGGATCAATACGGCGAGGAAGACCCGCGCTACAACGATACTTTGAGACGAGTGGCCTGGGTCTTCGAGGCGCAGGGGCAATGGGCGAAAGCGCGCAAGCTCTATCAAAAAATCAACAAGCTATCGCCGGATGATGTGCTGAAAGTGAAAGCTGCGCAAATGGGTTATGCCGGCAACTCGCTTTCTAATGCTCTCAAACACTCAGACGCCAAGGAAGGCGCCAAGGTGCTCAATCGCCGCTGTCTGGTGGCACTGGAGAAGTATCTGGGACCGACTGATCCAGGGTTGGTGCCGCTTTTGACGAACCTCGGTAAATTGCATTTGGAAAGCGAAGAGCATGCGGAGGCAGAGACTGCCTTGCTGCGCGTATTGAACATCATGCAAGAAACGCAGGGGCAAAACTCGCTGGGCACCGCTGATGCTTATGTGGCGCTGGCAGATCTGTACGAGCGCTGGAAGTCTTATGACACTGCGAAGAAACACTACAAGCTGGCGATCGAAACCTACCAGAATGTCTTCGGCAAGGACGCACCGCAGATAGCTGAAGTGCAACAACGGCTCGCTAACTGCGAGAAAGAAGCGCGCGAGAATCCTAACTCGGGCGGCGGAATATTTCCTCAGTAAGCGCCGGCTATTTGCCGCCGAACTGCTTGAAGACGTTGCTGAACCAATCGCCACCCTGCTGCGGCTTGGCTGCTGGTGCAGCTGCCGGACGAGTTGCGGTCGCGGTGGTGGTGGCAGGTCTGCGGTATCCGTACTGGTTGGCATTGTATTGCTGACCAGAGGAGCTGTACTGGCTCGCGGAGTATTGCGGGCTGGTTTTGTATTGCGTGCGTTTGCTGCCGCTGCTGCCGAGCAATGAGTTGAGTTCTTGCTGCGAGTCCGGATCGTCGAGATCGTCGAGAATGCCCGCCATCGTTTTGCGGTCCTTCTCGTCCACGAACACAGCCAACTCGCTATCTACGCGCTTGAAGTGGGTCGGGTAGTTGAACGACGCCATCTGAATCACTTCCTGGCGTCCGAGGGTGGTGTTCATGACCATGGTCTTTTTGCCTGACTCATCGATGTACGAGAAGCGCAGCGGCATTGCCCCGAGGTTGCCCAGAGACGAACCATACATTTTTTCGAATAGCTGCGACAGTTCAGCCGGGATGTGAACGTCGGTCGCCACCCATACCTCAGCCTGACGAGCGCCGCCATTGATGGGCGCGTCAACGAAGTATTGAGTTGCCCGCATGCCGGCGATTACAGCCTGCGAGCCGCGACGCGCAGCCTGCTTGGACACAAACTTGGTGCGACTTTTGTATTTGGGATTTTGCTGGAAGTGCATCTGCCAGTCTTTGACGGTCGATAGGTAATAGACTTTCGTCTTCGAGTTGTAGACTGCCAGGTTCCATTGTGGCGCCTTAGTCACAATGGTGACGCCCATTTCGTCGTTGATTGCTTGCAGCCCGGCTTCCGTCAGATAAACCCGCCAGGTGCCCACCTGCTCACTCTTTTGGAGGAAGGCCCAGCCGTTCTGCGTTTGCGGCATAGCCGGAAGCTGAGCACTGAAAACCATCATGGCTACAGCAATCAGACCATTTGTCCAGCGTTTCATCACGTTTCTCCAGCGCGGCGACGTCTAGGGCTCCTTATTCCTTATTCCCTATGAGTCCATAGAAACACCTCTACTAGAAACTGACTTTGTGCTCGACCACGTGTGCGTCTTGATACCTGATAAAGAGCCATCGGGCTGGGCCAGCCCGATAAATAACTGTGCCGGTAAAGTTTGCCGGATCAGCCTCATTTGGGTTCGATGAATCGGGCTTTCCAAGCCATTCTTCGACTTTGAAGAGAGAGCGTCCCTGCAACGCATGGTGAGCAAGGAAATCGGTGAGCATTCCCTCACGCCGCCCCTCTTTCCACTGTTTGGAGAGAAAGGTGGTCTCTGTGGAGGGGATGAATCTCCAGACTGAGGCGATGCAAATCGCTGCGAATGCAACATAGGAAAACAGCCGCATGTCGTACGACATTTCCCTCGTGAACTTACTGTAGAGCATCCAGAATACCGCACCAAATGCTGCGCCCACTGGCAGCAGTACAGACATTAGCATCCATAAGAACTCCACTTCTGCCCGGCCGGGACCAGCAAACAGGCATCTTGGAGTGTTCGGTAGAAAAACTGCGCCACTTTGGGTTGCTAGTTGTGCTGCTTTCACCTGGCAGATGAAGTAAGCGAAAACAGCACCCTGCAGTGCTCCAACGTAGATAGTGCGCATGGTGTGGGACATCTTGAATTTCATTCTAGCGGGAACCGTCTTGGCGCGCTTGTGCGCAATTGCGTACTGACTCGCGCGGTGGCAGATGTGACACTTGCGATGATCGGCCTTGTCTTCCACCCGCATAAGGCCTTTCGGCAAGCATTGAGTGTTTGCCCGGCGACAACTCGGCTTCAAATTGGAGAATGGCAATGGCCGATCATAGAACGGAGTCCGATTCAGGGACTGAGTCCACAGCCGGGTTGCATTCCGGCGCACCGCAATTGGTGTCAGCGCAGGACATGGACGAGTATGCGCAAATAGTCAATGCTATCAGCGACAACTTTAGTACCTTTGATGGAAATGGCGATTTGATGCTCACCGATGATGAGTTGGACACTGCGATTCAGAACTCCAGTCTCAGGGACGATCAACGCGAAATCGCTTCCATTCTTTTCAACAACTTCGACGAAGCAACCGCGATGGGAAAAAGAGAACCTTCGCTACCACTGAATTTGGTCGCTGGTCACTACTTTTCCGGACTCTTCGGGGACCAGCAAGACCCACATGCAATCACCGAAGCAGACGTAAATGGGATGAAAACTGCCGCAGATCCCGAACGCTTTGCATGGGCCATGAAGAGGCTCAATACCGATGAGCTTCTCTGGGGCAGTACATCATTCACGGCAGGCTCTATCACGGGAGCAATCGGTTTGATATTGACCGGTGGTGCAGTGATGAGCATTCCGGAGACAGGCGGTTTGGGTGCGGCCGCTGTGCCAATCGGACTGGGTGTCACAGCAGCCGGCGGCGGTTTGATTAAGACCGGCATTGATATAGTTTTCAATTCGGGATATAGCGACCTGTACTCTGAGTTCGCGACGAGACGACGAATCCTATCCGATTGGACCCGCGAAGTTCGTTCTAACGACGTGTAGTTTTCAGGTCGTCGCAGGCGCTGACGGATTTGGTGCAACCGGCACGGGCGCCGGAGGAGTTCCGCCAGGCAACAATGTCTCCGCGTAGTGACATGCCGAGAAGTGCCCCGGAATAATTTCGCGCAGTGCCGGTTCGTCTACGCGGCAATTCGGTTGCACCATCGGACAGCGCGTGTTGAAGCGGCATCCGGCTGGCGGGTTGGCCGGGCTGGGCAGGTCGCCCTGCAGCAGCACTCTTCCACTGCGATCGAACGCCGGGTCAGGAACCGGCGCCGCCGATATCAAAGCCTTCGCGTATGGATGCAAGGGCGTTGTGTACACATCGGCGCGTTCGCCGATTTCAACTATCTTTCCCAGGTACATGACGGCGATGCGATCGCTGATGTAGCGCACGACATCCAGGTTGTGCGCAATGAACACGTAAGTCAGCTTGAACTCTTTGCGCAAATCAATCAGCAAGTTGAGAATTTGTGCCTGCACGCTGACGTCCAGAGCGGAGACCGGTTCGTCGGCGACGATTAATTTCGGGCGCAGCGCCAGTGCGCGCGCGATGCCGATGCGCTGCCGCTGTCCGCCGGAAAATTCGTGCGGATAGCGATCGATCATCGAGCGCGATAGCCCGACCAGATCCATCAGTTCCAGCACTTGCTTGCGCAGCTCGGCACCGCGGGCGATATTATGCACTTCCAGCGGTTCTGAAATGCTTTGCGCAACGGTCATGCGTGGATCCAGGCTGGCATATGGATTCTGGAAAATAATCTGCATGTGTTTGCGCAGCTCGGTCATCGTTCGCGCGTCGGCTTTCAGCACATCGACGTTATTGACGTTGACACTGCCTTCAGTGGCGGGCAACAAACGCAAAATGATCCGGCCGAAGGTCGATTTGCCGCATCCTGACTCGCCGACCAGCCCGAGAGTTTCTCCATGAAAAACGTCCAGGTCGACACCGTCCAACGCGCGGACATTGCCGACTGTCTTGTTGAAGAATCCCTTTTTAATCGGGAAGTACTTTTTTACGCCTCGCACAGTGACGAGGAGATCGCCTGATTTCGTAGACACTGGAAACCCCGTTCTGCTGCGCGTCGATTATAACTGTTTGAGTCCGCTAAAAAGTGAACCGGCGAGGCATACGCCTCACCGGTTCGGGTTTCCAACTGTGGTCCTAACTTGTCAGCTGCGTTATTCGCGAACGTTGAGTTGTCCGAGAGTGGAGTCGAGCGTCGCGGCCATCTTGTTGAGCAGCGATTGTGCCTGGCGCTCTTCGCGAACATAGCGATTTGTGCGTTCGTTGAGGACGAACTCGGCTTGATACGAGACGAAGGACGGAAGAGTTTCCACGGGGTTGCCTGCGGACTTATTGGCCTTCTGGTTGTTGATTATTGGATAATAGTCGCCACCGTCGGCGGTGTACGGACTATTGTGATACCGACCCCACTGACTGCCCTTGATTTTGCGTTGTTTTAGATGGGGATTCCGTAGGTAGAGATACCAGAACACTGTGTACACGAGTGCCAGTTCGAAAGCGATGAGTACGTAGACGAACATTAGCTCGCCTCCCTGCAAAAGCAAGCTGGGATTCCGATTGGTCATACTGGGGAACGGTGTTTATTTCCGCTTGTGAACATTGTAACGAACCAATAAGGAATGTCTAGAGGTATCTAATGAAAGACGAATTGTCAAGCGGTTAAATCTCGCGGAGCGCCGTTAGTGGCCAGGAGTGCAATGGAAATTCGAAATACAGCGGTATTAGGTGCAGGCACCATGGGTGCATCAATTGCGGTGGCACTGGCAAACTCCGGCTATCCAGTTTTGTTGAAGGATGTCAATCAAGCCGCGCTCGATTCAGGAAACGCGCGCATCGATCGTTTCTTCAAGTCGCTCGTCAAGAAGGGCTTGAGCGAGGAAGAAGCGGCCGAGAAACGCAAACTCATTACTACCCAAACAGGCTACGACAACTTCAATCATGTCGACATTGCAATTGAGGCAGTGCTGGAAGACATGAACGTGAAGCGCATGGTGTTTCAAGAACTCGAGCATGTCTGTCGGCGCGAAGCGATTCTGGCCAGCAACACATCGGGTCTGTCGTTGACGCAAATCGCGTCGTTCACCAAATCGCCCGATCGCGTGGTGGGGACGCACTTTTTCAATCCGGCCCACATCATGAATTTAGTTGAGGTGATAGCTGCGCTGAACACATCCGAAGAAGCAGTCGAAACCACACTGACGTTTGCGCGCTCGCTCGGTAAGTTGGCTGTGCGCGTTCAAGAATGTCCGTCGTTTCTCGTCAACCGGTTGCTTGGTCGGTACATGAACGAAGCGCTGTGGTGCCTGGAGGAAGGAGTCTCAATCGAAGACATCGACAAAGCGGCGACGGAAATGGGCATGCCGATTGGTCCCCTGGCGCTGCGCGACATGAATGGTGCTGACATCGGGTTGGCAGTCGCCTCTTACAACCATGCAGAGTACGGCGACCGCTATCGACCATCGGGAGTGTTGTCCGCGATGGTGAAAAAGAACCTGCTCGGGCAGAAGACCGGCAAAGGTTTCTATCTATACGATGCTGAGACTAAAAAGAGAACTGAGCCCAATACGGAAATTCAGGACCTGGCGGTCGGCATTCGCAACTCCGAGGGTAAGTGGGCGCCGTTCACGCCTCAGCGGTTGTTTCTTCCAATGATCAATGAGGCGTTCATGACCGTGCAGGAAAGGATTTGCGCGCCGGAAGAACTGGATCCCGCCATGGAATCCGCTCTGAATATGAAGCATGGACCCTTCAAGATGGCGAATGAAATCGGGTTGGCCAATTGTCTGGTTCAGATGCAGAAGCACTATGAGATATACGGAGAGCGCTTCCGTCCGGCGCCGCTCTTGAAACGCTATGTCTGGGGCAAACGCACCACCGCCCCCTAAAATCCGGCGCCTGCGAGTCAAATAGAGCGAACGGCTCAGCCAAAAGGTTAAATCTTGACTTCGAGAACCGCCGTCGGAACACGGAGCAAATGTCGGCGTCGTTCGGCTCAGTTGAGTAGCGCTACCGCCCTGCGCACGGTCGGCGTGGTCTCTCTAATTCGCGCTGTTTCGGTGCACCCATGAAAAAGCCCACCACCCAATCCGCAGTCTTACTATCGATCGCCACCGTTATGTTTTCCCAGTTGCCGATGGCAGCTTTGACGGCAGCGGAAGAAACCCGCCTTTCATCCTACGAGCAACAGGTCTTCGGCAAGACGCGACCGAGCCTCTCGGAAGAAACGCGCTTGCGCGCGCTGGAGAACAATCTCTTCGGTCATACGCAGTCCGGCGAAACGGAAGGACGGCTGAACAGTATCTCCAAATTGGTCGGCAAAAGCACACCGCTGACCCAAAAAGGTTTCGCGCCACCTCAGGCAGCCACACTGGATCGCACGGAGTTTGCGCCGGCACCGACTGCCTCGCCCGATGCCGTGTCACCTTCGGCTGTCGCCTCTGACGACGACGAGCCGGCGCCTGCCTCGACCAACGACCAGGCAAAAGAATTGCTGCGTACGGCGCTCGCGAAGCACGCGGAAGGCAATGTCTCGGATGCCGAGCGCATTTTCAAGCAAGTGCTGCACATCGATCCGAAGAATGCCGACGCCAACTTCAGTCTGGGTACCATCGTCGAGCAACGCGGTGACCTCAACGGCGCGCTGCGCTATTACAAGGCAGCCAATTCTGCTAATCCTTCGGACTACGAAATTCAGGATGCGCTGAAGGCTGTACAGTCAAAACTTCAACAACAGCAAGTTGCTCAACAACAAGCTCAACAACAGCAACAGGCTGCTCAGCGCAAAAACGAAATGCGTGGATTGAGCCAACAAGCTGCAACTGCCTATAAGAGCGGCGACTTCGATACCGCAATATCTAAACTAAACCGCGTTGCTGCAGCTGAACCCAAAGATGCCAATGCTCAGTTTGCGCTGGCGCAAGCGTGGCGCGGCAAGGGCGATTACAACCGGGCGCAGGGCTATTTGAATGCGGCGCTGGCACTGGATCCGGGCAACTCGCTCTATCAATCGACAATGCGCGACATGCAACAAGAAGGACAACAGAGCGCACAACAACAAATGGCTCAAAACGATCCGCGGCCGCAAGGCGAAATCACGCCTTTCGCGCCTGACGCCGGCGCCCCTCGTGGTGGTGGACCGCGCAATGGGTTGGCTGGACTGTTCGGCGGTGGCGGATCTAACGATGACAGCCTGGACTCGCTTGATTCAGGACCCGGCAGCTCGCCCTCCTACGGCTGGAGTTCAGCCGGCGGCGGCGGCGGCAGCTATGCCTATTCTTCATCGGGACGCAGTCGATTGGGTTCTGCGGTTGCGGGCACGGTTATGGGCGCTGCTCTGGGTGCATTCACAGGCAGAGGTATTCCCGGCGGCGTTAAGCGAGGCATGCTGCAAGGCGCCCTCATGGGCGGCATGATGGGACTGTTGAGAAACTAGGAGTTACACACAGATGTATCGCGCACTATTGAGTTTGCTTCTGATCATCAACGCCGTGTCCATTTTGCCTGCCGGCGCCGATGTGCTGAAAGGACGCGTTGAGCAAGAAGATTTGCGCTTGCACCCGGCCGGCAACGCTGCACCAATGGTGGCGCCGCCGATGCGCCTGGCTCGCCCGTCAGCCGGTGTTGCTTCGAATGCCTTCCAGGGCAGTGCGGTCGACTCTAATGCCTTTGCTCCGCCGCTCAACGCGGGGCGAGCTAAACCGGATGCACTGCAGGGTGTAGCCAACGATTTCGCGGAAGCGCCGAAAAACTTCGACATCGGCGCCGAGCGCGGTTCGAAAGAGATGGTGCTTGCCTGGGAGCGCTGGCACAAGCAACTGTCAGAAGCGATCTACACGCGCTGGCAACGCCGAGTGCGTACGCCGGGTAAGGCGACGATTCGCGTCGACGTTACGCGCAATCGCCAGATACGTGCCACCATCTTAGGCACCGATGGCGACAGCGAATTCATTGCCTCCGTCATGGAGGCGATCGAGGGACTGAACGGCAACCAGGGGCTCACCTTCCCCGCCAAGTCGCTACGCGAAAACGTCAGCTTCGAAGCCGATTATGTGGCGGCGACCAACGTCAATCCCGGCTTCAGCTGGGTCAAGAACGACTACGAGAAATTACGCAGCGACTAATAATTGCGTTCAGCGATAGTCGGATAAGTTGGTGGGCGACGTTTCTGTTGTTGCTCCGCGCACAGACGCGAAAGTTGAAGCTGGTCCGCTTCATTTAGATCAAGCGCGCGACAAACATATTCGAGAACCAACTCGTCGATAAGTTGTTCGCTGGCCGCCAGCGCCCGTACCTGCCCTTCGCAGTAATCAATCCATTCAGTGCCGGATTTGTCCGGCTGCTCGGCGCCTTGTCCGCATACCGTGCCGCGCGGTTTGTTGATCAGTTGTTTGGCTGACAGGCAGCCGCGAGCAAGCGCTCTGAGCTTGCTGTCTGTTTCTTGATCGAAATTTGGTACGAGAAACTTTTTCAAATCGCCGACCTGGAAGTTGATCGTTGGATTGAGCAGATTGGCTTGCAATGCGCAAAAAGAGGAGTTGAGAAACGCCAGGAGCGCGTACGGGTCTTGCTCGGCTGGGAAAATCGCGGAAGCCGCCACATCAAAGATGCAACCCGCCGGAAGCAGGCGTGCGCAGAACTGCCTCGTGTTGACGAAGGAAAATACCAGCCCCGGTCTGAAGTAATACGACTCATTCTTCACTACCCAGGCTGTTTTGCCGTTGAGATAAGGATATGAGTCGCGCACGGCTTGTTTGATAGCGGCGCCCGAGTCTTCCCAGAGCACGACGTTTTCGATGGGCGCCCACCAGCGCTCGCTGCCGGCGCCTTTAACGTATGGTACCCAGCGGCTGCCTATTTCACCGGCAGCCACATCCTGCCAGTGGCGGACGAACCTGCCATTGTCTGTGGTGGCAAGTCCCTGGCGCACGTCGGCCAGTTCTGCCAGGGGCGATGAGATCTCCGGCAGCCGCTGCAAACAGGCAGGCGCCTTGTAGTTGAATGCATTGCCTGGCGCTGAGAGGAACTGTGCCTGATTGCAGGAATATGCGGAGTTTGGTGCTCCGATAGCCTCACTCAGCGCTGCACATTTATCCTCGGCGCCGGAAACATCGATAAACGAAGACGGCGACGAGTCGAAGGCTTTGCTAATCACGACCAGCGCGCTGTTCACTTTTTCGCCTGTCTGGAGCGGAAAGGCACCGGCGCCCAACTCTATGAACGAATCGATGTGGTACTGCTCCAGAATATGGGCGCGCATCTCGGCAAATGAAGGCAAAAAGAACTGGGCGCTCTGGGTGATCAACCCGAGTCTGCCGCCATCTTCCAGTAAATCCAGTCCATGCAGCAAAAACGCGGCGCTAATGTCGTTGTGGGCGAGAGGAAACGCTTCGCGCAGCAACTCCTTCAATTTGCGATCGAGAAGTTTGCGCCCAATATATGGAGGATTGGTGACCACGGCACTGTATTTGGTGCGCGTCGGATACCAGTCTGCACCGCCGCTGCCGGATCTATCGAGGCTGCCTAAGTCGCTGCCTGCCAGGCAAATTAGGTTGGGCGCCCTGGTAACGGTTTCGCCGGCGCGGGACGCCTGAGCAAGCAGTCCCAGATTGGCAATGAAGAGCGCCTTCGGGTCGATGTCCGCTCCGTAGACATTCGCAAGCGCAGACTGGTAAGGATTGGTGATTCCTGCTTGGGCGGCCTGCGCTGAGAGAAGCGTCAGTCCGCGCGCCAGGATGTTGCCTGCGCCGCAAGCGGGATCGAGCAGAGTTTTCGGTTTGCTGTCGACGTTTTGATTCGGTGCCAGACAATGCTTCAGCAGGTAATCGGACACCCAATCGGGCGTGTAGATCTGCGTGAAAGCGATGCGGTCCTCTGTTGTGCATTGCTTGTTCGATTGCTGCAAGGCTTGTTGAGATGCTTTTCGCGACTCCTCGCAGTAAAGCTGGTAGAGCCAGCCGCAAGCGGTTTCTCCAAGAATCTCGATTTGCTTTCTTATGACGGCGGCGAAGTCTCTCACTCTTTTATCGTTCGCTTCCGGTGGCGGCAGTGCCGCCGCAAACGAGGGATGCGCCAGGTTTCTCACTTGATCATAGTCAAGCCGCGCGCCTGTCTCATTCATTACTGCAAACAATACGCCGCACAGCCAGGCATCGTCGTCGACGCGCTGTTTGCGCATTTCCTTGCGCAGGGCAATCAGTGTCTGGCGCAGCGGCTGCGCGGTCATCAGTTGGTGGCGGATTTGGTGACGCGTTGAGCGAGGTCGAGCGTCATCTGAAACGACTCTTCGGCCGCAGCGGCATTATAGAATTCGCGTTCGTCGTTGAAGAACGCGTGATGCGCATCTTCGAAGATCATCACCTGTCCGTCCTTCTTGTGGTCGTACAGCGCTTTCTTCAAGAACATGATGTGCTCGTGCGTAATCAACTCATCGATGCCGGCAAAAATGCCCAGCATCGGGCAGGGTAGTGCCGCAGTGTAATCGATTGGATGTTTGGGTTTGGTGGCAGTCAACTCGGGATAGAAGATGCGACCGTAGAAATCAGCAACCCAGGCGATGTCTGGTGTCTCGCAGGCGAACATGTAGGCAATCGCGCCGCCCATGCAAAAGCCAACCACGCCGACATTGGATGCCTGGACATACTCTGACTTTTTGAGTTGCTCGAAGACTTTTTGCAGATCGCCGATAAACTGACTGTCCGGAATTCCGGCCCACACCTTGCGCATAACCGCCAGGTCTTCTTGATCGGACGGTCTGGCGTGAGCGAACAGGCAGGGCGCATAGACGGTCATGCCTTCCGCTGCAAATTTGCGGGCTACCGCGCGAATGTGATCGTTGAGCCCGAATATCTCGTGCACGACAATTAAGCCGGGATATGTTTTTCCATCGGCGGGGCGTGCCACGAAGACCGGCACTTCGCCTGCCTGTCCCGAGACCGTGATCGTTTGTTCGTCCAGCGCAGGTTTATCAGCCATAGTTCACCCCCGCGCGTAGCTTAGCACGTAAAACAACGACAAGTGACGAAAGCGTGGGTACAATGCCAGCGGTATATATGGAAGTGCTCCGATGAATCTACGATTTCTTCTCGCATTTTCAGTTCTTTTGACCAGCGTCAGTCCGGTGTTTGGCGCGGAGTCGGAGACTGGCGCGCAGGCGCCTCCACAACCGGGAGTGACGGCGCAGCTGTCCACACCGGCGGACCGAGCTATTTTGAAGAAAGCCAGCGAGGGCAGTCGGTTATTCGTGACGCCCGTTCTTATTCCTGGCAAGGTTGCCACGGTCTCCGTTTTCGATGCGCGTAATCAGCCGCTCGCCAACACCAGCCTGGTCGTTAACGGCTCCGCCATAGAGACTAATCAAGAGGGGCGTGCTCATTTTGTGGTGCCGCGTGCAAGCGCGACAATTATCGTATTGCCCATATACGATGAAACCAAAGACCTGAAGGTCTCCTACGCCATTACAAATGGTGGCGCCATGGCCAGATCGATCCGTCGCTGGGCAAGTTCGTCGACGGCTTGCTCTCCGGCGCGCTTACGCACGATCCCGCACCACGCATTCTCTACAATCCGATGCTGATCCAGGCGGGGCACCGATATCTGTGATTGGCGTCAATTTCGACGGGCAGCCGGGCAACGACAAAGTGCTGATCGACAATGTCGAGTGCGAAGTGCTTTCCAGTTCGCCGGTGTCGATTCTGGCGATGCCACCGACCAGACTTACTGCCGGGCCCTTGCGCGAGATGTTTGTGACTGCAAAAGGCGAGTCATCGCCGGCGGTGGAAGTCGATTCGGTCGGCATCACCAGCACGATCGATACCGTCGACGGTGCAGCGGACGCGCTCTTCAAATTGACGCTGTTTACACCAAGATGCCGGTGTTGCTTCGCTATGAAAACACGGCGCCATCAGCGGTTTCTCTGGCTTCCTCGGAGGGTGCGCAGTTGCCTCGGTCGGCTGGGCAATGACTCCGGGTGGTACGGATGAAACCCTGTCATTGCGCCTCAATATTATTTCCAACGTTTCCTCGCCGGTCACCGTCGAAGTGGCACCGGATCTCGCCATCATGCCGGATGCGGCTGATGACGAAGGCGTTAGAACGCTGGCCAAAAATCTAGTGGAAGACCGGATTGCGTATTTGAAACGCCTCTCGATCGCTATAGAATCGCAAATCGCCGCCGTCCAGAAGGCGCGCGCCGAGTTGCTTGCCGCATCGCCGCCGGCTCCGGCTGAGGAAGTCGATAAGCTGACTGCGGAAGCCAGCACTCTCTCTCTGCGGCAATCGCGTTTGTCGACTTCACTAAGTGGGCAACGGGCGATGTTCATGGCGCTGGGCGGCACCGATGAAGAATATCGTGTAGCGCTCGATGAAGCAGTCGGTGGTGCATATCTTTTGGGCAGCAAGAAACCCGGCGATGTCTTTGCCGCCAACGCTCAGCTGGAGGAGTTGCGCCGTCAACGGCGTCTGGCAGAGCCGCGCATGAAACTTTTGCCGCCCGAAAACTGGAACGGCAGCGAATTCGTTGAAGTAGCGAGCACCAGCTCGCCTGCACCGTCCGAGAAGGAACCGTCGTCAACGAATGTCGAGCCGGTTCCCCCGGAAGAGCCGAGCGCTCCGAAGCCCGCAGCCACTCCTGCGGTCACCAAGCCCGCAGAAAAGCCCAAACCTGTGGACAAGCCGAAACCTGCGGCAGGCAAGGGCAAGACTGCTACCACTAAAGGTGGTGGCGCCAAGAAGCAAGCTGCTCCGGTTCGATCGACGCGCACTCAGCGTGGGAGCAAATCCACGCGTGCGGTTCGTTCGACCCGCAAATCCAGTCAGCGTGCCGCTGGACGCTCTACCGGTCGGTCCACGAAGAAATCCGCCGGCGGGCGCCGCAAGCGTGATCGCTAATCTCTAGGCGCAAGCTACTTCTTGTTCGTCCGAAAATTCGGTTTCGAGATCTTTGAGGATCTCAATGCGTTCACTGCTGTCGAGATCGCTGGTGTAATGCACTGCGACATGCACGTTCATGCCGTTTTCCAACCATGCGAGGCGGTCGGTGTGACTTTGTATATACTCTCTCAGCGATTCTGCTTCGCCGAGTTCTAACAGTTCATATTCGCCTGCGTGCTCACACAGGAATGCATAGATTCCCGGCTCGTCGCTGAGCATATCAACATCTGCCTGCGGTCCGTCAAATTCCAAAGCACCGATGAGAATCATCACCTTCTCCTTTGAAGAGGACACTGCCATGGTGGCAGTCGCTGTTTAAGGCGAGGTAAAGGTTAGTGCTTATCAATTCGGTATTTCCGCAATCGCTCAGAGCTTCCGGCTGATGCGGGTTTACAAGGATAGGTTAAGTAAGGGTATATAACGTTACAGGGATCATTCGGACGCCGAAAATGACAAGAATGATAGTAGCGATTTGCGTGCGTACACTTGTTTTCGCATTACTAATTCAGCAAGTAGTATTGATCCAGCAGACTGCCTGTGCGCAGTCGAGTCGTTATGTGCAGACTTACGGCTCGACCAGCGCGCCGACTAACAAGTATGCTCCTGCCAGCAAGTATGCGGCGCCGACGCAGACGATGCGCATGCAGAAGGCGGCTTCCGGACGCGGGTACGACTTCAGTGATGCCATCAAAAGTGGTGGCTATAACCGAACCTTCACTGTGCACGTGCCGCCGTCATACGATCGCGCTCGCCCAATGCCTGTGGTGCTTGCGTTTCATGGCTTGGGCTTGAACGGCAAAGCTATGAAATACATCACTCTGTTCGATCAGGTCGCTGATCGCAATGGTTTCATCGTCGTATATCCTGACGGTCTGGCCGCTCGCTGGAACGATGGCTTGCAGAAAAGCAACGTTGACGATGTGCAATTTGTCTCGGACATGCTGACGCGCCTCAGCCAGGTCGTAGCGATAGACGGAAGGCATGTTTATGCTTGCGGATTGTCCAATGGTGGTTACTTCGTGCAGCGTCTGGCAAGCGAGCTGGGCAATCGCATAGCTGCCATCGGTGTGGTTGGCTCGACTGGCGTGCAGCCGGTTCTAGCTCGCAACCGCAATCGCATGCCGATCATCTTTTTCCTGGGTACCGCCGATCCACTGATAGTACAAGAAGGTGATTCGAAAGCGCTGGGAAAACTGGGTGAACTGGTTGGACTCGGTGATCTGGGTGCTTTAACTCCTGATATCGCGCAGCTCGGTGGTGTCATGACCACCAACCAGGTGATCGGATATTGGGTTGGGCAAAACGGCTGCTCGTTGACGCCGCGCAGTGCACAAATGCCGGACCGCAGCACCGGGGATGGTTGCAGAGTTCGCTGCGACAGTTACGGCAACTCCGTCGTCGTCTACACCATCATCAATGGTGGTCACACGTGGCCTGGCGGCATGCCCTTCGGTGGACGCGATATCGTCGGTGCCACCACGCAGGACGTCAGCGCCTCCCAAATAATGTGGGACTTCTTCCGCAGCCAATGATGGATTGAGATTGAATGTGCAGATAGTGTGTTTCACGGGGGTAACAAGTGACTTATCTTGATATTGCTCGCACGCTGCCGGACATACATAACCTCGCAAGGGTCAGCAGATACAACCTCAATCCGCTGACGAAAGACCTGCTCGCACGGCTAGGCCGCGAACGTAGCCTCGACGAGCCCGCTGAAGACATATCAGAAATCGGATACCCGTCAGCCAGCTGAGACTTCCGCGGCGGGGCTCCTCTTCATCCCTTTGTTGAAATCAACAAAAGTGTTGAAAGCCTTTAGTCGACAGACAGTCGAATGTTTTTGCAAGTCAAGCCTGCAGAGCGATTCACAAGAAAATCAACACTAGTGTTGATTTCCACTAAGGCCCAGATCGAGGCACCCAACAAAATTTTTTGCGGCAGCTGCCGCGGCTATTTCTTCGCGGCGGCGGCTGTTCCGGCTTTGTCGAACGTTATGGAGTGTTTCTCCATGCGGTCGAAAGCTTCTGCTATGCGTTTTTTGTCCAGGCACAATGACAGTCGGAAGAAACCTTCGCCGGTCGGTCCGTACGCGTTGCCTGGTGGCACCACGACGCCGACTTCATCCAGCATCATCGACGAAAACTCGGATGACGTCATGCCTTTCGGCACCGGCAACCACATGTAGAAAGTGGCTTTGATCGGTTTGACGTTCCAGCCCAGTTTATTGAAGCCGGCGACGGCAACATCGCGGCGCTCGATGTAGAGGTTGTTGCAATAGTCGATATGATCGCGCGGTCCGGTCAAGCCGGCGATGGCAGCCATTTGCACGGCACGGAAGACGTCGGTATCGATGTTCGATTTGATTTGCGCCAGCGCTTTCACTGCTTGCTGGTTGCCGATGGCAAAGCCGATTCGCCAGCCGGTCATGTTGAATGTTTTCGACAGGCTATGCAGCTCGATGGCGATATCTTTGGCACCCTTCACTTCGAAGATCGATGGTGCCACGTAGCCGTCGAATGTCATTTCGCTATAGGCGAGATCGTGGCAGAGCAAGATGTCGTGCTTGCGAGCGAAGTTGACTGCCTTCTCGAAGAATTTCAAATCGGTGATGCCGGCGGTCGGGTTGTTTGGATAGTTCAAGAACATCAGCTTGGCTTTTTTAGCCACGGTTTCCGGAATGGCTTCGAGGTCAGGAATGAAGTCGTTGTCCGGAGTCAGCGGCATGAAATGCGGTGTGCCGCCGGCGAGGATGGTCGACGTTCTGTAGACAGGGTAGGCCGGGTCCGGAATCAAGACGACGTCGCCCGGGTCTACATAAGCCATGATCAAGTTGTGTATGCCTTCTTTGGAGCCGATCAAGGAAGTGATTTCGTTTTCGGCATCGATATCCAGTCCGAAGCGTTTGTTGCACCAGTCGGCGGCGGTGGTTTTGTACTCTTTGGTGCCTCCGAACGGCGGATAGCGGTGATTGACGGGGTTATCGATCGCTGCATGCATGGCGTCGATAATGTGCTTCGGAGTCGGTTGGTCGGGATCGCCGATACCCAGGTTGATGATGTCTACTCCCTTCGCTTGTGCGGCAGCTGCTCGCTTGCCGATTTCGGCAAAAACGTAGGGAGGAATGGCTTTCAATCTGTTCGCAATTTCCATGACGATGTCCCGTGTTGGTTGGTGCGCCTTGCTCGGCTCCGGAGGCGTTCGCTCCGGGAACCAAAGAATAGCACCAGAATGCCCACTCCATGCGGAAAGCAAGCAATTGTGTAATCAAAGTCTACGCTTCCGAGCCCAGCTGGGTGGTCGAGCCGGCATCGCTGTCGCCGTCGCTGTGGGGACGATGCCCGAGCAGTTCCCAGAAGCCGCTCGAACCGCCAAACGGAGTCCTTTCGGTCGGCCGTCCCTCACGGCAGTGATCGAGAATGGATTGCGCCTGGTCTTCCAGCAGTGAGGCTTCCGCGGTTTTGCCGAGGGAGCGGCAGATGCGGGCGACGTTCTTTATAGTCTTGGCTGTGGTCGCATTTTGTAGACCCAGCAGCTCTTCATAGATGACCAGAGCTTCCTCATACAACCGCTGAGCTTCTTCATAACTGCCGTGATATTCGCAGTCTGAAGCCGCGATCGTCAGGCGGGCCGCTTCGGTAAGCTTGTCAAAGTTGGGAGAGTCTGTTGATTTCATCTGCCAGCTTCAATCCCACCAGTTTCCATGAACCATTGCGAGTGTACTACATAAGTTGGGTATGCTCAGACACCTTTAGACCACAAACAGACCGTTCGTGTGCCCGATTGTCCGCACCATTAGATTAATAATCTTGCAAAGCATGGTGGCGGACACCACAATCAGCCCGATCTTGAAAACGCAAACGCCGTTCGCTATTGAGATGCACCAGTCGTGGAAGGAAGTTATTCCTTTCGCGCTTATTTTTCTGGCCGCTTGCTGGGTTTTATTTTTCCAGCTCGGAAAATTTCCGCTGTTCAATCCGGACGAGGCGCTGTACGCCGAACCGGCGCGCGAGATGCTGCTCGATGGCGACTGGATTACGACACATCTCAATTATGTGGTGCGTTACACCAAACCACCGCTGTGCATCTGGGCAATGGCCGGATGTTTCCAGATTTTCGGGGTGACGGAATTCGCCGCGCGTTTCTTTGGTGCCGGCTGTGGTGCCGTGCTGGTGGCGCTTACTTATTGGTTCAGTCGGCGATTCGTTTCATTGCGGGCTGCCGTCATTGCCTCTCTGACGTTGTGCACCGCGCCGCTGTTTGTGGCAGTTTCTCGCCAGGCGATCACTGACATGCCGCTGGCATTGTTCACCGCCGGCGCGATCATGTGTTTATACACCGCGAAAGAGACAGGCAGCGCACGCTGGCGTTGGCTCGGCTATATCCTGATCGGACTGGCGGTGATGACCAAAGGTCCGGTGGGTCTAATACTGCCTGTGGTGCCGCTGGCAGGTTTTTATCTGCAGCGTGGAGAATTCAAAGAAGCCTGGCACTCACTGCGTCCCATCAGTGGACTGGCGCTGGTTGCGCTCATCGCATTGCCGTGGTTCATTGCCGAAATAGCGATCACCAAAGTGCCTACTTCACCCAGTTCATCATTCACGAAAACTTCCGGCGCTATACGGGTGTAGTCGACGAGCATGAAGCACCGATTACAGGTATCACGTCGTAGCGATGTTCGGTGGATTCTTGCCGTGGTCGTTGTTTCTTCCCCTGTCACCTGCGGCAGTCGGGCTGGCGCTGCGCCGCCAACGAATATCAGGTGAAACGGTCGGACGACGGCGACAAGCTACTCCTGATGTGCTGGCAATGGGCGCTCTTCATGCCGCTCGCAGTCTCAGCGTCTCGGTACTTCACCGTGCCGGCCTTTCCGCGCTGGCTGTCTTGGCTGGGCAGATTATCGATCGCGCCATCGCCGGTCAAAAACTTCAGTTATCATCCCACTGATTCTGATTGGCATCATATGGTGTCACTATGCAGGTCGGTCCGGGCATTGTGGAGAAACTCAAGTCCGACCCGGTGGCGTTGAAGCAGGCACTGGTCGGTTTCGCCGCCTTCGAATCGGTGCTGGCGGTAACGCTGTTGCCTGCTGGCGGCGCTCAACAGACTGAGTGTGGCTGTGATCGGCACCTTCGTTGGCTCTCGTCGCCATGACCCGTTTCGGTTAGGCGCTTTGTCTCTTTCCGGAAGTGGAAGCGCCGATTGTCGCCCTGGCGTTAATACGCTGTTTCGAAAGACCCGATTGTGGTCTTCAGTATGCGTAAGCCGAGCGTTACTTTTTACGCCCAGCGCCAGGTGATCATCACATCGCATCCGGTTGAACTGGTCCAGCAGCTGCAAAGCCTGCCGCGGGCTTATGTTCTTGGATGGGAAAATACCTGGCCCAACCCTTCGATCGTGCCCGGTTGTCGAGTCGTCGACCATCGCGGGCCGTTCTGGCTCGTGCAGTGGATCAACCCGGATAAGCCGCAACCCGCTCCGCCGCTGCAGACCGACCAGTCCGGCAGCGGTCTGGATCCGGTTGTGCGCGCCGCAAATTAGCGCGCTGTAAGACTTCTAGCCATAACCAAATGTGAGATATTAACCGGGTTTTGTTGACTACTCTAAGTTCTATATGAAAAGCTATCCCGACTAGCTATTTCGTACGGGTTCCATGACCAGTCATCAGACTCTCGCGCCAGAACTTTGCAGGGAAGAAACTCCTGCCGTCGCAGCGGTGCCGGACTTAGTCGCACTTCTGGAACCAATCAAAAAGGACCTGGAAACCGTCGAGGAGTGGCTGCGCAGCAACCTCATCGACGACAGCCCCTTCGTGTCGGAGTTGCTCTCGCAGGTCTTCCAGGCTGGTGGCAAGCGGATTCGCCCGGCTCTCTGCCTGCTTTCGGCGCGCGCCACGCATCTGGACAAGGCCAGCGAAATCAGCCGCCTGCAAATTATCCTCGCTGTTTTGACCGAGTTGATTCACACCGCCAGCCTCGTGCACGATGATGTCATCGACAGCGCTTCTTTGAGACGCGGCAAAGAGACCGTCAACCGCAAGTGGAACGACAAACTGGCTGTCTTGATCGGCGATTTGCTGTTCGCGCAAGCATCGGTATGTCTGGCGCGCTTGCAAAACCCCACTATTGTCGGCATCTACGGACAGGTGCTCGGAGATCTTTGTGCCGGCGAACTGCGCCAGATGAAGCAGCAATTCGTCAGTGCAGTCGATTGGGAAGGCTACATTCAGAAGTCCATCTGGAAGACGGCATCGCTTTTCGCCGCCGGCACACACAGCGCACCGATTCTCAACGGTCGCGACGAGCAAGTGGTGGCGGCCATGAAAGAGTACGGAATCAACCTGGGAGTCTGCTTCCAGATTATTGACGACTTGCTGGACGTGACGGCTAACTCCAGCGCACTGGGCAAGCCGTCCGGCAGCGATCTGGCACAGGGATTGATCACGGCGCCGACGCTCTTTATTCTCGAGCGCCAGGACGAAGCAGCCGAGCGGCTCAACCAATTGATTCGCTCAAGAGAAGTGAGCACACCGGAAGGCATTGAAGAGGCGCTGGCGATCATTCGCCAAAACGGCGGCGTGGAGCGCACAGTCGAACTGGCGCAGAGATACGCAGCGCAAGCCAGAGACGCGCTTTCGGTGCTGCCCGACAGCATTTACAAAAACTCGTTAGAATCACTGACACAGTGGCTGTTGACGCGCCGCTCATAGTCATAGCATAGGGGCGCACACAGGCAAGAGATGTCGGAGACCGCCAGCAAATTACCAACGCTGAGACTGGCGATGTTCGCATCGGTAAAACTCACCATTGCGCTGATCACCATGATCGCCGTCACCGTACTTGTAGGCGCCTGGTGCCCGCAGGAAAGTGCTGTCGGCGCCGAGAAAGTCTTCGAGCAATTCGGAACGGACTGGGGCGCCCGCATGATCCAGTGGGGCATCGCCGACGTTTTTCATACGCCGTTCTTCCTGGGACTGATCGGCATGCTTACACTGAATATGGTGGCATGCAGTTTTCAGCGAGTGTTCCCGAAGGTGCGTTCGCTGAAGCAGCCCTTGCCGTTTCTCAAAGGAGACGCCATCGAGAAGATGTCCGTTTCGGGCGGCTGTCCAGTGACTACGCCGGCGCGCGAAGTGATCACTCGTTTGCAGACCGTTCTTAAGAAACGCGGTTACACGGTGCGAGTCAATGGCGACCAGCTGACTGCAGAGAAAGGAAAAATCGGACGGCTGGCGGCGACCATTACGCATATTGGGCTTTTGACTCTGCTGGCTGGAGTGACGATCACGTCGTGGACGGGGTTTAGCGGTTTTCAACCGGTGCCGTTGGACGGCAAACTGAGCTTCGAAAAATCGGAGCACAGCAAACTCTGGCTGGGCAAGTTGCCCGCCTGGACGGTGCACGTCGACGCGACGCGCCGCGAAGACTATGAAAACGGCAACCCCAAACAGTGGTACAGTTCGCTCACCGTATTTGATACCAACGGCAACAAAGTAAAATCGCAGGAGATCTCGGTCAACAATCCGCTCAGCTACGACAACGTCGACATCTATCAATCGAGCTGGGGCATGGACCACGTGGTTGTTTCCTTCAACGACCACGAAGTGAAAGCCAATCTGCGCCAGATGGGCAAGACCAACGCGGCATTTTTGCCTCTCGACCAGACGACGATTTTGATTTTGTCCGTACGCGATCAAGCGCAACCGATGAAGGTATTTGCCAAAATTCCGGAGTGGCAGGAGCCGCGCATTCTGGCGCTCGTAAAGCCCGGCGACTCTGCTCAACTGGGCGAAGTGCGTTTCAAGTATGTGAAGTGCGTGCCGGTGACCGGGTTACAGTACAAATGCGACCCCGGATTGCCCGTCACGTATGTGGCGTTCGCCTTTATCACCGTCGGCGTCATGCTGGCCGCTATCCCGCACCGCCAGGTCTGGGCGTCGGCTGCCGCAAACGGCTCTGACAGCCAGCCGGGCGTGGCGCAGACAAGTCTTACCGTCGGTGGCACTTCGCGCAAAGCCAAACGGGCATTCGAGAAAGAAATCGTCAAAATTATCAAGGAATTTGGCGAGCCATCAGCAGCCATAGCGGAAGAAACGCCTAGCGGCGCGGAAACGTTATTGATAGAAGAAAACAGCACTTCAGAAGACCCCCCCACACTAGTAGCGAACGTTAAATGAGCGCATCAGAACTTCAACTTGCCCTGACCAATACCGCCGGACTCTCGTCAGTGGCGTCTTTCTGGGTTTTCGTCGGATCCAACGCATTCGGCAAGTGGAAAGACGCCTTAAATAAGATCGGAGTCGGCGTTCTCATAATTGGATTTGTGGCGTTGACCGCATCGATTATTTTTCGCGGCGTCGAGGCGGGGAGGTTTCCTCTCGCGAATCTTTATGAATCGCTGCTCTGGTTCGCCTGGGCGATTATGGGCGCCTATTTATTTCTGGTCGGCGCCTACGGGACGAAACAACTGGGCTGGCTGGCCAGTTTGACGCCGCAACCATGTTTATCTATGGAAGCTGGCTGCCTGCCGGGCAACATGAAATTCAGCCACTCGTTCCCGCACTGGTCAGCTACTGGCGTCAGATCCATGTGCCGCCGCTGATTGTTTCTTATGCGATGTTTTTCCTGTCCGGGCTTTCAGCGTTTCTGCAGTTGTGGCAGGCTGGGCGTAAACGCTCGGTTTATTGCGCCATTGCTGCCTTCGCCGTGGCTGTGTCCGCTGTCGGACTGGGCACCTTTACGACGGTGGATTCGTTCATCCTGCAGGCGATGTTTGTCGGCGGCTCGCTGGCTGGTATTGTCGCCGCCTGGTTCAGCCTCAAGGTCACAGATTCTAAACGCCCACCCAACGAGAAATTCGCCGAACTTTACGATGAAGTCGGCTATCGGTCCATTGCGGTCGGATTTCCGCTTTTAACAATCGGCATAATCACCGGCGCGCTGTGGGCTAACCACGCCTGGGGAACGTACTGGTCGTGGGATCCGAAAGAGTCGATGGCGCTGGTTACGTGGTTAAGTTACGCGGCTTACATTCACTTGCGCGTGCATCGTGAATGTTCAGCTGAAAAGCTCTCTCTCGTAGCGATTGCGGGCATGTTGTTGACGCTGCTTACGTACCTGGGATTCAACACGCTGGGCTTTGGCGGTTTGCACTCGTACGGTAAATTTAAGTAACGCCAAACCAGCAAGATTGAGGCTGCGTCTGGGTGTTCGCGAACACGCCAGTGGTGCCCTTTCGCGGTTTTACTTGAATAAGCCAGAAATCTAACACGTTGAAAACTAGGCTTAACCCCGTTCCAACTTCCATGGAGGAACATTTAAATGGTAGTGCCGTCTCATCAATATGTGTGAGCGTGCATCACCTAAGAGACGGTGGTGTAGGCGGGGCTGACACTTTACCAAGACCCTCTGATCCATACGGAAACAACTTAACTGTAGAGGAACGGCGAAAGCCGATTATATCGCCATGCGAAGAACGAACACTCAAGGAGCCCTGGACGACCTGGCAATGGACGATCTGCCGGGATACGACATCGTGGACGCCGTGACTGTAGAAGACGTAGAAGCTTATTCCGACGAGGATGGCGACGTCGATACTCACGTCAGTTCCCACAAGGAGCTTCGGGGCGAAGATTCTGTGCAACTTTATCTTCGTGCGATTGGTCGCATCAAGCTGTTGAGCGCAGCCGAAGAAATCGAACTGGCTCGACGCATTCAAATTGGAGACGAACTGGCTAAGAAAAGATTGGTGCAAGCCAACTTGCGTCTGGTAGTAAGCATCGCGAAAAAATATCAGGGACGCGGTTTGCCGTTTCTTGATCTGATTCAAGAAGGAAACCTCGGTTTGATTCGCGCTGCCGAAAAGTTCGATCCTGAACGTGGATACAAATTCTCGACGTACGCCACTTGGTGGATTCGTCAGGGCATCACGCGTGCGCTCGCCGACAAGTCGCGCACCATCCGCGTTCCCGTGCACATGGTTGAAACAATCAACGTGTTGCGCAAGACCACTCGCAAACTGTCGCAAGAACTAAACCGTCGTCCGACGATGGAAGAACTTGCGAAAGCGATGGGCGTGTCCCTTGCGAAAATCAAGGACATCCTCGCCGCTAACCGCGTGCCAGTATCTCTGGATACGCCTTACGGCGAAGATGAAGACAACAGCCTCGGCGAACTTGTCGAAGACGAGAGCACCACTCCGCCTGAAGTATCAGCCGAATCTATCTTGATGGCCGATGACATTCGCGGCGTTCTGTCAACACTGACACCACGCGAAAGAGAAATTCTCGTACTTCGCTATGGTCTGAAGGACGGACAGCAAAGAACGCTCGAACAAGTTGGAAAACTGGTCGGCATCACACGTGAACGCACCAGACAGATCGAACTCAAGGCATTGCGCGCTCTGAGACAATCCGACATCACCACGCGCTTGCGCGACTATCTCGACGAATAAAGAAGAAGCATATAGTCCTGAAGCAATCTGGTATCTCTGCGCGGGGCGGATCTGGCCTGATAGATCTGTCCCGCATTTTTGTGTGCTGGGTCTGCATTTTTGCTGGGGGGCTCCATTCTTCACCTAAAAAACCTTACCTGTTGATTTCTGCAGGCGGCGGCGAAAGACCGTTTCCGTTGGCGACAAAGACACGTGGTTTTTGATTGAGATAGGCATGTGATGAGGCCTGAATTTGAGCCGCCGATCTTGAGCGCAGCTTCCCAAATGCGCCCAACCCTTGTGTAACGCAATCGTTAATGCACTTTCTGGCGAACTCCTCATATGTCGAAGTTCAGCAAGACGCAAAGCAAGGAACAACCCCGAAAAAATGGGCGACAGCGAAAAAAGTATGGATGCGTTTATGACGGAAGCGAACGGATTGAAGCCTGATTTCAACCGTATCGAATCAAATTCAGGCAGATCAAAAAGACGGCAAGGCTCCCGGTCTTCCGCAAGTCGATTTCTACGCCAGCGGCGACGTGCAATCAGTGACCATCAACGGCAGCGACGGCAAGCCTTCCCATAGTGTCATCTACAACCAGGCTTCAGGAAAACGATTGTTGGCTGCCGATCACAATCATGTCGCGGACACGGTGAAAACGTACGACCCGGTGACTGGTCAACTGGTTATTGAGCAAATGGCATTCTCTGACAATGGCGGCTTGATCGGTATCCACAATCGCGACACAGGCAAGCTGGAATCTGAGTACACAAAGTATCGATATGGAAAAATCCGCTCGTTATGCCGCCTGAATGAAAGACGCAACGGTAATCAAACGGTAGCGGAATACACAAGTTACGACGGTTCGGTTGCGCATACCGAATTTCAGAACAAGCAGCGCACCGAGCGGCTCGATGTCGATGAAAAAGGCAACAAGGTTGAGCAATTCTGGGATCCGAGCACAGGTCACAGAGTGGTGATGCACATCAGCAATGTTGATGGCTCAGGCACTTTCTCTGGAAATTTGATTCGAACATTATCGCGTTGAAGTCGATCAACAACAAGGACAAAGACGGCACCATCACCAAATGGCACGAATAGAGATACAGCCGTCAGCTTACTGAGGGTTATTCATGGCAGTGTGCCCCTGCTGTTCGCGAAACTTCTCCTCGGGTCGCCAGAGTTTTTCCTCGTAGTCCGAAATTAGTTTACAGCGTTGGTGGAACAGTCGATATGGAAGCCGTTCGCCGATTTCTCGGCGTACAGCGTCAGCCCGATGGTCGATTGAGTATTTTACGTGTAAAACAAAGGAGGACGATGCCTGTCGTGCCCGATCACCAGTCGATCGCGCGACCCATGAAGATAACTCCGATGATCGAGCTGATCGACCAGAAGATTCCCGAAGCCGCGGCAAATTCTGCGATGCGTTGAGAAACTATCGCGTTCTTCCTCGTTGCAAAGCAGGCAGGAAGACTGAATCAACAGCATCGCGCCAACAAACGAAACCATGAGCCAACCTATTGTCAGTAGAGAAGCCACCTGCAGCGTGCCGGCGGCGAATCCGAGCAGCGCGCAGATAGGTAACAGGATTGCCATGGGCCAGCCTATGAAACCGCTCCAGCGACCTAACTTATCGAGTTCTGATTCATCTATTTCGCGCTGGCTTCGCAGAGCGGATTGTTGAGCCGCGACGAGATGCTCCTGCCACGGCAAGTGTTCGGTATCAGCCATGTTGTATCCCCCGTGGTTATGTTCCACAGCGGGAGCGCCTTCACGCGATTTGTAGAGCGATGTGAATCGCTATTTTGGTTGAGATGAGTCTGATGATTCGCTGGGCTTCGGCTCGGAGTGCTGTTTCTCCATGTCTTTCCAGACTGACTCTTCGTGTTCATCGACCAGCACCGGTGGTGGTGGCAGTGCTTGTGGCGTTTTATCGTACAGCGCCTTAACCGAAGGTCTTGTCAGCACCAGCCACGTGCAAATTCCAAGGGCGGTGCCGAACGGTAGCGAGCAGCAGCAAAACGTTGCCATTATCTTGGAAAATAGGGGGCGCTGGCGCATTTGAATCATGCGCCCTGAGAAAGCAACCAATCCGCCAAAGGTTAAACCAAGCAGCAACACAGACGCGCCGACGATGGTGAATATCAGTCCCACCATTGCGGCCTCGCCACCGCCAGCCAGCATTGCCAGTCCCATCAAAACGTGGATGAGGGCAAAACAAGAGCCAAGGGCCGCAAAACCACCGAAGATGTAGTGGAAGATAGCCAGCAGCTTCAGGTGCTCGGCATCTTTGATGCGCTGCGCTTCGGGGCTGATAAGTGGTACGCTTGAGGGTCCGCTAGTCATAGCTCAAAGTATACCTGTATTGACGAAGTTAATAGCGAAGATAAAAACGCCCGTTGGCATGCTCCTGCTCGCTGGACTTGTGCCTCTGGTCGTAGTAATCGGGATGATTGCGCTCCTGACGGGGTTTCGCACCGCTTATCACGCTCTGTACATACCATCCAGTTCGATGTCTCCGACCCTGCGGGTAGGCGACCGAGTTTTGTTCGACAAGGTTTCTTATCACTCGCATAATCCTGAGCGCGGTGACATCGTTGCTTACTACCCGCCGGAAGAATATGGCAAGCGCAGCGACGATCTGGCTTCGCAACTGGGCAAAATCACAGGGCTGCCGTTTCTGCCTAATCCAACTACGTTCGTGCACCGAGTGGTTGCCATTCCCGGCGACAAGGTAGAAGTCGTGAAGGGAGACGGGGTGTTTGTGAACGCCAACAAGGTGAAGTACTACATCGAGCCACCCAATTACGATTTACGCAAACTGGGGCAGATCGGAGTGTTTGCTTACACTAACGGCAAGCCGCCGTTTCCAAATGACGAGCACGCGATTGTGGTGCCGCCGGGTCAATATTTTGTCCTCGGCGACAATATCAATAACGCGATGGACAGCCACATCATGGGGTTCATTCCGCGCCAGGACATTGTTTCTAAAATGAGCAGCATCCTCAGTCGCCTGCCTCTAAAAGAAGGCGACGATCCGCGTTACGCAGAATGAATGACTAGATACGAATTTCCTGGATGACGCCGTCTTTGACGAGGATTTCGCCGCCTTCAAGGCGCTGGAAGATGTTCTCGCCGATGCGTACTTCGACAGGGTTCTCTACGGTGAACTGTGTGATCACGCTGCCGATCGGAAGTTCGGTAAGTGCTTGATTCTGCATCTGCATTTCTTCCTTGAGTTGCAGAAGACGAATGCGTTCTTGTTCGACCTGTCCGCGAATGCTTTCGATTTGTACTTTGACTTCGGGCGTTTGCGGTGGTGGATTGCGCTTTTCAAGGTCGGCGATAGCGCGCTTGCCTTTGAATTCCAACTGTTGCAATTCGGCATCTATTTGAGCGAGGTTGCGCTGGATCTCCTGGGCTACTTGCGCCTTGAACTGTTCAGTGACGATTGCTTTCACCTGCACTTGGCGCATGAGCTGAATGGTCTCTGCCATGGAATCCTCCGTTCTCCTCTTGCTTTGCGCGTCAACCCCTGCGCAAAGCCGAGCTTATCTTATCAGAGTGGGGCTTCTGACATCTCTGAGCGTGTCGTTGACGCAATGTCCTGAAAAGCTCTACCGGTCAGGACAAACGCATGGAACCTTTCCCGCACGCACCCGTCTCACCCTCCATAATGGAAAGTCCGGTTCGCGCAATCTCTTCAGAGATAATCTGCTTAATCACCAGAATGCGCTTAAGAACCGGTCTTTCCTGCTTTTTATAGCTGTCGTTACTACATTTACACATCCAGCGCGGTACCATTAGCAGCCATTGATGTACCCCTGATGCAACTCATCTTTGCATCATCCGCGAGGTTTGCATAAGATGACTACAAGCGCGCAAGAACGACTGGGAAAACTCTCCTGGAATCCGGGCTCCTATGAACAGCCGGTGAAAGCTCAACTGGATGAGTTCAAGAAAGCTGAGTTCGTGAAAGCGGTCTGGCAGAAAGACAACAAAGCCTGGACTTCGTCCGACGAGGAAAAATGGCTGGGCTGGCTCGACATAGTTGAAGAGCAGCGTGCACATCTGGAGACGTTCAAGACGCTCGCGGAAGAGGTGAAGAAAGCCGGTTATACCCAGGCATTGTTGCTGGGCATGGGCGGTAGCAGTCTGTCGGTCGAGGTTTTGCGACTGACCTTCGGGCATGTAAGCGGCGCACCAGACATGGTGGTACTCGATTCCACCGTGCCGGCGCAAGTTTTGACGACGCGCAAGAAAGTAGATCTGGCGAAGACTCTAGTTATTGTCGCCAGCAAATCAGGCAGCACGACCGAACCGAATGTGTTCTGTCAGTATTTCTACGATGAGATGAAGAAAGCAGTCGGCGACAAGGCGGGAGCCAATTTTGTCGCCATTACCGATCCTGGTTCGTCCATGGAAAAGCGCGCCAAGGAATTGAACTTCGGGCGCACTTATCACGGCGTGCCGTCCATCGGCGGCCGTTATTCCGCGCTTTCGCATTTCGGCATGATACCGGCGGCGGTGATGGGTCTGCCGGTCGATGCCATCATCACTCATGCGGAAGAGATGGCGCGTGCTTGCAAACCTACTGTCGAGGTCACCGATAACCCGGGCTTGATGCTGGGCACGATCGTCGGCGTGCTGGCGCGTGAAGGACGCGACAAGCTGACGATGGTGACGGGACCCGGCTTCCACAGCTTCGGGGCCTGGTTCGAGCAATTAATCGCAGAAAGCACCGGCAAACTCGGACGGGGCATTGTTCCGGTCGATGCTGAGCCGCTGGAAGATCCCCCTGTGTACGGCAAGGATCGTCTCTTTGTTTACGTGCACCTGGACAAAAATGAGGATGCCTCAACGCAATCCAAGCTGGCGGCGCTGGAGAAAGCCGGGCATCCGGTCGTGCGCATTTCGGTGCCATCGGTGGATCACATCGGTGCCGAGTTCTTCCGCTGGGAATTCGCCACGGCTGTGGCTGGACACATCATCAAAATCAATCCGTTCGATCAGCCGAACGTGCAGGAAAGCAAGGACTTCACCAAAAAGTTTCTTGCCGAATACGAAGAGAAGGGCGCATTGCCCCAGGCTGACGAGCTGTTGTTCGAAGGCGACGGCATCAAGCTTTTTGCCGATAAAGCCAACAAAGAGAAACTTTCCAAAGCTGGCGCCAAAGATCTCAGCGGCTGGCTGAACGCGCACTTTGCGCAACTGAAGGACGGCGACTACTTCGCTCAAAACGTTTATATCGAGCGCAATGACGCGCACGCCAAAGTTTTGCAGGAAGTGCGTGAAGCCCTGCTGAAGAAGAAGCATGATGCCACCACGCTCGGTTTCGGCCCCCGTTTCTTGCACTCGACTGGACAGTTGCACAAGGGTGGTGCCAACAACGGCGTCTTCCTGCAGATAACATCCGATGATGCACAGGACGTGCAGATTCCGGGCGACAAATATACGTTTGGCGTGTTGAAACAAGCTCAGGCGCTGGGTGACTTCGTTGCTCTCAGCAATCGCGATCGCAGACTGCTGCGGGCGCATCTGCCGGCGGAGGTCGAATCAGGTTTGAAGAAACTGCAGAAAGCTATCAACGACGCCCTCGCATAGGACCTGCATTGCAGAGCAGGCGTCGCCTGATCGGCAACGCCTGCTCTGCTGTAGTCTAAGCGGAACTTACTTGAGCTTGGCGGAGCCCACTTTGAAGATAGTTGGGGTGTCCTTGCCGGCGATGATAGCGGCTACGTCTGCCTGCTGATCGATGCCCGGTCCGCGAATGTTCATGTAGTATCTGGCGGTGCCATCTTTGCCCAGGAGCATTGCCTGTCCAATGCGGAATTTGTTGGACGGATCGCTTTCGACAATCTCGTTGATCATTGTGCCGAGCTTAACCAGGTCCTGGCGCAGTGACTCGACATCGGCTCCCGGCATGGCAGCTCGTTCCGCGAAAAACTTCTGCCACATCTTGATGCTCTCCGGGCTGAACTTGCCGGCTTTGATGTCGTCGGCCAATTTCTTGGCCAGTTGCTCGAACTCCTTAGCCCATTGTTCTTCAGTCTTGGGCTTGTCCTGAGCTTTGTCTTTACCTGATTTATCTGCACCGGACTTGTCTCCGCCCTGGGGAGCGCTGTTCTCGGTGCTGGGAGGACGGGTTTCGGAAGTGCCCTGAGGTCTGGTATCAGTAGGTGTTGAAGGTGGCGTAGGCGGAGGTGCAAGGGCTATCTGCTCGGGAGATCTGCTGGCGGGTGGAGCCCACGCATCAGCGGCTGCACTTTCAATACCGCTGTTATCTGCTTCGCTGTTAGCGCCTTCGTGTAGGACGTCTGCCATAAGAGTTGCCTCCGGTTGGAGTTTGGTTCTGTGGTATGGCGGTGGGGGTATGGCTTGATACTAGTCGTGCAGGCAGCGGCATCCAATCGCTCAAGAAACAGTTGGCGACTGCACAATTTGCCAGTCGCCGGTACGCTCTCCCGCCCTGGCGCTGACAAGAAAGCCACCACTGTCCGTGGTGGCTTTCTTAAATACACAACTGCTTGTCCGGCAGAGCGCGTCTTTTACACGCGCTCGGACACGACTTTGGCTTGGGTGAAGAGCAGCAGGTAGTCTGGACCGCCGGCTTTCGAGTCGGTGCCGCTCATGTTGAAACCGCCGAACGGATGTACGCCGACTAGAGCGCCGGTGCACTTGCGGTTCAGGTAGAGGTTGCCGACATGAAACTCTTGCGCGGCTTCTTCAAGACGCTGCTTGTTCTTTGTGTAAACGGCGCCGGTCAATCCGAATTCGGTGTTATTGGCGAATTCGAGGGCCTGTTCCCAGCTGTCTGCCTTGGTGACAGAAAGCACCGGTCCAAAGATCTCTTCTTGCGAAATGCGCGCTTTGGCGTCGACGTCGGCGATGATAGTCGGTTCGATGAAAAAACCGTTGGTTTCGGTCTTGTGCACGTTGCCGCCGGTCAGGACGCGGCCTTCTTTTTTGCCGATCTCGATGTACTTGAGGATGCTCTCGTAAGCCGATTTTGAAGCTACCGGTCCGAACTGCACAGTCTTTTCTTCCGGGGCGCCGACGACTAGTTTTTTGGTGCGTTCGACGATCTTGTTGAGCACTTCGTCGTAGACATCTCTATGCATGATCAAACGTGAGCAGGCGCTGCACTTTTGCCCCTGGAATCCGAATGCCGAGGCGACGATGCCTTCTGCAGCCGACTCGAGATCGGCGTCTTTATCAACGATGATGGCGTCTTTGCCGCCCATTTCGGCGACGACACGCTTGATCCACAGCTGTCCTTTTTGATGTTTGGCAGCCAGTTCATTGATGCGCAGACCAACTTCCATGGAGCCTGTAAAGGCAATAAATCTGATGTCTTTGTGCGCTACGAGGAAATCGCCCACTTCGGCGCCAGGACCCGGCATGTAGTTGAAAACGCCCGGCGGCAGCCCGACTTCTTCCAGAATCTTGGCAAACTGGAAGGCGATGCCGGGGGTTTCGCTGGATGGTTTGAGGACAATTGTGTTGCCGCTGACGATGGCAGCAGTACTCATGCCGACGAGGATGGCGAGTGGGAAATTCCATGGCGGAATGACCAGACCGACGCCGAGAGGAATGTATTTGAGTACGTTCTTCTCGTTGGGAATGGCTGTCAGCTTGGGCGGGTTGTCCAGGCGCAGCATCTCGCGAGCGTAGTACTCACAGAAGTCGATGGCTTCAGCCACGTCGCCGTCGGCTTCCGCCCAGCTCTTGCCGATTTCCAGGCTGAGCCATGCGGAAAGTTCGAATTTGCGTTCACGCATCAACTTAGCGGCCTTGAAGATGTATTCGGCGCGCTCTTTGGCGGGCACCTTCTTCCAGGTCTCAAACGTCTCGGCAGCCACTTTGAGCGCCTTTTCTGCGTGCTCTTTAGTGGCTTTGGGGAACTTGCCAATCACTTCGCTGGGATTGGACGGGTTTGTCGAGACGATATGGTTGGTCGTTTCGATTTTCTCTTTGCCGATGATCAAGGGGTAAGTCTTGCCGAACTCCGAGCGGACCTTGGAAATGGCTTCTTTCATAGCCTTTTCATTAGCCGGCACCGAAAAATCCGTGAACGCCTCATTGCGGAACTCAGCATGGGCCGTCTGAGTCGCTGGTTCGTCGCGAAGTGTTGTTGTCATGTTCGCCCTCTCCAAAGTTCGTAACAGGGCTAATTATCCCTGTCTTGATGCGATAACCCGTCCAGATTTATAGTTTTTCAATAACGTTTGGATGTCTTCAAGGCGCCCAGCAGATGCCATTTCTCGCCACCCGGACCGACTCTTCGCCGTGTTATCCTTAGAGACGCAGGAGGGCTAAGAATGAGACAGTATCTCGACTTGCTCCGGTACATAATCGATTCCGGCGAACGCCGTGAAGATCGCACGGGTACCGGCACGATTTCGGTGTTTGGTCTGCAGGGCAAGTATGACCTGCGCGAAGGCTTTCCGCTTCTGACCACGAAGAAGGTGTTGTTTCCGGCGGTGGTTCGGGAGCTGCTCTGGTTTCTGCGCGGGTCAACCAATATTCATGACGATCTGACTGAACATACGCCTATCTGGGACGCCTGGGCTGATGAGAATGGCGAACTCGGTCCCATATATGGCTATCAGTGGCGCAACTGGCCGGCTGCCGTTGAAGACAAGTCCACCGGCGCAACGCATATCGAGCACATCGATCAAATCAAAAACGTCATCCACGATATCAAAACCAATCCCGATTCCCGGCGTCTGATTGTCAGTGCCTGGAACGTTGGCGACATCGGTAAAATGGCGCTGCCGCCCTGCCATCTGCTCTTCCAGTTTTATGTGATCAATGGCAGGTTAGATCTGCAGCTCTACCAGCGCTCCGCCGACATGGCTCTGGGCGTGCCGTTCAACATCGCCAGCTATGCACTGCTTTTGACTATGGTTGCCAACGAATGCGGCTTGAATCCGGGCATCTTCACGCACACGCTCGGTGATGCGCACATATACTTGAATCATATCGAGGGCGTGCTTACGCAATTAGGGCGCACGCCGAAACCGCTGCCGACGCTTGAAATCGCGAACAAGCCGCTTTTCGAACTGACCTTCGACGACATCAAGCTGCACAACTACGATCCGCATCCATTCATCAAGTTTGCTGTGTCTGTCTAGGTCCCAGCTGATGAAGACCTTCGATATAGTCGTAGCGCTCGACAGCAAACGCGGGATCGGCAAGAACAACAGCCTGCCCTGGAAGCTTTCCGCCGACCTCAAGTACTTCAAGCGCATTACGAGCGAAGCGGCGCCAGGCAAGCGCAACGCGGTCATTATGGGGCGCAAAACCTGGGAGTCGATACCGGAAAAACGCAGGCCGCTGGCTGGACGTCAAAACATAGTACTGACGCTGCAGTCGCAGTACGAGCTGCCTGAGGGCGTGCTGAAGGCAGGCGACCTTGACGCAGCGCTGTCTCTGGCTGACGGCGACGAAACTATCGAGAAGCTGTTTGTGATTGGTGGAGCGCAGGTTTACGAACAGGCGGTAAAACATGCACGCTGCCGGTTGCTTTATGTGACTGAGATTGACGCAACGTTTGATTGCGACCGGTTTCTCGCCGATTTTCCCGACCGCTTCTGCCTGCAATCCAGGCAGGAGGCGGAGCCCGAGAACGGCACCAATTACGCATTTGTAGTTTATGAGGCAGAGCCGATAGTGGCACCGCATCTGGTGGTCTGATTACAATGAGACGCATGAACAAAATCGCATTCACGGTTGCGGCTCTGGCCGTCGGCGCAGTGATGTCACACGTGGCACTGCTGGCCGTGGACGCGGCAAATCCGGCGGCTAAGCCGGCTAAGGCGGCGCCCACGCAATCGAAGCTGCCTGCACTCGGTTCTGGAGGCAACGTGGCGAACGGGCTGAAGCTGTTTCGTCAGAACAATTGTTCGATGTGCCATCCCGGCGGCGAAAACAATTTGAATCCATTGAAACCGCTCAAAGGACCCGGCTTTCTCAAGAAGTACCCGACCGACGCACTGGTCTGCCAGCAGGTACGCAAAGGGTCGGTGGGGACGGGCATGCCGCCTTTTCCAAAATCACAGATTACGGATGGGGAATTGCGCGATATCATCGCTTATATCCGCTCACTGACACCCTCAACTCCGGCTCCTGCCGCAGCAACAAAAAAGGCTCCGAAAAAACCAGCTTGAGGCTTGCTCGTCTTACGCCAGAAATAGTGCTCAGGGGTTATGCCTCGGGCATCTTTCCTATGGGCGACGACTTCGGCAACATCAGGTGGTATTCCAGCGATCCGCGCTGCATCTTCGATTTCGACCACTTTCACATACCAAAGCGTCTGGCGCGGACAGTGCGGCAGCAGCCGTTCGAGATCAAGTTCAACACTGCCTGGTCGGACGTTGTCTCAAATTGCGCTCACACGCGCGAGACTACCTGGATCTCCAAAGAAATCTACGATGCCTACACCGCGCTGCACCACGCGGGATTCGCGCACACGGTCGAAGCCTGGAAAGACGGCGAGTTGGTGGGTGGACTTTATGGTGTCACCCTTGGTGGCGCGTTCTTCGGCGAATCGATGTTTCACCGCGCCACGGACGCTTCTAAAGTGTGCCTGGTGCACCTGATCCAACGCTTGCGGGAGCGGGGGTTCATACTGCTCGACTCGCAATGGATGACGTCACACCTGGCTACGCTGGGTGCGATCGATATCTCTCGTGAGGAATACATGCAACGACTGGAAAAAGCACTGCAGTTGCAGTGCTCCTTTGCGTGAAACTAGCGGCTAGCATGCGGCGGGCACGTCAGTTTGGCTAGGTTTATGTATTGATAGCCCTGTTTCCGAGAGCGGCGCCCACACCTTTGATTTGTTCAGTGACGGGACCGAACTTGCTGCCCATCATCGCTGCCATAACTTTTGCTTCGTTGGCTGCACCTGACCACATGCTGGTCGGGGAGTAGTCGTTGAACGCAAATACGTTGTCGCCACTACCGAATTGGGCATCAATCGAACCGGAGTTAGATTCCACCCGTGCAGCAACATCGTTACTGCCTGGTGTCGTCAGCAGTTCGGCGCCATGTTGACTGAGTTCAGAGGGTTGCCCCTGATCGCCGCCTGGTTGATTGACGTTGTCTGACATTTCGGTGGAGGTTCCTGTGTGCGCTGTGTCCTATATTCCACTTTTGCTGAGTTCTCAAGCAGCCGGGCTCGATTTGGTAGTCTGGACTACATTTTACTCGCCCAAATCGCTCAGTGGTGCGGTCAGTGACTCTTTCAAGATACGGTTTCGGGTTGCCTGGGACGACTTGATCAAGGTGCCAATCGCCGGTGCGAATGCCCTGGCGCAGCCGCCATGGCCTAAAGTTTCGCAGACAATCTGCGAAACTTCATTGGTCAATTCGTTCATATTGCGGCAGTCGGCGTGCGACTCCATGATCTGCATCGCTTCCGGTGTGGCAATCAGGTAGTCGGTGGCGTGCAATGCCAGCTTCAGGTAATTCATCAGCCAGGCCGGCATTAGTTCGCCGCCCTGATCGATGGCGTCCAGGTGGATGTAGATGCAGAGCAGTCGTTTAACCGCCGGCAAAAACTCATCTTCGGTGTACTGTTTGCTCGCCACAACGCGCATTTGCTCGGTCTGCAATTGCGGCGCAGCATTGCGCAGAGCCAGCAGAGCCTGCTTGAGTTGATTGGAGATCGCCACTCCCATCCGCGATACGTAGTAATGGACGCGCCGATACTTCTCCGTGCGCTCCTTCGGATTGTGCTCCGGACGGGCTCGGAATGCAGTTGCTTGCGAGTCGCTTTTCACTACGGTCATTTCAGTCGGTCTATTGCCCAGATATTTAGCTATATGCCCAACTCATGAGCTTTCCAAGCCATGCAGACAGAAGCCTGAAAGGCTCGGTTCGGCGCCAAAAAGCGGCACTCCTGGCTGGTTTGCGGGTTTCGGTCCAACAAGGAGTCTATTTTACAGGAGGGGGCGTCTATTTTGCCGCTTTGTAGAAGGCTGTGGCGGCGACTGTCACAAAGACGGTACTGGCCAGCTTCTGGAATACGGCTTCCGGGCGCTTAATTTTATGGTCATCCAGCTTCACCGGAAACTTCGCTTTGATTTGCAGCAGGTCGCATCCCGGCATTTTCTGTTTGTCGGCGCACTTTTTGACGTAGAAGATATCGACGGGCACCTGCTTCTTGACGGTGACGCCATGGATGGTGAACTCCCCGTCGGCCGTAACCGAAAGCTTTTGCCCGGGTTTGATAACGCCGGTGCTGATTTTGCTCAATTTGAAGGTAGCGTTGGGATACTTAGCCGTCTCCAGAAAGTTGTCTCGCATGTGCTCGTTGCGCAGGGGAATGCCGGTATCAATGGACGCCAGCGGCACCTCGAAATGAGCGGTGATCGGGGTTTTGCTCAAATCGAGCGATTCATCGACGACCACTTCACCCTTCACATCGCTTGTATGACCGACGATCACTTCAATCGGCGCATCGGAATTGAAGCTTATCGAGTCTCGTTTTTCCGGGTCACCAACCGCGAATGTGATGGGCTTGGCCGAGACGGGGACGGTGGCGCCAGCATTGGCTACCAGACAGGCTAGAGCGACGATCAGACTTTGCTTGCGCATTTTTCTACTCCACGACTTTTGAACCTACGAGAACCATTTGCTCCTGCAACTCCTCGATAGAGTCCAGGAAGTCTATGACAACTTTCTGCACATTTGCCTGTTTTGAGATTGATACCACAATTGGTATCAATTCCTGATAGCTGACTGTGCCCTGAGAAGCGCGCTCAATCAGGGCTGCCGAAGCCTCGCCCAGTTCCACAAAACGACAGGAATGCGTGTTTGGGTGGCGATAGATTGCTATGATTGTTTCTTCCTGAGCGATCTTGCGCGCCAGCTTGCCGCCCGCTTCCAAAATCTCCACGATCTCAGGAATTGGATACTGGTATCGTCTGATCGTCAAGCTGGGATTGACTATTGGTGCCAGTTTCGGAAACTGCTCGGGACTGGAAAGCGTTTGATGCTCAGCGACATTGATCAGCACATCTTCTTCCATTTTCTCCAGCTCAATCCATTCGTAGTGAGCCAGTTCGGCGATGAAGGGTAGTTTCTTCAAATAGCGCTGCCCGCGCTCGGTTTCTTGAAAATACTGTGGAAACCGCGCACAGAGCCGATTGAAGTTGTGGTGATTGGGTGGGAAGTGTTTCAGGTAGTCATCGACGGTTTCTTCCCATTGATCGCCGATCAATTGCTGGCAATAGGGATATATCGATGCCATCACATCGTGATGACCGAAATTCAGCAAACTACCATAGAGTCGCACGCCGTCCTTGCTGATGCTTTGCAGCAGTTCGGGAGAAATGTCTTTGAGTGACGCCGGAGCGCGGTCTGGTTTGGCTCCACTTAGAAACCAGCGGCGCGCTTCATCGTCCATCCACAACGTGCTGAGGGTTCTCTCAATGTCACGCAGAGAGGGCGCGGACATCTCGCCCTCCTTTGCCGGCTGACTGATGTTCTGAATGCTGCTTCTGCTGATCGTCTTGCTCGGACTTGAGCAAGCGTGTCTTTTGCACTTGCAGTTCTGGTTGGGCTGCGGCGACGATTTTTTTGATTGTGGCAATCTCGCCGAGCAGCTCTTCGAATTCAGGAAACTGCTGATCGCGCTCCAGCAAAATGGCGTGCACTTTTGTTTTGCGCAAAACGTGTTCGAGCAGCTGGAACACAGGTTCAACAACGGCAGCGCCATGTGTGTCGATCACGTAGTCATCGATTTTCTTGTGCCCGGCGATGTGAATCTGCACGACGCGGTCGAGTGGCAGAGCATCGATGTATTTATAGGGGTCAAACTCGTGATTGAGCGAATTCACGTAGACGTTATTTACGTCTAGAAGCAGCCCGCAATCAGCTTCTTCAACAACCTGCGTGATAAATTCCTCTTCCGGCATTTCGCTGCCGGGCATTTGCATATAGAACGAGATATTTTCGAGAAGAAACGGTCGCTGCGTGCGGTCTTGCACTCTTTTCGCTCGTTCGGCGATGTGATGAACGGCTTCCTTCGTGAGCGGCACCGGCAGCAGATCGTGCATGTAGGTGCCACCATTCGTGGTGAAGCAGAGGTGGTCGCTCCACCAGGGAGAATCGATGCGTTCCAGCAACTCTTTGATCTCTGTCAGGTAAAGTTCGGACAGATCGTCGGTGGAGCCGATGGAGAGATTGACGCCATGAGAGACAAGGGGGAAGTTCGAGGCAGCTTCTTCAAGCCGCTCTCGAGCTCTTCCCCCGAGTCCCATGTAGTTTTCCGGAACTATTTCCAGCCAGTCTATGCGTCCGGCGTTGTCGAATGTTTCGTCAACAAGTTCTCTTCGCAAACCAAGCCCAGTGCCCAGAACGGGCAGCTGTTTCTTGATCTTGAGGAACTCATCCGGCATGCATTTGTTGATTTGGCTGGCTTCTACTTCGGAATATTACTTGGTTTCTTTGCTCTTGCAGGAGCCTTCTTTGCCCTTGCAGGAACCTTCTTTGCCTTTTTCTTTGGACTTGCAGGAGCCTTCTTTGCCCTTGCAGGAGCCTTCTTTGCCCTTGCAGGAGCCTTCTTTACCCTTGCAGGAGCCTTCTTTACCCTTGCAGGAGCCTTCTTTACCCTTGCAGGAGCCTTCTTTGCCCTTGCAGGAGCCTTCTTTGCCCTTACACGAGGCTTCTTTGCCCTTCTTCTTGGCTTCTTTCTTGGACTCTGTCTTGGTCGCTTTGTCGGACTTGGCGTCGGTAGCTTCATCGGCAGCTATGGCTGCGCCATGAAAACCGATGCCGAGAGCGGCGACTAAGGCAGCAGCGAGTTGCGCTTTTGTAAGATTGGCCATCTGAAATCTCCTAAAACCTAACTACTTGGACATTTGCTCATTGCGGCCACTGACAACCGCGCTTAATGAGATGTATGCAATGTTATTCGACTACATTTAATCAGATGGAGACACGAACGTTAGCTCCGTGTTAAATCCTCGTATTCGGTCACAGTGCCTTATTTCCGGTGCTCAATAGTTCGTTACGGGAAGGCAGTTGTCACCCTTCCCATCCTTATATATGAGGCGATTTTGTGTAGTCCTACGTTGGCAAGCGGCGATTTTTGATGGTCGCGGCTTACTTCGCCTTGGCTTTGGTGGCGTCGGCCTTCGCATCGGCTTTGGCTTTGGTGGTGTCGGCCTTTGCGTCAGCCTTAGCTTTGGTGGCGTCAGCCTTCGCATCGGCTTTGGCTTTGGTGGCATCGGCCTTGGCGTCAGCCTTCTTCTTGTCGCGATTTTTTGCCGCCTCAGCGCCTTTTTCATCGGTGCCGCAAGAGCCTTTGCCGCACGCGCTGTCTTTGCCGCCGGCGGCGGGCTTTGTCTTATCAGCCACTTTTAGTGCCGGTGTTTTGGCGGTGGAGTCCGGCGCTGCCACTGCGGCAGTAGCGCTTGTGACGATACCGGCTGCTGCAATTATGGACAGCAGGTCCGACTGAGAAAGTCTAGTTTTCATGGACATCTCCTTGTGCTCTGAATGACTAGTATCAAATATGGTGTCGCCCGTTCTAAATGATATGCAAACACAGTTATCGGACATTTGTATATATGATCGATAGCTATGTTCTTTTCTCAATCACCAATTGTCTATATGCCAGAAAAAATTACAAGGTCACGGACTGAGCCGTGACCTTGTATCACTTCGTGGATTCCTTAGGATTCCTGCTTTAGCCTTCGGTGCTTCCGCCGTTCATCCCGGCTGTCGCTGCGGCTGCTGCTTTTTTCGTTCCGCGTTTGGCGCCCGCTTTTTTGGTGGTGGTGCGCTTTTTGGCTCCGCCAGCTTTTTTGGTGGCCTTACGGGCTGTTCCGCTTTTCTTAGCCGTTGTTGCTTTTTTAGCCGCAGGCTTTTTGGCGGTCGACTTTTTAGCGGTCGACTTCTTAGCGGTGGTTTTGCGAGCCGCAGCTTTTTTCGCTGGAGCCTTGGCGGCTGTAGCTTTTTTCGCGGCGGGCTTGCGTGTCGTTTTCTTGGCGCCAGTGGCTTTCTTAGCGGTAGATTTGCGAGCAGTGCTCTTCTTCGCTGGTTTCGCTGCAGCAGCTTTTTTCGCGGCTGGTTTGCGAGTGGTCTTCTTGGCGGTAGTAGCCTTCTTAGCAGTAGACTTCTTAGCCGTTGCTTTCTTCGCAGCAGGCTTAGCTGCGGCGGTCGTTGTTTTCTTCTTGGTAGTACGCTTGGCTGCCGCACGTTTCGGCGACTTCTTAGCGGCTTTCGCCGGTCCGCCCATCGACTCGTTCATGACGGCCGAAGCCGTTGTCGATTTCTTTTTGGCGGCTTTCCGTTTTCTGGGCCGTTTCGCTGCCATTGAATGTTCCTCCTTGATATTTGTGGCGCACAGAGTATGTCTGCAATGCATAGGCTTTGCAGGTGCATCGCCGCTAGGGCTATGTGATTTTCTGTGCCACCACTTTCAGTGAGAGTTGTTTTTACTCTCGTTGATCACACCACACATGAAATACATTATTTTATATGCCCGGAAATTGCAAGAGCACAACTTGGTCGATCCGAGGTCTCCAGCGATTGTTTTGGCAGTCATCGGCTGTGGTGTCACGCTCTGCGATCCGCTGTCCATGCGGATTCGCGCGTGCGATCTGCGCTAATCGACCGGCGAAAATGGCTCCGAAAAATTTTCATCTTTGGGCAAAAAAATTTTTCAGGGGTCTTTACGAACTTCCCCTCTGATCCGCCGGCCTGAAATGGTAGTTTTCGGGTTGTGCAGTGGTTGCGAGCGGGCACCATCAGTAGTGGCAAATCGGACGCGTCTGATCTGCCTAAGTCTGAGTCTTTATGGGACTTTTGCTCCGGCATAACCGAAGGCCGATCTGAAGCCTTCCGTCTGCACTTGTTTCAGTTCTGAGAACTCGATAACGTCGTTGTCGATCAACCTTTCGTATTCGCCCGGTAGCGTACACGGTGCCGGATTACGGCCGGGGTTGTCGGTACAGATCGCGATCGCTACCCCGTGCTCGCGGCAACGGTCGAAAACCGTGCGCAGTGCCGATAAATCCTTGAGAACACCGGTCTGCCGATAGCTGGTTGGGCAAACTTCGAGGGTGATATTCCGTTTGGACAATTCCTTGAGCAAGTCCGGTCTGACCAGAGGAATATGTATCCCATGGCCTATGCGATCAAGGACTGGGAAATATTGGTCATGCACGTTATCGATGCTGGTTTCTCCCAGGTGGGCGGTGGTCTTCAAACCGGCTGCCCGTGCCTGTGAGAGCAATTTGACCCACTCTTCCCATTTTTCCGGTTCGATTTCCGGACCAGCAACATCGATGCCAACCACCGGACCCAAATTTTCTTTGGCGCATTTGAGAATGGCCTCGTTCAACTCGAGAGGCAAACGTCTGTCCAAACAGAGAATTTGCTTTACGGTGATTGGATAGTCCGCTGGGCGCGTGTTTGCGGTGATCATCTCGACAATTAGATTCATCTGACCGATACGTTTGTCGACGGACATCTTGCGATCGGTTCTGAAGTAAGGGTTATGTCTCAGCTCAAGATACTGGACGTTTTCGAACGTATAGGCGCCGCGGCACAATCGTTTGCAGAAATAGGGCAGGTGATCCAGGCTCTGCAGCTCTTCCACGAGGCTGTGGATCTTCACGAACTCTTCCAGCGTCCGACACGGACGTGTGAACCAGTTATAAAACCCATCGTACTCAGGAAAGTATTGCAAGATCGGGTGGTCATTGTTTTGCAGGAACTTGTAAATGATTCTCGGGTGTAAGGCACCCCCGAGATGCCGGTGCAAGTCTGCGTAAAGAGCCATGGGTGCCACCTTTTTGAATTGAGCTGAAACCGATTGAACCGAATGAAGACTGTCTGGATGTCATTGCAATTTTAGAACCACTCGGACGCACTTTCACACCTGGCTACTCCGTCCGAGTCTCGACAGAGCGAGTACATTTCTTTTGCTTCCCGCCAGCGTTTGAGAAGTTCGTAATATTCTGCCGCCTTTTTCCACTGTTTGCAGCGTTTGAAACATTCTGCCGCTTCTTCGAATCTGGACGACTGCGCGTAGAGATCTCCGGCCAGCTGAAACTTTCTTGCACGCTCAAAACATTCAGCGGCTTTTCCGAACATCATGGCTGATCTGTACCGATCGCCGGCTTTGGACCACTCAGAGAGGTCCTCGTACACCGCTCCTGCCAGATCTGCGCGCCGTTGTGATTCGGCCCATTCGGCAAGTTGGCGTCTGAGATCTGGAATCTGCTCTCGATTTTTGAATGCCGGTATGCCTCGGGCAACCTCGAGCGCCAGATCTCTTTGAGCACTGAGCAAATACAGGCGCGCTGCTTCCAATCGCTTGCCTAATCGCGCCAGCAGCGCTGCTGCGGCTGGCAAGTTGGCCGCCTGCAGGTACTTTTGTGCAGCTTCTTCAAATCGCTCCAGTTTTTCCAGACAGTAGGCTGCTTCGTTGTCGCACGCAGCTTGCAAGTAATACTGCAGCGCCTGCTCATAGTTGCTCAGCCGTTCATAACAATTCGCAATGCGTCGGGGCTCACCGGCTTCCAGGCGCAAGGTCAGCGCGTTTTGCCAGTCGCCCCCGGTTTCGAAGCAAGCGGCCGCTCGTGCCTGATCGCCGGCATTCAGGTAGGCGCCGGCTGCCTTGATCCAATCTTGAGCCGACTCGTAAGTTTCTCCAGCAGCAGCAAAGTCTTCAGCATATTCTCGTGCGCGCGCTGCTTGTGAAAGTAGCCCGGCGCGCAAAAACATCTCTGCGGCTTGTTGGAAGCAGTGTGCCTTTTCAAAACAACGTGCGGCATCGGACCACGCTGAGACGTCGACGAATAATTCTGCCGCCTGCTCGTATTGCTCTGCCTGTTCAAAACTTTGCGCAGCTTCCTTTTTTTCGTCGGCCCTGAGAAACATCTCAGCTGCCTGTTCAAATTCTTCCGCGGCACTAAGCACTGCAGCGGCGTCCGACCAGCTCTCACCGGCCTGAAAATGATGGGCGGCATTTTGCCAGGACTGTGCGCGTGCAAAACATCGTGCTGCGTCCAGAGATTCGTTTGCTTGCGCGAAGCATTCTGCGGCCCGCAACCATTGGTGGTGCTGCTCGTAAATCTGGGCAGCTTGCAGATGCTGGCCTGCCAGTGCATAACAACGCGCGCATTCCAGCGGTGCGCCGTCGGCTTCGAAAGCCTCCGCTGCGCCTTTAAAATCACCTACGGACTCCAGACATTGACCGAGCGCATAGAAGAGGTTCGTTTGCCTTATATAAGGAATAGCGTGTTCGAAGTCTTTTATCTCTTGATAAGCCAACCCGAGATTGCGCCAGTCGCGGCATTTTTCCCACAGGCGCAAGGCGATCTCTTGATGCCGTTTCTGTCCCGTACGCTGAAACTGGTTCCAGGCTTCCTGGGCGCGCAGTCGCTCGAGAAAGATGACGTGATAGTTGGGCAGATATGTTTCGCGCTGATCGAAGAAATCCTGCAGCGCCCTTCGGGAGTCGTCGACGATCTGAAAGAAACTGCGAAACTGTTCGAACTTATCGCCTAACAATTCTTTTGCTCGCTGCCAATCTTCTGAGGTGAGAAACACCAGCAGACTCTGACGAGCGCGGGTGACCGCCATATACCAGAGGTCGAAAAGGCGCGCTGTGGCGGCGTTTTCGATATCGACCGGCGAACTGAAGAGCCGGTAGATGATGACGTCTTCGAACTCCATACCTTTTGCTGCATGCAGCGACAGTAAAAATGCCGGGCCCTCACTGGCAGTGTTATCTGCTTCTTTGATACGCCGCATGTAGTGTTCGTCTTCGCAGAGAATCACCAGGGGCGAAGTGATTGTCAAAGCGCCTTCACCCGCATCAGGAGCGAGTGTACGCAAAAACGCCGTGAACTCTTTTTCTTCACCGATAACCAGAGTCGGTTTTCTTCCCCTGATTGCGGGCGGATCATCTGCCGCGGCCGAATCAGGCGAAAGTTGACGGAAAAATTCTCCGAGCGCAAAAATCTCACGCGTATTGCGAAAGTTTTGATGCAGTTGAATCTTCTCAAATGCGCTGGGGCGGTGGATTTTGCGCAAAATTCGTTCGACGTAGCTGTCCACTTCTTGCCAGCGAAACCCGGAGCGCGAAATGTTCTGGTTGCGATCGCCGGACAAAAATGGATACCCGGGATTATTTGCTTGTCGGATGCAATTGTTTTCCCAGAAAAGCAAAAGCGATTTCCACTCCAGCTCCGTGAAGTCTTGTAGCTCGTCAATCACTATCCATGCCGGTTCTGTTTGTTCTGAGAGTGCGGCTCGATTTTTTAGCGAGTCATAGCAGAAGCGAATCAGGTCCGCTTCATCCTTATGGTTGAATACCGCTAACTTTTGTTCATAGGCGGCGAATATTTCGAGAATCTCTTCAAAGTTGTCAGGCGCGCTGCCGTAGCCTTTGAGAATTCGACGGAATTCCTCTGGAGAGCTCGCCAGTTGGTCGCTTCCGGGTACAAACCGACCCTTCAAAATTGAATAGAAATATCCATAGATATCTTCGGCGTTAAAAGCGCGCGACCAGCGCGGTCGTGAGTTGAGAATCTCGTTGATGTGCCTGATGCTCATCTCGCGATTCACCCAGCTCCATTGAGTTGGAGCATCGGCAATTTGTTTGCGCAGGTAGTGGCGGCAAAATTCCAGATAGGAGTAGACGTGCAGCCGCTTCCGCGGTCTGTCCTGATCTGTGGACTCGTCGTCGGAAGCATTAGTCAGATTGACTGCATAACAGCGACAGACGCACGCAAGCTCTTCCTGATATGTGAAAAGCAGAACGTCACCGGGCAATTGCGATTCGTAGAGGTTGAGTGCGTGAAACAGTGCCAGCGTGGTTTTGCCGGTACCGGCAGAACCCTGCACCAGAAAGGCTCGATCGCTTTTCTCGAGCAATTCCTGCTGTTGAGGAGTGAGGCGCAGATACCGATCGATGTTCGGTTCGAAAGCGTAAAACTTCTGGGGTTCGCTGAATATTTGCTCAGGGATTCTGAACAGAATCAAACCATCGACCAGTGCTGAGTCACTTTTTTCTTCTTCATTTAAAGTGCGCGGCTCGATCGCGGCGCCGTCCAACTCTACCCGTTGCAGATTGGCACTGGTCTCGGGCGTGTCGAAAAAGAGTGCCGGAACGACAGACCTTTCCACTTTCTCGTATGCATCATCGTGATGATCGACGTCCCAGATGACCAGCGATGTAGACTGATCGTCGGCCGACATTGAGAAGATCACTCTTATGTCTACGTTCAGGCGCGCAGAATAGACCTTCCCACGGCTTGTGTGAAGTTTCTCCACACGCAAGCCGGGAATGTCGAACTGTCCCGATTTGAGTTTATGAAGCAGTTGCCAAAATTTACGGTTGTAATTTTGGCCCAGCAGAGTATGTAACGCGACACGCACGCGCGGGGCAATATAGACATGGTCGAAACCTACCATTGGTCAGCAATCTGCAGAATTAATCGAGTCAGAATCGGCGATATTGTCATTTGGGCTTCTAACTATATATGGCTTTACGGGGCTGTATATGCGACCTCTTTTCTACCGCGCAAAACCTGATAAAAAACCATTTGCACGTTAATGTCGCATGCTATAACTTTGGCATAGCCGCCCGGAGAGGGCTCGCCTTAAATGAGATCACTTAGGAGTTTGCGATGAGAAAGAGTACGGCGTTGAGCCTTCTGGCCGTAATGGCACTGACGATGAGTTGTGGCGTAGCTTCTGCTGACGACAACAAGATGGTTGAAGGTGCTAAGAAAATCGGCAGAGGCATCATGTGGGGACCCAAGAAGCTGGCAGCCGGTCTGAAAAAGGGCGCCACAGCCATGGGCAACGGTGCAAAAAAGCTGGTCGGTAAAGGCTAAAGCTCAGCAATTAGCTGAATATCAAGTTTCGGAAGAGCTTTCGTGAGAAAGCTCTTCCTTTTTGTTGGGCCCGACGTAGGCGACTGCCGGTGATCGGGGCGATACCGCATATGGTATCACTCTCGATTGAGGGCCGTATGCGCGGCATCTACAACTGTGCCGGCATTCAGTACGGCTCCTGCATCTTTGCTTTTCGCTTCTTCCGCTGCTGCCACCTTGAAGTGAGCCAGAAATTCTATGTTGCCCTTCGGTCCTTTAACTGGCGAATAAGACAACTGCACGGCGACGAAACCGCTGGCGCGGGCACCGGCGATCACATCGGTCAATATCGACTGGTGTGCGTCGCGCCCGCGCACGACGCCCCCTTTGCCGACTTTGTCCTTGCCGGCTTCGAACTGCGGTTTTACCAGAGCAACTATGTCCCCGTCCGGTGTCAGTACAGTCTTAAGTGCAGGCAAAATCTTCAGCAGCGAAATAAACGACACATCGATGACTGCCAGTGAAATCTCAACATCGTCGTTGAGCAGCTCGCGAGTTATGTAGCGTGCATTCACCCGCTCCAGGACCATGACCCGGCTGTCATTGCGGAGAGCCCAGTCCAGCTGACCGTATCCGACATCGACGGCATAAACTCGTCGGGCACCATTTTGCAGCAGGCAGTCGGTGAAACCGCCAGTGGAGGCGCCGATATCCACGCAGACGCGATTGTGTGGCTCGACACTAAAGTCGCGCAGAGCCTTTTCCAGCTTTAACCCGCCGCGGCTCACATACCGCAATGGTGCAAAGCCGGGAGCAAGTTCGATGCGTGCATCCGTGCGCACGGCTGAGCCTGGCTTCGTAGCTTTTTCGCCGTCCACCAGCACTACGCCATCCATAATGGCCGTGCGCGCCGCTTCGCGCGATGCAAATAGCCCGCGCGCCAATACCAGTGCATCTAATCGGTCGGTTTTCGCCATCTGTTGCCACTTGTTGCCGGCGTCGGGTTGTGTTTAACATCCGCGCCGAACGGGTGCAATCGCTCCTTGCTGTCGTAGAATAGTATCTCAGCCGCGGAGCAGACCTGGCTGGATGAAGAAACCGCCTTGAAAGCGGCTGCCCTGAAAGGGGTTGGGGGTTCGAGTCCCTCCTGCTCCGCCACTTTGAAACGGCGCTCGGCTCGATTGCTGGGCGCCGTTTGTCACCTGACAGCTAATGTTCCCAGGGTGGGAGTAGGATGCAGATACGAGTCGGGCTGAAAGCCGGTGATTTGGTAAGTCTTGGACATAAGCAAGTGACCGTGAGCTCAAGCTCAACGGTTGTCGAGTTGCTCTCCGACGGGGTGTCCGGTCAAAAAATTCCGGGGACCGGACCGGTAACCATCAGCGTTACCGCCGGCGGTGCGCTGCAGGTCATTGGTATTACAGGCGGTGCCAAGCAGGCGGCCCGAGTGCGCGTCAGCGACGCGCATGGCGGACGGTTGCATCTGACGTCCACCGCTAAGACCGGCAGCAAAAAAGGACCGGTGACTTACACCGGTGCGCTGGAAGCTTTCAATAATGGGTCGTCCGGGGAGTTGCGCCTGGTCCTGGTTTGTGACCTGGAAGATTATGTCAAAGGCGTCCTGCAGTCTGAGATTCCGGCATCGTACAAGCTGGCGGCCATGGAGGCGCAAGCCGTTCTGGCGCGCACGTATGGATTGAATCCGAGACTCAGCCATGAACAGGATCAATGCAACGTCTGCGATTCTTTCTTGTGCTGCCAGGCTTTCGTTGGCGTGGACGCCAGGCTGACGGCCGGGCAGTTGCAGGCGATCACGCAAACACGCGGACAGATTCTCACGTACGAAGGAAAGCCGGCGCTGGCTCTGTTCAGTGCCAACGCCGGCGGACATACCGAGAGCTATGAAAACTGCTTTTCAGATCCCGTGACCCATAAGTTTCCCGACGATCCGATTCCATACTTGCATGGAGTGGCTGAGGGAAAGCTGCCGGCAGGATTCCCATCTGAAAGCGCATTGCGCGCCTTGCACGGAGCGGCAAATGTGGCGACTGATGACAGCTGGTCACCGAGTTTCAAATGGACGGCGAACTTTCCAGCCGACGCCCTGGAAGCTCATATGCATCATGTAATTGCGCAAGTGTCCAAAGAAAGTCAGTTTGCCCCCTTTGTAGTTGCGCCGCCTTCGGGATCTTTCGGGCATATCGAGCGCTTCGAAGTCAGCCGGCGTGGCATCGCCGGGGTCGCCATGGAACTCAAAATACACACATCAAAGGGCGTCTGGATCGTGCGCAAAGAATTGACCATCCGCAGTGTGTTCGCCAATCCGGAGCTGGGAGTGAAACGCCTGCGCAGTGCGCGGCTGTTTTTTGACTTTGCTCGCGACCGGCTGGGATTGCTCTCCAAAGTGACGGTCAGTGGTCTGGGAACCGGGCACGGCGTCGGCTTGCAGCAAAATGGTGCGCAGGGTTTAGCCCGCCAGGGCAAAACCTATCGGGAGATTCTCGCTCATTACTATGCCGGAGCGATCGTACGTCCGGTGCAGTAATTAGAAGTCGTCGACCGTGATTTTGCCACCATCTACGGTGACAACGATGTCGACGGCATGTTTCTTGGTGTGCGGCGGTTTCGGCAAGGGCTCGTTGTCCTTGACGGCCCGCTGCAACGCGTTGTTCAAATCGTCTTTGGGTGAGGGAGCGGTAAGTTCCAGTTTCTTCATCAGACCGTCTTCATCGATAGTCAGCATCAGAGACGACTTGTATTCGGACTTTTTGAGTTTGTCTTTGGGCGCGCGGAACTTGGCTTGCACCATCTCTTGCAGCTGTTTGCGGTAGGCCGCAATTTGCTCGGGCGTGGCGTCCGATTGACTAGACTGGGGGCCGCCTAAATCGTCATCGTTCTCGGTTCCCTCCGAGGTTCCTTGCGCGATCATTTGGGCGACCAGGCTGTTCGTCAGCATGTAGTCGACCGAACCTTCTTTGGTAATTGGTTCAGCGATTACGAGCATTGTCGTGCCTGGTTTCTTCGGATTGTAGGCGCCTACCAAGGCAACTGTCTCGGACTTCTTGTTGGTCGGCGGATCTGACGAATACGAACGCGCTAGCCAGACCTGCGATGTTTCTGCATCGTCGTGCGGATTGTTAAGGGGCTCCAAGGTGTTGTTTGGCAGGTAGTTGTAGAACGGCACTTTGCCCCGAAATGCATCGAGGTGTTTGATTGGCGTGTCATCCGGCCATGGAACGACCAGCCAAAACTGGTGAGCGCGCTCGCTGCGAACTCCAAAGGACGGACGCGGGGCAGTCAGTTTGCTTGTATCCTCGTAAGTAAATCCTTCCGGTAGCTTCATCGGAAAGCCGGTCTCGACCGCGATCTTGCGGGCTTTTTCCACATCGCCTGCCTGATCTGTGGTGGTGGTGGTGGCTGTCGCCGTCGGGACTTTGGTGTCCGGACCTTTAGCTACCGGCGTAGCCGGTCCGTGTGTGGCAGTAATGAAGCTGACGATCATGCAGGCAAAGCCGATGATGAAGGTGATTACAGATACGCTAAGAATCTGTACTTTGCTGAATTGCTGTAGGAAGGGCGGGTCTGAATCGAGGGCAATCTTCGGACGATCATCTTCATCGAACCCTGCTTCACTGCCGCGTGCTCTGGCTGACGAAACTTTTCGGGCCTGGATTTCAGCGGTGCTCGAACGTTCGAAAGCGAGTCCTTCGCTCGGTTCGACGATTTCGCCCGTCGCACCACGCAACCGTTTGATGCCCAGTTCGGAAAGGGCTCCAATCCAGGTCATCTGAGAAACGCGCACCGGAGGCGGCGTTTCGCCTGGTTTGACCGGCACGGGACCGTTGTGCACACCAACCAGCCGCCCATCTTTAATAATGGCGGCTCCGCGAATGAAGGATGGTACCGGGGCGGTGTGCAGCAAACTGTTCTGTGACTGCAGGCGCGTCATGCCCGCGAAGGAGCCGTCCATCAGCATGGGAGCGGCGGATATCGGGTCGATATAAAAGGCATGCACCGACTCCCACATTGCCAAGTCGGTGTCTCCGGCCGGCATCATAGGCTGTCCGAGTTGACCACTCTGGTGGAAAGGTTCACCGGCGACCGGCTGCACCACGTTGGCATTGCGCAGGTCCCAGAGCAGTTTCAAAATTGTGTAGGAGTCGGCCGCAATGCGGTCAGATAGTTTGCCGATCGGCATATAGCCGTCAAGGCTTCCCCAGAGTCTTTCCGCCACCCACTTTTGAGCCGGGTTGACCTGTGAGAAATCGAATTCTTGTGCCAGGCGTGTAAAGCGTGCATTGGGACCACCCAGCACGTCGATGATGCGCGGCAGCTCGCTGGCCCGACGTTGGGCTTCAGCGCACAGTCCATCGGTGGGCGTGCCGATATCCGGGACGCTTCCCCAGTTGAGCGCGCTGTTTGTCTGCATGAAGAAGTTGCCGTTCGGGCGGCGCCACATGAGTTCGCAGACGGCCAGTTCGTTCTGCGTATCGCCATACACCGCTTTGACGATCCGCCCCTGACGGATCAAAAGCCGGCAGTAAGGCACGTTTCGTTCATCGCAAAATGAAAGTGTTCCGGTGCGCTGCGTCTGCAACACGTTTTGCAGAACCTGCACCGTCTCTCTTTGCTCGATGCGTCCGGAAAGGTCCTGGGGTGTTATGTCGAGCGGCAAGGCCAGGGCGCGATTCAATTCGCCGATTTTGTCGGGTGCCATCTCGATCAGTTCAGCTTCGAGAGTGAGTGTCGCGATGTCGTTCTCAAAGAGAACCGCCGGCACCTCGACGTTCATGGCCAGAGATTGGTAATGATCGCGGGCTGCGCGCTTGTCGAAATCAGGATGCAGTCCGACCGCTTTCACGCAAAATTGCAAGTTGGGATATGGAAAGTCAACCATCAACGCCCAGGGCGACTCGGCGTAATTGGCAACAACACTGGCCGGAACTACAACGCGACTCTTTGAAATCAACCAGGCTTGACCAAGGGGCTTTTCATTGCCGATGGCCCGATCAACAATAATGCCGGTGGCGTCTGCTAGCGCCTGAATTACATTCCTGACCTCAGTAACCATGTATTCCTCGCCCTGTCGTGTCTGAGATGGTTATACCACTCCTTACTTCCGGAGAGCCAAGCTGGTCATATACTCCCGGGCAAAGACGCTCAAATGCACGGATGTAAAGCTTCTTCGGTCCGTATTTTATGAGCAGCTCAGGGGGACTTCGGGGCGGCCGTTTGATTTAAGTGACTGGACGTCTGACCTGAAACTCCGGCAGGCTGCGACGTCTGGGTTTTGGGCGCCAGAATGGTGGCGTTGACATTGGTCCACGAGGGCGGCAGGCAATAGCGGCAGGGGGCGTATTTAGCCGCAATGGCATCTTTACGGAAGTGAAACAACTCGGTATGTCCCGTCCACATCGCCTTGGCAAAAGGACAGGAAGGCTTGTGAAACTTGAGCGAGAAGTTGTTGCCCACATATTTGTAGGGTGTAAGTTCGTCTGCCGGTTCGACGCTTTTTGCCACCGTGCCGGTTTCACCGGCCCATGCCGAACCCGCTGCCGCGAGCAGTGCCCAGGTGGCAGCAATGGCGCAAATCTGCGGCACAGACGGAGGAGGATTGCCGTTCATATCCACTCTATATAAATTCGGCAGCGAGGCGCTGCCAAAAATTGGCGTCCTACAATTTGTATACGCTGGGCGTGGTGAAAAAGTTCAATTCGGATTTAGCGCAGCGGCAACCGAGTCAATGGTGCTGTTTCGCGTTGCATCATACGACGCTCGACGCCTTCGACCCAGTCCTTCAGTAGGCTCATGTGCTGCTGTTCGCGCTCGCTCAGTTCAGCTTGATCCTTGAGTTGATTGTAGTACTTCAAAAGATTGGTGAAGAGGCGAAACACGGCTTCTGACTGCGATTTGCCGGTGCAAAGAATATCCAACTCCGGCACGCCGACCATGACGCGTTTGCCTTTCTGCCACAGTTTCGCCGATAGCGAACCGTCGCTCCAGGGGAGTGCTACGTTCCAAACATTTTGTGCTCGTGTCTGCTTCATCAGCTCTTATATGGACCGGAGATTTGGCATCGAAACGTAGCAGTGGTTTGTATGGTTCTGCGATCGGCTTTGGATGCCTGACTCTGAATACGGTTGAATCTTTCAATAGATTCGCGGCGACACTTTGCCCTCAATTAGTATAGCTCCAAATGGACGTTTCAAAGCGAAATCAATTCCGGAAAAGTAATATTTCATCGAATCAGATCTCTGTAATGGCGATTCAGAGTGCGTTTCACGAGTTTGCCTCGGATGCGGAAGTGTTGGCTGTGCAACAAAATTGGCGCCAAATCCGGCATGCGAAGTGAGTTTTCGAACTGCATATATAGATGCGACTTATGCACCAATGTGATGCAGGACGCTGGAGGCAAGGTCTGCAGGCGACTGTTCGTCCACAGCAAACCATCTAATTAGTGAGTTGGCTCTGAACCAGATCAGTTGGCGGCGTGCCAACTGCCTGTTGTGCAGGGTGCAGAGGCTGATGGCTTCCTCGAGAGAAATTTTCCCTTCAATATGTTCGACCATTTCTTTGTAATTGACAGTGTTCATTACCGACTGATTGGCGCCGTACTGGTCGTAGAGAGACTGCACCTCTGCCGTCAGTCCGTCCGCCAGCTGCTGTTGAAAGCGTGTTTCGATCGCGTCGCCGAGTTTGGCGCGATCCGTGACGGTAAGCCCAATCCAGGTCGTGTCGTATGGAGGATCCTCGCGGCGCGTGAGCGTAGAAAATGGTGCGCCCGCAGTAAGAGTGACCTCCAGCGCCCGGATGACACGAAAACGGTCGTTGATGCTCAGCCTTTCCGCCGTAACCGGATCCAGTTCTTTTAGCCGACGATGCAGCGCATCGTTGCCCTCGGCTTCGGCAAACTGATTGAGCTGGGCGCGCAGTTCCGGCTGAGGGGCAACCTGAGGGATTACCAATCCTTCCAGCAGGGCTCGTGCGTAAAAACCTGTACCCCCGACCACCAGCGGCAATTTACCCCGGGCCGCAATCGACCTGATTGCCTCGCCCGCCTGCGCCCGATACTGGGCGACGGTATAAACCTCATCGGGTTCGGCGACATCTAAAAGATGGTGGGGGACCTGGGCTTGTTCGCTTTTCGATGGCTTGGCGGTGCCGATATCAAATCGGCGATAAACCGTTCGTGAATCGCACGCCACCACTTCCGCGGGCAACTGCTCGGCAATGCGCAGGCTGAGGGCTGTTTTCCCTGTGCAAGTGGGTCCGACAATAGCGATCACGCGCGGTTTCATTGTCACTAACGGGTGACGCTGAACATAGCGCACAGCGTTTGCAAAAACTGGGACATCTGGGTGAAGCCAATCAAAAGCGGCACCACTACCGCCAGGCAAAGGGTCTGCCAGAGTCTGAGATTGAAGGTTTCATTGATAGCTGCCAGTTGCAGCAGGAAGACCCAGATGGCGGGTATCAAGACGAGCAGAGCGCTGGCGTGTCCAATGGCATTGTGGAGGCAAGCGATCGGACCGACAAAAATCCAGGGCAAAAAACTCCATCCCATTGTGGCGACAATCGTGCTGTATTTTTCGCGTGGCTGCCCGAACGCCAGCGCCGCCAGTCCCACTGCCCCGGAAGCAGCCAGCCAGGTGAGCAGACCGCCGATCACAGCGCCCGGAATTGTAAAGGCCGCCGCGTCCGGATGTCGCAGACTGACGGAGCGCAAACCTGCCAGCAGAGACACCAGCGCCACAGTCACGCAGGCACCGGAAAACTGCGAGCCGGCCGGCTCGCTGTCGCAGATGGCGCGCAGTGTTTGCTTGGGTGCGACGAGAATCCCTAGAAACGTGTCGATCCACAGCGACTTCTGCACTACCTGTGGTGTCGGGGTCGGATTGAGTGAAAGCGAATCAGACATATGTGAACCTCCTTAATGCATGATCCACATGGGTTGATTCTGGAACTGAGGCGAGAACGACTCTGGCAGCACGCTGCGCACCAGAGACCCGGCGCCGATGTTGCTCGATGATTTCAGGAGTGCGGAAAGAAACCCAAGCGAAGATGCGGTGTCTTCGATCTGATAGTCTTCACCGGCATTGAAACGTGCACGCGCGATTTTCTGCAGTGCCGCTTCCGCATCTTCATAGCCTCCCAACTCATCCACCAGCTTGGCAGCGAGTGCCTGGCGCCCTGAGTAGATACGGCCATCAGCCAGTTTCTGCACCTCTTCTTTGGGCATTTTGCGCCCTTCGGAAATGGCAGTGACGAACATGTCATAGCTGTCCATGATGATCGATTGCAAAAGTGCTTTTTCTTCGGGAGTCGGCGGCCGATCCATGGTGCCGATGTCTTTGAAGACGCCCGATTTCACCACCATGGGCTCGACCCCGATTTTCTTTTCGATCTCGCTCAAGTTGAGCAAATGCATGATCACACCGATAGATCCGGTGAGAGTTCCGGGTTCTGCAAAAATGCGATCGGCGGAGCAAGAAATGTAATAGCCGCCTGATGCTGCCACATCGCCCATCGAGACGACCACGGGAATCTTCTCTTTCTGGGCGGTCTGTACTGCCGCGAGGATCTCCTGGCTCATTGCCACCGTGCCGCCGGGAGAATTGACGCGCAGCAAAATGCCTTTCACGTGTTTGTCTTTGGCCGCCTCGCGAAACTTCTTGCGTATGTAAGTGGGTGAGTTGTGGTCGAAGAACGAAGAGTTGGCCTCGTCGTTGTAGATCATGCCGTCCATGCGCAGCACCAACAGATGATCTGTGCCCATCATCGAGAGCTTGGATTTGCTGTCGCCGTCCCGTTCTGCATGCCCTTTGTGGCGCGTGATCAAAGACATCGGAATGGCGACGACACAGGCGGCAAGCAGCGCCCACGCCAAAATTCTCTGACGGTCAGTCAGCATAAAATACATAACCTCACGAGCTGAAATCAGCCCGTATTATAGCCACAGCCAATGATCAGATCGCCTGTCAGCAGCTCCTGCGTTTACAAGAAACGACGACTACATCGGTTTATGGATTTTTTTCTGGCTCTCTGTCTCGACGGCAGGCTTTGTGCCGATTTGAACGTTGGGAGAGGTGTTCAGCTGAGGATTGATCGAGTTCGGCGCTCCCGGATTGGTCTGATCGCCTGCCAGGCTTTTGAGCATATTGCGCTCGGCTATCAACTGCTGATCTAGTTTGCTGACTGCATCAGCTCCGGCTAAATCCACAAGACTTTGACGCTCACGGCGAATGTTTTCGCCGAGGGCTTCGATATCGCGTTTTGCTTTACGGAGGGTGTACTCCATTTCGATCGCTTTCGCCGGGTCAACAGTTATGTTTGACTCGGCGACCATGCGCTGCAGGTCATTGAAGTCTTGTTGGGCGGACTCAAACGCTGTCTGTTCTTTCTTGTAGTCGCGGTAGTTTTCGACCAGTTTGTCGGCGACGTCGCGGACGATCTTATATAGGATGGTGGCTTGCTCTTGCGAAATCGCGTATTTTTTCGCTTGCTTCGCTTCATGGCTGGAGAAAAGGTTAGCCAGCAAGCTGGCGCCGGCGTTGCTGCCCATGAACATAGCCGGGCTGGGAGTCGGTGCCAGCATTGGTGCGGCAGCCAGGACTCCGAACAATGCTTGTCCGAGCGCCTTCATCATGTAGGCGGTGGCGTGCGATTGATCCGAAGTGGGTTGCAACTTATTGATGACGAATTGGATATCAGGGTTGCGCAAAATGGTGGCTTGCCACAGATCTTGCAACTGAGTTTTTTCTGCGCTCAGTTCGTTTTCGATCTTCTGATTCTCTTCGTCTTCTGATTCTCTGAGAGCGAGCGGTCCGGCGTCGACCGGTTTGTTTTTGCCGAGGTCGCTGGCTTTTTTGCTGCTCACTACGGACTGGCTGTTGCCTGAGGCGGGCGCCGTTGGATCGGTGCCCGCAGCATTGTCTTTCGCTGCGTAGGTATCTGTGTTGACGTTGCCGTGCAGAGTGCCTTCACCGGGGGTGGTGGCAGCCGTGGTCTCGCCATTGAGGGTCAACGGGCGCAGATCGTCGGCAGGGGCAGCTCCTGTGGAGACGTTTGGCATGGGTCCGCTGGTATCACCGGCGGGTTTGCTACTATCTATGGTGACATCGTTGGTGCTGGGTCCGGCGCTTTCAATCAATTTGTCGTACGTGGGCATCTCGAACGAGAGCCGCTTCGCCTGCGCGACCGGAGCCAGAGTAATGGTGCCAGCCAGCGCCAAGATAGCCAGTGCGGCTGTGTATCTTTTGCTGGTGCGCCCATTAGCCAGGTATGCCATTTTTCTCACCTTTCTTTATGCGCATCGTATTGGGAATTGAAGACGGCACTCTATTGGACTCATGACAAGTCCTCAATCCCAGAGGGCACGACTATAACACACTCAAAACTGGTGAATTCAAGGGGACAAATCTAACAAATGCAAGAAGGTCCTGCCCTGGCAGTTGTTGATAACTATTTGATCATTTGTATAAAGATGGAAATTAATTGCGCGGCATGAAGCAATAAATCAAGAGTCCGACCAGCAAGATCAGACCGGCGATTTGATCTGCAACGAAGGGCATGAACTGCCAGAACTGCGTACCCATAAAGGTGACTACCGCATATCCTTTCATTAGCAAGACGACTGCGACCACCGCTCCGAGAACGGTGCGCGCGGCACCGCTGGCAACCGGCGACTCGCCTGATGTGCCTGGCATCGGCTGCCCTGAACGCTGGTTGAAGCGATTATTGGTCGGGAATGCGTCTTCATCCGCGCCTTCCTCGGCAACGTTGCTGAGCAGGCGTGAACCCGTGCGTTTGGACGGCTTGGCTTCGCTCTTGCCGCCACCACGAGCGGTGTCGGCGTCATCCTTAAATCCGCCGGCACCTGGATGAGGCAATGGACCTGTGCCTGTGTTTGATTTGCCGGCGGGCGGCACGGCTGTGATGCTGGCGGCTGGGGTCGGTTCGCCGGGTTGACGGCGCAGTTTAGAGTAATCTTCGACTGGATATTCAGAGGATGGTGCCGGAGCCTGCGGAGCGACCGGTGCGCCCATGGCGGCCGGATTGCCCATGCCCAGACCGGACGGTGCGCCGGCATTGCCCATTGGCGAGTTCATCTGTCCCGCCCCCGGCATGGGTGAGGGATTGCCGAGAGGCAGCGCATTGCCCTGCCCGGAGACACTGGTATCGGAGTTGTTCCACAGTGGTCCGCTGCCCATGGCGGTGTTGGTCGGATAGTTAGGTTGTTGTCCGGATAGCGCCTGCGGGTCACTGCCGGCGGTGCCGCCGCCTTTGTCGGAATACCAGGTGCCGGTGCCCTGGAATTTGCCCGCCGGCGGCTGGTTGGCGCCCGCGTCGGTTTGCAGCGGTTCGCCCCCCGGTCGCGGTCCTGGAGCCGACGGTCCGCCTGCTTGTCCGGCGCCAGCCCAGCCGCCTTGAGAAGATGCGGACGGCTGCGGTGCCGGTGGTTGCGGCTGGGAGGCTTGAGGCTGTGGCTGACCTGGCAACGGCGGTTGCACAGGCGCCGACATCGGCTGCGGCGCAGGCGGCGCTACGGGCTGAGGTTGTGGTACCGGCTGCGGTGCCGGAGGTTGCGGCATGATTGCCTGCGGCGCCGCGGCAGGTTGTGGTGGTACCGCCGGTGATGGCGATGTGCCGTGACTGCCGGTGGAGCGCTTGGCGGCCAGCAATGGGGAGCGCAAGACGTTCGGATTGTCTTCGTCGGCATACGGGTCGTCTTCTTCGTCGTAATAGTCACCGCCGCCGCCGTAATCGTCGCCGCCGCCGCCCGAGAGCATGCGGGAGCGCAGTTTGGGCTTGCCGCCGGTCTGTCCGCCGCGCGCGGGCGGGGCATCGCTGGGATAGTCATTGTAATCTGGTTCGCCTCCACCGCCACCGAGAAGCGGTGAACGCATCTTGCCACCACGGGCGCTACCACCGCCGGCGTTCGCCTGCGGCTGGTCTGTTTCATCCTCACCGCCCAGCAAAGGTGAGCGCAGCGGTCCGGACTTTTGACGATGCGGGAAAGACGACCCGCCTGTGTTACCTTGCGGTCCGCCGAAATTTTCCGGCTCGTCGTCGAATTCTTCTTGCGCCAAAAGCGGCGAACGCAGTTTGCGCGGTGGTGAAGAGTGCCCCTGGTCTGGCTCTGCACCGGGCATTGGTTGGTTGTCTTCGTCTTTGCTCATGCGGCGTAGCCTATCGAGTTCGGGATTTTCACTGCTCACTGGTCCTGCCGAGCCGGATGGCGGAGCGCCGCCGAGCAGCGGCGAATGCAATTTGTTGCCGGGACCTGGAGGCGGCAACGGCTGCGCCGCAGGTGGTGCTGCTTCCGGCTGTGGTTGGGGTTGGGGCTGAGGCTGTGGTGCCGCAGCTACTGGTTGCGGTTGCGGCGCCGGTCCGGGCGCTCCCTGAGGACCGGGCGTTGGTTGCGGATTGTTGATGGCATTGAAAGCGCCGGTGAAAGTGCCCGGTGGTACCGCCGGCGGCGGCCCCGGCTGGGGGGTCGGTTGCTGCAGACGCTGCCCGCACTCGGCGCAAAAACGCGCGTCGTCATCATTCGGTACGTGGCAGATGGGGCAGTCGATCACTTTGCGTTCTCCTTCCAGCTTTCTGTAAAGCTAGATTCTTCTTGCTTTCTGAATAGATTATTCCCTAAGTACGTTGCACTTTTTATGCAATATCAAACCTGCCTAATTTAGTTTGCCAAGTGTGCTGCTATGCTGGCCAGTCCTTCCACAGCTCAGATTGTGAGCTCAAATCAGGCGCCGGGGCGGCGTTTCCGGCATAAAGGAGATTCTAATGGCTCGACTAGCCCTTCCTATTCTCTGCAGCCTCATGGTTATCGGTCAGTCTGTCGTGCCGGCCATGGCAGCCAGTTCGTCGCAGCCAGAATTGAAGTTCAAGATTTACTCACCATCCGGCAGCGGTTCCGCCGCAAGCCAGGAAGCAGCACCAGCGCCAGCCAGCGAAGATAAAGGCGATGGCGGATTCTGGACAGATGCTCCGCCCTCGGCTTCAGATAAGGTTTCAGAGACCGAAGCGACTCCAGCTGCCAGCACGACAGCTGAAGAAACGGCTGCGCCGGCCACACCGGCGACCGCCGAGTCGACACCCAAAGCTGAAGCGGCTGTCACCGCCACCGAGGCTGCTCCGGCTGCTGACAACTCTGCCAAGCAATTGACGACGGAAACCGCAGCCGAAGATACGCAACCGGCAGCCGATACCAGCGCCGCCTCTACAGAATCGACGACCACTACCGCATCGGCCGACAGAAAAGTATTGCAAGGCTATATACGCGTCGTCCCCACCGGAACGAAAATTCCCATCATTATGGATACGGCAGTCGACAGCGACACCAGCCAGGAAGGCGATGAGTTTTCCGCACGCACCAGCGAAGACTTGAACATCGATGGTGCAACGGTGGTGCCGGCGGGCTCCGTCATCAAAGGTCGGATTGCTGCACTCAATGCTCCGCGGGCGCTTATGCGCGGCGGTTCGGTAGCGCTCAAGTTCGATACCGTCACCACACCAGATAATCGCCAGATTCCTCTGGTCGCCACCATCGTCGCTCGTGGGGGCGTCGTTCACGCCCGCCGCGGCATGAAGGACATCGCCATCGACACCAGCACCGTCGCCTTGCCGACACTTCTGGGTCTGGGCATTGGCGCTATCGCCGGAAACGCCTCGTCAAACAACAGCGACGGCAGCTCCAAGTCTGGAATCGGGCTGGCGGGCGGCGCATTGATCGGCGCCGGCGTCGGCATTGCCATCGGTGCCATCATCCTGTGCGCTAAGAAAGGCAAGAAAGTTGATGTGCGTCCCGGCGACGAACTCAAGATCGAGTTGGCTGAAGACCTGCGCATGCCTATGTAGTGCGGCGTACTGTAGGTTCAGCCCAGAAAATCGCATTCGCTAAATTACGCGTTTTATCAGCCGCACTTCGCGAGCGCTGGGAATGACTGCTCGCTCAAAATTAGCCAGCGGGAAAACCCTGAATGTTTCTCAGTGCAAGGCGCGGGTGGCTTTCATTCTAAACAGTCTCACTTGGGACGCCGAAACGTTGCAGAATTGCGCTTGGAGCCAAACAAGCCGGAAGTTGCCCGGCTGAGTGACCGCTCCAGTGCGACTGTTCACGCTCAGCCTTTTTCTGTTATTCGACTATCTCAGCCCCCAGGGGCTGGGCGCGAGCGGACATCAAAATCCTGTAATATTGATTCCTGGGAGGGATTGCTGGTTTTCTCAAATGCAAACCCAGCCTTAGCGAGTAGGGTTTAAGTCTTGCGAGGTATAAGAGTTTAAGTTAGGATTAATCATCCTGATTTCGCTCAATTCGGTACCCAGCGCTTACTAGACCATCCGCTTGACGCTGAGACTAGCTTGGGGAGACTTATGTTCGCTTCTCGCGCAAAATCGGCTCGCACATTGGCATAACACGCAGGCAGACACATTCATGACGACAACAATGAAACCAGGCGGCTTCTCGGGCGCACAACGCGACCCGATGACGGCTGCGATGCTGTCCTTGATTCCAGGACTCGGACAGCTCTACAACGGTGAGACACGCAAAGGATTTCTCTTCCTGGGCGTTGCCGCACTCAACTTCATAGCCTTCTTGGGCATGCTGTTTACTCAGCAAATCCTCGATGCGCTGTGGAACTTCGGACTGTCGTTCCATATGAAGCCCAACCGCATTCTGGTGACGACCCTGATGGAAGGGCGCCTGGGCAGTGCGGTGTCGTTCATTCTGCTCGGTTTCTTTCTGTCGTTCGTGGCATATGCAGCGCGTGATGCATACGACCACGCTGCCCTGAAGCGCCGCAAGCTCTATCCCGATTTTGTTATTCAATTGCCGGAAGCGACCAGCGGTTCTTATATAGTGCACTTTTCGATCATGGTGGCACTGGGCTTCCTCTGCTTCTTCTTCATTTTGCCGCCGCCTCCCAAGTCGCACATCACAGATATCGAATTTATAGTCAATCAACCACCGACTCAAAAACGTGTCACCGCTCGCAAACGCGCGGAGAAAGCCTCTGAGTCGCATGGCAAGCGCGATCCGAAAAAACCGGTGGTGGCACCGAACCCGGCTCCAAAAGCCCCCAGCCACAACACTGCTCCTTCCAAGCCGACTCCGCAAAAGTCGGAATCAAAACCGTCGGAGCAACCGACGCCGCAACCGAAGCCGGCACCGATCCCGATGCCCAGCTTGCCTAACTTCTTTGCTGCTCCGCAGCCCAAGGTTTCACCGGCGCCGACACCGCAGCCGACTGCCATGCCGCGCGTCACCCCGTCGCCGATGGCGACACCAAGCCCGGTGCCGATGCCGCATGCGTCCGCACCGAAAGCTCCGGCGATGCCCAGTCTGGCGCCCAGCGCCATGCCGCGCGCCGGCGTCGGCGGACCAGCACCGACACCGGTGGCACGTCCATCGGGCGGCGCTCAGGGACTGCCCTCGATCGCGCCTTCGGCAGTGCCGTTTGCCGGTTCCGGCGGCGGTGCACCCGGTTTCGCACCGGCTCCTAGAATAGCCTCAGCGCCTGGCGGCGGCTTGTTCAGCCCGCCGGCACCGATTGCCTCCCCCGGTGGTGGCGGCGGTGGTGGCGCAGCCGGCGCACCAAGTCCGGTACCAGTGCCGTCCTCGGGCGGTGGTGGCGGCAAGGGTGGCGCAGGCAACCCGGCCGGCGGCGGCGCTCCAGCTCCGACCCGCGCCGGTAGAAGTGGTGGCGGTGGTGGTGGTGGTGCGCCCGGAATCGCCGTGGCTCCTTCCGTACCGCGTGCCGGTGGCGGTGGTGGCTCCGGTGAAAAAGGCAATCCGGATGGTAATGACAACGGCCGCCCATCAGTGGCAGCCCAGGCCGATGTCGATTTCGGACCATACATGGCGGACCTTCAACGTCGCATCAAGCGCGCCTGGTTCCCGCCCAAGGGCAACGAGTCCAAGCGTGTTGTCGTCGTATTCAAAATCCACAAAATGGGTGAACTGTCCCACTTGAGAATCGACCATTCCTCAGGTGTGGCGGTAGCGGACCAGGCTGCACTGAAGGCTGTTGAAAACGCAGCGCCGTTCCGTCCACTCCCCAACGGAGCACCTGATGATGTGGACATTCAGTTTACGTTCGATTACAACGTATTCGGTGGTGGTGGTCGCGGAGTATTCCGTCAGTTCTAAGAGTAGTGAGAAGGGCCCAACGCGCCTTTTCAAAGAACCGGATAGAATGCGCGGAGACCAGTTCGAAGTTCAGTTCAGTTGCGGCACAGATATCGATCTAGAGATGCGCTTACCGCAAACAGCAGGGAAAACTAGGAGAGACAATGGAGAGTAAATTTTTCACGTTCTTCATGGAGTTCATGATCAAGGACTGGTTTGCGTCCATTCCGATCACCATTTGCTCCATCCTGACCGTGGCGGTAGTTATCGAGCGATATCTTTACTACCAAAAGAATCGCCGCGACGTGTCCGCTTTTATTCATGCGCTTCAGCGTGACCTCGAACGTGGTCAATTGCAATCGGCGCAAGCAAACTGCAGCCGCCTGGGCGGAGTAATCGGCGAAGTAGCCGAAGAAGGCGTCCGTCTGATGGCTGAACAGAAAGAAGACTTCTCGAAAGCTTTTGACATCACTGTCGGTCTTGTCACCAGAAAGCTGGAGAAGAACCTGCCTATCCTTGGTACCATTGGCGCCACTGCTCCATTTATTGGATTGTTCGGAACAGTGGTCGGCGTCGTCTTCACCCTCGACCAACTTGGTGTCGGCGGTGGTGGCACACCGGTCGTGGTCGTAGGCGTTGCGAAGGCTCTGATCGCCACCGGTTACGGTCTGATCGTCGCCATTCTGGCAGTTATCTTCAACAACACGTACACCAACACCGTGAAGCGCTTCAACGACGACTTCCTGCTCCTCAAGCTGCTATTCCTCAGCTTCGTGGGCTCGGAAACCGCCAACGCTCACTGAGGTAATCTAAATGGCTATCGGTGGCAGCGACCAGGGCACGACATTCGAAGAAATCAACGTCACACCGTTGACCGATGTGTTTCTGGTGTTGCTGGTCATCATGATCTTGATCGCACCCCTGATCGATAAATCCGACCTGAAGATCAAACCGCCCAATACTCGCAACGCCAAGAAAGACGATGAGAGTAAGGCTGTCTTCATCGACATCGACAAAGACGGACACATCGCCATCAACAGTAAACAGATGGAAGAGAAAGGTCCGGAAGCGATTCAAGAGAAAATCAAAGAACTGCAAAAACGCGCCGGTCGCGATGATATTCCGGTGACGGTCAATGCAGACGGCGATTCCAGACAGCGTGATGTGGTGGCGGTGATGGCGGCGGCAGCGGCGTGCGGCATCAAACGCATGCGAGTTGCCACCATCCAGCAAGGCGCCACTGAGTAACTTTCGACAATGACCATCAAACTGGGACTGATCGGACACCCGGTTTCGCACTCCATCTCTCCAGTTCTGCATATCGCCGCTCTTCGCCATTGTGGGTTGAGCGGCGATTATTTTTTGCTGGATACCCCTGCCGACGCGGTGGCAGACAGGCTGAGCAGGCTGCCTCAAGAAGGTTTTACCGGCGTCAATGTGACTGTTCCGCACAAACAAGTCGTGATACCGCATATGGCATCACTGACCGACGCCGCTCAGCGTTGCGGTGCCGTGAATACAATCAAGTTTGATGCCGCCGGAGCCCACGGACACAACACAGACATGGCAGGCTTTTTGCATGCTCTGAATTATCACGATATGGCAGGCCATGCCCGCGGAATGAACGTCTGCGTGGCAGGAGCCGGCGGCGCTGCCCGGGCGGCCTTATGGGCGCTCAATCAACTTGAGCCGCGCCAGATAACTCTGGTGGCGCGCCGTGCTGATGCCGGGCGCCAGTTGCTCGCTGAAGTGCGGGGAAGACACGACGACTGGCGAACCGAAATCGCCTGCAGCGACGCCAGTGAAGTTGGTGCGCTCCATCTTTTGCGCGAGCAAATAGATTTGCTGGTCAACTGCACATCTATTGGTGTTACGGAGAACCATGACCAGGGACTGCCTGAATGGGCCTGTTCGCTGGTCGAGCACGGCTTGCGTCCGGGCGCGGCGATCTTCGATATGGTCTACAAAAAATCGCTTTTTGCTGAGGTTGCCGCACGCCACAACCATCGGTTCGCTGACGGATTGGAGATGTTGCTTGGACAGGCGGTGCTGGCATTCGAGTATTGGACGCAGCAATCGGTGCCGATTGAGGTCATGCGCGCTGCTCTCGATCGGTGAGGAAAGGACAGGAGTGCCAAATCGCTCTTAGGGCAAATCAACTAAAGTGTTGATCTCAAGAGGCGGCGGGCTTGCGAAACGCTGCGCGAATGAACCTGCTCGCCGAAAATCAACAGAAGTGTTGATTTCCCCTAAGAGGTAAAGAGACCCCCGCCGCGCGGGGCACCAGAGATTTAGACGAACGGTGCCTGACCTTCAAAGAAGATGGGCACCAGTTGCATAGCCAGACCGAGTTCGCCGTCGATGGCGAGCATGCCGGAGAGCGCCGCTGTCATAGCGGAAAGTTTGCCGGACATGATCAGTTCGAGATCTTCGGAGCTGACAGAAATCGAGCAGTCCGGGCTGGGCGATTTGCCTTCTTCCACCGGCACCACTGTCAGATCGCCGTTGTTGATCTGAGCCAGCCAGGCGCCGCCACCATTGCCGGTGATGCGGAAGAGGTAGGTAGCAGTCACATTTTTAGCTGCTTGCTTGTTGAAACGTTTCTCTAGTTCTTCAATCGGGTTAGTCACGAGCACTGATACTTCCTCGCTGAGCACTCCATGCTCTGCTTGCCAATGTTGCGGAACTGGCTCCAGCAGCCGGTCCATCAAGTGCTCGATTATAACTCACGGCTTGTAGCAAAGGGGAAGATGAGGAAATTTTCGTTGATCAGCCAGGGCACTCTGAACTAGCCTTTTGTTTGTGACTAGCGACGATTCGGACAAACCTGCATTCAATGGCGCGGCACCGGCTCCCGTCCGGCGCAAATCCGGGCGTGCCGGCAAATCGGTTTACGAAAAGACACGCTCTGGCAGTCAGCTTGCCAGTATCAACACAGTTCTAAACAAAGTGGTGTCAGGACTCGGTCTTGATCGACGCTTGCGAGAAAACGCGTTGATCAGCCTCTGGCCGCAAGTTGTGGGCGACGGACTGGCGGCGAAGAGCCGCCCTCTCTTCGTCGACATTGAACGAAATCTGGTGGTTGCAGCCGCCAATGGCAGTGTGGCTCAGGAGCTGAGCCTGATGAAGCCGCAATTGATGCAGAAGCTGACCAAGCTGGCGGCTTCATTGCAAGTGGAAGTCAAAGGCATGCGGTTTGATCTGAAACATTTCCATCGCAATGAACAGGATGTTATTGCCGAGCCCGCTCCCGTTCCGCCCGCCATTCCTCAAAATGAAGAGTTGGAGGCGATTAACCTAAGTGCTGCCGATCTTGCGACTTTGCAGCAACTGGCGGGCGATTTGGACAGTCAGTCTGAACCCGAGGCGGTTCGCAGTCGCATCCTCAAGCTCTGTGAGCGCGAGTTGCGCATCCGAGCCTGGAGGCGGGCGCAAAACTATCCTGTCTGCCAGATTTGCGGCGATCCTGTGCCGCGGCTGCATGACACGCGCGCCGACAGTCCTGCTGACAACCGACGCGTTTGCCCCTCCTGCCTATACAGCGGCTATGCTTCAGGCTCTTAGTAGTTTGTAATCGGACGAAGACTGGTGGACAGAATCCGCGCAAAGGTCTGAGAATGCCAGCCGGACTGCATCGGCCGCCGTGCAACTGTGAAGTGTTTCCCAGATACGCCCGTTGACTACTGTGTTATGATTCGTCGGCTTCTAGTGGCGATTGTTGGTCGCCCTTGCGTGTAGTCGGGTGTGTTAAGTGCATGCCCGCGCAGCCGACGGAGCAAGGTAACTTGATTCGACTTCAAAGTGTTCACAAGGAATACGCCGGACGGCCGGCTCTGATCAACGTTGATCTGCATATCCGGTTGGGCGAGTTCGCCTTTCTTGTCGGTCCATCCGGAGCCGGCAAGTCGACGCTGATGCGGCTTTTATACCGCGAAGAGTTGCCCACTCAAGGCAATGTTCTGATTGGCGGCGTCAATTTGACTCGTCTGGCACCGCGGCAGGTTCCACTTTTGCGCCGGCGATTGGGCATTGTTTTTCAAGATTACAAACTCTTGCCGCGCCAAACTGTTTTTGACAACGTTGCGTACATCTTGCGCGCACTGGGCGTCGACGAAGGCGATGTGAAGCGCCGTGTGGCCAGCGCGCTGGCCGTGGTCAATCTGGAAGACAAAGAAGACGCGATGCCAGACGAACTATCGGGCGGCGAACAGCAGCGCGTCGGCATTGCACGCGCTATCGTCAACGGTCCGCCCGTTCTGCTTGCGGATGAACCGACGGGCAACCTCGATCCGCAAACATCGCTGGAGATCGTGCAGCTGCTGGAGCGCATCAGTGAACGCGGCACCACAGTTTTGATTTCCACCCACGATCATTTTATCGTCAACTCGCTGCGCCGCCGCGTGATCAGCTTGAAGAACGGACAGGTGGTTGCCGACGTCGACAGCGGCGTCTACGAAATCGAACTGGAGGCTAAGTAATCGTGCGCCAGATTCGCATTTTGGGCAGAGTCCTGGTTGAGACCGTTCTCGGTCTCAAGCGCAGCGGCTGGTCCAACTGGTTGGTAATCAGCATTCTCACCATTGCGCTCACCATATTTGGTGGCGTCCTGCAGACCACCATGGTTCTGAAAAACGTCATTCAAGCCTGGGGTTCGCAACTGGAAGTTTCGGCATACCTGAAAGACGGTTTCGATCCCAACGTGGTGGCCAAGAGAGCCAGCCAGATAGCCGATGTGCAGGTGGTCGAGATTGTGCCCAAGGAAGTCGCCTGGGCTGAGATGCAGCAGGCATTGAAGGTGGCGGCGGTCAACAATCCGTTGCCCAACACGTTGCACGTCAAGATCTCTTCTCCTGAAGCTGTCGAGCGCACCGCAGAAAAATTGCGCAAGATGGAAGGAGTCGAGCATATTCGCTTTCCTTTGAAAGTGGCGAGAAACCTCAACAAGTTCCGTCAGTTCATCGAAATTGCCGGAGTCGTACTGACGGCGGCGTTATCGGCTGCGACCCTGACACTGATTGGAAATACCATTCACCTGGTCATTCAAGCTCGCCATCGTGAAATCGAGATTCTCAGCTTGATGGGTGTCAGTCCCTGGTACATCAAAGGTCCGCTGATTCTGCAGGGAGCCGCTTATGGTGCCGGTGCGGCACTGGGTGCTGCGGCCCTTCTGTTCGGCGCGCATCTTTATATCGATCCGTATATCAACGACCAGCTGCTCAGTTTCTTGCCGATCTTGCCGCAATCTATGGATGCCGGCATGTTACCCACCTTCTGCGTCATGTTGATGTTGGGAGTCGCAGTGGGCGCCGGCGGATCGGCCTGGACATCCGGACGTTACATCCGTATCTAACGCCTGCTCGGCAAAACCGCGCATGTAAGAACTGCGACACCGTCCGTGGTATCGCAGTTCTTGATTGTCGTTTTGTCGACGCTTACTTGACGGTAGCGCCTTGCTGAATTTCGGCTTTGACGATCTTGTCGCCTTTGCGCAGGGTCTTCACGACCGGCAGTCCATCGACAACCTTGCCGAATACCGCGTATTTCATATCGAGGAACGACGCCGGGGCGAGGGTGATGTAGAACTGGCAACTGGCCGAATTAGGATCGGAGCTGCGAGCCATGGCTACCATGCCGGCTTGATCGTGCTTCAAACCTGGTTTTACTTCCAACTGAATGCGACGTTCTGATTGGGTAGCGGGGTCGATATAACCGCCCGTGCCATCACCTTTGGGGTCGCCGCCCTGAATGACGAAATCAGGCTCGTAGCGGTGGAAAGTCAGTCCGTTGTAGAAACCCTTTCCGACGAGGTCCAGGAAGTTTTGTGAGGTGATGGGAGCATCCTTCGCAAAGATTTGCATCTTGATTGTGCCTTTGGAAGTCTCCATCACAACGATTTGATCTTGATTCATATTTGCCTTCTTTTTCGAGGATGCGCTGCTCGTGGGCAACGCCCATGCGGAGTCGCTGGTGACATTTGTGAAAAGTCCACTGGCGAACGCCGCTGTCAACGCCAACGCGACGAAACTGGGTTTCATCATGGTTTCGAACATGCTTCTACCTTTGCAACTGGGGACGATATTGATTGCTTATTCTATCAACAGTAATGGTATCACTGTGTTTCGGTAATCTTCCTCGCAGGCTAGAGCCCCTTACTTGAGTAGGACCGAAGCCTACCAGCGAACCCTAGCATCGAGCCGCAGTTGTCCCTAGCTCGAATCTGCATGGACAAGACTCAGGCGTGGAATGTCGGTTTTGTAGAGCGAGGCTTTGGAACGTCGTTTTGTGCGAGACCAGGGTAGCGAGAAAAAGTAGACAGAGAGGGCGACCAAAAATGCCTTCGGCTACTCCCAATGTTTTGTCGGAGTCGATAACGGCAGAGGACCAGGCTCAGCCTCGAACTCGGTTTTCGACATTTTTTGGGGGTACCGACCAGATGCTGGTTGCTGCGCGGCGCGGAGAGATGGTGCAGCAACATAGCGCCCGACAAAGCGCCGCAGTCGAAGCAGGAAAGGCAGTTGGACAGAAAGTTGCGGAGTTTGTTATTGGACCGTGGGCAAGGATTCGAGCAGCGCAGGTGGAAACCAGCAGACATGTCGAAGGCTGGCCATGAATGGAGCCGAAATATCAGAGACCAGGACTTCATTTCTGGCGTGCGGCTCTGGCAGAGCGAGCGGCTATTTCCTTCCGCCCTTGCTGTATTATCTGCTGCAAATCGCGCATTTCTTGTGGCTTTTCGCTTTTTTGTATAACCATCTCTGCCCTATCAAAAGCCAGGGACGCGTCGTTTAGTTTGCCTTGTCCTTTCAGCGCCAGCCCCGCGTAGGCCGATGCGCCAGCAATATATTTCTCCGGCGGCGGAGACAGACTTTCTAACACCTGTAGTTCTTCGCCGAAACCCCGCGCGGCGTCTGCGTACTGTCCTGTTAACAAATCGCACTGTGCCCGCAAATCGAGAGCCTTTGCTAGGTCAGCTGTTGATTTTGGCGCCGAGCTATCTGACTTAATAGAGGAAATTACGGCGGCGTAGTGTTTGGCTGCCAGCTTGTAATTTTTCAAGTTGAAGTAGCAGTCGGCTATCGCTTCGTGAATCTTACGAATTCGGCCGCCCCGTTTGTCTTCCAGAGCTAACTCATCTTCTAAGTAGCTAATTGCAAGCGCGTGCGCACCGGAGGAAACTGCTAGTTCGCTGATCATTTGAAGACAGTCGAGACGACCACGCCCAGCTGGCACGGCCTGTATAGCGCGATCAAAATACTTTTGTGCTTCTTGTTCGTTCTGTCGAGTTAGAGAAAGTGTGCCAAGCATGATCAAATTCAACACATTGATTCGGTCGGTTTCTGGTGTCGCGAGGCTTGATAGAAGATCACTAGCACGAGCTGCCATGTTTTTTGAGAAGTAAGTTTCAGCTATTTCATGGGCTTGAATCTGAGCCCTCTGTGGATTTAGCCGCGAGTATGTGTTGAGCAAGGCTTTTAGCGGATCGAAAATTGCTTCGGCTGATTGACCCGAACGGAGAGTTTTCTGCCCTTGCTTTAGCGATTCCTCTAAAAGATTTGCTGCCTCGTCTATTTTGTTAGCTTGAATCAAGATCCTTGCAAGCGAGTCATCGCACCTTAGAGTAACACTGGGTTGATTGGCTGCTACTCCTAGCTTTCTGGCTTCACGGTAGAAGTATTCGGACTCTGTGAACTCTTGTCTGCTTTCGAGACTCGACGCGATTTCGATGGCGTAGCATATCTTGTCCTCTTCATTCGCCGCGAAACTGTACCGGAGCTTAGCGAATAGAATTTTGCCGGCATCGGCTTGGACCATGAACACGGAGGTTCCGGCGAGCACCGCTACCACCACTAGAACAATGGCAGTCAGTATTTTTCCAGAAAGCACTTTACCTGGGGCTCCTGACCATTGTGGACTTGGAATTGCTTTGTCTGGCGACTTTTGGAAGTCTCTCAACGCTTCGGCAACTGCTTCGAATGATTCAAAACGGTCACTTGGTGATTTCGCCATCGCAGTGAAAACTATTGCTTCAATAGAATGCGGTAATTCCAGCTTTCGGGAGAAAGGCTCAGGTTCGTTGGAAATATGCTGTCGCATGATAGCTACTGGATCGTCTGCCATGAATGGCGCGGCGCCGGTCAGCAGCTCGTACATTAAGCATCCAAATGAGTATATGTCTGACCTAGCGTCGAGATCTTCGCCGTGGCACTGCTCTGGGCTCATGTAGCGGACGTCACCGACTACCTCGCCTGTCCGAGTCAACCTGTCTGACCGCTCGTGTCCCAGTAATCTGGACAGACCGAAATCCACTACCTTAGCAATGGCGGCGTCCTTGTTGACGATCATTACGTTGTCGGGTTTGAGGTCGCGGTGCAGTACTTGTCGCTTGTGCGCGTGAATCATGGCGTCGCAAATTTGAAGCAACAGCGGTAGTGCGTCTTGCGGAAGGAGCCTCCCACGCTTCTCCAAAATTTGGCTGAGTGACTCACCGTCGACAAGTTCCATGACCAGATAAAACGTTTCTTCCGAGCAACCGAGCGAGTAGACGGAGACAATGTTCGGGTGTGCTAGTATGCTGATCGTTTTCGCTTCTCTTTGAAAACGCTTGAGTGCATTGATATCCCGACAGTAACGAGGATGCATTACCTTGATTGCAATGATCCGGTCTATTCCTAGCTGTCGAGCTCTGTAAACACTGCCCATGCCACCGCTACCCAAGTTCTCGACAATCTCATAGTTGCTATCGAAAATTGAGCCTGGGCTAAGTGATGTCATAGCTCTCTCTTTACTAAGTGACTAAATCACGTTTAATGATCGTGCCGTTGTCGCAGTCCGCGCCTTGGCTTTTTCTGCTTGAGTTCTTGCGCAGATTGAGTATACTAGCTGCTTCAGCAACTCTCCAAACGGCTGCGTTCCTTATTTTGGTGGGTTGAGCATTGCACTTCGCACCGTAGTTTATTTCAATCGTGCAGTCTCAAGAACACATCGCTAGACCAGGTGAGCGGAGGTCTGGCTGCGCAGCAGCAAGTGCAGCTTGACAGGAGCGGGGACTACTATGCACAGGCTCATCTCACCAGCGCCATCTGCTGTCTCGCTGGGCAGTGGTGCGTATTGGCCGCAGCTTGATGGTATTCGTGCAATAGCTTTTGCGATGGTTTTCTTGCACCATCACGGACTGGTTGTCGGTGGACCTTTAATTGTCAACTGGTATGTCGGGAGGATGTGTGAATGGGGCTGGCTGGGCGTTGACCTATTTTTTGTCCTGAGCGGATTTTTGGTCACTTATCTGCTGTGCTCAGAGTCGAGAGTCAATGGCACAGTTTCACTAGGCAAGTTTTACCTGAGACGCGCGCTGCGGATCTGGCCCTTATACTTCCTCGTTTTGCTATTGGTCTGCATTGCTTATCCAATCTTTGCCCATACTGGTCCGCTCACCGGATTTGGTGGCTTTTTGAAAAAGGTATTGATACCTATGTCTTTGTTCGTGGGTAATTTCACGATGTGGCAAAACCTACCCCGAATGCACGAATTCGCGGCTTCGGCAGGACTGCAAGCCATGATCTTTGTAGCTACGCTTGCCCCATTTTGGTCTCTGTGCGTGGAGGAACAATTCTATTTGTTGTGGGGCGGCGCGGCGCGAGTTTGCAAGACCGCCGTCAAGCTCATGTGTTGCGCTGTCGCTCTCGCGGTCGTAGGATGTTTGTCGAGATTCGCGCTACTCTCAACCGGTGATCGCACACTCTCTCACGGGGTCTACTACATGAACACGCTCTGGCATATCGAGCCGATCATGCTAGGAGCGATTGTGGCGCTTCTGTTTTCGCTGAAACCAAATTGGTTCAGTCGATTTCGCGCTGGGTGGCTGCCACCGCTGGTGATGTCGGTATGTCTAGTCACGGTCGGAGTTGTAATTGCCTGGGCACCGGGCATAGGTTCCTGGAAACTGGCACTGGCTCCAGCGATGTCGATGTTTTCATTGAGCTTCAGCCTGATGCTTGCGGTCAGTCTCCAGTGGAATCCGCTCATTAAATTGCTGTCGGTAAAGCCGCTGGTGTTCGTGGGCAAACTGACCTTTGCTATGTACGTTTTCCACCTGTTCGTGATCTGGTCGACGCAGAAAGCACTCAATCTCCAGCAGCTGACACCACAAAACAGCGCATTAAGCATGGTGCTTTGCTTTGCGCTTACTCTGGCGGCGGCTGCGATTTCTTGGACTACTTTTGAGAAACCATTCAACAACCTGCGACACAAACTTCATCCAGTTAGTCCGGCGGACAAGCAATCTGGTTTGTAAAGCCTCGCAAAAAACTGAGCTGCAACGGCGCATTTACAAGCCTCAGGTGTGGAATGTAGCTCTGTGTAGTGTGAGGCTCTGGAAGATTGCATGGTGCGGGACCAAGGTGGCGAGAAGAAAGCAGAAGGGTTGAGAGAGGGCGACCAAACGGCTTCAGCCTCCCCGAAGGTGTTGTCGGAGTCGATAACCGCCGAAGGTCAGGCTCAGCCCCGGACGCGGTTTTCTACGTTCTCGGGTGGCTCTGACCAGATGATGGTTTCTGCGCGGCGCGGAGAGACGGCAGAGGAGCATCGCGCCAGACAAAGCGCCGCCGTTGAAGCCGGAAAGGCAGCGGGACAGAAAGTTGCGGAGTTTGTCATTGAGGACCGCGGGCAAGGAGTCGAGTACACAGCAGGTGGAAAACGCGCGGCACCAGCGCCGATTCGGCTTTCGTTTTCGGAGGGGATAAGCAAAATTGTTGCGGGAGCCAAGACCGAAGAGGAGGCAGTAGAGCTGCAAGGCAATTTCTCCATCGCGTACATGATGCGGAAGATGCAAGAGTTAGCCACTGCAGTTCAGGACACCTTCTGTGGAACAAGCGTTGCCTCGAAATCAGTTGCTGATGCCGGAAACGCACACGAGATGTCCGCGAAGACCTCCGGAGCGGACTTTCACAATGATGGTCAGAGGACCGCATCTACCGAAGTTGAACCCATTTGGGTTTCAAATGCGATGTTGAACGAAAGCGACGCACAGAAGACTGAAGCGGAACTAGACGGTCTGCTGCTTGCTCTGAATCCCGCAGAACAGCAGCCCAAGTCAGGTTACGATCAAGTTCGCAGTGACTGGCAAGGTATGGGCGTGGTGCGCATGGCTGGTTTGAAACACTTGAACTTGCATGAGGCGCAGCAGAAGTGGTTGCACGTCTTTGGGCGGGACGATGAGCAGAGACACATCGGCGAGGCGCACGCGCTTTTGTTTGTTTTGCGAGAGATGATGCTGAAAAAGGATCATGCCACGGGCGCCGTTGAGTACAACGCGCTGGTAGGCTCAAACGCCGTGGAGGGCGTAAAAGTCAGTGACGTGCAGGGCGCTCCTCTTGATACCAGCGATCCCAACAACGACGACAAGTCCTTAACCCAGAAAGGCATGGAGGAGATTAAGTGGCAGGTAAGCGGCGTGGACGGTTACATAATCGTGCACTCTCATCCACTCTTGTACGTTGGTAATCAGACGCGAGCCTGGGATTTGCTGTCTAAGGAGGACATGGAGGCCGTGAAAACGCTTACTGCTCAGGGCGCTAAGCCTGCTGTGGCTTATGTACTAGGACCCGACGGTAGCGTGCTGCAGTGGACAGAGAAGGATGCCGTGATTTTTGACAAGGACCACAAACCTCTGTTTGGTAAGCCTCGTGTGGTTGGCAAGTTTACGAAAGATGGTGACTACATTCCGTTCAAGACGGCAAATGGACAATCAGTTCCGGATGAAACACGCAAGGTAAAGAGCGCGCAGATAGCCAGCTGGACAAGAGACAACCAGTGGTGCATAACGGATCAGAATACCGGAGGGCTCTAGTGACCAGACATTTTGATACGCGCGAAAACTTGGTTGCAGATTGTCTGGTTCAGAAACTTGAAGACTCCGAGTCTCTGAGGCTTTCACGGTGGATATCGAATTTGCTCTATCAACGGCTGCCCGATTTTAGGCGAGCCGGTATCTCTAGCCTGGTGCTGCTTTTGGTAAGTCTTGCTTGCATCGGGGGCTGTGATGAGGGTCCACTGCCTCGTGCTGAAAAAAGCGTGTCCATGGTCAATTTGCTGCTGCATCCTGAACTGCGCGACCGAAACAAAAGAGTGAGTGTGCAAGGATTCTTGCATCTCGAAGGCGATGACTGTTGTCTCTATTTAAACCGCGACATGGCGGGGTCGAGAATTCGGACTAACGCGATTGCGTTATCTCTAAATCGAAGATTGCTGAGAGTGTATGCCGAGCCTTATTACGCGGCTTCTAGACCGTTACGCGACGTGCAAGATAAGCAGGTTGAGGTAGAAGGATTATGGGACGAACCAACTCACCTGAGCGATGTTACATCCATCGTGCAACGAAGGCATTTCAAAGAATCAGAAAAGACGTGGCAGGCGGTAGCAATTCCGAAGGATCTTGCTCAGAAAATTCGTGCGAAAAGAGTTTCACCGGTTTGTATATTGTCCGAGCCAGAACGGTATGTCGGGCAGGAGGTTTGTCTGGACGGAAGGTACGTCGGAGATTCGCCCGAGATGATTGCCCACTGGTCAGACCTACCCACTGCACCAAGAATCCCACAGTCTTTTTTGTACTTCGATACCGACGACTGTACCGATAACGTCGAATCTTCCCTGCAAGTTGACCTCGAGGAGAGTCGGCCTCGTTTCTTTCTGCCGACGAAATGCAGCGAGAAGCAAGCCGGGAAAAGGCAAATATACGGACAGTGGATTACGGTCTGCGGCGTCCTAAAATCCGGAAGCGAAGAAGGCCGGCATTGGTATTACCTGGGAGACGTTACAGAAGTAGTCGCACCGCCCGTGATGCTGAATGCTCAGTGAAAGAACACTACCTCGGATGTTGATTGCCACGATAGCCTCTTCGGCTTTTTTGGTGGGCTGTCGTATGGGCGGTGCACCGCTTAGCACTTCGGCAGACTACCTGACAAACCGCGTCTCATTGCTTCCTCTTATCGTCTATCCGGAGCGTTATGACGGCAAGAAAGTAGTTGTCGACGGGATCTTGGGAAAATCGGACGGTCTCTGGAGAGTCTATCTCAGTAGAGAGTTAGCTCATCAGCGGCTTGATACCAACAGTGTGGCACTCGATATTTCAGCGAAAGAGCTGCAATTAATTCCAGAGCGTGACGATGCTGGGCAACCGAACACTGTGGAGAAGTTTGCCGGGAAGTGCGTTGCCGTCGATGGGACATTCAGCAAACAAGGAAAAATCTTCAACATTGCCTCAGTTATTGAGCACTCGCTGCAAGCGAACGTGGTTGAAAAATCCAAAGGAGAGGTGTCGCCGGCCGATTAGCCCAGCGCTAAGCAACAATTTGAGCGCATCAAATTCAATCGCCAGTCGAATAAGGCAGTAGCACTGGGAATACATGCCGGCTTCGCGTGCAGCAAAAGGGTCTGTCAGCGCAACTTGAATTTGTTCAGTTGCAGCACGTTGTTCTCGGACGAACTTGCCGTCTGTTGCCATGAGGAGCGTTTGTTCTCGCGGAGAGCGCTGCGATTCTTCGATGCGGTCATCTGGCGCGCCATCATGTCGACAGTCCAATCGAGCGCACCATCGGGTTCAACCCAAGATTGAATAGCCGTTTCTACATACAGGGATGCTTCTTCAACGCTTCCCGGGGCATAAGAATCGAAATCAGTCGATGTGGCGAGCAAGGCGCTTTGACTCAAGCCGAACGGTTTGAGAAACTCCTCTAGCCGGATTTAGCCTGGTGGCGTGGAACTTCGTGTACGAAGATTTTTTCAGTGAGGGCCTCGCCGAAGGATTGAATCAACGAGTCTATTCGTATACCACATATCAGTATAGCGAGTTGTCAGGCGTAATGGCCTCCTAGCCCCTCTTTTGCATGTTTGCGGCGGCCTGCATGGCTCCATTTCAATCTGGATACGGCTGGCTCTTCGATATCTCGCCACCTATGGCTGCAACGTGACGCTGCCGGAGACGTCCACTGATATCCGTCCGGACTCGACATCAGAAGGATAATTGCGCAGCGGTATCGAGACGTTTCCTTGCGCTGCCACGGACTGATCGAAGAAGACAAGTCCCTTGCTCTCTTCGCCCGGCAGTACAAGGCGTTTGCCGAAGCGCAAATCTTCGACGCGCCGCATGGTTTCGTAGACACCATAGCGAGCTGAGGGTGATGTTTTGTTGGTCATGCGCTCACCGGCGATTACGGTTGCCAGTCCCAGTGTTGCCACTGTGATGGTCGCCAGTTCGACCTTTTGGCCGCCTGTGAAAAACGGATGGGTGCGTTGCACCACGACGTTTTCCGGCAGCGCCTGAATTGGTGTGTTGCCGCTGTAGATAATTGCTGAATTGGCGTCGACTGTCATCGGGGCGGTGGTGTTGTTCTTCACTTTCAGTACGATCACCGTCACGTTCAGTTTCCTGCCGGACGGCATGGGTCCGACCAGTTGCCCGGCTGTAGCGGTCAGTCCCTCTTTGACAATGCTGCCTTTCAAGGGCTCGGTGGGCTGCAGTCGCGGACCAAGAATTTGTGTCACTCCTGGCTGCTGTTTCAAAGGACTGTTTTGTTTGCCTTCTTCGTAATAGGAAGGTGGCAGTGTTTTAGGCGGCACGGCTGGTGGAGAGAGCAAATCCATTTTGGGAATGTATGGATAGGCCGGATTGGTGCCGTCGTAGACCGGAATGGCTTCCGCCGCATTGCCGCTGCCGGTGCCCGTGGGAGCGGCGCCGCCGGCATTTTTAGCCGGTACGCGGGCGCTGCCGCCAGGACCGCTGCCTGGCACGCTGATGTGAGATGTGCCGCCGCCGCCGGGCGGAGAGGTGCCGCCGGTGCCTCCTGCATCAGAGGATCCCTGTCCCGGCGCCGGAGTAGAGATTGGCGGCTTTAACTGCGGCTCGCCGGGGTCGCCTGTGGTTTGTGCCGGTGCCGGTGCGCAAACTATGTTTGCCACCAGTCCCGCGATCAGCAACCGGGCGGTGAAAAGTCTGGCTCCGACTGGATTCGAACCAGTAGCCTGGCGATTATGAGTCGCTTGCTCCACCATTGAGCTACGGAGCCGAGTTGGTGAATTTCTATTGTAACCGTACATCGGGGATACCTTCAGCGAACAAGTAGAGCCGGATCTACTTAGGAGCCATAGCGGTCATGTGCTTTTCGATAAAGTCTGTCGTCACGTCGCCTTTCTGGAAATGAGGATTGTCCAGAACGCGCAGGTGGAACGGTATCGTCGTCTGAATGCCGGTGATGGCGTATTCATCTAAAGCGCGGTGCATCCGTTCGATAGCTTCTTCGCGGGTTTGTCCCCAGACGATCAGTTTGCCGACCAGCGAGTCGTAGAAAGGCGGTATCGAATAGCCCGGATAGCAGTGGCTGTCGACACGCACGCCCGGTCCACCCGGTGCGATGTAGGCATCGACTCGACCCGGGCACGGCAAGAAATTGCGTTCGGGATCTTCGGCGTTGATGCGGCATTCGATTGCGTGTCCGCGGAATTTCACGTCTTCTTGTTTGATCGATAGTTTTTCGCCGGCGGCGACGCGAATTTGTTCTTTGATAAGGTCGTAGCCGGTGATCATTTCGGTGACCGGGTGCTCTACCTGAATGCGGGTGTTCATTTCCATGAAATAGAAGCGGTCGCCAGCGAAAATAAACTCCACCGTACCGGCGCCTTCGTAGCCGATGTTCTTGGCGGCCAGCACGGCGGACGCGCCCATTTTCTCGCGCATCTCCGGTGTCAGAGCCGGACTGGGCGCTTCTTCGATCAGCTTCTGGTGGCGCCGCTGCACGGAGCAATCGCGCTCACCGAGGTGAATAGTGTTGCCGAAACTGTCCGCCATCACCTGAATCTCGACGTGGCGAATTGGTTTCAAGTATTTTTCGATATAGACACCGGCGTCGCCGAAAGCCGCTGCCGCTTCGCTGCGCGCTGTGGCGATGGCTCTGCCGAGCTGCACCGTGTCGTTGGCGATGCGCATGCCTTTGCCGCCACCACCAGCGGTGGCTTTGATAATCACCGGATAGCCGATCTCTTCGGCCAGCTCGAACGCCTCTTCTTCGTCTTCGACCAATCCGTCGCTGCCCGGTACGCAGGGCACGCCGGCTTTCTTCATGGTTTCGCGAGCATTGGCTTTGTCGCCCATGCCGTTAATTGCTTCGATGCTCGGACCGATGAACTTGATGCGATGGTCGGCGCAGATTTCCGCGAAATTGGCGTTCTCCGCCAGAAAACCGTAGCCGGGATGGATAGCCTCGGCGCCGGTGACGACCGCCGTGCTGATTAGCGCCGGAATATGCAGGTAACTGCGCGTCGCGCTCGCCGGTCCGATGCAAAATGCCTCGTCGGCCAGTTTGACGTGCAGCGATTCGGAGTCGGCTTGCGAGTAGACGGCGACCGTTCTGATGCCCAGTTCGCGGCAAGCGCGAATTACGCGTAGAGCAATCTCGCCTCGGTTGGCAATCAGGACTTTCTGGAACATCGAATGTTCAGCCTTTGAAAAGAGTTTAGCCCTTAGGATCGACCATGAACAGCGCCTGTCCGTACTCGACGGTGGTGCCGTTGTCGACGCAGCATTTGATGATTTTGCCGCCGATTTCGGCAGGCAGATCGTTCATCAGTTTCATCGCTTCGATGATGCAGATGGTTTGTCCGGGCGCGATGCGATCGCCGATTTCTACGAACGAAGCGGCGGTAGGCGTGGGAGCTCTGTAGAACGTGCCGACCATAGGAGAGGTGATCGCCACCAGTCCGTTGTTCTCGCCGGCGTCGTCTTTCTTGGCGGGCGGAGCAGCATCGAGTTCGGGATGCGGCAGCGTTCTAGAATGCACCGGCGGTGGTGCTATGTTGGCTGTCTGGGGCACTTCGATAAGACTGGGAACGTATTGAGCGTGAGCTTTTTTGATGGTTATTTTCTGGTCGCCGGACTCAATGGTCAGTTCGGTGATGTCAGTCTTGCTTACCACTCCAAGCAAATCGCGGATTTGTTCTAGATCGATTTTCACGGTATCTCTCGTAGTGCTGGATTTCTTCGTTTCAACGGACACAAGCTTATACCCGTGTGATGTACTTTCTGGTGCGGGTGTCAACGCGTATCTTTTCACCCTGCTTGAGGTGGAAGGGCACTTGAATCTGGGCGCCGGTTTCCAATGTCGCCGGCTTGCCGCCACCTGAAGATGTATCGCCCCGCTCATCGGGAACCGTTTCCGTGACGATCAATTCCACCGTGTTCGGCAGATCGACGCCAATCACGCGCCCTTCGTAGCGCATGACCTGAATGCCTTCCAGTCCTTCCTTGAGAAATTCGACGCCGTCGCCGATCTGAGCCGGTGACAGTTCGAACTGTTCGAAGTTGGTGGAATCCATGAACGTGTAATCATCGCCGGTCTTATAGAGATACTGCATCTCGGACTTTTCGACGATCGCTTGCGGCAGTTTTTCGCCCGCTCTGAAAGTCACTTCCAAGACGCTGCCGGTTTCCACGTTCTTTAGTTTTGTGCGCACGAAGGCGGAGCCCTTGCCGGGCTTAACGTGCATAGCTTCTGCCACAGCCCAGACGCCGTTGTTATAGACAATGGTCACGCCCGGCCTGAAATCGTTGCTCGAAATCATAGTCCTATCCTAAACACCCTTAAATTCACGCGACGTCAAGTGACTGCAGTCGCAAAGCACCGCAGATTCTAACATCTTTAATTGTATTGATTAGCCGGGTCGTGAGCCTTGGACCTGTTTCATTACAAACCGAGCCATCTTTACGCAACATAAATGGCGAAATGGCTCATTGGTTCGGGGTTTCGACTACATGCGTTATAATCGCGCCCTATGACTCAAGCACCGCAATCTACCGTGAATACCGCTTACAATCCCAAAGACGTCGAGGACAAGTGGACCGACTACTGGATTAAGCATGAGGTCTTCGACCTCGACATCATCCCGGACCGGCCGGCATTTTCCATTGCCATCCCGCCGCCCAACATCACAGGCGCCCTGCACATGGGGCACGCCTTGAACGGGACGCTGCAGGACATCCTGGTGCGCTGGAAGCGCATGCAGGGTTACAACGTTCTCTGGCAACCGGGCACCGACCATGCCGGCATCTCCACGCAGATGGTTGTCGAAAGGCAGCTCAAGAAAAATGGGCAAAACCGCCACGATCTCGGGCGCGAGAAGTTCATTGAACAGTGCTGGGTCTGGCGTCGTCAGTATGGCGACAATATTTATGAGCAGTATCGGCGTCTGGGTGTCAGCTTCGCCTGGAATCGCCCCGCTTTTACGCTCGACGATGATTATGTAAAAGCAATCTATCGCGTTTTTGTTACGCTCTTTCAGGAAGGCAAAATCTATCGCGGCACCCGCGTCAACAACTGGTGCCCGCGTTGCCAGACGAGTCTCTCCGATCTCGAAGTCGAGCACAACGAGACCAAAGGACACCTCTATCACATCCGTTATCTGGTCGCCGGAGCCGATGGCAAGCCCGTGGGCGCTGCCGCCGGCGCTGATGCGAAATCGGGAACAGCCATCATAGTTGCCACCACTCGTCCGGAGTCGATGTTCGGAGACGTGGCGGTGGCGGTCAATCCCAAAGACGAACGGTACAGGGCGCTGATCGGGAAAACCGTGATTCTGCCGCTTTCCAACCGACCGATTCCGGTCATCGGCGATGAATACGTCGATATGGAATTCGGAACGGGCGCGCTGAAAATCACACCCGCCCACGACCCTAACGACTGGGAGATCGGACAGCGTCACAAACTGGAAGAACCGGTGGTCATCGATAAGCACGGCAACATGATTGCCTGCGATTTCGTGCCGCAGCAGTTTCAGGGTCTGGAGCGCTTCAAAGCGCGGGCTGCGGTTGTCGAGGCGCTGGAAACAGCAGAACTGCTGGCTCAAAAACAAGATTACGTTCACGGGGTCGGGCACTGCGAGCGGTGTCACACCGTGCTGGAGCCGTCGCTCACCGAGCAGTGGTATCTGTCCATGAAAGAGCTGGCGGAACCGGCCATCACGGCTGTCGAAGAAGAGCGCGTGGTCTTCATTCCCAACCGCTATGCATCGACCTATCTTGACTGGATGCGCAACATCCGCGACTGGAACATCAGTCGGCAACTCTGGTGGGGACACCGCATTCCTGTCTGGACCTGTAGCAACGGACACGTTGATGCTTATGAAGAAACTCCGGAACAATGCCGCCAGTGCCAGTCGAAAGAACTGACGCAAGATCAGGACGTGCTCGATACATGGTTCAGTTCTGCTCTCTGGCCGTTCGCTACGCTTGGCTGGCCTGAGCAAACTGAGGAGATGCATCTCTTTTATCCGACGACGGTCTTGTCGACGGCGCGCGAGATCATCAACCTCTGGGTTGCGCGCATGATTTTCATGGGCATCAAATTTGCCGGCACCATTCCGTTCAAACATGTTTTGATCCACCCGGTCATCCAGACGCCTGATGGCAAGCGTATGTCCAAGTCGAAAGGCAACGCCGTCGATCCCATCGACATGATCAACAAGTTTGGTTGTGATGCCAATCGTTATTGGTTCACGTCAATCGGCGTCAAGGGCGATCAAGACGTGCGTTTCAGAGAGGAGCGTTTAGAAGAGTACAAGCGCTTCGTCAACAAGCTATGGAACGCCGGACATTTCATTCTGGGAAAACTGGAGGGCTACACTCCGACGCCCCCGGATCACATGAAATTGACGCTCGCCGACCGCTGGATTCTTTCGCGTTACAGCGCATTGCTCAACGACGTGCACAACTGGCTGCGCGATTATGATTTCGGCGAGATGGCGCGCGGTTTCTATGACTTCATCTGGGATTATTTCTGCGACTGGTATCTGGAAATTGCCAAGACGCAACTGGCTAATCCCGAGCAGGCGGAGCAGACACGCAACGTTCTCTATTACATTTTCGAAGGTCTGATGCGCGCGTTGCATCCGGTGATGCCGTTTGTCACGGAAGACCTCTGGCAGAAACTGCCGCGCTGGAATTATTTCGAAGAGTACGACTCGATCATGTTCGCACCCTTCCCGCGGTCCGACGAGCGCCTGCTCAATTCAGACGCCGATGCGCAGATGGATCTGATCATGCGCGTGGTTCGTGCTATCCGCAACATCAGGCAAACCTTCGGTGTGCCACCAAAGGCGGAGACGGAAGTAATTATTCAAGCGGCCGACAAAGACGAACGCGAGTTGCTGCAGAAGTGGAGCGACTACGTGAAAGTCTGGCGGGGCGCAACCAATGCAGATAAGCGATGGCGGCGGTGTCCCGACCATGGCTGCCAGCGAAGTCATATCGACGTGCAAAGTCTACGTACCTCTGGCCAATGCCATTGATGTACCAAAGACGCGCGCCATGCTCAACCAACGGCTGGATGCGACGAAGAAGAAGATCGCTGAAGTCGAGCGCACCTTGAACAATCCGGATTTTGCCAAGCGCGCTCCGGAAGAAAAAGTCGCGGCACTGCGCATCGAGCACGAACAACTGGTCGCCCAGCTGCACAGCGTCGAAGCACAGATCAAACTGCTCGAAGGCGGAGCGTCCTGAGATAAATAGGCACGCACCGGTCAGCGGTACAAGCGCAGGATGGTGTTTTTGTCGCGCCTGGAAAGCACGGGCCAGACTGTCGGCGTGTCGACGGTATAAAACATGATGTCGTGATTGTTGGTTGAATGCCCCTGCAGACCGAGGGCATGTCCGACTTCATGAAGGCAGGCCTTTTTGAGGTCGTCGTCGCTCAATGTGGTGGCGGAAAGCACCGGGCTTGTGAGGATGCGAATGGAGGCCCGGTTGATGATATTGTTCTTGGCGAAAATTTGCGCGATGCCGCGTTCGCCCTGGGTGCCGTCGCCTTTCACCTCGGAGGGGTCGGCGGTCCAGTCGCAGACGATATCGGCTTCGGACGGCTGGTTGACGAGGACGTATGAAACTCTGCCACCGCTGGCGGTGATCCATTCTTCGAAGGCAGAGGCGAGAATGTCTTTGAATTCGGGGCGAAATCCGGGCACCGATTTGCCGTCGAAGACGAAGACTTTGATCGGCAGAGAGCTCTGACCCCAGCGAAATACGCCGTTGCCGGTGACGGCGATGTAATAGTCTTGAAACTTCGCCTGCGCCTCCGGTCTGATCACCGATGACGCAGCGGCGTTGCGCTCATTTGTCTGCAGCAAATTGATCAAATCGGACACCTGATGCGACTCCGGTGCATGCGGATTTTCGTCGAGAAACCGCTGGTACCAGGCCAATGAAAGAGACAGCTTGCCGGCGCACTGATAGCAGCCCGCCAGGTTGAGCGTTGCCTCGGGCATACGTGGGTGCAATCGCAGCGCTTCCTGATATGCGGCGGTGGCTTTCTGCAAGTTGCCCGAATTCTGGTATGCCAGACCGAGATTGCAGTGCACCGCGGCGGAGCCGGGAGCCAGTTGTGCGGCTTTCTCCAGTGGAGCGCGCGCGGCAAATGCCTGGTCTTGTTTGAGCAGGCTGAGACCCTGATTGAAAAGCTCGTTGATTGCCGTCAACTGCGCCTGCTGGTCGGCGCTGACTGTCTTAGTGGGCGGCTTGGGTTTTTCCACCGCGTGAACCGGTGCGCACAGGCACAGCAAGCTGATGATTATCAGCAAAAGTGATCGAGTTGGTAAGCCGCGCAGCAGATTCATAGTGGGTTTATATTCAATCATCATGGAAATTAGTCAGAATGACCAGTAAGTTAAGACGACCGCCGGGCATACTGAGGATAACTTGACGGGACCCAGCCGATTGCAGCAGCCAGGTGAAAATCCGGGAATCGACACAGCTGTGTCTGATGCCGCCAGTGAGCGGACGATTCCGCTCGCCGACGGCAAAGTGCAGGAGAGCGTGCTGGTTTTGATCTTCGGACCAGATTTGCTCGATGAACTGGAAGGCGTTGCCCACTCGAAAAAAAGTTTCGAGACCATCGTGGTCGACTGTCGCAAGAGCGGTTTCGTCTTTCCTGCCGAGACACTTCTGGAAGCGGCCAGCGCCGCCATGAGAGTGCTGGAGGTGCACGGCGTCATCACCTTCGTTAAGAGCGACAAAGTGGTGGTGGTCGTTAAGTCATCGCTGCTGGGCGACATGATGCTGCATTCTTTCGACGCCATGGCTGATGTTTACGGGTTCTCGCCGTCTGTGGCGTTTCATATTTTGAAAGCCACCGGGTCAGTGGGATCCGAAAGCGAGACTACATCGGATCTGACTGAGCAAATCTGGATGTCGACGGTGCCTGTGCTCACACCTTTCGGCATCAAGTTGAAAGTCGGCATGGAAGCCGGAAAGCGACGCAACATATTGCTGGCGGCGATCGACAACTATACGCCTCTCAGCCTGATTCTGAAGCGCCTGGAAGGGCAGCTGAATCGGGAAGAGTTGACGGAAGACTTGCGTGATCTGGAAGTCAGTGGTGCCATTTTCCCGATCAACGCCAAGATACCATTTCTGGTGCATTGCTTCCGCAACAAGATTCCGTTCAAGCTTTTGACTTACCTGGTCGAAGCTCGCCTGATATCGCAGTCTCAGCTCGATGAAATTCTGTTTCTGGCGCAGAATACCAAAGGCGGCGAGCGCTTGAGCGTGGGAGCGCAATGCGTAGCCAAAGGCTTTATTTCGGCGCGCCAGCTGGAGATTGCTCTACAGGACCAGGCATTCTACGGGCAGCGTAGCGAAAGTGAGAAGACAAAGTCCATGGAGCCGGAACAGCAAGATGTGGTGCAATCGCTGGTCGGACACCTGGGCACCACAGATCCATCCGGCATTTTGCAGAGCCTGTCCAATAACCGCGAAACCGGCGTGCTCAGCGTGGAGCACAAAGATATGCAATTCCGCGCGCTCTTAGAAGGCGGCAAAGTGTCGAACGCGAAACTGGGCAAATTGCGCGGCAATGATGCAATATTGGAATTCGCCTCCACCTGGAAAGACGGCGTGTTCGTGTTTATCGACCGGCAACCGCCGCCTGATCTGGTTGAGGACGCCTGTCGCACCACAAAGCTTCTGGACAAATTGTTGCTCGACTCGGCGCTGGCACGCGACAACATGGCCGTTGTCGTCAAGAAACTGCCGCGCGGGCTGGACACGGCGCTGGAAAAACTCGATGACACGCTGAAACTTTTGGACGGTGCAACCCCACTGACTGATCCGCAAGACAAAATGGCATTGACTGCAGGCGATATCGAACTCATGCAGCGCGTCTGGAAAGAGCTTGATGGACTGGCATCAGTCTCCGCCGTCATCAAACGTCTGGCCAACATCACGACGCTGAGCGCCGCCACGGCGATAAATAGATTGCTGCACTTTGGACTTTGCCAGATACCTTCCTCTGATTTGCATGCCCCGATGCGCAAGTTCCAGGACATCGCCGCGGCAGTGGCCGAGCAGCTGGGCAAAGAGCGCGTCGAGGTCTTGCTGCGACTGAGTTTGCAATCGAGTGCCGGTTATTCCGTGCGCGCCCGCATGTTCAACATCGGCACCGCCGGCGAAATCGGCGTCGACCTGTCCGCCGCCAAGCAAGCCGGCACCTCGCTGTCTGCCGTCACCCGCGAACTTGAAGATTGGCAAGTGCGCTTTATCGAGTATGTGAGCCAGGAACTGGATAAAGACGTGTTGCGGAACATTGTCTATCGCGTTCACCAGCGCCAGTAGTCGAGCGGTTACAATGACGCTTCCACTTTTCGATGGAGGCGGTTATCCGTATGATGCTTTCGCGCAAAGCTTGGCTTCTCTCTTTGTTGTCAATCGCGCAGCTGGGCTGGTCTTACCAGGCGGCGCCTGCTTCAGCCGATGACAGCGCTGCTCCGGCTGCCGCCGATACGGGCACCGCACCGTCGCCCAAAGACGAGGGTAAGCAAGCCGCCGACGGCAAGCAGGACGCCAGCACCGCCACTCCGGCTTCGGCGGCCAGCGAGCACGAGCAGACATTCAACGTGCCACCGCCGGCAATGCGAGTCAAGCTGTCCGTGGCCGGCAACCCCAATACACCGCCGGCGGTGCTGAGCAAACTGGCTAGCGATCCCTCCGATCTGATTCGTCAGGCGGTGGCGCTCAACCCTAATACGCCGATCGAGGTGAGGGCGGCTCTCGCTTCCGATGCAGATCAGGCGGTGCGCGAGGCGGTTTTACGCTCGGCGGCTCTGCCCGACAAAATGATTTTGCTGCGCCTGACACGCGACCAGCAACCGCGCGTGTATGAAATAATGGCTGCCAACCCCAAGACACCCGCTGATGTCCTGCGCAAGCTCTCGCAGTCTCCTCAACAGACTGAGTTCTTACTGCTCTCGCTGGCGCGCAATCCGTCGACGCCACCAGATGTAGTGCAGCGTCTGGCGCAAATAGGCGATCGCCTGGTGCGCACATTTCTGGCCCGCCACCCCAAGATGCCGCCTGATGTGCTGTTGAAACTGGCTGAAGACGGCGATCTCGGTGTCAAATCATACGTGGCTGCCAACACCTCCACGCCGGCGGCGGCGTTGAATCTTCTGTCCGACGATCTCAGTTTTGTAGTCCGCGAAGGCGTCGGTGCCAACTTGTCGACACCGCCGGCGACACTGACCAAACTGTCCAAAGACAAAGCCTGGGAGGTGCGGTCGGAGGTAGCGGGCAATCCCAAAACGCCGCTGGCCACCCTGCGTCTTCTGGTGCGCGATGCCAACTATAAAGTTCGCTGGGCTCTGGCAGCCAATCCCAGTGCCACCGAAGATATCGAGACGTCGTTGGCCTCCGACAAAGAGTCGATCGTGCGGGCGGCGGCGGCCGGGCATTCCAAGCTCGACGCCGCCAGCATCGGCAATCTAGCCAAGGACAACACCATTGGCGTTGTGCAGATGGTGGCGCGCCGTCCGGCGCTGACGCCGGATGTACAGCAGAAGGTGCTGGAGGACAAGTCTTATCTGGTGCGCTCGTTCCTGGCTCTCAACCGCAGCGTCTCTCCAGAGGCTGCAGAGAAACTGGCAGCTGACAGCGATCCGCGTGTGCGCCATGCTTTAGCCTCGAATCCGTCTTTGCCGCCGGCTCTACTGACGAAACTGGCAGCAGACAGCGACGAATTCGTGCGCATGGCTGTTGGTGCCAACCCGGCTACTGCTGCCGACACTCTGACGGCGCTTGCCAAAGACTCCTCCTCGTGGGTGCTCTTGGTGCTGGCAGTCAACTCAGCTACACCGGAAGCAGCTCTTTTGACCCTGGCGCAAAGGCCCGACCACAATGTGCGGGCGAAACTGCTGGCTCGTGGTCCGGCTCTGCCTGAGAAAGCGTTCGCTAGTCTGTCGAGCGATCCTGACCTGACGATGCGGGAGAATATCGCTGCCATCACACGTTCTAAAGACGTTCTGACCGGCCTGGCGAAAGACCCCGAGTCGCGGGTGCGGGCGCGGGTCGGCACCAACACAGCTACAGCCCCGGATACTATGACTTTACTGGCCAAAGATGCTTCACCGGGTGTACGAGCCGCTGTTGCTGCCAACAAAAGTGCACGAGTGACGGTGCTCGGGCAACTGGCGACGGACAAAGATCCGCGTGTCAGACGGGCTGTAGCACGCAATGAAGCGGCCTCCAAAGAACTGCTAATCTCTTTGTCTAAGGATCTCGATCCTTCCGTCCGACAAGAAGTTGCAGGCAATACCAGTGCCCCGTCTTCGGTACTCAACGATTTGAGCGAAGACGCCGAGTTTTGGATCCCCGACCACAACTGATCGTTAGTTTCCATAAGGTAACCAAGTAATGAAAGAGGCTGTGATTGTAGACGCGGCGCGCACGGCGATCGGGCGTTATGCCGGATCTCTCAAAGATGTGCGTCCCGATGATCTGGCGGCGCATGTGATTAGAGCTGTCGTCCAGAGAACCGGCATCGATGGCGCTCTGATAGAAGATGTGATTTTCGGTTGCGCCAATCAGTCAGGCGAAGACAATCGCAACGTGGCACGGATGGCTGGTCTTTTATCCGGCTTGCCGGTAACCGTCGGCGGCGTCACGGTCAACCGTTTGTGCGCGTCTGGTATGGAAGCCGTTTGCCAGGCGGCGCGCGCCGTGCAACTGGATTGTGGTGATGCGTTCATCGCCGGCGGCGTCGAATCGATGACCCGCGCACCATTTGTGATGGGCAAGCCGGAAGCCGGCTATCCGCGCGGCGACTTGAAGATGTTCGATACAACTTTAGGCTGGCGTTTCATCAACGACAAACTCTCAAAAATGCACCATCCCTATTCCATGGGAGAAACGGCGGAGAACGTCGCCGAGAGGCACAGCGTATCGCGCGAGAGGCAGGATGAATTTGCGTTGCGCAGCCAGTCAAACTATGGGCGCGCGCACAAAGATTCCCTGTTCAATGACGAAATCGTGCCTTTTGAGATTCCGCAGAAGAAGGGCGAGAAAGTTGTTTTCGCTGCCGACGAGCATCCCCGACCCAGCACCACCATTGAAGACTTGAAGAAACTGAAGCCGGCTTTCCGCGAAGGCGGAAGCGTCACCGCCGGTAATGCCTCCGGTATTAATGATGGTGCCTGCGCCCTGCTGGTCATGTCGTCTGATAAATGTCGCGAACTCGGTTTGAAACCGCTGGCTCGGTTCGTAAGCAGTGCCGTGGCGGGTGTAGATCCGGCCGTTATGGGCATCGGTCCTGTGCCGGCCAGTGAGAAAGCCTTGCAACGAGCCGGTCTGACCATTGACGATATCGGGCTGGTCGAATTGAACGAGGCCTTTGCGGCTCAGGTTCTGGCTTGTATGGACCTGCTCAAAATTCCGCCCGACAAGCTGAACGTAAACGGAGGCGGCATAGCGCTCGGTCATCCCCTGGGTATGAGTGGCGCCAGAATTATTGCTGCACTGGTCTATGAAATGCGCCGCCGGGGCGTCCGGTATGGCTTGGCAACCATGTGCATCGGGGTCGGGCAGGGGATGGCTACAATTGTCGAATCGCTTGCCTAGCTTGCGTTTTGACCGTATAACCGGCTCACTAAGACCGCTGGTGTCATCCCCATAAGGGCCCAGATCTAGTTAAATACCTAAGGGTATGGGCACATTGTTGGTGGGCGATTGGGCGAGAGACGCTCGTCCCTTCTCTCAAGTGTAAGTCGGTGAAACGAAATTACTGGGCTAATACGTTTCATGCCACAGGAATCTACATTCAGTTTCTTGCAAATCTCCGAGCTCTTGCTTGACTCCAAGCTGGCCTCGAAGGTTTTGACGTTGTCGCCTGCTCAGCGCCAGGAACGCAACGAAGAGTGTCTGGAAATTCTTATCAGACTGTGCAAAGAGGCTGCGTCTCGGCAGGTGGACGCCATTTTGATCCCGGGTGGTCTCTGGGATGCCGCCAGCGTCACCAACACTACCGCTGCGCGACTGATAGAGCTGTTTGCTTCCATCCCCAACATTGCCGTGGTGATCGTGCCCGGCGCCAGCGACGCCTACACGGTCGATGGTCTCCACAACAGCGGGGTGCTCGCCGCCCGCGGGTTGAAACCCTGGTCTGATAATGTCTTGCCCATGACCAACACCAGCTTCGAGACGGTGTTGCATCCGACGCGCAAAGACGTCACTTTTACGGCGCGCGCCATGGCGTCCGCCACCGACGAAGGTGGAGCCTTCTCCACCGGCTTCCCGGCCCTCTCGCGGATGCCGATACGCATCCTGCTGTTGCCGGCTCGCCTGGCTAATCTGGAAGAAAACTCGGAGATGAACAAGGTCTGCGTGCCGCCGTACAAGGTCGACGTAGACCAGCTTGATGCCGCTGGCTTCACGTACACGGCTTTCTCTGGATTCCATAATTTTCACATGGTGCGTAATAGTGTCGGCAAGCTTCTCGGCGCCTACGCGGGCAGTCTGATCGGGCGCACCGTTCAAGAAGCGGGAGCGCGCAACGCTCTCTGGGGCAGGGTGATTATCACGGGCAGCGAAGTGATCGTCACAGTCGACCCGGTCGAGTTGGATGCCCGCAAGGTGGTCGTCACCAGTTGCAGTATCACGGGCATCAAGCCGGAGCAACTGCAAAATACCGTCAAGCAGGTTCTTGCTAAAGATGGCGCGCGCGAACGCGACATAGTCTTGCTGAAACTCACCGGCATGTATCCGCACGGTGACCCACCTGTGGTGGTCGATGCCGCCATGCGCGAAGCGTTTTATCACCTGATCCTGGATGACAGAACTCGCCCCGACTACCTGGGCGCCCGTCCCGACGAACGCACTACCGAAGGCAAGTTTATCCAGACGTTGCTGGAAATGAAGCATCGCGCCGAACTCAAAGGCGGTGCTCTCCCTGATACCGAATATGGTACCGAGCTGTCTACGAAGGTTATCGAAGACGCGCTCTATTACGGTCTGCAAGCGCTCAAAGAACGAAAAGTGGCGGTGCGCAATGTGGATTGAGCGGCTGGAAGTTATCGGGTTCGGAAACCTGACCGGACAGAAGATCGAGTTTGACAAGACGAAAGTCAACATCATCCTCGAGCCCAATGAGTACGGCAAATCGACGATTGCCGAGGCGATCTGGGCGATTCTTTATGACTATCCGCCTCTGGAAACGGCCAGCGAAAACGGCAACGGCAGACCATCTCCCAAGCAGCCGCTTTCAGGCGCCGCCTTCAAAGGCTACCTCGATCTCAACATAGATGGGCGCCGGCTGCGCGTCATTCGCGATTTCGTCGAGCGCTCGGTAAAAGTGCTCGACCTGAGTAAAGACCTCGGTCGCGCTCAATCAGATGTAACCAGCGAATTCGTCACCGACACCGAGCATGGCAGTGATGTCGGACTTTTGCTGACCGGTATGGGACGCGACCTGTTCCGCTCCACCTGTCTGGTCGGACAGCGCGAACTGGACAAGTTGCCGTTCGGCGGCGACCGCAGTTTGTCTTCGCTCCTTTTGCACGTCGCCGACTCGGCCGGCACCTCGACGACCGCTGCCGCTGCCATCGAGCGCTTGCAGTCTCTGCTCGATGAGTTTCCCTACAAGGGCAAGACCTACAAAATGTCCGAGTTGCTCTCCGGTTTGCAGACCGGACGCGAGATGCTGGCTGAACGCCTTTTGCAACTCGAGAGCGAGAAAAATAACGTCAGCAAAGACCTTTTGAGACTGGCTGAATTGGATCAGCAGTTGACGGAGAAAGGCAAGCACGTGACAGCCGAGGAATACTTCCAGCTTTGCCTGGAAGTCGGCGAACTGGATAACCGTTTGATGAAAGCCCAGGAGCGTATCTACAAGGTCGAGAATCTGCGCGCTTCGCTGGAAGAACTGGGCAATTTCGAGCAGTTTCCGATCAATCGCCTGCGCACAGTCGAAGAAGTCTGGACGAAACGAACAGCCAGACTCGATGATATGACCCGCCTCATGGGCGAGATCGAGCATAAGGAGTCCGAGGCTCGTGAGCGTGACCTGGCGTTTCGTGAACGCTCGGAGGGGCTTAGCGTCTTTACCATCGAAGATGCGCAAGCGCTTTTCAGTCTTGGCAAAACCCTGCAAACCGTGACGCAGGAAATTGAAGAAATCAAGCATCGGCGCGAGGGCGAAGTCAATCGTGTGCGCGCTTCCGGCGTGAATCTCGAAACTCTCAGCGGCACTCGCCGCTTGCTTCTCAGCCTGGAGTCGAAAGATCTCGACGACGCGCACGTCTATCACGCCATGATCACCAACGCGCGCGACAAGATATCCGAGCACCAGCGTTCAGCCTGGCGCGCCCGCACCAAGATCGACGAGATTGATGAACAGCGCACCCACTGGATCACGCTCTGTCGCAACGCCGGTATTGTTGAAGGTCTGGTGATCGGTATCTCCGGACTCTTGCTGGGCACGCAACTATTCGCCATGCACAAGAGCCTCGGCGATCCGCCGGTGTTCTTCAGTGGTGTTGTCTTCGCTTCTTTCGTGGCGTTCGGGCTGGTGACTGCTGCATTTCTCTATTACTGGCAGAGCGTCTATTATCGCGAGGAAGAAGAGGAGTTTCTCGAAGAAGAAGAGAAACAATCGCTCTCCGCGCAAGACCTGCAACGCAAGATTCTCAGCCTGGAACAGCGCATGGAAGTCCTGGCCAAGAAAGCTGGTGTCGCCCATGGTGGCGAGCTGGTGCGCTGCATTCAAGAGTACGCCACCGCCGCCGCTCAGCTCAAAGACCTGGACGTCATCGAGCAGATGTGGGCTTCGCGCGACGCGCACGCCCAGAAACTGATGTCCGAAATGGCCGGTTACTTCAAGCGCGCCAATCGCGGCGGTGAAGTCAACCCGCGCAGCGCGCTCGAACTTGCCGACCATATCATTCGCTTCCAGGATGACTACCGGCAACTGCAGGCGCAAAACAGCATGCTCGAGCATAAGAAGTCTGAGTTGCGTTTCTTGCACGATGAAGTGCGCGACATGGACCGCGTGCTGCATGAAGAGTTCATGAGAGCGCGTGTCGAGACCTATCAAAGCATCGACATCGGCTATGCCAACTACATGCATCTGATCGACGCTTTCCGCCGCTGGGAAGCGGCGCGCGACGAATTGACTCTGATCGAGTCCGAAACTACATCAGATATGGTGCCGGATGAGTTGCCGAAGATGATCGAACGTCTGGAGGGCAAGCGTTCGGACGTCTGGGAGCGGATGCAAGAAATTATCATCAGAAACCCCGAAATCGCGCTCATGAAGCCGCCGGTGCAAGACTCCATGGTGTCCAGCATTGGTCGCGAAATCACCAGCATGAAAAACTCACTCGATGAGATGCGGCGCGAGCGTGAGAGCCTGTCCATCAACATCCGCGGCGCCACCAAGAACTATGACAGCTTCTATCTGAAGACCATGGAAGAGCTGGAGTCACTGGAGCGCGACCTGGAAACACTGACTCAGACTCAAGCCAGCATCAGGTTGGCGGTCGATACATTTAAGCGACTGGCAGAACAGACGCATGCTGCCTGGGCGAAGAAACTCACTGAGATCTCGCGCGAGATGCTGCGTTATCTGGGCACCGATTACGAGAGCCTGGAATTCGATTCCAACCTGCGCCTGACAGTGCGCCGCAAAGGCATGCGCGACTCGCTTGGCGACTGGCAACTGGTCAATCAGGTATCCGGCGGCGTGCGCGAACAGGTGCACCTTTTGGCACGTATGGCCGTGGCTCGTTTCCTCTCTAAAGATCTGTCGTTGCCGATCGTGCTCGATGAGCCTTTCAGCGAATTTGACGATGAGCGTTTTACGCGCATCATGAAGTTCTTGCTGGCCAGCATGCTGAAGAACAACCAGATCATCCTCTTCAGCTGCCACCAGCAGCGCCATAAATGGCTGCTCAGCCAGCTCGATTTGCGCGAGCGCGATCAGGTCAACATCTGCCATCTGGAATCGCTCAAATCAGACTCCTCAGCGACCGCTGCGCGCCGCTAGGCTGAACGAGAGTCGGATCAGTCGTTAGCTGCCCGCTGTGGACGCGGTGGAACTGTCTGATTGCACAAAGGAGCAATCTCTTCCATGAGCTTCCACGTAACCGCTTCCAGGTCGGTGGAATATTCGATGGGCTTGCCGATGTTGACGATCCATTTGCCGTTCTTGTCTTGAGTGCCGATGATGCCCACCGGCAGCAGCGGCACTTTGTTGCTCTTGGCGAAGTAAGCCGGTCCTAGATGCGGTTGTCCGAGCACGCCTGGATTTTTATTGCGCGTGCCTTCGATGAACATCCCCAGGTTCCACCCGGCTTTGAACATCTCTTTGACTGCTTTAAATGTCGACGGCTCCGGCTTTTCGCGGTCGATGCTGATGGCGCCGTAAGCCAGAATCAGCCAGCGGACAAACCAGTGCTGCTGAAACAGTTCTATCTTAGCCAGGTATGCCATCGGCTCGTCCACGGCGTGGGAGATGAGCGGCGGGTCCCAGTTGCTCAGATGATTTGCGACGGCTATGAAGGAGCGGTCTTTGGGCACGTTTTCACGCCCGTGCACCTCGAGTCTGTTGCGTATGCCAAACCAGGTGCCAAAGAAATACCGGGCGCTCAAGCGATAGCGCAGCGTGTTGTGAGGTTTGTAGGACTTCGGGTCGAAAAGGGTCGGCATCGCTCGCTATTGCGGCTTAGATGACGCTTGCTGACGCGGCAACGAGATGCGGACGATCGAGTTGTCTTCCTGCTGGCTGACGTAAAGATTGCCTTCCCGATCCAGAGTCAGGTAATAGGGCTTGCGCAGGTTGGTGGCAATCACCGTCGAGACGCCGGCCGGGTTGATGCGAGCGACCGTGCCATTGTTGTAATTGGCGACGTACAGGTTGCCGAGTTCGTCCACTGCCAGTCCAATTGGTCCGCGCAGGTTGACGCCGCTGCTGAACTGGGTGCGCGACCCGTCGGCGGAAATGCGGTCAACAGTGTTGGTCATAAAGTTGGCGACGTATAGGTTGCCGGAGCGGTCGAATGCCAGACCCGCGGGAGCATTGAAGCCGGTGGCGATGACGCGCAAGGTGGTGTTGGCGAGCACCGGGACCGGGCTGCCGGAGCTGGGAGCGGGCGCGACGGTGGCTACTTGAGCTGGTTGTTGCGCCGGCGGTTGGTAGGACATCTGCGGCGGCTGTTGCGGCGGTTGCGCGGTGTAGGCAGGCTGCTGTGCTGGTGGTTGCGCGAAATCTCCACCACCGTAAGCTGGTGGTGTTCCATAAGCGTTGCTCACCGCCGGTGGTGCAGGCTGTTGTGCTTGTGACGGCGGGATGAATGCTTGCGGATTGCCGTAACTTGGTTGAGACGGGCTGCCGTAGCTGGGTTGGGTGGTGCCGCCGTAAGCGGAACCGGGGTTGGTGCCGTAATTGGGTTGCACCGCTGGTGGTGTCGGTTGCTGTTGCGGAGGTTGCAGCGCCGGCGTGGTAGGCGGTTGCGCACTGGTCACGGGCGGTGCATCGAATGTGGTGCCGTAGGCCGGTTGCGTGCCGCCGGCGCCCTGGGCCGAGTTCATGGTGGCGAGTCTGCGTTGCGAATCGGAGAAATGTACATTGTTGGGGGCGATAGCGTTGAAGTGCGCCCGCGCTTCGGAGAAGCGACCCATGTCGAACAATATGACGCCGATCTGGTAGTGAGCGTCGGGATCGGTGGGTTTCAGACGCAGCACTTCTTCGTAGCGAGGAATGGCGTCACGGAAGCGCTTCTGAGACTGATAGATGACAGCCAGGTTGTATTGCGCATCGGCGAGGTTGGGGTCGATGTCGCAGGCGCGTTTGAAGAATATGATTGCCGACTCGGGGCTGCCCTGTCTGAATGCGGTCAGACCGAGGTTGTAAAGACTTACGGCTCTGGGGTTTTGTCCCGTTGCTCCAGCGCTCGTCATTTTGCCGCTTCTGGGGTCGTCCTGGGCGGCGGCGGGCAGTCCTGGCGCCAGATTAAACGCCAGAACGGACAGCAGTCCGCTGACCAATACGGTGGTTCTCTTCGCGAATACGTCGCTCATTCCTGCGGCTCCGTCCTAAATTGTCGAGGTTGCTCGTTACTCAGCATATCCGGAATCGAGGCTTCCAGCTGAGACCTCTGAGGTAGCGCTGACCGCCAACTGCGGTAATGTCGCCCCTTTTCGGGTATAGATGTAATAGTAAACGTTTTTGTACATCCCTGTCATGCAATGGTTATCATCTGGAAACCCCGGAGAAAGGCTGAACGATGCGGACACTCGGGCACATAATCACCTCGGCGGGCGTAGGGCTGGCGACCTATCACCGTTACAAATCGGCACCGGCTGCGGTCGCAAGCTTTCTGGCGGGATGGATGATCGATATCGATCATCTGTTTGATTATGTAAAAGCTCATGGTTGGCGGTGGAGCTGGTTCCACTTCAAAGAGGCGCGGCACGAACACTATAGCGGTAAGTTATATCTTCCGCTCCACTCGTATGAATTATTGGCCGTGCTCTGGATATTGCTGCGCAAAGAGCATCATCGCCCGTATCGTAACGGCATCACGCTTTCTATCCTGACTCATCTATTGCTGGATCAAAAATGCAATCCCTGCCGACGCCCGGCCACCTATTTCCTTGCCCACCGTATCCGGCAGCAATTTGATGCCACCAAGATTCTCTCGCTGGCCGAGCTGGCACCGTCCGTAGTGCCCATGCCTGCGTCTGCCCGCAATTTGTTGTCGCACGCCGCTCCGCGCAACTAGAGTAAATCAAGTCCGGGTCAAGCGGGGGGCGACCGGTCCCGAATGGCGCCTGGGAAACTGTCCTGGTTTAGCGTAATACGTTCGAATCGCGGTAAAGCAGGCTTGTAACCGCCAAAACAGGCTAGGGGTGCAGCTTTTACGTCATGCCGCTTTCCTGCAGGGTCTCTCCCGACAATCCCGGTATTCCGGGACATTTTCCCAGGTGAGGCTCAGGCACTACTGCTAAATCGAATGGGGACGTGTTTGGGACGCCATTACTTGCAGACATTGATTGGCAATTGCCATGTTTTCCTGGGCATTGATCACGAGGACCTTGATGCGCGACGCTGGGGAGGAAACAACTCCGTCATGGCGCGTGCTGCGGTTGATTTCTTTATCCAGAGCCAGTCCGAGAAACGATAACCGGTCGCACATTTGCTTACGAATCGCCGTCGCATTTTCCCCGATGCCGCCCGTGAAAATTAAAGCATCTGCACCATTCATGGTGGCGACCGCTGCGCCGATTTCACAGCCCAGGCGATAAATGAAAATATCGATAGCGAGCCGGCTGCGTTCGTCGCCCTGGTCGGCGAGATCGAGCAGTGTACGCATATCATTCGACTTACCAGAGATACCCAGAAGCCCGGATTTCTTGTTGAGGACATCATCTAGATCTTTCTGAGAGACCAGTCCCGAGTTTAGTGCATAGACCAGAATTCCCGGGTCAACGCTGCCGCTGCGAGTGCCCATGGCCAGCCCTTCCAGCGGCGTGTATCCCATTGAGGTGTAGACGCTTCGGTTATCGATCAGTCCGGTTACTGAACAACCATTGCCGAGATGGCAGCTGACCGTGCGCAAGTTGGCCGTGCCCAATATAGCCGCCGCACGTTGCGCTACATACTCATGATTTATGCCGTGAAATCCATATCGCTGAATGCCATGCTCTTCGTACCAGCTGTAAGGCAGCGCATAAATAGCTCGTTCCGGCGGCAACTCGGCGTACGCGGCCGTGTCGAAAACAGCAATCTGCGGGCAATCAGGCAGTCGACGACGTGCCAGACGGATGCCCGCCAATCCCGCCGGATTATGCAGTGGTGCCAGCTCGCAAAGGCGCTCGATCTCTGCTACGACTTCTTCGGTGATTAATGTAGATTGTCGAAACTTGCGCCCACCATGCACAACCCTGTGTCCGACCATAGACACATCTTTAAGCGGAACACGTTGATCCAGATCGGCAAGCTGCTCGTTCAGCACGGTTTCGCGATCGCGCCCTTTCAGATCCTGGCTGGACTCCCAGACCGCTTTCGAATTGACGGTGTCGCGTTCGACGCTGAAGAGAGAGAGCTTATTGGTTGAAGAACCGATGTTAAAGACTAATACGTAAGGCACAGGTGTCGATTTTTCTACGGTGCAGCGTTGTCGAGCTCGATCTGGAAAATGGGAACGGTTCCCATGGTTTGCCAATCTTGCTGATCTCTCGTAAGTATAGAAGAGACGAATGAGGAGAACTCAAAACATGTCCTGTAATACACACCAGGGTCACGACCATCAGCACGGCACCGGTTGCGGGCACGCCGCCGTACGTCACGACGATCACGAATGCTATCTGCACGATGACCATCTGCATCATCAGCACGGCGACCATGTAGACGAACATCAAATCAGCGTGGGCGCGGCCAATCAAGCAGAATGCACGTCCGGTCATGAATGTGCGGACCACGAGCAGGACCACAAGCATGCAGCCAATTGCGGTCACGCAGCGGTTCCTCATGGCGACCATGTGGATTACCTTGTAAACGGCCATTTGCATCATGCTTGTGGCGGACACTGCGACAATCACGGGGCGCTCAGCTAAAGGCGAGTCAACCGACTGCCACCAGGGTTGGTGGCGCAGCAGATGTGAAAAGAGCCGGACTTTCGCCCGGCTCTTTTGATTTCTGATTGTGTTCAGCAGTTCCGGAATTACGGAGCGGTGAAGCTGCCTTCGCCGATCGGAGGATAGATGTCTTCTTCCTCTTCTTCCTCTTCCGGAGCGACGCCGTGACCGGGGAAGCCTGTTCCGGCGGGGATCAGACGACCGATGATGACGTTTTCCTTCAAGCCGCGCAGCCAGTCTTTCTTACCTTCCACAGCCGCTTCGGTGAGGATACGGGTGGTTTCTTGGAATGACGCTGCCGAGATGAAGCTCTCCGTGTTCAACGAAGCCTTTGTGATACCGAGCAATACGGAGGTCACTTTCGCTTCTGTTGTGCCGGTTTGGCGGGCTTTCTCGTTTTCATGGTCAGCCGAGAAGCGCTCGAGCAATTCACCCGGCAACAAGATGGTGTCGCCCGGATCGTCGACGCGCACTTTGCGGGTCATCTGACGCACGATAACTTCGATGTGTTTGTCGGCGATGTCCACACCTTGAGAGCGGTACACAGCCTGCACTTCGTCCACCAGGAATTTCTGAGCGGCTTCGATGTTGAGCAAGCGCACGATGTCGTGCGGATTGGCTGGACCGTCTGTCAATGCCTTGCCGACAGTGATTTGTTCGCCTTCTTCCACAATGATGTTGAGTCCGGCCGGCACAATGATCTCTTCCTCGACGCCTTCCGCATACACGATGTAGAGGCGGCTGGAATCGTCTTCGGTGGTGATCTTGGCGCGACCCGGCTTCTCAGCCAGAATGGCGCTTTCTTTCGGTTTGCGAGCTTCCAGCAGTTCTTCGACTCTCGGCAGACCCTGGACGATGTCCCCGGTCTTCTGGCGTTCGAAGATCAATGTGGCGAGCAAGTCGCCCCGTTGTACGAGCGCGCCATCGTCGCACTGCAGTTGGGTGTTGGCAGCGATCAGATACGGTCTGCCGCGGCGCAGCTTCACCTCACTGCCGTCGACCTTAACCACTTGACCCGAGTGCAGGGCTTCGGTCTGCTTGGAGATCGGATCGGCGTTGCGGACAATATCGCCTTCCTTGACTGAAACAGCGCCCTTGCACTTCTGCACGAACTGCTGTTCTTCGGTGATCAGGAGCAAGCGGCGCTCGTCCGACTTGGACAGTTGCACGCGGGCAGCGCTCTTGGTGAGCACTTGCGTGGTGGCAACCGGTGCCGCCGGAGGAATCACCATGCCCGGTTCAACTTGCAGCAAGGTGACGTTGAGGTCGCTGTCGCGGCGCAAGAGGATGGTTTCTTGAACGACGATGTTCATGTCCTCTTCGATTTCGACCAGTCCTTTCAGTTGCGCCAGTGCGCCTTGCAATTGCAGAACCAGGCTGGTTCTGGTCAGTTGGGCGCCTTGCAAGTGGCGAACTTTTTCGCGGTCGCGGAAGAGCAACTGCGTGACCGGACGAAGCGAAATTTTGTCATCCGATGCGCGGTACTTGAACTTGGTTTCTTTCGGTTCCACCCAGAATTCGAAGACCGGACGCACCAGTATCTGGTTGGTGCCGTCTTCGCGCTCGATAAATGAAACCATTTTGCGCTCGCTGGCTTTGTAGCCCGGCAGAATTTCGGTGCCGGACTCCACAATTTCGCCGTCGTTGACTTTGACTTCTTCCAGCGACTCAACCGGTACCAGGTCGCCTGGACGGATGATCACTTCGTGGATGATGTCGTTGTCGGCGACGATTTCGATGATGCCTTCAAGATGTGCAAACACGTCTTTGACGACTTCCTGACCGGCTGTCACCAGTTCGCCCGACTCGCTCATCTTCAAAGAAATATCTTTGGAGATGAAGTGCGTTTCTTCAGGGACGAAGAGCACTTTGCCCGGCTTGGTGACGACGCGGCGGTCATCGGTTTCGACGCCGTCGTAGATGATCTCTCCGCCGGAGGTGACGGCGTTGATACCGTCATCAACCAGTTCGGCGATGATCTTGCCGTTTTCCACCGATTCGCCGTTGACGACTTTGATCGTGTAGGCTTCTTTGGTTTTGCTGACTTTCCATGAATAGCCTTGCTTGGCGCCTTCCAGCTTGGCGTTGCCGGCACCGACCGAAGCGATGACGACGTTCAACTCCTTACCTTTGATAAGGCGCGTCGCTGTTTTGCGGCCGCTCTTCACAGTTTCGGTTTCGATGTCCGGACCGAAACGCACTTCGCCGCCGTGTTCGGTGGTGATGGTGATTTCAGCCAGCACATCGTGCCCGTTCACTTCCTGACCGTCTTTGACGACGACATGAGCGCCGGACGGCAGGTTGTACACGTCGCCTTCCAGGACCCAGATGATACCGGAGCGGTTGGCTGTGCGTGAGATGTTGCCCTGACGGTCGCGTTTTTCATCAGAGTGGAAACCCTGGAAGCTGATACGACCGGAGACGCCGGCGGTGATGTCCTTGGTGGCGCGCTCGGTGAGAGCTTTCTTTTTGCCCGGCGGATCGTATTCAGCCAGCACTTGTCCGGCTTTCACTTCCGCCCCTGCGGGCACGTAGACCAGGGCGCCCGCCGGTACGTTGACGGTGGCTTCTTTCTTGCCGTCGCTGACGGTGATTTTGCCGTCGCGGGTCAGTTGTTCCACCACGTCACCATAAGCGGTGCGGTATTGGCGACCCGGGATTTTGAAGGCCACTGTACCAGCCTGCGGTGCTTTCACCTGAGTACGTCCGCCGCCGGTGGCAACCGCGCCGCCGGTGTGGAATGTTCTCATGGTCAGCTGTGTACCTGGTTCACCGATTGATTGGGCGGCGATAATGCCGATTGCTTCGCCGGTGTCGACCATCTTGTTGGTGGTCAGTGAGAAACCGTAGCAGCGCTGGCAAACACCGTATTGGCTTTCGCAAGTCAAAGGCGAACGCACCATCACAAAAGGTACGCCGGCTTTTTCCAGTTTGGCGGCTGCGGCGCGATCGAGAATCTCGTGGGCGCGTGCCATGACTTCACCGGTCTCCGGGTGCACGGCATCTTCTGCCAGGCTTCTGCCGTTGGCGCGCTCAGAGAGTTTGACCAGCGTCTTGTCGCCTTCTTTAATCGGCGCCATCTTGATGCCGTGGGTGGTTTTGCAATCGAGATCGCGGACGATCACGTCTTGCGCAACGTCGACCAGACGGCGGGTGAGATATCCCGAGTCGGCTGTTTTCAGAGCTGTGTCGACCAGACCCTTACGGGCGCCGTACGAGGAGATGATGTACTCCGTCACACTGAGACCTTCGCGGAAGTTGGCTTTAATCGGCAAGTCGATGATCTGACCTTGAGAGTCAGCCATCAAGCCCCGCATACCAACCAACTGACGAACTTGCGAGATGTTACCTCTAGCGCCCGAGAACGCCATCATGTACACCGGATTGAGTTTGTCGAAGTTGTCGACCACTTCCTTGGTGAGAAGTTCGGTGGTGGCGGACCAGGTGTCGATCACTTTGTTGTAGCGTTCGACTTCGGTGATCTCGCCGCGCTCATAACGGCGCTGCGCTTCTTCGATTTCTTTTTCGGCGCTCGAGATCAAGCCTTTCTTGGTCTCCGGAACGTCCAGGTCGTCGATTGAGATCGTCACACCCGCCTTGGTGGCGAATTTGAAGCCAAGATCCTTGAGCGAGTTGGCCAGTTCTGCCGAGCAGGCTGTGCCATAGCGCTCGTAAACTTCGGCCAGGAGGGCGCCGAGTTTCTTCTTGTCCATGGTGTGGTTGATGAATTCAAACGGTTCGTATTTCTTCGTGCTGCTAACCATTTTTCCCTCTGTGTTCCTTGTTTCCTGGAGCGACTCGCCCTTGCGCGTCTGGCGTGCTAATTGACGTGCTGATCGATGGCTTGTTTTTGATTGCCGGCTTACGCTCTCAGGTAACTAACTGCGAATGCGAACTTCGAACTGCTGGACTGTTATGTACGGGATGCGATCGCCTCGCGCACCACTTCATTGAAGATGATGCGTCCGGGGGTCGTGTCGATGATTTTGCCGTTGGTGTCGCGCACGTGAATGGTCGCGTGCAGATCGACGACCCCTGCTTCGTAGGCGGCACGCGCGTCACCCATGCTGACGAAACGCATACCGGCGCCGCGGCATTTCTTCGGATCGTCCGAACCCGACTTTTCGATGGTGAGGTAATAGAGACCGAGCACCATGTCTTGTGTGGGGGTGATTGTCGGGCGTCCGGTTGCCGGCAGCAGGATGTTGTTGGAGGCGAGCATCAGCATGCGGGCTTCAGCTTGCGCTTCCACTGACAGCGGTACGTGTACCGCCATCTGGTCGCCGTCGAAGTCGGCGTTGAATGCCGAACAAACGAGTGGGTGCAACTGAATGGCGCGTCCTTCCACCAGTACCGGCTCGAAGGCTTGAATGCCCAGGCGGTGCAGTGTGGGAGCGCGGTTCAGGAGTACCGGGTGACCTTGAATGACTTCTTCGAGAATTTCCCAGACGATTGCGGAGCCGCGTTCGATCTGTTTCTTCGCCGATTTGATGTTCTGGACGATCTGACGCTCGATCAATTTGTTGATGACGAACGGCTTGAAGAGTTCCAGCGCCATTTCACGCGGCAGACCGCACTGGTGCAGTTTCAGCGTCGGACCGACGACGATAACCGAACGACCTGAGTAGTCGACACGCTTACCGAGCAGGTTTTGACGGAAACGACCTTGCTTACCCTCAATGATGTTGGACAGCGATTTGAGCGGTCGGTTGTTGGGACCGACGACTGTTCTGCCGCGGCGGCCGTTGTCGATGAGCGCATCGACGGCTTCCTGCAACATACGCTTTTCGTTTCTGACGATGATCTCCGGAGCGCCCATCTCGAGCAGACGCGCGAGACGGTTGTTGCGGTTGATCACGCGGCGATAGAGATCGTTCAAATCGGAGGTGGCGAAACGTCCCCCATCCAACTGCACCATGGGGCGCAGGTCGGGCGGCGTCACGGGCAGCATTTCCAGCACCACCCAGGTGGGGTCGGTGTTGGAGTTGATCAATGCTTCCACCAGGCGCAAGCGCTTGATGATCTTGGCGCGCTTCTGCTGCGAGCCGCCGGCCGATGCCAGTTCGTCGCGCAGCATTTTGGACAATTCTTTGAGACCCGGCAAATCAAGCAGCTTGCCGCGATCTTCCGGGCTGTCCGGACGCTCGTAGATCGGGCGAGCGATTTCGGTGAGAAGCTGTTTGACAGCTTCGGCACCGATGCCGACGTCGAATTGCGAGTTGGGATCGTCCAAGTTTTTCTCGTACTCTTCTTCTGAGAGAAGCTGGTACTTGTGAAGCTCAGGCGAGTTGCCCGGGTTGGTGACGATGTAGGCGTTGAAGTAGACAACCTGTTCCAGGTCACGCAGCGGCAGATCGAGCAGCACGCCGATGTAGCTGGGGATGCCCTTCAAGAACCAGATGTGAGTGACCGGCGATGCCAGACGGATGTGCCCCATACGGTGACGGCGCACTTTGCTGTCGGTGACTTCCACGCCGCAACGTTCGCAGGTGATACCACGGTGACGCACGCGCTTGTATTTGCCGCAGTAGCATTCCCAGTCCTTGGATGGGCCGAAGATGCGTTCGCAGAACAAACCGTCTTTTTCGGGTTTGAGCGTCCGGTAGTTGATGGTCTCGGGTTTGGTTACTTCGCCGTGCGACCAGCTGAGGATGCGATCCGGTGACGCGATCCCAATTTTGATGTAGTCGAAACGGTCAATGCTAGTGGCCATATTAGCGGCAGAACCTCCAAAGCGAATTCCATAAAAGAGGAGGAAGACGAGGACAGTGCCTCGTCCCTCAGTGCCAGTTAGTTACTTTAAAAGTCGTCGTCAGCGGCTTCGTCGTCCATTTCTATGTCGTCGCCGGCTTCCGCGTCTGATGCTGACTCAGTGTCGGTGTCGGAATCGGAGGCTGTTGCGGCTGGGCTTGCGGCACCAACCACCAGCGGCAGACCTTCGTCGCCATCGTCGCCGCCGTCGTCGGCTCCGTCATCACCTTCGTCATCACCGCCGCCGCCGCCGCTTTCGCGCAGGGCAATCGGGGCGCCGCCGCCAGGCATGACAGCTTGACCGGCCAGTTCGTTGAGCTCGGCTTCCAGACCGATTTCGCCGAACGGACTCATGCGCTTGCTGCCGCGTTGACGCGGTTCTTCCACTTCAGCCATGAGGTCGACTTCCAGTTCGCCACCATCTCTGGTGCGTTTGGCCACCGACACATCGAGACCGATAGATTGCAGTTCGCGGACCAGCACCTTGAACGACTCGGGGATGCCCGGACGTCTCAGGTTCTCGCCTTTCACGATGGCTTCGTAGGCTTTCGACCGGCCGTTGACGTCATCAGATTTGATGGTCAGCATCTCTTGCAGCGTGTAGGCAGCGCCAAACGCTTCCAGAGCCCAGCATTCCATTTCTCCCAGACGCTGTCCGCCGAATTGAGCCTTACCGCCCAATGGCTGTTGAGTGACCAAGCTGTAAGGACCGGTCGAACGAGCGTGAATCTTGTCGTCGACCAAGTGGACGAGCTTCATCATATAGATCTGTCCGACAGTTACCGACATGTCGAATGCATCGCCGGTGCGGCCGTCATACAGGGTGACTTTTCCATCGTTGCCGACCCACTCAACGCCGGTGCCTTTCTTGCCGGTCGAGATTTCTTTGTGCACGAGAGCGTTGGACGCTTCGCGCTCGAACATCTCATCGAAAGGCGGCACTTCGTAGCGGTGATCTGTAAGCATGGCTGCCAGACCAAGCAACGTTTCATAAGTCTGTCCGACGTTCATACGGCTTGGCACGCCCAGCGGATTCAATACGATGTCCACTGGAGTTCCATCCGGAAGGAACGGCATGTCTTCTTGCGGCAAGATCTTGGCGACGATGCCTTTGTTGCCGTGGCGTCCGGCGACTTTGTCACCCACCGAGATCTTACGTTTTTGAGCGATGTAGACGCGCACGACCTTGTTGGCCACGGGCGGCAGTTCATCACCTTTTTCGCGGTCGAAGACTTTCACGTCGACGACTCGGCCGCCTTCGCCGTGCGGAACGCGCAGCGAGTTGTCGCGGACGTCGCGGGCCTTTTCACCGAAGATGGCGCGCAGCAGTTTTTCTTCCGGTGGGTGTTCGGATTCACCTTTCGGGGTGATCTTGCCGACCAGAATGTCATCTGGATAAACGCGCGATCCGATGCGGACGATACCGCTCTCATCCAAGTGACGAAGCGACTCTTCCGAGACGTTCGGCACTTCGCGAGTGATTTCTTCCGGACCCAGTTTTGTCGAACGAGCATCGATTTCCAGTTTTTCAATGTGAATCGAAGTCATCACATCGTCGTAAACCAGACGCTGGCTGATCAAGATGGCGTCTTCGAAGTTGTAGCCTTCCCAGGGCATGAATGCCACCAGGATGTTGCGACCCACAGCCAGTTCGCCGGTATTGGTGGCAGCACCATCGGCGATGACTTGCCCTGGCTTGACCGTGTCGCCGACTTTGACGTTCGGCTTCTGGTTCAAGCAGGTGTCCTGGTTGGAGCGCTGGAATTTGGCCAGTTTGAATTTGACCAGACGGTCTTTGGTGCGCACGCGAATTTCATTCGCGCTCACATATTCCACTTTGCCTTCGATTTCCGAGACCACCACCATGCCGGAGTCACGGGCGGCATGCTTCTCGATGCCGGTGGTGACAATCGCGCGCTCGGTTTTGATCAGCGGCACCGATTGACGTTGCATGTTCGAACCCATCAAGGCGCGGTTGGCATCGTCGTGCTCAATAAAAGGAATAAGAGCGGTTCCGACCGAAATGATCTGAATAGGCGACACGCCCACGTAGTCAACTTGATCTGGTGCGGTTTCAAGGAACTCTGCCTTGTAGCGAACCGGAATCAACTCATGCGCGAATTGCCCTTTGTCGTTCATCGGCACATCGCCGGGAGCGACACGATACCGATCTTCTTCATCAGCGGTCAGGTAATGAACATCTTCAGTAACCAGTCCGCCGAGAACGCGGCGATATGGTGTTTCGATGAAGCCATACTCATTGACGCGTGCGTGTGTCGCCAGCGATCCAATAAGACCGGCGTTGGGACCTTCAGGTGTTTCTACCGGGCAGATGCGTCCGTAATGCGACGGGTGAATGTCGCGCACCGCAAATCCAGCGCGCTCGCGAGAGAGACCGCCGGGACCCAGTGCCGAGATACGGCGTTTGTGCGTCAGTTCTGCCAGTGGGTTGGTTTGATCCATGAACTGCGATAGTTGCGACGAACCAAAGAATTCACGGATAGCAGCTACGAGCGGCTTGGTGTTGAGCAGGTTGGCCGGCGTCAATGTATCGGCGTCTTGCAACGTCATTCTTTCTTTGACGATGCGCTCGAGACGCGACAAGCCGATGCGGAACTGGTTTTGCAGCAGTTCGCCCACTGATCTGATGCGGCGGTTGCCGAGGTGGTCGATGTCATCGACTTGACCTTCGTCGTAGTGCAGAGCGATCAAATAATCGACTGCGGCGACGATGTCTTCGCGAGTGAGAGTGCGTTGCGCTTCCGGAACGGAGAGGCTGAGCTTCTTATTGAGTTTGTAGCGTCCGACCTTACCGAGGTCATAACGCTTGTCGTCGAAGAAGCGGCTTTCCAAAATGGTTTGACCGCCGGCGACCGACGGCGGATCGCCGGGACGCAGTTTGCGGTAAACCTCGATCAAAGCTTCTTCTTTGGTTTTGGTGTTGTCTTTGTCGAGCGTCTTCTTGAGGAAGTCGCGGTGACGGAACAGACCTTCCATCTCGGTGTCCGAGTAACCGAGAGCGCGAATCAGTGTCGACGCCAGAAGCTTTCTGTTCTTGTCGATCTTGACGTAGATAACATCGTTGGTGTCTGTTTCGAACTTCAACCAGGCACCACGGTTGGGAATGAGAGTGGCGCTGAAGGTGCGCTTACCGTTGGTATCTACTTCGCGTTTGTAGTAGATGCCGGGGCTGCGAACGATCTGCGAAACGATGACGCGCTCGGCGCCGTTGATGATGAACGTACCGCGGTCCGTCATCATCGGGATATCGCCGACGTAAATCTCTTGCTCTTTGATTTCACCGAGTTCGCGGTTTACGAGGCGCATCTGAATGCGCAGCTTCTTCGTGAAGCTGGCGTCCATCGAGCGCGCCTCGTCAGGCGTCTTCGGTTTGTTTTGTTCGGTGTGATCATCGAACGTGTAGGTCGGCAGGAAGTGCAACTCGAGCCGTCCGGTGTAGTCCTTGATCGGGCTGAAGGCGCGAAGCTCTTCACCCAGACCTTCATCGATGAACCATTTGAACGAACTCTTCTGAATTTCCGCGAGATCGGGGAGATTTGCGAAGCGGGAGCTACCGACTCCGAAAGTCCGGACGCGGTCAGGAACTTGTAAAGCCATTTAGTACCTCGGAAAACTGCGTGGCTGCGGCGAAACGCTGAACTGTAGACTTGGACAGGTGACGAAATATCGTATCACTTAGGGATATTTGGAATATTCATTTATTGTGGGAAAACGGGGTGATCGGCTGGCGACCGGATTAAAGGTTTGTCAGAAACGCAAAAAGCCCCGTCGCGTGAGCGATTTGGAGAAATTAAATGCCTTTAAGCGGGCTTCTAGCATCTTAACGCAATCTGGGCAAGTTTTGCCAAGACCTTAATCAAAAGTAACGCACCGAGCGCCGGAAGCTCGACTGGAAGCCGATTCCGGCGGTTTGCTCTCGCTCGTTGCGCAGCGCCGCCTGAGCGCCGCTTAAACAGCGGTGGCTGGAGAGTTCGTCTTGCATCGCCAAAGGCGTGTTCGCCGGATAAGCCGCATCTGGAGCCGTTCCTGATTGGTTAGCGCGGAATGCGGTCAGCTTTAACAACTCCATAATCTTTTCCGTTCAAATCACGCAACCTCACCGCTGCGCTTGTTGGAATCTGTCTGAAAAGTTGCTCTTTTGGGATAGATACATATGTCCCCTCAGGACTAAAAGTCCCGCTCTTCCCCGTTTGCACTTCGGCGTGCCGGCTAGATGTCGAACACTTCAAACAAACTGCTCCTCGATGGTGGCTCAAAAGAGCCTCCTAAGCCGAACCAGCCGGGTGGAACGTCCACGGATGCTGCTTCTTCGCCAAGCACCGCGGACGAAGAAGAAAGGCTGCGCAACTGGAATCTGCTGGGCGTCGCTGCTCCAGACTTCAAGCCGCTCTCCGAAATGGTGTCCCCGCTGGGACAGGTTGCGGGCTCGCGGAGCGTCACTGAGTTGGCGCGGAGCACGCAGAACGCGGGCGAGAATACTGCCAATCTGGCTTCGCTGACGATTACACAGGCGCAGAACCAGGCACAGTCCGCGAAAGGCTCAGACGGCGTCGCCGCTCCGGCCCCCACTACCGGCAATGATCAAAGCGATCCGCGCAATGCCAAAGATCGCTGGTTCGACGACCCCAAGTACCGCCCCGCAGCCACTACGGATGGACAGCCCGTCCCGCAAACTGCAGGCGGCGAAGCCGGTGTCGTCAACCAGTCACCGCCGCAAGGCGCAGCCGGACAGGACATCCGCCCCCAGCCGCAAACCGGAGCGGGGCAACTGGAGGTCCAGCCTGTCGAGCAAACCGGTTTTGGGCAGCAAGGAATCCAGCCCGTGCCGAAAGTCGGCGCAGGACAGCTGGAGACTCCACAACAACTGCCGCAAACGGGAGCAGTCCAGCTGGACTCCCAACCGTCCGCCGCACGCAGCGGCGGGTTTGCACCGTCATTTACCGATAACCCCCCCACCGTGGTGGAGCCGACGGTTGTCCAGAAACCTGCAGGCGAAGAAGTGAGACCTCCCGTAGAGCAGCTCAGACCTCCCGCCGATCAAGTCAGCCAACACGCCGACAAAATCACTACCTCGACCGCGCTGGATACAGGCTTGGCTCCGACATTTGTGGCGCCCGACCGGGGGCTGGTCACTACCCCTCCTGACCGATTGGTGGCGCCTCTTCTGCCGCCTAAATCGCAGTCGGACATCATTCCTCCTCAACTGAGCGATCGAACCTTCTCAGCGGGACGTTCGTTGTCTGTTGACTCCAAAGACATGCTGACGCCGTGGCGCGTTCCAATCACTAACGATGCCGGCGTGCCGCGTACCGCAGTCAAATCTGAACTGTCGCCGGCCCTGACGCTCGGCGCGGTGCAAACGCGCCCAGCGGTGGATGCGGTGCTGCCTGTCAAAATTCCCGTCAAGGACGCAGCGCTGAAGCCCTCGGACTTGAAAGGCGCTGAGCCGGTGTTGCCATCTCGCCTCACTCTCTCGACCGTCTCACTCACAACTAAAGCTGGTGAGCTGCGCGCTCCGCTGCTTACTGATACGCGCAAACCGACTTCCGTCTCCCTGATCGATCGTGCACCACTGGTGGTGCGCCCGGAAATTAAATCCGGCACACCGCGCACTCTGGTTGCCAACGCACTCACGGCGAACGATCGCACCGATCGAGTCAAACCTGTCGTGATCAAGGCGGAATCCGCGGTCAGGGTTGATGCGGGCAAGTCGGTTGGGAATCGCGTCGATACGCGGCTTGACACTCGTCAAACTGCGTTGCGTGTGGAGAAAACAATTCCTGTCCTGGTCACTCCTGCTAAAACTGTTCGCCTTGATGCAACCCGATTGCCGACCGAGCGGCTCGGCATGAAACCGGCATTGACGGCAGGCGAGCGCTCGGTTGCTCTGCGTGCGGATCACTTGATTGCGGCGAACAAAGTCGGAAGTAAGGCCATCAACATCAGCGCCGCGCGTGCGGATCTTTTGATCGCCAAGCCGAATGGAGTTAAGTCAGAAACTGCGCGCGCTGAGCGTTTCATCGTGAAACCTTCTTCAGCGCTCAAATCAGATCGACCCGTCGTTCGCGCCGATCGACAGGTTGTGGTGAAACCGGAGTCGCTGCGCGCCGACCGTCTGGTCGTGAAGCCGGCTACGCGATCTGAGTCGGTGCGCGCCGATCGCTTTGTCGTAAAACCAGTAGCGCTGAAAGCCGATAAGTCGGTGGTGCGCGCCGATCGCCCGATTGCGTTGAAGGCTGAGACACTGCGAACTGACCGCCCAGTCGTGAAACCAGCCATCATCCGCACAGATGCATTGCGCGCCGATCGCCTGGTGGTGAAGCCATCCATCACCCGTGCGGATGTATCGCGCTCGGATCGCCCGATAGTAAAACCGGCTCTGCGACCCGATGTGCTGCGTCCCGATCGCCCGATTCCATCTCGTGATTTCGGAGCGCGCAATACCGGACTGAAAGCGGATCTTATTCGTCCCCTGCTACCGGTTAAGGCGGAAGCGGTGCGAGCGCTCAAGCTTGATACAGCGAAGTTGCAGCCCACGCAGAACCTCAAGAACATCAGACCTGAACGGCAAATCTGCCGCACTGATTCGCCGCTCACCAATCGCACATTCAAGGCAACTCATCGCGATACCGACCGCACCGACCGCACCAATGCACGAGTCGCGCGGGAACACAGTCAGTCCCGTGAGTTCAAGGCGACAGTCAAAGTTCATGAGCGTGCCCAGGAGCGTGCTCAGTTCGCAGTTCATTTGAAAGCCAATCTACTCGGCAGTCGCCATGATGGGCGCGCTGAAGGGCGAGTCGATGCGCAGAGATTCGCGGTCTCCGCCGGAGAAAATCAGACTCAGAAGGGCATCAAGTTTGGCGAGATCCGTCGCAGCTTCTCCGACCGCGGCAAGGTGTTGGCGCGCGAAGGAGAGGACAGATCGCTTGCCAGTTCCATTGAACAGCGCTTGCTGGCAGCGCGCATGGATTATCTTGTACAGGCTATCGAAGAGCGCTCTTGCGCCGAAGATCGCTACCTCACGTCTCTGGAATTGTTGCTCGGCTGCCTGTTGACCATGGCTGCTGTCGGCAAGCGCTCGGAACGGTCTATCGCACCACGCGGACAGGACATCGACGCCGCTATGACGCTGGTGCTCAAGGAAGCGGAAGACTCGTTGAGGGAAAGCAGCAAAACACTGCGCATCGAGTCCGAGCACTCGCAGCAGGATGCTTCAGGTAAAGTGCTGCAGCGTCCTATCCATATGATGGCTCGTGGCGACACGCTCACCGGTCTGGCGGAGCAGTATTTCGGTGACGAGCGACTGGGCTGGTTGATTCTCGAACTGAACGCCGGCAAACTGAGACCTCAATGGAACGGCGATACCTGCCTTACGGAAGCCACTGAACGCTTGCGCATCGAGTTGCCGGTCAGCCAGGATATTCAAGAATTCCGCAGCAATTCGAGTTCGCGCTATGCCGGCAAACGACTCTTGACCTACGTACGCGAAAGCGGCATCGATCGCGAGCTGACGCTGTCCAACTTTAAGAACAGCCTGTCTGCAGGTTCTAAGCGCGGTTGGCGCATGACGGTTATGCAGGCGCAATCGACATAAGAGGATGCTGCGAGCGTAGCTCGTTTCACGAGCGGCGATATGCCAGGTCTTCCCACCACTCCAGTAATTCTTTGTCAGGCTGGTGCAAATCGTCGGCGGTGATCAGCCCCCGGCGCAGCGCGGCGCATACAAGTCGCGTACGCAAGTTGATCACTTCGATGCCGACTTCCAGCTCTCGATACTCGCGATCAGTTTTGAGCAGCTTCTCCAGCAACGTTGAGATGCGTTTTTCCACACCACGGACGCTCACATGCCGTCGCATGGCAATAGCCCTGTCTGTGAGCCCTACAGCCACGTCCAGGAGGGTTTCGAATTCGATATCTGTGAGCGCGTGGTCGCGACTGCGAATCGCTGTTGCGACTCCGTGAACGATCGGGTCGATGAACGGCAGGTCGTCGACAGCCAGAGCCTGCAGTGCATCCGCCAGGCGATCTTCATTGCCGCCTTTCAGGACATATCCATGGATAGCCACATCCGGCAAGATTTTACTGATCGCTCGCACATAACCTTCATTATGGTGCTGCGACCAGAAAAGTATTTTCTGCGTCGGGTTGGTAGCCCAGATCATCTCGGCCAGCTTGATGCCGCTGATGTCCGGCATAGCGATGTCCAACACTATCAACTCAGGCTGTTGCTCATTAATCAGCGGCAGCGCTTCCGTGGCCGAAGGCGCCAGTATCACCTGCACGCCGTCGCCCAGAGCTTCGGGAATGGCTCGCGATGCGTATTCGCGCAAAGCCACCAGATCTTCTACAACAACGACTTTCATAGAGGTACTCTCAGTTCGCAAGTGGTGCCGCGGCGATCCGCTCCATCAGTCCAGCCAACTATAGCGCCAATTACATCGGCTCGCACCATGATGAATTTCAATCCGCGACCGGGTTGCTCGAATATCTGTCTCTCAATCCCCTTGCCGTCATCGCTGACGCTGATGATCAGCTCTGAATCGGCGCTGGACAGCTCGAGGGTGATGGTCGATGCTTGCGCATGCTTGATGGCATTGGTGATTGCTTCTTCGACAACGCGGTAGATGACGATCGTCTCCAATTCGTTCAACTGAGCTACGAGCTCCGGTGCGGAGCGATCTCTAAATCTAGCTTTGCATTTGGCTGCGCGGCAGGCGCGGCTGAGCATGGCATCCAAGGTGTCGGTCAGCCCAATGACATTCAGCTGGGCTGGATAGAGCTTATCCATGATGTCCCGCGTTTCTGTCATGACTGCCGACAACTTATTAGTGATGTTGTTGAACTCTTCTCGTTCAAGAGTGCTCTTGTGTTTGTACAAAGCTTCGACTACTGCCTTTTGATCGTTGAGAGCCTGATCGTGCAGGTCGGCGGCCAGTAGATACCGGTTCACCTCATCGGATTTCAGCAACTCGAGTTGCGATGCGGCTACTTCGCGGTTTTGCCCGCTCAACAGTTCGGCTTGTTGCAGGCTGATATCGTTTCTTTCTTGAATTCTGCCGGCGATCACTCCCGCTCCTGCACCAATGATGGTGGCGAAGGCGGGGGCGTGAAACACTGGAAGAAACATCGCTGACGCTCCGGACAGCCCCAGCATCGCAGCCAGCTTCCAGTTTCTTCTGCCGACCAGGCATGAAAGCAGCCCGGCACCCGCTGTCAGAAACAGCGTCAGCCAGCCGTGCTCGGCAAAGCCGACCACGGCGCAGAGCACGAACACAAACGCCGCTATCTGCGCCGTGGCGTCTTTCAGGTCGGATTCGTCAGGGAGTCGCTGTTCCATCCTATAAATAGTACTGCCCCGGAACGGTGTGGGATGCCACACTTGTAGGAGGGTGCGCCAGCGCTTACCTTATAGACACACCGCACCGGATACCCGCTCCCTGAACACCAGGCGGTCAAGCCAGACGACGCAAGCTGCGGAGCTTGAGTTACCGGCTATTAATAAACATTGTAGGAGGCGCAACAATGTCATTTTTGAATCATGTCAAAGATCTGGGCTCTGATGTCGTCAAAGCCGGCAAAGATGTTGTGAAAGTCGGAAAAGATGTTGCGGTCATTGGCAACGATCTCAATCAACTTTCGCTGTTAGCTGTTACTACCGTAGCCGATAAAGCAACAATGCCGATCAGAGCCGGTGCTACTCAGCTGTACAACGAAAACAAACAGCTCGTCGATGGTGCCGCCAACCTGGCACAAGGCGCGGCAACGCAAGTCAAAGACGGCGTAGTCAACGAAGCGCAAAGGGCTGGTCGCGGTTTCCTCCGCACAGCACTGGCTGTCAAACAAGCCGGTGAAGCCACCGCGACTACCATTAACGACAACGTGATCACGCCAACGGTCGAGTTGGTCGACGAAGGCACGCAGATAGTCAAAGGAGCCGCTACCGCAGTGGGTGAAGGCGCCATCCAGATCAAAGATGGAGTTGTTGATGCCGCGCAGACAGAAGCCGCTCAAGTAGCCGATCACGTCACGCAGCGCCCGATGACTGCCGTTCTTGAAACGGCGCTTTTTCCGCCGCTGATGATCGTTGATGCCAATCTGCGTGGCAACGCATCCCAACAGGGTTCATAAGTTTCGCCCAGCCCAAATTGCCAGTGTCCTCGAGTACTTTAAATAGGTATGTAGGGACGACACGAGAGGACCTGGCAACTTACTAGACAGTTTTTAAACGGTTGGTTCATGCACTCTACCCCTCCGACAGCATCTCCCGCATTGGTGCTGTCGGAGTTTCCTTTGGGGGCGGAAACAGCTCTAGGACAACGACGAACAAACAGTGTGGGTCTCCACACCTGACAGCTGAGCCTTCCGTGCCTATAGTTTAGGAACCAGCGATTCCCACCGCCGCAAGTTCCATCCATTCCCTCTCACTCATTTACGTTCTGAACCGGGCTGGTTCAGGAAGGAGTTCCACATGACTGAAGTTAGTAAAGCTGGTGATGTTAACACCGCAACGAATCCCGCTGGCGAAAGCAGCCAATGGGCAGCCGTATCGCAGTGGGTGACCGACTCTGCCAAGCAAGGTTCTGCCACCAACTCGCCGTCTGATTCGCCCAATGGGGCAATCAAGCAAACTGAAGGCAACTTGCCGAACATCTCGATTGAAAACAGCAAAGACGGTGCACCGGGCGGCGGCGGACATTCCGCTGGCGACAGTCAAGATGCACAACAGGAAGGTCAAGACGGACAGGGCAAAAAGAAACTCGATGCCGAGCCTGAAGGACAAAGCGGTGGACAAGGTCAACAAGGTGGACAGGGTGTCCACGAAAATCAGACGCCGAGCGGCAGCAGTGAAAAAGGTAAGCCCGGCTGCGCCGAAGAAGGCGAACAGACCGGCGGACAGGGCAACAAGCCCCATCCCACCAAGCACTAAGCCGCATACACCAGTCAGAGAAGACAGCACCACGCATGGTGCTGTCTTCTTGTTTCAGATATTCGCGCCACGCTGACAACTGTTGTGCCATTACAATGGACATATCTAAGGGGATGCAGCGTCGCTGGTGTGGTGCTCGGTCTTCAAAACCGTTGTGGGGCAGTCAGTGCTGTCCTTGGTGGGTTCGATTCCTACGCATCCCCGCCTCTTTACTGTAAGGTGCGTTTTTTCTCAGACAGTGGTGGCAATCAAGGCTTTACAAACGATCTAAAGCGCATATAATGTTTGCGATATCTGACGCCCTCGGGCCTAGAAAGTAGATGCCGCTTGGATACTCGGCAATCTCCACATATACCACAGCAGTGGCTTGACCAGTTCGCCGTTTATTTAGAGTTCGAGAGAAACTACTCGTCTCATACTATTCGCGCCTACGTAAATGACTTGAAGCAGTTCATGACCGATGGAACAACTGCACATACTGTCATTGAAACCGGCAACGGCAATGGTTTTGCCGACAACGGCATCGCGGGCGATACTTTGAACTTTCAACCGCCCAACGGCGGCGGACAGCTCGAAGCAGACAAGCTGCGCGCTTACGTGCAATCGATTCAAGAACGGTACAGCCGTCAAACAGTGGTGCGCAAGGTTTCGGCCATCCGCACTTTCTGCCGTTATTTGCGCCGCGAACAGCTGATCGACGAAGACCCGTCGAAAATGGTGCGCGGACCAAAACTGTCCAGACGGTTGCCACCATGTCTCGATAAAGAAGAAGTAGCTCGCCTGTTTGCGGCAACTGAACAACCTGCCGGAGACGATGGCGAAGCTCAGAACAACATTCGCGACAGAGCGATTTTGGAAACTCTTTACGCGACCGGTATTCGTGTCAGCGAACTGTGCAGCGCTCGGCTGTGCGACCTCAACCTGGAATCCATGGAACTGCGTGTGTTCGGCAAAGGCTCGCGTGAGCGCGTAGTTTTGCTCAACAACAGCGCCGCCGGTTGGTTGAAACAGTACCTGGAACAGCGCGGTCAGCGCCGCCGTGGCGAAGGCGAACCGTCAGCGATTGTCGATGTGAACAATCCTGAAGCGCCGCTATTCGTCAGCCGTCAGTCAACTCCGTTGTCGACGCGCTCGGTGCACCGTATCGTTCTGAAATACGCCCGTCTGGCCGGCATCGACAAGGTGATCACTCCGCATACCCTGCGGCATACCTTTGCGACGCACCTGCTTGAAGGGGGAGCCGATCTCCGTGTAGTGCAAGATCTTTTGGGTCACTCCAGCATCAGCACGACGCAGATCTACACCCACGTGAGCATGGAAAGACTACGTCGTATTTACATAGCCAGCCATCCTCGTGCGTAGTAAAGCGCTATAATCGCCCTATGGGTGATGCTGTAGTGGCATGCTCTATTTCTCTGGCGGGCGGCGCTTGGCGTCGCCCCTCGGGGCCTCAGCGGTGGTTTAGTGACCGTGGCTAGACAAAAGCGGGCGGCTACAAAGAAAAAGAAAAAGGGCGGTTTCTGGTCGACGGCCAGCCGTGTTTTTGTCATCCTCCTTTTCATAGCTGCCCTGCCCGTAGGTTATGGAGTTGCATATGTCTGGCAGTCCCTCAAGGACTTGCCGGACATTTCGCTTCTGGAGAAGTACGAGCCGATCGAAGCTATTCAGATTTTCGACCGCAATGACCACCTGATTTGCACGGTGGAAGGCGACGAAGACAGGCGTGTCGTGCCGCTCACCGCAGTATCGACGCAGATGCAGCAAGCCATGCTGGCGGCCGAAGATCACCACTTCTACGAACACCACGGCATCAACTTCATGAGTATCGGCCGAGCGCTGCTCACCAACGTGCAGGCGGGCAAAGTGCGTGAAGGCGGCTCGACTATCACTCAACAGCTGGTGAAGAACCTCTTCTTCGAAGACGCGAAACGAACCTTCGACCGCAAAATCAAAGAAGCATTTATTTCGTATGAAGTAGAGAGCCGCTATAAGAAAGAGAAGATCCTCGAGATGTACCTCAACCAGGTTTATTTCGGGAACGGTGGATACGGCATCGAACGTGCCGCGCAGCGATATTTCGGCAAGAGCGCCGGACAGCTTACGCTTGCCGAAGCCGCGTTCCTGGCTGGGCTGGTGAAGGCGCCGACCGAAATGGGCAACTCTTCAAATCGCACGGCCTCAATCGAAAGACAACGCGAGATACTCGACAAGATGGTTGAGTACGGCTATGTGACGAAGGGACAGGCTGACGATGCGCGCAAGCAAAAGCTGGTCTTCAAGAAAACCGTCAATCCGCTGCAAAAGTATCCCTTCTATATAAGTTATGTTCTCGAACAGCTGCGCCAGCACTTCAGTGCCAATGAAATGCGCCGCCAGGGGCTGCGTGTCTACACCAATCTCGATCCCAGTGCTCAAGACCTGGCCGAAAAGATTCTCGCCGAAGAGATCAAGAAGGCACCGCCGGGAGTATCGCAGGGCGCGCTCGTGTCAGTATCGGTTCGCGACGGTGCTGTGGTGGCGCTGGTCGGAGGCGTCGGCGATTACTGGAAAAATCAGTGGAATCGCGCTACCAACCCACACACCGCCGGCTCGTCCTTCAAACCGTTTGTTTATCTGGCTGCGATCGCTAAGGGCATCTATAAGCCTGATTCGCTGATCGACGATACGCCGATTACCATCAAACAAGGTTGGGGATTGCCTGATTGGAGTCCGAAAAATTTCGACCACAGATTTATGGGCAAAATCACCATTCGCAAAGCGCTGGCATTGTCACGAAACGTGCCGGCGGTGCGCGTCGGCAAAGCCGTCGGCATCGACAAGGTCGTCGAAACTGCTCGCCTGTGCGGTATCACCAGCAAACTGGATCAGAACCTTTCGCTGTCGCTCGGTTCATCGGCGGTGACGCCTCTGGACATGGCAGGAGCCTATGCGACCTTTGCGCGCGGCGGTATTGTCATCAAGCCGCAAGTTATTCGTCGCACTGAGAACAACCGCGGTCAGGTGATTCAAAACTTCGAATCGCGCGTCGACAAGGCGTTCGATTCCGAAGCTGTGGCGCGTCTTTTAGATTGTCTGCAAGAAGTGGTCAATCATGGCACCGGCACCATGGCTAAATTGAAGGATCGTCCGGTGGCGGGCAAAACCGGTACCGCCGATGAAGGCAAAGATATCTGGTTTACCGGGTTTACACCGGATATGGTGACCTGCACCTGGGGCGGCAATGACGACAACAAGCCGATTCCCGGACACAACGTCACCGGCGGTGTGGTCATGGCTAAGATCTGGAAGCATTACACCGAAGAGTATTACAAGAAACATCCGACGCCGGCCGGCAGCTTCGTCGCACCCAGCCGCATGTTGGATGTCGAACTGCAGCAGCAGGAACAACAAACGGAAACCGCACCGACCGTGCCTAAGCTGGTGCCGCTGACGCCTCAGCTGGGTAGTGAAGGCGACATCGTGGAAGGCGACACCACAGCCACCAATAGCGACGGTAGTGCGCCCACACCGGGAGTCACAGGCGGTCCCTCGACCGCTCCGGCGCCGCTGGAGCCGATCGATGCGCCTCCATCTCAACCCATGACCCAGCCTAATCCGACAGCGCCCGCGGCCAATCCTATTGAGTCCCCGGCGCCCGCACCGGTGCCGGCTCCGGCTCCGACAGCGGCGCCCGGCATGCCTTCGGCGATGGCACCGGCGGTAGCGCCAGCGGTGGCGCCTGCAATCACACCGGCGACTGCCGCGACAGCGGCCCCTGTGCCGGCTCCTGCTTACAAGCCGACCTTCTCACGACTACCGGTGGGGGCATCGACCACCGGATCATCAGCGTCGTCATGGTCTCCCGGAAGCACTGGTAAGCGCTTCAGCGCCGGCGACAGCAGCACCGGTACAACCGTGGGTGGCCGCCGGTTTTCGCCGACGACGACCCAGCCTGGTTCCGGTTTCTAATACCTGCCATAAAAAATTCTCACCAACGAAATCGCGCCGCTGGGCGAAGATTATGGCGTGCTGCGGTTTTTGAGGCGTAGTCAATGGACCTCTCCCGTTTTCAGGGGTTGCTCGGAGTAATAGCCATATTCGGCATCGCCTTCATGATGTCGAACAACAAAAAGCGCATCAACCTGAGGCTGGTGGGCACCGGACTGGCCCTGCAAATTTTGATGGCGGTCTTCGTGCTCAAGACCGACATCGGGCAGCAAATATTCCGCACCGTCGGCGATGGCATCACGCAACTGTTGCACTTTTCCGATCGTGGTGCACACTTCGTGTTCGGACCGCTGGCGCCGTTTGAACCTGTCGAGGCGCAACGACTGGAGACGGCCTTCGGACCTGGTTCTGCATATATTTTCGCGTTTCGAGTCGTTCCCACGATCATCTTCGTCGCCAGCCTGGTCAGCATTTCCTACTACCTGGGCATCATGCAGAAGATTGTCGAGATCATCGCCAAGTTCGTTTCCAAAGTCATGGGTGCGAGCGGATCCGAAGCTCTGTCTAACGCTGCCAGCGTTTTTGTCGGGCAGGTCGAGGCGCAGCTTTTGATCAAACCCTACGTCCCTTCAATGACCATGTCGGAATTGCTGGCTTCCATGGCCGGTTCGATGGCTTGTGTCGCCGGCGGCGTACTGGCGGTATACATCGGGTTTGGTATCAAGGCGTCTTATCTGCTCACGGCCAGCATCATGGCAGCGCCTGCGGCACTGGTGATTGCTAAGATTGTCTGGCCTGAAACTGAAGAATCGAAGACCCAGGGCAAAGTGCAGGTGCACGTCGAGAAGACCAATGCCAATCTGATCGATGCGGCGGCTCATGGTGCTTCAGACGGACTGCGCATCGGACTGAACGTGGTCGCCATGTTAATCGCCTTCATCGCGATCATCTATTTGATAGACGGCGGCTTGGGCTTGCTTGGGCAAACTCTCGCAAACTGGGGTTTGCGCGCCAACGCCATCGGCATTGATTTGGCTAATTTGAAGATGCAGGATTTGTTTGGTCTGTGTTTCGCACCGATTGCCTGGCTCCTGGGAGTTCCGTGGAGCGATGCTCATCTGGTGGGCACGCTGATGGGCAAGAAGATGGTGATCAACGAGTTTCTCGCCTACACAGAACTGTCGGCAATCACCAAGGGTGCCGTCACTGGTGTCACCATATCCCCGAAAGCTGAAACCATTGCTACGTTCGCTCTCTGCGGCTTCGCCAACTTTAGTTCGATTGCGATTCAAGTCGGCGGCATCGGCGAGATCGCACCGTCCCGGCGGCAAGACCTGGCGCGGTTGGGCGTCAAGGCACTTATCTGTGGCACAATGGCCAGCTATCTCTCTGCCACCATCGCTGGTCTGTTGATCTAAATGGCATTACCGAGAATCGCAAGCATAATCATCTGGTGTGTGGTCGGTGTTGTGGGCGCGTACTCCCTGGGCACGGTAGCCCTGGTGCGCAACGAACAGATAAACGCCATCTGGCTTTTGACGGCAGCACTTTGCACTTTTGCCATCGGCTATCGGTTCTACAGCAAAATCATCTCCGACAAAATCTTCGCTCTGGACGACGAGCGCAAGACACCGGCCGTGGTGATAGATGACGGCAAGGACTTTCACCCGGCACCCAAGTGGGTCGCCTTCGGGCATCATTTCGCGGCTATCGCCGGTGCCGGTCCGCTTGTGGGTCCGATTCTGGCCGCCCAGTTCGGCTACCTGCCGGGCACATTGTGGATCATCATCGGGGTTGTGCTGGCGGGCGCCGTGCAGGACTGCGTGATTCTGTGCGCTTCCATGAGACGCAACGGTAAGTCTCTAGGACAGATGGCGAAGGAAGAGATTGGTCCTCTAGCAGGAGTGATCTCGCTGACCGCGATCCTGCTCATCATGTTGATCTTGATGGCGGTCCTGGCCGTCGTTATCGTCAACGCCTTGAAGTCCAGCCCCTGGGGCGCGTTCACTCTTCTGGCGACGGTTCCGATCGCAGTCTTCGTCGGTTTCTACATTCGAAACATTCGTCCGGGAGCTATCAAAGAAGGTTCGGTAATAGGCGTGGTGCTGACCTTGCTCGCTGTAGTTGCCGGCAAGTGGGTTGCCGAGTCGCCAACGTTGGCGCCCATTTTCACGCAGAGTGGTACTACCATCGCCATTGCCATCATGATCTACGGATTTGTGGCGTCAGTCTTGCCTGTGTGGATGCTGCTTTTGCCTCGCGATTATTTGTCGGCATATATAAAAATCGGAACTATCAGTGCACTGGCGCTGGGCATTTTCCTTGTGCGTCCGACCTTGCAGATGCCGGCTACCACGGTATTCTTCGCCAATGGGCAGGGACCGCTTTTTTATGGCGACGTCTTTCCATTCTGTTTCATAACCATTGCGTGCGGTGCGATCTCCGGCTTCCATTCGCTGGTGTCATCGGGGACGACTCCGAAGATGATCACGAAAGAACGAGATGCACGGGCAATCGGATACGGGTCCATGCTGTGCGAAGCAGCGGTTGCCATCATGGCGATCGTGGCGGCGGGAGTGCTGGCACCAGGGTGTTACTTCGCCATCAACAGCCCGGCTGGCGTTGTCGGCGCCGATCCGGCTGTTGCCGCAGCCAAGATTTCATCCTGGAACTATGTGGTGACCGTGGACCAGATGAATCAGCTGGCTCAGAACGTCGGTGAAACCTCACTCTGGGGACGCACTGGCGGCGGACCGACCCTGGCGGTTGGCATGGCGCACATCTTTTCACAGGCGCTGGGTGGTTTTGCCCAGGCGTTCTGGTATCACTTCGCTATCATGTTCGAAGCGCTCTTCATTCTCACTTGCCTCGATGCCGGCACGCGCGTCGGACGGTTTCTTCTCCAGGACTTTCTCGGTCTTCTCTGGGCACCGCTCGGGAAGACCAGCTGGTACCCATCGATTTTGCTCAGTTCGTTTTTGATTGTCGCCGGTTGGGGGTATTTCCTCTATCAAGGCATTGTCGATCCGCTGGGCGGTATCAACAGTCTCTGGCCACTTTTCGGTATTTCCAACCAATTGTTGGCAGTGGTGGCACTATGTGTCGGCACGACCGTGATCATCAAAATGGGCAAAGCGAAGTGGTGCTGGATTACGATTGCACCGCTGGTGTGGCTCCTGTCCGTCACGCTCACAGCCGGCTATCAGAAAGTATTCAGCGACAATCCGAAGCTCGGATTCATGGCGCACGCTCAGTCACTGACTGAAAAAATCACCAGCGGTGCAATTATAGATCCGGCGGAAATAGCGAAGACGAAGACGCTTATCTTCAACGATTATCTCGATGCTTTTGTCGGCGGTCTTTTCATGGCACTGGTGCTCGTTGTCGTGATCGCTGCAGTAATCGCCTGGTTCCGAAAATCTCCCACCCAGCCCGCAACCAATTCGAATCCAGCGTCACCGCCTGAACATCCTGAACTTGTGGACGGCACGGGGCTGGCTCGCGCTGCCGACATGTTGAATGGACTTAACGACGGCGACAATCCGTTGCGTTGTTGCTGATATGGCTAAGAACAATCCCCAACTCAGAATAGATCAGTCCGGACAAGACCCGAAGGATCCTGAGTTTTCGTTGATGGTGCCGGAGAAGCAGAAGGCACTGGAAGCGATCAAGAAACTGAAGTTTCGCACCACTCCGCCGGAACTGGCGTCGACTTCCGGACTAACTATCAACCAGTCGCAGTACTGGCTTAATAAGATCGCCGGAGAAACCAAAGGCAAACTTGAAGTCGCCAACGACGGCACGATCTTCTATTCCTTTTCGCCGGCTTTCACTAACGCCTACTTGCAGCGCGGGTTTCGCAGAGCGGCACTGCTTTTCGGTGCGGCGATGTTCCAGTTTCTTTACTGGATCGTGCGCATGTCTTTTGGCGTCGCGTTGGTCGGCTCGATTCTCGTGATCTTGTGCATTATTCTCGCCATCATGCTGGCTGCACTTGCGGACAGCAACAGCAATAGCGACGGCGGCGATTTCTTCGACTGGATCGACTTGCGCTTCTTGCTAGACCTGTTCGCGTGGAACTACAGTCCATCGGTCAACTATTACGCTAACAGCGTTCCCAGTACACAGCGTGACAGATACAACAACATCTTCATCGAAAAGAAGAAGAGCAATTTCTTTGTCGCTTGCTTCTCATTCTTGTTTGGTGACGGTGCTCCCAACTCTAATCTGGAGCAAATTCGCTGGCAGCACATCGCCCGCATCATCAAGGAAAACGGTGGTGTAGTTTCGACCGAGCAGCTGGCGCCGTTTCTTGACGGAGACCGCTCTGACTCCGGCAAAATTATGAGTGCACTGGCGCAATTCAACGGCAGACCGGAGGTCACCAAAAGCGGTTACATCGTTTATGTCTTCCCTGATTTTCTCGTACCGGGAGCGGCGCCGACGCTGCCTCCCATGAGTCCCGACAACTATTTGAAGGAAGACTACTGGAAATTCTCGGCGTTCGAAGACAAGATTCCAATGGTGTTGACGCTGGCGGTGTTGAACTTCGCGGGCAGCTGGTGGCTGTTCAAGCATATTGCGACGATCACTCTAGTGCACGCTCTTGCTGTTTTGGTCGACGTGCTGCTCACCTATGCAATTGTCTTTTTGATGATTCCGTTGATCCGTTTTCTTGTGCTGATGGTGTTGAACAAGCGAATCGATGCGCGCAACGAACGACGTAGGCAGGCTTGGGAACTGGTTGCAGAGCCGAAGGACGATGTCTGGGAAGAACTGAAAGAAGCGAAGCAGATCCGGTTGGAACAGCTAGATGGACTCACCGCCGATAGTACTATCGTCTACGATTCGGACAAAGATTATCTCGAACAACAGTTCGACAAATAACCTTGGGCTCAGCAGCCACTACAGGTAGTACCACGTGTTTGAGGCAGGCGACTGTCTGCCTTAACGCGCGGTCACGCTTTGACGGTTCTCAAGATTACCAGGCGTTCAGATTTCATATTAGAAAATGCGCTTGAAAACCTGAGATTTTCGACTTTCCAAGTGTGCGTAAATGCGGACTTGTAGAGACGCATTCGAGCTTATCAAGAGAATGGACTATCGATCGGTTCTCAAGAATTGTCTATTAAATTATCTGACATTAGGATCCCTTAACGGCAGCTATGACTAACAGGTGATTGTCATGCCGGGTACGGCGCTTGGAATTTTCTGGATCGATTTTTTGTGCAAGCCAGCATATAAATATCTGCTGCACCATCCAGTACTGGTTATTTTGCTGATCTGCTGTGTTTACGGCTTCATCGGCTATCACGTTCTCAAATCTGCATATCTCTGCGAGCGCTATTAGAGTCAGCCTGGTCTTGCGCTCGGCTATACTTGCACGACCGCTATTAGCGGACGCATCGGCAAGTAAGAGGGATATTCGATGAAACGCCCAACGTTTTCCATTTGGGTTTGTGCAGCAGCCGTGGCGGCAATGACATGGCAACCTTCAGGATTGGTCTCTGCCGCGGACACCAGTCCCACCACCTGGCAAAGCCATCTTGCTAAAGGACAGACGTTACTCCACATCACTGACATCGACGTGATGGAACGCGCTGCACAGCACAAGGCACCATTTCCACAAACGACCCCGGATGAGTTGAAAAATGGCCGCGCCGAACTGGAGAAATGCCTCAAATTGGCCCAGGAAGAAGTGCCGCCGTTAGGGGCGCTGAAAAGCAAAGAGATAGCCAATTCGGTGGTAAAACTTGCAGCTGCCATTGGGTACCTCAATTCGCTTGATGCGGTGACTGTGGCAAGCATTTTTTCCGAGTACAAAGAGTCCAAAGACGAGCATCCTGCCGCGTTATTGGCCATGTTGCGTCGCTGCCAGATCATCGCTCGGCGATTGAACGCCATGGACGAACAAGTTAGTGCGATCGTTGACAAAGCTTTTGGAACAAACGGCGAGAAGATTCAGTGGCAGCCAGAAGGGGCAGACAAGCAGAAGACAATCGACGAACTGAGCGAGTTCCCTGCACAGATGAAGGCATCAGCCGCAGCGATCCGCAAGCAAATGATAGGGGTCGACGAGCACATCAAGCAGCTTGAGCAGGCTGAAGCTGAGAAAAAAGCCACAGGCAAGGAAGCGTCAGCAGGCGAGGAAGCGTCACAAGGACAGGAAGCCGCAGCCGGCAAATAGCGCCGTCGGCAACTTCGTGGAATCACCAGTGACAGTATGCCTTTGACGGCTTATTGTTTGGTCACTGGGCTACGGGAGTTTTTGTCTTAATGAGTCGAACAGCGCTCGATCTGGCACGCATTTCGGAAGGCACTGAGGACCAGGTGGCGAAAGTCGCCCTGCAGACCTTCCAGGACCAGATCACCAGCCTGCGTGCCGCCGATATGGGCGGTAACATGGGCGGGTCCAACGGCAATGGTCGTGCCGACTTCATGCCGGCTGCCTGGCGCACTGAAAGAGGCGTCGCAAACCCGGTTGCCGACGACAATTTCAACCCGCTTGAGCATGTGGCTGGAACGCCAAAAACCCGTGCCATTCCGCTTAGCCGGGCACAGATGTCGTTGCTCGATGCCATGAAAGGCTTCGAAGCCGCCAAAAATCCCTTCGAGGGCATGGAGAAATTCGGTCCCACCTTCGAAACCGCCATCAAGCAAGCAGACGAAGACTTCACCACCAAAATGACCGCCATGGCTAAAGACTATGAGGCTAGTAAGCCGGCAGTCGAGAAAGCGGACAAAGAGATGACGGCGGCAGAAACGGCATTGTCTGCCTCGTTGCGGGGCATCAAAGACCCGCAGGATAAACAGGCGGCAGCTGCCCTGGCGCTGCAATACATGATGCTGCCCGACAGTGACAAAGCAAAAATCGATCTGAACAAGGTCTTCAAGCCATATCCCGAAGTCGCCGCGGCACTGCTGGCGCGGGATAAAGCCGCGACCGAGAACGCCCCGATTCTGAAGAAGATGGACGAGTGGCGCACCAACACTGAAGCCCTGGTTATGGACAAGTTCATGACCCGCGTGGCTTATGGTTCGGCTCTTGATTCCATGGGAGCCGGCTCTCGCGCCCAGGAGCAATACAAAGCCGGTTTCGGAGTCCTGGGTCTTCCGGTGCCAAAACAACTCTTGCCCAAGCGCGACCCCAACATTCGCGAAGCCTGAACCCTGAACCCGAGACCTGAGCCCGAAGCCTTAGCGCGTGCTATAACGCGATCTGGAGGCAGTCATTCCAATGAAGTTTCGACGGGCGCGCGCAGTTTCTCTCTTGTCGGTCATGGCATTGTTCGGCTGGGGCACCACCGCCGAACCGGTTGATGCCGCTCCCGCCACGACGGGTAGCGTCGACCAGCAAATTCTGCAGACCGCAAAAGGCAGTCTCGGCAAGGAGATGTGGCACGGCTATGGCTTGTCCAGCGGTAAGCTGGGGTGTGCCGCGGCAGTTTCGAATGTCCTGAAGAACGCCGGTGTTCTTGGAGTCAATTCAGCTGCAGTGGTCATCATTCGCAGACAGATTCTCAATCATCCTAAGTACAGCGCTCAGGAAATTTGCGTCAAAAAGGCTGGTCCTTCCGGCGTGGACGCGCAGACTTTTCAAACCCTGTCCAGACCGGGTGATGTGCTGTTGGCGTTCATGGAGCCGCCCACTAAACCAAACCTGGGACCGAACGCGCATTGCGGATTTGTCGGCACCGACGGCAACGTCTACACGAATGATTGGAATGACGGCATCTGGAAATACGCTCCAATAGAGCAGTATTTCAGTTATTACCCCTACATCTACGTGATTCGGCTCAAGCCCAAATCGAGTAAGTAGGTTATGACTGCGACGAGACTTCGACGGTTTCGTCAGCCATGTAGTCGGCTTTCGAAACGTGATCGTTGAACCAGGTCGTCACGAAGGTGACTAAGACAACAACCGCAAATCCGGTCAATAATTCCATATATCCTCCGGCAGTCTGATCTGCGCTTGGAATTGTGCAAATGATGGCAAGAAAGCCGCATTCAGGCAATGTTTTTTGACTTCATTCGATAGCAAAACTGGGGAATTCTTTCTAATCCAGCGAACCGCGATAGTAGTTAGGCTAATGGCGTCGGTTTCCTGGTGAGGCTTATGAATTTCAGCAGTTTTTCGCGCGTCCTTTTCAGCGCTGCGCTTCTCTTCAGCTTGATGACACAAGACGCACGCGCCGCCGCCGAAGACCAGGTGTATCAAGAAGACAAAGGCAACGTTCCTGCCGAGGCGGCGGTTAACTGGACCATGGTCGAAATGCACCCGACAACTACGCCGCAGCTGTTTCAGGGCGGCGACAACCGCTACAACCTTGCCTACGAGATGAATCTGCAAAGCTTCAATCGGGCACCAATGACGGTGACCGAGTTTGTGGTGCTTGATGCCGACACCGGCAAAGAACTCTGGAAATTGACCGGCGACGATGTAGCAGTCCGGATGATGTCGACAAGCGGACCTAAAGTCAACAAACTGGGCTGTGGAGAATCGGGGCTGATGTTCGTCAACCTCGTGTTTGACAAGCAGGAAGAGGCGCCTAAGAAGCTCAAACATCGGCTGGTGCTCAAAGGCAACGATATGCAGGGTCACCCCTGCACCAACATTGTCGAAGGCGCTCCGCTGGACGTGAATATGACACCGCCCGTGGTGATCGGACCCCCGTTCAAAGGTGGCAATTGGATCCCTGGTGGGGGTTATGATGCGACTGATGGACACAGGCGGGCACTGTTTCCCATCAACAATACTTTGTTGGCGGCGCAACGGTTTGCCATCGACTGGCTGAAGGTCGACAACTCTGACATGTGCGTCAAAGGGGACATATCCAAGGTCGACAACTACTTCGGATACGGCGAGCCGATTTTGGCTATAGCCGATGCAACCGTTGCCGGCGTAGTCAATCGCTTTGAGAATCAAGTGCCACCAAAGGCGGTGGGTGACAATCTGGTTCACTATCCGGCAGGAAACTCGATCGTGCTTGATTTGGGAAACGGGCGCTACGCCATGTATGCCCACTTGAAACCAGGCTCGATCAAAGTGAAGCGCGGCGACAAAGTGAAACGCGGTGACGTGCTGGCGAACATGGGCAACAGCGGCAACTCCTCTGCGCCGCACTTGCATCTGCACATTATGGACGGTCCGCAGATTCTGGGCAGTAACGGCGTTCCCTATTACTTCGAGGAGTTCAACGTGATCCGCGAAGTGCCTGATATGTCGGATTTCGACAATCACGACGGCATAACCGCACCGATGAAAACAGCGCAGTCGAAAGTCGCCGGCAAGCACACCAATCAATTGGTTCGGCAAGGACAGATAGTTGCTTTTCCGGAATAAACTACTTCCAGCCTTCGCCGACCAGCTGCCAGCCTGACCAGTAAACCGGGCGCTTCCAGGACGGATGCTGCGCATCGTTCTTTATCGCCAGCTGAGCCTGTTTCAAGGCTTCCGCCTTGTTCATTTTCTTCGACCAGAGGTTGGTGTAAAACTGGCGCATCAAAGCTCGCGTTGCCTCATCATCCACCGGCCAGAGCGAAAGCAAAACAGAACGGGCGCCACCGGCCATGATGGCAGAACGCAGTCCCATTACGCCTTGACCGGAAACTTCCTCACCGCGGCCGGTATCACAAGCCGAGAGGGTCAGAAGATCGCATTTGCTCATATCGATTCCGATCAGCTCTTCCGCGGTCAGTCTGGCTTCATCTTTGCCGGTATCGCCGGTTGGGCACGCCAACAGAACCCCGGAGCGCACAAGCGGGTTTCTTGCAGCAACCATGGCGGCATTCTCGGCTCCGCTGATAGTCATTGCTCGCGTGCCGAAGCCGCGTGTGTTTTCCGACGCAGATGGGCCGCCTCCCTGGAAGAAGCCGTGCGTAGCCAAATGAACGATGCCGCTGTTCGACAAATTTTTGATCACAGCCGAGCGCGTCGGCTGTTGCGACGTGAGTGTATTGGTGGTCAGTCCGTTCTTCTCGGCGATTTGTTGAATCTCCGAAACTTCCTGCGCCGCGCCTTGCAGGTCAAGGCGAGCATCCTTGTATTTGATAGCACCGGCAATCAAAACCGGCAGGCTGTTTTTCGAGTTGGACTTGGACGATTTCTTAAGAGAGATCAGTTCGCGGGGACTGTCGATGCTGCACATCAACAGATCGTTTTTTGCCCCATCTACTGTATTGAACATGCTCCATGGCAGGCGAGAGAGTTCGCCGTCCTCGCAGATAAAGAGATGGGTGGCACCGGTCGGTAGTGCGCGTTGCACTGGATTCCAGATTGAGCTCTGGAGAAAGTCCCAGGCTTCATGGGATTCTTCACTGGATGATTTGGCGACGGTGCCGTTATTTTCGAGGACCGTCACATCGCGCGACATGGACACAAATATGCCGCTATTACGCCAATCGCGCAGCGCTTTGTTGACTTTGTCGACATCCCCCAATGCGACAAACTGAGGCGGCGCTGACTTCCCTGTGATCACTACTCCATAATGTAGCTTGTTGTCAGACACGTTTCGGTAGATCTGCAAGTCGACCACTGCTTCGTTGTTGTCCAACAAATTTTGAAACGCTCCCAGATCCATTCCGGCTGCCGGATCCTGCAGTCCGGGAAGCTGGCGCTCCAGCCCTTCTTTTTCCTGGTTGAGAGCGGCAATTGTATCGGTGCTTTCGGAACCTCGGCTGGCGGACGCAATTTGGCGTCGAACGTTTTGCAGGTCGGCGACGACTTTTTCGTAGCGCTTATCTTTGGCGGCATCCCCAAGTTGCGACTGGCGCCGCAAACATTCGACCAGCAATCCCTTCCACCGAAGCTGGAAGGGATAGGCCTTGACCACCGCCTGCGGGCTCTGGCACACGGACCCTAACACCGTTGCGGTATCGCTGATGGTGTCCAGGAAAGCGCGCTGTTCAGCCAACGAAAGTTCGGGCAAGACGTTTTTGATGTAATGATCGAGCTGCGCAGCCGACGCCAGTATTTCCGACTCGGCACTTGCCTTGTCGCCGCGTGCCGCATCTATTAAGGACAGCAAGTCCAGGTCGCGAATCCGGTTGGCTGCTGCCATCTCCGAGCGATCGAGGTTGTGAATCTGTGTGGCTTTTGTCAGCGACTCGCGGCTTGCAGAATAGTCTTTGGAGAGAAACTGCAGCACAGCCAGTTCTGTAAATGCATCCGCGAGCGCCAAGGTGCCATCGGCGTCATGCTGGTTACGGCAAAGCTCGATCGCTTGTTGCAGCTCGCTGGTCGCCTCGACGCGCTTTCCTTGCAGCTCGTAGAGCCTGCCTATATTGATATGGAGTTGAGCGCGACTGGCTACTGGACGCTTGAGTTGTTCCTGGATCTGCAATGCTTTCTTGGCGCTGTCAATGGCCCGAGCCGTCAGCCGCGGGTTGTTTGAGACGACAACCGCCCGCGATGCGGCGGCGCAAAAGTATTCCAGGCAGCGCACAAACTGCAGCGGCGAGTCTTTTTCGCTTGTGAGTTGCATTGCCTTTTCGCTCAAGGCAACGGCTTGCGAATAGTCGCCCTGACTGATAGCAATGCGAGCGCTCAAGAGCACACATTCACACTTCAAGTTGTTGTCTTTAAGTTGCTCGCTCTGCGCGATAGCAGTAGCGAGAAGTTGCTGTGCACGCCCATAGTCAGAACTCTCGCACAGCAACTCGCAAACCTCTACATAGCGTTGAACATTCGCTCGGGGGGAAGAAACGTTTGCGTCAATAAGCGAAACAGCGTGGTTGATCGGCTCCTTATAAGTGTCTCCCTTAGATGAATGTCGTAACATCAGATATGCGTATGCCATGGACACGTCGAAATCGCAAGCGACGATGGGTGATGCGTCCGGCTTGATCGATCGCAGTTCTGTCCATGAGTGCCAGGCGTCCGCGAGATCTCCTTGCCCAGGGGTCTCTAAATGCGCTTCGCAGATGGCGATGTTGAGCACATTGAGTGTATTGTCGGTGACGCCCAGGTAGTCTTTGCCGAGCAGCGTGCGCACTTTCGTATAGGCTTCTATGTAATTCAGGTCCTCGCCTGCCAGCTGCTTATTCATAGTGCTGGTTTGCAGGACTGCTGCTTCATACAGATTTTTCTTCAGGTCGACAGCCAGCTTCAGAGCTTGGGCGTACATTGCATCGGCTTTGGCATATTCGCCCTTTCGGCAAAGCAGATCGCCCAGCAACCAGCGAGCGGCAAGTTCATACGGTTTTGCTTGCGAGGCTTTGGGCAGCTGGGCTGTCATGGTTGCGACGGCACCATCCAGATTGCCTTTGTTTTCTTCTTCCATGGCTTCAGCGAATGGACCCGTTAACCATTCCTTGTGCCTCAGCTTCATGCGATCAAAAATCACGCGTTTCCAAAATTCATCAGCTCTGGTCAACAGGCGTGCGCGCACATTACCTGACGAGACGCCGAACGTCGCTTGCAAGCCTTTCTGGCGCTGTCGCGATATGTCTTCGCTTTTGATGTCTCCTGCTCGAAGTAGTTGTATAAGGCAGCCAACTGTCCCTGCAAATACTGCGTCGAGGGATGCTGTGGTCCAAATTTCTTGTTGGACACAGCCAAAGAATCTTCCAGGAGTTGCTTTGCTTCCGCAAGCAAAGCTGTCGATTGCGCCTTCTGTGCCGGTGTCAGCGAACTCACTTTATCCATCAGTACGCCGGCGAGGGCTCCTTTTGACTGCAATGTATGAGGGTCCTCCGCGCCCTGAGACTTAGTGCGAATCGCCACCGCTCGTCTCAAAAACGCAATCGCCTGATCGTATTGTTTTCGCCTGATTAGGGTCACGGAGCAGTTGCTCAGGGAAGTCGCAATCGACGGATTGTCCGGATCGAGCACTCGTTCTCGCTCCTTTAGCACCTCAAACTCCATTCTGTCCGCATCATCTGTGCGCCCGACGTTTTCATAGACCATTGCCAGATGTTTCTTCGCCCGCAATGTATCTGGGTCTTCGGCTCCCTGCTCTTCGGTGAAAATCTGCAAGCACTCTTGAGCAGGCGATTGTGCTTCGAACCACTTTTCCTGATCCATTAGAGCGGTGCATAAATTGTTGAGTGCAACTGCGAGAGAAACTCGCTTTCTCTTGGGATTCTTGTGATAGAAGGCGACCACCAATTTGAGGGTGCGCTCACAGGTTTCGAATTTGTTTTCTGCCCGCAGATCTTCGGACAGATCGCGCAGTCTGCGCGCAACTGCTTCCAGAGCGGCTTCCGATGGAGTGGTTGAAGTCAAATATTCTTCGTAGAGCGTGGCGGCTTTCTCGAGGTTTTTGTGGTCGTAATAAAACAACGCCACCATTTCCAGGTCTTTACAAAATTGCTGGTTGTCGATGCCGAGTGCTCGGCGCTCAAGAGCCAGCCCCTCGTCATAGAGCTCGCTTTGCTTTGACTGGTCCTTTTTGGAGTGCGCACAAGTCTGCATAGTTGAAAAACACGTCCGCAAAAACTTGTTGATACGGCAGGGCTTACGGACGATGGCGCGTGCCAGTTCGTAGTTTTGTTCTGCCTCGGCAAGGCGCGACTGTCGCTTGTAGAAACCCGCCAGAGCGTTCAGGGCTAGTACCGCCTGGTTCGGCGCGCCTGAACGGGTGGTCGCCACGGCTTCTTTGAGTATCGACTCCGCTTGTGTGAGATTTTTGTCTGCTTCGAGTTTTTTGGCTAGCCAGCCGTTCTTCAACTGCGGCGCTGTTGTTTTGGTCGGCGGCTGCAGAAGCTGCACCGGTGGACGACCACGAGCAGCCAGGCAGGGGCGATGCACTGGACACAAAAAGTGACAGACTGATCGCCAGAATAGCGACACGACGTGATACCAAATATGGTGCGAAGCCGGAAGTGTTATTCATTGAGCGGACCAGCGGTACTTCAATCCATCATTATATGCGCTATTATTTAACTCTCCCGTCCAAGTCGGAGGGCTCCCCGTGCACGACAAGACCAAATACCGTCCCACGGAACGTTTTACGGGACTTTCCGAGGTCTACGCAGCCGCCAGACCTAGCTACCCGGAAGCAGCCATCGATTTCATCATGAAGCGGTGCAATCTTAAAGAAGGCTCGGTTATCGCTGACGTGGGTTGCGGTACCGGTATTTCATCCAGGCTTTTCGGACAACGGGGACTGGGAGTTCTTGGCATCGAGCCCAACTTCGAAATGAGAGAAAACGCCCGGGTACCGATCGGTCACCCGGTTCCTCCACGGTCGCCTACATGGAAGGCACGGGTGAAGCCACCGGATTGGGCGACGGCGAGGTCGACGCAGTGGTTTCCGCCCAGGCGTTTCACTGGTTCGATCCCGAAAAGGCGCTCAAAGAGTTTCATCGCATCTTGATCAAAGATGGATGGGTGGTGCTCATGTGGAACGAGCGCGATGAGAACGACCCATTCACAGCGGCTTACGGTGAGGTGATTCGCTCAGTGCCGGAGACTGCGTCTGTCGAGATGCCGCGCGGCAACGCTGGAGATCCGCTATTTCACACGCCTTTGTTCGATCAGGTAGAGCGCACCACTTATGCCAATCAACAGCTGGTCGATGAGCATGGATTGATTCAGCGCGCCTGCTCGGCATCGTACGCACCGAAGGAAGGCGAGTTGCTCGTGAAGTTCAAGAAGGATCTGAAGGCTGTGTTCGCTAAGTTCGAACAAGACGACCAGGTTGCCATCAAGTACGAAACTTCGGTTTATACCGGGCATCGTGTATAAAAAAGCGGCGCGCAGAAATTTTCCTGCCAAGAAGTAGTTTTTCGGGAACCTCGGCGACTACGCTAGGTCTTAAGCTTTAGATGCCCAAGATCAAAGTGGGTTCCGATGGTCGATTTAGATTCGGATATAGGTGATGCGCGCCTGTCCGTGAAGCCCTTCTCGGTAAATCGCAAATTGCGAGCAGTGATGCTGTCGCTTCTGGCGTTGACAGGCATAGCGGCGCTGGGCTGGTTTTTCACGCAGACGCACGAAGCGGACAAGAAGCACACCAGACCGGCACCGGTCTCGGTTGCTCCAGTTGTGGTCCGTGATGTGCCTCTGCAGATGACGTCAATCGGTAGCGTCACGCCGGTCAACTCGGTTGCAGTCAAGTCGCACGTAGCCGGGCAAATTCTCGAGACCCACTTCAAGGAAGGACAGGCGGTCAAGAGAGGGCAGCTGCTTTTCACCATCGATCCCCGACCGCTTCAGGCGGCAGTCAGTGCAGCTAAAGCAGATGTTCTAAACAAAGAGGCATTGGTTGCTCAGGCTGAGGCTGCGATCGCCAAGGCGCGAGCCGGCATCGAGCAAGCCAAAGCAAACCGCGACAAGTCGCAAGCGGTTGCCACCAACTCGCAGGTCGAAGAACAGCGGTACGAATATTTAGTCGGGCAAGGTGCCGTATCGCGCGAACAAGCCGACCAGGTGCGCACCAACGCCATATCGGCGAAGGCTACTGTTAAAGCGGACCAGGCAGCCATCGGCGACGCCAAAGCAACTTTGAAGTCGGACAACGCCAGTTTGCTCAGCGCCAAGGCGCAACTGGAGGCGTCCAAAGCAACTTTGCAAAATGCCGAGGTGCAACTCGGCTACACGGCCATCACTTCTCCAATCGATGGAGTGGCAGGCAACGTGCAGATTTTGACAGGTAACCTGGTGCGCCAGGATATGGATACTCTGGTCACTATCAACCAGATCAACCCAATCTATGTTAGTTTGACGGTGCCCGAGCAGCAGTTTGCTGATTTGAGAAACTATGCTGCGTCAGGAAACATTCACGCCCGCGCGATGCAATCACAAGGCGGTGAAATCGCCGACGGCGGGCGACTGGTCTTCGCCAACAACGTTGTCGACGCTGCCACCGGCACCGTGCTTTTGAAAGTCGAGTTCGACAACCAGAACCAGCGGCTCTGGCCGGGACAATTTGTCAACGTCGTACTGACGCTGACCACTACACCGCATGCGCTGGTGGTGCCCAGTCAGGCAGTACAGACTGGACAGCAGGGTCAATTTATCTGGGTCGTTAAGCCTGACAAAAAGGTCGTGATGCAACCTGTGGCCACCGGGCAGACGGTGGGCGGAGATACGGTGATCACGCAGGGACTTTCAGAAGGTGACTCGGTCGTCACCGACGGTCAAATGTTGCTCACCCCCGGCGCGACTGTTGCCCCTACTGCGATTAAAGGGCTGCAGTGATGGATTTTTCGACGCTCTTTATTCGCCGCCCGGTGATGACCACTTTATTCATGGCGGCGATTGTGTTGTTCGGCGTCATTTCATTTCGATTGCTGCCTGTAGCGGCTTTACCCAGCGTCGACTTTCCAACCATAACAGTGACCGCCACGCTGCCCGGAGCCAACCCTGACACCATTGCCGGATCGGTGGCAACGCCGCTGGAAAGGCAGTTTTCCACCATCGCAGGCTTGTCTTCGATGACATCGACAAGTTCGCTCGGCAGCACCAATATCACGTTGCAGTTCGACTTGAGCCGCGACATCGACTCGGCTGCTCAAGATGTGCAAACCGCAATTTCAGCGGCTGCGCGCAGTTTGCCGGCCGATATGCCGACGCCGCCCTCTTACAAGAAGGTGAACCCTGCCGACCAGCCGATCTTTTACCTGGCGATCGGCTCTGAATCGCTGCCTCTATACAAAGTTGATGATTATGCAGAAACCCTGGTGGCTCAGCGCCTCTCCATGGTCAACGGCGTGGCGCAGGTCAATGTCTTCGGCTCGCAGAAGTTTGCCGTCCACGCTCAGCTAAATCCTGATTTGCTGGCAGCTCGCGGTCTAGGTATGGACGACGTCCGCAATGCCATTACCGGCGGCAACGTCAACTTGCCTACAGGCAATTTGTACGGCGAGCACAAGTCTTTTGCCATCGAGGCTCATGGACAACTGCTGGATGCGTCGCAATATCGCGATCTGGTGGTGGCTTACCGCAACGGCTATCCGGTGCGACTGGGCGAACTGGGAAAAGTCGTCAACAGCGTAGAGAACGACAAGACCGCCAGTTGGTTCAACGGAAAACGGGCGATCGTGCTGGCGATAATGCGCCAGCCCAATACGAACACCGTCGGCATCGTCGATGAGATCAAGCGCATTCTGCCTGAGCTGCGGCAACAAATTCCCGGCGCCGTGACGATGAACGTCCTTTATGACCGTTCCGATACCATTCGCGATTCTGTGCGCGACGTCGAGATTACCCTGGTGATCACGATCATCCTGGTGATCGGCGTCATTTATCTGTTTCTTCAAAACATCTCGGCGACCATCATTCCCAGCCTTGCCTTGCCGACATCCATCATCGGCACCTTTGCGTTTATGTACTTGTTTGGATTCAGCCTCAACAACCTGACTTTAATGGCGCTCACGTTATGCGTGGGTTTCGTTGTCGATGATGCCGTGGTCGTACTGGAGAACATCGTCAGGCGCATGGAACTGGGCGAGCAAGCCTACGAAGCGGCTATCAACGGCACCAGGGAAATCTGGTTTACCGTTATTTCGATGACACTGTCACTGGTGGCGGTCTTCACACCGATCTTGTTTATGGGTGGCATCATCGGACGCGTATTCAATGAATTTGCCATCACCATCGGTGTGGCGATTCTCCTCTCCGGCGTTGTTTCGCTGACTTTGACACCGATGTTGTGCAGCCGCTGGCTGAAACCCGGACATCATGGCACCAGCACCAGGAAGAACATCGCTCTGCGCGCTTTCGACAAGGGATGGGACTGGAGCGTCCACGGGTATCGCACCACCTTGCGCATGGTCATGCAACACCAGCCGATCACTCTCATTGGCTTGGTCGTCCTGATTGGGCTGACCGCTGTTGCCTTTTCTGTCGTACCTAAAGGTTTCATGCCTGAAGAAGACACAGGCATGTTGCAGATGTCTACCGAAGGGCAGCAGGACATTTCATTTGAGGCAATGTCCAAGCACCAGCAAGTGCTGGCGGGGATTGTGCAGTCCAATCCCAACGTGCAGTCCGTCATGTCGGCCACCGGCGGTAACTCAGGCACCTCCAACCAGGGACGTATGTTTGTGGTGTTGAAGCCTCAAAGCGAACGCAATGTGCGCGCCAAAGAAATCATTGTTCAGTTGCGTCCCCCGCTGGCCAAGGTACCGGGGGTGAAGTCATACATTCAGATACCACCCACGATTAGAATCGGTGGGCGACAGTCCAAGGCGCTTTACCAGGTGACGCTGCAGGGCACCAGCACCAAAGAATTGCTGGCCTCCACCGATACGCTTTTGGCGAAGATGAGGAAGATTGCGGAACTGACCGATCTGAACACCGACGTGTTGAACAACGCGCCGCAAGTCAGCGTTGTCATCAACCGGGAATTAGCGGCGACACTGAACGTCACGCAGCAACAGATTGAAGATGCCCTGGCCAACGCTTACGGCACACGCCAGATTTCCACAATTTACGCCCCCACCGATCAGTATCACGTGATCGTCGAGGTGGCGCCGGAATTCCAGCGCGACATCGACTCATTGTCCAAGTTGTACATCCACTCTCCCACCGGTGCATCCGTACCGCTGCGTTCGGTTGCGAAGTTGATGCCGACAGTGGCACCGCTGACTGTCAACCACCAGGGGCAGTTCCCTGCCACCACGATCTCGTTCAACCTCAGCCCTGGAGCATCGCTCGGTCCCGCGCTGGAGAAGATTGAAGACGCATCGAGAAGCTCACTGCAAAACGGTGTCACCATGTCCTTCCAGGGACAGGCACAGGCTTTTCAGTCGTCCTTCTCTAATATGAATATGTTGCTGATTCTGGCGATGGTGGTTATCTACATCATCCTCGGCATGCTTTACGAGTCGTTCATCCATCCGCTCACTATTCTCTCCGGCTTGCCGGCTGCCGGTCTCGGTGCGCTGGTCACATTGATGCTGTTCCATGTGGACCTCGATATCTACGGGTTTTTGGGACTGGTGATGCTGATTGGTATCGTCAAGAAAAACGCCATCATGATGGTCGACTTTGCGATCGAGAAGCGTCGCGAAAGCAATGCCACCGCTGAACAGGCGATCTATGAAGCCTGCCTGGTGCGGTTCCGTCCGATCATGATGACGACCATGGCTGCATTGATGGGCGCCGTGCCGATTGCCATGGGACTGGGCGCCGGTGGTGAGTCGCGTCAACCGCTTGGTCTGGCGGTGTTCGGCGGACTGGTGGTGTCGCAGTTGCTCACTTTGTACATTACGCCGGTTGTCTATGTGTTTCTGGACAATCTCGGCGAGCGTTTCAAAAAGCCACGCGGCAAGTCACGAATAAATTCGGAGAGAGAGGGAATCGAACCCTCGGTACCCTGAGAGGGTACCCGGTTTAGCAAACCGGTGCCATAACCACTCGGCCATCTCTCCAGAAGTGCGGGCGCGACTAGCTGCCACTGCATATGGTGGCATGGAAGAAGCAGCGCCTGCGCGAGCCCGAGCGGCTAGTGCGCTCAGCGCACTAAAGCACGAATATGGAAACGCAGCGCGAAACAGCGCGCTGCTACGTACTGGTGTGGCGCGCCAGTACGTTGACCAGAAGGTGTCGTGCTAATTGTTGAAAGCGGAACATGATGTGAACTCCGTGAGCACGTATGCAAAGCATAACACCAAGTTCAACTCATGTGGCGATCGAAACGCTTGAATTTTTGGCTGCTGTTACTGAAGTCGACGAGCATTGAAATCATTTCGCCAAGTTTTTCAGGCGAGCGATTCATGTACTTCTCGCGCCCGGTGACGCGAACTTCAGTCAGTTTCTTCTCGTACTCGGCAGCGATTTTCTGCAAGTCTTCGCTGGCACCGTGTGTCGTCAGGTCTTGCAGGTGCTGGTGGTAATCATCGGCTTTCGCTTTTTGATCGGCGAAGTCAGCTATCACTGATGTCGCCAGCAGTGCCTTGCAGTCGGTGAACTCGCCTTTCAGCTGACGCAGCATTTGCTCAGCGACAATGAGCGCATCCGCTGATCCCTTCTGCAGATCGATGTCCTGCAGAGATTTGCATTGCAACTGGTGCACAAGCAGCAGCTGGTTGAGCCAGTAGGCATTATCCGGCTCGATCTGGCGAATTTTCTTGAGCAGTTCTTGTGCCAGCTGTGGATCGGCGAACATCACACTGGACACCGTGTTGCGCATGATGCGCACATCCTGCGGGTGAGTCTCGGTTTGCTTGAGCAGCATGCGCTTCGCTTGCGGGTAGTTTGGATCATCGAAGGAAAACTGACCTTCGGGCCAGTCAAGAACCAAGTGACCCGGCTCCTGCCGGATAAACCAGAAGATGTGGGGAGCCCGCAATTTCGCTGCTCGTTCGCGGGTGTCTTTCTTGTTATAGCCCCGCATGTAATGCCCGAGTAGCATGATTCGTTTATCAGCCGCAGCCGCGTCGTCGCGCACTTCGCCCTCGATGAGCGGTGCGCGAGTCTCGGAAAGCTCCGCGCCTTTGCTCAACAGATCCTGTAGTGAAATCAGCGGTAATGGCGACGGCATAGTACCTGTCAACCGCGGGCTGTCGCGGTTGCTCTACCCCTGTCTCTAGTATAGGCCTGATCTCTCAATTCAAAACGTAGTGGCTCGTTTAGTTGCTTATCCGCTGGATTCGGCCGTCAACTTTTGGCGCTATCGGCTTGGATTTCTCCAGCGCGTCGAGCAGGATAACAGTCTCGGCGCGCCCTTCTTCGGGTTTGACCAGGAAGGGCTGGTCCTTGAACATGGAGTACCCGTCGCCGCCGGCAAGCACGAAAGCAGTGGTTGCAAGTGTGTAGGTCGCTTTGTCGTCAAGTGGCTTTCCGTTGACTGACACCTCGACTACTCGGTTTCCGAGTGGGCGCGCTGCGTCGTACCGGAATCTCAGCCCCGACACTTGAGGAAACCGGCCGTCGCCTTTGTTGCTCTCCAGACTCACACGGCTGACTCCGTGTTCGAGCGCCTGTCGGATTGTGGTGCCATGGACTTTCAGTTTGACGACGGGATTTTCAAACGGCAAGACGCTCATCACGTCGCGGTGGGTGATGGTGCCTGCGGGATAAATCTGGTTGGAGCGCACGGCGCCACCATTGAATATAGCCACGTCGGACTCGGTGGCTTCGCGAAATGCATCGGCGATCATGTCGCCCAGGTTGGTTTCTTCCTGGGTGTTGTGATTCTGGAGCGCATCCAGATCGACGGCAGTGGTGCCCGCCGGCAGGTCGAGTTCTTTGTGCAGCTTGGTTTCGTAGTCAGCCAGTGCGCGTGTGACCTCCGGGTCATCGCGCAATTCTTGCGTGACTGGAATGATCTCCCAGTCGATGCTCTCCACCTGGTTTTTCTTCTTTGAAAAACTGATTTCGATCTTGCCGAGGTTGCGAGCATCGGAGCCCATCTTCAAGATCGGCGTTTGCCCGGTAAAGGCTTGAATGACAATGTGTTCGTGCCCGCCGAGAATCACGTTGATCGGCGCGATGCGCGCAATCTCCTTATCTTGTTCGATGGTCAGGTGCGTCAAGCCGACAATCACTTGTGCTCCGCCTTTCTTCATTTCGGCGACCGTCTATTCGACAACAGCATTGGGATTTTCGATTACAACGTTCGGACCTGGGCGTGATTGTTTTTCTGTGTCGGTGGTGAGCATGCCGAAGATGCCCACCTTGACGCCGTCGATGTCTCGGATTACGAAAGGCTTGGCACCACCGAAGGGTTGTTTCGTTGATTTGTCGAGAACATTGCTGCACACCCACGTAAACTTGGAGTCCTTCATGCGTTGCAAAAGCTCGAACGGACCGAAGTCGAATTCATGGTTGCCGAACGTGGAATAGTCTAGATTGAGAGCATTCCAACCGGCGATCATCTGCTGACCTTTGAACACTTTCGATGCCACAGATGGTGACAAGGTGTCGCCTGCCAGAACGAAAATCGCATCCGGGGTTTTAGCCATGATCTCCCGCTTCAGCGTCGCGACTCGTGCTAAGCCGCCATGCAAGCCGTGATCGACTGGATCGATTTGATAGACATCGTTCAACTGAAGAAACGTGATCTTGACCAGGTCATCGTTGATTTTGAGAGCCATCGCCGGTGGTGCAACGGTGATGAGAGCGAGCAGTGCACAGACGAGGAAGGTGACTGCTGATTTGATTTCAGGTCGACGGGACATGGGACTCCTTGGAAAGGCAGCTGGGGCGCAGGTTGCTATTTTATGGCATGTCCTCGCGATTTCGGCGTTCCGATCGGGCGTTCGTGGTAGGAAAGCAGTTGGCAACCGACAGCCATGTCTGGTGAGGTTGGTTTAAGCGGTATCAGAAATAAATTCTGCCGGTCCTCCTAATTTTCGAAGATGCGACGTATTGGGCTTATACGGTTATCTATTTCGGAGCAAGCGCCAAGCTATGTATAAACAGCTGCTGGTCACGTTGCCGTTGGCGGTTCTGCTCACCGGGTGCGGTAAAGCCGGGTCGGACGCGGGCAGCAACCTTCTTGCGGGATTACCCGACAGCTACAAAATCGGCATACACCTGGGTGCCGGTGAGACGATGTTCGAGAAAGGGCAGTACAAGCTGGCGGAGCACGAGTTTCTCGAAGCTCTCAAAGTCGCCCAGAAGGAAAAGAACGACGTAGACATTGGTGAAAGCTGGACTCGGCTGGGTCAAACCTATAAACGTCTGGGCGAAAACGACCTTTCGCGAGAGGCGCTGGCGAAGGCGAATGAAGCTTATGAGGGAGCCGACTTCTTGTTTAAAACAGACAAGCGCGTTTGGGCGCAGGGATTGAAAGAGTATCAACTGCTTCTAAAGGAACACGGCGACGAGGAGCAATCTGCGGCAGTCATGGAGAAGTGGAAGGAACTGCGTGAAGAACTCGGACCCATGGAAAACTTGCGCGAGAAGATGACGCAGTTCTAGTTCTAGAGCACGTAAAAAACTAGAGCACGTAAGAGACGCTGTCCGTGCCGGGCAGCGCGACGAATATGACGCGATCGGGGTCCCCTTCGTCGGTCAAATCGACGCGCTTATCGAGAGCCGTTGCCAAACCCAAGAGGAAGCCGAATAGCTCGTCCAGCGTTTCGTCGGACGTAACTTGCTTCGGATCTATATCCATTTCCAGATCATCGACATCGAAGAAGTGGCAATTCACCTGGATACTGCCTACGTGAATCGACAGCAGCGTCGCTGCTGTTTTCCGCAGTGATAAAGCGTCCTGAGGGTCCTCGGGCAATTCCCGCGCCTGCCCATCAACCGAATAATTCAGCTGATATCCTTTGGCGCGCAGCCATGCCCAGGCGCTGCGCCAATCGCCAATTGTGGTGTCATGAACGTATATGTCCCGAAGGCTACCGTTCAACGCCCGAAATTCTTTTTGGTACAACGACCAGTTCACCGCCCTATGGTAACAGCGGTGATTGCTTTTGAAAATACTGAGCGGGCGCCTTATAATCAGCTCTGCCCTCCGAAGTCGCGTTTCTCATGAACAGTCGCCTTCCTCTGAAGAAACCAGCTCGTCATCGTCTGGCACCATATGTGGTGCTGGCTCTTTTGTGCAGCTTCGAAACGGCAGGTTGTTCGTCCACGCAGCCCACGGACGAGGAAAAGAAAGAAGCGGCAATCGCCAATGTCGAAACGCGCTTCAACCTGTCGCGGCCGACAGCAGCTACGTTGAAGCGGGCGTACAAAGGCGGCGAGATAATTGACGAAGGTGACGTCGAACCGATGACGGATGCGCAGGAAATCCCGGAAGACGCGGTTCCTGTAGAGGCACTGCCCGGAGTGGCCGTGCGTGGAGATGTACAGCCGGGTGTTGTGATTCTGAAAAGGCATGTTGCCCAAGATAGGCACATCGTATATGCAACACGCGATATCAACGCCGGCACTGTTCTCGCCGCGCCAGATCTGGAAGAGCGCCAGTTGCAAGAGGTTATCCTCCCGGCTCGCAGCTGCGCATCAGCAGCCAAACTCGTGGGGCGAAAGTGCAAGACGGACATTGGGCAGGGTTCGGTGATCATGGAAGACAATCTGCAATAATGTCCTCATGTTGGGCAAGCTAATTTTCAAGGTGAGGTCTTCCATGCTCAAGGCGGGCGCGTCGTTGTGTCTGGCCCTGATACTAGTGTTTTTGCCGGCTATGGCACATGCCGACACATATCCAGTTGGAGATATGACGGCATTCAATGTGGTGGCAGCGGATCTCCCGACCGATGCAACCGGAGCCGGACTGGATAAAGATGCGCTGGCTGCCACAGCGACGGCAGCATTGAAAAAGGGCGGCATACAAATTCTCGACGAGGCAGGACCGCCCGGCACCGGCACTTTTCAAATCAGCATCGGCGCGGTCAATGGGGGTGGTGAAGATCAAGCTTACGCCGTCCGCTGCGAAGTCGCGCGTCTCGTGTACTTCTTCAAACAAGGCGATATGGAGAAGAAAAATCCAATTGTCGGCAAACAATTCGTGCGCGGCATTATCTGGAGCGACATGTTTTCCATCGCCGTGCCGAAGGCTCAAGCCAAGCAAGTAATTACCGATACGGTCAAGCAGTCAGCTGAAAAATTTGTCCAGGATTGGAACGCCGACAGGGCTGAGATCGCGAAAGAACCGCCACCGCCCGCAGCGGCGGAGTAGTAAGACCTCACTCCAGGTCTGCAAGCACGGCACGCACCACTTGTAGGCGCTCCTGCCTTTCCAGTCGCAGAAGCAGAGCGCAATACTCTTCGATCAGACTTTTGAAATAGTCGACCTGATTGTGATTGGGTCGATATCCATTGGATAGCGCCGTTTGCAATATCTGGTAGAGGCGCTCGAAGAAACGTGCGCTCTCCTCCAACAAATCGACCGCCACAAATTTACGCGCGGCGCCCAGCAATGCCTCCACTGCGCGCCCGTCGATGCGCCCATCGCGTGCTGCTTCAATGGCACCAAAATAAAGCGTGTCGGTATCGGGCTCATTCATGGTCAAAGTATACGCCGTCCAACATCTGTGAAAGTTTCTCCCAACCCGCCAACCCGTCTACCGCGATAAAACTCTCAAAACTTCCTCGTGAGCAGGATTGCTCATTTAGGGGGTCGGCCGAGTTCGAAAAAACATTAAATGAAGGCGTCGTGAGCAGAATTGCTCATTTCGAGGGGTCCAAATGAGCAATTCTGCCACGACGCCTTTGAGGGCATAGCATTTCTTTCGTTCCTCCAACTTCCGTGCCTTCTAGGGAGGAGGGACAGAAAGAGCACGAGAGGCTACTGCGCGAAGGACAAAATGCGATCGCCAAATTGTCGGCCGACAGTCAGTTTCTCGATCACGTGCGCGAAATCGTGCGCCTGATCAAATCGGCTTGACGGAAGTCGGCTAGCAACGTCACCGGACAAGTCAGTGTCCGTTGCCCCTGCTGAGGTGGGTTTGCACGAGGGCGCGCGTTTCTTCCAGGGTGTCGTGCAAATGGTCGATCAGGTCCTGCACCAGTTGCCAGTCGCCCGCGTATTCCAATCGGACACAGAGGGCAGTCAGCCGGTTGGCGCTCACATGCGAACAGACGCCTTTGAAGCGGTGCGTCGCGTCTTTGAGCCGCTGCCGATCGCGATGCTGCAGCGCCATATCCAGTTCTGCGATATCTTTAATAGCCTCGGAAAGAAACAGCGTCAGTATCCTGCGCATGCCCGTCGAGCCGAGTCGTTCTTTGACGGCTTCCAGGTCCAACAAGTTTTCTCGTCCCGGCGAGCCGGTGCATGGCTGAGTTGTCGGGTCAAACCCATTTGCCTGCGACAGGGACTCAATGGGCGGCAGCCAGGCGCGCAGCGTCTGCCTTAATTGCTGGCGGTCGATGGGCTTGCTGATGTAATCATCCATGCCTGCCGCCAGGCACTCTTCTCGGCTGCCTTCCATGGCGTGAGCAGTCATAGCAATGATCGGAACGTGAATGCCTGTTTTTGTTTCTTCCTTGCGTATTGCGCGTGTTGCATCCAGCCCGTTCATCTCAGGCATTTGCACATCCATGAGCACCAGTGAGTAGGGTACACGCGACACCAGCTGCAATGCCAGTTTGCCATTGGCCGCTATGTGAGTCTCGAATCCCATCTCGTTGAGCAATGTGGTGGCGACAAATTGATTGATTGGATGATCCTCGGCAAGCAAAATCAAATCGCTGCGCAATTGCTCATTACTGAAAACAATCTGATTGGCTTGAGTTGCCTGCTTGGGGAGTTGGGTTTCGGTCGGATTCAGTGCTGTCGTCAGGGCATCGAGCAAGTGTGACTGGCGCACCGGCTTGGTCAGGTAGGCGCTAATGCCCAATGATTTCGCCTCATCGCGAATCTCGGTGTGATCGTTGGCCGTCACCAGAATCAATCTGGTGTCCTTCAGCAGGGGATCCTGGCTGATAGCTCTGGACAGTTCGAGTCCATTCATGCCCGGCATCACCAGGTCGATGACGGCAAAGTGATAAGGATCGGTCTGCGCTTCCGAGAGCATCATTTGCAGAGCCTCAAAAGGACTGGAAGCGAGATTGCTGCGCAGTCCCCACGAGTTGAGGTAGCACTCCATAGTTTCGCGAGCGTTGGGTTCGTCATCGACAACCAATACGCGCATGCCACGCAAATCGGTAGTGTCCGGCGTCTGGAAGGCGTGCTCAGAAATTTCAACCGGCACGAAGAACCAGAAGGTCGAGCCGGCTCCTGGTTCGCTTTCAACGCCGATCTCACCGCCCATCATGGTGACCAGGCGTTTGCAGATCGTCAAACCCAATCCTGTGCCACCATATTCACGGGTGGTGGAACCATCGGCTTGCACGAAGGGCTGGAACAGGCGATCTATCTGCTCCGGCGTCATGCCGACACCACTGTCTTTAACGGACATCTGGATGCAGTGGGGCGAGCCGTTCGACTGGTTGCAACTGGCGCTGATCAGCACCTCACCGTTTTCCGAAAACTTGATGGCATTGCCGACAAGGTTAATCAAGATCTGCCTGAGCCGCGTTGGATCACCGAGCACCATATTTGGCACCAGTGGATCGATAAAGGTCACAAGCGACAGATTGCGTTTCCGGGCTTGGGCACAGAGTATGTCTCCGACGCTTTCCACGACTTTTACGGGTTCAAATGAAAGGGTTTCCAGCACCATCTTGCCGGCTTCGATCTTCGAGAAATCGAGGATGTCGTCTACCACGTTGAGCAGTGCATGTCCGGCATCTTGCAATGTCGAGATGTACGTGCGCTGTTTTTCGTTGAGTTCGGTACGGGCTAAAATCTCCGACATGCCCATGATGCCGTTGAGTGGCGTGCGGATTTCATGGCTCATGTTGGCGAGAAACTCCGACTTGAACCGTGCCGTAGCCTCAGCCTGATCGCGAGCGGTGGCTGCGCGGGAGGAAAGGCGCTGCAACTCGCGATTGAGAGCGCCCATCTCGGACAGGCGCTCTTCCAGTTGCGACTTGTATTCTTGCAATTCTTCGTGCTGCTGATTGATTTTCTTGGCGTTCCTAAAAAGTTCGACGAATACCGCCACCTTAGCTCTCAAGATATGTGGATCGAGAGGTTTGAAAATGTAGTCGACCGCACCGAGGTCGTAACCTTTGGCGGCGTCGATGGTGGCTTTGTTACTGGCGGTTGTGAAAATGATCGGTGTGTAGCGGGTTTTCTCTCGTGAACGAATCGCTTTTGCCGTTTCGAATCCGTCCATGTCCGGCATGTAGGCGTCCATCAAAATAACTGCAAACTCTTCGTGCAACAGATGCCGCAACGCCTCCGGTCCAGACGATGCCATGACCAGCTTCAAGCCGCTGTCCTTCAGGATCGCCTCCATCGCCACGAGATTATTGTGGCGGTCGTCGACAACCAGGACCGGTGCAGGAGTGTCGGCTCCGCTCAACGCGCCACCCTCCCTGTTTTAGAGCAGCAGTCGAGCAGGAAGGGGGCGATGTCTTCCAGTTTCAGCACCCGGTCGACGGCGGTGTTGTCCAGGGTAGCTTGCGGCATTTCAGGTCCTTCGCATTCTTCCGGATCCTGAACTGCCACCATACCGCCAGCTGCCTTGATTCTTGCAGCGCCGGCCGCACCGTCTCGACTGCTGCCGGTGAGAATTATTCCGATCACGTTTCTTCCAAACGAGTCTGCCGCCGATTCGAACAGGACATCTACCGACGGGCGAGCGAAGCAGATGGGCGCCTCCAGTGAAAGCGCACACGTCTGTCCGTCAATCAAAAGGTGGTAATCGGCTGGTGCCACAAATACCGTCGACGGTGCCAGTGGATCCTTGTCCTCGGCGTCTTTGACCGTCAGTGGTGTGTGTGTCTGCAGCAAGCTGGCCAGCCGTCCGTCGATTTTTCCGCGATGTTGCGCGACCGCAATCGGCACCGGAAATGACTTTCCGAGACCTCGTAAAACTATTTCCAGCGCGTGCAATCCGCCCAGTGACGTTCCGATTACGACCAGACCTACTCGCATTAGAGCACCTTCCTGTAGATCTTTTCAGCTTCGCCAATCAGCTCATAACAGGATTCGTTCGCGGTGTACCGCAGCGACTCTTTGGTGCCGAGCGCCAGGAAACCCAGCGGCACCAGTGACTCGTGGAGCAGGGTGAGGACGCGATCGCGCAATTCGATGTTGAAGTAGATGAGCACGTTGCGACAAAGAATCACATTGAACTCATTGAAAGATCCGTCGCAGACCAGATTGTGTTGGGCGAAAACGATGTTGCGTCGCAACGCTTGGCGGAAGATAGCGCTCTCCCCGTCAGCGGTGTAGTAATCGGATAGTGAGGTGCGCCCGCCTGCCTTCACGTAGTTTTCGGAGTACTCTTTCATGGACGAGATCGGAAAAATGCCTTCTCTGGCCTGCTGCACGGAAACCGGATCGATGTCGGTCGCGTAAATGCGCACGCGATCACCGAGCCCGGCTTCCTCCAGCATGATCGACAGCGAATAGGCTTCCTCGCCGGTCGAACATCCCGTCAGCCAGACGCGGATGAAAGGATAAGTCGACAGTTGCGGGATGACTCGATGTTTGAAAAGCATAAAGACATGCGGGTCACGAAACATCGCCGTGACGTTCACCGTCAGACTATGCAAGAAACGCTCGAACGCTGCGGGATCGTTAATGACACGCTCCTGCAAGTCCTCCACACTATGAACAGATTCTGCGCGCATCACCGAAGCAATGCGGCGGTGCAGCGAGGCAGTCGCATAGTTTCGGAAATCGAATCCGTATTTGTCCACAATGTTGTTGAGCAGGGTATCGATCGACATTCAGGGTTTCCTTAATAGAGCCAGACGCGCATCAACGAAGCCAGTTGAGCGCTATCAACAGGCTTGGACAGATAATCGGAAGCACCGGCCTCGATGCATTGTTCGCGATCGCCTTTCATGGCTTTGGCAGTGAGCGCGATGATCGGGACGTTTTTGCAGTGCGGCATCAGGCGAATGGCCTTCATAGTTTCGAAGCCATCCATGCCTGGCATCATGACGTCCATCAAAATTACCTGCACGTCTGTGCGTGTCTCCAGCAAACGCACAGCTTCGTTGCCGCTTTCGGCATAGCTGACATTCATGCCGTACTGCTCGAGCATGCTGGTGACTGCGAAAATATGCCGGACGTCGTCGTCGACGATCAGGGCATTCTTTCCGGAGAGAACGGGATCTTTCAGATGCAGCCGCTTGAGCATCTGGCGTTTCTGTTCTGGAAGATTTTTCTCGATGCGGTGCAGGAACAGCGTCGTTTCATCCAACAGTCGTTCTGCTGAGTTCTCGCCCTTGACGATGATTGCCTCGACGGTGCGGCGCAGTTCCGTTTCTTCTCTGGAAGTGAGGCTGCGAGCCGTGTGTACGATCACGGAAAGTTCTCTGGCGTTGTCCTCCGTTCTCAGTTTCTCAAGCAGCTTGAATCCGCTCATGTCCGGGAGTCCCAGGTCCAAGATCATGCAGTCAAATCTGGTTGTCTTAATGGCCGATATAGCTTCTTCGCCATTGGCGGCACAGGTGATCAACACGTCGCTGCCGCCGATCAAGTCTTCGATGCGCTTGCGCTCTTCTTCATCGTCTTCGACGATCAGCAGGTGGCGATCGGTGCGATTGGCGAACTGGAAAAAACGGTTGACCATTTCAGTCAGTGTTTGCAATGAGGCAGGTTTTGTGGAATAGCCGATGACACCTAACCGCCGTGCTTGTTGCATGCGTTCAGGCGGGCAAATGATGTGTACGGGAATGTGTCTGGTCGCGATGTCGCGCTTCAGGCAATCAAGAAAGCTCCAGCCTTCGCGGTCCAGATCGGTGACATCGAGGGTGATGGCATCGGGCGAGTACTTATGCACCAGTGCCAGTGCCTTCTTGCCTTGACCGGTGTGCAGCACTTTGAAATCGCGATCGTGTGCCAGGGAGAAGATCTGCTTCAGCAGTGCGGTATCGCTTCCGAATGTGAGCACGACTTTGTCGCCGCTGCGGATCTGAGAGCGATCATCGGAAAACTCGCCATTGCTTTTTGATTCAGCGTGCTCGTCGTGAACGGCATCTGTTTCGGGCGCAGCGGCAGGTTCGGTTTCTTCAACAGCGCTCGGCAAATAGAGAGTGAAGGAGCTGCCCTCACCTTCTTTGCTGACGAGTTTGATTTCGCCTCCTAGAAGCTCAGCGAATTCGCGGCTGATTGCCAGACCCAGTCCGGTCCCTTTGTATTTGCGGTTGAGCGCTCCCTCGGCTTGCTGAAAGGCCTGGAAAATTATGTCCTGTTTATTCTTGGGGATTCCGATGCCCGTGTCGGCGACAGTAAAGGCAATGGCGCTCTTTAAGCCGAGGTCCGCCGGCGAGACGATCAGCTTCACCGAACCCTTCTCTGTGAATTTAAGTGCGTTTGAAAGCAGATTCCTGAGTATTTGCAGCACGCGCCTGCCGTCCGTTTTCAAAAGCCGCGGCAGTCCATCCTTCATCTCCAGGACAAGTTGAATGCTTTTCTGTTTAGCCATCTCTCTGAAGTTGGAAAGCGCGTCGTCGCACAGATTTTTCAACGGCTCCTCGGCTATATCGACCGACATCGCACCGGCTTCCACTTTGGAGATGTCCAGGACGTCATCGATGAGCGCCAGCAAGTCAGAACCGGCTGAATAAATGGTGTGCGCGAATTCGACTTGCTTGTCGGTCAAATTGCCGTCAGTGTTTTCGTAAAGAACCCGTGAGAGGATGAGGAGACTATTGAGGGGCGTGCGCAATTCGTGTGACATGTTGGCGAGGAACTCGGTTTTGTACTTGGAACTGCGAGCCACTTGTTCGGCGCGCTCCTCGACGGCCAGCCGCAATTGCTCCAACTCGAGATTCTTCGTCTCCAGCTCTATATTTTGTCGTGCTTGAATGTGGGAGCGTTCTTCCAGTTCTTCATTGATCTGCTGCAATTCTTCTTGCTGCTGTTTGAGTTCCTCCTCTGACAATTGCAGCGACATAGTGAGTTTCTCGAGTTGTTTGTTGCTCTCGGTCAGCTCTTCGTGCTGGACCTGGAGTTCTTCCGTCAACTGCTGCTCCTGGGCGAGCAATCGCTGGGTGCGCTGCATGGATGCGATGTTGTTTATCAAAACCCCCAGATTGGCGGCAGACTGATCGAAAAACTCCAACTGCATCGGTGTGAATGTATGAAGAGAAGACTGCTCGATGACTGCTCTCAGTTGCCCCTGGTAAAGCACGGGCAGCAGGACGACATTAGTCGGTGCTGCTTCACCGATACCTGAGGTTATGCGGGCGTAGTTCTCTGGAACTTCCAAGACGAGAATGCGGGCCTTATCTTTTGCGCACTGGCCAACCAGACCTTGCCCGACCGCAATCCGCGTCGGGGCGTCCGGTGCCTCGCCGTGCGCATAGCTGGCGATTAGATTGAGGTCGCCGCGACTATTGTCGACGCTCCCGGCGTGCTCTCCATACAAATAGAACATGCCGTGTCTCGATGCCGTGGCCGAAGCGAATTGATTGAGTACCACTTGAGCTGCTTGCTGCACTTCTGTTTCGCTCTGCAATGACTGAGTGAGCGCAGCCAGGTTGCTGATTAGCCAGCTCTGGCTGGCGCTGGCTTCAGTCGAAGCTCGTAACTTATCAGCCATTTCTAATTGCGCGCGACCAATCTGCCCCAGTTCATCTTTGTCGGGGAGGAAGCGCAGCTGGGCAAACTGACCTCTGCCGACTGCTTCCATGTTTTCGATCAGCGTTTCGAGAGATTTCGATACCGACGAAATGAGCGCGAATGCTACCCAGCCGACGGAGAGCAGAAGTGTAAGGGCGGCGGCACCGCTCAACCAGAAGACGGTTGCACTGGTCCCGTAGGCAGCTGTGATGCGTTGAGAGAGCAGCTCACGCTCTTCATTGTCCATCTCGGCGACCACGCGACGCGCGTCATCCATCGCTCGCTTGCCGACCAGCGAAGCGGACAGCTTCGCGGATGCGGCTTGCCCCTCATCGCGGTATGCGTCGATCACTTTTTTGCAGAAGTTAGTTTTGAGAGAAGTTAGCTCTTCTAGACGAGCGAGTCTCGTTTGTTGGCGAGGATTGTCGGCGGTGAGTGTCCTGAGATTCTCGATGCTGTTCGGCAGCTTGCTGAGCGCTGTTTCGTACGAATCCAGCATTTCTTCTTGACCGGTCAGCGCGTAACCTCGCGAACCGGATTCGGTGTCTTTAAGTAAGGAAAGTACGACTTCCAAACGTTCGAGAACTTGCTCGGTATGCTCGACCCATTTGCGTGAGTCCAGCACCCGCTGCGTGTTTTGCCAGCTCAGGCAAAACATAACGACGATCGCCATTGCACAAAACGCAAATCCGAATAGCAGTTTTGTACGAATAGACAAGCGAGGACTCCTTAAGTTTCCAGCGCGAAAAAAATGCATTTAGCTGCGGGCCGAATCCGCAGCCAAGTGAGTGGCCCGGCGGCATTTGCCAGGCGTGGACGGGCGTGTTGAAGTCAGCGACGTCTCATTTTCGTGACGAACGCACGCAATTTCGCTGTTTTCAAAGGAGGACTAGAGGGATACCCTACGGGGCACAAAAATGGATAGTTCGATCACCTGAAACTCAGAGTCGACAGCACCATATTTGGTTGCACCGTACTTCTGATTTTATTGCATGACTCGTATTTCCGTAAGGACTTTAGACTACAGCGCATGTGATTTTAATCTTGTAGACGATGCGCTAAGCCTATGCTGGGTCAGGCTTTCCAGTGTTGCGATTGCTTGAGCGCATCTGTCTTGCCGGTCTTATGTACCGTAGTAGCGGATAAGACTGATACCGAAAGTGGTGCTAGATATCGCCGGCGACAGGTTTGGAAGCGATCTAATCTTGCGGTGTGGCGGGTGGTGGCGCAGATGGTGGCATTGCCGTTGGTGCTTGCATGGGCTCGTTCGATGTCTGCCCAGGCGGCAGGACTAACAACTCTTGAGGCAGCTTGTCGCCCAGATTGTGCGAGAGCATGTAGTCACGAAACGAGCTGCGCATATCGATGCCCTCGTAGACTGCTATCGGGGTGTATGGCTGCGTGCGATACAGCGGCACAATGTGTTTGGACTGTGCGCGCGGCTGCCCGTCTTCTTGAAACATCTTCACCGAGCCGTTCATCCGCACATTGCCTTCCGGCACCGGAACGAATGTCATCAAACTTTCCTGCTGGTGCACGCGCAGTATTTTGCCGGAGCGTGCGTTGACGGTGAAGGCTGTAAATCTGTAGCGTGCCACCACTCGCCCCTCATCGACATAGGGGAATTCTTTGGAGAGTTCGTGACGATATTCGTAAGTCTTGTCAGTCAGCACTTTTCTGTGCGAAGGGACATTGATGAAGTGCCAGATGCCACCGGCATTATCGGATTGCATGCCGAACACCCACTGGTCGGAACGAGGGAACGTGCGGGCAATCCGGTTGGACAAAACGGAAACTTGAAATCGGTGACGCTCAATTGCGTCTCGGTGCGCGTTTCCCAAACACCGGCCAGCCAGGGCGGGATTTGCACCCAGAGGTTGTTGGGATGGACGTTGTTGAAATAACTGTCGTCGAAACCGGCTCCGACTTGCAACCGATTGTCAGCCGGCGGCAGCACTTCCGCATGCTCGACGCCGCCCTTCAGTTGGGCGAACGCCTTTGTTGATGGCGCGCAGGCAAACGCGACCGACAAAAGCAAAGATAAAGTGACTCGCCACATAGTGCATATCTTAGCACTATCACAGCAGCCGCAGCATCGTTGGTCGACGCGGTTATCGCACCGAATGCGGTGCCTTGCCGGCGATATGTTTGTCCAGCCAGCCGCCGGCAAACCCGGCGCGCTGCAATCCGGCAAGTATGTCGGGATCGCGCTTGAGGAGGTTCCAGACAAATTCGGAGCGAGCATTCTCGAAGGCGATCACGATCGGACCCTGATCGATACCGATGCGTTCTTTGTCGACCCAGCCGGATTGAGTGGTGGCATCGAAGGTGGGGTTGAAGGCGTCGACAAATCCGCGGTTTGGATCGAACAACTCGGGGCGCTCTTTCAGCCAGTAGCGCATGGTATCAATGACCAGCTTTCGATCATACGGCAGTGCCGACATGGCTGCCGTCGGTGCAATCGTCCCGTCGTCAAAGCCGTTCGGTCCGCCGCGCTCGCTATATTCGCGGAACGCGACCTGGCGCCCATCGATGCGGCGCTCCGCATCACCGGGACCATCGCATGCCGTCAGCCCCCAGTCGAGAGCGCCATATCCACGGAAGTGCTTGGGATTGTCGATGGCGTAGGCATGGTGAACCTGAGTGACGCGGCAGGCATTCTCGTGATAATCGAAGCCGATGCGACGGTTTACCTGATCTTTGATATTCCGAAAGTCGATGAATCCTTGCGGATACTGATAACAGAAAAGGGGCATGCCGGGCATGCCTATGTAAGTGTGGCCGTAACTGCGGGTGGTGGCGGCATCGCCGATAAATGCTTGCCACGACTGTGTAGGAATAGCATGTTCACGTGAGCCCAGTGCGACGATGTAGAGCAAGAGCGCTTCGCTGTATCCGCAGTACACGCCGTCGTACATGCCGCCTTCGGGGGTCCAGGCGTGAATGATCAGTTTTTTGTCGTTCAAGAAACGATCCCATTGCACGCGATCGACAATGAAGTTTGCATCGGCGCGCAGCTGTTTCTCATCGGCATCGGCGGTGCTGTCGAAGTAGTTGCGCGCGGAAAGAATTCCTGCCACCAGAAGCGCGGTATCGATGGTGGACAACTCGCTGTTCCACCCGAACTTGCTTTGCTTAGTGGCGCGCAAACCGGTCGCCGGGTCGAGGAAGTGATAGTACATGCCCCAGTTGCCGCTGCGACCTTCGCTTTCACCGCCCTGCGGCGCGCCGGCGAGCGTCTTCAGAGTTTTTCGCGCATACTGTCGCGCCTCATCCCGCGAGACCCAGCCACGCTCGGCGGCGATTGTGTAGGCGGTGAGCGAAAAGCCCGTGGCCGCGATACTGGCGGGCGCTCCGGGGCGATCGCGGTCCAGAACCAGCCCGGTCTCCGGGTTTTGATTGGCGCGGAACCACTCGAAGTGCGAGCGTTCCACCAGGTCGATCAGCTTGTCGTCGCTGGCGGCGTCTACGAGCGCCGCGCGCTCTGCCGGCGAGTCCCAGACCTTCTTGAGAGTGGCGAAATCTTCGTTACTCACGGCGGCAACATTGCATGTGCAGAGGGTGAGGGTGACCGCCAGAGTTGTCAGAGCCCCTAAAAGGTTACGCACGCCTGTTCTCATGTTTCCCCAACGCAGCGCCTGCGTTTGTGCGAGCCAACTCCTTATTCTCTCGCGCCCGACGTGCAAAGCTTGTGTCACGCACCCCCTGACAACCACCGTCGCTTCACATATATAAGGGGGAATAAGAGCTAAAAGACATCCAGATGGGCGTATGCAGCAAGAAGATACCCTGATTGAGATAGAGAAGTTCTGTCCGTCGTGCGACCGACGATTTGGTTCGGAAGACCTGACTCTGGCGTGCCCCTTCGACGGCGCGGCGCTCATGCCTGTCACGGAAGACCCGATTGTCGGTGCAGTGATCGGCGGCAAGTATGAAATCGGCGGCCTGATCGGCACCGGCGGCTGGAGCAAGGTGTACATCGGGCATCATACGCAGCTTGACCGGGTGATTGCCTTCAAGCTGTTGCGAGCCGATCTGGTGTCCAGCGCCGAGCGCATCAAGCGGTTTGATTCGGAAGCGCGGTTGGCCAGCGGACTGAGCCATCCCAATATTTGTACCGTCTACGACTGCGGCATCATGGACAGCGGGCAGCCGTACCTGATTCTCGAGCACATCGAAGGCAAGAGCCTGGCTCGCCTTCTGCAAGACGAAGGCTCGCTCGACCCGGCGCGCACCGCGCGCCTGCTCAAACAAATCGCCAGCGCTCTGGAAGCCGCTCACGAACGCACCATTGTCCACCGCGACTTGAAGCCAGGCAACATCATGGTGGTCGGCAGCGGCGCAGACGAAAAAGTAAAAATCATCGACTTCGGACTGGCGAAGGCGTTCGCTGCTGAAGACCGCGAACAACTGACGCACACCGGTATGACCATCGGCACTCCTTGCTATATGAGCCCCGAGCAGGTGCGTGGCGATGTGCTCAATTGCCGATCGGACATTTACTCGTTCGGATGTCTGGCTTACGAGATGCTGACAGGATGGAAGCCGGTACAGGGTGGTTCGGTTTTCGAGACCATGCAGGGACATCTGGACAGAGAACCGCGCCCGATGGCGAATGCCAAAAGTCCTATTCCGCTGCCGTTGCAAGACCTGACCATGCTCTGCTTGCGTAAGCGTCCGCAGGACAGATACCAGACGATGGCTGACATCGAGCGCGCGTTCACCACTTATGAGAAACATGGACGCATCGAAAAGCCCAAGATGGGTGCCGGACACCTGGCGCACAAGGTGTCCTATTCGCTCAATAAGATGGTCGGTACGATCAAGAAGCGCTTGTCTCCGCACCGCCGCTTTTTCCAGGGGTTGATCATTGCCAACACTTGCGTTTTGCTGGCGGCACTTTTGGCGATGGCGTTTGCTCCGCAGTTTATCCTCAGGCTTCCGTTTGCCGCTCAGCAGCAACAGCCGGTGGCGTCGGTGAAGATGCAGGAGTTTATGCGTCTGCGTGATAGCGATGACTTCCCGGCTGCCGAGCAATTCGGCAAAGACTACTTCAACGATCTGGTGGCCAACAAAAAGCAGTCAGACCCAGATTTTCTGAAACTGTGCGACATGATGCAGCGTATGCTGGTGCAACATGGACGGCATCGAGACGCGGTACCTTATATCGAAGCCGCTTTCAAACAAGCGCAGACGGAGGCGAAGCCGGGCACCGACGATTTGCTCAAGGCTTATGCCAATGCCGCCAATGCGCTTTTGACGATTGATGATCGTGATGCCTTACCCTATCTGGAGAAAACCACGGAACTCACCAAGGCAAGATATGGTGCCGGCAGCAAGGAAGTATGCGAGCCTCTCTATCACACGGCGTGGTGCCGGTTTCGCAAGGGCGACGCCGAAGATGCCATCAAAGGATACAAAGAACTCCTGGTGCTGTTGCACAAATACTATCCGCCCAATGATGTGCTGACGATCAGGACTCTTCATCGGCTGAGTGTCGTTCAAGTGCACGTGCGTCGCTATGCGGATGCGGCCGCGACCTGCGATCAGGCTTTGCCTTTGATCTCGGACACGAGCACTCCGGGAGATCTGTTGCGCGACTTGCTTCAGTCTGCTGCTCATGCCAATCAACACATCGGCAACTACGACAAAGCAATTGCGCTCTTCAAGCGGGCATTGGCAGTCTCTGAAAAAGTAACCGTCGTGCAGGCGGAAATTATCGAAGCCGACATGGGCGTCTGCATGGTGGAAGCCAAACAATACAAACAGGCCGAGCCGGTTTTACTTGACGCTATGCGACGCATCGCTTCCCGCTGGGGACTGGAATCCGAGTCATATCAAGTCTGCTTGACCAAGTTTGTCGAGATGCTGCGAGCTACCGGTGACAGCAAGCGCGCAGACGCCATCGAAGCTGCGGGCAGAGTCTAGCATGTGCCCACACGGCATTACCGTCGAGAAGTACTGTCCGGCTTGCGCTCGCAAGTTTGCACCGGAGGACGAGTCGCTGACGTGTCAGGAAGACAATGCCGTTCTGTTGCCGGTCACCCGCGATCCGCTGCTGGGTAAGCTGATCGACGAAAAGTACCAGATTATCGAGCTGATCGGCGCCGGCGGATCAAGCATGGTGTATCGGGCAAAACAGCTGGAGTTGGGGCGCGAGGTTGCGTTCAAATTGTTGCGAACAGATCTGGTTTCTTCAGCCGAAAAGATTCAGCGTTTCGGTCTGGAAGCGCGACTGGCCAGCAAGGTCAGTCACAACAATATCTGTACGGTCTACGACTTCGGCATTATGAGCAGTGGGCAACCGTATCTGGTGCTGGAGCTGGTGGAAGGCAAAAGCCTGGCCAAGCTGATCAAGGAAGAGGGTGTGTTGCCGGTATCTCGGGCGGTGCACCTGTTGCGCGAGATTGCAGCGGGTTTGAACATGGCGCATGCCAACGGCATCGTGCACCGCGACTTAAAGCCGGGCAACATCATGGTGGTTCAGAGAGGAAACTATGAGAGCGTCAAGATCATCGATTTCGGGTTAGCGAAAACGTTTGATCTGGATGTCGAGGAACAGATTGCCAGCAGCGGTTATATGGTTGGCACTCCTTCGTACATGAGCCCCGAACAGGTGCTTGGACAGTCGATGGATGCTCGCTCAGATATCTATTCGCTCGGTTGTGTGCTCTATGAAATGCTCACCGGCGGCAAAGCCATCGATGGTAATACCGCTTTCGAAATCATGAGCAAGCATCTGCAATCGGATCCCGACCGCATGAACGAAACCATCCCGGACGAACTTCATGCGCTGACATTCAAGTGTCTCAACAAAGAGCCGCAGCATCGCTATCAGACCATGCAGGAAGTCTTTGAAGTGCTGGCCTTGCTGGATAATGACGGCAATACGGTGCTCAGCCCTACGCAGAAGCTGGCACGCCAGTTTCGTTCTCCCGTGATGTATGTTTTGCTCACTTTAATTGCAGTAGCCATCATTGGTGTGTGTTGGAAACTCGCGATGCCGGGCGCTGCAACGCCGGGCGTCACCGGCGGTGTCACTGCCAGGACGGCAGCTGTGTCAGATCCGGCTTTTACCGATGCCGTCTCTGGAATGAAGTCATTCGAGAACAAGAACGACCTAGATTCTGCCGAAGAGTCCGGGAAGAAGGCTTATGCCTGGCTGCAAGCGCACAATATGTCCAAAACGCCCGAAATGGTCGAGGTGGCGCGCAGCATGCAGCGCATGTATTTGCGTCAAGTCCGCACTCAGGAAGCCGGACCCTATACGACTGCCATGTTCGAAGCTCGTCGCGCTCTTGCCGATAGTGCCACCGGCGCCGAGAAGACCGAGCTGCTTTTGCAGGCCTATCGAGATGCCGGAACCACATTCGTTCAAGCCAATCAAGACGAGGAGGCGGTGCCTTACCTGCGCGAGTGGCTGGCGCTGGTGGAAAAACAAACCGGTGTCGGCAGTAAAGAATCAGTGCAGCCGTTGCACGAATTATGCCGGGCAGAAAGCAAATCAGGGAAGTTGACTTTTAATGCTGATGCTGACTTTCAGCGACTGATCAAACTCTGCGAAAAATACTATGAACCGACCGATGAAGTGCGACTTGGTATCATGCGCGAGGCGGTGGAACTTTACATGTCGATGGGCAAACTGGACACCGCCAACGAGCTGGCCGCGCGGGCTGTGAAACTGGCGGAGCAGGCTAAGCCGCGCATGAAAGCAGATGTATTCGAACTGGCTGGTCGTGCCGCCGCTGCCTCAAGGCATTTCGATCAGGCGGCGGCGTATATGGCCGGTGCCGTGGAGAATTACGACAAGTGGGATTCGGTTCATCCGCACGGACCGCAGGACAGAATGCGCATCTACGAAGGACGCTATCTGCGCGAGGCGAAGCAATACAAGCAATCGGAAGCGGTGCTCAAGAAGGCGCTCGACCACCTTTCCACTTATTACACCGACGGCAATCTCTACAAGTGGGCTTTAGATGAATACGTGAAAGTCCTGCGTGATACCGGTCGCGGTGCCGAAGCGGAAGCCGTCAGGCTGGCAGGCAAGCCCAGGTGATCGGCTAGCTGAGCAGGGCTCGACGTGACGCTCTATAGAAAGTTTTTGAACACTCCAGTAAGAAGTCCCTGGAAGAAACTTCTAGTGCCGCCAGGCTTTTCGCATGATCTGAGATGAATACAAAACAGGCAGTGAAGAACATCGCGCGCCAGGCGTAGTGCACTAACCGGCGCACCGCTGGAGGAAACCTGCACATCTGGTTGCGCAAGAAACTGCAGTGAAACTCCAGGTGTCCCAGTTCATCCAGGACCATAAGTGAGAAGGCGCTGCACATGATAGGACTGGTTAGTTTTTCGGCGCACGCCTTGTAGAAACATTTGCCTATAATTTCAGCAATCAGGAGAATGAAAAGTTCGGTCTTCAATCCGAACATGCGGCGCAAACCAATGAAAGCCAGATCAGTCCAGTGCCACGTAAGCAGAGTTCCATCTATCGCTTGAATCATCTCGGCGACTACGCGAGCGTGGAACTGTTCTTCCTTGATGAACAGGTCGATCGATTCTTCGTATAGCTTGTCTCCGGTATTGCGCGCGTACTTCCGAAGGTGCTTACCTTCGCCGGTTTCTCCAATCTGAAAGCGTTGCAGCGAGCTAATTAACGGTGTGCGAACCGCTTGCGGTATCTCTCCTGTCATGTCGCCGGGAAAGGTGATGTGCACTCGCTCTTCTTTGTTAGTCTGGAAATACCAGAGCCAATAGGATGAAGAGTAGATATCCGCAGGTTCTTCTATCGATGGTGTCGGGACCTTCAAAGTCGTCGACAGATCATCCATGATCATGTGTTTTCCTCATCGTTACGCGCACGCCAGTGCACTTTGCTTCGAGCGTAGCACGGAGAGTAAATGCGCAGATCTGCGGCCTCAGGTATTCCAACCTAGCTTTTACGGCACTCTAACAAAGCATTTCCCTTGTTCCAATCTATTGTGCCAACTTGCGAACAACGCACAGGAGACCGCTTTGAATGCGAGCCAGTTTGTCGTAATCGACTTTGTCGGGTGTGTCGTTTTGCGTGTGATAAAACGGATTGCGTAAAAACGCCGTATCCGTCACCATGACGCCCGGATAGCCGTTTTGCCAGAAGCCCAATTGATCCGAAAAATCGATGCCGGGAATCAGCTCCGGTGCAACCAGTCCCTCGCTGGGAAACTTCGTCGATTCACGAAAAGCACCGACGCACTGGTGCACCAGGGTGGATGAATTCAGGTTACCGACGAAGGCGAGGAAGTTTCCTTTGTCAGGATAAAACCAGCCGATCGGTCCCGGATACTTCTGCGAGCCGGCTTCATCAGAGTAATAACCAAGCGTCTCCAACGCCAGCATCGCAACAATCTTTTCTTTGCGGCCGGCGCACAAGTCGGCATAGTGAATGCTTCCCATATCGGGGCTGCGGAAGAATGGTGGCTCTTCATTGGTGAATGCGACAAATCTGATTGTTCGTCCAGGACTTTCCTTAGCCATCGTGCGCGCCAATTCCAGCAAAGTAGCGACGCCGCTGGCATTGTCATCGGCGGCCGGACAGTCGAATACGGAATCATAGTGTGCACCAACAACAATAATTTCGTCTGCATGTTGGCTGCCCTTCACTGTCGCAATGATGTTGTGGGATTTCTTTCCCATCAGTGCAACGGCAGTGTCTCCTGCCTGATGCGCGAGGTCTTCCGTTTCTTTGACCTCAGGACTGGTGACGGCGTACTCTTGAGTTTCTATCTGATATCCAAGCTGGCGCAGCTCTGATTCGATATGTTGCGCGGCAACCTCCAGGTGTTCAGGAGCGCTGGTCAAACTGCGGGCACCAAGCGCACCGGCAAGAATCTCTACGGAATGTTGCAGGCGTTTTGCCGAGTCCTGTTCTGTTTGCGTGAGCGGTGGCAAGGCACCATTGTAGGAGTGCCCAGGCATGATCGCGAACGAGCCGATGACGACCACCCCAGCCGCCACCAGCATCACTATTAACACTGCCAGTAGTCTTATAAAGCGACGCATGAGAGACCTTTCTGCACTGCTGGGAGTATAATGCATCCATGATCGACGATCCCCCGGTTGACGAGTTGGAGCAGCGCCGACGGAAGAGAGCGCAAGAGACGCCTGTGGGCGGAGTTAGCGATGCCTGGAAGAACTTCGAGCCGGGGCAGCAAGTACTGTGTCGCGTGGTGGCACCGGAAGAAGGCGGCTACAGTGTCGTGCTGGTAGAAGGACATACGCCCGGATATCTGCCTACCGAGCGCAAACACAAACACGGCGAAGATGTCCGCGCGCAGTTCGTCTGTGTCAACGGCGGACGCTTGCTGCTCGTACCGCTGCTTCGCAACCTGGCCGAATCGCCCGACTTGAGTAACTCCAGCGACTTCGACTAAATTGACTGACGGCAACCTACCGTCACGTTAACCGCCTCAACTGAAACCCTGACGCGGTGCGGCGCTGCCGCCTGGACCGGCGCGCCCGCCTTTGTCGAAATAGTTGCCTTGACCGGAAAACGTGCGGTGCTGGTTGTAATACGCCATCGTCTGGTTGGCGTAGTCGGCATAGGAGCGCAGCGTCGGATCCTGACTGCGGGCGACTACCCAGTCGTAATGCTGTTGTGCTGCGGCAGTCTGATTCTGGTGCTGATAGCACTGTCCTATGTAATAGTGAATCAGGTCGCAGCAAAATCCAGTGCCGTCCAGCTTGAAGAAACACTTCAGTGCGCCTGAATAGTTGCGCTTCTGGTAAAGAGCAAGACCTTCTTTGTAGGTTGCCTGGCTGAGAAGCTTCGCGCGTTTTGCCTGGGCTGCGGAGATTTTCTTCGAACCCCCTTTCGCTGCCTTCGCGTCCACCGTTATGACCGGCAACGACAGCAGGGCTGAAAGTACCAGCAGGAGAGCAAGCGGTTTATGCATATGAAATCCACTCGGGGCTATCTATCTGATGCCCAGAATGAGGTTTTCCAAATCGGCTCAACGCGGATCGAACCAATATCGATACATCGGAAAGCCCTGCCAGTTAGTGTCTCCCGTGTTTTGCAGCCAGCCGCGCGGAGCACCGGGCTCGGTCGCGGAAAAGGTGAAATTGCCCGGCGCCTGGTCGATAGGAATCGCCAGAATCATGCATGGGTCTGGGACGTAGCCATTCCAATACCGAGAGACTGAAGTCGACAATTTCATCCATTGCTTGCGATTAGGTATGGAGCGCTTGTCCCAGAAGAAGATGTCGAGATTGTGATAAGGCGCGACCATGGCGTCGTTGCTGTATGCATAGGCCGGTAGCCAGGTCGGGCGACCTGTGGGTTGTTGTTGATTCTTGTCCTGCACTTGTCCCTGCAGTGGGGCTTGCTGCGTGGCGTGGGGAAAAAACTGCTGTGGAGGAACAGCCGGGCGCGCTTGCATCGGATTGCCGAATTGCCAGGGCGCGTAGGGCAAGCCACCAGGGGCGGTGCCAGGCTGTTGCTGCTGCCGTTGTTGGAGATATCCCGGAAATACCGGAGTCGCCTGAGGCGCCATCTTTTGCGATTGCTCGACCTGCCCTTGCAGCATGCCGGAGTTGTTTCCGGGATATGCCGGATACTGCGGATTGCCGCTCGGATACTGGTTTGTCGGTGGCGTGTATTGCGCGTTGGGTGCGATGTACGGCAGGTTGGGAGGTGGGCTGGGGGGCGCAGCATTACCTGGTACGTAGTCCTTCGGCACGTAGTCCTTTGGCACATAATCCTCTGCCAACGCCAGTCCTGGGGTTTGCCAAGCCACCAGCACCACAGCGACAATCTCTAGTAATCGCACTTTACGCACATCTTCACCGGCGCAAACTGTTACCAGCATATCATTTCAGCCAACTCGACCGTGAGGCGTCTCAGCCGCACAGGTGGTGGTCAAGCGGTGGCGCGGGTGACAATCGCGACAGTGGAAGCTGTATCCTATAGCCGGGAACGAACTCGATGTCGTTTTCAGGCACAAGGAGGACAACGGGTGCATACATTCACAGGCGGCGAATTCATCGTTATGGGCATTCCAGCGGAGACTCTGGATTCCGAAACGCTCAGCATCATCAAGCAAGTGCAGCCCGCCGGTTTTATCCTTTTTGCAAGAAACATCAAGAGCCCGCAGCAATTGCGCGACCTCACGGAAAGTCTGCGACGCGCCGTGAACCACGAACCGATTATCACCATCGATCAAGAGGGTGGTCGAGTTTCTCGCCTCAAAGAATTTATGTCCGAGCCGCCCAGCGCGCGACAGTTTGCGGAGCGCGACGACGTTGCTTTGATCGAAGAGCATGGGCTTTTGACAGGAAAGCTTTTGCGCCTCTTCGGCTTCAACTTCAATCTCGCGCCGGTGCTCGATGTTGAATTGAACTCCGCCAACGATAACTCGCTCAATCAAAGAGCTTATGGAAAGTCGCCCGAGCAAGTGACGAGGAACGCCCGAGCGTTTCTCAAAGGAATGAAGAGCCAGGACATTCTCAGTTGCGGCAAGCACTTTCCAGGTTACTCCTGCGCATCTGTAGATCCGCACAACGCGCTGCCGACCGTCGATCGCAGTATGGAAGATATGCTGAAGACCGAATGGGTGCCATTTCAGCAAATGCTGCATGAATTGGATTCGTTGATGATCGGACACGTTTCATATCCGCAAATCGATCCCTCCGGAGTGCCTGCCACCCTGGCACCGAAGATGGTGCGTGAATTGGTGCGTACCGAATGGCAGTTCAAAGGATGCACAGTCACAGATGATCTGGACATGGGCGCCATCAATAAGATTTACGGCAGCGCCGAAGCTGCCACCATGGCTCTCAAAGCCGGCAATGACATATTGCTGGTCTGCCATAACGTGGCGGGCGTTCCGAAGATTGCGGAAGCCCTGGCGCAAGTGGAGCGCTCAGTTCAGGAAGAGTCTTTTGACCGCATCACCCAGTTTAGAAAACGGTTGCCGAAGCCGGTGCAGTTCTCTATGGATGCGTTCCACGCACTGGATGCCGCAGTGAAGAAACTGCGTGAAACCACGTTGCCGGTATCAAGTGAAGCGTAAAGGAAACAAACGGTGTCTCTAAATTTGGATCGAAATAAAAGAGTCGCAGTCTGGTTGACGGCGATTGCGTCGTTCAGTTTGACTACAGTGAACGCCGCGCATGGCGAAGACCTGGTGCAGGTGACTGAACCTGCTACCTATCTCGATGCATACAATTTCAAGCCGTGTGTGCCGAACGCCCAAACTAAAATCGGGCTGGCGCTCGGCGGCGGTGGTGCGCGCGGCGCAGCGCACGTCGGGGTGCTGCAGGTGTTGGAACGTGAAGGCATCAAGATCGATTATGTGTGCGGCACGAGCGTTGGCGCTATCGTAGGTGGACTGTGGGCAGCTGGATGTCACCTGAATGACTTGCAATGCGACGCTGAAAAGGGATCATTCATGCGTAAGTACATGAATATGTCACTGCCTACCCGTCTGGCTCTGGAGCCGCTCACCCTGTCGCCTCGTCTGCTAGGCGCTAAGCCTTACGACGGCTTGTACAGCGGCAAGACATTTCGCCATTACTTGCAGGAATCTTTGCCTGAGAAACACCCGCAAATACAGGACATGAAGAAGCCATTTGCTGCGATTGCCTTCAACTTGCTGGACGGCAAAACATATATGATTCGGGGCGGCGATCTGGATTTTGCGATGCAGGCGAGTTCTGCGGTACCCAGTCTGCGGAAGCCTGTTCCATTTGCAGGAAAACTCTTTGTCGACGGTGGGGTGGACTGCAATCTTCCGGTCAAACAATGCCGCGAGATGGGTGCTGATTTTGTGATCGCAGTAAATGTGGATCAGCCGTTTAAAGAGCAAGAAGAGGTGCACTTCAGGAAGTTGGGCAGCGTCACTGATCGCCTGATCAACTGGGACCTCTGGGATCTGGATAAGCCACAAGAGCAGGTAGCCGATTTCATCATTCATCCTGATACCACCGGCATCAGTGTGATCACAACCAGCCCGAAGGCTGCGAAGAAAGCCTATGAAGCGGGAGTGAAAGCTGCTGAAGATGCTTTGCCGGACCTGCGTAAGCTGCTACAGGTCGAGCACAAATCCGATTGATGCTATTTCCTGCTGTGAAGGGTAGGTCTTCAAAAGATGCAGTTCGGGATAGTGATCCGTCTCTTCTAGAAGCGGTGCGAACGCCTTCACGAACGCGTCCCACCGCAGCGATGCTTGCGGTTTGTGGCTCGGTCCGAAATAGACAATATCCGCTTTAGGAACCAGCGCCGGCATGCGTCCACTAGTGATGCTGCAGTGCGTGAAAGGCCATTTCGCCTTGTTGCTCGTATCGGCTTGCAGTGGTATCACTCTCCAGCCGGCGACGAGCTGATTGAACTCACCCTCAAGTGCTTGCCGTTGCCAGGCATAGACTTGCTGCACGTAATCGAGATGTTTGGTTTCTAGAAAACGTAAGAGCGGTTTTTGCCGGGGCACTCGGTATGAGCTGAACACGCCATCCCTCATCAGAATTGGCACCGGCGGCAGTGACCGCGGTTTCTTCGACTCCTCTTCCATCGTCATCATCAAGAAAGCTATGCCGGCCTGTGAATCCGTTCCGGAGACTGTCATCAAGTTGTTGTTGTGCAGCACGATGAGGCGTTCGCCGCTTACGGGAAGCGTCATCAGATTGTCGGAGAAGACTATGCGAGCGCTGTCGTATTCGTCTTGCCACATGCTCTTGTGAATGAGGGATTCATTCGTGGAAGTGTCCATGAAGGATTCGAAGTCGAATTGTGTGCGCTCAAACAGATTAGCGCAGCCCTGTTCGAAGCATTCCAGATATTCCAGACCCCACTCATCCAGCTGACTCGAGGTCACGTACATCATTTGTTCCGGCATATCGTACGTCGCCAGGAGAGCAAAGTGCTCGGCGACGACCGCGTGCGGAATCTCGACATTGCTTGATTTACCGCCACCCACGCCCATCTTCAACTTGAGGCGCCACATCTCGATAGACCATCGATCTTTTACTTGAATCAATAGGCGTGACTTAATAGATTCGATTTCACGGAGCGATAGGTTGGACCGTCGGATCAATCCATTGGTCGCACGCATGAGAATCTCTTCGCGGTTGACTGGATTTATTTCGCGGCAGTATTCGTTGTAATAGTTGGTCAGCAGAACTTGGCACACTACGCGCCCCTGTCCGTCTGAAATCACAAAACTATATTGGCGTCTATCAAGTTTCAGTTCGCCTTCAATCTTTTTGTTGCGGCTGAAGAAATAGTCAGCAACGATGTTTGCGAAGTCTTCTTGTGAAGGTAATTCAGTTGGAGCCAAAGTCACAGACCCTCCTGCACGTGTTGCACGCGCTACTGTCCGGCGACAGTGCTGCAATTTAACAGGAATGCCGCGGACCGGAGTATGGTGGAACCCCCACTGAATTTACAGACGTCTTGGAGTGTCACGTTCTCGTGTTATCTGGAGCGGAGCAGTGCCGGTGATTTTTGATGTCCGAAAATTCCGCAGGGTGTGTATATCCGATTAGTCCCGCTGATCCCACCTGATCGTCCTCAGGTAACGTCAAAATTTGACGGCATTCGTGCGGGCTACATCATCCGCCTCAGATCACTTAGTGCTCGATGCGGATGGGCAGGCTATGGCGTGGTTAATACATTTCCGTCGATGCATGTTTTCGACGGTGGAGGTTTCGCATGGTTGAAGGCAAACACGATGTAGAAGACGTGAGCATGTTGGCGCGAGGCATTTCGAATCGATTCGACGACCTCGACACAAACCGCTCCGGCTGTCTGGATCGCGACGAGTTGGAGATGGCTTCAAAGGAAGGTACTAGTGCCTATCTGCGAGACGCCGCTGTAATGCTGCTTACCCATTTCGATGACGCGACGCAATTCGCTTCCACGAACAACGTACCTCATAAGCTGCGGGCGCAAGTGTATGCCTCCTTTGAGAAAACATTCGCCAGTGACAAGACAACTGGCGGCATTTCGAAAGATGACTTACACGTAATTGAACTCATCGCTTCTGAGTCAGAAACGAAGCAGCACCTGGCTGAGGTAAAAGAGGCAGAGAGTTTGTGGGCGCAGGGAGAAGCTGTCTTAGCTGGCGGACTGGTGCTCAGTGCATTCGCATTCGGCATTGCTCCGACCGGCGTCAGTCAGGTCGTCAGCCTTGGATGTCTGGCCGGCGCGGGCTATTCCGCCTTCCGATCTGCGCAAGACTTCCTCTTTAGCAACGTGCCAAGGTACGAGACATACATGCGCGACCGCAGAAAAACTCTGGCCGACTGGTAGGGTAGGTAGACGAGAGCTACTGCTTGTTTTGATGTTCTACGTGTCCGATCATTTGCATGTTGTCGGACTTGCCGAACCACTCACCGTTCTTGTCCTTGAAGAAGACATAGTCGCCTTCGAATGTGGTGACTTCATCGGGTGAGTTAGGACTGTCGAAGCGTTCGCGCTTCACGAACTTGACGTGATATTTGTAGCCGTCGTAGTTCTGTTCCGGTCCGCCCATCTGAGCGTCGTGCTGTTGGAGGTTTCCTGCATAGGCATTGTTGAATGTGCCTTTGCCCTCGTTCTGGAAAGTCGGGAAGTCGACGTACACTGTCGAACTGCCTTGCGGCACCTGGTTCGACATGATGATTTTCTTGAAGGTGTCTTCGTTGGGTGGTGCACCTTTCGGGACGACGAACGCATCGCGGAATCCGTTTTGCCCGGGATTTGCCGGAGCCTGACCGCCTCCGCCACCACCGGCGCCACCGCCTCCGCCGCCGGCACCACCACCGCCACCACCACCGCCGGCACCGTTGTTGCCTGCGCCAACTCCGCCGTGCGAGCCACCGCCGCCCAGTTTCATGTTGGCAGGATTGAACCAGGCGCCGGGACTACCTGCAGGGCTGGTGTTGAGTTGGACTCTTACCTGTCCTGATGGACCGCCCACTTCCGTGACGGTTCCCTGGTAGGTGCCCAGAACAATTACGTTGTCGCCGACATGGAACTGTCCGCCGCCGCCACCGCCACCAGGGATGCCGCCGCCACCTGGCGTTCCACCGCCGCCCGGAACTCCTCCGCCACCGCCACCACCGCCACCGCCGGCGTTGCCACCAGCTCCGCCGCCGCCGCCATGTTTCATGTTGTTCGGGTTATACCAGCTGCCGGGTGAATCGGGCGGCGAGGTCGAAAGCCTGACTCGCACCATGCCGGAGGGTCCACCGAGTTGAGTGACCACTCCCGAATAGTTGCCCCATCCTGGAAGAACGATCACGCTGTCGCCGACGGCAAATTGTTCGGCAAGGGCTGGCAACGAAGTGCTGACGAGGGCTGACAGCAAAATTCCAAGCAGCTTTTGATTCATTTGGGGACCCTCGATTGCCGTATCCGAGTGACTATATCAGATATAGCTTGTTCGAGTGTCGGCTCATGTCTTCCTCGTCGGATCGCAGCGTGTTGCCGGTTAGCGGACGCATCCGTGGCTTCAGGGGAGGGGGCTATTCGAAGCGGTATCCCAACACGTAAGTATGTTGTGAGTCGGTGCCTGCACCCGAGTAGACGATCAATCCATTTTCCTGGCGCGGGACGCCAGCCTGTTCGAATCCGCCGAGTGGATTTTGCACCCACCACGTGCCGTCAGCATGTAGCTCGATGCGCTGTCCGCCGGTTTCGTACGAGACTGGATGCTCCGGTGCGTCGAATAGCGTGGTGATAGAACGCCCGACTCCGTTGCGCTGCTCGGCTTCTTGATCCAGCGCCTCCGGTGTCGCGGAGAGCACCCTCCCGGCGCCGAGTTTGTATGCAACGTTCGCATCGTCGCCGGCACCAGGGTAGAACACCGATCCGTCTTCCTGGAGCATTGGTGTCCCGGCAAGCGTGAACGCGCCGTCCGGCTCATGCACCCACCACATTCCGTCATCGTGTTTGACGATGCGCTTGCCGTTGCTCTCGTACGCGATCGGCTCGCCCTGCGGATTGTACGAGATTGCAGTGTTGTTGTTGCCGTCGTGAGTAAGTTGTTCTTCAGAGGCACCATCAAAACCGATGGTCACGGTCGGAAGCCAGTTTTCCAGATACGGGTTGTCTCGCGCGACATTATTCAGCGAGTTGGTGAACTGCTTGAAGTACTCAGGACCCTGCTGGCGCGCCCAGTCCAGCGTCGCTTGCACATCATCGAAGAGATACGTGTCGGCGGTCGCCGTGTGCTCAGTCAGCTTGTTCACCGCTTCTGTGGCGGCGGCTGTGGGGTTGTCGGCATTCGTCGTGACGGTTTGCGCGGCTGGTTGTGTGGACATTTGCTCGTCTCCTCTTCAGCGAAGCAAGTGAGAGGAAGAACGCGGAGCGCTCATCCTTCAGCAAGTTCTGGCGGGCGGGAACGATGCAATACTAAGCCGGCATTCACAACTAATTCTGGAATGGATTGTGCACATTTCGTGTATGGGATGAGCGCGTCGTCGCGTCGCGTCACGTCGCGTCACGTCGCGTCACGCCTATGTACCTTCAACGAAAGAACCACGGCTAGTGTCCGCGGTGTGGCGGCCAATTTTGAAGTGAAACGCCGAATTCCGGTGCCATCGCGGCGAGTTGTCCGCCATGGCGGACAGCTATCATCGATTTTGTCCGCCGCGGCGGACACCCGAATCCGTTTTGTCCGCCACGGCGGACGAAATTGCCCCTAGCTGTCCGCCACGGCGGACAGTCCTCACCGCCAACTCTCCATGTCACCCCAACCTAAGCGTAGCAAGAACGCAGAAGAACGTTTACGGCAAAGTCACGGGCGCGTCGCCCGGTTATGCCGTTGCCTTCAGCTCGAAGTCATGCAGCATACGCTCGGTCTTCGCCTCCGACACGCGATTGATTAGTTTTCGCGCTTCGTGGTTGTCGCGCACTGTTTTCGACAGAGTGAAACAGGAACCAACGCAAAACAATAACCCCATCGACATGTACCCCTTTACCCAGAAGTCGACTGGAAGATTGTAGATGCCGATTGCGGTAGCCAGATTCGATGCAACAAAAGAGATCCAGACGAACGCCATCCAATGGGAGCTGTTCTCGGAGATCATGGGTCTATCCATGGCACGCACCTCTGATTTTGTATGTTGCCTAGATCGCAATCCTATCGCTCGCTCTGATCCGGCGAAGGACCTCGGTGACACTTCAGAAAATGTACCGGTAGAACAGGGTCCAGGCAGTCTCGTGTACTTCAAAGGGATGCGCTTTGCAAGCCGTAGCACTAAGTGCTATATTGCACTAGGTGCTACAGTCAGGTTTTATGCGAATTTTCAAAACGAAGCAATTTGATAAACTCGCTGGCAAGGTCGGACTGATAGACGCTGCGTTGATTAAGGCTGCGAAGGAGGTTGCAACAGGGCTTGCCGGAGATGCACTTGGGGGCAATCTCTATAAGAAGCGAATTGCCAGAATTGGAGCGGGGAAAAGCAGAGGTTATCGTACGGTATTAATCTACAGGACAAAGCCGCAAGACATTTTCTTCATCTACTGCTTTGCAAAGAACGAACGGAGTAATGTTGGACGGGAGGAGCTAATCGCGCTGAGGTTATTGGAGAAGGAATTTTCCAACTTTTCGAATGCAGACATAGACACTGCCATTCGCGAAGGCGAATTATCGGAGTTGACGTATGAAGATGAGTAGGAGCAAGGCTGCATCAAGTTCTAAGAAGCCGCCGTCACCAAAGAAGTCCTCGCCTAAGGGGAAGCGGACCAAAAGCGAAAGCCCAATCCTGGCGGCTGTACACGAAACCGCGTCCGGGCTTTACCGCGCAGGCTTAATAGGCAAATCCACTATGAAGGAATTCGACGCTGCCTGTTTGCCGAAGGTCAAAACGTACACTCCAAGTCAAATCCAGGGAATTCGAACCCGCTGCGGAGCCAGTCAGCCAGTATTTGCCGCTTATCTGAATGTTACAGTCTCATCAGTTCAGAAGTGGGAAACCGGACAAAAGAAGCCCAATGCGGCAGCTCTGAAACTTTTGAACTTAGTGGACACCAAAGGGTTTGAGATTTTAAAGTAGCGGTGTCCACTGCGAGGCTAGCTGTCTGACAGTGCCATTCGTAGATTGAATCCGAAGCGGTCAAGGGATCCCCTGTGCATTTCCGGTGGCAGAATCGAAGGCTCGACTCTCGTCAGCGCATCCTTTGCTACGAGATCGTTCAGGTAGTCAATCTCGGTTGAGAATGTTTGATCCTCTACGTAGAAGGTTCCTACAAAGTCGCCTTCGCATATGAATGCTAGTGCTGTGCTCAACGTTGTTGGCTGTGATACTGTCAGGCAAGCGGTCAACTCTTTTCCCTTGAGCCAACCAAGCATGTATTCAATGTACGAGGGTGCATCTAGCGAATCCTTTCGCTCGACCGCATATCCCAAGAACAGTGCCGACATTGGCAGCACCACTTCCTCCGGCAAGTCGTGAATCAGAACCTCAGCGGATGGATCATCGATGAGAGTGCGAAAGAGTAGCCGCAAAGACGGTTCAGTAGGCACCGGGTCCAGCGAGTGACGGTTACCGTAAATACAACCGGTGGCGCGCCCTCGAAGTAGCAGCACCGTTCCGCGCGATTTGGATGCTGGGGACGTGAACCTCAAGCAACCAGTTTGCTGGTTTCCTTCCAGGTCTGTGACAAGATCACTCGGTCCGTGCTCATCTAACTTGTACCAAGCAGGCATTTCACCAACCACCGGAAGTGGTATCAGATCGATTGCGCGTCGATGTCTGAAGCCGGTCTGCTTCCATGTCGAGTTGATCGGTCCCTTCTCTCGCCAACTCGAATCAAGTTTCTCGCTCAGTCCAAGCTTAACGTTTTCTACGGACATCATCGGCTGAAGAAGCGCCCTAAGTCCACTCATACACACGAATTGAGCTATGACCTCATCTCCGACTTTGAGTTCTTGATCGGTTGGAAGAAAAGCCTCAAGGTCGTCCCTGATGATCACGACGGCGTATCCACCGAGTTCTTTCGCGATCACCTTGCAAATCAGTTTCTGTCCAGGTTTGTAATTTCCCCAATCGCCGCTGTAACCGATCGCCGTGCGACGAGGCGGTTCTGCTGGTGGAGTTCGTCCTGGGCTGGATTGCGTTTTAGGAGTTCGCGGAGGCTTAGGGTTTGCGTCCTCAGCCCGTTTGCGACGCCGCTTCGCTAACTCATCGGAATCATCGTCGGGCATAGTGCGGGACCGTCTTGAGGTTTGGGGTTCTTCCTCTAGTCTGCCGTACGCGCCAAACGCTGTCCACTGTGCAAACACCGCGAGCGTAACGATCGCGGGCATAATAGGAGCATGAGTACACCTGAGACATCACTCTGCGGTATCGACGAGCCTGTTAAGACATGCAGGCAGTGTGGGACGCAGGCACCCTCACATGTCGCAGTGTGCCCTCGGTGTACAGAGATTCTTCCTGAGCTTAAGCTTCCGAAGAGGCACTTGTCTGGCGACGACCTACCAGCCCTAATTTACAAAGGCGAAGAACGCTACACGCCAGCCAAACCAGCCGAAATTGAGGAATCGATAGTCCCCGAGCCTCCGCCGGAATACGAGCCTGAACCATTCGCTGACGTCCTGTTTCGAGTCTTGAAGGCGCTCGCTGCAATCGGTGCGTTATGGGTGCTGTATGCGTTGTTTGGTCCAAGGCTGCCCGGATGATGCTTGCTTCGACTCCTAGCGATAACCGGTTGATGATGCAGCAGGAGTAGCACCACCCATGGTGCCTTGGTTTGCCCGCAGTTATGCCAGGACATTGGAAACCGGAGTTTCGCGTCCATCGAATCGACCGCTGGATTAAATCGACTTCTTTGAAATGCCTGCCTCACATGACAACGAACATTCGGCTTACCCGTGCCCATCGATGGCTGTAACAAGGGGTCTACAAGGGGGAGCGTACGCGCTGACTATGCGGGTGTCGAGATGCTAGAGTGTGGCGACCAGTTTTGACATAAGGAATGCCGTGCTTGGGGAGCCCGTAGTGAAGACCGTGCTGACGAGATTACTGGCTTTTTGCGCGCTTGCTGTGCTTGTGGCCGGTTGTTCCAGCGGGGGATCCGGAGCAGGTTCTGGTGCGAGCTCCGGCGCCGATAACAACGCCGAGAAAGTGAAGGCGTTCTGGCAGTGGTTCGAGAAGAACGAACAGCAGTTGTTTGCGTCGAAGGACGATTCGGACGACGCCACGCTCGCCGATCTCGACAAGCAGCTTGAGTCCATCAATCCAGACCTGACTTTCGAGTTCGGACCGGAGAGCAGCGGCAAGAGAGACTTTGTGATTGGCGCCAACGGATTGGAAGAAGTGATTCCGGTGGTCATGTCGACAGTAGCTAGCGCTCCGAAGCTCCCACGCTGGCGAGTCATCGCGTTTCGGCAGAAACAGCGTGCTCCGAAACCCGTTAAGCAGGGCAAGGTGATGGTCAGTCCCGAGAAAGTGACCTTCCTGCTGAAACCGGATGGTGACCGCGCATCCATAACGCTCTACGTCAAGGGCTACGATAATTCCGACGACTACGAAGAAGCGACTTTGATCTTGCTGGACGAAACGCTTGGCGAATACGATTCCATTACAAGATTGAACGACATCGATATTAAGCCAAGGACAGAGGATCGCAGGCGTGCCGCTAAGCCGCTGCCGCAACTGTGTGCGGAACTAGATAAGATAGTCGCGCCGTCCAAGGCCCCTTAAAGTTACGGCTGCTCGGTGGATTTGAGAATCTTCTTCCATGCCGGCAATGAAGTGTCCTTGCCGCCGCTGATTCGTTCGATAGCAGCTTGAACCTCCAGTCGCACTTCGAATTCTGGATCGTTAATGGCTTGTTGCAGAGATGGCAAGGCTTGTTCGGTGCCCATGTCGAAAAGGAATCTGGCTGCTCGCCATCGAACAAGTTTGTTGGAGTCACCGAGTGCCTTGCACATGGCGGATTGAGCTGAGGCATCGCCGAGATCTGACAGCGCATCACCGGCGGTGCGTCTTACGCCAACGGATGTGTCTTCGAGTAAGGCAGTCGCTAGCGGGGCGACAGCATTCTCGCTTCCCGACGCGCCGAGAGCAGCGGCGGCTAGTCGGCGTACCTGAGGCTGAGTGTCCGTGAGCGCTCTAATGAGAAACGAAACCGCATCTTCCGATGTCCCTATTTCCTGCACTGCCGTCAATCGTTTGTGCCAATCGTCAGATGCTAGATCCGCCTGTATCACATCGAGCGGTCTCTCGGCGCGGTGCTCTTGTTGTGACTCTCCTAAAGCATTAGCAAGGAGCGATGCAAGTTCTGTTTCGTCCAGAGTCCCGCTGATTTCGTCCACAACTTCTGCGGCGACCTGATCGCGCGCACCATACCGCACACCTAGATTCTTCCAGTACCGTTCTTTTAGATAGTCTGCACCTGACTTTTCCTGGACAAGCTGCGCTGCATCGGAGAAGCGTGTGTCGAGCGCAACTCTGTTTTCGCCATCGGCATCAACGACTTTCACCTGAATCGGAATTCCGCGAAACGTCTGCACGAACACCGCCGCCTGTCCCAGGGTTTCGCCACGAGCTCGCTGTGCATCGGGACTTGTACCTTCGCTGGTGCTCGACGGCGAGCCGGTCAGAAGATGTGTTGCTCTGTCTAGAATCGAACTCCACTCTGTTCTTGGATCTCGGTTCATTGTGATGAAATCGCCGCAAACAAACACACTCTGCACTCCATCTATGTTGAGGAGCTGCGCGACGTAGTCGGGACAAGTAGCGGCATCCTTTGCAGTAAACGTCGCGGTCAGTCCAACAGACTGATCCAGATTGAGTTTCATACTGTTGGGATTGGGTGTCGTCTCGATGGATATCAGCCGCATTTCGGTACCGCTGACTTCAATCGGATTGCGGACTGCGCCGCGATTGCTTGATTGCTGACTGTTTGCGTTTGCTATCGAGACGCTTGCGTTTCGACGACAGGGTTGCCCTGGTTGGGCGTCTCTTCTTCGGAGCGGTGGCAACAGAAGTCAGCATCTCTCGTAGTTTCTGCAGGCAGTCATCTGCATTCGATGCCTGATCGCGAAACTTCTGACTGGTGAGAATCAAATCGCCTTCGTTGCTGATACGCGACGCGAATTTGGACATGAACCGTTCCCGCACATCCTCGGGCAGCTCTGAAGAACTCGTGACGCGCCAGCGCATAAGCGCTTTGCTATTGACCTTGTTGACGTTCTGTCCGCCGGGGCCGCCGCTGCGCACATAGCTGAACTCGATCTGGTCGAGTGGTATTTGGATAGCGCTGGTGACGAATAATGTGTTCACCGCAAGATTGTAGAGTGCGGGGGCACTAGTGCGCAACAGGCTTGGGAGTGGTTACGGGTGGTTTGATTTTAACGGCCGTCGGGATGATGACTTGCTCGCCCGGCACACCTGTCATCGGGCGCGGCGACCCGGCGGGGGCAGAAATGACCAGTTCTCTGCCATGCCAGTTACCGCCTATCTGGGGCTCTTGCTGCGCTCCATAATCGCGTTTTACTTCCCACGACACCTGACTCTGCAACTTGTCGAAAGCCTGGTTGACATTGCCGTTGCAGGCACGCAGAGTTTGAATGAGGTAGTGAGTGAAGATGCCGTTTTGATCGGTTTTGGATTCCCACGAAGCTTGATTCATGCCGCTCGAACTGATGATCAAGTGTCCGTTGCCGACGGGAATTGCGTTGATGTCGAAGTTGCCGACGCGATTGATGCCCTTGCCCCCCTGCCCGGCATTGCCACTAAAGCAAGTATCAAGCACGATCAATGCTCGTTCTGTTTTGACGCCTTCTTTGATGCGGCGCGAGAGTTCGTCCATGTCGACGCCCGTTGCGTAGAGATCATTGATGTCAGTGTCGTATGCCACCACATAGTTTCGTCCACCATTATCGATGCTCGACGGCGTCCCATGAGTGGAAACGTAGACAACCACCAGATCACCCGGTTCCGCTACGTTGGGCAGCCAGCGACTGCCGAATGCGCTCATTATATTTGCGCGGGTGGCTTGTTCGTTTAATAAGGTGACGATGTGATCGGTCTTGAAGTTTTCTTCCTTGACCAGGAAGTCACGGAAGTCTTGCGCGTCTTTAGCGGCGAATTTGAGATTTATCTGCGGATTGGCAAACTTGCTGATCCCCACCACGACAGCCCACTTATCGCGAATCGGCGCATCGGGTTTGGTGGCACGCGGTGCAGCGCTGGCAACTTGGGTGCTCGAGGTTGAAACGGGCTTCGCTTGGGCGGTTTCATCAACCGCGGTTTGCGTGGAAGGCACACCGTCGAGCGTGCCGCCTTTGCATAGGAGGTCGGTGATGTCTGTTCCATGATCCGTGACCGGTTGTTTGCCGTAATAGACTCCGCTCCCTTCGAGAATGAGATTTGCGCGCCCAGCCACAGTCTTTTGAACAAGAGAGCTGCAGCGGCTGCCGGATGCTGCGGTTTCTGTTTGAATGAACTTGGCTAGAGCTTGTTGTTTTGCATTGATTTCTGATTGCAGAGCGCTCGCCATTTGTGCGAGTTCTTGCTTGCTCTTGCCGGCTTTCTGCGCCGCTGCGAGTTTGGCATTTCCTTCGGCGACGTCGGTGCGTAGCTGCGTTTCGGCAGCAGTACGTTGTGACTCTACATCGAGATCGGGAAGGGCTTTGAACACAGTAGCCTTGTTGAAATAAGCAATGTCGAATGCTGTGGGGGATGCGTTGCCGCTGGAGTCCGTACTAGCCACGCCCAGAGCATTGAGAATTGAGTTGGTGACATCGACACCCTTGTCGACCAGCACCTTGCCACCGCCATAGACTGCCGCGCCGTCGACGATAAGCTGTAATCCCTTTTGCTCCGCAACTTTCGTGGCGGCTTGGACGATCGCTTGAGTGGCGGCAGTGTTCTTTGCCTGATAGTCCGCTATCAACTGCTGCTGCCTGGAATTAATAGTGGACTGGATTTCATCCGCCATCGCCTGTTGCTGAGCCAGGCTGCTACCGGAGGCTTTCGCAGTGTCCAACCGTTTGTTGCCGGCGTCGACTTCGTCCCGCAGGTCCTTCTCGGACTGAGTGCGGAATGCATCGGCATCCAGCGAAGCCTGGAACTTGCTTTTAACGACCGCCAGATTGAAGTATCCAGCTTTGACGGTCACTGTATCCGCCGCTGCTGGATTTAAGTGACTGGAGGACAGCAGGAGAAGGCTGAAAGCAGTCACCAGTAAGGTTTTTGATTTCATATTAAATTCGAGCCGAGGAGCACGATTTTATCGTACCCACGCGAACAATACTTATATCGAAACCGGAGGGCGCTGGGTAACAATCGAGGTGTCCAAGTCGGGCACCATGGGTGATACCATGCTTAGCGTTAAGTCGCTGAACTACCGCACGCCGAGCTTTGCCAGTGCTTCGTCCAGAGTTTCCAGCCCGGCTGGCCAGTTGTCTTTATGCCCGTCTCGGCTGCGCTCATCTGCGAAGCCGGAATGCGTCAAGCGAAGATGAGTGCCCTTGTCGGTGGGTGTTAGCTCAATTCTCAAGACGGTTTCTGTGCCGGCGGTCCCGTCTTTCCCTGTTAGCCATGTCATTTCGACTACTTTGTCTTTTTCCAATTCAAGAAACCGGCCGTAGTGCGGGTGACTGCCCCAGTCTTTGCGGTTGTTGTAAGAACGGTCTGTCGACTTCCGGAACCATCATGATCTCGCCCGGTTCGGCAAACCATCTGTCGAACTTCTCGGTCCACGCTTCGTAGATGGATTTCGCGTCTGCCTTCATGACGCGTTCGACCGTCATGGTCAAGGGGCGCGCCGATATGTCTGGAGGGCACTTGGATTTCATTGGATCATCCCCACGTCGTTCGGAAAGGAGTCCTAGGATACTACGTTTTCAAAACCGACAAAGTCCCGACACGCGGATATGCCGCTATCAGCGTTCGCGAACCAGCCCATAGGGCTCCGTCATCTCCCATGGATAGGAGACTCCGTAACGTAGCTTCTTAGCCTGCATATCGCGCTCCTGCACATTTCGGTCTTGCTCGACTTGCATGTCGATCTCGGACTGTGTTGGTGTCGTAGTGGTGCCCCTAGAGGCTGATTCGATCTTTGGGACGAACCCAAACTTTCGCAGAATCAGAAACCAGTGATCGCCTGTGTAGGACTTCGGAAAGGGGGACAATGCGAGTTGTTTGGCGACACGCACTGCCTCTTCATCCAGGCTACTTTTCCCCGACGATTTCAGTACATGGATTTGCCTCATGCCGGTTCTGTTTACCTTTGCGACTAGGACGAGTGAGGGAGCGAAGCCTTTAAACTGGTCCGCGAAGAGCCTTTCAGCTGTTTGCGAGTAGAGCCCCATTTCTGGAGAAACGGGCTGTTCGTTCCGGGCGAGGAGGGACTTGTTGGCGGCCAATTGTTGCGTCTTGCTCCAGTCTATATCTCCACCGAAGGCCTTATCTGTGTCGTTTAGAAAACCTTCGCTCGTAAGTCCTAGTAGCACTCCTTTGGCTTGCTGCGCGCGTTGAGCTTGGTAAACTAGTATCTGTTCAGCGAATGTGCGCATGTATGGTGCAATGCGGGGATCGTATTTGTTCCATTCGGTTCCGGCACCATTGGTGATGGCATCAAACTCTGCTTGTGCACTGCGTAAGCGAGCAGTCTGCTTCAAGTAATTGTGAAAAGCGCGAAGGAAGTTTCCCTGTTTTTCCAAGATCACTTGTTGGGCGGAGTTTAGCCAAGACGCTATTCGGATTTCTCCAGAGTTCCTATCGACTGGCTTTGGGAGCTTATGGTGCCCATGTGCTCTAGCTGTGCGTATTCTCACGGAACGGGCCACCAAATCTCACTATGTGGGCCACCTTTGGTCCTCACGGCGCGGAGCGAAGCGACGGAATTTCTCTTGACTGCATTTCTTATTCCCCCTTTTTCTTTCGCTTTCTGATGGATTCGCCCTCCAACTCGATTTTGTAGGCATTGTGAACGAGTCGATCAAGGACGGCATCCGCGAGAGTCGGATCCTCCATCGTGTCATACCAACTCTTGGTCGGTAGTTGGCTGGCGATCAAAGTTGAGCTGACACCATACCGATCGTCGAGAACTTCGAGAAGATCGCGGGTTGATTCCGGAGAGAGCGGAGCCAGACCGAAGTCGTCGATTACCAGGAGATCGAGCTTAGCCCAGGCGGTGAGCATTCGAGAGTATCGTCCGTCGGCGCGCGCAACTTTCAAATCCTGCAGCATGCGCGGCAGCCGCAGGTACAACGCTCGACCTCCATTGCGACAGCACACTTGTGCAAGCGCACAAGCTAAATATGTTTTTCCAGTGCCGGTAGAACCAGTGAGTAAAACGTTGTTATGTTCTTCAATCCATCTGCACGAAGCAAGCGTTAACAACTGCCCCTTGTCCAGCCCACGAGGATGCTTGTAATCGATGTCTTCAATGCAGGCCGACTGGCGGAGATTGGCGCTCTTTAAATGGCGTGCGAACCGCTGATTCCGTTGGTAGGTATCCTGCGCGTCAAGAAGCATTCCGAGCCGTTCTTCGAACGTGAGTTCCTTCGAGTCGGTTACCTCCATTTGTTTCTCTAACGCGTCAAGCATGCCGTTCAGTCTGAGAGTTTTTAGTTTTTCCATTGTTGGATGTGTCAGCATCGTTTTGTTCCTCCTCTTTCTCGCTGTAATATTCAGCGCCTCTGATATTCAAATGAACAACTTTTTGTTCTTTTGCCGGTGCGCGCTCGAATTGGTCGAGCCTGTGAACCAGCAATGATTCGAGAGTGCGGTAAGCGAAGCCACCCATTCGCACGGCTTTCTCGCAAGCTATTTCAATTCGTTCTGGTCCGTAGCGTTTGGACAGACGCAGCAATCCTTGGCACGTGCGAAAACCCAACTGCGGATATTTCCGTCTTTCAAAAACACCCTCGACAAACCGCGCGCACCATGGCCCCAATTTGCTTGCTTCGCTTAGGAAGTACTCGCTGTTCTGGTCTACGTAGTTACGTTGGTGCATTGGCATGTGTTCCTCTAAGGTCGTGAATCTGCCGGGAGAAATGCTGCGCTGATGACTGGCTATTCGATCGCCAGAGAGGAAGATCTCGACGGTGCTCTTTGTGAGCCGCACGTCGACTTCCTTTGAGATGAGCGAATGTGGCACGCTGTAGAAGTGTTTGTCGACCTGCACGTGGTAATCGATGTGCACTTTTGCCTTGCGCCACTGCGCAAACTCGAACCGATCAAGAGGCAACTGCTTCAACGCTGGCCGGTCGATTTCGTCAAATAGTTGCTTTCTGCTGCCCGCCAGCTTCTGAAACGGTTTCTCATTCCAACCGGATAGTTCTTTGTTGATGGATTGGTTTAAGTCGTCGAGTCCAAGGAAAGTGCGCTTTTCGAGTTTTCCAAAGATGCCGTGGTAAATGTGTTTCACTCCTGCCTCGACCTTCGCTTTGTCTTTCGGTTTGCGCGGTCTTGCCGGCAGAAGGGCGAAGCCGTAATGCCGGCTCAGCTCAATGAACAAATGATGGAGTTGTGGATCATATCTGTCTGCTTTGGTGACCACTGCTTTAGCGTTGTCGCTGATGACGAGCTCAGGAACTCCGCCGATGAACTCCAATGCTTTTACGACAAGCGCGACCCATGACTCCAGGTCCTCGTTCCACACGGCTTCTACAAAGGTGTAATTGCTGGCACCAAGTACCGCTACAAAAATATGCGCGTCGCGCACCTCACCCGTCGAAGGATCTGTCACTGGAAGCGTGTCTCCCGCGAAGTCGATGAATAGAGCTTCTCCACCGCGGTAATGCTTGCGCATTGACAGCTTCAACTTCTCCTTCCAGGCTTTGTAGCGCCGACAAAAAGTCTGATACGACATGACCCCTATCCACTGCTCTGTCCACAGCAACTCTAGCGTGGCAAACCTGCGGCTTGAGAGTTCTCTGTGCACTGCAGCGAAATCCGGTTCCTCGCGTTCCGGTGAGAGCGATTTTGGTGTCACTAGTTCGAGCAGCTTCGCTTCGGTCATTCCCGGCGGCAGCGGACAACTGATACCAGCGGCCCTGGTGCGTTCCAGGTACCGCCTTACTGTCGTGCGTGAGAGCCGCACGGAGCGAGCAATCTGGCGATCAGACAAACCTTGCGCGGAAAGTCGTACAATTTCTGACAGCGTGTGCATGGATATTTTTCTCCTAAACAACTGGCTTTTCCTTCTAGGTCTTCGACAAACCCAGATTGCCAGAGCGAGGGAAATTCCGGTACACGCTACGCTTTGCGCATATCTCTCAGATGTCTACCGAGGGGTGGCCCTCTTCACTGAGAAAAGTGGCCCACGGTGTGAGAACGGTGGCCCATTGACTTGAGAATCGGTGGCCGCTTGGCGCGAGAATACGCACCTCATGTCAAGTTCAAGCTCTTTGTCCCTGTGTGTATGCACGTTGCGCACACACAGGGACAGTCTTGAGCAAGCAACTTACTGAAGCCGAGTGATTTAACAAGAGCTGGGCGGGCGAGGTCCGTTCGATGCCTTCTAGCAAATAGCGCCTGTGACAAGTGACAAGACCTTACAAAGTATCTCGAATCTTGTTCTGGTATTTTTTCGGCCGGGCACTTTCGATAGACGGCTCTGCTTACTGCACTTGCTCCGATGAACTCTGCGCTTCGCCACCCTCAATTTCGCTGACGGACACAACGATTCCTTCCGTCAATTTCGACTTCGCAACCTTGCCAACTGGCAGTTCGACAAGTGAACCTTCAATCTTGCGTCGTGTCGGAACAGGTCGCAGTTCCACATCTTTAGACTGAATCGTTGTCCCTTTCTCCACGTTCGCTTTAGCAAAGACGACCATTTCAAGCGGTGTCCCTGATTCGGAGTATGCGAGGTCCTTCACACTTTGTTCGATCCTGTCGCCAAAGCCCACAGCAACAAAGCAAATTACTCCAAGCCCCCATCGCGCCAGAATGGGAAGTCTCGGACGGTCCGCAGTACAGTCATCTTTCAACACGCAAAACTTTCCTGACCATGGTCGCGAAACCACCATGCGTCCAAACCATCGATCCACAATCGATCGACCATCTGGTGAACGAATACATGAAATCACCAGCACTAAAGTCAAGATAAAACACCACAGGAAGCTCCACTCCCATACGAACCGAAATGCATCGACTCCCTCTGGAAGAAACAGAGTGAGTGTGCCAACAACCGTTGAGAGCGTTCCGATTGTCCAAACGAGCCCCCAGAAAACGGTAAATCTGAAAGTTGCATCCAATAAATTCAACTTCTGTCCATCGGTGCCGTTAACTCGGGCACCGAAGAAAAGGCTTCCGGGTGTTCCCTTAGCAACTGATTCGAAAATTCCGAAGTAGAGTGCCGCTGCCGTAATGCCTACAATAGGTGTATTCTCCGCCCCGGCAGCCACGGCTGTCCCCCAAAACAGAATGAACGCGTCCGAGATAAACGGAAGAGTTCGAGACCACGCTCCGAGGAACTCCGGAACCAGCTCACCTTCAATTTCTTCGAATTTCAGATCTGCATCGGATGAGTTCGGCTCAAGAAAAAATTTCTCCGATGCAGTTTTTCCTTCAGCTCCCGGTTCTTCCTGTAAATTCGCCAGATGAAACTTGATCGCTTCCTGAGTTGATTTATAGCTCTTGTCAGGCGTCGACAATAGGAGCAACTTTTTGTCGGCGGTAATTTTCGCACCAATCAACATCTCGCCCTTAGTCAATAGCGAGCGATCAATTCCAGACAATCCAATCTCCTCAAATCGTTCAGAAACACTCTTCTCAAAATCAACAGTTGTATCCCGAGCTTCACTCCGATCCCAAAGTTCGAGCGGAAACAAAATCAACAACCGATCGTTTACTCCCAGGCGGATAATCTCCTCGATTTCCCAGTGCGTCGCTCGGCTGACTCCTGCAACCATCACAACAGAGAATGACTGAGAAACCCAACTCGATATAATTCTTTGCCAGTCAGCGTCGGGGACATAATAGCGCTCGGCTCCGAGCGGTGGCATATCTTCTCCCGGCTTGCCGAGTGCCACCACTCTATGACCACCGGAAAGAAGCGCGCGAATTATTCGCTCCTCAATGCTCACAGGGTTGTCGCAATTCGCAGTCGCGAGCAAGGAGTCATGCGGAAAGGTTCGCAACAAAACTGACGCTCGACCAACTCGCTCAGCACTTCCACCAGCAAGATCAACCTTTGCCCAATGACGCCTCAAACGTCGCGTGATACTAAATACGGTGACAGATAAAAGTCTATCGATTACCGCGGGTCCCGGTATAAACATTCTGGCGACGAAACTGAGCAATAATGCGAAATTCTGCAGAACACCTGCCCAAACAGCATTCACGTAGAATTTTACATGCTTGGCATTCTTCAATCCTACTACGTTCGGAACTAGACGTCGAAGTGATCTTGTAAGTTGCAGCCACTTTGTCACCGGAATTCCAGCCTCAGTGCAGGCTTGTGGAAGCGTGTACAGAGCAATTCCGCACTTTAATAGACGATGTAACAGCCAGCAGAAAAAGTATCCAACTCCGGCTGCCATCGCAGCAACACCACCGTCAATAGGGCAGAATAGCCAAGTCACAACACTAGCTTGAAGAAAAATTATCGCAATTACTGCATAGGTTACAAACAGTGTCATCAGAGGTTTTAACAAATCAAATCTGTCGCTGAAGCGATACAAAAATCGAGCCGCGATCCCCACAGACATAACGATAATAAGTGCAGAAAGAGCAAGTGTTAGCGGATGGGAGATAGGTTTGGGAATCGCGGTCACGAAAATTAGCACCCACACTAAATATGGTGCTAGCGATAAACAAATCAGAAAAATCCCTTGTGCACGGCACCCACGAGCAGTGTTTGGAGCTCTCACTAGGAGCCACGGAAGAAAATCAATCGCTTCTACGCGCTGAACCATTCCAACCAGACACGCTTTGGCATCAGTTTTCACATACTTACTTCCTCGGAAGTCTAAGTATAAGAAACGAAAGTAGAAGTACGCGATGACGAAAAAACAGACTAACGCTCCGCAAAGACGAAGAACGAAAAAGTCCATTAGCTATGTCCTCTGAAAACAAAAACAAATGAGACTCGTTGCGTCTCCAAATCCAATGAAAGTCAGCCTCGATCTTGGAAGGCGATTCAGTAGTCCGAATTTGATGACTTAGTGACTCCCGACAAACTAATACCCAGTTGCTGGTATCGACGAAACTGAAGTCATGAAGATTCAGTAGATTGCGAAGCCTGAATGCTATTGAGAGCAAGAGGGGACTGCTGAGGTATCAGACTGAGAAATCACAAACTGCCCTGCCTGTTGACATTTGCGGCAATAAATTTATGATAAGAGTTTCAGCGCTCGCTCGTATATTTGACCTTCAACGTCTTGGTCAACACTTCTAAAATGCTGAATGGGTGAGATAGTCGGCAGGCTGGCCAAAGTTCAGAACTGTGAAGTAGGTGTTTATGCTCAAATCCATTTGGCATGCAATGCTAAACCGATTTCAAGAAGCAAACAAATCTGCATTGATTCAGCAAGTGACCAGTTCGTATTCTGAGCTTGGGAATAAGCCAGATGGGATCCTGAAGTTTATAACTGAGGACAGAGTCAGAGTGCGCATAGATCATCCACGAACTTTAGCTGAAACAGGTTCAGAACTGGGATGCCTGGATGACACTCAGCAAAAACAGCTTAGCTCACTTGAGAACATTTTGAAGAAACAAGACGATGATGCGGAAAGACGAGTCGAAAAGTCTTGGTATTACGGAGACGCAGGCAAATGGGTTCGGTATGCCGCTCTGGATGCCAGGCAAGCTGTTAGCAATAATCTTGAAGCGATGACAAAACAGGCGTCTCTGGAACCGATTCTCCTGGGCGTCGCAAGAGCGCATGCACCTTTCCGCGAGTACTACGATTGCGATGATGAAGATGGTTATGGATCCGCCACGTTCGGAGAGATTCTCCGAGACTTATTAGCCCTTCAAAAGGAAATTGAGGGAAAGCAGTCATTCGATTTAGATTTCCTCTACGAGATGCAGGCGGAGTAAAAAGTGAAGATGGAACAAGAATCTATTGGACCAAATGAATGCGAACCAGAGCAGCTGAAGAACGCGTTGGATTTTATTATTGAAAAACAGCTCAAAGATGCCTCTATGCGAAGAGATGACCCGTCCTACTGGTGTGGAACATCGAAAATAGTGACGGCTGCGGCATGGTCAGCCAAGAACGCAATTGAGCGGTCGCTCGAACAAGGTGTCTGTCCGGTCAGTTGCGTAGCCGAGAAGAGTGGCGCATGATTGAAGCATGAACAGATGCACCAAATATGGTTCGCGGGTGAACGAAAATCTGGAATGAGGGAATGGCATTAGGCGCTTGGCAGCCAAATAGCGCGCCACTGCATGCGGTGTCATTGACAATGGCTAGCGTCGGATAAGCTACGTTCTGTTTCTCGTCCCAAAACTCGAAACGTGCAGGAGGCTTGAATTTTCAAAATGGCATCAGGCAGAAAGCACTTTTGGGGCATCCTTGGAAACTGCGATCTCGGCAACTTCAGCAGCAGCACTTTTCGGCTTCCAGTTGTATGGGAGCAGTTCTTCGAGGTTCGCTGCCGGATTTTTAGTCAATCTTTCAATGACGTCTGTCAAGTACGCCCAGGGTTCAACGCCGTGACGCCGACAAGTCGAGATCACGGACGACACGATTGCGTCGTTCTTTCCGCCTTGATCGCTGCCAAAGAACAGCCAGGCCTTTTTTCCCATCGCGACGTACTTCATTTCTCGTTCGGTATGGTTGTTGGTGTGCGTCCGGTAGTCCACGTCGTAGGCAATTTTGCGTCGCCGTGGTTTGCTAATTGCACATGCGGCGCTGCCAGTTCGAAGCTGCGAAGAGCGCCTGCACTGAGAGTATGCGAGGGCAATGCGTGGCACGACCAAGAAAAGCGGATAAGCACCAAGACGGCGACGTGCTCCTGACACGGAACGAAGCTGCCGAGTATCTCGGCGTCTCTCCCAATACGTTGGCGATCTGGAGTTGCACGGGGAGGTATGACTTACCCTTCGTGAAGGTCGGGCGGCTTGCAAAATACCAGAAATCCACTCTGGATCAGTTCTTGCAGCGTCGCACCAAACACTGGGACGGGACGGAAACGGGACGCGCGGACCGTCCGTCCAAGCCACGCGAGGTCCGGCCCCAGGAGTTCGAATTCCGGGAAGTGAGGCTGGTCGAGCCACGCAGATTAGAGGACCTGCCGCCATCCAACGGTGTGTTGGAGATCGTTCTACCCAGTGGTATCACTCTTCGACTACCGGGAGGATCTTCTCCGGACTTCCTCGCTTCGGTAATCACCACATTGGAGAAATCGTAGTGTTCAACTTGTCGCCATCAGTGCGGATTTTCGTTTGCACAAAGCCGGTCGACATGCGGCGTTCGTTCGACGGACTGTTCGGGCTTGTTCAAACGCTGGTGCACCAAGACCCATTTTCTGGTTCGCTGTTTCTCTTCCGCAGTCGGCGCGGCGACTTCATCAAAATTCTTTGGTGGGACCTAGACGGCTTTGCCATCTTTGCCAAGCGCCTCGAAGTCGGAACATTCCGTTTCCCCGAGGTGCGCTTTGTAAACGGCGAGTATGAAGCTCTAGAGATGGAAAGATCCGACCTTCTTCTGCTTCTGGAGGGCATTGACACCGATTCCGTGAAAAGATTGAAGCGCTACCGGAGAGAGAAAGCCCGGGATCAAAGCAAAAAGCCACCCCAAAAGTGCCCGCCATGCGGTGAGCGATCAGACCAGTGCCACCGGCTGGTACTTTCGAGAAATGCGGAGTAAAACATAATACCTCCTTTTCAGACGCTGGCAGGTAATGTCGCCACCACGTGTGGTGTAAGCTGGATCAGCTAGATCTAAGCTGTAATTTACCCACCGGAGTGGTACCGTATACGGTGTCACTCCGGTATTTGCGTTGCCTAAATCACCTAGCGAAAACGAGCGCCTCAGAAAAGAAAATGCGCAGCTGCATACCATCATCGCCGAGCTGGGAAAGACCGTTTCGCAACTGCAGGAGCAGCTTAAGCAAGCCACCGAGGGCAATGCCGAGCTGCGCGCCCTCCTCGTTGAGGTGCAGTCCAAACTGGACAAATTGCTTCAACAGAAGAAGAAACGAGACCGTAATGACTTCGGTCCAAAGACGGAGCGGCATAACCCTCGCCCTGCTCGCACAAAATCTGAGCGCTCTGCCGACACCGACAAGGAAAAGACCGGCGGCATAAAACATATTCTCGACAACGCCAGCAAACTTCCACACGAACCAGTCCAGCACACCGTCAAGCCGGAAGAATTGATCTGTCCCGGCTGCGAAGTTGACACCGTTTTTGTCAGCAACGCGATTACGCATCAGCTCGAGATGGTCAGCGCTAGCTTGAAGATCCTCGCGCACAGCCAGGAGACGCGAGCCTGCCCAAAGTGCAGACAGTACGTCGTCACAGCAGACAAGCCCTGCGCACCAATCCCCGGCAGCTATGCCGGACCACGCCTCTTGGGAGAAATTATTGTCGGCAAACTCGACGACGGACTTCCCAACAATCGACAACAAAAAATCCTTGCGCGCAACAATGTATCGATTCCGCGCTCCACGCAATGCGACTGGATGCAAGCCACCGCTAACACTCTCTCTCTGCTCTACGACTTGCAAAAGAGAGAGTTGTTCAGATCTGCCATCATCAAGACAGACGACTCGTCCATCAAAGTTCAGGATCGCTCGCAAAAGGGCAATATCCGCAAAGGCAAAATTACTGCCTACGTCGGTGACTCCAAGCACAAGATCACAATGTTCGACTACTCGAAAAAGCTGTCCTTCGACAGAAATCTTGAATTTCTCAAAGATTACCAGGGCATCGTTCAGGCTGACGCTGCCGGAGGTTTCGACGCTCTGTTCGAAGACGGTCAGCGAACTGAAGCTGGTTGTAGTGCCCATTCCAGGCGCAGATACTTTGACGCCCAATCCAATGACGAGGATATTCGCAACACCGTTCTCGACATTTATCGAGACCTGTATAAGATCGAGAAGGACATCAAAGATCAACCGAAGGAGTTCCGGCTGGCGGTGCGGCGCAAAAAATCGAAGCCGCTCGTCAAACAGCTGCGCACCATAATTTCGTGCGCGAGGACCAAACTCAATCCGAGCCATGAACTCATGAAAGCGATCAACTACACATTGAATCACTGGCTGGCGCTCACCCGATTTCTCAAAAATCCCGACATTGCGATTGACAATAACGAATGTGAGCGCGCAATCAAATGCTGGGTGCTGGTGCGGAAAAACAGCCTCTTCGCCGGCTCCGACGAAGGCGCGAAAGCCACTGTCATCCATCTCTCCTTTATCGCTTCCGCCAAGCGCAACGGCATCAACCCGGTCGATTGGTATGCCGATGTCCTCTCGCGCATCAATAGCCTGAAAACGAACGAGCTTCAACAACTTCTTCCTCAGAATTGGTCTCCACCATAAGGCTCACGCCTTCAGTGGTAACCGTCTTAGGAAATCAGATTGACATTCGCTGCGCTACGACGTAGAGCAGCGGACGGACACGTTCTCAATCTGCATTTCTTTGCTCAGGAGCACATTCGCTTCCCACTGCTTCAGTTTTCCGGAAGAAACTCCAGTCATGATGCGCTGTTTGAGTAGCGGTTGATTCCATGCGCCACCACCGTTCCAGTTGCCACCACCATTCCACTTATTGCCGCCGTTCCAAGCGCCACCACCGCCGCCAATGGGTCCGCCCCAATTGCGGGTGCCGCGCGAGATGCTGTCGTCCAGTGAATCGAGCCTGCTCAGGAGACCCTGTTGCTCGCCATAATCAAGACGTCCGTCGCGTAGCGCCAGACTCTCGTCATTTTGTATCTGATTGAGTTGCGACTGCAGACGCCAGGATGAATTCTGATCGAGACGCCCCTGGACGATGCCCTGCTGAATCTTGGCGGACAGCTCTGCTATGCGACTGTCGATGCGCGCTTGGCGTGCTTGCTGGTTGCCGGCACCGGAGTTGGGTCCGCCGTACCGACGAAACCAGTCTTTATATCCCATGCCACCAGATCCGGTGTACGCCGTGTTGGACATGTACGACTGCAAGCGCTGCGTCAAACGAGTGAGCGAATCGACCAGAATTTGGGTTTCGTTGTTATCAAGGTTGCCATCTGCAAGAAACTGTCCTTCCTGCATCTCTATATTGTTCAACTCGGCGCGCAGATCCGACTCCTCTTGCGGGGTCAGTTTTCCGGCGGTCACCCCGGCACTGATGTCCGATTCCAACTGCGCTTGACGCGTGCTGATGTTGCTGCGAATAAGCTGTTGCGTTTGTGCGTTGCCCGCTCCCTTACCGCCCTTCGATTGCCAGAGCATCGAGTTGAAGCCCTGGGCGCCCGAAGGCGTTGGGCTGTAGGACAGCGCCAGTAAGGAAACCAGAACCACGCTGGCGGCTTTCGCTTCACGCTGCATTGACATGACCTCTCCGAGTTTGTCCTGTAATGATAGCTAAATTTGAGAAACGCTTGCGCGCGAACGCTTCTTGAGGGCTAACATCGTACCTTCGCGCATTCTATCGCCGACATTTCTCCGCAGATCAGTAACCCGACCTGCTTTTCTTGATAAAATCGCGACGAATCAGACAGTGAGTGAATTCCATGACAAATCAGGACAACAAAGGCAAAGACGACCACTTCATGAACCGGCTCTTCGGTCCTGACAGGGACGAGGTCTGGAAGAAACTGAGCACCGAGCTCAATGCAAACTTTGTGGACGGGGGCGTGTGGCAGACCAGTAAGGTGGAGGTGTCTCACGGTCCATGGACAGTTACGCTTGATGCTTTCATCGTTCAGGCTAAAGACGCGCCTCTTCCGTACACTCGCATGCGCGCTCCCTACGTCAACTCCGGCGGCTTCCGGTTCTCGCTTCAGCGTCGTTCGTTCATGCATGATCTCGCCGTCAAGCTGGGAGGGATGCAAGACATCCAGGTCGGACACAAAGACTTTGATGATGCGTTCATTGTCAGCGCCAGCAGCGAAGAGAAGATCAAAGAGTTGCTCGCCTCCGACCGAATTCGCGATCTCCTCATGGCACAACCACAAATAGTGTTATCCGTTAAAGATGACGAAGGTTGGTTTGGCCCAAAATTTCCAGACGGCGTTGACGAATTGCGATTCGTCTGTGGTGGTCACATAACAGATATGGACAGGCTCAAAGCATTGTTTGACCTGTTTGCGGAGACGCTGGACCGACTCTGCGAAATCGGCACGGCAACGGAAGCACCGCCGCAAGTCAAACTGTAATCGGCTTGAGCCCGGCATAAAGCGAATAACTTGATCGCCGTCGCTAACAGATTTTTGAAAGCCCACTCGGTTTGCGTTGTGGGCATCCATCCCAACATCTAAATTAGGTGTGTGACTGGTTTTCAAGCTGCTAGACTCTGCACATGTTTACTCCAAAAAAAATGCATTGTCTTTTGTGTGTCTCGTGGCGAGCATTAGCTGTGTTTGGTTTTGCGAAACTGCAGATGTGGTCGCTTCGCCCGCGCCTCCCAAAATGTCAAAGGCGTACTACGAGCAAGAGAAGTTTGAAACAAAACTCGGTGCAGCGCTCGTATTCTATCGGGATGGAAAAGTCAGCGAGTGTGAGAAGCGCCTGAGAACTATTCTTCAGGACACAACGGATGTCGCACGACGCCAGCAGATTATTGGCTATCTAGCGTTGATCAAATACGACTCGGGTGATCACGATGCCGCGGCGACTCTCTTTGCGCAGGCAACCGCAAATAGAACGGTTCCTATACACTCGGACGTTTTACTGAGGTATCAAGACTATCTTCGGTCGAAAGGTCTAAAAAAGCAGGTCGAAGCACTCGATAAGCTAGCCGACAAATTTCCGCCCGCGGTCGGTACATGCACCATGAGCAAAGATGGCACGCTGCGTCTGGTGCTGCACATGATGACACCCAGTGAATACTCTCCTTCGTCGAAGGATTACCTGAGTATGCTCGGGCACGTCGGACCACTCAAGGCTGGCGGCGGCGACAGGCTGGCGCCGCCCTGGTCTGATTAGCCCAGGCGGGAATACACTGAATATAAGCAAAAGCGTGCCACCATGGGCGGTGAAGTTCACATCTATTGAGGTCGGACCTGAATCTGCACGGGGGACAGTCCTTTTGCGCCTGCGGAGTAAACAAAAAAGTCACGAATTATTCCGGCGCCTTTCCCCCGCCGACAACTAGAGTGAGCGCAAGAGCGGGTGTCGGTACAGATATACCCTCTGAGTTCCCCGCATCGCCAAAACTGTCTGGGGCGCCACGGTCGAGAGATTGGTCAAAATCCTGGGTACTAGGGAGCGCTTGTCCGCATCTCGTGGGGCACGGTGTAGGGAGGCGCAATGGGGTAAAAGTCATCGGAAGATGATTCGTATCGCTTCAAAATCTTCTCGACGCGCCCATCATAGGTGATCTCGCGCAGTGCTACGTCAAGGAAGTCGCGAAGGTCGGTTTCGCCGGTTTTGACAGCGAGACAGTTCCCGAAAATGCGAATTGGTTTATCGGCGCCAATTTGCCTCAGGGCGCCTTTGTTTGTTTTGAGAAACTCTGCTACAACTTGTGGCTCGGCAAATGTGACATCGGCTTTCTTGTGTGTCACGTTGAGCAGATTCTGAACGAATGGGCTCAGTTCCGGGAGCGACACACGTTGCGCCTTTGGAAAACTGCTCTTGGCGATCAAGTCTTCCATCGCACCGTCAATAGTTGCAATCTTCACCGATGGCGAATCTATCAAACTGATATCTCTATCGAAACGATGATCGTCCGGTCGCACCCAAGCGGTGATGGCGCTGTAATTCACCGGCACCGTGAAGAGAGCTGCTTTTGCTCGCGACGTATTCGGCCACAATCCACCTGCAAACACATCGTGCCGATTGGTTTCTAGACCTGGAAAAATTGTCTGAAACCCAACTTCCTCCACCCAGTCGATTTTGAGATTGGCATTCTTGCCGATTTCTTCCATCACATCGTGGAAGATGCCGCTCAGCTTGCCGGTGTTGGGATCTTTCTTGAAGTACGACGCATAGAGAAGGTAGCTGCAGCGAATCGTACCCGACTTGAGAACTCGTTGCAATGCGGTTTCGCGCGGAGCATGCGGGCTGACTGAGCCGACCTGGCTTTGGCAGGCAGCCAGGCACACTGCACCGAGGACCGCGACGATAGCGAAGGCAAGAAGTCTTTTCACTTGGGCATTATAGACCAGCGCTAAGGCAACCTCACAAGTGGGTATCATGGTTAACGTGAATTGTCGGTTTGCTAATTCTTCCTTGGGATAATTAGAACGTTGTCCCAGCATCCCAGCGTGTTGCCAGCCAGAAAGTCCACAGCGGCGAGCTTTGGGGCATCCTTGGTCGAAACGACTCGCGGTGCGGACACTTCTTCTGTAAGTCTGCCTACGGTGCTGGTACCGGTACCACTGACCGAGAAGAAAGACGCCATGTCGTATTTCTTCTTGAGCAGTTGCATTGCGACCTGCCACTCGGGATCGGTTTCTGCGTTGGTGAGATGCAGATTGCCGACCCAGAAGATTACTTTGTTTTTGGGATCGGCGTCGAGAATGTCACCGATAGCTTTCGCCATGTGCGGGTCTCTGCCTTTCTCGTTGTCCCGGTTGTCGACCGCGACTATTTTGAGTCCGGCTTCGCGCGCTGCTGTCAGCAGTTTTACGAAACTCTCCTGCTTCATATTAAGGATGCCATCCAGCTTGCTCAGGTCGAGTTTGCCCGTCCGCATAAACTCGTCGATCACAGGTTGGCAGCGATAATCCGCTTCGATTGCCAGATGGGTTGCACCAGCCGCCTTCAGCTTCGGCATCAGCTCGCGAACAAAATCGCGCACCGGATTGATTGGCGTATGTTGCTCGCCGATGCCGACGATGCGATTCTTCTTCACAGCGTCCACGAGCGCCTCGCCCGCGTCTTTGCTCTTATCCTTAAGTTCGGTGCGGATGGCTTCGATGCTCCGCCCGTCAAGATCGCTTCCGTCCAGTCCCCTCTTTGAGCTGTCCTTTTCCCTGGCGTCGGCGGTGGTGAATAACCAGTCCGCGACCGAGGGCGAGGGTAAAGCCTGGTCGTCCGATTCTAGAACTGTCCGCGGTGCGTCATTTGTTGGCGGCATGGTGGTATCACTCCCTGGAGTGTTCCCTTCCTGCCGGCAATACAATACTAAATGAGGCGCGGTAATCTGCTATGTCGAATCGCACGGAACGAGGTGCGTTATAACGTACCGAAGTAATAATTCGATTTGGCGGGGGTGCCTGATCGCTGCCTGGGAAAATGTCCCGGAAGTCCGGGATTGTCATGAGGCGAGATAAGGAAAGCGGCATCAGCTTGAAAGGCACAACCTGAGCTCGTTTCGTCTCGCGTTGAAACTTTTTGCGCGCTTCGAAGGTATTACGCTAAACCGGGACTTTTTCCCAGGCGGCATTCGAGACCCCGGCGGCAACCCAACTGGTCTACCACGCCGCCGGTGCATCGCGACGTTTCATTGATCTATGGTCCGTGAACGTCTTAGAATGTAGATGTCTCGGTCATCATACAACGTGTCATGAAACCAAAAATGGTCACTGGCGATCTCTTCGATCAGCCCGTCGAATGCATCGTTAACTCCTGGAACCGCAACATCGTTCCGCCCTGGCTGATGGTGCCGCATGGCGTATCCGGCGCCATGAAGAAACGCGCGGGCAAACAGACTTTCAAAGAATTGAGAAGCAAAGGTCCATTGCAACTAGGTGAGGCAGTTGCCACCGCGCCCGGCAATCTGACGCAGTATCGCTGCATTATTCATGTCGCATCCATCGACCTGTTCGCAAAATCCAGCGAGAGCGCCATTCAAGACTCAGTCAAAAATGCGATGAAACTGGCACAGCAAATGGGAATCAAGTCGATCGCGTTTCCGATGCTCGGATCGGGTTCGGGGCGCTTTCCTGCGGAACGGGCCGAGGAGTTGATGATCGAAACGCTCGCGCAACTCGACTATCCCATTGAAGTGACACTGGTTCGGTTTGATGGTCAGCACTGAACTGCGTGTATGCTTTCTGGTGATGTCTTCGATGGCTATGGAGAAACAATTGCCGTGCACGTTTTGAAAAATGCGTTGCTAATTCTAATAAGTCTGGGGGGAGTTGCAATGAACGGAGATTTGGCGCTCGCCAAAGCTGCTTATGCGGGCAGAAACCAGATGATTGATTGCAGCGAAATCATTGCTGTCGTCGAGGTTAAATCGGTTACTAAAGTGCAAGAGCCTGGACAAGCGTCGGGAAGAACGTATAGTCAAAAGGCAACCATGGTTCCGCTCACAATTCTCAAGGGAGCATTACCGAAAAGCAGCACTGCATATGGTGGCGAGAATTTTATCTGTGCTTCATGCAATTTTGAGCCCGGAAAGTTCCTCGTATTTCTCAACCACGATGGGCAACTCCTTATCGGCTCCAACTGGCATTTGAGCATTCGGCCGATCAAAGCCGATCAGTTAGATTGGTACGACGGTGAGAAGATGAATCCGCTTCGTGCGGCAAAGCTCACCGATGTCCTGGCGCAAATAAGAAGTGAGCTGGGCAACCCCGGCGACATGAAACACCTCCCGACCGACTTTCGAACGCTCGCAACCGCGGAATTTCTGGACACCGGCGAACCAGGGGAAGCTCCTGCACCTTCGCCTGTCTGGCAAGCGTTCACTCGAGCCCAGAAAAGCAAAGAGTGCGCCGACCAAAAGCAGCTCATGTATCTTTTCAAAAATGGCACACCGGCGGGGCGCTTCTACGCTTCAATGCTTGTCTATCACCTTGATAAAGAAGCGGGTAAGAAACTATTGGCCATGCTGTGCACAAGCAATGGCACGGTGACTGTCCAACACGGATGTCGAGTCACGACGGCGGGGGTTTGGCAAGTCGCTTCGGATCTCTACTCCAACTCGAAGTATCTGAGTCTCAAGCTGGATCCGTAGGAGGTTTCATTGGTATGTGGACCCCACGAGAAACTTCAGCAAGAAACACGAAGCTGTGCACTGGACTTGTCCTGTGCTTGTTGATGACGTCGTCGACCGCTTGCCTGGCGCAAAATAGAATGGGTGAACGAATGAGTCCGAGGCAGGTCTATGACAAGGCTTGGAACCTGATTAAGGATAGCTTCTATCTGCAGACCTTCAGCACGCCGCCGGCGCAGCCTCAGAACTGGAATCGGTGGCGTCATCGATATGACGGCAAACTGGAAACCGAGGAAGATGCTTACAAGGCGATTCAGACGATGCTTCTCAGTTTAGGGGATCCGCAGACGGAATTCATGGGTCACGATGCGTTTGGAGAAGAGAAATCGCTGATTCAGGCACATTTGTTTGGTGTTGGAGTTGAGCTTGGACAGAACAAGCAAAATAAGGTTGTCGTGACTGGCTTATCTCCCGAGGGACCAGCGGAGCGGGCTGGTATTCGTCTGGGGGACGAACTCGTCGACGTTGGCGGGATACCCGTTCGAGGAAGGTCTGTCGACGAGATTAGCAAACAAATTCATGGAGAGAGAGGGACTAAAGCAATACTCGGCATTGTTCGTGGTGCCGATAAACGTACTGCTGTTCTTACTCGAGCAGCGGTTTCCTTCAAGGCAGTAACCAACGTTGCCATGTTGAATCTTGGTCGAGACAGTCAGAAAATTGCCTATATTCGTCTGGCCAGTCTATCCGCGCATGGGTCCGTTGATGACATGCGTAAAGCGCTTACTCAGGTTAAAAGCGAAGGCGCCGCTGGAATTGTTCTTGACCTGCGCGATAATTCTGGTGGACTACTGGCAGCAGCTGTGACAATCGCAGACTTATTCGTTGACGATGGTGTTCTTTTACTCACCGTCGACTCTGACGGGTACAAAACTGCGCAGGTGGCTAATCCTAAACTACCGAAGGTGACACTACCAATGGTGGTTCTGATAAACAACAAAACGGCGGGTGTCAGTGAGATGCTGGCCGGTTGTCTCCGTGACCATCACCGAGCGATTTTGATTGGCGAGAAAACAAAAGGCACAGGATTGGTTACTGCAATAAATCCTCTTGGGGATGGTTCGGGAATTAATGTGTCGATCGCGACGATGCTGACTCCCTCGGGAGCGGAATTCAACAAGGTCGGGGTTATGCCCGATTTGCCTGTCGTGCTGAAAGGCGAGGATTACAAAACTGGCAAAGGACCCTGGTGGAGCGACGTTGCTTCAGGGACGCCGGACGCGGGAAAGGATGTCCAACTTAGCAAGGCTGTTGAAGCTTTCTAATCGCCTAACGGCGCGGTCTGAAACTCCCCGCAGCATGTCGTCAGGGATGATGCGTCAACTTCCCTCAGCTTCGCTCGTCAGCATTTCGATCATGTTCCAGAACGAGTCATCATCGAAACTTGTACAGGACGCCTCGTAAAGACATTCGGCGACTGCATCGATATCGCTCTCATTTGCGGCGAACGACAGCGCGTAAGCAGCATTTGCCTCGGCTGCCATTAAAGCAACATCCTCTGCATCGGGTTCTTCAGCTGCGTTGGCGTCTAAATAACTGCGATCGAGCTGTTCTGCTCTTTCCTTCAGAGTCATCTGCATGTCGGCTGATAACGTTTCGCCGCGCGACATGATTTCGAAGGTGCTTAGCAGGAACGGGTCCTGTGTTCCGCTCTCGTCTATTGCGTGCCGGCAAGCTGCCAAAACGATTTCTCTTTGCGCGGTGGCAGGCAGTGCTTTGATCCTGCCCCACAATTTTGATGCGAGTGTATCGAGCCTCGTCTTCACGTATTCTCTGTACCCTGCCGAGGCATCGTCTCGCCGCTCAGTCAGTTCGCCGGACGAGGCGATCTCAATACGCGCACCGTGGACATGCCTCCGTCAACCGCAAAGCACTGTCCTGTCACCCACGCGCTTTCAGTGCTCAAGAGCCAGTCCATGATGCTGGAGATGTCGGCAGGTGTTCCGAGTTTTCCTAGCGGGTGCATGTCTTGCGACATGCGGAGTTGATTCTCGTTGGCTGTCAGCGAGCGAGTCAGTGGAGTCTGCACCAATCCAGGGGCGGCGCAGTTGAATCGAATATTGTCTTTTGCGTACGTGGCTGCGGCTGACCTTACGAGTCCCTCCACACCGGCTTTGGCGGCGGCGATCGCCTCGTGATTGGCGAGACCGATGCGCGCCGCGCAGGATGAGACGAGCACCACTGAGCCACCACTTTGTGTCATGTGTTCGGCGGCAAATTTGACAGTCAGAAACGCAGAGGTGAGATTACTTTGCAGTGTGTGGTGCCAATCTTTTTCAGTGGTGCGGTGTGCCGGGCGGAGTAGCAGCGAGCCGACGCAATTGGCGGCGCCGTCGAGACGACCGAAGATCGCCTGAGCGCTCGAAAAACACTCTCGCATTTGCTCGAAGTCGGTAGCATCGGTGATGAAGTATGAGCACGACAACTCTCGCGCCAGATTAGCCAGTTGCTCTTTGTTTCGTCCGGCTACTATCACGTGCGCGCCCCGGGCAGAAAGTCTGCGGCTGAGGTGAGAACCAATGCCTCCGCTCGCCCCCAGTATCAGATAGACGGGACAGTCAGATGTGGTTGGTAGGTTTCTTTCTTCATCTGGCATCGGCAGCTCTCCACGCCCGGGATGAATGCATCCTGTGCATTTTGAGATGCTACTAGTCGAGCGTGAACGAACAGTGAACGCAGGCGAGGACGGCCTGTAAACACCACTTTGAGCCTAGGGTTTTCCTCCCCCTAATCCCCTTCGCCGGACGGTAAAGCAATTACGGTCGCTGAGAGACTGATGCTGAGAAGCGGTTCTTGTGGTCTCAAAGGCTGCCGAATAGAGAGGTGAAGACTAGATGCAAAGACTATTCTTGTTGATTCTTGTTGCCAGCGCTGTGGGCGGATACATGCAATATATCCATAACCCAGAGCCGGTTGCAGCTTCGGATCAAACGCAAATTGCCTGGGAACCACAGGGGCACCTGCGCCCCAGTCCCTGGTCAACAGCGGGACAAGGTAGTGGGTTTACGGTCCAAACAGTGGTGGCGCCGGCGGGTACGGCCGACTTCCAGACCGGAATGTCTTACTGGGTTATATGTATGAGCGCGGCGACGGTGTTTCGCAAGAATACCGGAAAGCCTGCGCGATGTACAAACACGCTGCGGACAAGGGGCACCAGGACGCGCAAGAGAAGTTGAGACAGCCCGATTACGCTGAGCTGCTGCAACGGCCGGACACCTGGGAACTCGATCCGCTGAAGTAACAGCGGAGACAGTCGCTTCTAGCGGGGCGGGGAGATTTCTCCCCCGCCCCATTTCTTTAGCATCGCCAGGCACCACAGCCAGTGGCACATACTTACTGATGAGCGCCGCCAAGGTCCCGGAATACCGGGATTGTCATGAGGTGTGAGGGCGGACTGTCCATCGAGCGAAAGTCCCAACATAAGCGCGTTTCGGGCAGGCGGGTGAGGTTTTTGCAGAAATTGAAGCTTTACTCTAAACCGGGACTTTTTCCCAGGCGGCATTCGAGACCCCGCCGCCAACTGGCTGGGTGTAAAATTTCACTAGTTTGCGCGCTTCTCCCCGTTCATCCGACAGCGCTTTATGACGAGCATCAGCAAGCTCGCCGCAATCAGGGCATCCAGGGTAGGTATGGTGGTGCACTGCCATAGTCCCAATCCCAGGTGATCCTTCGCCGTGGTCGTGAACCCGATGATTACTCCCCCGGCCCACGCGATCAGCGGAGCAAAGCGCCATGCGGGCTGCTCGGCTAGCTGTTCCGGATTAACCTTGTCGCGCGGATCCGCTGCATTCACAATGAACACCCCGGCAATCGGCGAAAAGAAAATACCGAGCATGACAAGAAACGCGACGATATGATCGCTGACTCGTAGCTCCGCCATGACGATGCCAATGATGCCTGCAAAGACAGCCAGGTGCGATCGCTTGATGCGTGGCAAAACGGCTGTCAGACCCAGTGATGACGAATAGAGGTTGCAATCATTGGCTGCCCATGTGGCCAGCATCATCAATACCAACAGCAACCAGGTGAGATGCGGCGGCACCATATGCGACATCACATCTTTGGTGGCAAAACCAATCGCCATCACCCCACAGGTGATCAAGAGCAGCGGATAGTTTATTGAGTAGTGCCCGAGGGCATAGGCGATGGCGTGCCGTTCGTTGCGCGCAAAGCGAGCGAAGTCGGGATTCATCGACGCTCCAACGATCCATCCGCCAACCACAGTCGCAATGGCGGCTCCCAGTGTCAGTGCCGATGATGCGGGCGGCTGATACTGGAATGCAGCCTGAAGTCCGTTGCTGGTCGTCACCAGTGTGGTCAAGCCATAAGCGATGCCGGCAATCAAAAGTGGTACTGCAAGAAACGCCAGCCGTCCGATGGCTTTGATTCCCAACGCGGCGGTGGTGATCATCGCCGCACCACCCACGATGATCATCACCTCTCGCGGTAGATTGAAGTTGAAGAGTTTCTGGATGAGGCTGATAACCGCGTTGGTGAACATCTCAGTCTGCACCGCCCACCAGCCGGTCATGCCGAGAGCGAGAAGAATGCCGATCAGCAAGGCGCCTTTCGTTCCGAACGTCGCCCTGGCGATCATTGCTGTGGAACAGCGCACCCTGGCTCCTAGCCTTGCCGTCAAGCTGCCGATCAGTCCCAGCAGTGCTCCACCTGCGACCGTGGACACAATCAAGTCTCTCAAAGTCAAGCCATAGCCGAGACTGCCACCGATGATGAAGAGGGGGATGCTGATCAGCACGCCGGTTTCTATGACCAGCAGATACCACCACGGTCTCAGCGAGTCTGCCGCCACCGGCGCCCGAGAAAAGTCATCTTGTCCGACGTTGCTGCCCATGGAACCGCGGCGATGCCTCAGGTCTGTCACTCTGATTATGCGGGCTTGGCAACTGCTTCCGAGGCGCGTGTGTTATGGTGTTAGCCGTCCATCAGCGAAGCCACTAGCCAATGTTCAATCCTCCTGCCTTCGCGGCGATGTTACTACTTTTGGCGGGGATGGCAGTCTGTTGCGCAGTGCCACCGGCACTCGGAGATGCTTACGATCACAAGGCGTGGTATCGCGATCGCGGCAGGTCCAAGGATCAGACGGAGATAAAGTTCGACAAGGACCGTTTCATCGAATACAAGTATCCCGCTGAAGGCTTTGCTATCAAGGAAGTCGATATGTGGTCCGTCGGTCATCCCGACGCGGGCTGGGTGTCGAGTTACAGCGCGCACGTGCATGGAGGGATGAAGGTCACTCCACTGCCGTTGTCGCCAAAGTCAACTACAACATTGGAATCTGCCACCAAAACTCGAATGGACGCGATACGCACCAGGCTGAAAGCCGAAGGCGGAAAACTGGTATCAATCAATTCGACGCCGACGAAGTTTTGCGGATTTGCCGGACGAAGGATCGAGCAGAAGTTCACGTTCCCCGATGTGCCGGATCCCATCATTTGCGTTTCGCACATCGCAATCGGCAACAACACCGAGTACCTTCTTGATGTCGCCGTCTTCGAGCCGTTGTACAAGGATAAGACCTACCATGCAATGCTGGAAGAAACGGCTACATCAGCGCATCCTCTACCCAAGGCTGTGCGCAGCACCAAACTGCCGGCGACGGACGCCGAAATTGATACCATGATCGCGCAAGCGCTGTCGCAGCTCAAAGAGAAGAATGACGGTAAGCGGAAGATCGTTTACAAGTATCCGTCGAATTGGAAGATTCGCCAGCCTTACGAATTGATGGCAGGGGAAACGGTGATCTTATTCGACTCACCGAAAGGTCTGGTGCACGGAGCGATATTCGCGAAGGAACTCTTTCCCGGACAAACAGCCGATTCCCTGGCGAAGGAGCACATTGACCACTACGGGACATGGGCTTCAAAGTTAGATTACACCACCGTCAAAAATGAGCCGGCGAAGTTTGGCGGGCATGACGGTCGCCATGTTCAGGTGCGCTTTGCCCAGCACTACGACTACACCGACCCGTTCAGTCTGTGTGACAAGTACATCGCAATCGCTAACGGCAAAGTCTACGAGCTGGAAATAAATGCGCCGGAAGCAGCATTTCCAAAGGTGCAGAAATTGGTTGATGCGATTTTGAGTTCGATCAAGTTCTAGCCGACTTCAGTTTGTGCCGTCGGCAATTTGCCTGAGCTGCAGGCCTCCGCAAAAAGCTTGTAGTCCGCCTCGGTTTTCGCTGCATATGCCACCGCGCCCTTCGCAAGCGCCTTAGCAAATTTGTCGCTTTTGCCGATGTACTCCGCGATGGCGGGAGCCTCACCAGATTTTGCATGAGCCTTGGATAGGACCATGCCTGCGAAATCGGCAATGCCGGGCAACGAGCGCTTGGTCCAACTGGCAGGGATGGGCGACAACTTTACGTCGCGCAGTTGCCTCACATAAAAATGTCGGCCCCGATCGCCCACCGACCAACCGAGAAACATATCACTGGCCGATTGCATAATACGCTGCCCAACTACAATGCGTTGACCGTGATTCTCGAACTTGGACGGTTGTGTATGGGGCTCGAGCACGGATGGTCTGGCTTCCTTGACCTGGAGGATCAACAAGTCATCGTGCGGACCCACAAGTAGAAGGACGCCGCAGAACGTGCCAACGCTGCCTGTGCCCACGACCTTCGTCGCGAAGTCGACGACCTGGAAGTGTTTCAAGAGATCGGATCTGTCCGCCGGCAATGACTTGAGGTAGAGATCGTAAGCTTTCTGGATCGATTGTTCTTTGATGTCATTGCGGTGAAACAGAAGTGGCGGAAGTTCTTTGAATCGATACTGGCCGTTCTTCTTCTCAACCAATTTCTGTTCCAGAACTTCAGGCGAAGACTTGCGTTGTTCTCTGGCAAGATTTCCTTTGAGAAACTTGCGTCTGGACTTCGTGAGCGCTTTGTCGACGAATTTCTGGTAATCGATCATTGAGTACCAGATGTCCAGAAGCCTCTCATCAGCGTAGGACGCCATGTGTGTCTGGTACGCGAGCCCGAGATCGTAAGCCATAGACTGTCCCATGGACACAGGCATTCCCACCGAAGTGAGAGCGAGCACCATGCTGGCAGCGAGGCGTTTGAGATCCCATTCGAAGGGAGCGGGGTGAGTTTCATCGAAGTCGTTGAGATCGATGATCACGTTTCGCTCTGGCGTGGCAAAGGCGCCACAATTTAGAATGTGGCAGTCTCCGCAAGACTGCACAATGATGCCTGAACTATCTTGTTCCGCCAGGTCCGCGGCCATCACAGCGGCGGCGCCGCGGTAGTACGTGAACGGGGATACGAGCATGCGGCTGTGTCTGATTGGAACCAGGTCCAGCAGCCGTCCCTCGTTGCTATCCGCGATGATCTGTACCGGGTCTTTTTTGGCGGCAGTGCTGCTGCGACCCATTCGCGCAATGGGTTTTTCTTTGCTGACCTTGACGGGTCTTTCTTTGACCTTAGCGGGTTTTTTGGCGCCCTTCTTTTGCTTTGGTTTAGAGGTGGTAGTGGTGGGCATGAGGTCCCTCGCTGACTGGCACCCTCTGGTTGTACCACGCGCGGTTGGGTATTGCAGTCCCGGGTTGTCATTGACGACTTCGGGTTTCGGGCTCTAAAGACTGAGCCTTACCAACACGTGCTTCTTACTTGCCCGAGCGGCCTTGCAGGCATAGATAACCGCCTTGAGTAAATCTTCCAACTCTGTCCTAGGCCAATGTGCCTTGTCGAGTCCTGGCTCGATCGCCTGCCATTGCTCCGCGAGAATCGGAAGAGCATCGTTGTCCACGTCTGCGAGTGCTTCGACCAGTTCATCGGGGAATCTTGTGACAAAGCACTCGTCTCCAAATTCCGAATACAGCACCTTAAAGTGCTTGCAGTAACTTTTCTCGAGATCAGCGTGCTTCGCGAGTAGATTTCCGAGACCCGCATTGATTTCGTCCTCAAACTTACCTGTTTCAGCTCGACCATCCAGGTATGCCTTCAGGAAAGAGTAATCCGAGGCATCCTGCCTGACTGGGGCAGTGACCTCTCTGAACATTGACAGCAGAGATAGCTGTTTGTATTCGTCAAAGCAAATTGCGAAGATTCCGTCCTCGCGTTTGTTCGGACGCTCGCAGATTTCCTCTGCTTCGCTTTCATCAGCTGCGTATAGAAGAAACTTTCTGCTCATCTACGTAAAGTTGATTCTGCGCTCTTCGGACTAGGCGGCTGCGCCCAGAAGCGGAACGCGGTAGGTACTTGATCGTTTTCGCCCGTGACACTTCGTACCCCAGTGCACTGACTGAAGGCTCTCTTGTGAATCAGGCAGGAAGCACAGCAACAGGTTGCTGTATCAGGTGAAGGTTGACTCGGACAGATCTGAGAGGTGAGGTTCATTTCTTTTTCAAGGTAAGCTCGACATCCTCTTTCCCGGTTTGCTCGCCCTCCCAGACTTTCAGCTTTGCCTGAGTGTCTTTGTTGCGCCAGAGTTCGAAGCGATAGCGACCAGAGAAGATGTTTCGTTTCGCCTGCTTGACGTTGGATATTATTCGAGCATTGTCATCTTGGTCCGGTTCTTTGCCATCTTCCTTGATCAGCACATGATTGCCGTCTCCTTCTTTGACGAATCGCACTAGTATGTCCGCGCGAAATCCAGCGGTTCCCATGCAAGGAGGCACGTCAATGCGAAACGACAGGTCATCTTCCGTGCGAGTCTTAACAAGGCCATCACCATTGCACAGTAGAGGTCCGTCGACTTTAAACCGGGTGTTCGCCGCAAACGGGAAAAACACCTTCCATTCAGCAGGTAGCATCACATCCTCCACAACTCGCTGACACAAGTAGCAAGAATACCGCAATCGTGGTTCACATGTTACTCCTGGCATAAGGTAGCGAGACGTTCTGATTGCGCAGCCAGCAAGCAATGGAAAGCAGAATCATCACATATAATTGTCAGATTTTTGATGGAGTTACCTATCATGGCGATCGACGAGCAAAGTGATTCACTCGGCATTTCTTTTTCAAACTTAGAAGCCAAGGCAAAACTCGATGGTTTGATCAAGAAAATCCAGTTTGATAAGGTGGGTGGAACCATAAACCTCAAGGCGAAACTCACGCATGGAAATGCCAAATTCAGAATTGAACCAAAAATGAAAGTAGGTATTTCCGCAGACTCCGGAAAAATTTTCCTTCCTGGAGGTCCTCTCTTCAACGTTGGAGCTTTTAACATCGGACCCGATTTGCCGAAACTTCCAAAACTGCCGAACCCTCTCAAGAAATCTAAGTTGAAGAAGCCCAAGGTCACGGATGTGGACGGACCTTCTGTTAATTATGGATTGGAAGTGCCAAATCCTGTGATGTACAACACCACCCTTTCCTGGCATGGGAAAAAGATGTCAGTTTTCGATCTGCTATCCCTCATCAGCATTCCACTGCCTGACATAAACCTGGACGACCAGAAGATTCCAGTGAAAGCCAAAGAAAATATGTTTGATGATGTGGACTTGAAGGCGCTTGAATTTCCAATCACGATGGAGAAGTTCCTGTTCGAAGTGCAACTCCCTGAGGCGGACGTTCCAGGAGTTTGTATCGATGAGTATTCTGAACCGAAGCCGATCACGATAGCAAAGGCATCGGTGAAAAAGTTTGGCCCGGTCGATGCGACAACAGTACTGACCGTCGGCAGCGGATCGACGAAAATCACGATAGGTCCAATTGGGATTGGTCCGCAAGCTACTGCGCCAGTCCTTGTACAGCCACCAGGACTTCCTTCAATTCACCTTGGAATTTTGTACGCTTTCAAGATCGACATCACTATCGAGTACGATTGCGAATTTTCAATCGCGGATAGCCCTATCACCTTCGAGGGAATTCAGTTCGACGAGTTGACTTGCACAGCAAGCGTATCGGAGTCGAAATTTACTGACCTTTGTCTTGGTGCTATCCGCCCGCAGCAGTAAGCAGCGACCGTCACGACCCCGGTGTAACCTTGGCGGATTTTGGAATTCGTTTGACGGCTTGAGTGGAGTGCCTGACTCTCCGACTACCCAACGCGGATTTCGCCGCGTCGTACAAGTCTGACGCTTCGCCGTAATCACGCGCACGCACCGCCGCCTTGATGAGAGCGGAGTACGCCAAATCGCTCGAATCAACCGAAAGAATCTTTTCTTTCAACATGTTCGCAGCCAAAGTTTCCTTCAGAGCCAGCGCTATCTCGAATGTCAACGCGCCATCATCGCGAATCCTCGCTGCTTGTGCGTGTGTCCACCTCGCAGCTGCCTCTTTGTTAGTCGCCAGTTTGCGCGGGAACCAAATGTCCGCATCGTACTCCCCGACGTGTAAAATTGTTAGCCAGCCGAGTGTGCGCAAGTGCCCGCGAAGATCTTCGTATCTGCGGGCACGCAGGAGCTGTTTCCAAATGTGCCAGAGAATCGAATCTAATACCTCTTCATCGCACCCTGAGTTCTTCAACTTATCGAATACGGCAAGTGTCCGCTGAGGTTCCTTGAGGCACACATTGAGAATCTGCCAATCCCGCACAACTTCGGAATCAGCTTTACCCATTTCAATTAGCTTTTCCTTCTGATTCCGCCACCGCTTGAGCGTTACTAGGGCTGGTGGATGATTCTTCGAGAGTTTCGTGATCTCAGCCCGCGAAAGGAAGAATTCTGCTCCTTCTGGGCTGGAAAAGATTGCCTTGTACTTGGCGAAAGCCTGACGATAATTCTTTGCTTTGAGCAATCGTCTGGCGTCATCCAACTCCGATGCCAGTTCTCGTTCGCGAGCAAGCCGCTTCTTGGGAGGAGTTGCTTCCCGAAGCTTGGGGGGCAGTCGGCTGGTCATTGAAGGATCTCCAGCGTGGTGATCTCCATCATATCTGATGTCCCGCTGGGGTATGATTTGAAAGCAGCCCCCAGATTTGGATTCATCATGAAAAACTTCAGCAACTGTGATGAAAACAGACTCGATATTGCAGAAGAGTTGCGAAAGAAACTGACAGAGGCACGAGCGTGAGTTAAGGCTGGCGACTACAAGAAAGCCCTGGAGTACTACCTTTTCACCTTCGACAGCGGACGTCTGGTGAGTGGGTGGGGTGGCGTACGCCTGTCATACATCCCTGCTGAAATCGCGGAACTTGGGAACAAATATCCGCCCGCCCGAGCGGCGCTACTTGAAAGGCGAGATGCGCGCGAGGAACTGATTCGCGCCGGTGAAACCGATTTTTCCGTAGTAATGGAGTGGACATCGCTAAATTGTTACCTAAACGATCAGGAGCGGGAGTTGGTGCTCTTGCAAGAGATGACTAGTAACGGAACGATCAGCGACTCAGTTAAGGAGCGAATCATTTCGGAAAACTACGAGAGGCTGTTGGATGAAGGACGATACGATATTCTGGCACCGTTCCTCAACGACTTTGGGCGCGACTTCTTTCATTGGGAGATTGAATTCGAATCCCAGCGGGTTTTTCCGCGACACATAGACAACCCAAATTGGAACGACGACGAAATGTTGGAGCACTCGCGCCAGACGGTGAAAAAGGAGGGGCTCAAATTGTTTGAGCTGGCACTCGGTTGTAAGAGCGAGCCGCAAGCAGATGAGGTCGCTCGCCGCATACTGAAACATTGCAATGACGCAGACGGCTACATCAAGCTATTCCAGGCTGCGACTCGTGCGAAGTCCAAAAAGAAAGCGCGGGCGATTCTCGCGCTGGCGAAAGAGGCTTTGTCCAAAGCGGACTATAAGACAGTGTCCGACACGTGCAAGACCTAAAGCTGCCGAGCGGATAGCCGGGACTATTCCCAATCGTATCTGCCAGGGTACAATGTCTCCAGTTCGTTTTGCAAGCGCAACAAGAGTTCCCGATCTCGCTCCGGCGACCTCAAGAAAACGAGAGCATTCACTAGAAGCTGTTCATTGTGTTCATGTTTTTCGAGCGTGTCTAAGAGAGTCTTATAGAGCGAAAAATGCTGGTCGCGATCAGCGGCTTCGTAACCGATGAAAACACCGGACATGACTCGCAGGTCCGGTAACTTCTGCATCAGCCATTGCAACTGCTGAATCAAGACATCATCTGCCTTGTTGTCGCGATAAAGTTTTTGATTGTAGTAGCCAATCAGTTTGAATCGATCTTCGACGTTGTCCGGCCGCGTAGATAGAGTTGATAGCAGTTGCGAGATCTCTGCCTCGGTCATTCTTGCTCCGGCGGACATGTATGCTTTTTGGTGATGTGTTCTCGGGCGTTCCACTTCTGCACAAACGGATAGAATTTTGCCCACGCTATTGCTTATACTCATACAGCAACCCATTCAGTAGCTTATCAAATGCGCCAAGAACAATGTGATGGTTCAGCCAGGGATTTTTCAATCTACAGCGATGGCTTTTCACTCACCCCAGATGAAGCGTTAGCGCTTGAGGAGCGATTGCTTCAGAATTCCCAGGACGTGCCGACCAGATTGAAGCTGTTGGGCTACTACCTGTTTTCTTCTGAGAGCGAGGCCGCGAGCCGCTGGTCGTCTAACTTCAAGTGGATGATTAGAAATCGACCAGGTGATTGGATATGCGGCAACAGCGGACCACCTGATTCCATTGCCAACTCGGACTTGGTCGAGTTAGTCGATTCTTGGAGTGAAGTTACGACCGCTCAGCCGGACGATCCGATGGTAATTGGACGTGCGGGACAGTTTCTCTGCGGTCTGGATGATGATAGAGCGGAAAACCTTTTGCGGCGTGCTGAAATACTCGAACCAAACAACTCAGCCTGGTCGCGAAGCCTCCTGCAGTTATTTATAAGCATGGCTAGCTCTAGCGAACACGGTAGGTCTGCTGAACTGACAGAGGTCTTCGATCAAGCTGAAATCGTGTTGCGCAAGGAAGATCATCCTGGAGAACGGTATGGCGCCCTGCTTGAAGTAAGCGACTGTGCGTTAGAAGCCGGTGAACTAGCTAAGGGTAAGATCTATGCCGAGCAACTGTTAGCGCTGACGATTGAGCGTGAAACCAGTCATAGGCAATTCGTTGCCCACACCTTGCTCGGACTGATCGCGATCAAACAGGACGACGCAGAGGCTGCAGAAAAACAGCTGCTAGCGGCCGGAGATTGCGAGTTTTGCCCAGACATGAGGCTCGCCCACGAACTATTCCTTTTGAAGAGGACCGAGCCGGTTCTGCGTTTCTTAAAAGCCTGTGAGCGCACCGCCCCTGAAGCAGAAAGAAAACAGCTAAGGACTTGGCACAGCGAGGTTGAGCAAGGCAAAACTCCAAACCTGATCAGGTAGACATTTCATTTCTTGTTTATGGGCGGTGAATCCAGTAACGGTTACTTCTCCTTGGTCGCATCAATAACTTCGGCTGCGCCTCGGTCACTGGTGTAGTAGATCCTGATCAACGGGTGTCCCTTATAATCCGGCCCTACATACTTAGCCGGCTTCAACTTCCAGCCATCGGGAAGTCCTGTGAGACTGCCGGTCCAGACGATACCGCCTGAAGCATCCATGCTGAACGGATGAAAGCTGCCCTGTTGGCTGGAAAAGCCCTTGTAGGTGACCTGCCCCCCAAAAGTTGAACCATGTCAACTGGATTTTTGAAGAAAAATCAGGCATAGTTCCAATCAGAAAGGACGGTCACAATGAGAAAGAGCCGATTCACCGAAGAGCAAATCGTCGCCATCCTCAAGGAGTCTGAGGCAGGCGTGACAAACAAGGAAATTTGTCGCAAGCACGGAATTGCAAATCAAACGCTCTACCACTGGCGGACAAAGTACGCCGGCATGAATGTCAGCGACGTGAGACGACTGAAGTCGCTGGAGGATGAAAACGCGCAGCTCAAGAAGATCTTGGGCGAGCAAGCGCTTCTCATCGACGGCTACAAGAACGCTCTCTCAAAAAAGTATTGACCACCTCGCAGCGCCGGGCTGCAGTGGCGGCGCTTTGTGAGGTGGGAATCAGCGAACGAAAAGCCACCAAAGAAATAGGCATTGCGAGATCAACGCAGCGGCATTCCAGCGTGCGCAAAGATGATCCACAGTTGCGAGCTCAGATCATCGACTTGGCGGCCGCGCGTCGTCGATTCGGGTATCGCCGAATCACCTGGCTCCTTCAGCAAGATGGTAAGGCGGTCAATCATAAGCGAGTGTACAGAATCTACACCGAGGAAGGGTTGCAGGTGCGCAAACGCCGGCGAAAGAAAGTAAGGCTATTCCGCAAGCCGCTGCAACCAGCGTCACGGCCGCACGAGAGGTGGTCAATGGATTTTGTGAGCGACAGTCTCGCGACCGGTCGACGCTACCGAACATTCAACGTCATTGACGAATGCACTCGCGAATGCCTGGCGATCGAAATTGATTTCAGCTTGACCGGACATCGCGTTGCTCGCACGCTTGACCGCCTGGTCTGGTGCTACGGCAAGCCTGAGAGACTCGTCTTGGACAACGGACCAGAGTTCACATCCAGAGCGTTGCTCACGTGGTCTGCACAGAACAATATTTTTCTCGACTTCATCAGCCCAGGCAAGCCAATGGAGAACGCAATCTGCGAATCCTTCAACGGCAAATTCCGAGATGAATGTCTGAACGAACACTGGTTCGTTGACATTCAAGAAGCAAGAGACGTCATCGAAGAATGGCGTGTCGACTTCAACACAGCCAGACCGCACAGTTCCTTACGGAATCTCACACCGACGGAGTTCGCTAACTCGTTCATGAAGCAAGAAGTCTCTGCTTGACGTGGTACAACAAAATGGTGCAGGTCACCAATACTACATTGTTGAGGGGCTCCAGGCGTCGGACGAGACATGATGTGGACCTGGTTGAATCAATCATTATTTCTGCTGTTTTCAGTTGCCTTTCTAGCGGAGGGCAATAGCAGATCCGCCGGTCCGAAATGTTCATCGCCAATTTTCAATTTTCCGTCTTCTTTGATGAGGGTAATTTTCGCCACGACCGGCTGCTTGGATCTGTCCGAAGCTGGCTGCTTGTCAGAACAGGCATAGGTCAACAGAGCGAGATTCTTTTTCTCTTTCACATACATAAGTCTAACAATGGTTGGCATCATTCTTCTGAATTGTAGCCAGTCAGACCTTTCCTGCGGAGTGCACTGCTCCGTTATAGAATGCATACGTTCGGCAGGTAAGAATTTGGACAGCACATCCACCGATGGAGCGGATCTAACAGCTTTCACATAATCGTGCACGAATCTGTCTAATTCCTCTCGCGAAACTGGTCCAAAAGTGTTGCCCCCATCAGTTGCAGACTGCCCGTGGTCGGTTCCAAGGACGGCTGTCTGCGATGCGATTGAAGCGGCCAGGATGAGTACGATGAGCGAAAAGTTTTTCATTGCCAGATGCCTCTATGCTGCCGACGCACCGAAGTCGTATCACGTCAAGCTGAATGTGGAGAGGAACATCATCAGAACCTATTGCCATGAATGTTTCCTCCGCGAGCGCCGGGACCGCAGGCACCGATGATTCGCAATGGGCAGCAAATGGTGGCCACCTTGTCACTAATTTCTATCAGGTGCCTAATGTTGCAGGCTTTGATTCTAGTATTAACGATGCGCCTTTCCCATTTCTTTCACAACTGTCCTTACTGTGGCTGCTGTCGGTCGGAATACTGACTGTAGTACGCCACCGTAAATGGTGCGACTTGTTTCCAGACGGCCTTATGCTGGCCTTGGCTCAGCCAATCAGAGAGTGCGTATTAAGGCGGAATGGATGCAGATGATTATGCATACGCGAAAGTGTCTGCATAATCATCTGGCTGAGCCGCCGCATTGGGTGAAACGCTTATTCGATTGAAATCTCAACAATCTGAGTTAGGAACTCTGATTAGCTCCGCATGATCCTAAACTTTCTTCGCGTCGAGGAAAAGTTGGTTGCACTCTTTTTCCATAATGCCGGGAATGAGTTGGCATGTCCCAATCAATGACTTATCGATCACGTCCTGCGCGCGGATGTTGACGTAGCCCCAGCCTTTACCAATCAGGTACGGCATCGAACTTCCATAAACCACCAGCGGAATGCCTTGCCACAAGATTGCCGACTGACACATCGGGCATGACTCCGCCGTCGTGTAGAGCACCACTTCCTTCCAGTTGAAACCGGTGCTGGTATCAGGGCAGCCATTGATGGCCATCATCTCGCCGTGCCAGATCGCTTTCTTATCGGTGTTCATGCTGCCGCCGGCGATCACTTCTTTTGTTTTCATGTTGACGGCGACTGCGCCGAACGGAAGTTTCGGAGATTGCTTGGCGCGATCGAGAGCGAGTTTCATGAACTTCTCATGGTCGAGGTCTTTAGGAATTTCGATGACGCTATCAGTTTTGCTTTTGCCGTTTTTCGCATAGGCCGATCCGGGAGAAACCAACTGCGCACTCAAGAGCGTCATAGCTCCCGTCAATATGAGGCTGCGACGATCGATTTGCTCATCCATGAATTTCGTTCCTCCAGGGCACTGTCTGTAGTGTTCCACGTCCCAAGTCACGGCAATCTAACAATTCCTGTGCGGCGGGATGCAAAGGGTTCGCTGAAATGCACTCCCTGCCATGCGCTCAATCGCGCAGGGGCTGCCGGTCTGATAAAATGCTTCAGTCATCTGGAGCGGGATTCGTTATGCATTGTCTCAGGCAGATTGTTTTTGCGTCGTTTCTGGCGTTTCTTCTCGTATGCACCACTGTAGCGGTGCCTACCCGCGCGCAGGGAACGCAGGCTGATCTCGACACGCTGCGTCAGCGCGCCGAGCTTTATCGCAAGCACATAGCCAAGCAGCAGCGAAACATTCAGTTGATGCAACAGGAGTTGCAGCGGCATCCGGATAATCCGAATGCGAAGATACTTGGCGATTTCTTTGCCACTGCCAGTGGTGTTAGGACACAGGCTTATAAAAACGAGCCGCCCGAGATTCAAACCTTGATCGACAAGCTCGAAAGAGACAAGACTCTTATGGCGCTTAATGCCACCACTATGATTCAGTATCCGCACAATGTAGAGAAAGGTCACTTCCTGGTGGAGATCGAGCGCTCGCAGAAGTTCATTGCCATGTTGCGGAAACAACTGAAGATCACGCAGGCACAAATTGACAGCCAGGCACCATCGGCGGGAAGCAATCCGGTGACGACGGTCAAACTCCCGGACATCGCTCCGATCATGGGACGATGGAAGTATGTGAAGGGCGAATACGAAATTGAGATTAGCGGCGCAGACGGCAGCATCAAAGGACTGATCAAGAAGTCCACTCCCCCGGAAGCCGGGCTTCCCTTTGATTACAAAGTCGGCACCACCATGTTCGAAAACGGCAAGTTGCAACCCGACGGTTCGTATAAGGTGGACTGGGCGCAATACACATGGGAAACTTCCAGCCTCAACAAAGTTCTCGGGCGCGGCAGCACACCGGCGGTGATTCGGTTGCGGCCGGACAAAGAAGCATTCGTTGCGACTGGACGCAATCGCGTCTTCGAGTCGAAGGCGGCGCACGAGAAATGGCTCAACGAGTTCAAGAACGAATTCAAGTTTTCATTCATCAAAATCGAATAGTCGAGCGCGCGCGAGGTATCAAAATGGATTTTCTTCGGGATGCAAGATCGCTGGTGATCGGACTGCTCGCTGGTTTCGTCGGTGCCTATGCTGCGATTGCCATTGCCAAAGAAGACACGCCGCCGACGGCGATCAAAGTATCCGAGCTGACACTGGTCAACTCGGAAGGCAAGGTGGCCGCCAGACTCAGCTGCGATATAGATGCGACACCGGGTTTGGTGCTCACCTCACCCAACGGAAAAAACAAAGTCATGCTCGGAGCCGACGACAAGGGCGGAGTGATCGCCATCGAAGGCACCGCCTTAGGGCGCATTGCCGTTACTTCCAGCGAAGGTGGTCGCGGTGTTTTGGGTCCCGACAAAATCTATCTGGGCAGCGGCGAAAAGCTGATCTGGAGAGCGCCATAACAACGGCGCCACTTTTATATCTTCGGTGTGAACGTGCGCCGCAGCTCGTCTACACTGACGCCGAATGCCGCATAGCCTTGCGCGCCTGGATTGATAATCGAATCGAGGTCCGCCATCGTGATCGTTCGATTGGGACCGGCCCAGTCTTGCAGCGCCTTGAGCGCCGGCTGATACGGACTGGCATCGTTGAGCGCCTGCAGCCCAGCGGCGGTGATGCCATTGGGCATGACGGTGCTGAACGCGTCCCAGTGTTGTTTGACGAAATCGGCTTCGACGAGAAGCGGGGTCTGCTTGAGCAGGTCCAGGTACTTGGCTGATGTTGCCTTGAGGTCGTCAGCCGTGATGTCCGGTGAATCCTCACCGCCGTCGACGCGACTTCCCTGCGACGTGTGCGCCGCCCGGATGGCGTCGAAATTGTCGAGGGCGAACTTAGCGAAGTCGCGGACAGGCGAATTCGGGTCAGCCCGGTCGAACATGGTTTGCAGGTCGCCGCGCGAAATGCCCGGTTTGCCGTCGGCGGCTCCTATGGAATCCTGATGGTCTCCAATTGTCGTCAAAGCCAGAATAGGCAAAGAAACGGCGTAGCCGTCGCGCATTAGCGATTCTCGGGTCAGGGTCGCCGGTAGCGGGTCGCAGCTGGCCGTTCGACCGCCAGGCTCGCAGTATGCGTTTTCCCATAGAGTGTTTCCTGCCTGGTGCGCGTCCTGGAGCACCTTGTCGGTGTCCTTCGGCGCTTCGCCGGCAGGATTGATTACAAAAGGCTTGTTGTGTTCGCTCATAGATTGAGTAAACCGGCGGCGGAGGGAGGGAATGCCTACATTATTATACGAACGGGTCTCTCGCGTCAGTGCGCTAGTCCGCACACTTAGAGTTTTTCCCGGATGAAACCCTTTTTTCCCGCCTAGACTGGTATTCGTCGGACAATGCTCGTGCCACGAGCAGCACCGTGGAGAAGTTGGTTTTGGCGTACATACCGCGTTCTTTTTCGCAAACCTGTGCTTTTGTGAGTCCGACGCGCGCTCCCAATACAGGCTGGGTCCAACCGAGGATGAGGCGACCTTCTGTCAGGCATGCGGGCAAGTATTCGGCGGCTGCCAGAACTGCAAATGGACCGATGTCCGGAGTGGATTCTTCGCTTCCGTCGTATCCTCTGTATTGTCCGAGTGGACGCAGGGTTTCATACAGAGCCAATTCCTCCTGCAGAGTTTCGATTTTGTGATCGATGGTGGCAAGAAGTTCAGAGGCGTCAACGCCATGTGAGGCTGTTATGTTCGCGACGTTGCGTTTGATGGCATGCCACTTGTTGATGGTGCTGTGGAGTCCTGAGACCTGAGGGATTTTTGTGTACATTTTGACCTCCGACGGGAGTGCCGGCGGTGTCCTGACCGCCGCCTTGGAAAAAGTTGTTCTATAAGGTAATACGCTCGACAGTGGCAAAAAGTTCAATCGCGAGCTGAAAGGTGCATCAATGCTGGCTTTCAGGACGAGCTCTCGGCGAGACTTCAAACTAGGGCAGTTACGGTATAACGCAACTTTTTCACAGGCGCTGATTCAGCAGCCCCGGCCCGCGCTAAACGGGCGAAAAATCTACCGAAAATCTCCTCGCCATTCGCTTGCGCTACATTCCTGAGTGGCAATGTAGAGTATGCTTCCCGCGTTAATGAAGAGGGGGAATTGTCATGACATCCGAAAGACTATCTCGTTGGTCGTCGGCTCTGTTGCTTGCTCTGTGCCTGAGCGTTTGCGCTATCTCCGCACAGGCAGCCAGCATCCTTGGCATGAGCCTGGCTGATGCTAAGAAGCAGGACATTTTCACGTTCTTCCACTTCAAGGAGATGGAGCGGCAGCCAGACAAAGATGGCGCTTCGTTGGTTTTATTGGGCACCGAATGCATGGGCAACAGCGTCATCATGATTCTGAATGTCGTCGGGAAGGAAGACAGAATTACATTGGCGTCACTCATTTTGCCCCGCAAGTTCGTTGATGGACCCACAGTCGGAGTGTTTGCCCGCGATATCACCAAGAGCTTCCTTATTCAGACAATACCTGAAGCTGACTTGCCAGCTTGCAAAACCTTGATCAGTGAAATTGCCTTCGGCGGGCAGAAACCCGAACCGGTGAAGGACGGCAAGACAACTATCGATGTCGTCACTGGCACCAAAACCAAGGACGGTATCAAGCTCGTCGATCAGAAAGCGACGCCGAAACTGCCGGACACACCAACGCCTGGATATGCTGCTTACCTGGGCAAGCAGCAGAAATACATGGCTGACTACTCGCAGTGCGGAGTAAATCTGATCAATACCGAGGCGAAGGGCACGCCGACACTCAACATCCTTATCAACCGCCGTTCGAGATAATAATTCGCTTACTCGTGCAGTGCCACCGGTTTGAATGGGTTGGCTTGCGCCGAGAATTGCACGCCGTCTTCTTTGACGGCCGGTGCTTTCGGCTTCGCCTTCGAGTTATACACACCGCAGAAAGGTCAGTTCGCTAAAGATGTGCAGCGCGAGATCAGTCTTCTCTTAAAAAGACTGGCGCCTCGCGATCTGGACTGATCACTGTTTCTTCAGCATCTCCGCGATTTGCTTTCGATACGGTTCGGCTTCAACTCGTAGTTTCTCTTTTGCTGTTTTGAGAAATTGATTGTTGCTGTCGGTAGGATATTTATCGAACTCTATCAGGCATTCTTCCGCCAGCTTGAAGTCTTTGTACCTGCAGCAATTTTTAGTCAATTCCACTAATATGAATGGTGGTTCCCAGTCCCTCGCACGCGTTGCGTCTGAGGCTCTGGCATGGCGCAAAATCTCTCGAATGAACGGTCGAGCCTCATCGAACTTTTCGTGCTTGAGCAGCAAAGTAGTCGGAACGAATGCGACGTTCATCAGTTGTCGGTGTGTCTGCGAGCCCTCTTTATCCGATAGTCTGTAGGATTTGATGCTGAGCGGCAAAATCTCTTCGTCGCTGAGCGAACCACTCTGGTAAAGAATCAAAGTTGCTGCTTGAAATGGCGACGCCAATTGCAGCTGATCGGACTTTCGGATGACGCCGAGCAATGTTTGCTTTCCAAGCGCCTTATCGTATATCAGCTGGAGGCTGCCGCGATATGCTTCCATCTGCAAGTGAAACGTTTGATCCGACTCGAATCTCTGGGCCGCTTTGGCGACAGTTGATTCGAATTCCCTGTTCCATGGTTTTGGCATTTGGGGAGAAAGTCGAACTATAGAGGAAATGTACAGATGAACGACTGCGGGCGAAAGACTATGCGAGCCGCTCAGCAGAAAGTCCATTTCATCCTTGCATTTTTCGATAGGTTTGGCTTGAACACTGAACGGCAAGTTCAGCTCAAATTTGTTTTCCGACATCGAGCAGGCGAGAGCGACGTCTTCCAGCATCTCCTGTTCCGAAGGGTTTTCCAGCGAAATGGCAGCGGCTCGCTCATAGTACTCGTCAGCTTTTTCTGAGTTTCCGCGCGCCATTTCGAGACCACCGAGCGCAGTCAGACATAACTTTTGTGAATGGAGCACTTTCAATTGTTCCGCGAGCTTCAGTGCTTGGTGGACTCGCGCTATCGAATTGTCGTCGGACCTCCGGCCTGCGAGATCTCTGTGAACTTGATAGAGGCGCACGGCAATCAGATCCTTGCATGTTTGTGCATCGGGATTTGAATCTGTTGAAGACAGGCGCTGCTCGAGACCCTTACCAGCCAGCTGCATATAACGATCTGCCGTGGACGGCTGTTGATCGGGCAGTTTTGCAATTAAGATCAGAGTGTGTTCAAATCCGTCCGGTTGCTTTTTCCACCACGCATCAGGTTTTTGTTCGAGTTCGTTCGCCACTTCATCACTGCGCTTTATGTCTCTCTGAGTCAGCAGAATTGAAACTCGCGAAGTGAGCACGTCCGCATCGGATCTGGACTCTTCGCGAGACGCATTCTGGACGCCCATGTAAATTAGCGGTATCGACGTGACTACGACAAGTGCCCCCAGCGGGGCCAGTTTTCCTAGCCAGGGTCGATTTCGTTTTATCTTCTTCGGTGATGTTGTGACTTGCGCTCGCGTTTGCAAGGTTGCTTTCAGATCGTCGGCGCTCTGAAAGCAACCTTCCTGTTTTGCTCGCAAGCACTTCAGAATTGCAGCGCTGAGATCTGGAGAAACATCTCCAGGCAGTTCACCCGGGTTTTCTTGTTGTACTCGTAGCATGCGAGCAAGCGGCGAGTCGGCTTCGAAAGGCGGATGACCTGCGAAACAGGCGAACATGATGCATCCCAGCGAGAAAACATCCGAACGACTATCCAGCTTGCTCGCCTCGAAGTGTTCCGGGCTCATGTAATCGAGACTGCCGAGAATCTCACCGGTTTTCGTGAGAGATTGATCTGGTGACGTCAGGTGAACGACTCCGAAGTCCATGATCTTGACGCGCAGACCAGCTTGATCGCGAATCACCATCACGTTGCTTGGCTTCAAGTCGCGATGGATCACTCCGTTATGGTGCATGAGACTGAGCGCCGCGCAGATATCGATGAATATTTGACGCCAGTCATCTTCGCGAGTGATCGTTTTCGAGTCGATGCACTGTTGAAGCGTATTGCCCGTGATCAGCTCCATCACGAAAAAGGGAACACCATTCAGGACTCCCCATGAATAAATTTCCGGTATCTGCTCGCAGTTCAAGCGAGCCAGGGTCTGGCATTCGCGTTGAAAGCGATCCGATGTGATGGTGCTTTTGAAACTGTGCAGCATCTTCACTGCCACAGGACGGCTCAGAAAATTGTCCCAGCCGCGGTAGACCTTTCCCATGCCGCCGGCACCAAGAACCTCTTTTACGACATAGCGGTCGAGAAGAGTCGTGCCGATCAAACTCTGGTCTGGTTGCATTGTCGATATCTTACCCGTCCGCACGCCGTTCCGCTACAATTGGCCCAGCCTGGAGGGCTGTCAATGCCAAAGTTTAAGATGGCTGATGAAGGCAGCAACAACGAAAAGAGCAGTAAGTATTCGCTTTGGAGAAACGCTCGTGTTGAACGCCTGCAGTAAGAGCTTCGTTGTGGTCAACGCGTTTGCCGATGGACCTTTTGGAGGAAACCCTGCGGCCGTCTTCACGCAGGCTACCGGTCTGAATGATGAAACGATGGCTGCGATTGCGCGTCAGCTCAATCTGGTGGAAATCGTGTTTGTTCTACCCGGACAGGGCGGCGCCGATTTTCGCTTGCGCTACTTCACGCCGCATGGTGAAATTCCGATTGCAGGACATCCGACCGTTGCGGCGTGGTTGGCTTTGTTGCACGAAGGCATCGTCGATATGAAGTTGCGCCGCGCTTATCGTCAGGTTAACCTGGCTGGGCAACAAGACATTTTTCTGGAGCCCGATCCGCGTGGTGCACCGATGGTCACCATGCAGCAGCCTCGACCTGAATTTATCGACGCTGAACTGAGCGCCGACCAGGTTGCCAGTACATTTGGTATCAGTGTGGACGACCTGGTGCAGGATTTGCCTGTTAAGGCGGTGAACACCGGACTGGGTCACGTGATTGTACCGGTGCGCTCGCTGGAGGGGCTGATGCGCGTCAGCCGCAACATCGAACCTCTGAAGAAACTCTGCGCCGGTGTCGGTATGCGGGAGGCGCAGCTGTTTTGTTTTGAGCCGTACGACAAACAGCACGACCTGCACACACGCAATCTCTGTCCGCGCGAGGGTTTGGAAGATCCGGCTTGTGGGCAGGGAAACGGTGCGCTCGCTGCCTATCTGGCGAAGTACAAGTGGCCGGATAAGAGCACCTTTTCATTGAGAAACGAGCAAGGCACCGTCGTTGATATGAAGTCAGTGATCCATACACGTATAAATCGTCACGCTGATGAAATCGAAGTCTTCGTCAGCGGTACCGGCGTCGTTATGCTTGAAGGTCGTTTTCTCGTCTAACGAACTGGTATCACGCCAGCTCGATCCAGGTCGGCGCGTGATCGCTGCTTTTCTCCCAACCGCGCACGTAGCGATCCACGCCGCCGCTTTTTAGCCGGTCTGCAAGCGCGGGATTCAATAGCAGGTGATCCATGCGGATTCCGGCGTTGCGTGCAAACGCATCGCGGAAGTAATCCCAGTACGTGAAGATCTTCTCGTCCGGATACAGCTTTCGTATCGAGTCCGTCCAGCCCTGATCCAGCAGGCGCTGATAGGCTTTCTTCGCTTCCGGTGAAAAGACCGCGTCACCAACAAATCTCTCCGGCTTGTAAGCATCGAAGTCGGTCGGCACCACATTGTAGTCGCCGAGCATAATCACAGGCTCCGGTTTCTTCACGAGGTGCTGCGCTTTTTCTATCAGCCGTTCCATCCATGTCATCTTGTATTCGAACTTCGGTCCCGGAACCGGGTTGCCATTCGGCAGATAAAGGCAGCACACGAGTAAATCGTTCACTTGCGCTTCGATGTATCGGCTTTGCTCGTCGCTGGGATCGCCGGGCAGCCCACGCCCAACCTCTTCGAGCGTGTGTTGCTTCTTCGCGATGATTGCGACGCCGTTCCAGCTCTTCTGACCGTGCCAAACTGCTTCGTAGCCTGCAGCATTGATAGCCAGCACAGGAAATTTCTCAGTGGGGGCTTTCAGTTCTTGCAGGCATGCCACGTCGGGAGCTGTTTCCTCCAGCCAACGAAGTAATACAGGAAGACGTGCGCTGACACCATTGATGTTGTAGGTTGCGATTTTCATCTTTTATTACGTGTGTAATTCGATGGGGGTTTGAAGAGTTCTGCCGCGGGAGTGTTGTTCGAAAATGTGGTCATAGTGGTGTGAACTGGGCTCTCGTCTTCGACCAGCGTTCCATAGTATGCAGGTTCTATGTCGATCCAGATTGGACCGGGCGAAGACATTGGTGCCAATCCTCCAAAAGATGATGAGGCATCACCGTAGCCGGTGCATTTGTGTCCTTGTAGTTCTTTCTCTCCCAGAGACTGGCGCTTTGCCAATACACCGCGCGCGGTGCGGTCGTAGAAAGTCGGCACTGCCGCTTGTGCCGGAACACTGCCGGTCATGATGATCTTCGTGGGGTAGTATTGTTGCTCTACACCGGCACCTTCGTCCCAGCAGAGCACCTCATTGTTGGTCAAGTCTATGACTCTGACTCGCAGCAGACCTGTATTTGCGTCAAGACTGTCGTCCCTCAACTTTCCGTTGCCGTCGGAGAAAAGGTGCCGCTTGGTGAACTGATAATGATCGATATCAACCAACTTTTGTGGACATTGCACGGAGTAGCTTGCCTGAAATGCTTGCGGAAACTGGCTGTCGCTGCCCGGCTTTGACGCTAACATGGAACAACCTCCGACGGTGGCGCTGAGCATCACTGCGCAGGCGACTCCGAACAGTTTCTTGCCCATGCTCTTGCTCATTGTTCTGCCTCCCGGGCGGAATCGGCACCATTCGTTTGCAGTCGCTTGAGGCGCTCGGCGTCTGCGGCTATCTGTTTCGTCACGTGAGCTGATTTAGTGGCGGCGAGATTGGAAACCTGGTCGGGATCTTTAGACAATGAATAAAACTCGCGTTCGCCGGTGACGTACTCTATATAGACGCGATCCTTGCTGCGCAGCGCGTGCAGTTCTGGAATGCCACCAGCCTCGCCACCATGCTTGCGCTTGCGGGCGGCGCGACCGCCGCGTCTACGAGGGCGATCAACCTGTCCGGCGGCAGCGCCGGCTCGACCTGGATTACCTTGCGTGTAGTGCTCCACCAGAAATGCCGTGCGCCAGTTTTTTTCGTTGCGCTGAGTTCCTCTCATGATCGAAACAAGAGAGCGTCCGTCTACGAAGTTTGGTGCCTTAGCCCGGGTCAGTTCCGCAAAGGTCGGAGCCAGATCGATATTGCCGACGAGTTGTTCTGCCTTGCCACCGCGGACGACGCCTGGTCCGCGTACTATCAAAGGCAGATGGATGTCGGTTTCATAAGCAGTCTGTTTGCCGCGTTGCATGCGGTGTTCGCCCAGGTGAAACCCGTTGTCGCTGGTGAAGAAAATGTAGGTGTCGTCCAGTTCCTTACTTTCTTTGAGTATATTGATCAGCGTCTCTATGGACTCATCGACTGCTTGCAGAGAGCACAGTCGTTTGCGGTAGTAACTGTCCGCGCTTTGCATTTCGTCCTCAGTCATGAGACTCAGGTTTTGAATAAATTGAGGCTTGCTGGAGACATCCTTTAAATTGAAGGCAGCGCTGCGAGGAATCTTCAGATCCGAAAACATGTTGAGATGCCGCGGCGCCGGCGTCGCCGGTGCATGTGGTGCGTAAAAAGACAAATACACAAAGAACGGCTTGTGCTCAGCGGCGCACGTCTTGATAAATTCGGTCGCTTTGCGCGTGTACACGTCGGTTCCGTAGTCGGCAGGGCTGGCACCATATGCGACTTGTTTGCCGTTTTCGTTGAGCGTGTAGTTGTATTCGCTGTACGCTCGGTCTCCGACGGCACTGGCCCAATAATCCCAGCCCGGCGGAACATACGCTGGTCCCATACTGCCCGGATAGTGATTCAGATACTTGCCGATCAGGGCAGTCTTATAACCGCTGTCGTGCAACCACGTCGCCACCGTGGAACTCTCGATGCCACGAGCGTGCGCGGTTTCGAAACCCCCATTCGTGCCACCATTGGTCATGACGCCCGTGTTATGTGCAAACTGCCCGCGCAGTATTGAGGTACGAGATGGGCAGCACAGCGACACATTGGAGAAGTAGTTGGTGAATTGAGTTCCCTCGGCAACCATCAAGCGATTTAAAATCGGCATGTGCTCGATGTCTTCGAGGCGCTGATCGTCGGTGAGAATGAAAATGATATTGGGGCGTTTCTCTTCAGCAAGCGCAGCAGCGGTGCCGGCAAGCCAGAATGCCGACAACATAAGGAGCCAAGCCATGCTGCGAGCAATCTTCATCTGACGCACCCTCATATCAGCACAGTACTGTACATCGTTTCATCGCCGGGGCCTTTAAATTTGCCCGTCAAACAACCGAAAATCTGACTGGTCCGCGCGCTTTGGCAGCCGAATTGATTGCTTTGCCTCTTTGCGTGATGCGGATTAACTTGCGTTTGTTCAAGTCATCCGCAACCTCGCGAATCTGTGCCATTAGAGGACGCCAGTTATCAGGTTGAAGGTGGCGCGCCACTTCAGACGGACAGACCGATTTGTCAGGTGACCGCGTGGCGACCAGGCTCAGGATTGCCTTTTCGATGCGGGCAGCCGCTCTGGGGCGTGCCTTGGCGGGTTTGCTGTGTGGCTTGGCGGTGGTTTTGCTTGTCCTCGCAGAAGTTCTGCGCGGCAGTTCGTCGAGATCTACGTGCTGGCAGTGGCTGCAAAAATATACGATGCGAGACATCTCATCCATCTCGCTTTCGGCGTCCACGCCGGAGTCATTCCAGCGTGTGACTGCCTGCCGAAGTTGCTTGATCGGATGATCGCAAATCAGACACGGCAAATTTGTCCGCCGAAAGACATAATGCCTCGTGCCGTACTCCTTGCCTGGCACATAGACGAGCCTGCTGTCTTTTGACATTCGCGCTTTCAAAGGCGCTGTCACTGTGGTTCCGTTCTGTTCGTACGCTTGCCGGCATACTTTCTCGATCAATGTCGAGATGGTGTTAATCTCTCTAGTGCTCAGCTGTGAAACCGGCGTCCATGGATTTATGCGGGCAAGAAACATGATCTCAGCCCGCAAATAATTGCCTAGGCCAGCCACAATGCGTTGGTCAAGCAGTGCATCACCAATGGTGCGCGCCGCATTGTCTTTTTTCCTCAGCCTCTTTCTAAACTCCTGATGATCGAATGCGGCGCCCTCATATGGAAGAACATATGGACCGAGCCCGCGCAGGTGGGACACCACTTGCATCGGGTCACCCTTCCCGATCTCAAAGATTGGAGCCGAAAGCAGTAGTGCCGTTGCGCCCGGGGTGGTGATGCGGGCTCGTTCGCGCCGGTCCGCAGCCACGTCACCGCCCGTAGCATCATCTCCCTGATGGACCACAGTCCAGCTCCCCCACATCATCTGGTGCGAGTAGAAGAAATAGTCGCCTTCTATTTCGCCGACTATGTTCTTGCCGTGCGCATACACGCGCTCAATGCGTCTGCCCGTCAACAAATTGGGGTCAGCTTCTGCGAGCTCATCCGCGTATCGACGTACCTCTGGTGCTTCGGGCATTTGTACTTTGTCTCTTGCGGTCAGCAGAGTTTATTCTACCTGAAAGAGCTGAGCCTAAAAGCTCGACCTTTGCTGAGCGCCACCGCATTTGGTATGGCGGAGTAAGTTCAGCTGTGTCGCCGAAAATACGACAATACGGGAACGCAATGAGCGAGTCGGCGTCTTAGCACGGAACAAGTCGCGAGGCAAGACAATTTATGGAAGTTCGAATTTTGAATTCTTTGGCAGCGTTTTTTGTAGGAGCGGTTTTAGCTAGCTCATCACCTGCATTAGCAGCGGTTGGTGGTGGCGCGGCTGGTGCTGGTAGTGGTGGTAGCGGTGGTGGCGGTGGTGCCGGTGGCGCCAGTGGCTCTAGCGGTGGCGCGTTTTCCTCTATGGGGGTCGGACCGTCAGGACCTCTGGGTAACGCTAACTTTGTAGGGTTAAATCCTAATGGAACAGTGATGGGCGTTGGTCCCAGCGGTCCGACGGGTAACGCAAATTACGGTAACTTTAATGGCATAACGACCACCAATGGAACCGTTGGCGTCATCCTTGACCAATCTGGAAGAGTTCGAGATCTCACTACATTGAATGGAAATTCTGGCTTCGGGTTTTCAACTCAAGGCTATGGCTTCGGACTCGGCGGTTGGGGTAATGCCTTTCAGAACATCAATAATGATGACGAGTATATGAAAAGAGAACGAGAGCGGTTACGCGCTCGATTGAATACACCATCGATTGTTCCGTTTAGCTCAAGAGTCGTTCGACGCGGTACTAGTGTAGTAGCAATCAAAGACCAGTTGGTCGATGGTAAACTCGTGCAGTCCGAAGGCACCATCATTCAGGAATATGGCACCGCGCCATCCACGTCACGGGTAGCAAGCCGCCAGCATGTCCGCACATTCGCTCGCGTCATGCCGCATGCGAAGAAATGCAAGTGACTGATCAATAGCCTGGGTCGTGAGCAGGAGCTGCATTATAGGATGCGGCTCCTCTCATTTTTAGGCGGCTGATTCCGATAGTCACGCAATTTGCACGTTACCAACCATATAATCCATCTGTACATTCCCACCGCCAGCAGAATATCAGCACACCGCCTCCCTTCAGAAGGCGCCCTGTTCTGGCATGTCTCTGCAATGAAAGCCGCTTTCGAGGCTTTCGCAGAGCGATTTACCAATGGGCAAAATGGCTCCAGAGATTTCCCCCACCACCGATGTGAGACCAAAGGCGCCTGAGGCAGCTGATGCCCAGGTCGGCAACGTGACCGATAACGGTCAGCTGCAACAGAGCCTGACGACAGCTACGGATCTCACCGACAAGCGAAACAGCGACATCGTGACGGCCACGCGCACTGCGGCGCTGCCGTCCGAGTTTCCTACAGTCGACCTGGATTTCACCCACATGGGCGCCGAAGCCCGCTTCGACCCGAAAGACGCAGCCAAAGTCCCCGGCGATACCGGCGCCAAAGACAAGTCAGTCAAGCTGGACGACAAAGGGCGCGTCACCGAAGTCACCTACCCCGACGGAAAGTCGCGCCAGTTCGGCTATGACGCCAAGACGGGCGACCTCAACCGCATCGTCCAGCCGGACGGACAGGTCAACATCCTCAAAGACGGCAAGTGGGTGGTCGATTCCGCCATCTCGATCCCGGGCAGACCGCTCGCCGATGCCAATCTGAAAAACCCGAAAGTCAATCCAGACGGCACATTCACCTACGAACAGAATAACGGCAGCAAGGTCGCGGTCGCCAAAGACGGCGCCACCGAGCTAACCACCAAAGACGGCGCGGTCATGAAATCGGGCGCCGACGGCAAGGTCACCGAGGTTCGCTACCCGAACGGCGACACCCGCACTTTTACCTACGGTCACGACGGCAACGTCAAAACCTACACCGAAAACGGCAAGACTTACGAAGTCCGCGAACTGGGCGAAGTCTATGGTCCGGACGGCAAGTTCACCGGACTGAAAAATCCGAAGATCGGTCGCGACGGCGCATTCACAGTTCAGGATGCTGAAGGCGGTTTTGCCACCACTTATCTGGATGGCCGCTCGTCCCTGGCTAAGAAAGACGGTTCCTTCGTCAACAAAGATGTTGAAGGGCGCGTCACCGACATTCAGTACGCCGACGGACGCACCGCGAAATTCGGTTATGACTCGCGCGGTCGTTTGAACTCGGTCACAGATGCCAACGGCAAGACCTACGAATACAAGGCTTCGTTCGACGCGCTGGGCATCCGCTTCGGCAGCTTCCAGTCGAAAGACGGCTCGACCATCGATAACGTGCAGGTCGGCGCCGACGGCACGCTGCGTTACACCGATGCGAAGGGCAAGATTCACACCGACTACACCACCGGCAATTCCACCACCACACAGAAAACTCAAGACGAGCTGCGCGACCTGGCTCGCAGCATGCAGCGTGGCAACTGGTCGTTCACCGACAATTCCGCAATCAGAGACGCCGTCAAAGGTCTGAGTGACGCCGATCGTGTGGCGCTCGACGCCGAGTACAAAAAGTTGTACGGAACGTCGCTTACCGATCACATGAGATCGCAGCGCGACAATCCTAATAAACGCGACAACGTCGATGCGATTCTCAAAGACATGACCGAATCGCAATTGCGCACTCAAGTATTGAGCACGTTCTCGAATCCGGCTGACATCGCTAAAGCCAATCAGCAACTGACGGAATTCAAAGATCGCGCCGCCAAGCAGGGACTCTCCAACGAACAGATTGCCGAAGCGCAGCGCAAAGCGATTGAGGAATTGAAGAAACCGGGCGTCGCCACCGACACCCTGCGCGGCATGGAACGCGCGCTTGCGGATAAAGCTCCGACCATCGAAAGCCTTAACACCAAATATGGTGTTAAGTACGACGAGGTCAAACTGCCCGACGGCACCACGCAGCGCAATTATTACGTGCCTGGTGAGAAGGGCGAGAAGCTGCCGATCATCCAGACCAAGGGAGATGATCCCAAGGAGATCGAGCGCCAACTCAAAGAATGGCAAGACAACAAGATCAAAGAGCTGGAGCGCAAGTATAACGTCGAGTTCAGCCGCGATGGACAGAAAGACAACCCGCTCGGTAAAGAAGTCAATCTGCGCAGCCCGCGCATCGACGAACTGAAGGCACTCGAAGAAGGACTGCAGAAATCGCAGCCGAGCACCGCTTCGCCTAATGGTCGTCCAATACTGGTGCAGTTTGCAGTGGAACCGACTTCCTCCGCATCGGCTTATGTGTTCCGCCGTCCCGACGGTCAAGAGCGCATCTTATTCGAACCGCTGCAGCGCGAATACAAAGGACTGAAGGGCACCATTTTGCATGAATGGGCTCACAACGCTCAGAACAATATGGAAAGAAACAATCCGGCAGCGCTCAATAAATGGTACGCCGATCTGGGATATAGAAAAGTCACCGTAGACGGCCGCGATCAGTGGCAACTGAAAGACAAAGACGGCAACTACTGGACGCAAACACCGGGTCAGCCCTGGTATGGCAGCTGGACGAGAGTAGATGATCAAGGACGTCCGCTGAAAGCCGACGGCACATTAGCCAAAGACTTCAAAGATCCTCTCGCCGCTTCGCGCACCAATGAGCAAATGCGCGACAACGCCGCGGTCAAGCCCGGCAGCGACAAAGACTATTTCAACAAGCCGTGGGAAGGCAGCGCTGAGTCACTGCGCTGGTTCAGATCAAATGCCGAGCACAGAGCATGGTTGTACAGCGTCGATCCTAAGAATTACCAGGCAACTAAAGAATTCGACCAAGCCGATATCGACAGCGATCCGCGTTATGGTAAAGACGAGAAAGGCAACTCCAAATTCATCAGATTGCCGGACGGGAATGTGGGACCGAACACTCCGGAAAATCGCAAACTGGTATCCGATTTCGAAGCGACTCTAGCGAAACCGCAGACTCCTCAGCCTGTGAATCCGGTCAATCCCAACAATCAGACGCCGCCGCGCCCCGGCGATCGATCGCGACAGGGCAACGGCGGTTCCAACCCGGGAGGCAGGCGCCGGGATGAAGAGGATGTGCGGCACCTGGACCATGATTCAAACTGCCAGTGCGGCGCTCACTAACTTACTAAATGATTCAACTGGGGCTCGTAAAGGAATATAATCGCAAGAAGGGTGGACGGACATGAGATTTGATAACAGCGAAAGTCTAAGGGAGTCGGTACAAGTGGCTGATAGCGGCGACGGACAAAACAAACAGGGACCGAGAGAGGTCTATCCGGTCGGCATGTTCGACAAGCAGCCGGAGACCGAAGATCCCATCTACTATCAAACCGGCATCGCCAAAGACGGCAAGACTGTGACAGTCGGACCATTCGATTTGACCGCCCAACAAATTCATGATTGGGCGCACAACAAATCGGCGAGCGATCTCGATGAGATGGTAAGTCACGGACAGTTGAAGCCCTCCACCGCATTGACGCTGAAGTCAGCCCAATTCGGTTCGATGATCAATCTTATAGACTCCGGTCAGCAGCTGCCGCCCAACATGATTCAGCGATTCGTGCCGGGCGACTTGCAACGCGCGGTGCACGGACACCTGTTGGAAGCCAAGACTCGCGAGAAATGATCTGGCTTAGCCGGCACCGGGGCTGAAAAAGCGGACGAGCGGGCATATCATTGGCAATGCCCAAAATGGTTCAAGTTGTCCAATGACAGAGCCTGCACAGCCTGATGCTGCCGCTGAACTACTGGCGAACAAGGCGACCGAATCTAGAATCGTTACCGAGTCCGACGGTCTCACGGCGGACCCGGAAGCGCTCATCGGACAAACCATTGACGGCAAGTATGTGATTGAGTCCTACATCGGCGGCGGCGGCATGAGCCAGGTGTATCGGGCTCGCCACCTTCTTATAAAAACGAAAGTCGTCGCCATCAAGGTGTTGCAATCCCATCGCGGTCTCGACGCGCACCACATTATGCGACTACAGCAGGAAGCCAATGCTGTCAGCCATCTGTCCCACCCCAACATTATTGCCGTACAAGACTTCGGCGTGGCTGCAGGCGGGCAGTCATACATGGTGATGGACTACTTCGAAGGACGTCCTCTGGATGACGTTCTGAAATCGGAGCAGCGGCTCAGCGTCGACAAGTTGCTCGATCTCATTAACCAGACTTGCAGCGCGCTGGCGCATGCTCATGAAAAAGGCGTCGTCCATCGCGACATCAAACCCAGCAACATCATGGTCGGCAAGGACGAACAAGGAAACGATATCGTCAAAGTCGTGGATTTCGGCATTGCGAAAGTGACTGAAGATCAGAGTGAACGGGGCAGGCTGACAAAGACCGGCGATGTTGTCGGCAGCCCGCTCTATATGAGCCCGGAGCAATGTCTCGGACAGCCAGTCGATGGGCGCACGGATATCTACTCACTGGGTTGCGTCATGTACGAGTGCCTAACAGGCAACTCTCCTTTTGCGGGCGCCAGCATTCTGGAAACGCTGCACAAACAAATGAACGAGTCGCCGTCCAAGTTTCCTGCCAGGGTGACTGACGATCGCCGTCAAAGTGCACTGGAAGCGATTGTGCTGAAGATGTTGGCGAAGTCACCGGCAAGCCGGTTCCAGTACATGGTGGAAGTTGCCACCGAGTTGAAGAGGTTGGGCAGTGGTTCGACCCATTCAGCGTTGGGACAAATGCGCATCATGTGGGGATTATGGAAAGCCAGACGCGAGGCGCGGTCTCAGAGGACGGCAGTCGTTGATGGGTGCTTGTTGGTATCGTCTCTGATGGCGTTCGTGACTGCCGCGGTGATGATCTGGGCTCCCATGCAAATCAACATGATCACTCCTGAATATCAGAGAACGGCTGAAGTCATGAGATTGCTCGACGCATCGATGACGCGTCTGCGTACTCCTTCGCTGGTCAGGGAGGTCCTCCTAAATCCGGAAACAACAGTGGAAGACAAGCGCAACTTGATTACTAACTTTGAGGAGATGTTTGCACTGTGTGAGGGAAGACCTGATGAGCTAGTCAGCTTGAATGCTCTCAGAGACGGCGTGAACATCGGAGCGGGCATGTCCGCTAATTTCAAGGAATCAATCTTTAAGGCGATCAGAGCGCAGCTATTGCACCGCCCGATCGCTCCAGAGGACGACACACTTGGACAGACGCTGGTCGCGTGGACTAACGCACTGGCCCACGGTAGTGTGCTCAATGCCACCGTAACTTCCAAACATCGGGCTGCGGAAAGTCAGATAGCGACCTGCTTTGCGGCATTTACCCTATCGGTAGTTGCCGCGGGCATTTTGATGGTTGTCCTTGCAGTTTTGCTGGCAGTGAAGTTGAAGTTGCGCCGCCTGCAGTCTTGAACTTGCTAAGTTTAACCTCACTGAGGTTTGATGACTGAAATGCGTTGGGCGGCGGCACCATATTCGAGATGCTTCATGAGCTGTTCCATTCTGCCGAAAGTTTTAGAAAGCATAAAGTCACCGGCAGCCGTTTTCAATTTGATGCTGCGCTTCTGATGCTGAATGGTGACTTCACTGATTTGCTGCCAATTTAAGACACGCTCTGCCAGTTGTGTCTTGATGCGAATCTCCTCGCCTATAAATTCGATTTCGATGCAGGTCTTCTTGATTTGCAGGAAAATTAGATAGGCGAAAAGAGGAAACAGACCCATCATCGTCAGGCGGTTGCGGTCACTGAACATCGGCCCCAACATCATGACGGCCGAAACCACCAGCAGTATCACGACCGGGACTGCCGTCAACCACGGCGCGCGGTCTTTGAATAGTAGATTGTCCTGCAATTGGGGTCTCCAGAACGCCTGATCGGACAATGCCAGTATGGAGGAAGGCTGCCGGAAGTTCAATCGGGTGACTTGGCACCAGAAAAGCTCACCGGGTGGCTCTTTTGAAGAGTGTGGGTACCCACATTGCACCCCCGGCGGAGGGACCCCATACTAATAAGAGTCCCGTCTGCAATACCCGTTCCATCGCTGGTCGCGTACCGCGCTGGTGGGGCACTACTCTTTTCGGAGGAAAGAAAATGAGTTTTGACCACACTGACGGCCGAGAGATTCCACAGTCCGCACCGCCGTTTGGAGCACCAGATAGCAGCGCTCCACCTGCGAAGTTGTCGGAACAAGGATTGGAGTTACTGAGCAAGAATTTTGCCAGCCTTAACAAAGACAATTCCGGGACGCTCGATCGCAACGAGCTAGCGACAGCCCTCCACGATGGCAACAAGGATGTTGGAAGCACTGCGCACGCACTGATGAAGTATAACTATGCGCTGTCGCTCGTGGCTTCACCAGGCAACGATTACTACAAATGGAATTCGAAAGCGGTTCAGAATGACTATCGCAGTAAGTTCGGAAATGACGCGGTCGCGGATGGTGCCGTTTCGAAGACAGACATTGACTTGATGCGCTGGACTCTCAACAAAGATGCCACTGACGATTATCTGAAATCTCTGCGGATACAAGAGATACAGACAAGTCTGCTGAAGACCGGCGTGCCTGATTATTCCAGGTGGCTCGCAGGGCAACGGGAGTTTTTGCTGTCGCTCCACTAAGCTATTCGTCGTTGTTTTCTATTCGTCGTCGTTTTGTTCGCGGCGCAAGCCCACGAAAATTCTTTTCGAATAGGCAAAGCCGATGATTTCGCCGTGACCGTCTTTGTAGAGTTTGTTTTCATAACGAGCATCGATTGCTTCGAGGACCGCGAGAATCTGCTTCTCGGTCATACGTTGAAATTCGTGTGAGCAGTAATCGGTAAGACGCTGTGTGTGAATCGCGCCGCCGGGCTGCGAAACGCATTCGTCTGCCATCGCCATCATTTTGGATAAGCTGCGGGCACATGATTTGACGTCAAACTTGGCTGTCATGATTCGTCCTCGGTAAATTCATATCATAGCGGTATAATCTCGCCTATACTCGGGAGGCACATGCGATGAGCGACAAATTGGGTTCCAAGTGGCTGGCGCAATGCGACCTGCTGCCTGACGAAAAGGAAGTCTGGTCGTGTCTTGCTAACCGCACTCAGGGACGGTGGCGTGCCGTTGGCGGTAAGCTGTTTCTGACCAATAAACGAGTTATCTTCTTGCCGCACTTCTTTGATGCCATGCTAAGTGGCGACCAATGGTTAGCCGAACGCGACAATGTATCCAAGGTTGACACGGTCCAACCCGATGGCGGTATGTTTTCAGGAGGACTGCGCGAGCGCGTCAGAGTTTCGCTGAAGGACGGTGCGTCGTCGTTGTTTGTAGTCACCGATCCTCGAGATACGGCGCACAAAATGCAGGAAGCTGGGTTACCCAAATAGCACCACCCCCGGTGTCTCAGGAGTTGATCGAAATGCCGCACATCATTGTCAAATGCTGGCCTGGTTCGTCTGAAGAACAGAAAGCGAAGCTTGCCGACCGAATTGTTCAAGCCGGTGTCGAAATACTCGGCAAGGGTGAAGACGCATTTTCGGTGGCGATCGAAGAAGTGAATCCAAATGAGTGGGCGGATAAGGTTTACCGGCCGGAAATCGTGCCGGCAATGGACAAACTGTACAAGAAGCCCGGCTACAAGATGTAGCGCACAAGATGAGGCTTACAGGTCGCCGTCGATTCCATACGTTCGATCGTTGGTCCGGGAGAAGTCGGTCACGGTCCATATGTCGCGGTGTACCTTCCACTGACCTGCTTCTCGCACGAGAACCAGTGTCCCTGTCATCTCAAATCCTTCTTCCTTCGATTGCTTCTCAAAGGACGCTGGAATCAAGAGCGGTGTCAATGTGAACACAAGTGTGTCGTTGCGTGGCTGCACGTAGCTGACGATTTTCACTTTCGAGGGAAACAGTGACCGGTGCATCTGCACGAGCCAAACGGTCTTTTCGGCGTCCTCGGGTTTGTGCTTGCGGACAGATTTTGAGTACCAGTGATCCAGATCGACCAGCGAAGAAACTTTGTCAGCGGCTGCATAGTACTCGTGCAGAAACTGTTCCGCTGATTGAATCAGCGCCTTCGCATCCGCTGATTTGGACGCTTCGCTTGTTTTTGGCGACGGCGTTTTGTCTGGTGCCGCGATGCTGACTTCAACGTTGCTGACTTGTGCAATTGACGCCAGACAACAGATTAGTGCAACGCGTTTCATCGATAGTCAACCGCGGTTTACTCTTGAGGGAAGAGGATGTCGGCGACTTTGTCGCCCATGTCGTCGGCGCTTTGCTCCACGGCATTGACCAGCACGATGATGCTGGTCGGTTTGTCCTGGAAGCGTGCGAAGTAAGTCGATGTGCCATTCCACGACCCGTCGTGCCAGGTAAGTTTGTGTCCGTGATCGTCGGTGACGTTCCATCCGCAACCATAGGCCGTCAGGCTGCCATTGTTCAATTTGCCTGAGGTGGTGAGCACCTTCATCGACTCCGCATTCAGTAATTTGCCGCTGCGTAATGCCAGGTCATACTTGATCAGATCGTCGATTGTCGAAAATGCGCTGCCGTCGCCGACGAATCCTGGAGTGTCATCGCAATCTTCTACCCATTTGGCTCCTTCCTTTTTATAGCCGGTGACGCGTTCGGCGCATTCCACCGGTTTCTCCAGAACGAAGGAGCTTTCCATCCCGCAAGGCGTAAAGATATTTTCCTTCACGAAGGTGCCAAAAGGTTTCTTGGCGACGCGTGATACCAGAATGGCGAGCAGCGAATAATCCGTGTTGCTGTACTCGTATTTCGATCCCGTAGGGAACGACAACGGCAACTCTGCCACCGCCTTCAGCGCGTCCTTGTTTGTTTTGCCTTGATAGGTATCGATTGCGTTCTGATACGATGCCAGTCCTGACACCATGTGCAGCATGTCGATGATACGAATCGGTTTCGGCGCATCGTCGTCCTTCAATTCGGGCAGGTATTTCGCAATGTCATCCTGAAGGGACAGTTTTCCTTGTTGTGCCAGCATCAATACAGAAGTCGCTGTGAATTGCTTGGACACTGAGGCGAGATCGAAAACCGCGTCCGTCGTCATCGGACTCTTTTCGGATAAGTCTGTTACGCCATATCCTTTCTTGTACAAGACCTTGCCACCACTAATGACGGCAACTGCCGCACCCGGAATTTGCTTGCTGGTTACCAGCGGCGTGAAGATCTTGTCGACTTGTTTGCTGATGTCTGCGGGCTGAGCGAATGCGCAGTTTCCTGCCAGCGACAATACCGCCAGTGTGGAGACCGCGGTGCCAATTGTCTTTGCGATTGCTCTTGGAGTTGTGAACATGGCATGTCCTTTTTTGATGCTGCAGGCCTTACTAAACACCCGTGCGTAACCACTCTAGAAACTTATCGGGCGGCAGATATCCTGAATGAACTGAGTGTTGCTTCTTGCCTGTCGGGTCGGCGACGATCACGGTGGGCCAGCCTCCTTCGGCACCATATTTTTTGCGCATCAGTTCGTCTGCGGACTGCTGGTGGCTGGCGTTGATCTCTACACAGACGAAATGCTTTCTCATGTAGGCTGCCACTTGCGGATTTGCATAAGTATCGGCTTCCAGCCGAGTACACCACCCTCACCCATCTTCAGTGAGGTAGATAAAGATGTCTTTGTGAGCTTGCTTGGCAATTTTGGTGGCCGCGTCGATGTCCGCGTTCCACTCGATGGACTGGGTCCATGGTTTTGCTCGGACTGGTTGTTGTGGCGTGCTCTGCCCTGATCCAGAATTGTTCGTCGAGCAACCCATGGTCGAGATCAGCAAGGTTATGGCTATGGCGCCACCCACGACCGTCTGGTGAATTCTCATGGTCATCCTCCGGGAAACTCGAAGTGCTGCCAGATTATAGCGCGGTGTTCACAAGTAGGCCACGCGGTATTCACAAGAATTGCACGCCAACCCTCAGACGCAGAGCGATTGCTGGGTCGAGTTCAGTGATTACCCGATGGTTGGGGATCGCTCTGATTGGTTGAATGTCACTTAGCGCCCACTCGCCCGAGGTTTGATATGAACGCACAGACATTGCCCAAGCTGGGGCGATCGGAGCCGCAGCTTGATTCGTGGCGTCCCTGGCAACTGATCGCCTTTCGCTGGCTGTTCGTGTACCTGATGCTTTACAGCTTTGACTCATTTGCAGAGGTGCTTAAAATCTTCGACAGGCTGCGTGACTTATGCAAGCCTGTTTCGCACACAATGACGCAGGCTTTTGCGAAAGCTTTTCTGCATGTGGACATAGCGACCTTCAGCAGCTATTCGGACGACACCTACAACTTCGTGCAATGTTTGATGTTCGCGATCACAGCAACGATCAGCACTGTGATCTGGTCGATTGCCGCTCGAAAGAGTTCGGACCACAACCGACTATTGTCTTGGCTGAGGGTGGTAATGCAGGTTCATGTCGGTGCGACGGTACTCTCTTATGGCATGGCGAAGGTAGTGCCCTGCCAGTTTCCTCCGCTGGATGCGATTCTCCTCTCCCAACCAGTTGGCGAGTACAGCCCGCAGGGTTTGTTGTGGGCAGTGATGGGATACTCTCCGCTCTACACTATATTTGGTGGCGTGACGGAGGTGGTCGCCGGATTTCTGCTGATGCTGCCGGCAACATATCTCGTGGGAGCGCTGCTCAGTTTTGCAGTGATGGTTAACGTGTTGATGTTCAACTTGTCTTATGACATTGGCGTCAAAGTATTGTCGTTTCACCTGCTGTTGGGAGCAGCAGTGGTGTTTCTTCCAGACTTGAAGGGTCTCTTGAAACTGTTCTTCTTGCAGAAACCATTTTCTCCCGCCTGCTATGCTGCACTGTTCAACAGACCGAAATTCAACAAGACGGCTGTGATTGTGCAGATAGTCGTCGCCCTCGTCTGGTTGGGTGACCAGACTTTTGCCAACCTCAACAGATACCACAGACAGTATTCGGTGCCCACGTATGCGCAGGATGGTATCTGGATAGTCGAGAAACAAACCGTCGACGGCCGAGACGTTGCGAATACAGACGAAGCGAATCTGCGCTGGGGGAGGCTTTCCTTCACGAACAAGAAGCTTGTCATACAAAACACCGCCGGCACCAGATTTGTGTGCGCGATTGATCCCGATAAGGCACCGATACCGGTGCGGCAGGATAAGGTGATCGTCGGTACGATGACCTTTGTGCGGTCGCCGGTTGCACCTGGGCATGCCGTTATTGAGGGTACATTCGCGGACAGGAAACTTTCGTGCCAGTTGACCGCAGTCTCGATTCGAGAGTTGCCGCTGACTCGCCGCTCGTTCAGATGGATAGAAGACTCCAGGGAAGAGTGATCGCCGCGGCTGCAGCTATGGTAACTTAGACCCGTGCCTGGACATTGATATTCAAGAGGTTGGGGAATGAAACTTGCTGTTCGCGTTGTTCGTACCGCGTTGCCGGTTTTGCTTGCCGTTGCCACGACTCAGCCCGGTTGGGGCGCTGAGCAATCCAGTACTGCTGACGGTGGCGCGTCTTCTGAGGCTCCGCTCAAAGGACAAGTAGTGCAGATAGAAACGACACTGAACACCATTCGCGATGCGCGCCTCTCGACCAGTCGAGTGCGCAAAGCGACGGCGAATCTTTACGATGAGGTGACCAGGCAGCAAGTGACCATGGGTTTCAGTGCTAATGTGGTCGGTAGAACCGTCATCAACGTGCCCACGCCGATGTTTACCGGTCAGTACTTGCCGGCGCGCAAGAAGTGGGTGCAGGAGTCGATGGATGACATTGGTCCGATAATGAAGCTGTTCAAGGAAGACGTTGATGAAGCGGTTGAAAATGACCGTCGCACCGACGTCAGCGAAGCAACGCGAGCCAAGCTCGATCCGATTCGACAACAGGTGTTCGCCCTGGTGAATCAATCGTTCGAGACATATAAACAGCTCGAAGGCATGACTGCAGGTTCGACCTTCGATAACAATGCGATTGCCACCGCCGCCAGGACTCTCGACAGAGAGATGCTGGACCTGGACAAAGAGCTCAAGAAAGGCATGAGCACGTTGCAAAAGGAAGCCAAGGCATCCAGGAAGAAAGCTCGCTAGACTATCGGTTTGAGACCGTTCGATTGCGCGGTCAGGTTAGCCAGCCGATACAGCAGCCGGGCTCCGACATTGGCGTCCCAGTCATCTTCACCGACCGCTACCTCGCTGAGATCGAGTCCGATGATTTTGCGCCCGCTGCGCACCACTTCACGCACCATAAAAATGGTCTGCTCATATTGCAAACCGCCCGGCACCGGCGTACCTGTGCTCGGGCATAACTGCGGGTCGAGTCCATCGATGTCGACGCTCAAATAAACGCGTTCAGGTAAGTCTGCAATTATCGAATCGCAGATTTTGCGCCAGCTCTCGCCATCGAAGAGCCGCGACATGATCTCTCGGTCGGTGAACATTCGCAGACGCCCATCGGAGCCTCGAGCTAACGCCTCTTCTTCATCGCAGTAATCGCGGATGCCGACCTGAATGATGTTAGAAACTTCTTTGAGCTTCAGGACATTGAACATGATTGATGCATGGGAGTTGACGAAACCCTGATACGCATCGCGGGTGTCGGAGTGAGCATCAATGTGCAGGATACCGAAAGTGCCTCGTGCTGCGAGTTCTTGTATCAATCCGAGCGGAGTGCTGTGATCGCCACCAATTGAGTAGACGAGTTTCTCCTGATCCAGGAAATGTTTGGCGCGCGAGCGCACCCAGTCCACCATCTTTTCGCAATTGGCATTGATTTGGTCGAGGAGCTTCGCATCGCCCTCGGCACCGGCTTCATAAGCGGACAGGTAGACCTGGACTTTCGCTTGCGTCTCACGATCGAGCTTCGCAATGTCCCCTGGAATTTCATCCATCGCCAACCCGAATTTCCACGCGTCTTTGACGTCGGCATCGAACAGATCAACTTGTTTGGACGCTTCCAGTATCGCCGCTGGAGCTTTCGATGTGCCAGTGCGGTAGGAAACAGTTGCTTCCCACGGAATCGGAATTATGACTTGTGCCGCTTGTTTGGTGTCGAAGGGTAATCCATAGATACCGTCGTGAACTGCTGTGGCGTTTGGATCAAAGTCAATACTCACTTACTTGTGACCTCGTTTCTGTTTCGATTTGTCGGAATAATGTTTTTTCTTGGCTCTTCTGCTTTGTTGAGGAAGTACGGGGCATGAGCAGACGATGCCGAATGCCAGTGCCGACCGGAGTATGCGTTGCTGGGCGTCCAATTTGGTTACTGCCTGAGAGCGGGGAGGGCGGAATATTATAACCGAGCGGCTTGTTTCTTAGCTGATGCTGGTGCTAAGTTTGTTTCGTCCGCTGGTTTTTGCTGCATAGAGCGCCTGGTCGGCGCGTTCGATCACTCTCTCCAGGTTGATGTCGTCTCCCAGTGAAACGGATGCGCCGAGCGACACAGTTATTGTCGGAAGCGGGCTGCCATCGATGTTCTGCAGCTCAACCGCTTCCACGTTTTTTCGGATTCGCTCGCCGAGGATCTTTGCCTGTTCGATGTCTGAGTTAGGCAAAGCGATGATGAATTCCTCTCCACCCCATCGCGCACATATGTCCGCGATGCGCACGGTCTTCTTAAAGACATCAGCGACAGCTTGGATGACGAGGTCGCCGGCCGCGTGACCGAACCGATCGTTGATCGACTTGAAATGATCGATATCGATCATCATGATGCAGAATGGATAGCGATATCGTTTGTACTCGAAGAAATTGTGGACGACAAGCTCCTCGAATGCGCGACGGTTGTACAACTTCGTCAGCGTATCAGTGCGTGCTTGCTCGCTTGCTTCTTCATAAAGGTTCGTCAGCGTTTCCAGATCTCTGGCTCGCAATCCCAGTTGAACGGCAAGGTCCGCGTTTTCCTTGCTGAGGCGTTCTCTCTCTCTCAGCCCTTCCACCATATGGTTGAAACGGTCGGACATGATGCCGAGCGCATCGAACGACTCAACCTTCATCGTGGTGCTGAGATTTCCCTGCGCCACCGCTTGTAGTGCATCCACCAGCTGTTCAATTGGTTTGTCGATTCCTTGCCGCACGTAGAAGACCAGCACCACCAAGATGGCCAGCGACATCATTATGAGAAACACTTCGAGACTGGCGAATTCAGACAGGGCGGACGGCTGCACGTTTCCTGAAAAAGCCATCCGGCGATACGAAAGCAATGCGATCAGACCTGCACAATACGGACCAATTAGAAGAATGCTGAATAGCAGTTTCTTCCTGATCGTCAGAGCAAATGGCGAATGAAACTTTTCCACGCCGCCCAGCGGGAACAGTGCTGAAACGTAAGGGCGGAGAACCAGTTCGAACGCGAACAGCACCGTCAATCCAGTAAGCGGTGCGATAGTTACGGCAGCCAGATATAACGCGGGCAGCGAATATTTGGGGTTGGTACCGCTTGCAGTGGCAAGCAATGTGAGGGCGGGCGGTATCAGCACCGTCCATCCGACCACTGTTGCGGCGGCACCACGCCACGGCAACGTGATCAGCGAACGTCGTGCCTTGTCCAATTCGTCGACAGAGAGCGCCTGCGGACCATCGTCGAGTAAACGAAACAGCTGCTTCTCGAAGCGCTTGTGAATGCGTGGCATCACGAATCCCACAAGCGGTAAGCCGAGCAGCAGCAGGGCGCCGCCAATCAAAGCGGCCGGCCATGTCAAGACGCGGTCGAGCAGCATAAAGCCGACGAAGACAATCAGTCCGATAGCTACATTGAGCAACGACGCCATGAGATGCAGCCGTTTGTGCAGTCCTGCCGACCCTTCTTTAAGGTAGTCAGGAGCGGTTGGTTGGGTTCCGTTGTCGCTCATAGCCAGCTGAGTATATAACGAGTTTGGAGATTAAACCGGCGACAGGAGCCAGATTCTCATCTGCGGTTTGAGTCCCTCTACGACTGCATCGCTCAGACCTAGTCTTTGCGGCGAAACTAGATTAGTAACCAGTTCGGTCTGGTAATAGTGGTCGCCGCTGAAGCCATGACTGCTAATGAATTTGTTGAGCGCGTCTTCTGAGGCAAAGGCAGCTCCGTGAAGCTGTGTATTGGTGGTGCTGTTAATTGCCTGTCTGAAGCGCTGCCTGTTTTCCGAAACAGCGTCCGCCACCTGTCTGGTTGTGAAGTCGGGGGTAATCCAGGCGCCGCCGTTGAACTTGCTGAGAAGAAGCCGCACGTTGTCGGCAAGCACTGCTTGCTCCTCCGCCGACAAATATGGAATCAAGCCTTCATTCACGATCACCAGCGGTTGATCCGGATTGAATGATGCCGTCGCTGCTTCCAGATCGCTGCTTGCCAGCGCATTGGCAGTGACGATGTGGTGATTGCCGAAATCGCTGAGACCGTATTGTGCTCTCAGAAGTGTGACAAGTTTTTTCTTCTCTGCATTTATATCTGCCAGATCGGACTCGACGTAATGCAGTTCTACGTCGTCAGCCATCGCCAGTCCACGCAGTGAGAAACCGCTGGCCAGTTCAAGCACTTGTTTGATGCCGGTTTTGTGAATGAGCTGAACAATGCTTTTGTATCGCGCTTCTAGAAGTGGTGCCGTCAGCTTGCTCTCATACGACATTTCATTTCGCTTGTCGGACGACACAGCTGCGGTGTCCAGTTTTTCGGCAATCTCTCTTAGAGCTTCTTCTGCTTTAACGAAACTTGCTACGTCGTCGGCAAATGCTATGTCCGAATACTTGCGGAAGTGGGCAACGAGCTTTGCCGTGATGCTGATCTTGCTGTAGTCGATGCTGTGCATGCGAATCACCTGACGATGCGGACGCCGTGGTTGAGTCACCATGACTGATACCAGGGTGTTGATTCTATCAAAGAATGGGTCACAAGGCGACGTTCAGGTATAATCTGGCAATGTATCAAGATCCTGCCGACCACCTTAAATCAGCCGCCGACCAGGTCGAACTGAAGTCCGACGCTGACGCTGATGGCGATCTCAAGCACGCGCGCGAGCTTGAGCAGCGTTATTTCGTCGATAAGCAGATCGGCAAAGGCGGTATGGGCACTGTTTATCTCGGGCGCCTCAAGTCCATCAATAAGCCGGTAGCGATCAAGCGTCTGCCCGATTCTGTTGCCACTGCCGTGGCATACAAACGGTTGCGCCGCGAAGCACAAGCCATAACTGCGCTCAATCATCCCGGCATTGTGCAATTGCACGACTATGGACTCGATCCGGACGGACCGTACCTGGTCATGGAGTACGTGGACGGCGAGACACTTTCCGAGCGCTTGAAGCGTGAGCGAACGCTCGATCGCGAAACGTGTTTACAGGTTTTCGATGAAGTATGTGCTGCGCTTGCGCACGCCCACTCTCATGGAGTGGTGCACCGCGATCTGAAACCCAGCAACATCATGCTGGCAAAAGCTGATGACGGCGGTCAGCGCGTCAAGCTAGTGGACTTCGGACTGGCAAATACAGATCTCACAGGAGATCCGATGCAACGCTTGACCGAAACAGGCGAGATCATCGGCAGTCCGTTATATATGAGCCCGGAGCAATGCCAGGGATTGCCTCTGGATGCCCGATCTGATGTGTATTCGGTCGGATGCGTGTTGTTCGAGGCTTTGACAGGCGCACCGCCATTTCTGGGTGATACCAATCTGGCGATCGTACTGCACCATTTGAACACGCCCGTCAAAATTCCGCCCGGCGTTCCACCGGCATTTCAGAATGTGCTGCTGCGTGCCCTCGAAAAAGACCGCGAGAAGCGGTATCAGTCTATTCAAGAATTGCGCAGCGACCTGAAGCGCGTGGCGGGAGGAGAAACCCCGAGGTATCGCACCGGCATCAGTAAAAACACCAAATACGGTGTGCTCGCGGTGGTGGTTATTGCATCTCTGCTTCTGGCAATCGGCGCATTACTCGTCTTGTTTGCACCGGTGCCTGTCGATATCAAAAACGCCGACGGCAAAGTCATTTACTCGATGTGGGGGAAACCGGGAGATACTGCGAGAAGCGCCGTTCAGGAGGCTAACCGTAAGGGGACCGATCTGGAAAACGCTATCCTCGACGGAGCCGATCTGTCCGGGTTGACCATTGATAATACTTCTCTGGTCGGATCCAGTCTGATTAATGCGAATCTGAAAAAGACCCGTTTCGTTGTCGGCACGTCGGACAAGCATGTATTGGAATTGGCGAATTTGTCTGGTGCCGACTTGACTGGTGCAGTGCTGAAGACACAGTTGCTGGAAGACAACTTCTCGCGAGCGACGCTTATCGAAGCTGACCTTGATGGCGGCCTGGATTTTGACGATTTCTCAGAGGCAAATCTGTCTCATGCCACCATTCAGAACAACAGCGGCGGCAGGCAACCAACCACGTTCGACAAAGCGAATTTGTCGCATGCGACGCTGCGTGGCTGGTATCCTCAAACGATTTTTCGCCGAGCCAATATGCAGTACGCCGATCTGACCAACACGACATTTCTGGCTTGCGACTTCACCGATGCCGATCTGACCGGTGCCGATTTCAGCGGCGCTGACATATCCGATTGCTGCTTCACAGGCGCTAAGGTCGCCGGAGCGAAGTTCAAAGGAACCAAGGGATTGGATAAGGCAGTCGGGCTCGACAGGTAGAAAGCCTGGTCTCGGCTTCCCTTATATTTTGCAAAAGTACGGTCAAATGGCGCTTTGCAGATGCGACCGCCTACCCCGAAACGCCTGAGAAACGGATATAATCCAGAACTCTCTCAATGTGAAGGTCTATATGAAAGCGCGCTTAGCTTTGGTCGCACTGGCGGTGTGTTTCGTGCAGAGTTTGCCCATCTCCCTGGCGCAGACCGCCGCTGCCGGCATGGGCGTTGAACAAGAAATCCAGGCGATGGAAGAGAAGTTCTTCGAACATGACTTCTCTAAGGAATCGTTAACCTACCGGGTTGCCCGATTGGAAAAGTTTGCTTTCGGCGAAGCTTCCGAAGGCGCGATGGATCAGCGAGTAAAACGACTGGCCGGCGTGATCGATTTGCATAAGGCGCTGGTACCACAGAAGGTGGCGAAAGATGATGGGGCTCCGGAAGAGTCTCCCGACATGGATTATGTAGACCCCAGCGATCGCGCATCGTACCCGCACATCACTGCGATTGAAAAGCAAATATTAGGTCAGACCTTCGAAGCAGAATCTCTACCTAAGAGACTGGCACGGTTAGAGACCAAGGCATTCGGAAAAATTTCCAGCAATCCCGATCCGGCATCGCGCACCGACGCTTTGGAAGACTACTTCGAGAAGAAGTTCCATCACGCGCCGGCTGGTTTTGAGTCGCAGCAGATTGCATCCCAATCTTATCCGGTCGAGCAGTACAGCCAGGCACCACGCAGTGTGATGCCGCGCGCGGTAGTTCCGCGGACTGTAATGGCAAACGGAATGCCGATGGGAGTCGCTCCGGCTGTGCCATATGGACAGACACTCGAACCCTGGAATCCGCAGGCAGTGCCTACGACAGCGGCACCAGACGATCCGGCTGTTTTCGCCGATGTGCCGCCCGATGTGCATGCTCGCATGCTGACGCGAGTTGGCTGGTGCGAAGAACACCTCTACGGTCACACGTTTCCCGAAATGCACCTGACCCAACGCTTGCACCAGCTGTATGCGAAAGTGTTTCCCGACAAGCACGATCAGTCGGACATGCAATTGATGGATCGTCTCGATCTGATTGTGCGCGAAGTGGTGATGCTCCAGCATCCACCTCTCATCTCCAGCAAGTAGAGGAGCGATTTCGGCGCCCAGCGTTGGCGTCAGCCACCGGGTGTGGCATACTGGACTCATTGAACCCTTGACAGGATTTTCGCGTCATACAGATGTTGACCGCCCGAGGGGAGCAATCAAATGAGCCAGAACAATGACGAATTGGTGCAAATGCTTCGTACCGAGCTCAGGGCCGGCTTTTCCGCCCTGGAGACTGGAATTAATGGACTTCGGCATGAAGTCCGGTCAGGCAACGCGGACCTGCGGGCGGGACTGACGAATCTTGAAGGTCAGGTCCGAGGTGGGTTGCAGGGGCTGGGCGACCGAATTGATGCAACTAACGAACGAATCGATCGAACCAACGAGCGCTTGGAGCAAACCAACCAGCGATTGGAGCAAACCAACCAGCGTTTGGAGCAGACCAACGAGCGTTTAGAGCAGCTAACGGAAGTGCAAAACCTGACACTGATCAAGTTGTCTGACTTCCAGATCGAAGTTAGTCGGCGTTTTGACGGCGTGGGACAGTATCTTCGATTCATCAACGGCACTTTGAAGAAACACGCAGAGCGCCTGATGTCCCGTGAAGATGACTCGACTGGCACCGAGGGGCATTAGGGAAGTTAGCGACGACCCACCCATGCGGCGATCGCGCGGCGGGTTTCTTCAGTATCAGCAACGATGGTACCATCGGCGGCGCGCAGTTTACACTGCCAGCCCCTCGGCTAGTTCTTCTTTTGGTTGCAAGAAATAGGAGGAGCCCGGCTTCGCCGCTGCGAGCGCTCTCACTTGATCGACTGTCAGCCCGCCCTTCATATGCTGTCGCTTCCGCATCGGACGTGGCGTCCGAGCTAACTGCCATGGGAGTACCTGCCTGAATTTATGGTTAGAGTTGCCGGAGTATAATGACGCCTGAAGGCAACGCGATGGAGCTGCAACCATGACGGATCAATCTCCTGAAACGCCGCAGGTGGCTGCCGCCGCTGTCTCAAGAAGGCTGGCCACCGAGAGCGATCTGGCTCATGCCAGGACGCTGCTTCAACCGGATGAGGCGATTCTCTGGACGATAAAAACCGATCCGCAGCAGTTCAAGAACCAGGCTATCTTCTTCGGGGTTTTCGGAATACCAATCGTGTTGTTTATGCTGCTAGCGATGAGTTTTGTAGTATTCAATGTTGTCGCGAACTTCTCTTTTGCTTTTATTGCCTGGGGCGTCATGCTGTTCGTTGCTTTTATGATGCTGTGCACAATCGGCATGGTGTGTTTCTTCGTCTGGCCATTGATCAAAAAGCATGCCGCTGCCGGCAAGACCTCAATCTACGTGTTGTCCAATCGCAGATTTTTCAGCTCTACTCCGGGTATGAGCACGCCCTTGGAACAGTGGGAACTGTCAGAAATCAAGGATGTGTCGTCCAGAGCCAATCCGGACGGAACCGGCGACCTTCAGTACCGGTGCCTGAAAGCCAGGTCTACCGGACCGGGAACTATGTGGGTGAGCGCATCTATTTCGGGCGTTCCCGACATTCAGACGGCAGAGAAGCTGTGGACTGCTGCTGTCGATCAATACAACAAGGGAAAGTCCAGCGCTTAAACGGCTCGGTGATAGTCCGACTTGCAGGCACCACCGGCGTCTGCCAATCCACAGTCGGGACAGACGTCTCCGAAAAGGAAGTGACGCCACCAACGCAACTCGAACGAAATGGGCTCGGGATGCTCTGATGAAGGTTCCGTAGGTGGCTGGAGTGGTTTCTTCTCAGGCTCTGTCTTCGGTTTGATTTTGTAAGTGCATACATAACCAGGCTTGATGTAGTCGTCTGATTGCGACGAATTGGCCCAGTATTCCGACCACCAACTGACTGCCGCTTCGGCTTGCTCACCAACGGTGCGAGGCAGATGTTCTTTGATTTCGGAACGTCGCGGATCCGAACGCGCTGTCTCCAACACCTTCATGACTCGCTCTGAAGAAACCTTTGGATGTTTGATCGTCGTCAGTGACAGAAAGATGGCGACGAACATTTCCTCAGTTGAATAGCTGGCAGGATTCTCGAGCACGCGAAAAATCTCTTCCGGGTCTGTCGTCTCCGCTGCTGCCGCGAACTCTCCGTACAGCACATCATCGTAGCGGTCGGCATCATCTTGTGATACCAGCCTTTCGATGGACGGCATCGGCACATGCGATATGCCGTGCTTCATGTAACAGTGGCGCAAGACGATCGGATACTTCTGCGCGAACCACCATTTTATGCGCGCTCCAAAAGGTGTTTTATCTGTATCGACGATTAACGCTTCCAGATCGCCGATTGCCGCTGCATCCCGCTTGAGCACCGACATCAACAGGCGCAGAAAACGGTCTCGACGGCGCTCTGTAATTTGTGGTGCTTGAATGCCGGCAACCAGTCGACTGGACATAGCATCGAGCAAGTGAAAATTCGGGGCTGCCTGAATCAACTCAAGATACACGACACCAGCGCGCTCTCCGAACACATCAGAGGAGAGCAGATCGAAAATGGCCGGCTCCACTTCGAAGGCGACTGCGTCGGAGTCCTTGCTGGTCGCCTTTGATGCGACGTGTAGTGCACGACCGATAACTTCGACTGTTTCGGGATCAGACTCGGTTGCCGTCAGAAGCGTTTGCAATTCGTTGCCCAGCTTTGCTCGCATCAATACGTTGTCGACGATTCTCGGTGATTGCCAGTCCGGCGCGAGCAAGATATCGCGCAGCGGCACGAAGGTAGTTTCTTCAGAAACTTCCATGCGTCAACCAGGGATGGCGTCGGCTGACTCAGTCAAGAAAATCGTCCTGCCAGGCATAAACATGTAAATGGTGGCAATCATGATCTTCCATCCGGCAATTTCGCTGCCGGTGTAGAGGGTCGTCGTCTCGCCGGCCTTGATATTGACTGTGATGACTTTTGACTTGCACCAGTCGAGTTTGGCGAGCACAGTGTGTTGCCCCGGTGGCAACTCTAGTATCTTGGTCTCGGCATTTTTTACGTTGGCTTCTTTCTTATCGTCGACGATTATTTCGTACGTGCGTAAGCAGGCAAAATATTGTTGTCTGCGTTTGATTTCGATCCAACCGCATTTGAATTCATCACTCATACCACCATCCCCCGTTACCTAAGCTTTCCAGAGAGCTTTTGGATCCAGTTCGCTCAGCTCTTCGTCAGTAAGTCCGGTTTTCCCTTCCTTTTGCCCTAACTTGCGCAGATACATTGCCAACTGAATCAAGCCCTGTCGCTGACGAGGATCCAACTCTTTTTCATGCGCAATCAGAAAGCGTTCGATGTCGATGGCGCTCAAGGCCGGGTCGCCATCCAGCCCTGCGATCTTATCGAAGTTCTTGTGAGTAAAGTCCAGTCCGCGGAAGAAACTTCCCGCGTAGTTCAAGTCTCTCTTGCTGAGCCCTTCTTCTGAATTCTGCTCGCCGAGCACTTTTCCCAGTGAGTCGAAATGCATCAGCATCCATTCGAGCATGTACTGTGAATCAGCGTCGGCTTCGCGCGCGAATGCCGTCAGCTCCTTTCTGGAAAGGCGCTGATCGTTGTTGGCATCAATAGAATCGAATGCCGCCGCGGCAACAAACAGCGAATCGGAGGCGCGACCGAAGGCGACCTTGGGATCGAACAGACTCAACTCGCTGAGGAAATCTTCGACAGCGTTGAGCGCGGACTCGAAGTTGTTAAGTCCGGCGCTACTGAGCGCATCGCGCATCAGACTATTGCGCGCCCCTTCGGCGACCTCTTTGTCTGCAATCGGCTCGACGTTCTTCTTTTCGAACATTTCCACGGCGATGCTGCTCCAGAGCGCTGCTGCGCTGCGCATCATAGCATTTGCCGGCTGTCAAGTTGTGGCGTCCGCTCTTATGGCAGTGTCATCCAGGCCCGGACGTGCCAGCGCTTAATGACACCATGCGTGATATACGGATCCAATTGAGCGAATGACTCCGCAACTGCCGGCGTATCAGACTTGAAGACGAGCAATGCAGCGCCATCGTCCGGGTCCATCAGCGAACCTGCCAATACCACGTCGCCTCGTTCAATCGCTGCCATCACATGATCTAGATGTGCTTTCTGCACAGGTTTTTCGCGAACCGCATGATCTGCGACTTTCTCATAGAACAGCAGATAGTGCACAGTCACCTCCGGAATTATGTGGTCGTGGTTTCTTCATCGAAGAGGTGCGTGGGCAAGCCGTCGATGCTTGTCTGATTTTTCTCGTGCCGGTAGGCGTCCATTTTCTCGTCGCCCATTTTGCAGGTGAAGTCAGGCAACATAGTGCGTTCACCCTGGTATTCGTACAACGGGACGCCAAATCCGCAGGTCGTCATAATCGATTCGATCTCCAGCACGATCACCTGACGCTCTCCTGGAATGTCGGGAAACAGCGGTCGCAATTCCGCCCACTCCGCATGGCGAGGCGTGACGAAGCGACCGGTTCCGTACATGCGCAGGATCAGCGGATTGTCGTGGAAACTGCAGAACATCAACGTCAGCCGCCCGTTCTCTGTGATGTGGGCAGCGGTTTCGTTTTCACTGCCGGTCAAATCCAGATAAGCAACACTTGTGTCGCTGAGGATGCGAAACGTGTCCAGCCCCTTCGGCGAAATGTTTATCCGACCCTTAATGGGCGCCGATGCGTTGAAGAAAATATGCTGCGCTTCGATGAACTTGCGCAGCGTGTCGTCCAACTGCGTGTAAAACTTAGCCATGCTCTTCTTTCCTCTGTGGACTTGCCTATTGTAGTCGGTTGTCAGCTGAGGACAAGCTCGGATTGCCAAGAGAGGCGGGGCATTTTGATGCGGGTAGAAAATTGATGAAAGGCAAGGGTGTAGCGACTTTGGACGATGCCGAACAACTTGTCCTGGCTTGTCCGGTGTGTGGACAACGCTTTGACGGGGACGAAATCGAGTGTCCCCGCGACCGCGTGTCATTGGTCGCGGTGCAGAGTGAGACTTTTCTGCCCGGCAGCACGTTCGCTGACCGCTTTGAATTGCAGGAGTTGCTCGGTCAAGGTGGGATGGGCTCGGTGTACAAGGCGCGCCAGCGTTTCACCGGACAGATTGTCGCCATCAAGATGCTGCACGCCGGTCGCGACCAACAAACTTATCTGCGCTTCAAACAGGAAGGCAAAGCGGCCAGCGCGTTGAAACATCCTAACATCGCCACGGTGCTCGACTTCGGAATTGCCGACAGCGGGCAGGCGTATCTGGTGATGGAGTTTGTCGAGGGCATGTCGCTGGAGCAGGCAATTGATACCACTTTGCGCATGCCTGTGGAGCGCTGCCTGAAGATATTCATTCAGGTCTGTGATGCATTATTAGAAGCGCACGAACGCGGCATCGTACATCGCGATTTGAAGCCGAGCAACATCATGTTGACGCAGGCAAGCAGCGGCCATGAAACAATCAAACTGGTCGACTTCGGTGTAGCGAAAATGCTCGCCCCCGATGAGTTTGCCGACGGACCGAAACTGACCATGACCGGCGAGGTGTTTGGCAGTCCCGCATACATGAGCCCCGAGCAATGCACTGGACGGCAGATCGATCACCGCTCCGACATTTACGCCATGGGCTGCGTCATGTACGAAACGCTGACGCGCACGCCGGCGTTTCTTGGCGAAAACCGCATCGAAGTCATGTACAAGCAAATGAACGAGATGCCGAAGGACTTTCGGGCCGTGGCACCAAATCTGAAGATCAATCCCGATCTGGAAAAGATTGTTTTCAAGGCACTGGCTAAGGAGCCCGACCAGAGATTTTATTCCATAGCGCATTTGAAGGAAGACTTGATTCGCGTCTCGCGCAACTTGACGCCGTTACATCTCAAAGGCTTCCGCATGCACACCAGCAGCGGTGCCATATTGACTCGCCGCGCGCAAACTCTGATCGTCGTCAGTGTGATTGGTTTCTTGCTGACTGTGGGTGCGTTCGCGTTTACGTTCGGTGCCGGCGTTAGTTTCGTCAACACGCACTATCTGTCGCCCGGGGATGCGGCGGACGCCGAGAATCGCTATAAAGAAGCCGAGCAGCTCTACAGTGACGGCATCAAAGAGGCAGAACGCATTCCATTTGGTGACGCTTGCGTTGCGGTTGCCGTCGACCGTCTCGGGACCTTTTATCAGCGACACAAAGAATATGACAAGGCGGAACAGGTGTTTCGTCGTGCACTCAAATTGCGGCAGGGCAATTACTGGACAGGCAAACTCGAACTTGCGGAAGAACTGAATAACGTTGCCTATCAGCTTTTTATGGAGAAGAAACTGGATGAAGCTGCGCCGCTCTACGAGCAGGCAGTGAAAATCTTTGATGCCGCGAAACGTACACCGCGCCCGCAGAAGTTCGCTGCTTGCCTGAGAAACTATGCTGCGCTGCTGAAAGCGCAAGGCAAGGAGACGGAGGCGCTCCAACTGGAAGAGAAAGCTGCTGTTGTTGAGAAACGGCCGGCTGAGAAGAATTCGCCGCTCGACTGGTTTTTCTACAAGCCGTGGCCGAGTGTTGAGTTTGCCACCGCCGGCGGTAGTGCGGCGGCTACCTTCAATACATACGACAATCTGCCCGGCGAGCTGGATCAAAAAGAGTATCCGATCACCGCGGACGATATCAAGTTTGGCGAGCAGCAACTCGAAGCCATGTTGCGCGATCGCCCGCAAATGAGTCGATTCATTAGGAAAGGCGACAGCGTTTGGGTGTGGGTGTCGCGACAGTTCGCCGGTGAGCACACGGGCTGCCGCTACAGCTGGTACGGCAACACGGATCTGGAACTGTTTCGTCACACAATCGCCTGCAACAACGCCGGTCGGCATTATATTGCTGTGGCGCCGCGCCGCACTAGAGACACTGTGGATGCGGACCCGAACAGGTTGTGGGCGGGTTTCATCTTCGAATGCTTCAACATCCGGAACAACGACCGCTTCGTCCAGCTCTATGCAGATATCTTCGAACGGAAGGTGAGCCGCGAGGATTACATCAATGTCAGCGCGACATTGGAGTATAACGCTCTCAAAGAATCGTCGAAGTTTTACAAGACGATGTGGGCACCGAATTTGAAGGCAATGGGGATAACCGCGGATCCGTCCTATTGGCGCGTAAATTTGGCGCCCACATATATCGAATTCATTACGGATTATCGGCGAGCAACCTGGTATCTGGCGTTCTTTGCGGAGCAGTACGATTCCGTCATGAAATCGCTCAGTCTGAGTTCACGCTGGGTGGACACAAAGTCGCACCGCGCGGACTGTCCTATGCACATGCTCTGCGCGGATGCAAAATGAGCGATCTTCATTTCTGCAATGCAGACAGCTCTGCGCGCGCGGTTTTTAGCTGCACGCTGTCGGCGGGTGTCAAAGTTTCGATTCTACTCAAGCCGGCGATTGAGAATTTCAGCGCTGCTTCTTTTGAATCAAGCACCGGACCGTATTGTGTTTCTTTGCACCCGACGAAAATGCGTTGCACCGACGACACTCGCCCTTTGACGTACGTGAGGGCGAAGGTCGGTCCGTCATAACCGGCGCATCCACCTTTTTGAGGAGATAGAAGCACTCGACGCATGTCGTCGCGAAACTCGACCTTGTCTTTGTACCGTGATTTCAATTCTTCTTTTGTGAGCGCAAAAAACTGGAACTCGTCCATGCCCCACGGCACATAACCGACAGCGCCGGCGGAGTGTGGGGAGGTGTTGATATCGGAAGCTTGGCCTTGATTCGCTGGTCTGCATGCCACCAGGGCAGTCGATAGACACAACACACAAATCGCGATTCGCAAGCAAGACATCTGTCCACCACCCGGACGCCATCTTTGGACTTCCGACTGGCATTATAAAGGCGACCGGCTACTTCCGCCACCAGGGCTGCCAGCGTTCCGGATGCAGCTCCTCGACAAACCCGGCTTCGGACGCCTTTTCCCAATTTTTTGCTGCGCCTTCATGTCCCTGTCGCCGGCAAAACTCCGCATAACTCAAGTAGAGGGCTCGCCGCTCGCGAGCCAGCCCCGCCTGGCGTAACTCCAGGGGCTGATCTGTGGAAAGGTGTTGGAAGAAATCTTGATAAGCCTTGAGTGCCGGGGGGAAATCCCTGGCAGCCGCGTTGTAATCAGCGCTGCCCATCTCAGCGACCGGCAGCATCATGGCTGCTTTGGCTTTCATGATGTGGTTCGAATCGCCCGGCTCGTGCAGGGCGCACTCACTCAAGATAAATCGCAGATAGCGTGCAGCGATATCATTTTTCCCTAGCACCATAGCGTTTCCGGAGGCAACGTAGAGCCAATGGAGTGTTTCACAATCCGAGTGTTGCTCGGGTGAGGGCTTCTCTCCAGTCGTATAACTGCCGTCTATCAGAGATGATCGCTTGGCGCACTCACTGGCATCATGAGCTGTCTCGCTCAATCCAGCCTTTTCACAGACATGTGCGCACAGCAAGTATTGTCCAATCTTGGTCGGATTCGTCTCCCAGCTCTGTGCCTTAAACCATTTTTGCGCAAAGGCACCGGATTTGGTGATATCGCCTCTGGCATTGTAGATCTCCATGAGGGAGAACATGGCTTTACTGCTGCCATTGCCGATGGTGCCATGTCCTGGACTCGCACCTTCCTCGAACGCCAGCGCTTTCAGGAGGTAGCTGATTGCCTGGTTTGTATCGCCGAGTCTCAAGTTATAGTGACCCAGATCAACGTAGTTGTTATAGAGACTTTGAGCGTCGCCGAAGAATTCATCGCGTGCCAAGCGCAAGCTGCTGATCCACACCTCGTGGTCCAACTCGGTTTTGCTGTACGCGGTGATCTTTTCTGGTTGCTTCGGTTCATATTCCCAACCGATGAATTGATTGGCGATGCTACCCAGAACTGCCAGCGTGATCGCCGCGATGAGGATGCCTTTGCCCGGGGGCATGCGCTTTTTCTTGGGCGCCGGTGGCGGCACCGGCTGAGGGGCTATTTGTGCTTCCGAAGGGAGTTCAGTCTGAGAGGGAAACTCCGCCTGTGCGTCGCTCCCGCTCTCGGTTAATGCGGGAGCAGTGGCTGATTTGAGATTCATATTTAGGTAGTAAGGTTGGTCGAGGTCCATGTCCATCGTACGCCGCCAGCTACCGCTTGCCGATAGGGAAAACCCGGAACCTATCCTGTCTCACCCCTCGCTGTTGCCAGTAGGGTATAAAATTCTGAACATGAAGACTGTGAGAGTGCTGCTTTTCTGTGCCCTGGTCGCGGCGGGCCTCTTGATCGCCTTTGCCTTTCTAATGGATCTGATGGAGCTGAGGGACGTGTTCGTTTTGAACAAAGAACTTCTGCCGAGCGCATTGATCGCAATTGTTGTCTGGCGTGGTGTTCCATTTGCCATTCTGACGACGCTGGCCTGGTTGTCCGCTAAGAACAATTTTGGAGCGGGCAAGAAACCCGATTTGCTTTAATGGTGGCACCGCGGCGAGTTGACTAATAGACTGCGTGCGCGTTTCACGAAACTTCCACGATTCGCCGATAAAGTTGGGGCTCGCCGTTTAGTAAGAACCCCTAAATATGAGCACCGAGCGCACCCCCGAGTCGCGCGACGTTGCCGAACGTCCACAGGTCGCAAAGCCTGTGGAGGTTGCAGCGCCGATCATCGACTTGCCGGCCCAGCAATCATATGTCGAAATGAACGACGCCAGAACGCGCGGCGCGGCTCCTGTCCTCGCTGAAATCGATCGTGGTGGCACCCCTCAAATTGTCGACAGCTCGCGCCGTGCCGGTGCCGATAATCCCAACCCGCCTGCCGGCGCGCGCTTGCGCAACGAGGAAGGCGAACCAATTCGCACGGTACCACACACGGTGCGAGCCGGGCAGACGCTCTGGTCGATCAGTGCCGAGCACCAATCAGATAACGGCAACCGTGCCACACCACAAGAAATCGATCGTGGTATCGGCGATATTCTCAACGCCAACCCCGGACTCGATCCGCGCAGACCTATTAAAGAAGGGCAGCGCATTCAGATTCCCGAGAGTATTCGCACCGGATTTCGGCAGGAAGGTCGCCGCATCGAAGGGGCACCAACTGCGATGGTGCTCGATTCATTTGATGGTTCCGGATCTGACCATGGAGTTGCCGACACCAGCCATGGTGGATTCTTAGCCCGAGCATTCAACGAATTGGGATTCAATATCGTGCGTGGCAACATGCCCGACGGCGGTCCCATGAAGCACGCCAATCAAGGTGACTTCAGCGGACCAATGCAGCGTGCCGCGAATTATATCGAAGCCAATCGCGATCAGTTTCCTCCAGGTAGTTTTCTGAATACATCGTTCGGCAACAACGTTGCGAAGGACGAGCGCGGCAGACCAGTCAAAGGCACCGGTGATCTGACGTGGAGCGAATTATCCAAGATGGTCGGCATGGAGGTCAACGCCGGCAACATCAGGGAATCGACCGACGAAGTTCTGCGCCGGCTGGGGCATGTGTCGGAGGGAAGAAACCCGGTGACCGGCCAGCCTGATACCAAAATAAGCGCGCACGATAGAGAGATCGCCGGTGCCGCTGTGCGCACCAATCAACAAATCGAGCGCATTCAAGGCATGGGAGTGGAGGTGATTCACTCATCCGGCAATGATGGTCCCGGTCGCATCGACATCAACTTCTTGCGTGCCACCAATTTGCGCGCCGATGCACCACATGGACCCGGAACACTGCGATTCTCCGGTGTGGGCGACCACACGCAACATGGTGCCGGAGTGATTCCTGTCTACCAACTGGATCGCAGAACAGTCGCTGCCGACGTCAATGGAATCATGGTGCGCATGCCGATCGATCCGAGCGCGCGATTCGATCGCCGCGATCATCGCATCGACTATGACGCGATTCAGCGCGGCGATCAGCGGCACTCATTCCCGGTGGCGGATCGCCGCCATCCGGAGCGCTTCGATCTGGAAGCGTACACTCGCGGTTATGATCAACGAATCTACAATGTAGGCAATCGGGTTGATTCGTTTACCGGTACTTCGTTCTCGCCGCTGTCGTATGTGGTGCGGACAAGAAACATACCAAGACCGCCGGAACCGTAGTATTCTTGCCGCCGTTCGTTGCCGTCGTGATAAACTAGCACGTCGTGCGATTCGAACTTTTGTTATTGCTGATTGCGGTGCTCGGTTCTCTGGCGAGCCCGGCGGTAGCGTCCTTTAGCGATCACTATCCCGAAGCAGAGGAGATTGGTCATTTCCAATTTGCCCAGCTTGAAGGACAGGAAGATTTATTTCTCTCAGGCGACTTCGCGCAGATGAAGGATCGCGTTTCGACCAGACTGTTATTGCATCGCAAGAAGAAGACCTTGCAGGTACTTCTGCGCGCGTCATTAGTTGTGGGCAAAAAGGCCGGCAATCGCTTCGAATATCAAGTTCGCATTCCGCGTGGAGTCGATCAAATTGTGTTCGGGCGAAACAAGAAGCTTCTATGGAAACGGGAAGGCAGCCCCTGATGCCGTGCGCTCCCCCGCCAGTGCGTGTGTCAGTTTTGACACAGAAACTCCAGCTTTTGTTTGCGAAACCCCTTTAGAAGCCAGGTTCAGAAACAAATTTGGCTCCTCATGTGTCAAAACTGACACATGCATCGGAGTCTGGTCGGCGCACGCTACCGCTTCGCTCTGCGCACGTACCTATATATATATATAGGCGAAGTCGGCGGTTTGCCCGGGAGACCGAACTTGGCTTAAGTCCTATTTGGCGGTTTCCTGCAGTTGCAGCGATTCGAGGTGCTGCGCGATTTGCTTCAACTCCTCGCCGGAGAGTTTGATGGCATCGGCTTTGAGATTCTCTTTGCACTGCGCGGCGTCACGGGCACCAACGAGCGCCGCCGTGATACCAGGTTGCGCGACGGTCCACGCGAGCACCAACTGCCCGAGAGTAGCACCATGCGCATCGGCAATCGGCTTGATCTTAGCCAGGAACGCGTTGACCCGCTTGATGTTCTCCGGTTGGAAGTGCGCTTGATTGGCGCGATGGTCGCCGTCCTTGAATCTCACATCGGGACTGAACTTACCCGTCAGCAATCCGCGCTGCAACGGACTGTACACGATGAGGGCGATGTTCTGTTCGATGCAGTAAGGCACCACATCTTTTTCGATGTCGCGCACAATCATGCTGTACGGCGGCTGGTCCGACGCAAGCGGACAGACTTTGCTCGCCGCTTTCATGTCAGCCGGCGTGAAGTTGCTGACGCCTGCCGCGCGAATCTTCCCTTCTTTGATGAGTTGATTCATCGCTTCCATGGTTTCTTCGACCGGCGTTGACGGGTCGCGCCAGTGGCACTGATACAGGTCGATGTAATCAGTTTGCAGACGGCGCAAACTGTTTTCGCACTCGTGAATAATGCTCTGCTTGCGTGCGTTGCGGTAAATGTTCTTCTCGCCGTTTTCATCGTCTGACCAGTCGAAGAAGTGCTCGCCTTCGGTCGAATCCCAGCGCAAGCCGTATTTCGTAAGCACCTGCACCTTGTCGCGCTTGCCCTTAATCGCTTTGCCGACGAGCTCTTCGCTGCGACCGTACCCGTAGACGGCAGCAGTGTCGATCGACGTGGCACCACCATCGATGCTGGCGTGAATCGCTTCTATGGCATCCTTCTCCTCGGCGCCGCCCCACATCCAACCGCCTATCGCCCAGGCGCCGAACGTTATCTTCGAAACCTGCAGGTCGCTATTGCCAAGCTTGCGAAATTCCATGGGCGAGACTCCTTATTAAGACTGGGGAGGCGTAATTATCCCGCATTGTGGTTGTCAACGGTTGCGATAACCCAGCTTTTTAGGGTCAAAATGATGGGTTATCGCAACCCCAGCCCCAGCCGGTGTGACTACTGACGACCAGCGAGGCTGGATTTGATGTAGGCTGCGGTGTGGCTCTGGCGGTTGGAAGAAACTTCCTCCGGCGTGCCCGCCGCCACCACGCGCCCTCCGTCGTCGCCGGCTCCGGGACCTAGATCGATCACCCAGTCAGCCGCGGAGATCACGTTTACGTCGTGTTCGACCACGATGACGCTGCTGCCACCGTCGGCGAGGGCATGCAGCAAGGACACCAATTTCTCCACATCAGCGGGATGCAATCCGGTCGTCGGTTCATCCAATATGTAGAGCGAGCCGCTGCCGCGGGCGCGCTGTAACTCGGTCGCCAGCTTGATGCGTTGCGCCTCGCCACCGGACACCTCAGTCGCCGGCTGTCCCAGATGCAGATAACCGAGACCGACATCGATCAGAGTCTTGAATCCTTTGGAGAGGACGGCGGTTTCTTTGAAGTATTCGGCGGCACCATCGACTGTGAGGTCTAGCACCTCGGCGATGTTTTTGCCTTGGTACTGGACTTGCAGTGTCTCGGGGTTGTAGCGAGTTCCGTGGCAGTCGGTGCATGGACTGTAGACACTGGGAAGAAACAGGAGTTCTACCGAGAGGAACCCCTCTCCTTCGCAAGTTTTGCAGCGCCCTCCATCTACATTGAAGGAGAAACGACTGGCTGTGTACTTGCGACGTTTTGCTTCTGCGGTTGCGGCGAACAGTTTTCTGATATGGTCGAACAGGCCGGTGTAGGTGGCGACGTTCGAGCGTGGTGTTCTGCCGATTGGTTTCTGGTCGACCGAAACCAATCGATTGAGAGCTTCGACACCGTCGACAGATGCGACCATGCTGTTGATGCGCTCTTCGTAGAGAGCGAGTTCGTCTTCGTCGCTGTCGTCCCCGTTATCGTTGTCATCGTCATCCGCCTCGCGCGCACCGCTCTTGTTGTTGGACGCGCGAGAGCCCAGGTGATCTCTCACCGTGTTCGAAAGCACCTGGCTAACCAATGTGGATTTGCCGGAGCCGGACACGCCCGTCACCACCGTCAGCACGCCCAGCGGGAACCTCACCTCCAGGTTGTCGAGGTTATGCATCGTAATCCCCGACAACGTCAGCCATTCTTTTGCTTTGCGGCGGCTGTGTGACAGTTTCTTCCCGGAGTCGAATAGAAATCTACGCGTCTCTGAATCTTTGCAGGACTTCAATCCGTCGACGGTGCCGCTGTGCAGCAAATGACCGCCGCCGTCTCCGGCGCCGGGACCGAGGTCGACGATCCAGTCGGCTGTCTTGACGATGTGCATGTCGTGTTCGACGACCAAAAGAGAGTTGCCGATGGATTGCAGTCGGCGCAGCATCGCGAACAGCGCGTCCGTGTCGCGCGGATGCAAGCCGGCGGATGGTTCATCGAGCACGTAGACGACGCCGAAGAGTCCCGACTTCAATTGTGACACCAGACGCAGTCGCTGTAGTTCGCCTGCCGAGAGTGTGGGTGCCGTGCGGTCGAGGCTGAGGTAATCGAGACCCAACTCGCTGATCAGAGCAATGCGTTCGACGAGGTCGGCTGATAACATGGATGCGGTCTCGGTGGACGCACTGCTGGCAGCCGCGGACGTCTTGTTGCCGGCGGAGGCTTTGCTGCCGGCGCCGGATTTGGCAGCGGGAGCCGACGCGGACGCGAGCAGCGTCGACAGATCGCGCATCGGCATGCGCATCAATTCGGCGATGTCGTGTCCGGCGAAGTGCACCGCCAGTGATTCCTTTTTAAGTCGTTTGCCATTGCATTCAGGGCAGCGGGATGCCTCCATGAATTTGGAAACCCGCTTGCGCAGCGTCGCACTATTGGTGGTGCTAAATGTGTGGCGCACATAGGCTGCCGCACTCATGTATGTCCCCTGATAGGGCCGTTGAATGCGGTGCGCCTCGCGTTCTGCGTGCACTGTCACCACCGGCTTTTCATCAGTGAAGAGAATCCAGTTGCGGTCTTTCTGCGGCAGGTCCTTCCATGGAATGTCCACGTTGTAGCCGAGCACCGCCAGAATGTCGCGGTAATTCTTGCCCTGCCAGGCACCGGGCCATGCCGCGATTGCCTTTTCGCGAATCGTCAGCGATGCATCCGGAACCAGCGACTGTTCCGTGACCGTGTGCAGCAAGCCGACGCCATGGCAGGTTTCGCAGGCACCGGCCAGCGTGTTGGGGGAGAAGGCATCTGAGTCGAGCCGATCCTTTATATAAGCTGGGTAAGTGCCGGCGCGCGAGAAAAGCATGCGCAGCGTGTTGGATAGTTTGGTGATGGTGCCCACGGACGAACGGGAAGTCGGTTCGGCGCGCCGCTGCTGAATCGCCACCGCTGGCGGTAGCCCCGTGATTTCGCGGACGCGCGGCGCGGGCAACTGGTCGAGCAGGCGGCGCGCATATGGCGCAATCGATTCGAAGTAGCGGCGCTGCGCCTCGGCATAGAGCGTTCCGAATGCCAGCGATGACTTTCCCGAACCGGAAACGCCCGTGAACACGACGAATGCATCCCGCGGAATGTCGCAGTCGACACCTTTGAGATTGTTTTGCAGAGCGCCGCGCACCCTGATCAGCGAGTCATGTTCTGACGGCATTTGCATCCCTAATCAGAGTGTCTAAATTACCACATATGAGGTTGTCCAGTTTAGCCATAGCTCATGTGAGTACTAGGAGTTTCCCCTATACGCGTAGGCAATTGGCAGAGTTCTTCCGATCATACAGTTGCCGTGTTGGAAACCTCCATGGTTACATGACAGTGACAGCTGGTGCGCGGATACGCGAAGAATAATCATATGCAGACGAATCTATTAACTCGACAACAACTGGTGAGACACGCTCTACGAGCAGCAACCGAGCGAATGGACGTGGTGTCGGTTTCGTCGTCGGCACAGCAGGAAGATTATTGCGACGCGCGGTTTTTCGAAGAGCAGCGGCAGATGGTCGAAACCATGAAGGCTCGCAGGTTGTTTGCGCATGATGATTGGTGATAGCTCAGCAGGGAGCACCGAGCAAGCACGGACGTGCCGTCTCGATTTAGTCAGCCCCGAACTTCTGAAGAAACGACTTTCGAACTCGAACTTTTGATGAAGAGCTTTGATGGTCAGTGCTTGACGGCGTTGCGCGCAAAGATGTGATCTCATTCCTGATGCCGCTGGCGGTAAGCGAATACTTGATGCACAGCTAGCGTGTGCTGCAAAAACGTCAGTGCTTGATGCGGCTCAGACAGTCGTGATACTCGCGCTGCATCACCAGCAGTGTCGGATGATTCGCAGGCAACAGACGGCTGTTGATTTTCAGTGCCATGTCGTAGATCTTTGCGGCACCAGTGTAGTTGCCCTCTGCCTTCATCGATGAGGCAAGGTTGAACATCGGCTTGCCGACTTCTTTTCGATAGACATCGTCTGATTGGGCCAACGCGGCATCGACCTCTGCCTGGAAGAGCACCGTCATGTTGTGCATCGACGCGCGGAACAGTGGGTTGGTGCTGCGGTAAGTGCGTTCGTAGATTCGCTCGGCTGTGAGCAGACGCTTCTCGGCTTCCGGCAGTTGCTTCAGGCGCAACAGTGTTGCACCGAGATTCATGCTGGACGTGGCGTAATGTGGGTCCATCGAGTAACCGTTGCTCTCGAACAACTGACACGACCGCACCAATATTGGTGCCGCCTTGGCGTACTGTTTCTGTTGCGCATACATGCCGCCGAGATGTCCGAGGCAGATCGCCAGGTGGTAGTGCTTGGGATCTCCGGGGGATTTTTCGAGAGCCGCCTGGGCGCTTTTGAATCCAGCCTCAGCTTCGGCTTGCTTGTTTTGCATTGCTTGACTTGCTGACAAGCAGTCGAGCGAAATTGCGGTGTCGACGTTGGTGGCTCCGAGCAGTTTCTTCCGCAGCTCGTACGCTTCTTTTAAGGCGTCTCCGGCTTTGGCGAAATACCCGCAATCTAAGTAGCCCTCGCCGACAGCTTCCAGGGCTGCGGCGCGTTCCGCCGATGCATCGGGCGTAGACTTGTTGACCGCTTCGCGCGCCTTGTCCAGCACTGGCTGCGTCAACCCCGCTTGTCCGCCGCGGAACAGTTTGTCCTCCTCAGCAAGGAGCTTTGTCACCTCAGCATCCAGCGCGACCGCTGGCAGAGTACACATCGAAAGGGTCAGCACCGCGTACTTCAATGCTTGTTGCATCGGTTTCTCCCTGCGTCGAAAAAGGGCATCGTATCTAGTTGTACCCGCTCTGTACCCGACAGGCTAATGTCAAGCGACCGGCTCGGCGCGCGGGCAGTAGCGCGCACCCGCCGGTGCGTAATACCGCACACTTTTGTCGTGCCACGGAAATTCCACTTCGGTGCCATGGACATGCCACAAAGCACAATTATGTTTGTCGGTGGCTGAACGAACACTATCAGGGAACGGTCTGCAAACGTTAGTAAAACGTGGAGGACCACATGGCAGAACTCTCAACACTTCAAAAAGATGTGGATATGTATCCGGACACCACGGGCGGTGCGGATCAGTTTGACGCGTGGGAGCAAGCGGCTGTCGATGGACAGCGCGGGACCGCCGGACAAAACGGTGGAACCGGTGCCCAGGAAGGGGCGGCAAAACCAGTAGTCGAAGCTATGAAACCGCCCGAGGAGTCGGGTCCTGCGCCGCGCGACGCTCGCTCGGAGTGGCAGAAAGAACACGACCGCCGCCTGCATGAGATGTTGGACGAGATCGATCGGCGCGATGAAGCGAAGATGCTCAAGATTTTGGAAAAGAACGGCGGCAAGATGTTGCCGGTAGACGCACCAGCTCCGACCGCGGCAGAAACTCAAACTGCCGAGAAATGGGTTGACGGACAGACGAAGCAGAGAAAAGAATGGGACACCAAGGACAAGAAGCCGCAGTCGGAACAGCATTATGAAGACGTCTCGGCTCTGCAAAAAGCGATCTTGAAAGGCGATGCTAAGTCTGTTCAGGAGCTGATGCAGAAGTACAAGGATAATCCGGAAGAGCTGACGAAGATTATCTTTGAAGCATCGGGATTGATTTCCGGTGGCGTCACCATGCATTACAACGTCGAGAAGGACGGTTCAGTAACGCTGACGGTGAATACGCAGCCGACCAAAGATGGACAGATCGAATCCATTGTTGCGTTCTCAAGCAAGCCGGGTAGCCAGCCGTACATCTGGGGACATGCGATGACGTCCAGTTTGTCTCCTGCTGCGCAGTTCCAGAGAGCGGGCGCCTTCCCGGGCGACCTGTCGGCCGCGGAAACACTCCAGCAAATCGGCAACCTGGGCACCGCCAGATTGGGGCGCCGCTATAAAGCTGACGAGTAAGTGCGGTACAATTTGTGGATGTCATTTGGAGGCATCTGCAAATGGGCAATCATATTTCAGACGATGCGCGTGGCGCAACGCTCAAAATGAGCAACGGTGCGACATCCGTTCTGCTTTCAGTGCTGCTGCTTGCCGGCGCGGACCTGGCAGAAACAGACTGGCAAAGAGATCTCGTAATGTGGCTGACCAGTCACGACCAGTCGGTTGTGGGCGGCGGCACGGTCGGGTTTGACTTACGAGAGATTGCATGGACGAAGGATGGGTTTGCCGAGCAAAAGCAGTTTCTGCTCAAGATGATCGATGCCGCTCTAAATAAGCATCGTTGGGATGCACTCTCGTATGACCCGCCTCTAGTAGCTGATAGCTTGACGACCTTGAAATCCATGGTGGAGGAGTTTCAGTTTCCGGCGAGCGGCTGCCCAGCGGAGTTCCCGCCATTGCTGAAACCGGCTGAACTGACCAAGTGCGCAACGCACCAGATCTACGTGCACGAGGTCGGCTGCTACATCTGTCTAGATAGTTCGTGTGTAGAAACTGGCGTGCGCGACTAGGTCGTCAGCGCTTGCAACGTACGCGGAAATGACGAATCATTGGGCACCCTATTTCGACGCTCCGGTATCTGGAATCGGCAACCCGGACATGTCGCGTTTGAGTTGTGCGTATAGCTTTGGTAACCATTTGGGTTGCTTCGACCAATTCAACTGCGGCTGCGATTTCATCAAATCGCATGGCGCGATGAGCAACTGAACGTTTTTGAAGCCAACATCGTGCAACGCGACGAACACTTCCTGCATCTGTTCGTTAGAGACAACGACGCACCCAGTCGAAACCGACCCACCATGAATCAAGATGTCACCACCCAGTTTCTTCCGATGATCTTCGAGACCGCGTGCTCGGTCGAATGCGTTCGGGTAGTCTACCGCCAGCGAAAGCATGTCTCGGGCGCTTGAGCCTGTGATGCGATAGTTTCCTTCCGGAATCTGCAAATCGCCCTCGCGCAATTTGGGACCGAGAGCGCCACTGTAACTCACAAGAGGAAGTGTCTGCACGAGCGCCAGCCGTTGGTTGGCACCGCCGCTGCCACCAGCGGCACCACCACTACCGCCAGCGAACATTAGAAGCTGCTTGCGATCTTTTAGAGCCAGCAACACAATTCGCTTCGGCGGATAAACGGCGCCGGCACTCTTGCACTGCGCACGCAGTAGCTCCCGCGCTTCCTCGCCGTAGCGCGTCAATGCCTGCGCTACCGTGAGATTAAGTATGCTCGAGCACGTCAGGTTAAGCACGATGTCGATTGGCTCGCGTCCGAGCACCGATGGTGGTGCCACGAATGGGGCGGCTTTCTTTATCGCCGCAATTGCTCGCTGCTCATTAATGGGTTCAGTAGTTTTCTCCAGAATTCGAACGTCAGACACCGATCCGTCTGAATGAACTTTGAAGCCGATCTTTATGTCCACCGTTTTGCTCGAACGAATTGGACTCCAGGTGCGCTTGACCTTATCCGTAACAGCGCTCATGTATTCCTTGCCGGCCGCCGCTGCGGCAGCCGTGCCGGCAGCGGGTTTCGAGTCTGCCGCAATCGCCAGTTCCGGGCGCAACAGCACGAAGGCCGCGAGGGCTGCTGCTAGGAGTGCTGGTTTCACTTGCTGTTCATTTGCTGATCATTGCTCTGGATAGACGCAATCTATCCTTGGTCAAATCGCCTAGCTTGAACAGATCGCCGGAACCAAAACCTGTCACAACAGCCACCGGCTGCGCAATGTTAGGAGCGATAGAGGCACCGCCGCTGAGAATGTGTTTCAACAGCAGGACAACAAACCCGACGCTCAATGCGATGTATGCGTCACTGCCGATACTACCTTCCTCGTTGCAAATGAGTCCGATGCTTTTTAATGCGGGCAGATGGGCTTTCGCCTGCTCTTCATCGAAGTCAAAACGATTTGTGCCGTAGATCCAATCCATTGAAGCGTCATTCGGATCGTATTCACTAAACAGCACAAGGTACAAGTCGGCGGATTCTGGTCCGTACGCGCCTGTTTCTGTTTCTTCGCCAAACTCTTCTGAGATTCCGAAATACAGCGCGCGTGTGTCGAAGTCCGACGGATGTTCTTTTACGAGCTTTTGAAGCCACTGCCAGCCGATTCGAAGATCTTCATCGAACTTGAGCTCCTTGAGCTTATTCCAGTCACTGTGCGGAACTCGCTGTCGCAGCCAATCGATCAGCGAAGACATTGACGCGGCGAAGTTGGTGGAGGTTGGAAGTTCACGTTCCATGCGCTCGTAAAATGCGCCGTAATCCATTGCAGCATGCTCCTATATGTCGAACCGATTTCCGTAGTAGCGCCCTTTAAACCGTCGCATCTCCGTGTCTGGACCGATGAGTTCTTTGACGATCTTATTCATGTTCTCCAGGACTTCTTCTCTGTGTTCATCAGGCTGGTAAGTGACAAAGATGTTGCCCGTGTGTACGGCTTTTTCGTCGTGCGTCATCTTCTTGCCGTCGGTAACGTAGTGTGTGTCGACCGTGCAGTTGACTCCGGACACTTTCTGCGCGAAGAAACCTGATGCGATGACTTTCTGCACGTTGGCGCCGGGCATCGGCTTGACTGTCCAGTTGACGGGGAAGTACGAAACCAGTACCAGCGTTATAGGTTTGTCTTTCGGTTTCACTACGACTTCCAGGTTGCCTGGTTCGAAGTCGGTGCTCCCGGTCTTGTGTTTTGCGATCATCTTGGACGGAGGCTGGGCCGTGTACACGCCGACGACATCCAGTTCTTGCGGTGCGATGGCATTCTCGTTTTCGAACAGCGGCGACTCACGGTCCATGATTGCCTTGATGTATTCGTCGGTTTGCTGCGGGTTGGTTGGTGGCGGCATGGCCGTAGGTGGCATGCCGATTGGCGTTTGGGGTGCATTGCGACTTGCTGAACCTGCCACCATTCCTATGACAACCGCGCCACCAACAAGCACAAAGAGCGAAATTAGCGCAGCCGCAATTCCAATAATGATGATGATCTTCGATCTGGAGTCTGGTTGTGGTGGTGGCACAGGCGGCGCCGTGTCGGATCTGGTTGCGGCATCGTGTCGCGCCGGACGCCCGTCGGTGCTCTGCACCATGGTGGCATCGAGTGGTTGCGGCGGCGGCGGCGCCTGCGGCGTGCGCACGGTGGATTTAGCCGATGAAGGCGACGCAGAACTTGCCTTCGCTGAAATGGCGCGCAACCTGTCGCGCACGGCAGCCATAGTCGGAGGACGCAGTCCCGGCTCCTTCGCGAGGCACTGCGCCACCAGATCGCTTATGTCCTCAGACAGATAAGTTATCCGCGCCGCAGTTTCGTGCATGTGCAGGTAAATCGTTTGCGGAACGTTCTTGCCCTTGAACGGCGGACGTCCGGACAGTGCCTCATACATGACGCACCCGAACGAATAGATGTCGCTGCGACCATCGAGTTGATCGCCCTGGCACTGTTCAGGACTCATGTAAAGGGGACTGCCGAAAATCTCCCCCGTCATGGTCAATTGCAACTGCTGCGAATCAGTTCCGAGTCCATCAGTCAGCAGTTTGGCAATGCCCAGGTCCACGACTTTCGGAAAGTCGAAATTCTCGCCGATCAGCATGATATTGCTGGGCTTCAGATCGCGATGAATCAATCCTTTTGAATGCGCGTGTTCAAGCGCGTCGGCTATCTGTGCAAAGATTGGCAGGGCTTGTTCGAGCGGGAGGCGACCGGTCTTCGCGATACGCTCGGTGAGGCTGATGCCATCCAGGTATTCCATGACGAAGAACGGAATGCCATCAGCTGTCTTGCCGTAGTCGGAGATTTGAATCAAGTTGGGATGAGTGAGCACGCTCATGGCTCGTGCCTCAGCTTCAAAGCGCTTCAGACTGCGCTCGTCTGCTGCGATGTGAGCGTTCAGTGTTTTGAGCGCGAAGAAACGTCCGATGCTGGTGTGCTTCGCCTTGTAGACCGTGCCCATGGCGCCCTGTCCCAGGCGCGCGATGATCTCGTAGCGGTCGGCGGCGATGGTGCCGATCAGCTTGTCAGGCTGGTTACTTTCTGCATCTTGGGTCAAGCGCCTTATCCTGTGTGCCGTAGTCAGGACGTCTGCCCTATTTTACAGCGTGGGAGGTTGTCACTGTGCGTGCGCCGTGGCTCCTGCCTTGAAGCCTTTGGGATGCTCAGCAGTCCAGGCCCGCTCCACATAAATCGTCTCCAGCATTCCCCGATTGCCACTGGCTCTGGAATAAGACGCGCGAATCTGAGTGATCGGCACAACGCCCTCAGTCTTATCAATGACGTCGACGTCAGCCCAACTTGTGTTTACGGGATTGACACCATTGTCGCCTGCCAGACGCGGATGGTGGCCGGGATACATGACGGTCACGTAGTGATTGATCCCACGTTTGCCTGAGAAGGTCGCGTCAGGCACCAGAATGGTCAGGTTGAAGACTGACTGATGTCCGGCGGGTTTGGGGCGGGAATTCTGGTTTGCTGATCCATTCAGTTGGGTTGCATTGGCTCCCAGTGAGTTGGTGCCTTGAATTGGCACACCGATCGGCAGTTGACGCTGGTAGGGTCGAGGAATTGCTGATGCCTTGCCGTAGTACACGGACTCTGGATTGTCGCGCAGATTCTGCGGTGTTGGATTCACCATCACCGGCTTTCCGTAGGGCCGCACAAAGCCGCCGGGGGGCTGATTGAATTGGTTGCTTTCCGCACTGCCGTTTAGCCGCTGCAATCCTTGCCCTGTGACCTTGATTGAATTTTCGTTTTGGTTCTGATTGGCTTTCTGCTGTTGTTGTTTGTAGGGACCGCGATCGGTTGGACGCCAGCCCTGTACTGGTTGTCCAGACTGAGGGTCTGTCTGAGTGCTGAAATAGTCCTGAGAAACAGCTGGTTGTGTTGTGAAGGGCAACAGCAGCGCTGCGGCGCTAAATAATCGACTTATCTGTCTTCTCATCGTCTCTCCACTGTGCCAGGTCTGCCGCGAGGCGTCGAATTCAAGAAGTAAGTTCAGACTTGATTTTATTATTGTAGACGACGCTCTGGCAGTTTATTCAGCGTGAAGCGGCTTCAAAGTGCGGTTAGCGCCTCTGGCGCCTGCGCCGAATCTCATCGGTTCTAGTATCGATTGCCCTGCTTTGCTAGCCCCACTTCGCTCTTGAACTGGATCATATGGTCGTAAACCGAGGACGTCCAGTCTTCACCGGGCGTCATATTGACCAGGCGGATCACGTTCTGTCCGAGGTCGTACCATTTGCCGCTGGTCACCTTGCCGAAGTTGTTCATCTGCCAGGTGCCGTTCGGCAATACGTTGATCAATTCGGCGTACTCAGGTCTGCCCCACTCGTAGGTCTGGTTGCCGTCGCGATCCGGATTGCCCTTTTGCGTCCACACGCCACCAGTTTTTGTGTACCAGCGTCCCACCGGCGATTCGTCCCCGGCGCCCGTGGCAACGTAGATTTTTTTCAGTCCTGGTGGTGTCGGTGCGTTCCAGGCAAGAAACGGTCTATAGTTTGTCTTGCCGTATTTGAAATTGCCTGGCGCGGGTGGTCTGCCCCAGTCTCCGGCGGCGTGTGCGGTGCCGGGCTGTACTGGCGCTTTCGCGACTTGCTGCCCCGCTGCGGCAGCTGGTGATGCCGACTGAGAGGCTGTGGGTGTTGGTGTCGCCGCTGGTGCGGATGCGGAACCCTTAGCGGAAGACACTCCGCTCGCGGCGGACAATTCCCACTCGTCGGCTCTTTTGGTGGCACCGCTCCCGTCCACTTTGATGTAATAGGGAGAGGCATACTGGTAGTGAACGTCGTACTTGTAGATGGTACCAGTGACGGTGCCGCCTCCGAAGTCCCCTCGCTTGTCCTCCCAGCTCACCCGCTGTCCGATCGAGAACGCCTGGGCACAAACTGCCTGAGCGGCGAGCACGGTGAGAAACATTGCAGAGGCCAACTTGCGAAACATAGAAGCGCTCCAAACCAAAACGGGGACGCTCATCCTAGCATCGGCGAGACGGTGAGCCCACGGACGATGGTCTGCAGTTTCCTCTCATTAAAATCGTATTCGCGGTAGACTGGGTTCAAGTACCATGAGTTCTCTGCGATGAAACGAAGTCGTTCACTGTTCATAGCGTTACTGCTCGCCGCGTGTGCCGGCGCGAGCTGTTTCCTGACTGCGTTCACCAAGGACGAGCCCGCCAGCGTTAAACCCGCGGAGGTTGCGACGAAACCGCTCTGGAAAGCCGTCGTTCAGGAAGTCGCGCTTCCCGGAGCGACGACCGACCCTGAGGCGAAAGGTTCGCCATCGAGAAATCGGGCGAAGGCGATCAGATTGAACAATGAGGGAGTGATAGCTCTCAACTCGGGACAGTATCAACTGGCATTGCAGAAATTCCAGGAAGGGCTCGATGCAGATCGCACATACGGTCTGGTAAGAACAAATTTGGCGATTGCTCACAACAACCTCGGGCTTCAAATGCAAAAAACTCCTATTGAAGCAAGCATTCAGATGAGAGAATCGCTTTTCTACGCGCCGCAAAATGCAACCACCCAGGGTAATTACAACACCATCCTTCAGATGTGCGGCATTAATCCCAAGTCGTTCAATCAGCGAGTCGAGTTAGGTGATATTGCCTTCCAAGAAAGAAACTATCACGCTGCCTTTGCCGATTATCTAGCCGCCGCCGAGATTAAGGACGATCCGACTCTCCATGAGAAATTGATAGCCACCTTCAGAAAGCTTACGCCTGAAGATAAGCAGTTCGCTTCAAACTCGTTGCACGCCATCTGCACAGAAGAAGAAATCAATCGCAACTAGAGTGGCGCCGTTGTTAGAACCACGGACGACGATTCAATCCACCGTATGGGCGTCGGAAGATGTTGGATCTGTTTACGCCGTACTGATTGATGTACGGTTGCACAGTGTAAGGCTGAGCAATACTTGCATTGCCGATGCTGGCACCAATGCTTGACGCCATGTTCATCAGCTCTTGAGCTTCAGTTGGCGTGTAGCGGTTGACGGCGTACGCGTTGCGCATGTTGGTCAACTGATCCACCTGTGCCCGCAACGATGCCGCTGCCGCAGGCGACGTCGCTTGTAACTGCGCGACGCGGACGTTGAGGTTATTGATAGCGGCGCTGATCTGCGCTTCGAACGCCTGGTGACTCTGCTGGTCCATCGCGCCGATTGTGGGATCGCCGGGAATGCCCGTGTTCACCGGAGTGTTGTTGTATCCGGAATCAAATCCGTTTCCATATCCGTAATACTGAGCGTGAGCCGGTTGGGTGATGGTGACGCTTAATGCCACCATCGCGAATAAGGTCGCTGAAGTCAGTTCGAAAAATTTCATGTGTATCATTGCCTCCCAGGTCGGCAGCTCTGCTTAGCCGAGCGTGCGCCGTTCATAGGTCTAATGACGAGCCGCGCGCTTGCTGGTTCCAGTCTGCCTGTGCATGGCTCTGTCGGCGCGACTGCCGGTAGTGCCCCGCGCCACACCTGAGCTAGGCGTCCAGCACAAGCTCTGGCGTGGCCGCCACGGCGGTCACGAAATGCCGGATTCGGCCGCCACGGCGGGTCAATCCACCGCGGTATGGCCGCCACGGCGGTCAAATTCGAATAATGCTGACCGCCACGGCGGCCGGTCGACGATGACATCGACATTCGAAATCTCGACCTAATGCACCGCAAATGGTGCGTAACAAAATTGCTACCGTTATTCCGGTATTACCTTCAGCCATGCGAGCCAGGTTTCGACCAGTTTAGGCCAGTGCTGCGTCACCGGAAGTTTGGTCTGTCGCAAACCGAAAGCGTGCCCACCTTTTGGATACAAGTGCATCTCGACGGGAACCCCCGCCTTCTTCAACGCGCGATAGTACACCAGCGAATGCTCCGGCGGGTCAACCCTATCATCTTCGTTCTGCAGCAAGAATTGTGGCGGGGTTTGTTTGGTAACCGGCACTTGCGGCATCAGTTCAAATTTGTCCTGCTCGACCCAAAGATGTCCCGGGTAAATCGCGATGCCGAAGTCGGGACGGCAACTCACCTTGTCGGCTGCATCCACCGGCTTATATAAACGATTGCCGAATTGCGTGCTGGTCGCTGCCACCAGATGCCCACCGGCAGAAAAACCGATCACCCCGATCTTATGTGGATCGATCTGCAAATCTTTGGCGCGGTAACGCACCAGGCTGAGCGCTCTTTGCGCATCTTCTAATGCCAGCTTCGACTTCGGGTAGTGTCCGGACTTCGGTAGCTTGCCCTCACCCGGCACTCGATACTTCAGAAGAACGGCGGTGATGCCTCGCGAAGTCAACCAGTCACAAATCTCGGTGCCTTCCAGATCCATCGCCAATATCTGATAACCGCCGCCAGGAAACACGAGTACCGCCGCGCCGGTATTTTTGCCGGCGGGCGGCGAATACACAGTGATGGTGGGACGCGACACCGGACCGGAATAAATCCACGGCTTGCCGGCAACGAGATGGTCTGTGCAGGTTTGCACAGTTTCAGGACCGGTGGTGGGTAGCGCATCGGGAGGAGTGCCCGGCCAAATGGGTTCCTGCTTGTGTCCCGGAGATGGCTGCCATTCCGACGCATACGCGCTGCATGAACTGCCGAGCAGTACCAGGGTAGCAAGTAAAGCGAAGAGCGGTTTCATCGATGTCATCGATGTGCAGGTGGAATGGATGCAGCTGGCGCAGCCGGTGCCACCGTGCGCGGGTCAGTCGGCGCCACCGATAGTATCAACTCGGCACCAGACCAGTTGCCGCCCATCTGAGGAATTTGCGCGGCGCCGTAGTCGCACTTCACTTCCCACCGCACCTTATCCTGCATTTGTTTGAAGGCTTCAGGAACATTGATCTTCGTTCCGTTCGCGCGCAGGGCGTCAATCAAATTGCGGGTGAACACGCCATTTTCATAACGCTTGGACTCCCACGATTTCTCGCCGGTGTTGCTGGAACTGACAATCAGATGACCGCTGCCCAACTGCACTTTCTTAAGGTCGAAGTTGTCGCAGCGCACCAGTCCCTTGCCTTGAGGCACCGCGCCACCACTGTAGCAAGTATCGAGCACGATGAGCGCGCGATTCGTTTTGACGCCATCTTTGATGCGCCGATAGACTTCATCCATGTCGACCCCGGATGAATACGGATCATCCGCCTCGGTGTCATAGGCGACGATGTAGTTTTTGCTTTCGCTGTCCGAAGCGGCGGGCGTTCCGTGAGTCGAGACGTACACCACCGCCAGGTCGCCCTGCTCGACCACGTTCGGAAGCCACCGGCTGCCGAAGGAAGCCATGATGTTTTTTCTAGTGGCTTGCTCGTTGATCAGCAACTTCACGTGGTCGGGACGGAAGTTGGCTTCTTTGACGAGGAAGTTGTAGAAGTCCTGCGCATCCTTGGCTGCATACTTCAGGTTGTATGCCGGGTTTTGAAATTTCGATATGCCGATTACCAATGCCCACTTGTCTTTGACTGGTTGATTCACCACGCTCGACACGGCGGCAGCTGCCGCGGGCATCGAAGTTGCCACCGGAGGCGGTGCTGCCACTGCCGCAACCGGCGAAGCTGCTACCCGAGCAGGTGTGATTGCGACGCCAGGAGCAAGTTTCTCCAGGCGCTCTCTCGCGATGTGCCAGTGTGGATTTGCAGCCAAGGCTTGCTTGTAGTAGTCGATGGCGCCGGGAATGTTTCTTTGCCCTTCGAGAAATAATGCATAGCCGCACAACACACCGGCTTCATTGGGTGTTTGACGAATGGCTTCCAGGTATTCTCTTTGGGCACCGTTCTTGTCACCGATCGTCACCAGATTTAGTGCCAACCTGCAGCGTGCCACGTTAAAGTTGGGCGATATCGCCAGGGCTTCTTGTTGCTTCGCAATCGCGTTCTTCAGGTCGCCTTTGATTCGGTAGGCTTCCCCGAGTCCGCTGATTGCCATCAAGTTTTGCGGGTCCACTACCAATGCTCTATTGAAAGCCTCCACGGCTTTTTGCGCGTCGTTCGTTTCTATATAAGTGTTGGCGAGAGTGATATAGCCGTGCGGCATGCGCGGATTAAGTTCGATTGCTTTCATCGATGCGGCGATTGAGCCTCGCTTGTCGCCGAGCAGCCCGAGCAAGAGCGCCATGTTCAAATAAGGCTTGGCATCGTCGGGCTTGAGTTGTGCCGCCAACCTATAGACCTTCAGCGACTCCTGGAGTTTTCCCGTCTGCATAAGCACATAGCCGAGCGCGCAGTGTGATTTGAAGCTTTTCGGATTTAGTTGCAGCGCCGTCTTCACCTCGGCGAAGGCGTCGTCCGTGCGTCCCTGGCTTGTGTAGATCTGTCCGAGGAAAGCATGCGGCAAATCGGATGATGGATCGAGGCGAGTGGCCGTCTGCTCCTCGACAATCGCTTCGTCAAATCTCTGCAACGCAGTTAACGCCGCGCCCAGTTGCGCATGCACTTTCGCATTGTCAGGTTCGGCGCGAGCAGCATCTTGATACTGGACAAGAGCTTCCGCATATTTCGTGTCTGCGAAGAAACTTTCGCCCTTGCGAAAGGACTCGCTTTGCGGCTCGCCGGCGGCGGCGAGAGCCGACAAACTCTGCAGTGCAACCAATGCACAAGTCAGTGCGGTCGCCGCGATGGTAGTTCTAAAAATGCCCATGATAGGTTCTCAGCAGCTGTCGGGGACAAATAATACGACAACTCGGTTGTCAGGTGCGTTGCAAGAGTTCGCATTGCATTGATGCGCAAGGCTGGATGAGCAATGATCAATGACATGAACAGGCAGTATCGCAAAGTCGCCAGTAGGCATCTCGGCAGAGACATGGAAAGTCTCGTCTTTGGTCATGCCGGTGCGCGAGTCATCGTTTTTCCGACGTCGTGCGGCCGCTTTTACGACTGGGAAAACCGCGGCATGCTCGACGCGCTTTCTCATCACATCGAGCAGGGTTGGATTCAAGTTTTCTGTCTCGACAGCGTTGATCCGGAGAGTTGGTGGAACGCGAAAGCTCCTCCCAAAGACAAGGCGCTGCGGCATCTGGCATATCACAAGTATGTGATCGAAGAGGCGCTGCCCTTAATCAAAAGTGAAAACTCCAACGATTACACAATCGCGTTGGGAGCCAGCATGGGCGCGTATCACGCGGTCAACATCGCGCTGCGATTTCCGGAATCATTCAATCGGGCGGTCGGCATGAGTGGTCCATATGATTTGAAGCAAATGAGTGATCCGTACCCAGTCTTCTCATGGACTCACGACTATTACGACGACAACGTCAGGGAATGCGATCCGGTGCCGTTCATGGAAGCTGCTTCCGATGCCGACATTCAAAAGATCAAGAAACTGGACATCATTTTTGCGATCGGCGAAACGGATCCTCTCTTGCGCGGAAACCAGCTTTTCACCGAAGTCCTGGATAAACGAGCGGTGCCTCACGCGTATCGTGTCTGGGATGGTTTCCGGCACGATTGGCCGGACTGGCAGGAGATGGTCCTGCATTACATAGGCGGTGACGGTTCCAGATAGGTGTGGGTACCCACACTCTTCGACATCCTTCAATGAGAAGAACAGCTCCCGGGGCGACCATGTCTTCATGACACCGGTCGAGCCGCTCAACGAATGGATCGATCGCGAACGCCGCACCGGCAGCACACTAGCATTAACCCTGAATGCTGCTTAAAATGGTGGGCATGAAAACGACGCTATCTTTACTAGTGGGCGCGCTGTTGTCCGGCGTTTTGATGACCTCTGGAGGAAACTGCTGCGCTGCGCCCGCGAAGAGACCTTCGTCAGGGCTGAGCGGTGTCGAGCATGCGTTGCAAACAGCCGACATCCTGCCGAATAAGTACAGCTTTCGCGTCACGCGCCGCGGTAGCGAAGTAATCGTGCAGACATATTCGCGCCCTCATGCACCGGAAACCGACATCAAGATCGAAGCCGTCCTGATTGCGCGCATCGCCACTGATAAGTTGCCGGATATAGCAAGGGTGAAGGTGCAGTTTTTCAACTATGAGGTGACACGTTATCGGCAGGTGGTGGTCACCGTGGGTGATATCAAAGCATTTGCCAGTGGTGCGACTCCCAAGAAACAGCTGTTAGAATCACTCGATATTGCGGTCGTCGACGTGACCGGCAAAGGGTCGGTAGCGGGAGCGAGCACCACTACGGCGAGCGTTTTCCGTGACGGACGATTGTCGTTCAGTTATCCGCAGAACTGGACATTCTATCCAGCCAAGGATTTATCGTCGATTGGAAATTTCACGATATCCGGCACACATGAGTGGGCGACTGTGACGGTACGTCGGCAAGATGCGCCGTCAGCGAATGTCCAATCGACCTACGACGAAGACTATACCGTGAAGAACGCGGGCACCATCGTACGAAAAGGGCCGGTCAGCGTCGGCGCGTATCACATGACCGGCTACCAGCTGCTCACATCCAGTTATGAAAAGGGTCAGCGAGAGAAACCCCGATTTCAATTGCATGTATATTTCGGCGACCCGGGTGAAATATACAGCCTCACCCTGCAATACGCGGCCGTCGACTCAACCAATATGAACAGCGAATTCGTGCGCGCACTGAATTCGGTGGTGCTCACTCGCCGGTAACCCGCCGATACGTGTTGCGAATTCGAATGTCGCCGACCACGGCTTCCGTCAGCCACCTGGAGACGCCCGCGCTGCTTGCAGACGTCCGGCGGTTGAGCCGAGAATACTTCGAGCGCATCCATCGCTGCTCATCTGATGGCAAGTCGAACCAGACAACTAGTGACACCACATGCTGCGAGCCAAGCGCACGCCAACAGGACGGATGCAAGGGTGACGTAGTTTTGAGGCTCTAGTTTTGCAAGCCTAATACAGCGGCGGTGTCGGCTCGCACCTTTTCGCACAGTTGAGGATTGTCGGTCAGCGACTCTCCATAAGAAGGAATCATCTCCTTCAGTTTCTTGGAGAAACCATTGTTCATCTGGGACTTGAAGCATGTCTCCAAAACGTGCAACATGATCCAGGCAGCGGTGGACGCGCCGGGTGACGCTCCCAGCAGCGAGGAGAGCGAGCCGCTGCTGCAGCTGATCACCTCGGTACCAAATTGCAACACCCCGCCGTGTGCCGGATCTCTTTTCACGATCTGCACTCGCTGACCGGCAACCTCCAGCCGCCAGTCGCGTTGCCTTGCGTTTGGAAAAAATTCCCGCAGTGCTTCAAATCGATCTTCCGGCGATTCAAAAATCTGCCCGATCAAATATTGTTCGAGGGCAACGTTATCCTTGCCCACCGCCAGTAGTGGCAGGATGTTATCGGGGTCAATCGACGTAAACAGATCGAGGTACGAACCATGTTTCAAGAACTTCGTCGAGAAACCCGCATAGGGTCCGAAGAGCAGAGATACGTTTCCTTCAATGTGGCGGGTGTCGAGATGTGGCACCGACATCGGTGGCGATCCGACAGATGCCTTGCCGTACACCTTCGCGTTGTGACGCGCAGTCTGGACCGGGTTGTCGCAACGCAACCAGAGGCCGCTCACCGGGAATCCGGCGTAACCGCGTGCCTCCGCAATTCCAGAGCGATGCAACAAAGGAAGCGCACCACCGCCGGCACCAATGAAGACAAACTTGGCATTTACTTCTGCCAGGTCTCCGGATTGTTCCTGTCTGATGTGTACCTTCCAACCATTGCCGTTGCGGTGCAAATCGTGCACTCTTTGCGAAAAGTGAATGGCAAACCCTTCCTTTTCGACAAGGGCGGCTATGAGGAGTTTCGTCAATGCACCGTAGTCAACGTCTGTTCCCGTCTTCATGCGTGTGGCTGCGACGCGCTCGTCGGGGTCGCGACCTTCCATGATGAGCGGAACCCACTCCTCGATCTGTTTCTTGTCCTCGGTGTACTGCATTCCTTTGTAACAATGGTGCGCGGTGAGCGCTTCAAATCGTTTCTTCAGAAATGCAACGTCAGCGGCACCACGGACGAAACTAAGATGCGGCACCGGATATATAAAGGATCGGGCGCTTTTGATCAGCCCCTTTGAGACGAGATAAGCCCAGAACTGCCTCGACACATCGAACTCAGTATTCACTTCCAGTGCTTTGGAAATCTGGATTTTGCCGTCCTTCTCCGGTGTGTAATTCATCTCGCACAAAGCGGCGTGACCGGTGCCGGCGTTGTTCCAAGCATTGGAGCTTTCCTCCGCCGGCATGTCGAGTTTCTCGACAATTTCAATCTTCATGTCCGGCTGCAGCTCCTTCAGAAGAACTGCCAGCGTGGCGCTCATGATGCCCGCTCCGATCAGGAGGGCGTCGACTTCTCTGGAGTGGGATGCGTTCGTTTTTGCCATAAGTCGGTATTATAGCGGCGATTCTTGGTATGATGGAGTCGACATCCAGAGGGAGGGTCCAATATGAAACTGCTGCTGGCATTGCTCGCATTCGCTGCATTATCCCTTCCCGCTGCCCACGCTGACATGAGTGCACCGGACCCGAGCGCTTTCGGCTCTTCCCCATCTACCGAAATGGTGTCTCTAGTCTTGGGCGGGCTCATCGCTTCCGCGATCTTTGCCGGTGGCGGGGCTTACTTGTATTCGCGCGGCACCCCTAAGAACAAGTAATGTCGAGTTTTGTGCTCTTGGCGTGTAGCTTGTTGATTCCGCTGCTGGCGGTGCAGGCTATCTGTTTCTTACTCTTTTTGTCGCCGAATTACTCTCGCAAGGAGAAGTTATTCCGCGCCGTCTGGTTCAAACTTTCTTCGTTCCCACTTTCGTTTCTGGTCGCGCCTGTGGTCACGACTTCATTGTGCCAGGTGATCGGAATACCATCGGGCGGAGCGGGGATACTACCGGCGGTGCTTGTGTTTTTGACGCTCTGGCTGCCCGCGGTGATCATGGAGATAGGTCTTCTGCGCTATGCGTCGCCAAAGCAGGGATATGCTCGCCGCGCGTTCGTTAGAGACTGCACTGTCATTGTTTTGACCAATGCATTAATGACTCTGTCCGTGAGCGCCTTCGCCTTGGGCGATTGGGGAAGTGTGATGCGCAGCGCTCAGAAAATTTATGACTCCATCCACGTTGGACACACGAACGAAGTTGAGGGTCTCCAATTCTCCGTGGACAACAAAACCTTAGCCAGCTACAGCAAGGACAAGACGGTTAAATTCTGGGATGTGGCTACTGGCAATCAGTTGCGATCAAAAGCTATTCCGTACGACGCCTCAGCCAGCCTAACCCAGTTCACTGCTGATTTAACTATGCTCGGGTTGCAGTACGGTCCAAATGACGAAGTGCAAGAGTTTCTTCTGGACTCCGATGCAAAGCCATTTCAAATTCCTTGTGGGAAGCAGGCCTGGTGCTACTGTCCGAAGTCCAATCTGCTTGCCAGCGCAACTGATGGTAGGATCGACATATGGAACGCGCAGGGAAAGAAAGAAGGCACCATCGCCGATCACGATGCAAACTCGTTGCTTTTCACAGACGATGGAACCTGTCTTGTGGATTGCGAAAAAGTCGATGGTTACCCGCAGGTCAATATCTTCCATGTTAAGTCGAAAAGTGTTCTGACTACGCGGATCGGGAAATACCCGGATCTGAAATACATGTCCCGACTCGCCGGTATCGACGTCGACAAGAAGAACGTGTTCCTCTACAACGGTGACGACGTGCTCTCGAGGCTGGAACTTGCTTCTGGTCAAACGACGAATGTGGCGGTCGTCCCACCGCCTCTCATTTTGAGCAGCGATTGCAAGCAAGCCATCGCGTGGGATAACGGTGGCGATGACATTCAGTTTTATGACATTTCAACCGGAAAGAAGTCGCTTCTTATCCATAAAGAAGACAGCCAATTGGAAATGATTGCGATTAGCCCCGATGGGCACACGCTGGCCGCCGGTTCACGAACTGGTGCCATCACACTATGGGATGCTCAGACCGGTCGTCTGTTACGCACCATCGAGCGGCCCTTGTTGCCGGGGCAAGATTCACACCCCGATTAATAGCTAGTTGGCGTCTTGCTTGATGGCATCGGATTCGGTGCGCAGGCGGACTGCCTCGTCTAGTTTTCCCTGGAGATTCATCAAGATTGCGTAATTAGCCAGGCACTCCTTGCGATGGTGCGCACTCTGTTTTGGAACCGCCAGAGCGCCTTTGAAGCAGCGCTCCGCTTCGACGGGATTTTTCCCTCGCATGTGCAGGACACCCATGAAATTCCAGCAATCCGCAGCAAGATCGGTTGTGGGATCAGCATCGATAGTTTCCTGACACGCCTTCATAAACCCAGGCATGTCCTTCGCTGCGAGAAATCTCAGAGACTTCAGTTTTCGCTGGTGCTGAAGATCGTCCTCGTACTGGATACATTTCGCACTGTGCAATTCGACTGGAACGTCGTCGCGATATAAGTGCAACAGGGTAGCTTTGTCGCGGTCAGTCATTCCTTTAGAGAGAACTATCGGACACATCAAGTCTGCCGAGTTAGGACTGTGCATCAATCCCAGAGCGTGTCCGATTTCGTGCAGGCACAGAATGTGGATGAATGCGGGTGCCGGAAGAATCTCACCAGACACTGTGGTGTCAAGAGTCATCTCCGCATGCACGATGCCATCTTTGGAATTCGCAATCGGTTGAGTATGTCCATGTGTGTTGGAGGACTTCACTGGGCGAAGCCACTTACAATCGATGTCTGCGCCTTCTTTCGCAGGCACCACTGTAAATGTGATTTTGCCATGCGAAGCACTTGTCCATTCATCCAGGGCGCGCACCAGTTCCGGGCGATATCTTTTGGCGGTCGACGGATCAACTGCGGATTCATCGATATAAACTTTTAGAGGCATCCTGCTGGGAGACCACTTGACCGTCCAAATGGCGGTCGAAAAAAGAAAGTAGTCGTCGGTGGGCTTTGCACACTCCGGTTCGTGCTTCAGCAAATTGCCCCAGGCCCGAGCCTCGGCTGTCGACATCTTGGTCGGGAATTTTTCGGAGGACAGCTTGTAGGTCTCGATTGCTTTGTCGATGTCACCACTCATCTGGTAGGCAATTCCCAATTCGACTAGAGCCAGATCCGTCCTGAGCGCTGGTTCGTCCAGCACCACCCTCATGTACTTGACTGCTTCTTTGGGTCTGTTGAGAGACAACAGCACGTCGCCTAACAGAGCCTGACTGAGCCCCGTAGGCTCTTCCTTGACGGACTGCTCTAAGACCGGCAGCGCGGCACCGCGATTACCCGTCGCCCGATAAAGCAACACAAGCATACCTTTGTCGGCACGCAACTTTCCATGCGTGTCGCGGATCAGGTCTTCGAGCAGTCTGATCGCCTGGTCCAGATCTCCGCTGCCGCATGCAATGTCCGTGATTTCGATGCGCCTCTTCTCGTCTTCCGGCGGTTCGGCGGCAGTGGCGGTAAGGGCGAATGACGAACTAAGCAAGAAGACCTGCACCAGCAGTATCAGGAGGGAACGTGCGACAAGTTGTCTTCCAGTCATTCGTGCGAATCCGCCGGCCGAGACAGAACTCATGATAATACACGGGCACCTCAAATCGGTTAAATTATCATGATGGGGACTTTGACCTGCACAATTCTGCAGGTCGGATACCGTCAATTGTTCGTTACGCGGCGTGGCTCCCTACGGTAATCTCGAGTGTGGAGGCGTATATGAGTCTCGAACTTACTAAGCCGCAACCGTTGGATGACGATATCTTCGGCGCAGAGCTAAACTCCGTTAGCATCGGAGGACAACTGCCGTTTGCGATCAAACCAGGCAGCGTGTTCGATACTGCTTCGCCGGTGTTGCCACGACTGATGGTGGCAGATCGCACTATGGAAGTTTCGGCTGAAGTTCCGGTGATGCCGACGAAACTCGATCAGCTCGCCGATGGCGTTCGCAAACACCTTGATGGCGCCGGGTTCAAGCCGGAAGAGCAGAAACAGTACCGAGACCACCTCGAAAAGTTTCTCAAACTAGACGGCATCAAGCCTGAACAGAAGGAAGCGACGCTGGCGCAACTGGATCGCCTGCTGTCACACAAAGGCGCTTCTACTGTCGACAGCAAACACTTTCCCGCCATTGCGGCGCAGCTGCTCAAGCATTTTGTCGAGCCAAATGACATCAACCAGGGCAAGCACTTCACCTGCCAAACGGCGACGATGCAAGAGATTCTCTTTATGAGAAACCCTGAGAAGGGTGCTGCGATTATCGTCGAAGGCGCGCTTACCGGAACGTACACCGCGTCGGATGGTGTGAAGACTAAAGTGAGCGCAGATTCGCTGAAGCCGGGGAAGGAAGAAACGCCCACCTACCCCACCGGCGAGGATCGTTCGCATGCATCGCAGATATTCCAGGTGCTGGTCACCAACGACATTACGCAGCGCCGCAACCCGCCCGCGGAATTTGTGCAAACCACCGAAGGTGGAACCGACGAAGATGGCGGTGAGCGTCTGAGAGTCAAAGGCGAGTTCAAGATAGATCCGCGGACGAATAAACCGTTTGTGCATCCCGACATTCATGTCGACGAACAGGCTGCCTGCATCAAGCGCATCTTCGGCGGCGAGAAAGTATCCATGATGACGGACAAGCAGGACAGCTTGCCTGTGGATAAGAAAGCCGAGCGCGAGGCGCGCGATCTGGCGATGAGCAAAACACCGCAAGCGCACTTAGATTTCATCATCGCGCCGACCGATCTGAAGAATTTGGAACTGATACTTGATGTCGCTCATCGCACCAAAGACTTTCCGATTATTGTGCGAGTGGATTGCCGGGTCAAAGAATTTGGTGGAGACAAGAGCGAAACACCGATTGAACACTGGGTGACAATCCAGAGCTACGATCCGCAGGCGAAGACCATGCAAATTTCGAATCAATGGGGCAAGAATTACGACAAGAAGATAACCACCGAGAAGCTCTATAAATCGCTGTGGCGCCGCGAATGGGATTACTAAAGATTGGGACCCGCTAACTCTGCTTCATGCGTTCGCGAACGTATGATTCGAGCAGTCCACAGTCTACGCAGCAAAATGTGACGGTCACGAAGCGCTTGCCTTCGGTGCCCTTCAGCCAGTGAGGCTTGTGCGCACCTTGTCCCCACTCGCCTTCCACCATAGCCCCGTAAGTACTGTCCACGATGTAGCCCTCCTCCATCGCGCCCTTGCATTTTGGGCAGACTATGTCTTTTAGAGGGGTTCGTTCAGCCATTTCATCTCTCCCGCGACTACAGCTCAAATGGTACCAAGTCCATTCTGCCTGATGCGGTGTTATTATCAAGGAAGCTCAGAGGTGGGTAATGAACAAGGCATTTCGATTGGCTCTGACTTTGGTAACCTTGGCTGCGAGTTGCTTGCCTGTGGCGGCAGATGGGTTGGTCTATAACGGGCACATCAGCGGCTCCTATACGACGCTGACACTGAATGCGGAGCAGATCTCGGCACTGTCACGCGGGAAAAACATCACACTCACTGCTCCCCAGCAAAACACCATGCTTCGGAAAACAGGCATTGCCAACGTCAAGAAGATTCACATCTATCCACGCACCGTCGGTACATGCACTTGCGAAGAATCCAATGTTGGTATTCGCATCAATCGGACCACCATTGAGGTCGCAGATGCACTCTTCGGCCGCGATCTTCGGGCAGAGGCGGATAGTCAGGTCGAGTGGAGCCGTTGGCATTATGAAGCAACGGCTGATGAGAAGAAGGTGTCGAGTTCGTCGAGCGTCCCGAAGGAAGTGCAACTATTAACGCAGGCGCAAAGGCTGGTAGAAGAGCGGGATCAGCAGAAAGCGACTTCTTTGTTGGAACAAGCGGTGGCGATTAATCCAAAGTACAGGCCGGCAACACGAGCCCTCGCTTCAAAATACCGAGAAACTGCCGGTGAACCGTATGAGTCCGACAAGAGCCTGCAAACCAAGGTCGCTCTGTACAAGAAGGCTCTGGCACTTCTTTCTGAGAAGAACGACCCTCTCGCTAAGGAAATCCAGCGCGATCTAGCTCGGGTGAATTCTCGCATCGCGGCTTCAGCTGCGAAGTAGCCGACTGTTAGGACTCGATTGACGGATCGTATTCATCCGGTGAGAAACCGAAGGTCCACGCAACCGCGGCTCTCGCTGTGGTGATGTCTGGCGGAACGCGCAAGTAGTAGTATTTGAACGAACCATCAGGTTCCGGCGTCGAGTTCGTAACCCGCACCATCTGCAGTGGTTCGTCGTCCCGCATCTCCTTGCGAAACAGTGCACCGCATTCATCTTCGTGAATCAAATCTGCCTGGCTGTCGATGAGGAACTTGCCTTCGCCGTAGCGTTGAATCATGAGACGCCGCAGTTCCACATTCGATTCGTCAACCATCCTTGGGATAGTGAGGGTCTCCGGGTGCTCGACGATTTGCTGAGTTACAGATCTGCCCCACAGGAAGTACTGAGCAAAGCCGTCTCGCCAGAGTACTGCTGGACCATCGCTGCAGTGCAAATTCCCGTTGTCGTCGAGGTTGACCGTCTGCGGATGTTGAGTGACGATGCAGAACTCTTCGTGCAGCCAGAAACTGTGACACTGTTGTCTCAGTGTGTCCCAGTCTGAAGTTTTCGTGAGGCAATCCGCTGAAAAGAACTTCGCCGCCATCCACGAATTGACATCGCTAGATGACCGCCAACCAATCGCATGCGACAACCGTTTTGTGATATCGAACATGAGCTGATTCAGGGGCTCATTGCCACCGCTCAGCCTGTCGGCGCACGACTGAACTAAGTCGTGTTGGACGTCGCTAATCCAAATGTTTTGCAGATTCTCAGGCTTCCGCCGACTTGGAACTCGCTTCGAGAGGTCCATCCCTGTTGCTGTTGCCTCGCAAACCGCGCGTTCGATGACCGACTCGAGATTTTCAAGATAGGGTTGCCAGTCAATTTTTGTCGGTGCTCCAGGAACTCCCATATTTGATACCAGCATACTCTTGCGCTCATAGAGACGCCAATCAATCAGCGGATTAGTTGGCCAGCAGCGGTCGGCTACCTGCGAGCTGTCCTCGATTTGTTTTTCCCATGCACGATTAAGAAGTCCCAGTCTAGAAGCGACCGCACGTTCGCCATGCAACTGCCAGTTGTAGAGAGCGATGGACAGCGCAGTCACGATGGGCGCAACGAGTGGGCTATCGACAATCACCACTCGTGGTGTCGACTTGCCGATCGACGCATACATGCGTTCGACCACCGATTTCACGAGTTCGCCATCAAGTTCTGTGGTGCGCCCTTCGCTGGTCAGGCACTCACGAAGGAATTGATTGAATTGATGCGCCTCTGCGTCTGATAGCTCGATGGACCTCTGCGGGGAGCCGACTGGAGGCGGCTGCACGAGATAAACACCGGGCTCCACGCGGTGGGGGAATTCAGCGATTATAGTAAGCAGCGCGGCTCGGTCTTTCCAGAGTTGCTCGTTTGCGGCACGCAAGTCTTTGCGATGACAGATACGAATAATCGAAATCAGTTCGTGCATGCCGGCTTTGATCTTCGTAGCCCTGTTATCTCTCAGTGTGGCTCCATCACGTACTTCCATGTAAGCGCCCGGGGCAAATGGCATTTCGTAGATATCGAAGGAGCCGTTGTCTGCCCGCTCGAACCTGAGTGCCAGCGCTCCACTGGCGGTGCGCATCAGATTGCCGGTGAGCGTGCCATCAATAGAATTATCGCGCACCAGGACCAACCTGCTATTGGTAATCCAATCACCAATCTCTAGTTGGTGAGGTTCATCGTCTATTTTGGTCAGCGCTATGTTGTTGTGTTGCATTTCCCCGGAACCGGCATCACCAGAACCATCGCCGCTAGCCCTTCGAATCCTATTATATAGTCGGACACTCGGTCTACTGGTAAGATAGGGTTGAAAGCTCATCCCGTGGTCAGAGGAGAGCGCATGAACGGCAGGAAACTCATCTCCATCACTCAGCCGCTGACAGTCAAGGAACTGGCAGCTAAGTTGTCCATGTCCGAGACCGTGATAATCAAGCAGTTGTTCTTAAATATGCAGGTGATGCGGACGGTCACCGGAACCGCATGACCTCGAGTGAGTTTAATGATCCTGGCAGCGCTTACTGATAGCGTCGGAAATAACGTGGGTTGGGTCACCACCGAAATCTACAATGGCACGCTTGTAGACTTCAATGATCCACCAGGGACACGAGGGATCGGTGCATGCCTCGTCAGGATCGAAGTCGTCATGCTCAAATTCCAAGTGAAAACAGAGCCAATGCATAGATTCGAATAAACTGTAGTCTTCGCTGTGTACAACGACTGGTCTTTGGCATCGGCGGCAGTTACGAATGTCGTCTGTCACATTGTTGTTCCTTAAATCTTAGCTGCCGAGATGGCCCGGTTGTCTTTGATGCGAGTGACCAGGTCACCACTTGTGACACCACTCTTCGCCAGGATCGCCAGTGACTTGTCGTATTCCTCGACAGCCTTCGCATGTTGATTACGGTGGCTATAGAGAATTCCTAGCGAGTTGTGCGTTGTGTATAGTCCCTGGAAATCTTTGCCGAACGCTTCCTCACCTATTTGTAGAGCGCGCTTCAGCAGTTTTTCGGCTTCGTCGTACTCTTTCAAATCTGAGTAGCAGATTGACATGTTGGTCAAACAACTCGACAGCGAGCGGGCCCGCTCCGCATCCGCCGGCGTAGTCATCAGCCACGCCTCAGATTTCTTGTAATAATCGAGGGCTTTCTTGATGTCACCCTTATCCTCATAAACATTCGCCGCCAGCGCGAGGAAATCGCCATAGTCCGGGTCTTTACTGCGCTCTCCACCGAGCTTTATCGCCTGATCCAGCGCGGCAGCAGCTTGCGTGGCATTGTTTTGCAGTAAGTAGTGGCGCACCTTCATTTGGTACAGCCGAGCGATGCCGCGTTCTTGCATCGTCCCCGTCGCCAGCTTGATGGCTTGCGAAAACAGAGTCTCGGCTTCTGCAAATCGGCCCGCAGAATCATATTGTGCTGCCAGGGACGTGCGGATGAGGATCTGCTTCTGTAAGTCCTTCTTCGCATCAGCGAGTTTTAGACTTTGTTCGAAAAGCTTGATGCTCTCCGCGGTTTTGCCTTTGACCACAGCCTGTTTGGCGGCTTCGTAGGTTGTGTTCAAATCTTGTTGTTGTGCGCACCGTGCGGCGGTGCCGGCAAGCACACACAGGGGCATGACAACAAGGGCGATTTGTGTCTTCACAGCAATGTTTTTCTTCACGACAATCATCCAATATCGAGACACTGGGCTACTGTATTTTGCTTAACGCATCATGGGGATGTTGTTATTGTTCCCAACCAGGCAAACGGATTAGTCCACGGCTGGGTCTTGATTTGTTAGCGTGAGAGAGAGTCTGCGTCTTGCAAGGACCGATAAGTGGCGGAAATGCGCCTCCGCAGCAGCATCGTGTCTTCTAGACGCTTCACTGCTGCACGCCTCGCTCATAGAGATGTCCATTTCGGTAGCTCCGAGCCCATCATCAAGTCGCTCTCCGTAGTCAGCCGATCTTCTGCGATTGTACTCGTCCTCGAAAAATGTGGAGGGCGCATTGAGACGATACTCCGTCAGGGCAGCCATCACTTGCACATCGTGTCGAAGCGTCGAATCAAGTCTGGCGATGTCGATTTGTCTGAGGATTTCCAGTGCTTCTTTGTATCGCTCTTTGGTGAAGAGCCAGCATGCCTTGCGTAAGCGGCTGGACGGATATCCGTCGTCAACCGGTTCTCTATCGGGATTGATGAATATCGAGTCGGGTACGTGGCTCGACCAGTTGGTGTACTCTTGTTCGCGAGAAGCCGCATCTGGCTGGTGCGCTGAAGAGTACACCCATGCCGCGTGGCGGTGGAATTCGCAGAGAGAGCCTGAGATTTCATTGCCGTCTTTGATTAAACGGGACCTCCACCGATTCAAAAGCGAAATTGCGTCTTTGTCGCGTCCGGCCCACAAGTACAGGTCGCACAGGGCGCGCATGGCAAAATCATTTTGTCCGGGCGGAGGTTGACCATCGCTGGATGAGTCCTGACTTTCTTCCATATACTTGATAGCCGTGTTCACGTCGCCTTTGTGAAATGCGCATTGCGCAATTTGATACAGGGTTGGTCTAATGAGCGTTTTGTCCTGCATGAGTTGTGCGAAGGCAAGTCGCAGGCGAAGCCTGATCTCTCTGTCCGCAGACTGTCTAGACTGGAGAGCTGCTTCGATACCTTCAGGAATCGTTCTGCGCGGCGAAGAGTAAATGTACAGCCCGACCATGACGATCGTGATGAAGAGTGCTATTGAGAAAAGTGGATATGTCTTCCACCAGGGCGCGCGATTGTGACTTGTGTTTGATCTGTCACTTTGGGATGTATTTTCATCGACTCGCCCGCACGAAAGTTCATCGGAGTCAGTGGTGTCATCTTCCGCCTGAAGCAGCCTTGTTGGCTCATCTACTTTTGACTCGTCTTTTTCGCGAAAGTCTTGCATTCCTTGTGCCTGGTCGAGACCTTTTCGCTAGCATACTATTATTTGTTGCTTGTGAATCCGTTGCTCCACTGGCGACGAAAGTATTCAATAGCCTTGTCACTAGGGAAGAGCGACTCGCCGACGTCGCCGTCGACAGCATTGCTGGGCCACTGAGAGAGCACAACTGCTTTGTCTTGATTGAGGATAACTGAGTTGCTGAAGTTCATTATCCATCCCGCAAACTCCCGCAGCACCGGAGCAGTCAAGAACTTTTGATATGTGCGCAAATAGAGAGTCGTGGCTTGTTCATCCACTGGTGCGAAGGCGATGACCAGACTGAGTCTGGCAGATATGCATAGCTGCCAGATATTCGGAAGCCGAAGCTCCAGAAAACCAGATTCCGATTCGCTGGGATTAACTTGAATGCGGATGCGCTCACCGTCCAGGGTGATGACTGGCTTCTGCTGCGGATTCGATTCTCTGCCTATTGTTTGCTTGTGTACGAACGGCAGATGTGTGTAGTCAATCTGGTTTTCGATACATCGAGTGATATGCGTCGGCCAGGTCCGCGTCAATTGGGAGTAGCAGAACTTCGAATCTATGTTATCGAACCACGGAGGATCTCCAATCGGTCCTGCCTCTGCTTCGTGCCAAACCCAGATGAATCCATGCTCCTCGCGTACCGCGTAGTTTCTCACCTTTAAGTTAACTGCGCCGCGGCCGGTCTCCGGCACCAGCCGGCAGGTTCCGTCTGGGGCAAATTGAAAACCGTGGTAGGGACACGTGATGGTATTTTCCGTGACTGAACCCAGACTGAGTTTTGCCGACCGGTGAGGACATTTGTCTAGTTGCACGATGACCCGGCCTTGACTGTCTCTCCAGAGCACCAACCACTCGCCCAAGCGTTTGATACCAATGGGCTTCCCATTCGGAATTTCTTTTGAATCAGCGATCGCGAGCCAACCGGCGGGCAATTTCATCATTGTTTTACCGAAGCTGTCAGTCAGTTGGCTGACAACTTCTTGATTATCTCCTCGATTTGCCGCCTGTGAATTCTTTGATGTAATGCGGCCATGACAAGCCATTCTTTCGCGTTCATCGGTCCGAACCAGGGGTGTGGATATTTAGATTCTGGATGCCTGTCCAGATCAGTGGAGCTGGCAGTTTGGCAAAAGGATGCTGTCATATCTTCGAACTCAGACAGTGTAACCTCCGCCTGGGCATCCGCGCTTGGTTTGAGGTCGGCAATTCCGACCGTCCGTAGATCCGTGTTGCCTTCAGAAAGCGCAATCATCGTCTTTTGAATTTGGCGGTTGACGATTACTAAATGCTGCAGCGCCATAGTTACTGACCAAGACCTGGAGCTGTCTTCCAGTCCTTGAAGGCGACGAATTAGGCGGCGTACATTGAGTCTATCAGGCGAGAGGTTTGATATCAGATCGCGAATGGTGCCCGACTCTGTAGAGAAAAGTTCGATAGCTTGCTCACTGGAAGTGCTCTTCATCGCGCTTGGGATAATCAGATAGCGAGCTATCAGCCACTCATGAAATGGAAGTCCGGCTCCCGGCTTTGCTAGGACCGCATTGTCCATTTTCTAGATCTCTCCATTTCCCGTTCTGTTGGTTTCAGCACTTGGGTGCTATACTTGCATTTTGCAAGTGCTTGCATTGGAAGCATACCGGAGTTACTTGCAATTTGCAAGTGCCTGCATTCTGGTTGTGTTATGAAGTCACGTTCTGAATGTGTGATCTGCAACGTCCTCGATCTGTTCGGGGACAAGTGGACCTTGCTGATCATTCGCGACCTGTTCTTCTACGAGAAACACGAGTTCAAAGACTTTCTCGCGTCTCCTGAGAAAGTAGCTACGAACGTGCTCACCGACAGGCTCAAAAGGCTGCGTGCAAACGGCATAATTGACGAGATTACGCACAGTGCGAATCGCTCGCGAAAGCTCTATTTCCTGACCAGAAAAGGAAAAGACCTCTATCCCATTCTGTCCGAAATGGCTAAGTGGGGCTCCAATCACTTAACTGATTTGCCAGCTATGCAGCCGCTTTACGCCAGACTTCGCACATCGCCTGATGAGCTGCGTGGAGAGATTTTCGACCGCATAGCTCGGTGGGAAGGCGAGCATCTCAGCTGGATGTCCGCCGCTCAGCGACTCAGGCTTTCGAGCCCTTGATAGTCCAGTGCAGGGCTAATGCCGGGGCCAGCAAGACGAAGACTATGTACAGCTTGATGTTTGCAAAAAAAGAAACCATCATCGGTCCCATCTCTGATGTGGGCGTGCGGAACCACTGTGACGTTAGATTGCTCCACGTATCCCACAAGCCGATTGTGGCTGCAGCCATCAACCAGGAAAGAACCACACTAACTGCGGCGGTTCGCAGAAGGATGTTTCTGACTACTTTTAATAGCTCGGTGTTCATAACCAAAACCTCCTGATGGGTCCATCATAACGCCGTTCAGGCACGATTTGCATGCAATCTCAGACGCTTGCCGGGTGCCTTTGGTGCGTTATTGCGCACTCAAACGAGCGTGTGCGCCGCTTTATCCTGGGACGCTCTCTGGCGTAGTCTGTACAGCATTCCTCCGCTCACGCAACTACCAATGTGCCTTCTTGGGCGAAGCCATCTGTTTGGTTGAACAGGGCGGGATTTTCGGGAAACCGGCGCTGCGGGCGCCGGCATTCAGCTTAACTGGGGGCGACGCATAATGGGGCATCAGGAAATTTTGGAAATGAGCCCGAGCGCAGCGACCGGGTCCGGAGAAGCACTCAAGGCTGCCAACAAAATGAACGGCGAGATTTTTGCTGCCACCGAGGCGACATCGCCGACTTCAGGAGGTGGCGGCGGACGGCGCAACATGATTGACGGTATTGAGCATTTCGCCGAACTCGATCAGCGCGCCGAGAAGATTATGGGGGACCTGCTCAAATTAGGTCCGGACGAGGCACTGAAAGCCTTTGAGAATCTGTCAAACGACCCTACATTGCAGAAGTACACTGCTCTTCAGGTTGCCGGCGCATTCACCGAGGCTCAGAAAAAGCTTGATGCGGCGGGACGCTTTGAGTTTGGTGCGTCTTCAGAAGGCGACGTTACTCTGTACGACAAGCAGAATCCGCGACACGAAGAAGAAGTCGTCAGCGCCATTCAGATGTACGACGATGCCGGTTTGAAAAAAGCCAGAGCAGGCGAGCCCGATGAGGACATAACGGAGCAGGTCGCTCGCGACTTTGCGGCTCACGATTTCAGCAAGCTGACGGCGCAGCAGATTGCTACGTTCTTTGCTGATGCTGCCAACCAAATGAAAGCCGCCGGCGCTGACCCGTCTTTTGCCGCCAGTGAGTTGAGTCACGCGCTGGAGAAGGCTGGCGTTCCGCTGGCAGTGCGGAGCAATCATGGGCAAATATATCTGCACACCGTCGAGGAACAGCCGCGCGCGACAATCAAGGTGATGCCGGGATTTTGAAGACAGCTGTAGCTTTCTTCAGATGATGCCTTGCGCGCGCATCTCTTTAACGCGTTCGCGAATGGATGTCTTCCAGGTCGCACTCCTGGTTTCCAGTCCGTTCATGACCATCGCCATGCGGTGGTTCCCGCGCAGCTGTTTCTCGTTTCTCAAGAGAAAATCCCAGTAGAGCGAGTTGAACGGACAAGCGCGATCGCCGGTCGCCTTTTTCGGATCGAAGTAGCACTGCTTGCAGTAGTCGGACATTCTGTTGATGTAGTTGGCTGATGCGGCATAAGGTTTGGTTCCGACGTAGCCGCCATCGGCATGCAGGGTCATTCCGATCACGTTGGGCACCATAACCCAGTCGTATCCATCCACGAACATCTCGGTGAACCAGTCATTGACCGCAAGCGGATCAAGTCCCGCTATCAGTGAAAAGTTCCCCAGCAGCATCAAGCGCACAATGTGGTGCGCGTAGCCATGATCGATTGTCGTTTGCAAAGCATCGGACATGCAGCGCATCTTCGTATCGGCGGTCCAAAAGAAATCCGGTATTGGGAAGTGGCTGTCCAGAAAGTTGCGAGTTTTGTATTCCGGCATAAGGCGCCAGTAGACTCTCCAGACAAACTCGCGCCAGCCGATTACCTGGCGAATAAAGCCTTCAACCGAAGCCAGCCGAGCTTTCTTCTTGATGTATCGCATTTCCGCTTCTCGGCACAATTCCAGCGGATCGAGAAGGCACGTGTTGATATACGGAGACAGCACCGAATGATTGAGAAACGGCTGACCATGCAACATCGCATCCTGGTGCGGACCGAACTCGTCCAGCCGCTTATCCAGAAAGTCTTTTGCGGCTTTCTCCGCATCTTCGCGTGTGACCGCTAACATCCAGTTGTCGGTGGTGCCTGGATGGTCGGCGAAGTGCTTATTCACCATGCGCATCACATCAAGGGTGATCTCGTCGGGAGGAAACTGCGGTGGTGCACTGAACACGAAATCATCAGCGGGGGGGTGGCGGTTGGTCTTATCGTAGTTCCACTCGCCGCCGGCAGGCACGCCGTCGTCCATCAGCAGACCAGTCTTCTTGCGCATCGTTCGGTAGAAGCGCTCCATAGTGACGCGCGCATCAGGAGTGGTGTGCAGACTCTCGAACTCAGCCGCCGTGGAGATGAAGTTGCAGTGAGGAAGAAACTGGACATGGCGCTCGCCGAGCAGTTGACTCAGTCTCTCGTTGGCACCAAACTCCGACTGTTCCATGAGCGAGACAGTTTTCGGATCATGCTTCTGCAAGTGATCCTTCACCGCCGATTCAAAGTCGGGATGCTCGTAGTAGTAATCGACTATCCATCCATCATGGCGAAGCTCTTCGGCAAAGTGCCGCATCACGGAATAGATCAGCACCAGTTTTTTCTTGTGGTACGAAATCTGTTTGCCGCGCGCGGTCGATTCGATCATCAGTACGCGGCAGCGAGTTTTATCCGCAGCCTTAAGCGCGGAATTGCGCAACGTGCATTGGTCGCCGGTGATCCAGACTGTTGTGGACATGGTATCGCTCGCTAATACTTCATGATTTCGGAGTTGAGATCGGATAGGTCAGCATACATCGACTGGATTACTGCTCGCAGGTCTACTAATAACTCGCGTCTGGTCTTCAGAAGATCGAGAGTGACCTTATCTCCTTTTTCGAAGATTCCTGCCAAATGCTTAATCGCTGACTCCTTGGCCGTCCCTTCTCGCGAAATTTGACGATACTTCTTCCATCTGTCGAGCAGCACTTCCTTGCGCGTTAAAGCCTCATCTTCATCGAGAGCTACTGTGTTTAAGTATCGCCAGATAATTGGGTCGTAGCCAACACCTTCATAAGGTAATTCGAAGATTGGTGTGAGCATATTGCCCTTACCTTCGACTCGAAGCGGTCTGTATTTGCGCGTGCGTAACCCGTATAGAGGGATGGCAACGGCAGCCGCATTACCCGTAATACCAAAGATATTGGGTACTGGTGCATCGTACTTGAGACCCGAGGCTGAATCAAGAACACCAAGAGTGCCCGCCACCAAAAATGTTGCTGCATTGTTGAGGGCTACCGAGCGGTCGTTCTTTGCGGAAAACATTGAATATTCAAGGTCGGTAAGAGACAGGTCTCCATCAATATAGGCCAGCGCTTCTTCCAACTCGAGCGAAGCGAATTGAATTGCCCTTTCGCAGGTTTGGCGCAGAAACATGATGCGCACGAGTTGGTCTTGGTTGGGCTTAGGTCCGGATTCTTTGACGACGCTTCTGAGGTCTTCGATGGTCTTATCGATGTTCAACATTTGCGCCAATGCCAGCGTGTCCGGAGTCAACTCTGTGCCAGGCAAGTAACGCCGCTCAGATTTCCTGACTGGAAGCGATGCTGGGTCGGCGTTTGAAGTGCCGCTGTTCGCTGAGGCGTCCTGGGGATGCAACAAGTGCAGAATTAAAAGCAGCGACAAAGGAACAGCTAATCTCATCTCGGACCACGAACCGCAATTTATTCGGACACACACACACAGATACTACAGGTCCATGAGCACTTGGCGATCACTTGATATCGCCGCGGGAGAAACTGCTCGACTATGGACTACACTATCTGTGGTGCCTCTATGGCAGTTGGCTATATACGAAATTGCATGTTCGCGGAAAGCACGCCTTGAGGGCGCTTAGCCGGGGCAGATCCTGATTGATGTACTTGGTGGCAAATAGGGAGGCGAAGCACTCTTGCGGCGGACGGTGCGGCCGCCCACCCGAGTCTGCATTGGGCTGCCCATTCATGTCACTCTCAAGGAAATACGCTAGTAACTTGCGTTTGTTAGCAGGCACGTTGCGCTCTTCTGGAGAATAGATTTGGAGATATTGAGGCGTGAATGACAAACGACCGCTTGCGTGATCGTATGCATGTCCAATCTCGTGAAGTACCACAGCACGCCTGTTGCCTTGCTTCATGAAGAAGGTGCTGTTGAGATCATTTCGCTCTGGAAGAACAACCTGCCTGGATTTGATGTCGAAGCAGGCACCGCCGGCAGTGCCCAAGACCTCCTTCCTAAAGGGCGCGATAACTATCGTCACTCGATAGGCGATCAGTTTTGTTTTCACTAGATCAGGCAACAGTGCCAATTGCTCGCGAACCAGTTGAACAACCTGCTCTGTTTGTTGTGTATGCCCCTTCACCACGATCAGCTGGTCGTCCAGTGAAGGAGTGGTTGCTCTCGTCGGCGGCAACGTCATTAACAAGACCGCGCCAAGTACTATCGCGGTGACGACTTTGGTTCGGGCGGAGCTGATTCTGGAATAAACTGCCATTTTCGTGGCCCACCGATTCTGCTGTCTTTGTCTGCTATACAATATACGGCAGCGGTATTGCAAAGAGGCGGCGTACGGTGACCAACGAACCTCAACAGGAGCCCGACGAAGAAACGCCGGTAGTACCGGCAAAGCCGAAGGCGGATGCTTTTGGCCCGGAGTTTAGAGGTCCGTCGCTGTTGGCGGAGCATTCGCTATTCATTCTACTTGGACTTGGTTTTGTCGGATTCTACATCGCGTGGGGACTTTCAGCCGGCACTTTGCAAGCAGCGATTTCGCAGGCTTATTCAAAAGTTCAAGCTGTCCTGCATCTGAACTAGTTGGGTTTGAATGAAGACGTTGTCGTTGTGTCGAATGACTATTCTGTTCGTTGCCTCAGGGGACCGCTCGGCACCGACGTTTGCACACACACCAAGCACCTGGCTGCCAATCTTGCTGCTCAGGGTAAGTTTGATGAGGCGGTGACGCAATACAGGAAGGCGGCAGCAATCGCCGTCGCTTCGGTAAAGGCGGAGGACTTTCCCAAACGCCCGGATCAGTATGAGCGAATGAAAGTAGCTGTCGGTGCCGAAGAACTCGCTGCCATCGCTGAGATTTACCGGCAGCAGAAGCGCTACAAAGATGCGGAGCCGCTTTTTAAGCAAGCATTGGAAGCTGACAGAGGCAACATGGCTGGTGGCGACGAAGTCCAGTGGATGGCCAATTACGCAAAGCTCTTGCGAGAGACCGGACGCACGGCCGAAGCCGACGCGCTGGACGAGAAGGTTCGTATCAACAGAGAGTTTCCTAGACACTGACCTGACAAAAACTCCGGGGGCGGATTGCCGCATCCCGGAGTCTCTTCACGCTGAAGAAAAACCGCAGACTCTCAACCGTATGTCGCTTTCTGGGGACTTGTAACAGGCTGTAATTCGCCTATGCAAGTGGTCTTAACGACATCTTGATGCGCTCGGCAGACCAGCCGTTACTACATCGACTCGGCGAGCCGCAATTGCTTTTTCATTTCGGGTGAATGGATCGATTCTGTGCCGGCGTCATGCCAGAGTTGCACCTGTTCGCGGCACACGCTCAATGCCTTTTCTTTCTGATGCGAGTCTCGATATGCCGTTGCTAACGGGATCGAAGACCAGTCAGCATATTCAACCTGCGAGTTCAGAAGTAGCTTGTTGGCAGTAGTCTTATCAAGATCACTCAAGATCAGGTTGCGCGATTGCTCCAGCAGGGGCGTGGCTTCCTGCATGTTGCCCCGTCTGATGTAGAAGTCTGCCAGTTGTCTGACCGTCACGGCGCGGGGAATCTTCGCTAAATCGGGCGCTCGCTGAGAAAGAGCATATGCAGTCTTGAGCGTCTTCTCTGCGGCAGCAAAGTCATCTGTGTTTTCATATTCACGGGACAAGTTGGCCAATAGTGCAATTTCAAAGATCGGCTTCACCGGTTTACCCTGTGCATCACTTCGAAGAGCTTCCGCAAAGCGAATAGCGTCCTTGTGCTTGCCTGATAGGCTGAGCAACTCCACACAACTTGTTCCGAAGCTGACTTTCTCGTTGACGTTGGTTGCCAATTCTGAGCGACGCTTCAATATTGGTATCAACAGGGCACCATATGCACCGACATCCACGAATTTGTGGTCGGTCGCTGCTCGTATCGAGTGTGCAAGAGCGCATAGCTCCGTTTGTTCAATGGACTGGTTCTCAGAATTGGATTGCACCGTGGTGCACGCAATCGCACAGCATTGCCCGAATAGCTGTTTGTCAAATTCCTCCACATGAGCAAGCAGGATTGTCAGAGATTTGAAGCGGGTTTTTATGTCATGGATTGATAATATGAAGACTAGCGCTTTGCGGTAATACTTGCGAGCCATGTCCGGAGATTTGATAGTTCTGTACAAGTCGCCTGCGTGTTGAGACATGACTGCCAGCACTGAGAGCTGATCGTCTTTCAAAGGTTTGATGTTTTCGAAGGCATCGACTGTGCGACTTAAGGTGGCTAGATTAGTGGTCTCCATCCTGCCTTGCCGAATTTCAGCCGAGCACTTCTCAAACACACCTGGTGAGCCATGACGCAGTTTTGCCTCTTGAAGGCGCTGCCGCAGCGCATCGAGGTTTTCGCCATCGTCTAGCTTAATTTTGGCTGCCAGCAATCCCTCGAGGCACTGAGTCTCAAACATCCACATACCTTTCTGCTGGAAGACTTTGTCCGCATCTGAAAAGCTCTTCACGGCTTTGTCTGCTTGCCCAATTTCCATTTGGCACATTCCTAAGCTGGTCCGTGCGGTCCCCCACTCAGGACTGTCTTCCGCTTTGTCGTTCAGCACTTGTGCTGCCTGCTTAAATGCAGCAGCTGCCTCTTTGTACTTGTTGAGCGAATACAGAGTCTGCCCCAGCTCAATAGTCAGGCGGGCCTGCATCATGTACTTGCGCTCGAACTCAGGCTGTTGGCGCAGTTCGTGCAGTGCAAATTCAATCTCGTCGCGCGACTCGTTCAACCGGAGCTGTTTGCGCAAAAACTGTGCGAGATGCATGTGTTGTTCGATTGCGCGACTTTTGTCGTGTTCGAGTTCGCTTAGCTTCAGCCTGTATCGCATCAGAGAAAGTTTGGTCTCGGTGTCCCAGTGCTGTGCCTGGATCCAACCATTTTCATCCGCTGTGGATAGGTAGCTGGGAATTTCTCTGGAGAGTTGCTGAATGCGGTCATCGGAAGTAGAGGGATCGTCTGTAAATTTGCTCTGATTGAAACTGATAAGTGCGATTACTCCAAGCACCAAGCCCAGACTGATGACTGAGCCGATAGCAAGCATTTTGCCTCGGGATGCTGTTCTTGGACGAGAATGCGGGGGAGCAACATACACAACCTTTCTGTCAATCAGTGCCTGCCTCAGGTCGGCAGCGGATACAAACCGTTCTACCGGCTCCGGGGCAAGGCATTTTTCAATGATTGATTTCAGATATTCTGGAACCGATGCCGGGAGCTTCTCTTTTCGATTCTCCTGCAGCTGCATCGCAACCTCGACAATCGAGTCGCCCACAAACGGTGCGTGACCAGCCAACGCCCGGTACATCACGCAACCCAGCGAAAACAAATCGGACCGCGCTTCCAGGTCCGCCGGTCGATAATGTTCGGGACTCATGTAGTCGATGCTGCCGACAATGGCATCTGTCATGGTCGCTTTGATTTCACCGGACATCGATCCGGCTATTCCCAGATCAGTCACCTTGATCGATGGTGCGTCGCCCGTGGTATCAACTAAAATGTTGGAGGGTTTGATGTCGCGATGAACTATGCCAACATTGTGCATCGCTTGCAGCGCATCACAAACTGCAATTGAGATCGTGCGAAGCAGTTCGGGCTCGATCGTCTTTTGTTCGGCGAGCAAGTCTTCTAATGTCCGACCATCAACAATCTCCATCGCGAGATATGGACAGCCTTCAGCATTCACTCCCCATCCCAACAGCTTGGGAATCGCATCATGACTGAGCGCCGATAGAACTCGGCACTCTCTCTCAAAGCGACGCAGCGATGCCTCGTCGATTCGATTGAGCAGCTTAACAGCCACTCTTCGATTCATCAAAATGTGGGTCGCTTCGTAGACCGAGCCCATGCCCCCGGATCCGATGAGTCGCTCTATCCGGTACTTGCCGTCGAGCACTGTGTTAATCAACGGGTGGTTCATCAAGGTTCTGATATTTTTGCCACTCGTTCATCGAGACTGTTGGCATCCAGTCCCCCCGTCACGTCATCGACTGTTTTGCCTGACTTGTCGATGAAGATGGTGCGCGGGATGGCACGCACTTCGAATGTCATCGCCAGCTTGCGGCTCTCCGGCTGGTCCACGTTGAATCGGGAGAAGTCGACCTTGCCTCTCCATTTCTTGGCGGCTTCATCGACGATCGGACCATAGGCACGACACGGACCGCACCAGTCTGCATAGAACTCCAGCACTTGTGGTTTGTCTGAAGTTCGATACTGTGCGATTTGCTTTGCTTGTTCAGCCACGACAGCTTCCTGGTGCATCTTGTGGCTGATCATGAATGCAATCGCGGAGACAACGAGAGCCACGATTGTTCCTTTAGTAAGCATGCTGCTGCCGGGTTCTTTCACCGTGAGCGTTTCTGGTGTAGCATCATAAGACGTTCGACAATATCGGCAGGTGCTGAAGTCTGTGTCGTCCGTCTTCTTGCAGTTAGGGCAAAGTTTATTTGGCATTGCTATCCTCGAACACAGCGGCGTACCAGAACATCTTTGGATTTTTGAACCATTTCGAATTGCGCTTGTTGCATTGACTCGCTAAGGCGGTCATCGGAACACTATATCTCGTCATCACCGCGATCAGGTTTCTCAAGTCTTCATCGCTCAAATACTCTTCTGACATTGTCAGCGTAATTTGATTGTGGTTTCCTTCGATAAATGGATTGGCGATGGTCTTGGTGCGAATGTCTTCCACGCAGCGAATTGATTTGAGCACCTGATAATAAGCGGCTTCGTCGAGTTGACTGTAAAACGGCGACGGCTCCGGTATCACCAAAGTGTACCTAGGTGCGGCCGACATGTCTCCTTGCTCGATCAGCCAGAGTTGCTTGGTCAGCGCTTTCACTTGCTCACGAAGCAGCTTCCGCACATTTGGAGTTTCGCATTCGTCCAGGGTTTTGTTCAGCTCTGCGAGCTGAGTTTCCAGTTCCTGGCGAATTTCATCTTCACTCATGACAGAGTCCCACAGGTCCCATTGCAGCTGATTCCCCATTCTACAGTGCCCGCAGCGAAGCTGCGGCATTTAATCTTAGGCTGCGTAGTTTTACCATCGACGAGACCGGCGCCCTCGCTTAAGGTACGGGTGGGCTTGGCTTTCGAACTCCGTTTATTGGGAGATTCGCGAAGTGACTGCTGCCCTGCAAAACCTCGATCCGCTTACCATTGATATGGTGCTCACAGCATGCGAGCGACTTTACGGAGGCGAAATCTTGCCGGCGACGCCGGAAGTCGTCCAGACTCGTCGCGAACTAATCGCCGAGTTTGCCCGTGACAATAAACAGCCGCCTGATACGATGCATTTTTTTGCGTTATGCTCGAAGTGCGGTTTGGACAATTCGGACCGCACCTGTGCTGTTCTAGAAAATTTCGTGACCAGCTCCGTGGATGAATTTATTGCGGCATCAACTCTGGTGGCTGGAGATCAGTTCAGGAAAATCCGCTGCAAGAAATGCCAACGCGACACCACTGTCTATGTCGATGTCCACAGCTATTCTGAGTCTGCCGGACGAGACATGGTGGTGCGCACTTTTGAGGGTTCCGAGGGCATGATTTGCTCGTACCAACTTCTCTGGATGGACAGGACAGGCGCGTTCAGCCACATGTCAGATGACGAAGTCGGACCAACCGTCATTGAAATAGATGCCACTGATTTGACCGTTGAGGAGATAATCGATCTCTTCGAGTAGTCTCGCCGCCTTCGTCTGATGCAGGAAAGTCTCCACCGGCGCGTATTAGTGGTTTATGGCAGAATGGGAAGATGGTTGAACCACGACCCAACATCATCGACAGGCTGACCGATAAGCAGCATTCGGCGCTGAAGCAGTTTGGCGAGCATTGGTCGTCGAGTGCGTGGTTCACCTCGAAGGTAGACAAACCGCAGGCGGAGTCCGCCGTCTCAAGACTATACCGCCAGCTTGGACTCGACGAGCCTCAGATTTTCTGGTGCCAGAGCCCGTTCCAACTGGCTGTGATGCCGCAGCTTTTGCGCCTGGTGTTGTGGACGAAACTTTCAGCTAACGATCGCTGGAACATGGTTTCTCAACTGAAAGCCAGAAGTCGAACAAGTAGCGCGCCATTGCCCATGATTCAGCTATGGCTCAACCTGAATGCGCAGCTCGACCGAAATCCAGTTTCTCACATAGCCGCAGACCCCGGTGTCATCATCAACGATCGGATCACGAGCTATCTGTTCAAAATGATGCCGGACGTTCTGAGTCAGCTGAGCGATGCGATGAACGCAGAGATACAGTCTCACCTCGACGTCAGCTTGCGGGGAGGTCTGCGCCTGGCATTTGAAGACTTCCGGCGAAACATGGAGCGCGCGCGTTTTAGTCGGACGTTGTCCCAGTCGTTTTCAGCTGGTCTCAATAATGAGTTGAAGACCAGTGTGTCGCAATTGATCAAAGAAGAAGACGCGGGAGCGACATCTGGGTTCTCGTTGGCGTCAATCAATCTCACCGCCCAATTGGACACCTGGCTGACGAAGTTTCAGCGATCCTGGTGGGGACCCTGGGAGATCTATTGGCTGGCGATGTACGAGTTCGCGCGCAAGGAACTCGATGCGCATATTTTCGATAGTCAGGCCAACGAGTTTTTGGATCTATGGCTCGCTATCGCCCGTGGTGGCACGGCATATCTGTTTTTCGAGCATCACTGTTTCATCTCAGAGCACCCTCTGGAATACAATCTGGACGCCAACCATGCCTTGCACAGCGAGCACGGTCCGGCAATCGCTTTCGCAGACCACCAAAACGTTTATGCCTTGCGGGGTGTGACGGTGCCGGCCGATGTCATCGAAGAACCTTCATCTCTAACGCCCAAGCGAATTGAACGCGAGAGTAATCTCGAGGTGAAGCGAGTCATGATCGAGCGTTATGGGCCAGGCAAGTTTATTCTCGATGGTGGTGCCGCCAAGATACATGAGGACAAGTTTGGCGTGCTGTATCGCAAGGACCTCGGCAACGATGAGCCGCTGGTGATGGTGAAGGTGGCGAATTCCACGCCGGAGCCGGATGGATCAACCAGGCATTACTTTATCCGGGTGCCACCAACAACACGGACGGCGCGCGAGGGTGTCGCGTGGACATTCGGATTTGCTAGTAACGATTACAAGCCGGAGAAGGAAACTTGAAGGTGTAGTTATCGATTGAAACAGGCGATTGCCACAGTTGATACGAGAAGCAGTGCTATAAAGGCGGCGACCCAGAGCATCGGTTCGAGGGCAGAGAAGAGCATGTCTGTAGATTGCATGTGTTTGTCCTCAAGGTGCAAAAGGCATCCGAGAAACTGGCCGCGCAGAACTTGGCAGGACGGTGTGCCTGCGTTTCTATGCGACGGAGGGGGCTTGAGCAGGGTAGACTATACGCATCAATCGTGGAATTTTCGTGGAACGCCGCGGAGGTGGCAATGGTTAGAGCATCATCGAAAGCGCTGGCGATGGCATCGTTACTGGTTTGCACCGCAAGCGTTGGATGCACACTGTTTGACTGTCCCGGCAATTCTTCCGGGACGGCTGTTGCAGCTGACGATCTGCAGACGTTGCAGAAACTGCAAAAGATAAGTCTGTGGAACTTCGGCAAAGACATCTGTTCCGCGGCGTACAAGCAGTCCGAAGGCGCTCCGGTGTCGTATGTGAACCAGAGATATAGGCAAGCCAAGAAAATCGCCGACATCCTTGGTGCGCCGTTGCCACCACTACCTCCCAGATCGGGCAACAAACTGAAGGATAAGATCTTCGCGAATAAATATCTGGTGGTAGATCTGAAGCCATTCTACGCGGCATTGGATCAAAAATATGGACCGACCATAACGAATTTCGCGGAGCTTTCTGTGCGGCTCGGACTGTTAATGGGACTCTACGAACCTGGAAACGTTGAAGGGCAACAGATCAGTGCCTACATCAAGAGAATTGCTCCGGAGAGCGGCATACCAGCTCGTGTGTACCAGCCGTTGGTAGATGCCATCGACCGCGGGGCGCCGTACGACATGGTGGACAAAGCCATCACCAAGATGGACGCGGACATGAAGGCGCTCTACCAGACCAATTAGTCTCGGCAAGAGACAGCAGGCGAAATGGTACCATAAGACTGTATGGCAAGCGCCATTTCCGATGACCGGTTAGAATGCAAAAAAAACACCTCTCTCCGGTGGTGCATAAACTTGCAGCCTCACAGCGCCAGTCTCAAGTTGGGCGAACTAAGCAGCGAAGAATTTCTGAAGCTCGTCGAAGAAGCGAGCCCCGACGAGTTGTTGGAGCTGAGCAAGCAAGCCACGCCAACCAAGCCAACGCGAACCGATAAAGATAGAATGCTGGTCGCGCAAGTTCTTGCGGTGCCGGAAGGACCGAGAACACTGGGTTCCATCCTGCTCTGGTGGGAACTTAGACGTGTCGTCTATACAGTTTTATTGATGGCAGCTCTGGTGCCTTCAGGTGCGTACTTTGTCTGGCGGTACGGACTTGGAGAGGAAGTTGCCTACGGGTTTCTCGCGGCGTTCATGTATCTGTGCATGGCGAATGTGTGCTACACATCCGGCAGCATCTCGGAGCTCATTGCCCGCAAGTATTTTGGCGAAAAGGCTGCACACTTCGGCTCGATATTGTTTGCCCTTGGAACGGGCTTTTCCATCCTTCTCACACTTTTTCTCAGCCTGGCAATTACATGGCTAGTTTCTTCCTGATCGATTGAGACTGTCAGGCAATCGTCATGCCACCATCAGCGGTTAACGCGTGTCCTACCACATAGCTGGCTGCGGGACTGCATAACCACAACACGACAGCCGCGATTTCTTCAGGTCGTCCGAGTCGACCGATGGGAAGGCTGTTCTTGAGTCCATCGTAGGCTTCTTGATCGCCACCTACAAAGTCCCGCGCGATTTGTGTTTCTATCAAACCAGGGTTGACGGCGTTAACGCGGATGCCGTGCTTTATGTATTCCAGTGCTGCCGTGCGGGTCAGTCCGACGACGCCATGTTTGGAAGCGATATACGAGGCAATGTTGGGAGCGGCGATCTGGGCGCCCACCGACGCATTGTTCACGATCGCGCCAGAGCCCTGGCGTTTCATCTCTGCCAGTTCATGCTTCATGCAGCTCCAGACGCCGCGCAAATTGGTGCCAATCACGCGATCCCAGTCGGCTAGCGAACCGTCCGCGGTGGGCGAAAGCTGCGCCATGACGCCGGCGTTATTGAACGCGGCGTCGAGTCGTCCGAACTGCTCGATTGTCTGTCTGACCATGGCGCCGACTTGCGCATCATCGCTGACGTCGCACTGAATCGCCAGCGCTTTGTGTCCACCGGCGATTAGTTTTTCAGCTTCAGATTGCAGGATGTCTTTTCTGATGTCGGCAAGAACAACGGCTGCACCGGCCTCGGCAAATGCGCGTGCCGTCGCCAGTCCCATTCCTGTGGCGGCTCCGGTAACCAGAGCTACCTTTCCGGAGTAGTCGAGTGGATTGTTTTTCAAGTTGCCGTCCCCAATCGCTGTTGCCGTCGCGCCGACGTCACAAGTTTCAGTAGTTTCAACGAGTGCGCTCGCTAGCGCGCAATTCGATTGTGATGGCAATGTCTTTGTTTATCCAGACGTCCCGTCGAGGATGCAGATAAATCAGCGAGAGCCCAAAGTTTGATTGATCGATTGTTGCTGCACCGACTACGCTTAATGTGCGTCTGCCGGTTTTGTCAATGGAAATCTTCGGTTCCGGTGCATGGACATCGACTGCCCTGGTTAGTCCTCGAAGAGTAAGTTGCCCGCTTATGCGATAGGATCCGTCACGGTTTTTGACCAACTGTTTCGCCGTGAAGGTTGTCATCGGAAAGCGTCTAATGTCGAAATACTTGGGACCGATTAGATCTTCGTCACGCACATTGACGCCAGTCGAGAGCGTGCGCAGAGGTATTTCAGCTGAGACGGCGAAGCTGCCTGGTGAACTCCGTTGATATGTCAGCTTGCCAGAAACATCGGTAAAGATGCCGATTGCTCTGATGTTGGTTCCGGTTTTGGCGACGAATTTGATCGTCGATGCTTTTGGGTCAATGACCCAGTCATTGCTGGACGCATTTGCTGCATGCTGTGTCAGCAGAGACAGACAAATTGCTGCGCTGGCGCCGCATATTGGCAATAGGTTATAGACGTGCATGAGCATATTGAAGCAGATTGAGAAGGCGATTATTTGTTCATCAGTTGCATGCACAGAGCGATGATAACTAAACCGAAGCTGGACAGTACCAAAAGTCCCACGAGCACGCCAACAATGACCAGTGCCGTCTTGGAACCAGCTTTCGTTCGCTGAGCTTCACTCCCCGGTTCATCGTGAACGATTAAATTGATTTCGGATCCGTCGACCGTTTCCCCCTCATCAGGCGGCTGTAAGAATCCTGTTTTCGGGCTCCAATATTTTGGTGACGGATAAGTAATCATCGTCTCGGAACTTTGTGGTGCCAGATATGGTGCTTCGCCCTCTTTCGCGGGCGGCACCATGAGGATAAATTGTTTTGCCCAGTAAAAGCCGTGGCGCTCGGCTGCATATTGATGTTGCTTCATGAGTTTGCCGGCAGCTTCCCAAGGTTCGCCGTCAATCGCGCATTCATGCATGGAGGCACCGTTGGCGCCGCGACCGCACCACATTTTGATGCAATGCACGCCGGGACGGTCGCGAAAATATCCACCCATCTGCAATTGCATCAGTTCCGGCACTATTAATTCGTAAGGCGGTGTCGCTTTGATCCGTTCCAGAACAGACTTGCATTCGCCCAGCGATTGTCCGATGCCCACATAGAGATCCCATTTGTATGCCTGCATGGTGGCATCGTCGAAACTGGTGAGACCAACGTGAGTCAGCAAGCCCTCTGTGCCCTTGCCTTGAAACAAAGCGCGCCATACTGGCAACTGCCCGTTACACCAGTTGTGCGGTGTTCTCCGCACCTTTGACGAACTGAACCTTGCAAGCCAGATCACCGACACCAAATGAGATGCCTACGTCGTCGCCGACCTCGGTCTTCAGTCCGGTCGCCTCTGCGTGTTCGACCACGGACTTCAGAGCCAGGAAATCGAGATCTGCGACATCCATAACATCGGGTATTTCGGTCACTGTCATTCACCTCGAAACGTCCGCGTGCAGTCATTTTACAGCACTGTGCGGAAGCTGGCCGCCGTATTCGCGGGCTGAGGGGCAATGGTTGTCCGTCCCGCAGGCTAATACGTTTCTTCCAGTTTTGTATTGCCGCCCAACGTCAGTTTTTCGGTTCCAGCCAACAATGTGATGGTCACGCTAACAGGCTTGTCTTTGCCTGGATTGGGAATGTTGTTTCCTTCGGCTCGCAACTCCACCGAAGCTTGTTCTTTCGGCTTCAGACTAATCGAAGTTGAGTATTTGCCATCCATGTTCTGGAAAACGGTGTGCTCGGGTGTGTGCTTCTGTTTTCCCGCGTCGATTTGAACTGATTGCAGGCTTACCGTCACCGGTTTATCCGATGTATTGTCAAAAGTTAGGGCGGTGATGGTCATGAAACCGTAGTGCCGTTGATCAGGAGGCGCCGGTTTGTCCATGATTATCTGGGGCATGTGGTCAACCCAGGCGGTGACCTGTCCGACAGTACAGCGAACGGTTGTTCCGGCAGAATTCTGAATCATTGGCGCTGCCTGCGGTGGTGGTGCTTTTGTGGGCTTACTATTTTTTGGCGGCGGAGCGCTAAGACAAGCGTCAGGCACCAAGGATTGAGATGCGCAGATTCCAAGAGTCAGTAGGGTCACCTTTGCTGCAGCGCGAAGATATTGATTCGTTTCCAAGGCTGGTCCCTCCTACCTACAGACTACCATCGAGGCTGCGCGGCGTCACGGTTGATTAACGATCGGGGTTGGTGCACCTTCCGCGGTCGAGTACTGGGATCATGAGGAACTGCAGACCTGTATGGGCGATGTTGTCACCACGATCGACGTGGTGATTCTGAATGGCAAAGTGCTAAAGATCGAAATCGATAAGGGAAACAGTAGTCGTTCGCCCGTGATCAACAAGTGGGCGCTTGGACTTGTACGGTACGCGGTGCGGAGGTCCAAGATCCAAGCGGAGGAAATGAGATATGCGGCGACTATCACATGCCAGATGTTTCATCCGACTGGCTATTCGATAAGGACAGACACAGGAACGCATTTGCCGCCTTCCGGAGATGGCGGCAATGTTAGCGGCAGGGTTTTGAGAGTGCGATAGGATGTATCCACGCGGACATGGTGGCTCGCCAAGTCACCGCGCACCATGTTCTTTCGCTTCGACGGACTCAATGCGGTCGGCCTCAACGGTTTCCTTTTCGCTCAGTTTGCCAGTGCCTACGTGTTTAATCCTACGTCCATTTCGACTGTATCGGATCTCTTCGTTATTCATCTACGCATACCTCTGAGGCTTGAGGATTGAAAAAATGAGCATGCCACCACCGATCAGGACGAAGACAGATCCGATACCACCGAACAGGTAAGTGAAGAAATATAGTTCGAGCGGATCGTCGAGCACGATATCTTCAGGTGATTCGGCACGGTAAATTACGGTCACCGAGTCACCAGCTTTATGCGCCGGCGGGTTCGAGCCGATTTTGCCGACAGCGGTGATGTTTTGATGTTCTGCGGTTTCGAATTGAATGACAGGCGTGTAGCCCTTGCTCGTTGGCGCCTTGCGCAATTCAATTACGGTGCCGGAAGAGCGCGTTCCGTTTCTCACCAGATCTTGCGAGCTGAAAAAGAAAAATCCGCCCACGCTCGCGATGACCAGTCCAACGATCAAAAAGATGGTGCCGATGATTCGGATCGGGCTCATGGCTATTTGGATTCTGCGGAGTTGCGCCGCACCATCAGACTTGATTCGTCGATAACTTCGAAGTCTGCTCCAGTCAATTGAGAGAGTTGGTGCAGGGTGTCGTTGTTCCAGCGCTCGTCCGGCTCGCCGCTGATGTACCAGCTGCTTCCGTTATCGGCGAGAAACATCCCATACTTCTTCAGGCAGCGCAGAATCACCTGGCAATCGCGGGGATAGGACGACTCGTCGAAGTTAGATCTGAGCCGAAGGCGAATTCCCATTGGTGGCAGATTGGGGTTGGTGTCAGACGACGCAAAGTGCATTGCCGGCCAGACATAAGCGCGCTGCGTTTTTGGGGCTGTGAATCGCAGCGCATGATTGATCGAACCTGCCGCTACCTCGGAATATCGCACCAGCCCAGGCATTATCGGTAATCCCGCGGCATCTGCCGATGTCCACCCGTCCGGGCGCAACGTGTTGGTGCGCAGATCAAACACGGCGCCACCACCTGCCGACCATTTGCCTTTAGCTGATTTGCTGACGTTGAAGAGTTCGTACAGTTTCCCGCCGGTGGTGTCGACTGAGATCAAGTGCTTGTCGCCGTCCGATTCCAGCCCGCCTTCCACCTTTGGATGATCGGGAATGGGATAGGCTATACGGTCACTCTCTTCGGCATACTCGAATTCAACTGGGAGGCGTTTGGTCGTGGGTCCGACGATATTGATTGGAATGCCGAGCGGCTGTCCCTCGTAGGTTCCGGAGCCGAAGTCCGGGTGCAGCGGTTTCGCCTTGCCGATGCTCTCGATGTAGTTTTTGGATTTTGGATGTACTGGAAGTTTCTCAACCGACCTGTTCCAAATATTGTTGTCCGGAAAAACGGCTACGCCGGAACACTCCGGTGCCTTCGCCAGGGAGGCGACCGTGGAGGCATTGGCAAGTGCGAGCAACGCCGCGACGCAGAGTGAGTAGTTATCCTTTAGCTTCGACAATGGACACCTCGTCTTGGAAACCGGTGCTCGCTATTATCTCAGATTGGGCATAAACATACTGCGGCACGGGACCGGAGATGCCCTGATTCACCGAACGACAAAATTGCAACCAGTCATGGGAAGGCAAGCACGTCAGTCTTTAGAGCCGGACTTCACATTTACGAGCAGCGGCTTTTTGACTCCAGGCTTTTCTTCGACAAGCGACTTGTCTGGTTGACTTGATTTTGCCGATGAGGTGCCCACTGGTTCCATCTTGTCAGAGGCCGTGGACTTTCTGATAGCTTCGATTACTAGAATGTCATTGAGTCCCTCTTCGCCTGACGGTCGCGGAGTTTTGTCCTCAATGATGCATTCTGCAAAGTGCGACAACTCGGGAGCAAATTGGTCGCGCTTGGGCGTTTTATGCTTACTCTCCTTGTCACCGACCTTCAGCACGTACTCAAGCTCGGTCGAGTATTCGTAAGCCGGATTCAGCGAAATCGACCCTTCGGTACCGACGACCTCGTAGTGCTGGACATGTGCTGCTCCGAAACTGCAAACAAATGAAGCAATCCTATTTTCAGGGAAGACTAAGGTAGCGCTCACAGTTTCTTCGATTTCAGCAAATCTTGGATCGCTCGATTTAACCGCAGTCGCCATGACAGAAAGCGGTTCATCTTTGAAGACGTATCGGGCAGCGTTAATGCGCGTGTCCTTAAAAATCCACTGCGTGATCGACCCGGACTGCCCTCTTTTAAGCCCGCAGCGCTCGCACGTCTTATCCTTGGGGGCAAGAAAGTGTTCCGGCATATCTACACAGGTCTAAGACTGACTCATGTTGATAATACCATCCCAAAAATTGCGACAACAACGAAGGACGGCAATTGAATCTCAATTTGGCAGCGACGTATTCTCAGTGTCTTGCAGGAAGTCGCTAACATCCTGGCGCCAGACTTCCATTCCGTGCAATGCGAATCCCGCGTGGCCGCCTGATGGTCCCCTTTCGACCTGGAAAGGCGGATAAACTTTATGCCGGTTGGGAGACCCGGACTGGTCTAAAAGGGGACCCAGTTCTTGCGATGGACCGGTGCTGTAATCATTTTCTGCCTGAATCAGAAAAACTGGTGCTTTCGCGTGCTGCACTGCGTTTGCCAGACGGTCTTGTACCTCGGGGAAAACGTTCCACGCCATGGCTGCCGGCGCAAACGGAATAAACGCACGCATGCCCAGTCCTTTCTCTGCAGCCAATAAGGTCTGGATGCCACCAAAGGAGATACCGGACATGACCATCTTATCTGTGTCCACCCCATACGATTCGGCTAGCCATTTTGCAGCGGCTGCCACATCCTGATTGTCTACTTCCTGCTCTTTGATCCAATCGGCATCCTTATCGGCATTGCCGCGCTTCGTATCCTCAGCGAGACGATCATCGAAGAGCACACCGCCGGAGGTGGCAACGACGTGCCCGTCGTCGATATACGAGTGCCCTCGGCGCAGAGGCATAAAAAACTCAAATCCGTTTCTGACATAGAAGTTGGCAATCTCTTCGTAGTTGACGTCTTTTTCGAATTCCTCGGAACCATGGTTGTATATGACTGCAGGAAACGGACCGTCGCCGGGCGGTTTCCAGAGTATGCCGGATAACTGGAGTCCGTCGTCACCCGGGATTGATACCACCTCGAATGGTGGCAAGTGCTGTTGTGCATTGGTAGGATCAACCGGAAAATTTGTTGCGCCGGCTAGTCCGGTCTGAGCCTCCCAAGCCAATCTCGCCCTAGCCTGGGTTTCTACGTCACCATCTTGTGGCCCGAAGTTTTCTGAGACAGCGGTGCTGTCAATTCCAGCTGGCATGGCTTGATTGTTGTTCGAAGACTAGTAATCTGACCAAGCCTAAGTTATGCAATCACCTGTGAATTTGTCCGGCAGGCTTTGTGAATATATTGTGAGTGAATACGCCCTATTACTTCTTCTCCAGCGAGATCTGGTTGAGATAGCCGCTGAATGACCCACGCGTCACGCCAAAGGTCAGGTCTATCTTCGAGTCGTTGTTCTTGTCGTACTCGAGGGAGTACATGGCGCGGGTGAAGAAACCGCGGTCTATGTCTATGTTGCCCTCGAACTTGCCGTCGCCGTCGCGGTCGACATCGAGGCGCGCGATGTTCTTGGAGAACCATCCTTTGACAGGGCGAACAGTCAGGTCGCTCTTCCCATCGCCGTTCATGTCGCCGGTGACGCTTAACGCGTGACCCAGAAATCGCGACGCATTCAGAGTGTATTCGGTGTTGCCGGTTTTGGCGTTCTTGACCGTGATGGAATCGAGGTTTCCGAAAATCGTATAGTCGACCGACGCGATTGCATCGGTCGTCCCGTCCTTGTCCCTGTCGATGTTGATAGTCTGCGGCTTGCCTGTGAAGAAGGTGTTGTCGGTGATGTTGAGTTGCGGCGCGCCATAGGCTTCGGCGCGGGCTCCGTCTAAAACATCCTCGGCAGCCAGGACTGCCCCAACGACTGTGGGCTCGATTTCACGACGCGCGTATTTGGACATGAGATTTCTCCATGCCGATAGCCGCCCTGCCGGTCCCATCATTATAAGGGCGGCGGACCCGTGTGGCGAGCAGGTTTAATGATCGGCGAACCCAGACCTATCCACGTTGGGACGCGCCCTCACGGGGCTCATCCGCGACTTGAGGTTGAGCCATACTGAGTAATGTTTTCGGTGGAAGGTGGTGTTGTGCCAGCTTAGCCCACGGCCGTGGCAGAACCGTGAAATTGCCCTCCGGTACGATAGTCGTTGGGTCGGCGATATAATTCCCTCCACAGGCGCAGTGAGGACAAACGCTAAGATGTCAGGGATAGGTGCTATCGAGCACACTTACCTTTATCCCTATGCGTCGCAGATCGTCGGGTCTGCCGACTCATCCTTATTGCAGCTTGCCACCTCCCGCAGCGGCCAGTCATTTCCCTATTTCTTCGAGGGCAAGGTAACCCGCCCGCGCACCGCGGCTCAGTTGCTGATAGCGTTGGCGCGGGTAGTCAGCACGCGCTATTACATGCCACCGAACATGTTGGCGCGTGTCATAGCTGAACGCGACCCGGTGGTGACTGCCGGCGGTGGCATGTTGAGGTTCGAGGGATTCTCTGCGTGTTGCAGCACTTATGCTCGCGTCGATTTCGATCCCGATGGCTACTCTGGCGAAATCGTTGGACGCGGCACCACAAACGTCGATTTCAACCCGGCACTGCGGGCGTCACTCTCCAAGGTTCGCGACACCGATCGACTGACGGTGAGCGTCGGTCCTGATGAGTTAGCCGTCAAACGCGGTTTCGACAAAATCGTCGAGCGCAAAGTAGATTTGCCGGTGCGCTGGCTGAAGGGTTTCGTCGAAGTTCAGGCATACCAATCAGCGATGGAACCTCGCTTCACCGTTGACCGCCTGGAAGCAATCAGATTCTTGCGCACGTTGCCGAAGACCACGGCGCCCAAGACAACATTTTTCGTTGTCCAGGCAGGCAAGGGTCTCCGACTCAGCCAGACTGCCACCAAAGATGCCGTGCCCATTACGGGGTTGCAGCGATTGCAGTTGATCACGACTCTGGTGCCGCTAGCCGACCGATTGAAAATCTTCGCGCATCCGTCCGGACAGGCCTCTGAGTGGCAGCTGGAATGCGGTGGCATGACCATGCACGTGACGCTTACTGCGGAGGTGTCCCGCGGTTTCTCCGGCGAGGGACAAGTACTCTCAAATTTGTTTGATGCTGATGTCGACCAACTTCCGAAACTTCGCGCCGCCCTGAAATGGCAGTCTTTAATCGATGTTGCCGATCTCGCACGCCAGCTCGATTTGACCGTGGAGCAGATTCGCGCTGGACTGGCAGTTCTTGGATCGCGAGGCGTGGTTGGTTACGATGTGAACAACGCCTCGTACTTCCACCGCGAGATGCCTTTTGATCTAGATGCAGTCGAAGAAATGCATCCGCGTCTCAAGAACGCGCGAGAACTCGTCCAATCCGGCAAGGTAAAAATTCTGCGTCGCGACGGTGATACCATTGAGTCCGAAGTCGCCGGCACCGACGTGAATCATCGAGTTGTGCTCAAAGCTGAACAGACGGGTGGTGCACAGTGCAGCTGCCCGTGGCACTCGAAATATCAGGGTAAGCGGGGACCCTGCAAGCATGTCTTAGCTGCGCAACTCATGCTCGCCGGCGACGAGGGCGGTGACGAGGTCCAAACTTGAGCGCTCTTCGTGACGAACTCGAGTCCATTTTGAAATCAGAAAACGGCACAGCCCTGCGCAAATTTCTGTTGAGTCTAACTGATGATCAACGTGCCGAGATTGCACCGACAGCCATTGCCGCATACAAGCAGGCATTCAAAATCAGTTGGAGCAGCAAGCATGTGCCGCTTCGGCTCAACGCTGTGTTGGCGACTGCGAGCAGCGCTCAAATTCAAAAAGTGCCCTTTGTCTGGGCGGACACCAGCGATCTCGATCTGGAACTTTTGCGCAAGCTTCGTCCGCCGACTTTTCAGACCTGGATAGAGGGACGTATCGCTGCCCGACGCATTCAGTATGAACACCTAATTCAATTGGTAAAGGAAGGCTTGTGCACCAGACCTGATACCGATGATTTCATCACGTTCATGATGGGTTCGTTTCGCATTTTGGGATTCAACGTGCCGCTTGTTCCCTATTTCAAGGAGGACAAAGAGTTTCTTGAACATTATGCCTGGCGGCTGTTCGAAGTAGAGGGTGACTCAGAAAACAATCTTGCGGGACAAGACAAGTATTGCGCTCCAGATCGCACCTGGGAGTATCTGTTGGTTGAGTTGTCGCGGTCTGGCGACTTGCCGCGCGAACGATTATTGGACTGTAGTTTGCAAGCACTAGATCGAGGATTCGGTCAGTTTCGCTCCGGGTGGCATTCGCGCTTTCATGAGGCGCTTAAGCCGACCATCGAAGAGCGCATTGCACGCACCGACATGTATGCACACTTGCTGGGCAGTTCGATTCCCCCGACGGTGAGTCTGGCACTCGATGCACTTGTTGTGATCGACAAAGCGAGCCCATTGCAATCGGAGGTGTTGCTTCAACATATTGAGCCCGTTCTGTCATCGAAGTCGAAGTCCACTGTTAAGTCAGCTATCTTGTTGATTGACAGAGCGATGACACGTGATTCGGAGAATGCGAGTGCTCTGTTCCAGGTTGCGATGAGGGGACTCATTCACGAGTCGCCCGACGTGCAAAAGCAGATCCTCAAGTTGTTGGCGAAAGTGCCTGGTGGCATTGATCACAGCTTGCGCGCAGAGCTTGCCCAGTATGAACCTTCTCTGGCACCCTCTGTTCAGGGACGAAACGGCTCATCGCCGGCGCGCCTCACCCGAGAGACCTACGTTGAAATCAAACGGGAACTTCCAAGTCCGCTTGAGACAAACGCGCAGATTGTAGAGTTTGACACCATCGATCAGGTAATTGCTGGCTGCAGTTATTCACTCGAGCACTCGGCTGATGTCTTGGAAGTCGAACGGGCCCTTCAGGGCATCGTGCGATTCTCTTCGATGCTGCCGGCGGACTTTGCTGCACGAGCGGCTGCTCTGAAGAAACGTGCGTCGCAAATCGTTAAAAGCAAATCTGAGTCTGTGACCTGGCTCAATAGACAATTCGCAGCATTCGTGATCGGGTGGATAACCTCAGCTACAGCCCCGGACCTGAGCAGACGAAACGCAGTTGAGAATGAACGGTTCATGCACAGAAGGCTTGAGAAGCTGCTTCAACGTGTAATTAAGCGTGAGTCACTTCCGGAGTTCTGCGCACCGACGCACGAACGCGGTTTCATACATCCTCGTGTTTTACTGGAGCGTTGGAATCAATGGCAGGCAGCAGGTTGTGTTCCTGACGAAGAGGAATTGGTAATCGGACTTCTGCGCATGCCCCTCGGGCACTTATCGGAGTTGCTCCCGCAATACGTGGGCGTGCCTGGCGAATTTTGGGATGCGTGTCGGTACGCGACTGGCTATTCAGAGACGAAACGGGGTGATTCCCAAATCTGGATCGCCGCTGATGCGTACCGAAATCCCGTCGTCCCCGCTGTTCTTTTGGATCTCGGCACCGGCCCGATCTGGACGCAACCTTCGCAACTGGATTTCATGCGCACGTTAGGTCTTTGCTATCCCGCGCTGCGCAATCAGTATGTCGCATCTGGTATCAGACGGTTGGGTTCTATGCTGGACGGATCGTGGGAATTTGACCGGTGCGCGCGAGCCTATATCGAGCCGCTGCTTGACCCGTCTTTTCCTTTTGACCGTGACTCGTATCACATTCTGGCATGCAGTTTGATCGTCGCGGAGCCGTCATTTGTTGGTATCGCCCGCGATGTGCTGATTCAATTGGTCGAACTCGACCGACTGAGCATTGAGCAACTCGGTAAGGAGTTGGGAGTTTTCATCTATTGCGGCAGGGGCAAAGCGAAGAGGATGACCGCGTCGCTCTGGGATGTTGCGCGTATCAGCGATAAACACTTGAGTGCAGTGCGACAGCTCCTGGAGCGGGCTCTGCAGGGCGGCGAAATCGTGCCGCGGGATATATCAGTCTATCTGGAGCTATTCAATGAATTGCTGCATAGCGAAGGCATTATGCTAAACAATCAGGAAACGCGCGCGCACCTCGAGTCACTGAAGACCGGGGGCAAAGCCGCCAAGCTGGTTCGCGAACTGTTAGGCGCTTAGGGCTTATCGCCGGACTTCGGACGATCTGAGAAGAACTCCGGCACCTCGAACGTATCTGTAGCCCTCACGCCCAGGCTCTTCTCCTTCCCTCTGAATCAGGCAGTGCGCGGCTGCCGTCGGCATCTGTTCCTGGCGGCACTTTGCCCTGGTCAGCCCAAGCCAAAAGGTCTGGCGTGTCTGGGTTTCCCTTGTGATAATCACGAACGCTGAGAATCTCAGCGTCGATTTCATCGTCCGAGACTGTGTAGACCACCGGCGCATTCGCTGGGCACTCCTCGCGGTGTGTCGAAGTTTGCATCAAGGTACGTTAGCGGATGCGTCACACCCAGTCATGAATTGTCGACATCGGCGAAGGCGCGAGTGTGCTTTGCAACCCGCGACTTCGAGATGGTTGTAGAATCACGGGATGATTCCATTGATTCGACGTTGGCTCCGATCGATTGCTACCTTCGCCGCTGTCGTGAGCTTGATGGTTGCGCCGTGTTCTGCTGCTGATTCGTCGGCGCTTAAACCGATCGATCAAGCTTCCTTACAAGCAGTAGTCACTGCTACCGCGAAGGAACTTCTGGTCCCCGGTGCCGTGGTGCTGTTGCGCACTCCTCAAGGAAATTTTGCGGTCGCCACGGGCACCACGCAGCTGGGCACCAGCAACGCACCGACAGCCGGCACATATTTCCGCATCGCTTCCAACACCAAAACCATGACTGCCGCGATCATCATGCAACTGGCGCAGGAAGGAAAGCTGAGTCTCAGCGACCCGATCTCTAAGTTTGTCGCTGGTGTCCCCGGCGGTGACAAAATCACCATCGCCGAGTTGCTGGAGATGCGCAGCGGATTGTTCAACTACACCGATGCACCCGAAATCGCGGCGAGCCTCGATCACGATCCGTCCAAGGCGTGGACCCCGGAAGAATTGCTCGCCATCGCCTTGAAGCGCCCGATAAATGCGCCGCCGGGAATGACCTTCCAATACTGCAATACCAATTACGCGCTCCTCGGGCTTGTCGTCGAGAAAGTAGACGGCAAGCCATTGCGCACGGCGATGCAGGATCGACTGTTCGGACCTCTGGGGATGAAACACACCATGCTCCCCGTCGCCGCATCGAACAAGATTCCCAATCCGTTCTCGCACGGATATTTATATGGCAGTTCCTCTGTTGCGCTAACAGGTGACCCGCCCTATTCGCCCGAGGAGATAGCTGCAGCCAGGAAGGGCACGCTTCTGCCTACAGATTACACGGACGTGAATCACTCATTCGCTGCCGCCGCCGGCGGTGTTATCTCAACCGCCGACGATCTCGCCATCTGGATCAAAGCACTTACCACCGGTCGTGTTCTCAACGCCGAATATCAACGCCGCTGGCTCGACAGTTTGCAACTCGAGGATCCGAGTAATCCAGCGGGAGCCAAGTACGGATATGGCATCTCAGAATTGAAATGGGGTGCGAGCCCCAACTCGAACTTCTATCTCTATCATGGCGGCGAAACGCCTGGATACAACTCATTTATAGGATACGATCCCACCAACAAGATTACGCTTGTGGTGTGGACTAATTTGACGGTGTCGCTCGATCAAGTGGTGACCGCCAACACGATCATGTTGAAGGTGCTCGATCATATTTATGTGGTTTCACCGACGCCGTCACCGAAAGCCGCTCCCGCGGCAACGCCAATCAAAGAGGTAGGAAAATGAAAAAACTCCTGGCATTGTTTGTGGGAACTGTTTTGTCCACCTGCCTGCTCGCGTCCTGTGCCCCAAAAAATCCGCTGCCCGCAGATAAGGCATCGTTTGCCGGGTACTGGGTTGCCCCCGACCAATCATCGGTTTGTATTTTTTCTGATGGAACCGCCCAGATTGCCTCTGTCGATTCTCAGGGTCTGGTCGATCTGCACAAAGGCTACAGCGCCGAGTTTCAAGAGAACAAGCTGATTCTCCGGTCCGGGCAGAACGAAAAGAGTTTCTCCATAACCGAAGCGCCAAAACTGACTGACGACGGTACGTGGGTGCTGAAGTTTGACGGCACCGAATATCAGAAGCATTATGCGCCGGGCGAGATTCCAAACGACGGATCCAAGGAAGACCCGACCAGCAAGTTCTACAAAGCCCCCAGTTCCGGTATGATCCGCTGATTCCCCAGAACGCGGAGAGCTTGTCATGAGAAAAGGAATGATGTTCGCTCGTGTTGCCGCATTCGCGTTAGCGTCTTGCCTCAGTCTCAGCTGTGCGCTTTCCGCGCAAGCTGAAGGGATGATCGGCATGAAACTCGCCGACGCCAAGAAGAAGGACATCTTCAATTTCTTCCATTTCAAAGAAATGGGGCGCGACAAGAACAGCGCCGGCACATTAGTGGAGTACGGCACCAAGTGCATGGGACACGCCGCAGTCATGGTCGTCGAGGTCAGCGGCTCCGACGAGACTATCGAGGCGGCAAACCTCACTCTGCCCCGAAGCTTTGTCGAGGGTGACACGGTCTGTGTCTTCGCGCGCGATATCGCAAAAAGTTTCCTCTCGCAAGCAATTCCGGATTCCGATTTCGAGTCCTACAAGACCCTGATTGCTGAGATTGAGTTCGGACAAAACCGCCCTAACAAGAAAGGTGATACCACTAAAATCATTCAGTTCGCCGGCAACTCACCTCCGAAGTTGCCGGACACACCTACACCCGGCTACAACACCTATCTCGGAAATCAGAAAACGTTCGAGGGAGTTTTCGCTCACTCCAAACTCAACATCATCAATAACCCATCAAAGGATGGGGTTCTTTTGAACATCCTCGTTCGACCGAACCACAAGGCAGCGAAGTAGCTCCAGCCCATGGGCGCGCTTCTAGACGTTGGCTCTGTAATTGAGGAGCGCTATAAACTGGAGCGACGCCTCGGCGAAGGTGCGGCGGGTTCGGTCTGGCTTGCAGAAGATATTCATCTCAAGCGCCACGTTGCAATCAAGCTGATTCATTCGCACTTCGACCAGGATGGTGAAACCGTGGCTCGCCTGCAACGCGAAGCAAAGGTTTTGCAACGCCTCGATCATCCGAATATTCTGAAGGTGTTCCGCATTGGCACAATCGATTTCGAGACGTACTTCCTGGCGATGGAATATGTGGAGGGCAGCGACCTGCGTGAGATGCTCGCTCAGGGGCGGATGCCGATTGGAGTCGCGGCTGATGTCGCGCTGCAAATAGCCGAAGCGATGTGCGAGGCCGCGGAGCACGGTGTCATTCACCGCGACCTGAAACCGCAGAACATTCTGGTGACGAAACAAGATGCGCCCGGCGCGCTGCTCGTAAAAGTCGCTGACTTCGGATTGAGTCGGACCGTCTCGGATGCGACTTTGCAACTCGGCACACTGACGCGCGAAGGTGTGGCACTGGGCACCCCGCTCTACATGAGCCCGGAACAATGCCAGGCGATGCGTGCGGACACGCGCGCGGACATCTACTCGTTAGGTTGCGTTCTTTTTGAAATGATTACGGGCAGTCCGCCGTATGACGGTGAGACACCGGCAGTGGTGCTGATGAAACATGTGCACGATCCTGTTCCTGACCTGCTGAACGTCGTCGAGCGCGGGGAGGGTGTTGCGGACATGCAGCGCGTCATCGCCCGGGCGATGGCGAAGGACCCTCGCGATCGCTATCAGAGCTTTGCGGAAGTCGTTGCAGATCTCCGTCCGATTGCCGAAACCAGGTCGTTGTCCAAGGTTACATTGCGCCCCACCGTCCGATACAAGGTGCGCCGTAAAACGTCTCCACTGGTACCGTTAGTGGTGGCGACGGGCTGCCTGGCGTTGGCAGTGGGGGCTGTGCTGTTTATCAGTCCCGACGAAGTGAAGGCGAGCGGCGCGATCAAGATTGCTTCATTGATAAAACCCGATTCCGTCCCAACTTCAGTTTTTGACCTTGTTGTATTTGTGAACAAGCTGGGCGGCAGGTCTGCTGCTCGCAAGTTGGCAGAAGCGTCCGTGAATAGTGAGGAGTTTCGCCGGCTCCCTCCAGGCAGTCGGGTTCAGCTTTTGGAATCGTACATGCGCTACTTCTCGACTGGCACTGCAACCACAGCTGATGCAGACTTTTTCGGCGATCGCCTTTTGACGGAGTGCATCAAGTTGGCCACGTCGCCGACCTGGCCGGCCGATGATGCGCTCGCGGCGAAATATCTGGACGTCTTGTTGGAGATGCCATGGGACGGACAGGCATGGACTCTCTTTGAGCACACGATGGATGCATACAAGGGACGTTTGATTGTCGTGTACACGATGCCTAACACTCCCGCCGGAATGCGAATCGAAGAACTGATGGCAGAGACTATTTTGCGCACGCACAGCGCATTGACTCCGGGATTAGCGAGGTTCGTCGGCGAGCTGTACAACGATGCATCGATTAAGGCGCAGCGCTACCACGAAGTGAAGAAGGTGCGCACGTACGCGTTGAAGTCGAGTAAGGTCGAGCACAAATTCATTTGCGACGTTTGCCTCCTTTCGGTTGCCACTCAAGTGGAGTCCGGCGAATTTGCGACTGCGCGCAAGGATCTTGACGAATTGCAGCGTCGGCTGGAAACAATGCCCTTCGGATACCCGCGCTCGGTGCCGTTGCTGGAAGAAACCATCAAACGACTCGAAGCCGGCGAACGACGGTAATCGTCAGACAAGCCGAGGTCTGTTGGCGTTGCGTTCTCGTATTTCGGCTTCGCTGAGTAGCGGCGGAAATCTGAGCATGTTGGTGTGAACGCCGTTGTGCATCACAGGTAAGGCATGAAACTGTCTTCCGTTTTCATCGACTGCCGTTTGCATCGGTCCGAAACGAATTGGCGATCCCAATGCTTCCAGCTCTCGGTTCATCGATCGACGCATCAATTCCAGTTGGACGCCGACCTCGGTGCGCTGCCTCGCCGGGTCATTGAAAATCCGCGTGGCATGATTGACGAAAGGTTCAAGTCCGGCACTCAGGCTCAGTGGTGGCTGCCCCGGCGCCAGGCGGTCGGACAGCTGATGGATATTTGCCGCCAGACCTCTGATCGTCTCTGCCGGCATGATGTCGGGGCTGATGCCTGCCGCCTCGGCTGGGGAGAGGTTTCTTATAGAACGCCTGATAGCCATCTGCGAGTCGAATGTGGCTTGAATGTCTAGAACCTGGTGCGGTATCAGATCAGTCGGTCTGATTGTGAACACTCGGGGCGCATTAGGTTCGCCGCCTTGGGCAACTTGCACCGCATCGGGAGTCGGCGCTGGTTGCGTTGCTGGAAGCGCTGTGCGTCGCTCGAAGTCCTCTCGAAGCAGATTGAACCCTGAGAGCACGGGATTGAGAATCGCATCTGCGACGGAAGCTCGATCATCTTGTCTTGGACAGCAGTCAGTCATGGTTAATTCCTCAGTTCCGCCGCGAGCATACCGCCCGAATCTGAGCAATTCCTGACCATGAAACGAGTCATTACTCTGGAAGGTCTACAACCCGGCGCACTGATAGCCAATGCACGTCGTCTTCTTTGTAATGCGCACCCATTACGTCATCGCAGAACGCAGTCGCGATTGGAAGCCAACCAAGAAAATAGCCGGTGCCTCCGCACACATTGCCGCCGCCATCTCCGCCGCGGACGATGCCCGGCTCTGCTACCAGTTCGGTTTCGTACGAATCAGTCGCAATGAAAAGGCCGAAGCAATTAGGTTCCCAGTTCAGCGTGAAGTCCTCAATTGCAAGGGCGGTCTTACTGCGTCTTTGCGCCCACGCAAGAGTCTCATTGGGATACTTGTACATTGGATGTTCGTCGCCCCAGCGAAACATTGTGGTGGCGCCGCCGGCACAAAGATACTCCCACTCGTCGCTCGTCGGTAAGCGGAAGCCTTGTGCTGCCATCTCCGCGACGATTTCCCCATGGGTGACCTGATTGCGCACGCGCCAGGCTTGATGCGTTCCATCCTTGAATAAGGTGAGACCGATCTTGCCCTCGGTTTCATCGCGATGCCTCATACGTCCATCAGAGTCATCCTCTGGATCAATACTTTTGCCTTCTTTGATGAGAGCAAGCAACTCAGGATCGTTCTGGTCAATCGGTCCTTTGCTCGCGGTGCGCGGATTGCGTTCGACGAGCATGGGGCGGATGGTGACGTTTCTCGGCTTGGTCATAAACCGTGTGAGAAACTGCGTGAGCGTCCAGGGCTCGAGCAATTCTTCACGAATGTCGTCGAAGCTTTCCTGCTGCTCTTTGGTCGGCTTGAACTTTTCGACGTCGAAACCGATGGTGGCAGTCGTGCCGGGCACCAGCACGAACTCCTGTCCATCCTCGTGATAGAACCACGCCATGCGTTCGGTGCGGTCCAAAAATGTCTGCTCGTGGACCCCACCGAACTCGAATCTAAGCTTGCCGATGCGTTCGGGAATTCGTTGGGCGAATTCTTCCTGCTGCGCCGGACTCATTGCCTGCCATTGCGCCAGTGTTAGGTGTTCATCGGTGCTGGACAATGGTCGATACCTGCGAAGCTATAAACTATTTCAGCACTATACATCAATTGAGTATCACCAGACGACACCCGCTTCCTCGGCTGCTCGCATCACGGGCGACCATTGATCTTCGGGCAATCCCGCTTTTGCGTCGCCGATGACTCGACGAATCCAACCTGAGTTTGATGTTTTTGCAATTACATTGATCATGGCGGCGTAGTTCTCGCCAGTCTTCGCGCTCTTTAGCAAGATTTCGTAAGTCTTCTCAGCAATCGGGCGTGTCCCCTTGCCGATAGCACACTCCAGAAGCGACAGTCCTGTTTGGGTTGTGTGTTTCCGATGCAAGCCTAGCGATTCATCATCAAGAGAGTTCGGAAAGTTCTTTTCTAGGTTACTCATTTCCTTGAATATCATAAGTCTCATCGCCAGATCGTAGTCAGTGAAGTCTGAATAGCGACCAGCGGACACGATCTCCTCAAACATGAGTGTCTTGAACCGCGCTAGGGTTGGCGATGCGGGGTCGTCGAGCTGTGACCTGCCCCCCAAAAGTTGAACCATGTCAACGGAGTGTCGAGATATCCGTTCAGCGCGTCCAATTCTTGGATCAGATCACTGTCGGCCGTTCCTTGACGTACGGCAGCTTCGCGCTGTTCACGCATTTCTCGCAATTGTGAGAGCGCCGGTGGGTGCTTCTCTCCTACTCGGAACATGTCACTGAGGAGGAAAGACAACCTGACTCCGCCCCATGGAGGGTATCTCTTGCTTTGCTCCCAAAGAGTCATATATACATCGAAGGCTTCGGCATATTTCCCTTTAGCGAATAGAGATCTTCCTTGTGACTGTAACCGATCAAGATGCTTTTCGATGAAGAAGTCGTTTATCGCCATGGGCACGCTCAAGACCGTGCGGATTGCGAGTTTCGAGAATCTAGAAAGGAAGCTGGTCATCCTTCAGTTTGCCACAACGGGACCCACGTCTTCTGGGTTGAAACCGGCTAGTCGTGCGATGATTGTCTCCAGTCCCCACGCAGCATCGAGCATCGGCACATCAGACAGAGCTGTACCGGCCTGCGCAAAAATCTTGCGAAAGTGAGGATGATCTTCCTCTGGACAGAGCAAGATGTACTTTTGAGGTAGCGGAAAGGCGTTTGCGACACGCCATTCTCGCTCCCACGAAAAGTCCTTTCCCAGTCCAAACTGCTCAATAAATGGTGTTAGGGTAAAGACAGGATCGTGAGTATTATTCTCGGAAATAGCTCTCTCTATGAGAGCGCTCAAGGGTTTTGTTAACCAATTATGTCCCGGAGTAATGTCCAAGTACCAGACTGGATTAACACCGCGTTTGCGAGCTTGTTTCTTCGTAATAACTAAGCCGTATGGTTCAAAGTTGATCTGTCTTCCCTCGATACTTTCGGTAAGGAGTGAAATATGTTCGAGAGGTGTTTCTGTGAAGCAAACGCAGTGCTGACTTTCTAGCGACCATCTTGCTGTTCGCAAGGAGGAGACAGCATGTCCGAATGGATTGACAGCATTAATGGACCCGCCGATTATGATCTCAGATAAACGCTGCTGTGCGTTCTTCCCACCAGAAGAACGAGTCAGATGGACCAAAAAGGTACTGAGATCGCTTCGTCGCGCAAGGACCTCTTGAATTCTCACAAAGGAACTCCTCGAAACCCATGGGAAGTCATATAATACTAGAGGCGCGGAGGACTCGAAATGTCAGGCAAAAAGGTTATTCCAATCGTTATAACTGCTCGCAGTGGCGAGCCGAATGTAATCACTGCTTTTGAGACGGCCGAGCACGCTGAGAAATCAAAGATTATGGGCTGGGCTACATCCTTTGACTTTGAACTAACTGAAGTAATCATCGTCGATCTGGGAAGTACTATGCCGAGGGAGCAAGTGCTCAGCCAAATTGTCGACTCAGTAACGAGTCGGGGAACTGAGGGCATCGTGGTCGCGAGTTCTGAATATTTAAGACGAGCAGGACTTCTTAGTACTCTTCCTGATGCGCTAACCAAGGTCGGCAAGCAACTTTGGATCGCTGACATGGGTTCCTTGCCAATCGACCGGCGAATTTCGGCGTAGCAACTAAGCATCCGCTGTTTGCTCCGCTCCCGGTGTCATATTTTACTCGCCGAACGTTTTGATGATTGAAACCTAAGCTGTCATGAAACCCTGGATTGAGATAACGCTCCCGGAGATATCCGAGATCCTTCACTTTGCGTTTCCGATTGAGGGGCGAATGCTGGTGCGCACCGCGGATGGTTTGCATTGCCTCAAGTTGGTGCCCTCCGTCAGCATGCACCAAGTTATGTCCGTCGATGAAATCGATGCACTGGATAATGGCGATTCATGGGGGGCTGAGAGAAGTCAGAAACTCGCATGGGACGGACACCAGTGGTTTCTTCATGGGGCAGACAGCGGCGATGTCACTTTGTGTGACTTGTCTACCGGCGAACGTATAGAAATGGCGGAACCCAACTACGACGTAATGCTTCTCAAGGACTCGAAAAGCGGCGCAACGGTTCAACAAATAGACTTTCCGCTAGCGGGCGACGATGCAGACAAGTTTTCCATCGCCGGTTTCTCCCAGGACGAGCAGTTTCTCATCCTTTGCTCTAGGGACACACTTCGCATCTTTTGCCGCAGCGAGAGCTAACAGGTTAGCGCGACTTATTCACCATATAACGGCCGAATTAAGCGCCGGTATTTTTCGATCATGGAGCCGAAAGTGGGTTCTTTTCCATCCACAATGCGCATTCCTGGTAACGCGCCAGTCGCTCCCAGTGCAGTGCGCATTGCTTGTTGCGAAAGCGCTTTTGTTGCCTCTGCGGGCTGGAGTTTGGGGGCCCGCCCAAGATCGCCCAATTCTTTGACTGCCTCCTCGGCAAGCTTGCAGGCTCCGGCAACTATGCTGCCAATTGCATCGCATTCATCGTTTAGTATCTCGGCCATATACCTTCCTTTCCCCGCTGGTTTGAATCCCTGGGGATAACCTGCCTGAATCATAAATAAAGGTAGGGACAAAGTAGGGACACTGCCGTATACCGGACCGGTTGCCTAACTAATCGGCAAAGAAACTCCAGATTGCCTTGGCGGCCATTCCTATCAGTCGCACCGGTCTTGTCGCGTTGACCAGGATTGTCTTGGCGGTGAGGCTGGCAATCAACTCGGCCCAGTTGTCGATTTCTAGATCCCCGCCATTCTTCGCTTTCAGGTCGGCGGTGATGCTTGTCCATGTGTTGCTGCCGATGCTGGTCGCAGCTTCCAACGGATTGTCGATGGTGATGCTGCCGGAGTTCGGCTTGAAGGTGTCTTTGTCGATTTTGAAACTGGCTTTAGTAATTGCGGAGTTCTTCGAGGGCACGATAGTCAGGTCGCCCTCGGCACCACCTCCGGGTCGCCATTCCAGTTTGTCCGGTTTGAGCAGCGGTTTGCCGCCGTAGACAAATCGGTAGAGCCGGCTGTCACCAAATTTGGTGACGGTGATGCCGCTAACATCTGCGGTGAAGCCACCATCTCGATTGACTCCGCCCGGCCGCGACAAGATGATCTGGCGATCGAATTTCAACTGCGCGCCTTTGACGTCGATGGTGGTTTCATCGCTGAGTTTGATGGTGGTGGCACGCGGTGTGTTGTTGAATTTCTCGATGTTGCGCGCCAAAGGCGACAGCTCTTTCAAGAAACCGCCCAGCAGTTGCTCCTTCAAATCTGCTGATCCTTGAAGTTCGAAAGACCAGGTTGAGTCAAGAATCTTGCCCGCCTGCATCGAGTCGGGATTGAACCGCATGCCGACCTTCAGTTCTTCACCGTTCTTGCTCACCAGGACGTTGACGGCGATGTTGCCTTCGGCGTCCTTCACGAGCTTGAATTCGCTGTCCAACTCGATTTCGACTCGCTTGTAAATTGAGTCAGTCTCGATAGTGATCTTGCGGCGTCCATTTATCAAGTCGCCGACACGCAATTCTTTTATATTGACGGGGTCTTTGATGCCCAGTTTTTCTGCCAGCGCATCCGGTATCGGCAGCTTGGCTGACAAGCCTTCGATGCCCGTAATCACCGAGGCATCTTGTGCACGCATCGGTTTGGCGACCAGAGTCTTATCGACCAGCAATTTGAGGTTGCCCAGATCGAACTTGGCTGGTTCCGAACGAGTGCATTTGAAGCCACCATCGGCGGTTTTCTCGAACGAGTCGAACTTCTTGAGAAACTCGTTGAACTTATCGTCGAGACCGAGTGACACGAACTTCTTCAGGAAGTCCGCCGGATTCTGTTGGTCTGCCGGCTTTCGCTGTTCAGCCATGAACTCGCGAAGCTTGTCTGCGTCTTCCTTTGGCAGCGCAATCTTCTCGGTGATGTCGAACTCATTGTTTGCCATCCCCAGCTTCAGTTTCATGCACAGAATCGCATCACCGTTCGGCTGCGGCTCCAGTTCTAGTTCGATTGATTTGGCCGCCAGACTTGGTTTCAAACCGTTCTCAATCAGCGATGCCAGGAATGCGGCGGATTGCCGTTTGTCGGGAGGCAGGTCCGCCAACTTCGCCTTGATCAAGGCGCCGGCGGATTGGTCCAAGGTCAAAGTCAACCCGGTCAAGTTGTCGATCACTACTTTGTCGAGCTTCGGATCGACATTGATCTTGCCGCCGGTGTTTTCCAACTTCAACTGCACGACTCGGTCGACGCCGAGAAACGGCACGTTCATGTCGTGGGCGCGAATGTCGACCGAGGCTTTTCCGGTGAAGCGGAAGTTTCCTTCCTTCAGTTCGAATCCTTTGAACGAGGCAGCCAGTTCGCGCAGCGCCAGTGGAAGGCGCACGCCTTTCAGTTTCTCCAGGCAGTCGAGCATGAAACGATCGCCGACCTCGGCTTTGAACGATGATCGATTTGCCTCGACGCTAACCTTGGATGCCACCGCCAGTATCTCTTCAACGAGAGTTTTGACTATGTCGCCGGAGGCACCGTTCGCTTTGCCTTCCGCTGCTTTCAAAGCGGTTTCCACTCGCTGAATTTCAGCCGCCTGCGCCTGGTGATAATCTCTCTGGTCCGTGAGCTTCAGTCCGGCGTACAAGTCGGACATCACTTTGTGTTGCTGGATCAGCGTTTTGGACAGGTCATTCTTCGGCGGTTCCTGACCGTTGCGCAGAGCAGCTGCGGCTTGCAGAAGAAACTTTGGATACTCCGCTTCCTGCGCCAGCACGGCGCGCTCGCTGTACTCTTTCACCGCTTCCTTTATATGGGTCTTGAACGGATGCTCGACAAGTCCCATTGGCTGAGCGGCGTATAACGTACGCAGCAGCTCCGCGGGTGGTGGCTTAAATCCCTGCGCCGTCGGGTTAAAGGTCAATCCGGCGATCACGCGCACCGACTCCGCGTTCTTCTGATTGCGAGCCAGTGCCATCATGGTGTCATATTGTTCGCTCAGCTTATCGCGTGTCACACCACCGCGTTCCACGCATTGCAGATAGATGTCTGCGATCTTGGCAGGGTGCGCTTCGTTTCTCACCTGCATGTAGCGCACCACTCCGGCGGCGATGGCGGGCAAGTTTTTCGGATCTGCTTCGCTGGCTGTTTGCCGCAGCTTCTCTGCCAGCCGTTTGCCGATCGAGGTATCGGTGAAGGACGACTGCAGCTCTTTCTCGGTGAAGCTGCTGAGGGTATGCAATATAGCTTGTTGCCGCGGGGGGAGTGTCTGCAAATCCTGCGAACACATTGCATCAGCCAACTTCTGCCGTAACGCTTTTACCTGGTCCGGATTATTCTTCAAGCACTCTTCGAGCTTTAGCTTATAAGACGGAACCAGATATGGTGCGTCGTCGGCAGCGTTTTCGTTGAGGCGGTCGGTATGGGGTTTGTCTATCAGAAGTTCGCATGCCAGCGTGCGGGCATAGAGGTTTCCTTGCGTGCTCAGTTGCACCAGCTTGTCCATATGTTGGGACATCTTGGTGGCATCGCCCGCATCGTCTCTCATGCGCCGGGCTAAAGATTCGACTTGCAAAAACTGATAGCGGTCGCGGGCAAATGGCGAATCCTTGGCAAACTGTTCCAGGCGCGCGATGCGTTTCTCAATCAGATCCGGGGTCTCGTCCGGGAGCATGTCAGCCAGAACACCGCGCGCGCCTTTTTCCGCCACTTCCGCAGTCAATCCGGACATGCCTTGCTGCAGTTCGGCAAGTACCTTTTGCGCGTCAGCACCACCTGATGCCAGTACTTCGAGCGGGTCCTTTTCAAGTTTGAGCTTGGCTTGAATGTCCCTGGCTGCGAATGGTAAGTTGGACAGGTACTGGGCGGCGTACGGGTTCCTTTCCGTGTCGACCAGGTGTTTCGTCGCCCTCAAAATGTGCACAGCTTCGTCGGCTGACTTGGCGTCCTTTAGCCGCAATTGCAGGTCAGCGAACTTCATCCATGCCACCACATCGGCACCAACGTCGAGCTGCTTGGATGCCGCTTCGGCTCGCGCGATTGATTTTTGGCGGTCGGCACCACCAGCGCAGAACTCGACTAAGGGTTGCGTTAGTTGGGTGTATTCTTTGAGGGCGCGTTTCTCTTCGTCTTTGACGATTTTGCGCAGCATGTCCGGCGGAATGCTCTTGCAGATCTCAGCCGGATTGAAGCCGCCGTATTTCATTTCGGGCAGCACGTCTTTAAAGCGTGCCACCGCGGCTCGCACAATCTCTTCGTCGGCGCTCTTCAAGTCCTTGAGCAAGTCGGGAACATCCACACCCGCCCCCGACAAACGGTTCAGCATTTCGACCGCTGCTGTGGATGGGGGCTTCTGTTTGGCCAGTGCGGTCAGCTGTTCCAGGGATTCGGCTACTTTGACCGGTGTGACTTCGTTGCCACCTCCGGCAGTGGCCTTCTCCAACGCGATGACGATGTTCTTCGTCGTCTCGCGATCGGCGAGTTCACGAATGCTGGCGGCACCCGCCGGCAAGCCAAAGCGCTCGTCTGCGCCGACATTGACTCGCAAGCCGCCCTTGTCGTAGCCCGCCAGAAACTCTTCGAACGTGCCCGTGATCTCGCGTTCGTACTTGAGCAGGTCTTTTACGATCTCTTTGATTGCTTCGTTGTCGGCTTTATCGAGTGGTTTGCCTGCCTGGGCCTTTTCGGCGAAAATGCGGTCGATTCTGATCTTCGCATCGGATGTGATCATGAAACGGAATGCCGCGCGCCGGTGTGCCTCGCGCGGGTCGCTGAGTGCGTCTTCGGCGAGGTCGGGCGCCAGGCACGCCGCCGGTTTCTTGAATGTGCTGTACAGGTCTTCGATAGCTTGTTTGCGCTGATTGTCGGTGGTGCAATTCATGAATTTGAGCAATGAGTTGGTGCGCAGCGGCGAGTTGCCGTCTTCCTTGAGAATCTTGAGGTAGTCCTCGCCGAGCGTGCCGATCAATCTGATCGTTTCGGCGACTGCCGGCGTGGACATGCGGGACTGCCAGTAGCCCGGTTGATCGACGTTGCGAAACAGCGGACCGCCTTGCGGAATGGGCGGCATCACGGGCCCACCGCCCAGTTGTCCGTTAACGTCGGGCGGTCGGTTTAGGTCTGGCGGTTCGTCCGGCTCCTGCGCCTCAAAGACGACCATGGTCGGCAGCGTGTGCGCCGTATAGGGCTGCTCCGCCTTCAGACCAGCCAATTGTGGCGCCTGCACGGCCGGCTTGTCTGAGGTGTCGAGGTCGTTCGGGCGGTCGTTAGGAAGCGGTGGGTTTAGAAATGATTGCTCGGTCAACGTAGTAAGGCTCCGGGTTACTCACCCTGAAGCCTGATGGAGGTATATCCGGGTGCCGGGATTTTTGGACACGCCGGCGACCGGAGTTTGAGCGACTTCGGCGGTGGTCGAGTCGACGGCGTCGGATCGATATCATCGCAGGCGGTGCTTCGCGAAACGGTGTCTGATGGCCACGTGGCGGGCCGCACCATCCTTCAAATATCGAAAATTAGAAGTTTGTGGCCCGGTACATGGAATCATCCAGTGCCTCGCAGCGCTTCGATTAATTCGCGTCGATTGCTTGAACTTTTTCCTCATTTGAAACGTTTATCTATTTGTATCCCCACATCACCCCACACGACAGACAGGCGAGGCGTTTATCATGGAAAAACTTGACATGCCGTGCGAAAAGGAAATGGACTACGACCTGAAGGAATTCGTTGAGCCGTTCCTGCGTGATATGCGCGCCGCGCAACGCTTCATTGTTTTCTACGGACCTTTTCTCAATCTGCAGTTACTGAAGATTTTTCTCGCGGAGATTCGCCGATGTATTGCTCGTGGGGTCCTTGTCTGTTTTATCATTCTCAAGCCGAAAACCTGGGACATTCCGCCTGAGTTGCAAGATCCGGTTGTTCGCGCCGAGAACGAAGAGCTCGCCAGCATAATCAAAATGTTGGAGTCACACGGGTGTCACGTGAATATGAGGACCTTTATCCACCTTAAGGTTGCCATTTTCGACGGAATTTTGATGTATAAAGGCAGTCTGAACTTCTTCAGTTATGGCAAGTCGACTGATTCGACAACGCGTTCCACCAATCCTGCGAAGGCGATGAACACGCGCAAGAAATACGATATTTTTTGCACCAAATGTCTCAAGAAAGTTGCTTCAGAAAAAAGAGTCATGACCGTAGTTTCACGCGAACTCGCTATCGCTATCGGTGAATTGCTGGCGAAGTTTCGTGTCGAGCTTAAGTTGGGGCAAAGGGCGATGGCTTCGATAGCTGGCACGAAACGAACGCGCCTTCACCAAATCGAGAGCAAACAGTCCTCAGCGCCGATTGAAGTCGTAGTGTCCGTATGTGATGCCGCCGACCGCGCATTGATCATCGTTCCGAAGTATTGCCTCGGAACTATAAACCGACTCATCGAGACCACCCCGGAGCCGGAGGACTAGCCGATCTCTAGGGCGATGTGGCCGTGTGGGCGGCCGGACCTACCCTGTGAAACAACCAACATCGGGACTAGCGGCCGTGTGCGCGGCCGAATCATCGTAGTTCGCCGCGCACACGGCGCCATGGATGGCCAGATTCTCAGAACGGATGGATCGCTTTAGTCAGCGGTGTGAATCGACTACTTGCGGCGGATCGAAGTTTTAATTTCCTGCCCTAAATCCATCATATATATCCCGCATCTCTATCTGACTCTCGTTGACTTCCGTAAATCGCGAGGTGGAGTAAACTTGAGTCATGAACATACGCACTGGCGCGCAGTCAATTGTGACTCACGGCGCGGTATCCGTTTCGGAGCCGCAAGCGCCTGCTCGCGATGGTGCGGACACCGACGCGCGCGCGCGCGCCTCCGCCACCACCCTGACCCAATTCCGTTCGCCGCTGCGCTACCCCGGCGGCAAGCAGAAAGCCATAAGCCAGATCGCGCGCATGTTCCCCGCATCCGCCCGCGAATACCGCGAACCCATGCTCGGCGGCGGCAGCGTTTACCCACGCCCGCAGTGTCGGACTCGCGCAATCCTATTGGGTCAACGACAAGTTCACCGAACTGGTCGCATTCTGGCGCACTGTGCAAGATGACAAGAAGTGCAAGAAGCTGATGCGCGAACTGGAAGAATTGCGCGCGTCGTTCAAGTCATCCGAGCAAATCAAAAAGTACTTCTACAAAGCGCGGGAAGAAAACCCGAAGGATTTGTACCGCATGGCGTTCCTGTTCTTCTTTTTCAATCGCGTCACCTTCTCAGGCACCACGCGCGCCGGCGGTTTCTCCAGTTCCGCCAGCATCAATCGGTTCACCGCGTCTTCCATCGAGCGACTCAAGCTGTTGCCGGAGGCGTTCCGCGACACCCAGATCACCGAACTCGATTTCGCCGAAGTCATAAAGGCACCAGGCAAGGACGTGTTCGTGTTTCTTGACCCGCCCTACTTCACCGCCAGTAAACTCTACGGGCGCAATGGTGGCTTGCACCAGTTCGACCACGAGCGGCTTGCGAACATCCTGCGCAAGTCGCCCCACAAATTTCTGATAACGTACGACGACTGCGACGAAATCCGCGACCTGTATTCCTGGGCGAACTTGAAAGAATGGCGCCTCCAATACGGCATGAATAACTGCAACGCGGACAACCTGAGCAAGATCGGTTCAGAACTGTTCATCACGAATTACTGACGTTTCGCGATGAGTAAGCAAAACGAATCGGGACGCGCATTCGAATTCGCGGTTTTGTCGGCGCTTCTGCAGAAATGCGAAAAGTCCGTGAATGTCGCACTTAGCGAGACTAAGGCATTACTGCAAGCCAAGTTAGCATTCGAAGGCGCAGAGCCTGGGAAGAAACTAGAACTGCAGCTCGCCGCGACCGCCGGCATCGACACATTTTGTTTGCTGGAACCGCGTGTGCTGGATCCGACTTTGCCCGATCCGGTGATTCTCAGTTTGCAGGAAGACACCATGGGACAGAAAGGCGACCCGCGCGACGTGGTGGTGCAGCGAGGCGAGTGGATGGTCGGTCTCTCGGCGAAACACGAGAGCCCCTGGATCAAGAGTCCGCGCCTCTCAAATCTCGCGTCGTTCGGAAAGAATTGGCTCGGCGTCGAATGCACCGACGAGTACAAAACAGAAGTCACCAATGCATTCGCCGCCATAGACGCATATAAAGGAACGAACTGGAACGAATTGCCGCCAGGCGTCAAGAACGAAGTCTATGATGGCGTGCTGTCGGCGTTCTGCGCGGAGTTGCTTCGACTGCAAGGGTTGCACGCCGACATCATCCCGCAGAAGCTAATGCAGTTTCTTCTCGGCAATCACGATTATTACCGGCTGTCTCGATTGGGTTCGACGACGCAGTTGCAACCGTTCAACATTTACGGCACGCTCGCGAAGAAGGTTGGTGCGCGTCATCCAATTACGCCAATCAAGCAACTGCCGTTGCCGACGCGTTTCCTCACCATCGAGCGTGCCTCGTGGGACACGATGCGCATCTTCTTCGACGGCGGCTGGCAAATCGCCATGCGCGCACACAACAAGGATCGCGAGATCAAACAATCCCTCGCCTTCGAAACCTCAATCCTCGGACAGCCGTCCGCCCTGCTCACCTTACTGATGCCCTGGGGACTCACCCCTGTTCATTCGTCAAAACTGTTAAGCTCGAGCGAAATCACAGCTCCTCAAAAACCCGGGACTGTGTATAATCAATGCCAGCCACATTGGAATCAGGAATGAGCCGCGCATTAACCATCGTAGACATGCAAGCAAGCCGCACCGGCTTCGTTCTGCCTTGCTGCTCGATGTGCTTCTGCGCGTGTCCCTAGCGGGACATTAACTAGACGGGGCGTGGCCCCATACCGCCACAACTTTTGCAATTGAATAGTCCATCTTAGATCTTGCGTCAGAGCATGGAGCAGTGCCTGTCTGCATGCACGTCAAGGCAAATCGCTCATCGATGAGCGGGATTCGCTGCGCGCGCGTTTGCGATGTTAGCGGCTGCTGCGCTGCGCGCTGCAAACACTGATTACCTAACCAACTACGAACTACAACAAGGAGCATCACACCATGGCGAAAAATATTTTCCTCACCAACGCAACTGGTTACATCGGCAAAGCAGTCGCTCGCGAACTGAAGCAGAGAGGGCACAACGTGTCAGCTCTGGCGCGCAGCGATGAGTCGGCAGCCGAGTTGGAGAAGCAAGGCATCAAGCAATACCGCGGCGACCTCAAGCAACCGCAAACCTTCGAAGAAGCGCTGCGCGCAGCCGACGTAGTGATTCACACCGCGTTCACTTATGACAAGGAAGCACCGGCAGCAGATGCGAAAGCTGTCGACTTCATTTTGAAGACGCTCAATGGCACCAAAAACACGTTCATCTATACGAGCGGCGTCTGGGTCTTGGGAGAAACCGGCAACCAGCCCGCCAATGAAACAACCGAAACCACGCAACCGGCAGCGATTGTTGCCTGGCGTCCGGCTGTTGAGAAGACAGTTTTGGCAGCATCTCAGAATGGATTGCGAACTGTCGTTATTCGCCCGGGTGTTGTTTACGGACGCGAAGAAGGGCTGATTCAGCAATTGTTTGCTAGCGCGCAAAAACACGGTTTCGTTCAACATGTAGGCAAAGGCGAAAATCGCTGGAGCGTGATTCATGTCGATGATCTCGCCAAGCTGTATGCGCTTGCGGTAGAGAAAGCGCAGCCGGGAGCCATCCTGCACGGAACAAACAACCAGCCCGTCAAAGTACGCGAAGTCGCCGAACATGTGGCGAAAGCAATCGGCAAGCCGGGGCAAGTGAAGGAACTCACCGTCGAGGAAGCTCGCCAGACATTCGGACCGCTGGCAGATGCGCTGGCACTCGATCAAGTCATCGAGTCGAAACAGACTCAAGCGCAACTGGGATTCGAGCCGCAGGGACAGCAGTTGTTCGATTACATCGCACAGGTGAAAACGCTGGCTGCAACATCTACCAAGTAGGAGGTCGGCGCTAGCCGGCACCGGAAGGAAGTTACCGGGTGAAGAGCGGAGTTCGGTGGTGTGATGCATCACCGAACTTTCGCATGCCAGAGCGGCGCGCCAGAGCGGCGCAAGTACTTGGGTGACGTGGCTGTGAGCGTGGCCGCTGTGGCGGTCAGCATTACTCGAATTTGGCCGTCACGGCGGTCACGGCACCTCGGTTTGGCTCGCCATGGCGGTCAAACTCAACATTCGCTGACCGCCATGGCGGCCGCTTTACCGGGGGCGGCCCAGCACGCGGACAACGGCAGCGGAATCCGGATTACTTCCGTTTGCCGGCCGTGCTGAATTCCTTAAACTTGTGCGTCACCAGATACTCGTCGTAGGTGCCGTGGAAATCCACCAGCCCGCCTTCGGTAAACGACAGCACGCGCGTCGCAACGTCTGCAACCAGGTCGCGGTCGTGTGATACCACAAACACCGTTCCCTGAAATAGTGACAGCCCTTCCGCCAACGCGGACACCGCTTCCAAATCGAGGTGGTTTGTCGGCTCGTCGAAAATCAAAATCGGGTTCTTCTGCATCATCATGCGAGCCATGAGCAGACGCGCGGCTTCGCCACCAGACAGAACATCCGTTGCCTTCAAACTCTCGTCTCCGGAGAAAAGCATGCGCCCGAGCAGACCGCGCACCACCTGATTTCCCTCATCCACCATGAATTGCGTCAACCAATCCAATGCGGTGCTGCCCGGACTTATGGCGCTGTGGAAGTCCTGCGGATAATAGCTCCACGTGGCGCTGTCGCCCCACTTTATCTGCCCCGCATCTGGTGGCAACTCACCGATCAAACAACGCAACAGCGTCGTTTTGCCGACACCGTTGGCACCAATGACGGCAATCTTGTCACCGCGCATGATATCGAGCTGCACATCTTTAAAGAGTGCGGCTTCACCATCAAATGCCTTCCTCAAGCCTTTGACTTGCAGGACCTCGCGACCAATCGGGCGCTCTTGCTCAAACCGAATGAACGGACGCTGAATATTGGAACGCTTCAATTCCTGCGGGCTGAGGCGAGCAATCTCTTTCTTTCGCGATTGCACCTGGCTCGAACGCTGTCCGGCAGCAAATCGACTGACAAACTCCTGAAGTTGAGCGACTTTCTTTGCTTTGTCGCGGTTTTCTGCTTCGATGGATTGGCGTGCCTGAAGTTTTTGTTCCACCATGTCGTCATACCCGCCCGGATAGATGATGATGGTGTCATAGTCGATGTCGGCAATGTGTGTGCACACTGCATTCAGGAAGTGGCGGTCGTGCGATATGACCACCATGGTGCCTTCGTACTTGCCGAGAAACTCTTCCAGCCAGTGAATCGAATCCAGATCAAGGTGGTTTGTCGGTTCATCTAAGAGAAGTGCTTGCGGTTCGCCGAAGAGCGCTTGCGCAAGCAACACGCGAAACTTATAGTCAATCGCGAGCGTGCTCATCAACTCTTCGTGTTGTTCTTCGGGAATGCCGATGCCTCGCAGAATTTCGGCAGCTTCGAACTCTGCCGTGTAGCCGTTTTCGTCGGCAATGATCGATTCGAGATCGCACAGGCGATTCATCTGCTCAGTCGAAGGAACGTCCACTTCGCAAAGCGCATCCCTCTCCTTCAAGGCATCCCACAAAACCGCGTTGCCCATCATGACCGCGTCGATGATGCGCTGGTCGTCGTACTTGAAGCGATCCTGTTCCAACACCCCGACTCGCGTTGGGCGACTAATAGTCCCGCGATTGGACGGCTCGACTTCGCCGGTGAGAATCTTCATGAACGTCGACTTGCCGGCTCCGTTCGGACCGGTCAATCCGTAACGATTGCCAGGGCTGAACTTCACGGACACGTTGTCGAATAGCGTGCGCGTGCCGAATTCTTTGGTTACTTCACTGACTACGATCATGATGGATTCCTTGTTTGACGCGCGGCGCTCAACACAGCACAGCCCAGCTGTTCTGCCGCCTCGGGCACCCCAAACGAGGCATTATAGTGGTTTTCAAGGTTTGCCGTGCATGCGGAGCCCGACATGTTAACCTGAGCAGCGCCTTATTGCTCTAGGGAATCAGCCGAAAACGCCTGTACGGCGCCGTCTTCGGCTGTGTAGGCTATAGCAATCGGATTGCAACAAACCTCACAGTCCTCGACATAATTCTGCCCGCCGGCGCTGACATCCAGCATCATCGAGATTTGCTCCCAGCAGTACGGGCAGGTGAAGAAATACTCTTCCAACATAGATGCCTGCCTCATTGCTATCCAGGAGTCAGTACTGTTGCTCGTCGATGAACCAAACCACACCACAAGCAGTACCGCAACAGGTCATCATCAGTCATGAAAAACAGTCGAAGGAATCCACCCACCGCCGATAGTCGACGTAACTCTGACGCGCTGCGGCTCCCTCTGCAAAGCCAAACCAGAACATCGTCTCCACCGCATGCCGGCTCGCGAGATTTAGCGAAACCAGCATCCACGCATCCCGCGACATCAAGCCATAATCCTGTCGAGACTGGCGCTGCTCCAGCGAGATGGCAGATTGCAGCGCCCGACTTGCAGAATCACGCAATCCTATCTCTTCATATTGCTGATACAGACTGCGGATAAATTGTGCATCCTTCCAGTCGACGTGGTGGCTGATATACAGTTCGTGGCGCAGTTTCATAATTTTCTCCCTTGGGTTATAAGTAGGACTGCCCCACCTGGAGCGCCCCCCTCCGTTCCCGTGCCAAGGCACAGACTCCATGTGGTCTATGCAACTCGATACGGCCCAAAACAAGTACGACAAATTCCGCGCCTCACCTTTGTCAGACTCCTGGTCGATGCACCGCAGCAGGTCGCTGAGACAGCGCTCCGCTAAACTCTTCTCGGCTTTCGGTATGGTGGCAATCAGACGGGCTGCTTCTATAATTTTGCCACGGCCTAATGTATTGAGTTTCAGCTGCATCTCAAGTTCGCCCCAATCAAGCAGAGCGGAGGCTCGATGAGCATCCAGCTCGAGACTTTTCTTGGAAGGTTGCGGTTCCACGCATGGCGATTCTGCCACGAATCGCTGTGCTACTTCCTTTTCCCCAGCTGGAGGGAAGATATCGACTGGCGTCGGGTGTCCGCCGCAAGCTTGCTCAGCAATGCGCCAATCCGCAAGTTGCTCGGCTGTCAGCGACCATCCGAACGATTTCCAACGTCGGTAACACCAAGCAGCCTCGCCGTATCGTTTAGAATGAAACAAGCAATCTGCAAGTACGGACAGGTGCAGACCCTGGTGGTATCTCGTGATCGAAGCCATTAGGTGACTTGCTTTCTGCCAGTTGCCGAGATCCGCTTCACTCCTTGCCAGATTTGAAACACAGTACTGATGTAAGCGGGATGAACAACCGTAGAATTTTTTTGCCAGCGGTACAATCAACTCGTATGCGAGCCGATCCGTTATGCAACTCAAGACAACCGTTTTCTCTTCATCAGTAAGGTCAGGCAACAAGTGAATGATTTCTTTCATGTAACCAGCCGCTACCTGCTCAGCGTCAGCATGACACAGCTCATGCAGATGGGCATACGCAACTGCCTGAATGAATGGATTGCGGTCTAGTTTGGCTTCCTCCGCAGCCGACGTATATAGCATTACAGCTCCGGCGAGCTGTCCATTGCGTGAGCAGGCTTCTGCGCGATTGATGATATCTCGGTATCTTTGCGGCGTTCGACACCTACTCACCAGGTAGTCCGTGTGTCCCGAATCGGAGAATCTTATTTGCCTCCAGTTGCATGGATCTTTAACTAACTGACCAGATCCATTGCCACACAGAGCGGGCACTTGATACTGACCTTCTCCACAGGGGAGCCCAAGCTCAAAGAAAGGCACCGCAGGAACTCCGAAAAGACCTGACATAATGCCCGCATAAAATGCGAGGATCGGCATTGTGAGCGCCATCATGAGTAGTGCCCAGACCGCGTGGCGGAATACCGGATAGTACATTGTACTCTCTCCGTGAGCGTGAGGTTTATGTATGGTTAGTGGTAAGTACAAGACCGAACAAAAGCCTTAAAGCGGCTTTCTGGCAGTCTACCTAGAAGAGTCGCAGTAGAATACCCCAAGACCGATAAGCCAAGCCCCGGGTTAACCCTGGAACGAATAGCCACCAACCGTTCGCACTTCGGCAAGCCGCTGCATTGAGTATTCGTCGTCCCAACATACGGCAGCTTCCCATGCCGCCGAGGCTTGCGAGGCGATATCCAGTTCGTCGCCTTCGAGACCCGCGCCGTTACACGGCAGCACCAGGTCGAGGACAGGAACATCAACGTGCGCCTCATCCCAATCAATCAACGCGACATGATTCGCGGTCATGCGAACATTGGCAGCGCTGTTGGGATTGCCGTGCACCACGCATGTTTGCCGACCGACCAGTCGCGCCCACGCCGCGCGGCACCGAACGACTCCTTCGGGCGGCATCGCGTTCAAATCGACCTTCGTTCCAGTTTCTTCATGCAAAAGATCTATTGATGCTCGCCAACCTGGGCGCTGCGGCCAGCCTTGCGTCAGTCGATGCATCTGCCGGAGGGTGTCGGCAACCCGCCGCCAATCGGACTCCGATTCGGGAGGACCGCCCTCCATGAATTTCATCACCACCAGACCATCTACAAATAGTCGTCCGTCCCGCGTCGGGATTGGCACCGGCACCACCAGACCTTCACTGTCGAGATGCTGCAGGAGTTCCATTTCCCAAGCCAGATCAATATCGCTGCGCGTGCCCAGTCGACCAACTGCGAGACGCCCGTCAACGCGCACGCTCCACACATCATTGGCGACGCCGCCGGTGAGTTTCTCAATGCGCGTAGCGTCTTCGCCCCACTGCGCGAGCGCCTCCCATCCCTTGATCACTGTTTCATCAAGCCCATCAACTGTGCACCAAAATCGCGACACTGTTTAGCGAGAGTTGGCTTGCCGAGCAGGTCCCAGATTTCAGCTTCTTGCTCGGCGAACTTCGCCATCTCTGGAACACTGACGCGGCTGGACGTGAAGTGATAGGTGCCTGGAGGTCCGGCGGCCGTTTTCACAAGCTTGGCGGCTTCATCGTCAGCATGTTTGTGTTTGAGCAGCGCGTACAACTGGGACCACGGAGTGAAGCGATCAGGAGAGTAGGCAGGATTGACTTGCGCTCTGGCCAGTCGCAGAGCTGTGTCCGCCTGACCAGCCGCGAAAAACGTGTCAACGACCTGCGCGTACTCTTCAGCAGTGAGATGTTTGGCGTTCTGTTGCACGACAGTTGCAGCCTCGCCGGTCTTGCCCTGGCGCACCAGAACGCAGCAAAGTTTCATCAGCGGACCGTTCATGGGCGGCTCGGACTTAAAAGCCGACCATGCTTGATGGTAGTAACCGTCGGCTTTGGCTTGCTGCCCTCTTAGTTCGCAGAGCCACCCTTGCTCTATCAGGATGGACGAACTGTTGCCCCAATGCTTATGAATCTGCAAGAAACTCTCAATTGCCGCGCATGCGTACGCGAATGTCTTCTGATCTTTTTGATGCTTCGCCATCTCTGCGAGTGTGAATGCCCCCGAGCAGTCCGCAAACGAATTCAATGCTTCGGGCGAGCACTGTCTGCGCAGGTTGGAAACTTCGATCTGGTAGGTACTGACCGAAGGCGCCGGTGTAGCTGCCTGCGAACACGTTGAAATCAGAGTGCAGGCGCACGTTAAGGATGCTGAGATGGCAAGGCGCCATCGATTGATATTTGCCATCATGACCGAACCATGGCTGGGTAGATAGGAGCCATTATGGCATCAGCGCCGCTGTTATGGGGCGTCACTTGGGAACCGGCTTGCGAGTCGTCGTGTAAGCGGCTAATCTTTGCCGCATGTACAAGAAACTTGCGGCACTGCTCTTCCTAACCGCGGTGGCTATTTCCGGAACCGGAGGCACCACAAGTAGTGCGCCGGAGTTCGACCCGAATGCCGATGCGCGTCAGCTTTTTGCTGAGAAGAAACTGCCGGCGGACCTGCCCCTGTCATCGATCGGGACCTACTCGAACGGCTGCATCGCTGGTGCGGTCGCCCTGCCCCTTGCAGGAAAGTACTATCAGGTGATGCGCCCCTCGCGCAACAGATATTGGGGGCACCCACGGACGATTGAGTTTCTGAAGAAACTTGCAGTCACCGCACACAAAGACGGATGGAACGGCTTGCTGATCGGTGACCTCAGTATGCCGCGCGGCGGGCCGATGCCGAAGGGACATGCCAGCCATCAGATCGGTCTCGATGTGGACATCTGGTTGACGCCGATGCCGGCGCGCCGCAAATTGACCGGCGAAGAATTGGAAAACATGGAGTCTGCTTCCGTGCTCAAGATCGACAGCGCCGAACTCGACCCGCACGTCTGGACCGAAGCGCACGCCAATCTCGTGCGCGATGCCGCGCGCAGCAAACATGTGGCGCGCATCTTTGTGACGCCGGCGATCAAGCAGTACCTTTGTAGCAAGAAGGCTGCGGACGGCAGCGATGCATGGTGGCTAAGTCGCATACGCCCATGTTATGAGGGCGTCTGCGAAGGTCACGACGATCACATTCACGTCAGGCTCGATTGTCTCGAAGGCGATTGCAATTGTCACAATCAGGAGCCTGTGAATTCAGCCGATGACGGTTCCGGCGACGAATTGACCGAAGCTCTGAAGCAGGTTGCTCTGCATCCGCCATACACCAGCAAATCGCCGGGACCGGATACGCCGCGGGCGCCGTTTCCGCTTTCCGAAATGCCACCACAGGCGGTTGATGTCTTGAAGGCTCCAGATGTGCAGCCATGAGCAGCGATCAAATTCATGGTCAGCGTCCAAGCCCAGAACATCGGCGCACCACCCTGGAAAGATACGGTCCAGTGCGTGAACCGAGACATACCTGCCGGATATTCGATCAACAAGAAAGAGGATTTTGGAACCAAGGAAATCGATGCGGGTCCGGTAGAGTGGGCCAAGAAACCGCGATTTCGTGACGACTGCTTTTCGCGCGCGACTTTCGCCTGGAGACGGAAGCCGAGCGGAAGCAATATTAAAGTTTGCGGCAGTGCCTGATCGCGCGCTCACCAATCAAGCGCGCTTACCACTTAATAGATTGCAGTGATTTCTTGTACTGCTGATTGTATTTGTTGAATTGAGCTTCCTGACCGGAGAGCAAATACAGTTCTTGCGCAGCTTTGCCGGCGCCATCGCCATCGATGAATATGCCGGAATAGCGGCGTTTGCTTGGCGTTCCGTCCGGCTCTGTCTTCCAATTTCCCTGGTCGTCTTTCTGACGATACCAGCCATCGACTGCTAAGACAGTTTTGCCGTTGATAGTTTCGAGCCGCGCACTTTCAAGATGAAACGCCGGCGTCCGCGAGCCGGTCGACGTCAATTGATTGTCACCGAGAGTGGTGGCACCGAGAACAGTGCTGAGCTTAGCCATGAAATCGCGTTGCTGTTGCGTGGGTGGTCCCGACGCTTCGTTATATATGTACAGGGGCGCAGTCAGATTCGGGTGGTCCTTGAGCATTTTGTGGAAGGTATCGGCGGACGCCTGATCGACCTGGCGTCCTGTGTGCTGGAGGAAACCGAACTCGGTGTCGGTGCCCCGCGGAGCGTAGAATTTTGTCAGGGTGCCAAGGAAGGGTTGTGATTCATTCGACTTGAGCAAACCACCAGGCAAGTCAATCGATTTGATCACACCTAGATTTTCAATTTTCTCGGTGGTCGCACTGGCGCCGGTGCCGCCGCGCTCGCGACCGGCGGCGTAGCGACCGCGCAACACATCATCCATGAATCCCTCAGGGGTATCATCCACTTTACTCGCTTGCGCAATTTGTATTTCAGCTTTTTCGTTGCCGCCCATCTCAATCCCTAACCTACTAACTATTTTCCTGAACTCGTGTTCTTGTACAGATCTTTTATGTCAACCCATTGATCGGATTGAGAGCCCCATTGATTGGATACTCTCACCCTGCCGGTTTTCTCATCGTATCCGGTGATTGTCACAACGTGTGCACCGAATTCCGGTGAGTTGCCGAACGGCGGTTTGTTTGCATCGACCCCGAGCACCAGCGGTAGTTTACCTTGATCCTTCGCCTGTTTGATTTTGTCGCGCATTTCCTGTTCGGAATTGTAAGTGATACCACCGTCGCTGCCGTTGCCGAAACGCATGACTTTATCTTCGCCGGTCAGGCGCCTGCCGATTTGGTTGATCTCGCTGTAGCTGAGCGTGGGACTGCTTACCGGCTTGTCCACATACTTGCTGGTATCGTTCGGATCCTTGACCTTTTCAGTAATCATTTTGCCGTTTTGATCATATAAGCGCTCACCGGAATCGCCGGGTCCTGTCGGCGTTTCTTGCCTGTAGAACACGGGCGGATTTCTGCGCTGCGTGGCGTCGTTGGTCATGACGACGTTGAGTATTTGCGTCGCATGACTGCGCATGCCGTTGGCTGGTGGGTTGCGGATTTCTTCGGCTCCCGGTACCAGGCTGCCCGGATCGATCTTGATTACCTTGCCGTCGGGCGCTTTCCATTCGCCGGTAATGGCAGTGGAGGCGATCATCTCGGCGGCCTTCGACGGATTCTTGGTGAACAGATTTTCTGCCAGGGTTGTGGTGTTGCATGTGTTGTGCTGTCCCTGGTCCACGTTTTCCGGATTGGCAGCGTGGTGCATGATGTTTTGCGCCAGCACTTCGCGCTGATCCTTGGGCACTTTGCCGTCTGTGGCTTCGAGCAGACGCGTGGTCTGCGCATAGGTCTTCGCCACTTCGTCAGGCGACAGTCCCTGCTCTTTGGCTCTCTTCTCGAAAGCCTCCATGTCTTTGTTGAACTTGTCCCGCTGCTCGGGAGTCATACCGCTCTTGTCGGCAGCTTCTTTTAACCGTTGGCGCTCGGCATCAAGCTGTTTGGTATCGTTGGCCGGCTTGTCGAAATTGTCCTTCGCCTCAGGGCCCCAGTGGTGCTCAGAGCCGTCCGGTTTACGCACATATCCGGTGCCGTCTTTATTTTCGACCTTGGTTGTGCGGTCTGCCCAGGTGGTCGTGGTGGTGCCGGCGCCATCAACTCGTTTGGTAACGCCGTCTGTGGGACTGTAGGTTTCATTGTAGTTATTCTCAGGCTTCGGACCCCAGCCCTGTTTTGTGTATCCGCCGTGGCCATCAGGGGTGGTGACATCGCCGGTGCCGTCGGGATTCTCCCGTTTCTCTACGCCGTTGGGCCAGCGTGTGAGTTTGGTGCCGTCTTTTTCAGTGCGTTCGACGGGACCGCCATTTGGATTTTTGACCGTGACGGAGCCGTCTTTATTCTTCCAGGTTTCTCGTCCACTCGGTTCAGTGATGCACTGTTCGCCATTCTGGAAGGTCCACGTGGTGATACCATTCTTGTCGGTTACGCCCCTGGTGCCATCGTTGAATTCGGAGACGAAGTTGCCGTCTCTGTCGGTATAACGCTTCGCATCTTTATCTCTGGTGTAGTTGTCCTCCGGCTTCGGACCCCAGTGATTTTCGTTGCCTTTGGCGTCGCGCGTGTAGCCTGTGCCATCGACGTTGTCGACGCGTGTGCTGCCATCGGGATTGGTGGTGGTCTTGTTGCCCTTCTGGTCGGTTACAACTTCCGTGCCGTCTTTTGAGCGCTCGTAGGTGTAATTGTCTTCAGGCTTGGGACCCCAGCCTTTGCCTTTGATGGTGCCGTCCTTTTCCTGTTGCCGCTCGTATCCGGTGCCGTCTTTGTTCTCGACTCTGACACCACCGCGCCAGACGGTGATCTTCTCGTCCGAGTTGTCCGGGTTTTGGAAGTAGTAGCTGCCGTCAGTGTTTCTGCCGGGGATCTGTACTTTATCCCCGGGCTGAATTTTGCGCTCGTTTTCGATGCCGTTGATCTGCTTCATCAGTTCAGCGAGATCGGCTACTTCTTTGGGAGAGGCATCCTTACCGAGCACCTTGCGCGCGATTCCTTCGAGGGTGTCATTCTTCTTTATCTCGCGTTCCGACTCGGCGACCGCCGTTTTGGAGTTTTCTTTGAGCAGATTGCCGAACTTCAGTGAGTTCGCCGAAACATCGGAGATGGCCATGCTGCTGCTGGTCATCGAATTCACATCGCCGCCGAAAGCGTTATAGGCGCCGAGATTGTCTTCGCTGGCGAGTTTGTAGACCTGGCTTATCCCGGCGCCCAGCTCGGTGCCGCCGTTGGTGGATATGATGGTAGACGTCTGGTCTTTGAACGCCGTGCCAGTGCCGTAGAGGCTTTTGAACTCCTCGGTTCCGCCCATCAACATGTAGCCGATCTTGGTGTCGTCGCCACCAACCGTCTGCAGAGAGTGCTCCTTCATCAACGAGAAGGCTTCGTCGTTGATGGCGGCTACATCTGTTGACGGGCCCAGAGTCTGGGCCTGTTGTTCGGTACGCTCAGCTTTCTCGTCAACCATGACACTTACCGGAGAGCTATTATTGTTGTGCCCGATAAACCACAGGCTTAAGCAGGGGTAGATCCCTGCAGCATTGCAGTGATGAGGCTTTTGGGCTTTTAGACCTAGTAATTTTGGGCGGGGTCGGATTTTCTTCCAGTAGATTAAACGGAGGCAGGGCTACAGTCACTCGGGAAAAGCCTGGATTTGGCCCGGGTTTAATGTTCAGCGCTTTTAGTAACGATACGACAAAAGGCAGCCGTTTCTACTGACAAGTGTGGCGGTTCGACCTTATGATCTGTCCTGTCCATCTGGCTGGGCAGATTGGGGTTCGTTCCGGCCCTGGCGCACTTACCTTGAGGTAGCGATGAAAGTATTGGTGGCAATCGACCAAAAACCCAGCTCGCAGGCAATCGTTGACGCTCTCATCAAGATGCATTGGTTCGAGGGCACCGAGATACACATCATGACTGTGCGGGGAGAAACTGCCGCAGCAGCGCCCGACGCGGAAGCCGTCGCTTGCGAGATCGAGGAACTAGCGGTGGCGCTTCATGACGCGCTCACGTACTGCCAGGTTTCGTATCTTCCGGTTGTGGGCGAGCCCAAAGAAGCGATTATAGAAACCGCTGCGCAGATTGAAGCCGATATGATTGTGCTCGGCTCCAACTGCAAGAACACTCTGGAACGCCTGCTGATCGGCAGTGTCAGTCAGGCGGTATTGAATAGCGCACACTGTCCGGTGATCATCGCCAAGACGCCTTGCTGTCTGGCGCGCGAAGCATCGCCTGGTTTTCGGAATATTCTGATCCCGATCGACAATTCCATCTTCTCTGATATCGCGGTGCGCTGGCTCGCCAACCTTCAATGGAGAGCTGAGTGTCGCTTTATCGTCGCCGCTGCAGTCGAGGAGAACACCGATATGCGCCAGGTCGAACAGAGCATCCACCAGCGGGGTGCATATTTGGCGCAAATCCTGAAAACGAACAACGTCGTGGTCGAGGCTGTGGTCGGTGCGCCCAAGCAGGCAATACTCGACCTGGCGCACAAGTATTATGCAGACCTGATCGTCATGGGTTCGCACGGACGTACCGGCTTGCAAAAACTGATTCTCGGAAACATCGCGCAAGGCGTGTCTCATGACGCACCGTGCGCGGTGGCGATCGTGCGCGGCATCGCGCCGGACGACCATCAATGGATCGACAGCGGCGCTTTCGATAAGGTCGAGCCGGTGCGCATCGAAAGTCTGATGGGCGGCTATAGCGGCGGTCCCGGCGGCGGCTTCGACTTAGGATCCCCGAACGTGCCGCCGGGCGGCATGTAACCTGGCGCTCGGCGCTGCACCTCTATTTCACGAGATCTTCGTTTTCTTGAGTGTTCCGTCGAAACGCGATGCCGGACTTACGCTGTTCCGCAGTGATTGCTGAAATTGGCGCCAGCCTCCCGTGTTCGATGGCATGGGATCGCCGAAGCCGTCATCGGTCGCGCTGGTCGGCAGAAACGCGCTCAGTCCGCCGGTGTTCATGCGCTCTTTGCCGTCGGCAAAAAATGACTTGACGAGCGCGGTGCCGTCAATCAAGAGATTCTTCGCTGCTTTCTCGAGTGAGCCGTCTTCATCCTTCAGTTGTCCTTTGGCGATCGCCAACAGAACTCTGGCGACGAAGTCTTTCACATCGCGTCGTCCGCTCTCAGCACGAAATCCCGAGCCGCCGATGCCCTGAAAACCCCAGTCACTGCCTGATGGAGGCTTGATGAAGTCGGGCTTGCCGAGGAAGGGTTTGTCTTTGCCACCACCCAAAAACAGATTCAGGAATTTGATCGATCCGCCACCATAAGCAAATGTTTCTCTGATGATGTTCTGGATCACTGCGAGTTGGGCGGGGTCTTTGCAGAGCTTAGCCATCCTCTCGCCGAAAGCATCCAGCGACTCGCGGAACTTGCCGTACTTTTCCATGTCGAAGTGCGCGAGCGTTGGAAAGTCGCGCGCCATATCTCTGGCCTGTCTGATCCCGACATCGGCAAGGTCGCCGGCGGTCATCGAGGGGTTTCTCAAAAGCTCTCTGAAAACTCGGTTGTCGAAGTCGCGTCCTTGAGCACCGGTGCCTTCCGGCTCCGCCGATGCCACGATGTGTCTGGCTATCGATTGCGTGGATTCCAGCACGCCGTTCTGTCCCATCAAGCAGGCATTGAACTGCAGCAAATCCAGCTTGTCATGACCGCTGTTTCGCAGTCCTCGGGTCACGCTATCTCTGAGTTCCGTCAAAGTCAGGCTGCCGGTGTCACCTTGCATGCCACCGTTGCCGGTGCCGTGCGAGTCGAGGATCAGACCGAGGTTTCTTGTCTGATAATTCTGGCTGGTAAATTTGAGCAGTTGCTCCACATCTGACGCGTATCCTCCCGATCTGCCGGGTGACTCGAGTTTGACCACCTTTCCGCCGTTGAGCGCAAACCGTTCGAGCTTGCATGCTCCGTCCTTTTGTTTGACCGCAAACTGCACCACGATTGTCACCGGTGTGCCCCTGGTGTCGGCTGCCAGTTCCTGCAGCTTTTTGGTGCGCTTTTCGATCGTGCATTCGTTGCCGAAGTCGGCGGCCAGGTTCATCGCAATTACCCAGTCTTGCCTCGGGTGTTCCCGCGGTGCACCACCGACCTCAAGCGGTTTGTCACCATCGAAAAGCTTTAATGCAGCCCGCGCTGCTTCACCTGCGCGATATCCAATAGATGCGGTGTCGGCGAGGGTGAGTTGTTTCATGTACTCATCGGAAAAATTGGTTGCCGTCTGAAGTGAAACATCGATATCTGTATTCGTTCCAAAACGAAAGTCTTCAACATTGCGCATAGTAATTGCCTCGCATGAGCATAAGTAAGAACTCGGCTCTTTGAGTCGAGTCACTGAATGTTCCCTGCGTTGTTTTTCTACACGATGCCGAAAATTCTTCGACACCGATTGGCTCGAAAAGTCAACGAACGGTGCTGCACACGAGTGTCTCTGCACAATTCATCAGGTGCTTTGTGTGCAATCACACAGTGCGGATAGTTTCTTTGCACGAGCGTCACCGACACCACATACAGTGCGATGAGAAGACTTGCGCATTGTGGTCGATTGCATCTGCATCTAACATCGGCTTGCCAGCAGGTTTTATCGCACACGCACCAGGAGACGAATTATGTTTGATGAATTGAATTCAGAAGGCGCACCGGGGCTGACACTTACGGGAGTAGAAGGCGCCGCGGTGGCGGCCTGGGGCAGACCTGCACCTACTGATAGCAGCAAAAACAATAAGCCGGCTGAGGCAGCGGGGGAGAAGATCAAAGTAGACGGCGTTGCCGCCAACCCCGATACCATCGGTCAGTTGCAAGACAGTATCAGCCAGGCTGAGCGGCAGGCAGCTCGCAATGTATTGAACGATCCCCGCTGGGAACGAGAACTTACCAGCGGCGTAGTTGCGGCCGACCTCGCGTTCAAGAATCATCCTAATGTGTTGAGAGACCTGGCACTCGCGCAGTTCGAAGACAGGCAGGCAGCCAACCAGGCAGCCAGAACGCGAGCGACATTCGAGACCTCCGTCAACAACCTTCCCGCGGGAGAACAAGAGCATGTTCGCTATCTGATGACCATCAAGGATGGTGGCGCCGAATTGAATCGGTATCTCAGCAAACACCATCCACAGATTTTCGATCAATTGCAAGCTTCTCATGACGCGTGGACTGCTCATTTAAAGACAGCTGGTGCGGTGGAACATCTGCAGCGAATAGCTGATGGACCCACCCAGTCTCGGCTGGCGCTTGCCCAGTTTCTGAACATGCGCGGCGCCAACGGTGACAGAGAGCGAGTGGAAACGGCGCTCAGCAACGCAATCAACAGCAGCAACGAACCATTCCAACCGGGCAACCCGCTCTATCGCGCAGTCCAGAACATTGCACTGCAAGCCGGACTGAATAATAGCCCTAGTTTCCTGAACGTCTTGCGAGCGCACAACGTCAGACCCGAAGAGTACTTCCCGCAATACAGGAAAGACAAGGAGTTGCGGATTATTCCGAGAAGCTAGAATATCCATAGGCAGTACCGCACAGGTCTGAACTATGGAAGAAATATTCGAATATCATGAAACTCTCAGCGGGCAGATTCTTGCTTTCTACGGTGAGTCTGGAATGGGCGGTGTTTTTGTCTACCGCCAAAAACTAAAAGGTTCGGAAGGACCCGGTTGGGACTTTATTCCAACCGGGCACTCCGCGTGGGATCGTCATCACCAGGAAGTCTATCGAAACGGGCGCTCTGACCAATTGACACTTGAGCAGCTTGTCGAATTGGGCATACCAGTTCCTACTGCAGAAGAACGAATCAACTCGCCAACAGCCAAGGAGTGGAAGGACAACCCTGGCGATCGGATGCCACTAAAGGAGGTGCCCGATCATAGATAAGGACAACTATCAATTAGTTGCCCAACTCAATCTAGGTGCATTCGAACACGCGAAGCTCAAGGAAGTGATCGGATTGTTTCCGAAACCACCGTACAACCCGTATGCACGTAAACCCGCTTCGCATTCGCAGAACCAGACCGGCGAAAACCGAGGGGTTCTCAAACGACTCTGGGACTATCTCTGGAGATCCTAGTGCCGTGTGCGTGTAGTGCTGGTGCCTGTCCTAGCGCTGGGCGCCGACGGCGCTGACGCGTTTGGTGAGAAACTGCTCCAGGTCTTCGAGCGCTTTCGAGAAACTCTCGATGCCTTCCTTCAGTTTGTCGTTAGCCATCTTGTCGGCGGCATGCATTTCGTCGAACTTCGCTTTGTCGATCGTGATGCGCTCGATGTTCATGGCTTTCGCTTTTTCCGGATCGAGCTTGCGCGGCAGGTCACCACTGGCGGCATCAAGTTCGCCGAGCAGTTTAGGTGAAATGGTCAGCAGGTCGCAGCCGGCGAGTTCGGTGATTTCAGTCATGTTGCGGAAGCTGGCGCCCATGACGACAGTCTTGTAGTCGAACTTCTTGTAGTAGTTGTAGATCGACGTCACCGATTGCACGCCTGGATCTTCGGCGCCTTTGTAATCTTTGCCGGTGCTCGCCTTGTACCAGTCGAGAATGCGACCGACGAATGGCGAGATCAACGTCACATGCGCTTCGGCGCAGGCGACCGCCTGGTGCATGCCGAACAGCAAGGTCATGTTGCAATGGATGCCTTCTTTTTCGAGTTGCTCGGCAGCCTTGATGCCTTCCCATGTGGAGGCGATTTTGATCAAGATGCGTTCGCGCGAGAAACCGTCCTTTTCGTAGAGCGCGATAATCTCGCGGGCTTGCTCGACAGTCTTGGCGGTGTCGTAGGAGAGTCGCGCGTCGACTTCGGTGGAGACGCGACCCTTGACTATTCCGAGTATCTTCTCACCGAAGGCGACAGCCAGATGTTTGAATGCCAGGTTAGCCACGGCTTTGTCGTCGGCTGATTTGCCAAGCTCTTCCCTGGCGTGCTTGATAACTTCGTCAACCAGACCCGAGTATGTGTCCATGCTCGCGGAAGCCAGCAGCAGCGAGGGATTGGTCGTGCTGTCTTGAGGTTTGTATTTGGCGATAGACTCGAAGTCACCGGTGTCGGCGACGACTACGGTCATCTCACGGAGTTGCTCAAGCAGTGTTTTGCTCATGATCGCCTCTTCTATAAAAGCTATGGCTGACTGGGATGTGGACGGGGATTGTTTCTCTTGGCTAGGAGCGGGTCCGCGCCAATTGACAATCTTACCAAGTTCTCACTCCAGCTGATCACCGCATTTCGCTAACTCATGGCTTTGGCGCGCTTGAAGAGTTCGTTGCATTCGGATTCCAGGACGCCGCCGACGATCGCGCACTTGCCGTAGTGGGATGCGTCAACCACGGCTTGTGATCTGATGTCGATTTGTCCGAAGTCACAAGTTTGGAGGAATGGCATCGAACTTCCATAAACAACCAGCGGCATCTTCGTCCAGACAATGGCTGCCTGACACATCGGGCATGACTCGCCGGTTGTGTAGAGCGCCACTTCGGTCCAGTCGAATCCGCTGTCGCCATCCGGGCAGTTGCCGATCGCTGTCATCTCGCCATGCCAGATGGGATTTTTCTCGATGCGCACCCAGCCTTCTGCCACCACTTTGTTGGTTTTGATGTTTACGATGACAGAGCCGAAAGGGCACTTCGGTACTTTCATCGCCTGCTCAATCGCCAGACGCATGAACCTTTCGTGATCGAGATGCTCCCAAAGTTTCTTGTCGGCAGCAGCAGTTGTGCTCTCGCCTGACTCCACTGCGAGTAATGCTGCGGCTCCAGATAGAACAATCGACCGACGGCTAATTTTCATGGCACTTGTTTTTCCATCTCGGCAAGTTTAGCTTGTTCCTTTTCCAGCCATTGCTCATGCGAAGGCGATCCCTTATATGTCGGCGTCTGTAGTTCCTTCTCTATTGCCTCTATGAGCAGCTTCTGCTGCTCGAGCGCTGCTTTGATTTTTCCATTAGTAACCAGCGCGTCGATTAAGTCTCTGCGATAAACGCCATTTGATTGTCCTGGATGATCGATATTTTCCAGCTCCAGAGCTCTCAGGTAGAAACGTTCGGCTTTTTCTGATTTCTTTTCAAGCCTGTATGTGTTTCCCAGATCATGCAATGCCGAAGGATACGTCCACCCATACCCCGGGCTTGGTGGTGGCAGTTTGCCACCATATTTAGACGATTCGTTGAACACCAACTCTGCTTGCTTGTCCCACGGTTCATAGTCTCGTTGTGTCGAGATTTTGTTGGCGCGTTCAAAATAGATTGCCCATTGTGGTTCCGTCCGAACATCGCAGGCGGCGAGGCATGTTATAAGCGCAATTGATGCGATGAGCGACCAAAGTCGTTGTGTCAGTTTTGACACTCGAACTCTCGTTTTTGTGTCTGGACCGTCGCTGAAAAGATAGCTCGCAAACAAATTGTGCCTCACGTGTGTCAAAACTGACACAGACCAAACAAGCTCGCCAACGACTAATGAAACGAGATGCTGCGCTCTTTCGTTTTGCGTTGGACTTGCTTCATCACGAAGAACGTTTCCAATTCCGCTTGCGTACCTTCGTACTGGGTGAATGTCAGATGATGCCGCCGTTGGTGCGCATCATCTAGAACCGTGCTCAAGTTTTCACGCAAGCGATCGTCATACAATTGATAGTTGTCGCCGTTCAGCTTCCAGCCGTCCTTTTGCATCATGTGCAGCAGACCTTTTAATTCCAGGCGTGTAAGCATCACATTGCTGCGCGGCATCTCTGGAGATATCTCTCCGAGCATTGCCATCCACTGCTCGCGCTGACCTTTCTGAATAGCCAGTCCGAACTCCGGATTGGTTTGCAGCAAGTCGTTGAATACGGCGTCCCGTTTATCAAATTTCGCGCTCAGCAGATCGTAGCCGTAGATTTCGGTTCTGAATGCCGGATCTTTGTGCAGTCTCTCAAGAAACTTGTCTGGATCATCACCGAAAAGCTCTTCCTTACACAGACGCGGCAACTCGCTAATCTGTCTTTGCACAATCGCCATCTTTTCAGAGTAGTCTCTTCCCTGCTTGAAGCTGCTACGCAGCTTGTCCGCGCGCGCGTAATCCGTGTCTTCCTTCAAGCCCTCAGCATCGAGATTGACGCGCTCTGCGATCCAGGCACGATTGTCTTGACGCGACAATACTGAAGCAGCCCAACCGAGCTCGGTCGATCTGTCTCCAGAGGAATTTTTGCCTGTCGCGTCCAGATATGCCTTCACGATATCGTACTGAACTTTGATGTTGGAGAGCGCCGTCATCCGCTCTTCCGGCGGCACTCTTTGTAGCAAGTCGACGGCGGTGGCATTCAGCATCGCCTTGTCCTGCTCGGCATGGAAAAACTCGTGATAAACGACGCCGATAAATTCAGGGTCGGGTCTGAGCAAATCGCTGCTGCGCACAAATATTGTGTTGGTGCCAGCCAGGTGAGTGGCGCGCGAGTTCATCTGGATCAATAATTTGTCATTCACAACGATATTTATCGGCGGCAGTCCATGTTCGTTGCCGAACTCGCTTGCCAGCTTCGCCAATTCTTGCGTCCGTTTTTTCAGCACCGCGTCCGCGATCGCGCGGTCTTCCATTTGGTTAATGGCGGGCCACTTTTTCATCACATCATAACTACGCGTGATGAAGTCATCCATCACCTCTTCTCTAATCAGTGGATGGTCGATGACTGTTTCGGTACCGTCCTCATTTTTCACGCGCTCGCGCAGTTTGAGTTTGCCTTCCAGAAATGTTTTGAGCTGGTGCTCGCTCAAGTTGGAGATCTCTATGGGCTTTCCTGTATCTCCCTCCGGGTTCAACATTGGATTGGCGGTGCGTTTGTACTCCTCAAGCAATGCTTCCTCGGCAGTGGTGCGAGGCAGCCTTTCACCGCTCAGCATCTGACGCGTCTTGCACTCTTTGAGCGACTCTTCCACCGCAGCTTTCCACTGCTCAACATTCATTCCAGGCTCATACTTCGCGACACCGACTGCAAAAGATACTGGAACCTCCAATTTGCGTTTTTCAAAGACCTCCAGCGTTTTGCCGGTCAGTCCATCGAGGCTAACCTCACGCAACTCAGACATGGATTTGATTGGTCTGACACCATCAGGTCCGACAGCCAGCAAAAATTTGCCGGCCTCAGTCTGCAACCTCGAAACATCGTTGGTATGGCGCGCAATAATAAGCCCGGCCAGACCCTGCGATCCCAGAAAGTCTCCCTGTCGCGTGATGTCCCGAATATAGTCGCCGGCGCGCAACAAGACATCGTCCCCGGCTGCGTGTCCCGCCCCGTCGTTGACGACCTTGAAGTTGTTGGGATCGATTTTGAGGAGAATAGGTTCTTGCTTGTGGCGTTTCGCGTGGGCAACTTCCTTTTCAAGGGCTATGTCGGTGTAGAACTCCGTCAAAAGCTTGTGAGCCGGATGTTCCACCGCCAATTTTGCGAAGATCTCCTGACCCTTAACCAGGTCTTGCTTGTACTGTCTTACTTCCCCATCGGTCAGCCGGCGCGACCGAAAGTCTTTGGAGCGCTCGTTCAGTTCACGGTAGAAGCCGAGTTGATTCTCTCGCGCGCGTTGAGCCGGAGTTGGTAGCTCGGGTGGTGGCAATACCGACTGGTCATAAAGAATTTGATTACTGTGGCCCGCCTGCTTATTCTTGTACATGGCCGCGTCGGACGCTTCGATGAATTCGGACACTGATTGTCCCGGCTTCCAATACACCGCACCAACCGTGACGGTGACCATGTTGCCTTTTATGTGATTGCCCTCAGCATCCAGAACAAGATTGCCCTCGCTGTCTTTGAGGAAAGGTTCGAACGTCTCGCCGGGACGCAATATAAAAGGATCCTGTCCCGGATAGGCGACGCATTTCAGCTCGGCAATCGGGCGCCCCGCTGCCGCAGGATCGAGGCAGTCCCTGAGGATCGTCACGTACTCATCGCCGCCGAACCGTCCGAATGTGTCCTCAGTGCGAGTGCGCGCTTGAATGGTTTCGGAGATCAGTTTGAGAACCTTGTCGCCCTGCTCCTTGCCCTGAGCCGAGTTGAGCTCGCCCAGTTTGGTGACGTCCATATTGAGCAGGCAAGGCGGTTTGTGCTTTACGACACGATTGCCGTTCTCGTCAACGCCCATAATGGTGCCGTCTTCCTCAATAGGTCCGCGGCGCTTGTATTCCTCGATGTAATCGAGAAGCTGGCGCTGAATGCCCGGTTTGTTCGGCGCGCCGGTAGCCGGATCGATTTCCGCTTTGTTCTGCGCCGTCCTGAATTTTTGCTCCCAGTAATGAACTGGAACATCCCGCACTATCTCCACACCCAACTTGCCGGCGTAGGAGCCGGCGGTCACCACAGGCGCGGTCAGCGCGCTGTCTAAGGCAGCTTGCTTCATGTCTGCGAAGATGTTGTAGTAGTTGCCGTGCCGCGCCATGAATTCGTCGGACACTATCTCGACGGGCAGCCTGGTTTTTTCGGACACTCGCATTCGCTCAGCCTGCACTGCCTGTGGTGCCGCATCAAGCCCACCGTAAAAGAAGTTGTTGACGGCGTTTGTCGGCAGGTGCTCCGCCATGTGTTCTCCGAATCGGCCGAGCGGACTGGTCATGTGCCACTGCGGGACAAACGGTGGGCCGCCGGCTTTTTGCACAGCCAGAAGCTCCGGCTCGGTCAGTTTGCCCCAGCTTGTCAATCCGCGCATCGTTGCACTGGCATACTCGCCACCGAGCATCCAGGTGCTGCTCATCATCCAGTTTTGCACAGTGAACGCAGACGATTGCGGTTCGCGCAGTGCATGCGCGCCCATGAAAAGCGTCGATTGCATCATCGCGTTGGTAGGTCTGACCAATCCCGGCACCACATCGGCGACGAATCTGTTTCTGGACATGACGTCGACTGTGCGGCTCAGCATCGTGTATCTGGCTAACATCTCTGCCTGCTGCGGTGTCAACGTCCCGGCGACTTTCGCTGCCTTCAGCGCTTGCAACTCTTTGCCGAGTTGGGCGAGTCTGCCGCCGCCTGCCATTGCCAGCGCTTCCATGCCGCCGGAGAGCACGTTCATCCCGTCTTGCGAAAGCGTGTTGTGTTCGCGGTGCCGCACCATCCCCGACACCAGTCCGCCACCGACCACGCTCACTCCCAGTTCGGTGCCGACGGCGGTCATTCCGGTCAAGCCGGCGGCGCTGACTGCGGAGCCCGCACCAGCTGTCACTATCGACACCAGAGTGATCACCGCCACGTTGTCTGCCTGCTTTTGCGTCTGCGTCGCTTCGCCGGCACGCTTCAGAACATCTTGCGACGAAACATTCATGTCGTTGCAGAACCGGTCGAGCGCTACGGTGTTGTGGTCGAGATGGTTGTTGGTGATTTTGAGTTCCAGTCCGTCACCGAAGAGCTGGCTCACTTCTTTGTTGGCGGCGCCCATCTCTTTCTCAATCGTGGAAAGAATGGCATCCATCTGTCCTTCTTGATCGCCCTTGTACCAGTTGGCGGTGGTGCCGAGGACCCAGGACTTCTCGCGGAAGTACTGCATATTGCCGTTTTCTGCGGCGTCTTTAGCCCGGCGCATTTCTTGGATCACCTGGTCGGCATCCACCAGTCCACCGGCATTGAATCTTCCGTCTGCTTCAGTGCGGGCATGCCCTCGTCCGAAGATGCGATATTGATGATCGTCGCCCGCGGTTTTAAACTCAATTACTACTTGATTCTGATTGCGCAGATCGATCTCGCGTCCATCGACCTTGATCTTGTAATTGGGCTCCCAGCTGCCGCAGAGATCGCCTGGCACCAGTTGACCGTCCTGCATGCTCATGCGACGCAACTTGCCTTGCTCAATTTTGAACAAGTCTTCGCCGAGCCTCATTGTGCCGTCCGTTTTCGTACACTGCTCAGCAGTCAGTTCCTTCAAGGGCAGCACCGTAGGCGGTGGTTGTTTTTCCCTGTAATACTCAGCCCGAACGAATTGTCGCGGACCTCCTTCGACCAGTTCGAGGGCGGAACCGGCAGCAACTGTCCCGTCCGCATTTATTGGAATGCCTTCTTTAACTGCTCTGTCCAGCCCGTCACGATACCTGATCGTCAATTTGATCGTGCGGTCCAATGCCTGCCCGGCTTCTTCTGTTTTGGACTGATTGTGAATTTGATTGGCATAATTCAGCTCGCTCTGCATCTTTTCCTTCAGATCGTGCTCGCTGCGAATTTGACCACCACGGGTGGTGAACCAATTTGATTCTTCTTGCTTGCCGTCTTTCTGGTAAGTAAAGTGCCACACGGCACCAGGCACTTCCTTCATGTTTGAATGAATGACCTGACCGCGGGCGTCAAGAAACTTGAGACTGCCGTCGCGCGGATCTATAGACCCGATGGCGTTGTCGGAGCCTGGTTTGTAGAGGAGGTTCTGTTTGATCTCAACCCTGGCGACGCCGTCCTTGCTTTTCGCGTCGGGCAGCCAGCCATAGCCGTCAACAGGACCAGTGATACTTTCGAGCTTGTACACGGGATGGTCCATCCGGGACCGCAGACGAATCAGCGAATCATCGCCCGCCAGCAAGTTGTTGTCGCGCGCGATCTGGGAGTTGAGTTTGCGCAATACGTCCGGCGTCACCACGCCGGTGGTGACTATCTCATCGTGAAGTGCGCGCGCGCGCGTCTGTGCTTTCACGGACAGGTCAATGGTGACTTTGTCTTCTTCCGTTCCGCCCGATTGTTTCACCGCCTCATCATGCCATTGCGCAGTCAAGGCGAGGGAGTGGTTGAGGTTGATCAGACCGCCGCCGTAGCCATCGGGTCCGTCGCCCGGTCCCAGTGAAAGTCCGCTTACCGTTCTGCCCGATGCCTGACCCTGGACGTGTACATCAAAGACTAGATTTGGGATGCTCCCCAGCGGTACTGCCCGCGGTGGATTGCCCATGACCAGCGACCCGCCTTCCAGCCTGTCGCCCAAGTCAGCCGGTGGCACGTACTTGGCGATCTGTTCACCGGATTTGGTATCAATCACCGCCCCCAGCCTGATTGCGTATTCCATCGGCGGCAAAAGATTGCCGTTTGCATCCAGCTTTGGCTGTCCGGTCTGTGCATCTAACTGCGGAATGAATATGCGCCCCGTCGAAAGGTTATCGACGTCGAACTGCAACGGCTTGCCGTTTTGATTTCCGTTGAAGACATAACCGTCTTTGAGAATGCTGTTGAGATCGGTCCCCGCATCTTGTCGAGGTTCTCTGTCATTTGGGAACGTCACTTTTCCGAATTCATCGACGTGACCGATGAATTGGTTGTGTTCGTCGAACATGTTGCCGCCGACGACGAGTACTTCGGCGGAGGGAACACCATCAGGCGAGTATCGGGCAAACACGCCGTTGAGACCTTCGTGTCTGTCGACGCCGTCGCCTTGCCCGGCGCAAAGGTCCAGGCGCTCGCCATCGCTGCCCAAACCGTGGAACCCCGCGCCCGCACCCTTGTCAGTGACGATATTGAAAGTCCTGGGAGGCGGTCCGCTGAGCGCGACGTCGCCGTTATCCTTCATGGTACCGATTGCGGTATCGGACTTGTCGTATATGATGCCTTTATCGACGCGTCCCTGCGCGTAGCCATCGCCTTCTTTCCAGACCGCAACTCCAGTGCCGCGATCTCCCGCGCGAGGCGGAGTGGGAGCCAGGTCTTCGCGCGCTTCTTTATCTGTGAGCGTGCCGACTTTGTACTCGTTCTTGAGAGTGCCCACGGAGAGAAACGCGAATGCGAGGAGCTTGTCCTCGGGCAAAAGTCCGGTTGTGTCACCGTGCACTTTTACCGGTTTGCCTATCTCATCGAATGAGAACTGCAGCTCGCAGTTGAGTGTCGAGTCTTTGTATTCCAGACCGACAGGCTTGCCGGTGGCATCGAAGGTGCAATTGGTTGTGGCGATGGTTTGACCGCCCTTGACCTGCTCGAGTACGACCGACTGGATGCCCTGCTGCAGGTCCAGTGTCTTGACGCATCGGCTATCGAGACGCGAAACGCCGTCTTCGAGGTTGAATCGTTCGTGAGTCTCGACCAGGCTTCCGCCTCGCTCTGCATAAGCGATCTCTTCGCGCACGCGTGGCTTGTCCAGTTCCATGCGCTGTGCATCGTCGAAGATTTTGGTCTCGACAGGGCGGTTGCATTCATTCAATTGGACGGCGACCACCGGCATGTCTTTCGGTGACTGTCCGTTCTGCGGTGTCAGGTACTGGTATTCTATTGAGCCGTAAGCGGTTCCATCGTTTCTCATCAGGGTTCTGTCGACTCGCAGCCCGTCCATGGTGCTGCGTGTCACGGACTGGTGCCCATCCGGACTCACCTCGTGACGCACGTGCAATTCGGTGCCGAGTGGTGTATCACCGCGCACGGTGCGCAATGTTTCTCGATACGCCGCCACCATGTTGCCGGTCTTTTGATCGATGCGCAGCTGGACGCCATCAGTTGCCTCCAGGTGTGCCACCATGTTCCAGGAGGAGTTGTCGACGACGGCAATCGCTTTCGGTTTAGTGGCATCGCTGCCCTCTCCGTAGACGATTGTGGTGATCAAGCCACTTTTGCTCTCAATCTCGTTAATGCGTCCCTGTTCGTCATAGCGGAACTGGCGTCCCGTCTTCTTGTCGAAATAGTCGGTGACGCCCTTCTGCGCGCGCGCCTCAGGGGTCATCTTGTCGGCGTTTTCCGCGGTCTTATGCGGTCTGTCTACGCCCAACAGCTGTTTGCCCCTGTTTTCCAGGGCGTGTTTAATGTTTGAGAAACTGAACTTGTCGTCTTTGACCGCCACCGCCGGACTGGGGGCGTCCTTCGCTTTCGACTCGTCGGTGTTGGCGCGCGCGGGGACGTCCTTTTCCTTTTGGGGCGCGGGTGTCGCGGAGCCGTAAACCTCCGTGTGTGCCGTATCGCTCTTGCGTGCGCCGCCGTCACCAGTTGCCTCTTTCGTGGCATCGCCGCCCTTCTTGCCGGCATCGCCCTTCTTAGCGTTTTCCTTGCTCTCGTTCATACTGGATTCGGCACCCCATCGTCGGACTTCGTGGTCCGTGCATATATATCTATCTGTATATATAGATGCGATGTTAGTCATGTTCCCTGGGGCGACAACTTCCCAACTGTTGCGTTTCCTTTTGTCGATTCAGATCGCTCAGAAGCGTTGGCAGTCAGTCTATGGCAGGCCTCTGGCGATCGCGGATGCTGTTGAGTCTCGCCCGCGCGTCGACAGCCAGATGACGAAAATGTGGTTCACCCCCAGCGTCCCCTCGCGCCGTCGCTTCAGCCGAGCACAGGTCGCACAAGGATATTTCCGACTCGGTGGCTTCGATGATCTGCGGTGCTTCTGCATCGTCGGCAATCGATCTTCTGCGCATGTATTCTGTCTCGAAGAAAGTAGTGCCCGTCACGGGAGTCGATCTCGGGTAGTGGTTTTCACTCTGAAATAGACGATACTCTGTCAGGGCACCTATGACTTTCAAGTCATGTTGCTGCTCTTGATTGAGATGTGCCATGTTGATGTTCTTAAACAGTGCCAGTGCGTCTTGGTATCTCTGACGAGTGTATAGCCAGCAGCCTTTGCGAAGTCGGCTCACATCTGATCGATCATCGGTGGGCTCTCGATCAGGATTGACATACACCGAATTTGGTACCATTCGCGATTGGTTGGCGTATCGTTCTTCGCGCCTGGCGGATTCAAACTCACCGATGTGATGATACACCCCTTCCGCATAATCATGGAAGTTGACGAGCGAGCCGGATACCTGATTTCCATTTTTGATCACGGACCCTCTCCATCTTTCCAGAAGGGCCAGTGCTTCATCTTTTCGTCCTGCCCGCAAGTACAGGTCACACAGAGCTTGCATAGCCCAATCGTTTGGTCCGGGTATGGTTTCTAGATCTGTCCCCGGTGCCTGACTTTCTTCCAGCAATTTGATGGCACCGCTGGTGTCACCTCTTAGGTAGGCGAATTGCGCAAGGTGATGGAGAGTTTGTCGGATCAGCGTGCCGTTATGCATGAATTGCGCGAACGCCAGCCGCAAACGCAGCCTGAACTCACGATCGCCGGATTCTCTGGAATGTCTAGCCGACTCGATGTCGGTATATGGCGGATAGAACTGTCGCGGCGACGAGTAGATGTACAGCCCGACCAGAGTAAGTGTGATGAAGAGCGCTATACTGAAAAGTGGATAGGCGCGCCACCAGGGCCTGGCTGGGTGATTTGGCTTTGGCTGCTGGTCTTGCGGGGACTGCAGCCGATGATCGGTTTGGGTACGGGCGGTGCCTTCCTCGCAGTCAGGCGCAGTCTCTTCTTCCCGAAGCAATGGTACCTTCTCACCCGGCTCATTTATTGCCGAATCATCTCGCTCTAGAAAGTCCTTCATCGACCGCTCGCTCAGGTCCTCAGGCTTACCGGAATCGCTTCTACTTCCTGCGCGGCTGCCCTTCGCAAAGTTTGCCGTAAACGACGCGCTGCAAATCTCCGGGGATAAAGCGCTGCACCATATTTGATGGCAGGTCCTGCCCTTCTGTCAATAGATTGACCACTGTTTCGAATTGCGCTGACTTAAGTGTCAACGCTGTCTGCGGACGCAACTGCCCACGCTCGACGAGATCATTTATATCGTTGGTGGTTTGCCTGCTCGCCCAGTTCTTGATTTGCTGGCCAGTCAAGTCGAATGGTCCGACTGTCGCTGGTTTGCCATCGACACCCGCGTGAGTTCGCGCAAACCGGATCATCCAACCGGGCGCTTTGCCGAACATGCTGACCGGATACACTGGCGCGGTTCACCACCGCCGCCCTGCTGGCGCTCGTCGATGGCGCGCTCGCCTGGTCCGGGTCCGCCGCTGCTGCGCGCATCAGGGACGCTGTCGCCGGCACCGTTGGGGTCTTGTTCCCCACTGCATGCGAATTTTGATCTTCCGGTAATGTTACTGAAAAACCATATCTACCTCTATCTCGTGCCTACCACCCACTGAGCAAAATACCCTGCCCGGCATTCCCTCGGCATCCCGGTATCTAATGATTCCCACACATACAGCCTGCCCAGGAGGGCAACACAGTAACGTCCGGAGTGTTGTGTTTGTTCTGAAGCTTGCCGCCTCCCGGTTTCACCTCGTTTGATTGATTAATCTGTTGTTGGTGTTGCTGCTGCGATTTTTGTTGTTCTGCCGCCGCACGTGCCGCTTGGCAATGTTAAGCTGAACGCCGACCTGCCCGCGACCGGGACCCTGTTGTTCTCACCAACCGTTCCGTCGGGCAGCCTTATGTACTCTGACGTGCTGTCAGGTTTCTGCCGCATTCGGGTCGGAGTCCAGTTCCGCCCGGTCAAACTTCTTCGTCGACTCGCAGTTTTCCTGACCGACGGCTGGGCGGCCAACCCTGCGATCGGCGACCGACGACCTGTACTGCGGACTTCGACGCGCTACCTTCCCAAGGCCGGGTGAAATAGTCTTTAACGCTGCTAGGTTTGACGTCGGCATTATCACGCATTTGCGAGTTGCTCTGGTTGGCTGCCTGCGGGTCACCCCAGCCGCTGGCGAGCGTGCCGTCGGTCTTCAGAGGACGTCCCTGGTCGTCTACACGAGTCCAAGTTCCGTACCACGGTTGATCTGGACCTTGTGCCCAGTATTTGCCGTCCTTGTCTCGGAATTGCCACTGCTCGCCACCATCGGGAGTGCTTACCTTGCGGTAGCCAAGTTCGGCATAGTGTCTGTCCAGAGCTGCTTTGTCGCGGGTCTCCATCGTGTGTTGGGCGTTATGCGCCCACTCGTGCAATATGTTGTCCTTGATTATCGTGTAATCGCGTTGCACCGGCTCGAAGAGAATGCGCTGTTGATCGCCCTTGGGCAGTACGTATGCAGCGGCGGCGGAAGTCGGTTCGACGGCAAATTGGACCAGTATGGGTTTGCCATTCAGCGTCGTGGTGCTCGGTTGCGATTTTGCGAGTCCCTCCTCCATGGCCATCAATTCATTGATGCGCGGGCTTCTGAGGTTTACTTCGCGACCCAGCGGCGTGTCCTTTTGCCCGTCGCGACTGAACTGGACGTTGTACTTCTGCTCCAGCTCCTTCATCTTGGTGTCTTGCCATTCTTTGAGACGTCGCTCAACCTCAGCCGGGTTGTCGCTGTTGGTATCTAGAACTGGCAGTTTGGCGCCGTTTTCGCCTTCTACGCAGTACTTCCGAACAGTGGTGCTGTCGGGCTGTTTGACCCCGTCAAATTTGACACCATATTTCGCATTGAGACTATTCCAGAGTGGAGCGCTTTCGGTGAGCGCTCGCTCCAGTTTCTTCAGCTGGTCTTCAGGGAAGCCGCCTTTCTGCAATTCGTCGATAGCTTTCTGCTGGATGTCGTCCATCTTGTTGAGCGGAACACCCTGCTGACGCGCACGCTCTCTGAAGTCGTCGATCAACTTGCTGGCCTTCGCGACGCGTCTTCCGGTCGATCGAGGTTCTTGAGAATCTCGCGCGCAGGTGCGACTCGGTAAGCAGATCAAGGGCTTCGTGTTGCCGCGCTTGAGCGGATTCCATTTCTGTCCGCGTAATTTGTCGGAGAGCGACTGACCGTACATTTTTTTGTACTGCTCGCTCCACCGCCACTGATCCCGGCAGGCAAATTGAGCGTGTCTTTGAGATCCGAATTGGGTGGTGGAAGAACCAGTTCGTAATGTGCATTTTTAGGCAATCGCGCGCAACTCGGCTTCGGTCTTGTCGGTGGTCGTCCGGCTGCCACTGGTGTAATCGGTCTGGATCTTGCCGTTTTTGTCGGTGTACTGGAGATACGTCCGGTTTGCCAGAGACGTTATCGATGGTAGACCCGTTCAAGGCCAGGAAGCCAGTTGAAACGGGTACGATGCCTAGTAGATCTAAGGTCGCCTTGTAGTTGTATTTCCCTGCTGTCTTTGTCGGTTACGCGGTTCAGTCTGCCCCAGCCGTCGTACTCGAAAGTAGCTCGCCGTCCGTCTGGATAGGTGACTTCGGTGACGTTGCCGTCTGCGTTCTTCGTAACAAACGGCCGCTCACGCCTGCGGTGATGTTCGACGTGCGGTCTGGGCAGGACTACACGAAATTTTGTCCGTCGGTAATCGTGAAGGAACTATCCTGCTCACCCGCGGATTTTTCATACCGGTGGACTTACCGTCCGGTCCCCAGACCTCGCCCAGATCGCGGATGTCGTAGCGCTTGCCGTTTTCCGTGTAAGACTTCAGCTTGCCAGTGGTGTCATACGAGAACGTGCGGGTGTCTCCATTCGGATACCTGACTTCGGTGACACGGTTTTTGTCGTCTGATTTGATGACGGCGCCGTCCTTGGTGGTGACCTCTTTGGTGCCGTCCGGCGTTTCTTTTACTTTGCTGCCATTGTTGGTTTCGTAAGTGAAGGTGCCGTCGGCGGCAACTGCGGGATTTTTGAAATCCAGCTCGCGCCTGCCTGGCATTTGATCGCCGGGTGCACTGTAGCGATCTTTATCGCCGCCCGCGATGCCCGCGGCGGTGATGCCCGCGGCGGCGGCGCCGGCATCCGTACCCGCGCCGGAGTTCGGTCTCGGGTCGGGCGGCTGCTCACCGGGCCTTTGCTTTTGCTTTTGTTCGATGGACCATTTGCCGTCGGTGCCCAGGACATAAACCTGCCCATCCGGTTGGACAATGCGATTCATTTGACCAGTATTGGGGTCATAGCCGAACTGCCGGGTGCGTCCATCTGGATACGAAACCTCAGTGACTCGCCCTTTGTCGTCGGTTTTAACGTTCTTGCTGCTGTCGGTGCCGTCGGTGAGCGCAAACTTGGCGGCATGTTCCACTGCGACGCCCACTCTGGCGCCAACTTCGAAGGCGGTCGGCTCAACGAAGCCAGCAAAGCCCAGCAGATCGACTGACGGAAAGCCATTTGGCAATTTGACGGTGCCGTCGTTGCTGGGCTTTAGAAGGTCGCTGTTGGCTTTCGAGGTCAGGTCACTGGCAGTGGTCAATGGCGTGCCAGTGCCTGCCACGGGGAGCACGTCCGCCCTCTCAAGGCGAGGGTCTTGGCCCACCTGCGGCGGGTCGGCACTGTCTTCAGCCGGTTGCAGCTTTTTTACCGCAGTTTCCGAAACTTCGGAGCCCATAGAGCAATCCTGGTAAGTCTATAGGTTACATACCCACACATATCAGAAGCTTGCATTCCTGACTGCAATTGAAGACTGAATCTGCAGGGGTGGGTATAGATAGAATCAGGAGTTCCAGCCAACTCAGACAACTTGCATTAAATGACCAATCAGCCTGTCGAACCAGCCCAGACGGACACCACGGCGCAGCCTACTTTAGCCCAGACACCGACTCGAATTGTCTGGTGGCTGGTTTTTGCCTGCGGGGTGCTGGCCAGTGTCGCTTCTAGTTGCATCTGTCTGGCACAGCGTTTCGCTTCGGTCGGTCCGGCGTTGAGGGCATTGATGACGGCATCTGAAAGCAGTCCTCAGGTCCAGAGCAGTTACGTGCAGTACGTCCTGCCACACGGGGAAGTCTGGAGCTTGGTGTTTGCGCTTCTGCTTTTGCCCGTCTTTGCGGTCGGACTGAAGCTGCGAGTGTTTGGCGGTGCTGTCTCCCGCCTTCTGATTTATGTCATCGCCACGCTGGCATTATGGGGACCAGCGTGTATTCTCGTGTTCAATTCAAGCAGACTCCTGTCCCCGTTTGTATTGGCGATCGCTGCGGCGGTCTCAGCCAGTTGTGGCTATCTCTGGGTGCTGGCAGTAGCGCGACGTCGATTTGCGGAGAAAAGCCTGCGCGGCAAACTGTTCTGGCACGATGTGAGCTACTGGAGCGCTGTTACATTGATCTGGTTCTTCGTCATGCTGGCTGTGGTGCCCCCCGGATCGTTGGCGCACCAACTGGCGATCTGGCTCGGTGACGCGTGGAATCAGGCCCACCCTCTCCATCCAGGTCTGAGCCAGTATCCGCCCCCTGCCCCCCATTATCCTCATGGAGGGTTTGCTCCGCCGGCAGCGTTCGATTTTAACAACCCGACTTATCTCTGGTCGGTGAAGGCAGTGGTGGCATTTTTGCTTGTGGCATATCTGGCTCGTCCGGTAGCCAGGCTGGCCTGGTTTGCCTCGAGGGTTCTGAAAAAATTTTCTCTGTCGCCGCAACTGAGCAAAGTGAATGAAGCGTATCTCTGGACTCTCAAGCAAGAGGCGTATCGCTTCCCTTTCAGGCATAGACGCCCTTTCTTGCGCAATGCCACACATGCCACCATATGGATGCTCTTTTCTTACCTCTTGCTGTTTGTAGCCGTATTGGTCGGACCTTTCGATTACATCGGCATGCACGACCAACCCAAGCTACGATTGTTTTTGGCCGCCATGATGGCGATGTGGGGCACCGTGCCCCTTGCGGTCGGGGCGTGCGTCTGGCTGCCATTGCAAAAGCCCAGACAGGTGATTGCCACCGAGGACGGTTTTCTGGTCGACGGGGCGTTACCCTATTCGATGTTTGGAAAGCCTTTTCGCTCGTGGCAGGATGTAAAAAGCATCAGAGTCTCGAAGTCACTCGCCAAGGGTAGGACTGAGCTGCGATTGACCTTTCACTCCGGAGGCTGGCTGACATTCATAAACACGCAGATGGAAACCAAGGACCTGCACCGGTTTCTTACTATTCTGGACGAGCGTGCAGATAACTGCACATTTGATGATTCCGTCGCCGAGCTACAAAATCAAACAGCACAAAAGCAGCTGAGCATCACAGATGGTGTGCACGTTGAATCTGCCGATGCCACTAAATATAAGTCTACTATCTTTGCACCTCTGGTCAGCGGGCAGATGGTGCCGGGCAAGCCACTGCGCATAGTGCGACAGCTTGCATCCAAACCATTGTCCGCCGTCTATGTCGCCCGCGACGATAGGCAGCGGCTGCGTATCGTCAAGCAATTCGTGCTGCCCGTCGAGTCCGAACAGAACACGCGCATGCGAGACTTGTTTAAACGCGAGTGCGAGCTTTTGCAAAAACTGAATCATCCATCGGTTTGCAAGGTCGTTGAAGTGTTCGATCAGGGCAATGCCTGCTTTCTAGTTCTTGAGCATTCACCGGGAGAAGACTTGCTGAAACTGATCGCTCTGCACGGACCACAGTCCGAGAAAGTTGTTGTCAATTGGGCAAAGCAGCTTTGCTCAATCATGAGCTACCTGCATGCGCAGAACGTGGTGCATCGAGATCTGACGCCAGACAATATTGTCATCGATGAAGACAACTCGTTGCGACTGATTGACTTCGGCGCAGCACATCAGTTTCTGGAAGGCGTAACGGGCACTTTAATCGGCAAGCAGTGCTATGTGGCACCAGAGCAACTGCGCGGTAAAGCTTGTCCAGCCAGTGACATTTACAGCTTCGGAGGGACCCTTTATTTTCTCTTGACGGGAAAAGAGCCGCGCGCTCTATCCTCTGCAAGTCCCCTGGAACACGTAAATGTGTCCGCAGCTCTGGACGGGCTGATCAGAGAGTGTACCGACTTCGACTTCAAAAAACGCCCTCAGTCCTTCGATGTTATAGCGCATCGCCTCGCTTCGCTTGAGCAGGCACCGACCATATCGCCGGTGGAAGATGAAGGCGTAACGATCAACATCGCACGGCAAAAGCTCGTCACCGGTGAAGGTAAGGAGTAACCCTGACGATGAAACATAGCACCGTCGGAAACTGGATTTCGATTCTTTTGCCGCTGGTAATTGTTTTGAGCATCCTGATTTTCCCGCCAAGCATTTTGCCAATCTTTTGCCTGGTGTTTCTACTTACACTGACCCAGTTGATCTGCACAATTCCCAGTGTCAATGGAAAATTGCTTCAATCACCGTTAGCGCAGAAGCTCGCCGACAATGTGTTCGTCCAGCAGATGAATTTCGGGCTCCGGCAACTGCGTCCATTCATTCTGGCGGGAGCCTACCTATCAATACTGACCGGAATCGTCTCTACGATAGCTCACATCGACGCCCGCAGCTTCAATCTGACAGTCGTGCCTCATCCGCTCACTTCCGGTTCGCATCATTATGTTCATGTTCAGCCCGGCCCGCCTCCACCAAATTATGCAAGTCTCATCGTCGGTTTGCTGACCTTCTTGCCGCTGCCGGTGCTGGTTGTGGTCTTTAACATCGTCTCGGCGCGAGCCAGACGCAGGGAATACGAAGAGGAAGAGAATCAGCGTGAGTCACTACGCACCACGCGTGATGCCGCAACAATCACCATAACGCAGAGGAAGGCCAGGCAAAATAACCTGAGCGAAGCAAATTTCTATCACTCCGCTGCTTTCGCCGTACCGTTCTTGATTGCTTTCGGCGCCGGACTTCCCGCTTTTTTAGCCTGGTGGTTATACAAGACCCTAGGTATTGGTCCATATCTGCATCCGCCGGCTTTGTACGGCGGAGTGCCTCAAATCAGCGATCTGAATACTTTCCTTATGTACTTCTACGTGAGCGGACTGGGAGTCTGCCTGGCTACTTTGTTTTTCCGCGCGTTCTGGACATTTCCTTTTAATTTCTACAACTGCGAGCAAGACATCGAATTCAACTCCGACGGTATTCGCCAGCGCAACATAAAAGGATGGTTTTCAGAACTGGTCTGGTACAACTGGCCGGAGTTCATTCCGAAGAGCCTCTCATGGAAGGACCTTTGCGCTGTGGATTATGAGCAATCCGGGTTTGGAAAAATGAGCCCGCTGCCACCAGTGCTTTTCGGTAAGGAAACGAAGACTTATAGATCATTGAACCATCTGGCCGAACTTACCGATGCCTGTGTCGATAAGTTGGGCAGGGCAGAGTATCTTGTTTTCAAATCGCGCTACCAGAAGTCATTTGGCGGTGGTGGCATAAAAATTCGGCTCTGGGAATTGTCCGATGATGAACGCCTGAAACTTTACTACGCCCTGCGCAAATGGGCACCATCATTGCATCTCAGTCGGGAGTTGCAGCAACGATTGACTGGCTCCGCAGCTCTGTCCGAGGCTCGATATACACAGATCTGGTTCGATGTCTTAATGACGCAGGGAGATCGCGGTCGCAGCGGACAACTTGAACCGGGAGATCAATTGCAATCGGGAAGATTCACCATTGTCGACCGGTTGCCGTCCGGTGGGCAAGCCAATGTTTACACCGCAAAGGATCCAGGAGGCAAACTCGTCGTCATCAAGGAGTTTATTCTTGCTACAGGCGGGTCTGTAGGTGCGCTTGTCGAATCGGCGTCGGACTTTGAAAACGAAGCCACCATGCTCGGCAATTTAGACCACCAGCACATCGTCAAACTTGTCGACAGCTTCGCCGAAGAAAGAAGGATGTATCTTGCTCTGGAATACATAGAAGGCAAGTCGCTGAGAGCACACGTCAAAGAGCGCGGTGTGGTCGACGAGTCCGAAACGATCAGGCTGGCAAAAGAGATGTCGGATCTATTGAGTTATATCCATGGGCTGTCGCCACCGCTGGTTCATCGAGACTTCACTCCCGATAATCTGGTATTGACGGCCGACGGACACTTACACTTGATTGACTTCAGTGTCGCATTCAAAGGTAAAAACGTAAAAACCACTGAGTTCAGCGGCAAACATGCGTACACTCCTCCCGAGCAATTCCGCGGAGAGCCCTGTCCGCAAAGCGATATCTACGCGCTTGGCGCGACGCTACACTTTTTGCTCACGGGCGTCGACCCCGAACCAATCAGCCAGAGTTCGCCGCAGGCTGATGGTGCAATAGTCTCAGATGCACTGAATCGCATTATTCAAAAGGCAACGCAGTTGGAACTGGAAGACCGCTACGAATCAATTCGCTGGCTGCAATTGGATCTCGACGAGCTCAAGCACACTGGGGAATCAGAGCCGATTGTAATCGCGTTGCCGCGGAAGAAGAAATCGCGCAGTCGGCGCAAGTGAATCAGGTGTACCGCTGCTAGACTCCTGAGTCGCAGGAATGTGCTTCGATCAATGTGAACGCTCAGCGCCATTCACATAACCAACCGGCAGCAATAGTTGGGCGTCGGCGCCCAGAGAAATGTCTTCCAGATGTCCCACGCTCTTATCGGCACCAACCAGAACGTGGACGTGCATGTTTGTTCCTTGATGGGTGAAGATGCCGTGGTGGCGGCGTGAGAAAAAACCGACCAGTTGAATGCTGGAATTGTCGGTTGTGAATTTGAAGAGAGCTTTTTCGTGAACCTTTGCCTGGTCGCTGGGTCTTGAGAGAAGCGGATGAACGATGTGATATCTGGCTGTTTCGGCGGTGCCGGTGACAAGAAACGGAAAAGGACGCTGCATGTCTATGCCTGCCGCGGACGCCTGTTGTTCGACGAATTCATCGAGTTCAGCTAAACTGATTGGTTTTCTTATCGTCACCGGCTGCCAGGCTTCAGACTGGCCGTACACCAGAAACGCCGCTCTGCCGGCTAAGCTGTTATCTACGATCGGTTTGCCGTCGGCGATTCTAGAGATGAACGCACTGCCATCGATGATAGTTACCTCCCCTTCGAAGTTAGCCAGTGGACCTACCGCGTATAAGTGTTTGCTGCTTGCCAGTTTTCTTAGATCGATTTTTCCCGAGCAATCAATCCCTCGATGGACGTCCGACAGCCGTCCTTTCCACTTCACGCGCTGGTGTTCTGCGCATCTCATTCTGAGACGATTTAGCTTGTGCTTCTGTTTATCGGATAGCTTCTCTGTATCGACAGTTTTGATGATAGTGCCTGGGCCTGTGCCAGTGCCTGCATCTTTGATAAACGCAATTAGCTGGTCAGTCACCGCGGGAGTGAATTGCCCTTCCTCCAGGAGCAGGTGTTCACCCGTTCCGTCGACAATCATCGTTTTGCTGGCGGTGTCATCGATGGTGCGAAAGAGTTTTGCCACAGCGGTCGGCGAAACCAGGCGGTCGTTCGCCCCCTGCAAGACCAGTATGGGCTTTCGAAGTTTCCTGGCGTAGTCGTCTGTTTTTGCGATGAAGTTCAGGAATTCTCTCGCCTCCGAGAGAGAGAGCTTCAATTTGTGGGACGAATCTTTCAGTAGATGTTCAGTCAGGTGCGGATCGGCAGTTGCCTGTCCTACAACCGAACGCCCTGTCGGACCGACAGTCTGGTGTGAAAAGAAAAGCAGCTCCAGAATTCCGTGCACCGCTGTGCGCCGCACCCGCAAGATCTTCCAGGCCGGAGCCGAGCAAATAACGCCGTCGACGAGGTCCGGATTCTCTGCGGCCAGTCTAACTACCAGTGCTCCACCCATCGACTCGCCGAGCAAGAAGATTCTGGAGTCTGGATGGTCCTGGCGAATGGACGAAAGAAACTTTCTGATGTCTGCGATGGTTGCAAGACAATCAAGCTTGCTGCGCTCCGGGCTGCCTCGATCCGGACCAAAGCCGCGCACATTTACTGCGAATCCGTCGATACCCGCCCTGGACAATTCAGTCGCCAACGGTTTATACGCTCTTGCGCACAACCCCAGACCATGAACGCAGACAACGATTGTTTTCTTGCCGGCTGCCGCGCTTTTCCACTCCAGTATATGAGTGTTGCCGACGATAACGCAGGCAGGATCTTCCTGGCAGCGACTGGTGACGCACAAGGTCGGGGAGGCACCGCCAGTGGTGTTTGGTTGATCGGCAACGGCTGCCGGAAGAGGACTGGTCAACCCTGTCAGACACAGTGCCAGCAAAGTGAGTCGTTTAGAACCGGCTTTGACTATTTTCGGCAACTCTGGCAACTTACGCATCACAGTGCAGCTACCGCCGGAGGGCTCTCTGTGAGATGGGGCTGTGCAGCACCCTTATCGCCGGCCGCCAGCCAGGTAAGGTAACCGCCTGACAGAGTCTTCACAGGATAACCGAGTTGCTCCAGCAAGCGATAGGCCAGATATGACCTTTGACCACTTTGGCAATAGGCGATCACTTCTTTGCCGGACGGTATCAGATCTAGCCGCGCGCGCAACTCGGTCAGCGGGATGTGGATGCTGCCGGGAATAAATCCCGCTTCGCGCTCGGCGGCAGTTCTCACATCGATGAGACACGATTGCGCAGGGTTTCTTGCCGCCAGCTGGTGCCAGTGAATTTGACTGCTCAATCCGTCGAGGAGATTGGTGCCTGCCATCCCCAGCAAATTGATCGGATCTTTCGCGGAGCCGAACGGCGGTGCATAAGCCAGCTCCAGCTCTTTAAGATCGCGAATACTCATCTTAGCTTTTATGGCTGTGGAAAGGACGTCTATTCGTTTGTCAGCGCCCTGCTTGCCTACTATTTGTGCGCCAAGCAAGAGACCGTCGCCCTGCCTGAAGAGCACTTTCATGTCCAGCCGCTGCGCGCCCGGATAGTAGCCGGCGTGATGAGTCGGGTGCAGGTATACGGCTTCGTAAGGGAGATTCAATTGCTCAAGCTGCTTTTCGCTGAGACCGACAGTGGCCGCAGTCAGGTCGAATACGCGCAGAATGGCTGTACCAAGTGTTCCTGCGTATTTTTGCGCGGCACCGAATATATTGTCTGCAGCCAGGCGTCCCTGACGATTGGCCGGACCGCCCAGCGCGATCAACGTCCACGCTTCGCTGAGCGGATGGCGCACTTCTATAGCATCGCCGACTGCCCAGATGCCGGGAATACTGGTTTGCAGCTGTTCGTCGACTTTAATCCCCCCTCGCTCACCTATGACCAGCCCGGCTTTGCGTGCCAGAGTTGTCTCCGGTCTGACGCCCAGACCCAAGATGACCAGATCTGCTGGAGCGGCTTCGTGCTCGCCGGACGTTTTCACCCAACAGGATTTTGGAGTGCTGGTACCAGCGGTGGTGATTGAGTCGGCTGGGAGAAAAGCCGAAATCGGGTTACCGAGCAGCAGCTTCACACCCTTTTGCACCAGCTCGTGCTGTACTATGGCGGCCATTTCAGGGTCGAGAGGGGCAAGCACTTGCTGTTTGCCGTCGATGAGGGTAACCTCCAAACCTCTTTGCACCAACTGCTCGGCCATCTCGAGACCGATGAATCCGCCCCCCGCTATCACCGCCCGCACCGGATTGTATTGTTGGATCCAGCCGACTATCGACTGAGCATCTTCGACGGTGCGAACGGCGAACAGACCTGGAAGATCGATGCCAGGAATGTCAGGTTTGATAGGTGAGGCACCGGTCGACAGAATAAGATCGTCGTACGTCTCTTCATAAGTGCGTCCGGTCTTTGTTTCTTTGATCGTGATTGTGCGCGATTGCGCGTCGATTGCGATTGCTTCGCTGAGCACCCGAATGTCCAGATTGAGCTTGTGCTTCAACTCTTCCGGCGTTGCCACCAGCAACTTGTCGAATTGGTCGATTTCTTCGCCTACGAAGTAGGGCAGCCCGCAGTTGGCGTACGAGACGTGCCCGCTGCGCTCTATAACTATAATCTCCGCTGCCTCGGACAAGCGTCTTGCTCTTGCCGCCGCGCTCATTCCGCCTGCTACTCCGCCGATGATCACGATCTTCTTAGATGTTTTTGTCAAGTCAGTCATCAGTGTGTCTCCAATTCAAACCGCCGACTCTGGGTCACGAGCAGCAACTCTCTCTTTTTTGCGCGGACGGCAGGCGGTTCCACGGGGCTTTCATCAGGAGAAGCCCGAGCGCACAGGTCCCGGATGCTCCTGCAAAGGTCAGTCCGGCGCCAAAAAATGCCGGAATAATCAGAAACCACTGATTGACAAAGACACCCAGACATACGCCAGTCAGGACACCCAGACCGACGATCAGTTGGATCTGCCTTTCTATGGGAAGCATCCTCTTGCCTTCCTGTACGGGCAAATTGTGTTGGCGCCACGCCAGCAGTCCACCAGCCATTAACTTAGGATTTAGTCCGCGACCCAGGAGCGTATAGGCAGCCCGTTCAGCCCGCTTGCCGGACCTGCATATGACGATCAGCTCGCCCTGCCTGGGCACTTCCTCGTACCGTTTATCGAGTTCGTCGAGCGGCACGTTCAGGGCGCCTGAAATATGTTCGGTCTCGAACTCGATGGGGCTGCGCACATCCAGAAGCACCAGATCGGCTGCGCGAGCGCTGACTTCGGTCGGGCTGATGAGTTGACAAACTTGAGATTGCTGTTGCTCTGCCATGGGTAATGCCTCGATTGCTGATTCTAGTATATCGCTAGGTGGTTATATAACGAATCAGTCATATGGTTGATTGCGCGATCGAATAGTTAGTTGTAGACTGGCGCTAGGTCCTCATGGAAGCGTTGGTGCCATGAAGAATAAGAATAAAATGCTCTCGCGCCCAGCCCTCGAAATAGTAGCCGCACGATTTCGTGCGCTTTCCGATGCTTCGCGCCTGGAACTACTGCAGTTCCTTTTTAAGGGCGAATGCTCTGTTCAGGAATTGTGCGAACTGAGTGGCATGAGCCAGGCCAATGTCAGCAAGCATTTGTCGGTGCTGGCAGAGCAAGGTATTGTACAGAAGCGCCGCCAGGGCTTGTTTATGTATTACAGCATCGCCGACGCCAGCGTTCACGAACTTTGCGAAATTGTCTGTAGTGCCGTTGGGAAGCGGTACGGACAGGTGATTAAGGAATTTAGCGGCCGGTAGCCTAGATAATGCCGTGCTGGCTCTTTTCATGGGCGCTGGTGATCGCATCTTTGATTTCGCGTTTGTCCGGTAAGGCGCCGGTGCCGCTAGAGAGAAACTTGAACAGATCCAGCACTTCGCGCACTCGTGGGTGCGAGACACCCCTGTTCATCTCCACAATCGTGATTGCCTGGTCGTATAACTCGGACGCTTCGGACATTCGGCCTTGTTCACATAACATCAGAACTTTGACGAGCAGTATGTCGCCGTAGATCGAGCTTTGTTTATCGAGTTGGTTGCTCCGTTCGATGGTTTCCAGCGCGAGGTCCAGATTCCGTTCGCATTCTTCGAGATCGCCATGGCCCTCAGCGAGCACGGCGAAGTGCTTGAGCAGTTTCACTATCAATTCGTCCGGAGTGGCTGGGTCTGCCTCAGCAAGTTCCATTGCCCGCTGAGCACAGCGCATCGCCATCTCGGTTCTACCGCTTCGCCAGTAGAGCAAACTCATTTGGTGGTAGTCTTCCGCCTCCCCTGCACACGGTCCTGACCGGTCAAGAATGACCGCTTGTCCGATCAGCTCTTCTGCAGCGTCAAAGTCGCCTACGGCGGCAACTGACTTCGCCAGACCGATCAGTGCTTGTGAACGCGACTCGACGTCGCTGCCATCGGTCTTGCCGAGCCAAGTCAGAGCGGTACGAAAATGGTGAGCAGCCTGTCTGAAATAGCCGGCTTCGTACGACATGCGCCCAACACTGATGGTGGCATGTGCTCGTTTTAGATTAAGTGAGTCCGGAGTATTCATTGATATTGCCCACCTCAGACTTGATCAAGCGCGGCGCGCAGGTCGGCGATGATATCATGCCAGTCTTCAAGTCCGATCGCCAAACGAATTCCGCCCGGTGCCACGCCGTGCACCAACTTTTCCTCTGCCGGAAGAGCGGCATGCGTCATTGAGAACGGCTCTTCTATAAGTGTGCGAATCTGTCCCAGGCTCACCGCCAGGGTGATGCTGTAGCTGTTTTTCGCAATATAATCCATGCAGCATTCGGCTGATTTCACGGCGGACTCAGTATCGCCCTTAAGAACAAAATAGAGCACAGAACCAGGCGCAAACTTTCCGTCATAACTTATCATTTGCCGCTTCGCCAGCTCATACTGCGGAAACGACTCCAGTCCCGGGTAATAAACGCGGGCGACCTTGGGGTGTTTCTCCAGATATTGAGCGACCGTGAGAGCCGTTTTCTGCTGGTTGACAGTGCGAGCCGGCAGCGTCGGCAGACCATACACAAGTATCGGCCACGCATTCCTTGGCGAGAGGACACCACCGAAATCCTTGCGATACATGAGCAGTGACTCTTCAAAACGGCGAGCACCAATGACGACGCCGCCCATGTCCGTACCAAATCCACCAATATTCTTGGTCAAGCTGTGTACGACTAGATCGGCTCCCAGAGTCAACGGACGCTGGCAAAAAGGCGTGGCAAACGTGTTATCGACGATCATGGTTACGCGTGTCTCCGGTGGACGTCCACTGTTGACGGAGTCGACGACGTCTCGAACGGCCGCTATATCAATCAACTGCAAGTTGGGATTTACCGGCGTCTCGAAGTAAACCACCCTGGTACTATCTGTGATGGCTTGCCGCAAACTCTCCGGACTACCCAAATCTGCCAAGACACTTTTGATGTTGAAACGGGGCAGCCAGTTTGACAGCAAGCTGTACGTACAGCCATATAGGGTGTGATGCGCTACTATCTCGTCGCCGGCACGAGCGGTGATGCCGAGCGAGGCACTGACTGCTGCCATGCCGGTCGAAAAACAAACAGCGATCTCGCCGCCTTCGGCAAACGCCAGGTTTTGCTCCAGGAGCCCTCGCGTCGGCTCCTGGAGCCGGTCATAGATGTAGATCGGATCCTGCTCCGCTTGCTCGGAAGCGAATTGAGAAAATCCTTGCGCGCCGCGAGCGACGGAATCAAGGCGATAAGTTGCCGAGGCCGACATGGGAGGGACTATGTGGTGGTTGTAGTCCCACAGCCGAGAGTGAAACGTGCCATGGATGAGATGAGTTCGCACCCGATATCCGGCGCCGTCTTTGTCGTTTTGCGATTCCATGCCAGTCTCCGTCGTGTGTCTCCGGCGCTGCTGTCGATGAATACTATCGATTTTCTCTAGCTTGCAGGCTTTAAACAACGACCAATAGGATGAATCATCCGAGCGGAGGAATTTACGCCACTGCTTGCTTGTCCTATACTGCCCCAATGTCTTTTCTATTAGATCTGTTGCCGCTCTGGGGAGTCTTTGTCCTGACAACCCTGGTTGTGTCCCTGAGCTTTGAGCTGGGGTTCAGGGTCGCGAATTTCATGCAAAGAAAGCAACTAGCTGCAGGACATGAGTTAACAAGTGCAGGAGCCGCTTCGGTAGCCTCGAGCACCCTGGCTCTGGTGGCCTTCGTGCTTGCCTTCACATTCGGTGTGGCAGCCGAACGATTCAACGAAAGGCGAGTTCTGGTGGTGCAGGAGGCGAATGCGATCAGCACCACCTATATGCGTCTGGATTTTCTGCCTGATGATAAGGCACGAAAAGAGGTGCAATCGCTAATCAGACAGTATCTCAAGTTACGCATACAAAACGCCAACACCCGCAAAGACGTCGAGCGCATGGTCAATACTGCGATCAGTCTGCAAGGACAGATTTGGACTCGCACCACTACAGAGGTGAAATCTCATCTCGACTCTGATGTCGGCGCGCTGCTTATAGATTCGATGAATGAAATGTTTGATCTGCAATCAGAGCGACTGGTTGCTTTTCGTGCCCGGTTGCCTTCTACAGTCTGGGACGCGCTTTTCCTCATGCTTCTGGTCGGCTTGACCGCAACCGGATATCAGTGCGGTCTGAGCCGATCTCGCGAGCTACCGGTGACGGCAATGCTGGTAGTCGCTTTCGGAATCACCATCATGCTGATAGCCGATCTTGATCGTCCAATGTCCGGCAGCCTGCGTGTCAGCCGGCAGCCATTGATCGATCTGGACACGCAGCTTTCTCAACAAACTGAGCCAGCCACCCAGGGTAAGTAATCCGCCGCTGCCCGGGCAACACTTCGCGTGCCACCTGTGGAGCAACTGCTACTTAGGCGCCTTCCACTCGTAGATATATTTCGTGCCGGAACACCGACCGTTGTACATGGCTACGATCAACGCCATTTTGCCGATGCCTTCGTAGCCCTTCCCCGGAGATCCGGAAGCCGTCAGCGGTGCCGGCGGGCGATAATCCTTGCAGGATATCTTCAGCCCTCCCACCCCTGGACCACCGCCATAAAATCCCGGGTCTATCTCAGCGCGATCGAAAAAGACATCCATGGTGGTGTTGCAACTATAGTGCTTTGTCGTATTCTTAATGATCGCACCGGTCATTTGAAGTGTGATCTTCTCATCCGAGCTGATCATCGCCGGTGGCTCCGAGCACGCATATTCAACCGCCAGTACCTCACCCGGGCAGCCGGGAGTAGAGCATCCATGCGAATCCCAGGTGAGCGTGTACTTTCCCTTACCGCCTTTGTTCTGATAGTTGCCGTCGCTGACAACAAACTCTTTGATTTCGGTTCTCACCCATGCCATCGCCGGCAGTGGCTGACCAACTCCCCCTTCACTTTGGCGCGTACGATTTGATCGCCTGCCTTCAGGTCACCCCAAGAATGAACTTGCCACGACCGAATGTCATTCGCCGGCTCCACGGTAAGAGTAAGTTTCTCTACAGCGTATCCTCCGGGCAGAAACAATAGATCGACCGCCCGGATGAGTTGGTAAAACCTGCATACTTCAGTCCGAGAATCATCCAATCGGACGAGGTGCTATTGTTTCAAGAGACACGCAAGGTCATTTGCGAAACTTTTTTACGCACTCGGGGTCGAGTAGGACTGCCTTCTGAAAATCGGTTTCGGCACCCTCCTGATCACCGAGATATTCTCGCAAACCACCTCGATTACAGAGCGCCAACGCAAATTCAGGTTTGAGTGTCAGCGCTTCGTCGAAGTCTGAGAGCGCCCCTTCAAAGTCTCTCAGATGAACCTTGGCGATGCCACGATCGTTGTAGACAGCGGCAACGTCGGGAGCAAGTTCGATGGCTTTGTCGTAATCTGCCACGGCTTCCGTCAAGTCGCCCAAGGCTCTCTTCGCTTGCCCTCGCAGCTTATATCCACTGTAGGCTTTCGGATCTAACTTTATGAATGTATCGAAATCATTGATTGCTGTCTTCAGATCACCCAGTCCTACTAGCACTTCTCCACGATATAAGTAAGCTGTTGGCGAATGCGGGTCGATATTCAGCGCTTTATTGATATCTGCGAGCCCGCCCCTGGAGTCACCCATGTAATGCCTCACGATACCTCGCGTCCTGAACGCGTCTGAGTCGTTTGGATTGAGCTTGATTGCAAGATTTGCATCGGTAAGAGCTTCGTTGTAGTTGGAGATTCGAAACTGTTCCATAGCCCGCAAAAGATAAACTTCCAAAAGAGCTTGATCGAGTTGCAGCGCTTGATCGAAATCTAGTATTGCTCCATGAGAGTCTCCCGACTGAGCCTTTGCGATGCCCCTGGATGAATGGAAATGCGCTACCGTCGGTGCGTATCTTATGGCGTGGGAGTACGAAGCTATGGCTTCTTCATGGGCACCGAGCGCCAGCAGTACATCGCCGCGCACAACGAACGCATCTGGCGAAGTGGGAGTGAGCTTGCTTGCCCGAGTAGCGTCCGCGAGCGCGGCCTCGTGTTTGCCTAACGCCAGTAGTGCCTCCGCGCGCTTCTCATACGCTGTGGTGTATTCTGGATTTAGAAGAGTTGCTTGATCAAGGTCAGCTACGCATGCCTCGTAGTTTGCCATGGACAGATACGTCAAGCCCCTGAGCCCGAAGAAGCGTGCGTCGGTCGGATTCAATTGAATTGCTCGGGAAAAGTCATTCAGCGCACTCTGGTACTGAGTAGCTCTGAAATTGGCAACACCTTGATTAAGGCATCGGCTGCAGCTTTTTGCGAGTCCTTCATTGTTCGATAATATGTTCATCGTGTCCGCGCGAGCGCAGTCGCTGAATCATCCAAATGATGCCATAGACGATTGCACTGCCGACGACGGACGCGAAGGTGCCAAATATAAGAAAGACAGGTGTGATAATAATTCCCAGCACTCCCTTGCCTTCTGCGAAAAGATAAGTGCAAAACCAGAGACCGGAATAAAAAATAGTCGTCAGTTCACTGGCAGCCAGAAAAGAAAGAGCTGCCCTACGCGCAGAATGGCGGCGGACAATCGACACAACCAGCATAATCAATGCGGGTATTGTCATCAGCCACGCATTGTCGGACAAAAAATGGAGTAATTCAAACATAAACGAATCTAATACCGTGGCGCCTCTACCGCTACGTCGAGATCAGTGGCCGGTTGCTCGAATGAGCAGTCTTCGCTCAGACATTTGATCACTGATGGTAAATACTTACTTTGAGTCCTGACTAGAAGAAAGCCACATTGGGGGCAGCGCCCATTTCCCGGCGGCCCGCCAGATGTGAGGGGCGCATCTTGAAACATCGGTAAGCTGCACTGGTTTAAGCAGGCAAACCGTGTCCCCTTCTCAGGTTTCACTAAGCGAAACAGCTCACCGTTGCAACCGTCAGTTGGACAGCGCATGCCAATCGGTCCGGTCAACTTAGCCGCCAGAGCCTTTGCGTCCTCCTTTCGCTGGAGAACTTCTTTGACATAATCGGGCATTGGGCTGAAAACGACGCCAGCGTCGTCGTCATCCCAGGGTCCGAGCTCCTTATACAGGCTGGTGCCGACTTGACTGAGATCGGGCGCGCCCTCAGGTTGAAATTTCGCGGTTGAAAACAGTCGTCGCTGCCAGTTCAGTTTTATCCTGATTCTTTCTATCGGATGCCCTGACCACTTCGGTGCAAGTCCAGCCAAACCTGCGGCTTTCTGAATCTCATCCCGACACGCCGCATCTCCTCCGGTAGGTCTTTTATGGTGCCGTATTCGACCTGGAGCCAGCCTGTCTCAGGCGCGCCTTCCGCTTGCGTCCTTCCGTAATAAACACAGCCGACGAAAGGATGGTCTGCCGGACCGCTCCTCATCAAGTGATCGGTTTCACCCGGCGCACACGTACCGCAGCAGGTGAAATTCTGGCGCGCAGCGATGCCCGTTGCTTCCAAATAATTGAAGACCCAATCCAACCGATCACAGTCAGTGGGTTCTGACCAGGAAGCTTCGGCTTTTTCCTGATCTGCCATGCGTTCGGCAACAAGAGGTGCGACTTCGGAGTCAGGAGCTTCCACACGACTGCTCACGTCCTGCGTGATCTGCTCCGCACTCATAAAGCCGGAACGGACCAGCCAGTCAATGAGCTTGCGTGCGTCTTTCAATTGTTCCGGGTTCATCTTAGACATGCACTTAGTCTACAGGTCAGCAGTAAGTATGGAAAGCGAATAGATAGGGTAAAAGGACTGGGTAGTCAATCGAGGCGCTCCCGGTGGCAGCAGTCAACTACGCGTTATTTTGAAAGGCTGTGATACAGGTCGATCATCGGTTGCTGGTTGAGATGCACGAAGCCTTTGCCCGGCGAGTCTAAGTCATAGATAAGTTGGACGACCAGGGCAAAAGTGAGGACCAGCGCCAGTTGGGCGGGGAAACTTCGTTTTCCGGAAAGCCCGAACTGGAAGCCCATGATAAACATCGCAATGCACGAAGACAGTGCCAGCACTCCCCACACGAATGTGGGAATGCGGAAGTTGGCACCAAATGCGATGCGTTGATTCTGATACCCGACCATGTCTGTTATGCCTTCGGAAAAGAGCGCATAAATGTCATTGGCGTCCTTAGCGGCGAGGCTCTCCGCCTGGCTCCAGAGCATGGTCGTCAGCGCAGAAGTACGAGCCCGCAACGCTCGCAGTTTCTCTGGATCTCCATAAGTGTCGCCCATGTTCATCCGGCATTCGACATAGTCACGCAGCAATGACTTGGTGAGAGTCCTTTGCGGATCAGGTACCAGCCCCGCGCGCATGTATGTCGTCTGAATAGCGTTTACGTCGCCCATCAAAGCGTCTCTGCGCAAGTCATAGCGGCTGGCTGCCGCGCCGAATGTCAGAGCAAGAATGAAGGCGAGAAGCGCAAGCACCGCCCCTGAGACGGCATTGACCGCGTCTTCCGACTCGTGCTCTTCCATGCGCGAGCGACGTACGCCCAGCCATTGCCCGGCCTCAATCGCGCCCAGGGTCACAGCTACCTGAAGCAGAAAAATGCCCCACATAGGAACGGACGCCAGGAAGTCACCACTTTCGTCTTCGACAGATACTTCGCGAGTTGATGGCAGGATAACCTCGGGATTCTCAAATTTTCCAGAGGCGATTCCCTCGGTGGACTCTGCCAGCAGAGCCTCATCCACATTCTGTCGAATCGGCACGAGAGTCTGCGTGTATCCGTTGTCGTGCGACCACTTGGCGCCCATTTCGAGTATGCCAATTCCTTCATCGCCCAATCGAAGGTCGATGTCTTTAAGTGACTTGGCCTCGAAGTTGGGATCACGCTTAGCGGCCGAGTTCAGAGCGGCTTGCGTGAATCCAAACTGCGAATCGTCGATGTACCACTGATTGACTCTTTCGCGATGACGGTTGAAGAAGTCCCACGACTCGGCGATGCCCTGGAGGAAACGAACCGTGGCCTGTCGGTTATCGTTGATGAATTTGTCGGAGACCGACACCAAGTACACCGCCTGGTGCGAACTCAACACGCGGGCTGCACCACTGGTCTGGAATAGGGACATGTCCGGTTCCCACACGGCGACCGCATCGAATTTCCCCCACTTCTCGCGCCCACCGGCCTCTATCAGTTTCTGGATTTCAAGTATGTCCATGTTGACATTGGTGACATCTTTGTCGGGTGTGAGTCCGGCTTCCTTTTCCCGCTGCGTCACTTCGCGGTGACCGATGGTTCCGAAAGTGCAGGCGATGGTTTTGCCCTTCAGGTCTTTGATGTTCTTGATCGGGGAGTCGACCGGCACCAGAATCGCCGCAGGAATGAAATGCAGGCGCGCCACTACCTTCCACTTCCCGCCTTTCGCGAGCAGGTTGTTCACCGACTGACCGCTGGAGAACATGACGTCGAGATCGCCCTTGAGTGCAGCGGCGACTTCTGGTTCGCCATAACTAAACGGCACAAACGTCGGGTCCAACCCCAGCTTATCTAATAGATCGGTTCGCTTCAAAACCTCGACCATCTGACCTTGCGTCGACGTTGCGAGTTGCCAGCCAACACGAATCGGAATTCGCTCTTGATTCGACTTGGCGCTCGGAATCGAGCTCCAGACGATGGCGACCAGCAGGAGAACGAGCCCAGAGATAATTGCGGTAACCAGTTTGGCTTTCATAACGTGCACGTCATAGCGAAAGGTGATGTAGACGAAGCTCTAATTATGACCCATGACCAGGGCGCGGTTGTCAGGGAACTATTGCTGAGCAAGAGTTGAGCAATTTGTTCAGCGGACAGCGAAGCTTTGTTTGCAAAATGTGCCAGATCAGCAAGTCGCGAGTTCTACCACTCTTTCTCTTCGGCGCCCGCTAAGAGCACTGCAATATTATCCTCCTTGCTCAATAGCAGAAGGTGAGTCTTGCGATCCGCATCGCTCTCTGTCTGGCAGAGGATGGAAACCAGCTCAGGTCCGCGTTGGTTCGGGTGCGAGGTATCGAAAGGAATTTGATCACAGTTCTATTCGTTTAGCGGGTGAGAGTTGTTGAGCAGCGTTTCTCAAATACTCGATGCAAAAATCGCGGATGTTCTTTTGGGATGGTGGCATGCTGCCAATCAACCAGATGAGATGGAATATCCGATTCCCGCTCCGTCGGAATGCTTACCGTGAAGAGAGTCGGGAAGTCCAGGGGAGATGCGCTGCGCGCAAGTGTTCCGTTAATTTGCGACAGCCACTTTTGCCCATCGACTTCGATTGGTTTAATCGGCCATGAAATCAGTTCGAACCAGTCGCGGCTGCCGACCGGGTTGCCGCTGCCGACCGGGTTGCCGCTGCTACCATCCGAAAGCCACCGTTCCCAAACTTGATCGGTTGATGACGGTCGGATAGCGCAGATCCGACTCCTCTTGCGGGGGCAGTTTTCAGGCGGCGACTCCAGCATTGATGTCCGATTCCAGCTGCGCTTGCCCGTGCTGATGTTGCTGTGAATAATCTGTTGCGTCTGTGCGTTGCCCGCTCCATTGCCGCCCCTTAATCATTGGACGGCAGGACGCCCGTCGAGAGTTCAATAATGTGCATGAATTATAAAATTAAGATATCTAGATACTTGAATATATAGACATATCGTGCTATTCTGTACAACATAATCGCTGTTGTAAGGGGCTTACGTTGGAAGGCAGCACTCATCATCCAGAACCTCTGGAGCGCTTTTGGGCGCTGATGAAAATCGATTCGCGCGATTTGTCTATCCTCGTCAGCTACACGATGGTGACCGGATTGCTTTCTCTAGCCGTGCCACTCGCTGCTCAAGCGGTAGTGAACACCATAGCAGCCGGCATTTTCTTTCAACCGCTGGTCGTGATGACGGCATTACTGTTTGCCGGACTTCTGCTGGTTGCGGTCTTGAGAATGTTCAAGCTGCGGTTGGTTGAAACCTTGCAACAACGTTTTTTTGCCCGGGTAGTGATGCAACTTGGCTCCCGTATTCCAAAAATTCAGACACAGGCGCTCTCAAAAGAATATATACCTGAATTGGTCAATCGGTTCTTTGACGTGATGACCGTTCAAAAGTCTTGGGGGAAGCTGCTGTTAGACGTACCGGCGTCGCTTTTGCAGATAACAATCGGACTTTTCTTGATGGCACTTTACAGTCCGTGGCTTTTGGCTTTTGACTTTGCGATTATCGCTTTTATATTGATCTGCTCGACGGTCCTCGGCGTTGGTGGTATTAAAACCAGCATTCACGAGTCGCATGAGAAGTATCGGGTGGCTGAATGGTTGGAAGACCTTGGTCGTTGCCACATAAGCTTCAAAACGCATGGGTTTCCTCGGTTCATCCTCGAAAAATCCGACCAGCTGGTCATGAACTATTTGGATGCACGTCGGTCACACTTTGCTGTGCTTTTCAGGCAATCCTTCAGTACTTATCTCTTTCAAGCCTTGGCTAGTACCGGCATTTTGGCCATCGGAGGTTGGCTGGTAATCAATCGCCAACTGACACTGGGACAGCTTGTCGCCGCAGAGCTGGTAGTTTTGAACGTTCTTTCCGCTCTCGAAAAACTTATACGCAACTGCGACACCTATTACGACCTGCTAACAGGACTGGATAAGGTTGGACATCTCACGGATTTACCGCTCGAGCGGAGAATTGGCAATGAAATCACTGATACCAAAGGTGGAGCTGAAGTCGCGATTCACAAAGTTTGCTTTAGTTACACTGAAATTTCCGTTCTAGCCGACGTCAATTTGGTTATTAAAGCCGGCGAGAGAGCCAGTCTTGTCGGCGCGAGCGGAGCGGGGAAGACGACTCTCGCCCACATCCTGTGCGGACTCCTCGAGCCTGCTTCTGGTGCCATCGAGTTCGCCGGAGTGGACATTCGTGATCTAAGTCTTCCGGCAATGCGGCGACATATTGGTTTCGTCGGCGATGCGAATGAAATATTCGAAGGCACCATTGAAGAAAATGTCCGGATGGGCCGTGACTTCGTGACTCACAAAGATGTCAGATGGGCGCTCAGCGTCTCGCGACTAAATGACGAGATAGCACGCCTGTCGGATGGTGCGCAGACGCAGCTCATAGCGAGCGGAAAAAATCTCTCCAGAGGACAGGTCCAGCGCCTTCTGATTGCACGAGCCATTGCGCACCGTCCTGCCCTCTTGATTCTCGATGAAGCATTTACAGGAATCGACGAGAAAACGAAAATTGCCATCGTCGAGCAGCTTCTGGATAGCAACAATCCCTGGACTCTGATAGACATCTCCCATGATGCCGAAGTTGTGAAACGCTCAGATCAAGTGTACGTCTTAGCCGATGGGCAGATCGCTGAATTTGGCTCACCGGCCGCTTTGTCCTGGCGGTCCGATAGCGAGTTTTCTACTTTGTTTCCCGAGCTCGCTACTGACGTTCGCAGGACAGAGCGACGCAAAGAAGTTCGAAATACAGGTAAATGATTCATGACGCAAAGTACACCAACTGCTGAGCAGAACATGGTCTACGAGCCAAGATGTTTGCAACTTGTCGCAACAGGCAGGTCGGCGGAATTTGTCGCACTGTCTCTCTGGTTCGCTGTGTTCGCCTCGATCTTAGGCGCCATGTTCGTGCCATGGCAGCAATCGATTGCTGGAATCGGACAAGTGATTATCTTTTCGCCCATGGAAAGGCCTCAAAACATAGAAGCTCAAATACCGGGTCGCCTGGTGAGCTGGCATGTCCGAGATGGTGAGATGGTCAAAAATGGTCAGCTTATCGCCGAGCTGACTGATCTAGATCCGAAGTTCCTCGACCCCAATCAGTCCGCTAGACTTCAAGACCAGCGCGCGGCCCTAATAGCAAGGAAGGAAGCGGCGAAGAATAGACTTCGGGCCCTGGAGACCCAATATGGCAATTTGAAGAAATCCCAGCAAGCCGCTGTGCCATCTGCTGGCGAACGTGCAAAGCAGGCCACCAACAGAATTTCGCAAGCAGAACAGACTCTTGTTGCAGCGAAGCAGAATGAAGTCACTGCCGATCTCAACTTGAAGCGGATCGATGACCTCTTTGGCAAAGGACTGCGCTCCAAACGGGACCTGGAGTTGGCCCAGTTCGAAATGGCGAGAGCAAAGACTGAGGTTGAAAGAGCCATAGCCGCAGTTGATATTGCCAGGCGCGATGAAACAGTAGCAGGTCTTGACCAAAACAAAATCGTGGCCGACACGGAAGCTGCTATGAGCAATGTTGCCGCTACCATGGCTCAAGTGCAAGAGACGATTGAGTCGATCACGACCGATCTATACAAGTTGGACATAGATATAGGCAATCTGACCAGACGCGTTGCTCAAAGAAGAGTAATCGCGCCTTGTTCCGGGCGAATCGTAAAATTGCTCAAAGTGGGAGCCGGTTCGACTGTCGATGCCGGAAGTCTCCTGGCTGTCATTGCACCTTCGACGCAGGACTTGGCTGTGGAGTTATTGATCAGCGATAACGATGCTCCTCTTGTTAGCGTGGGCAGGCCTGTGCGATTGCAATTTGCCGGTTGGCCGGCTTTACAGTTTGCTGGATGGCCGTCGATTGCGGTGGGCACATTTGGTGGACGTGTGGCAGTGGTGGACGCTGTGGACAATGGCAAAAACAGCTATCGCGTCATAGTTAAACCCGATTGGCAGGCCATCCGGGAGGGAAAAGACGAACCCTGGCCTAAAGCTGAATTCCTGCGACCCGGCGCCGAAGCCAGCGGTTGGATCATGCTTGATACCGTCTCGCTCGGATTCGAGCTGTGGCGGCAGTTCAATGCTTTCCCGCCGACGATCAAGCCAGAGGAGTTGGGACTAAGTCATACAACTTCGGAAGACAAAGGTAGTTCGCCCGACATCAAGCGAAAGAGTAAGTAGGGCGATTTATGCTCCTGAAGCAGCTCATTGTGCCACTAGCGTCGTTTCTGATGATCTCTGCGGGAGTATTGTCAGCCCGCGCTCAAGAGCAGTCTTTGCCGGCGCCAATTTACTTGCAGGAGTTTTCAAAAGAGAAGCCGCTCGGTTCGGTACGGCAGGATGCCAACGCCACACAATTAACGCTTCGGGGATTCGTTCAGTCGATCGATTCCAATTTTCCAAAGCTTCTCAGTGCCGATGCTGAGCGACGCCTAGCGATCGCCAAATTGCTTGAGAAATCAGGCGCCTTCGATCCCGTACTTGTGCACCTCAGTGAATATCTGCGCGTCCAGGATATTTTTACCCCCGGCAAGGCAAAAGACGCCATCCACAATGAGTCGAGAGTCGACCTGTTGACGCGGTCCGGCATGAAGGTGTTTGCCGGGATGCGCCTGAATCCGAACGATACGAAAACTCCATTCGTGCCTACCGGAAGCGCAGGTGAGTACTATGCCGGCATGTCTGTCCCGCTACTGCGAGGGCGAGCCGTTAACGAGAAGTCCATTGCTGAAACCCAGGCTCGGCTAAGTCAACCTGTAGCTCAACAGATTTACCTTGCTGCGCGGATGGAGATTCTGATGAAAGCCGCCGGAGTTTACTGGGAGTGGCTTGGTGCGAAGTCGCGATTGCAAGTAGCTAACAGTTTGCTGACGATTGCAGAACAGCGTGTAAGTCAGATCAGGGAGAGGGTCAACAGTGGTGACGCACCAGCTCTGGAAATCATCGAAGCCGAACAAGAGATAGAGAGGCGAAAAGCTGGAGTGGTCAAAGCTCAAAGGGATCTTGAGAAGACCAGTATCCAGATGTCTGTTTATTTGTGGCGGCCAAATGTGACACCGGATACGGTACCGTCGCTGGATGCTATGCCAGACCTGACTCCCTTCCCTCAAAAAGTTGCTGATGAAACATGGACTGCGGCGCGAAAGTTAGCCATTATGGTGCGCCCTGAGCTCAAGCGGATTGCCGCCGAACGAAAAATTTTACAAGCGGAACTGCAGCTAGCAAAAAACCAGTTGCTTCCTGTTATGGATGCTTACGCGCTTCAAGGAGCCGACACCGGCAAGAACGGAATCGGTCCGATTGTACGAGGAGGGGTTAGTATCTCGATTCCGTTGAGACAACGAACTGCTCGTGGATTGGTACTGGCCGCTGAGACCAAATTGCAAAAACTCACTTTCGATGAGGCCGCTGAACGGCAACGGATTACAGCTGAAGTCGACGATGTGGTCTCAGCAATCAATACATCTTTCGATAAATTCATGGCGGTGAACGCTGAAGTGAACAAGGCGCGGTCGGTCGAAAATGGTGAGAAGCTGCGGTTTGCTGCCGGTGACAGTACATTGTTTCTGGTTAACCAGAGAGAACGTGCAACCGCTGAGGCGCGAGTTCGCCTGATTGACGCTCATGTGGAGTATTTGCAAGCATTGACAGCTTTCGACATTGTAACTTGCAAGCTCTAGCCTATTTGTCGATAATTGTTCATATATATTGATGTCTGAATATTATTAACTTCAGAGGAGAATATCATTGCCGTACCGAATTGTCGTAAGCAATAAGCTCGCACAACTCCTCAATGTTTTATCGCATCCTGTTCGCATTCGAATAGTCGAGGAGTTGAAGAGCCAAGAACTTACTGTCAGCACGTTGAAGGATCTTTTGGAGCTGTCGCCAGCTGCCACATCGCAGCAGCTGGCGCTGCTTCGAGCGCATGGAATCGTTGCAGAGAACAGGCAGGGAAGAAACGTTTTCTACCATCTTTGTAAGCCAAGCCTGGCTGACTGGCTCATGGACGGTCTGAAATTTATTGATCCAGACCCAGGCGAAGTCCAGACGATCAATACTGCCATTGAGAGTGCTCGTTCGGCATGGGGAAGTGCACCACCTAAGCGTAAGAGAACTCCCTCCAAAAATCCGAGGAAAAACGACAACTAGACGTTTTGGTTTGCCGCCTATCGGGACTACCAGACGTTCTTCGAATCGAGAGTCTTGGAGATGTCGTTGGCGGTTGCCTGGATCTGGTCGTTGAGTTGTTTGGATGCAGCGTAACCCATGGACGGACCGCTCGTGTTCAGTTGATTTTGCCAGTTCTCAAGTGTGCGTCCGGTAGTCCACGTCATTGGCAATTTTGCGTCGCCGTGGTTTGCTAATTGCACATGCGGCGCTGCCAGTTCGAAGCTGCGAAGAGCGCCTGCACTGAGAGTATGCGAGGGCAAGGCGTGGCACGAGCAAGAAAAGCGGATAGGCACCAAGACGGCGACGTGCTCCTGACACGGAACGAAGCTGCCGAGTATCTCGGCGTCTCTCCCAATACGTTGGCGATCTGGAGTTGCACGGGAAGGTATGACTTACCCTTCGTGAAG
>JAXLXI010000041.1:0-2596 GCA_046328035.1 Candidatus Obscuribacterales bacterium | reverse complement strand
GCCGGCACCACCCAGAATGGCGCGCGCGCCGCTGGCGTCGATGGTCAGGGCAAAACCCGCGCCGCTGGCAGCGTCGAATTTGGCAATGATCCCCTGCTCGCCTTTGCGCGGCGTGGTCGGCCAGATCGTCGCAACCGCGGTGAAACTCTTGATGCCGTGCAATACCGCCGAATCGGCAACGCGGCCATACGAGCCCAGATGAGTAGGCTGAAATCGGCTCGGATAGTCGCCGGCGAACGGCGCGGCGATGTCCCGCTCTTTGATCCCTGTTCCCGCCGGATTCGGGTCGCCCGAAATCACCCGCACCAGGCGTGCATGATAAGGTTCGGAAAACGTGCTGCTGATCTTGAAGGCTATCGTTTCGCCGGGCGCGACCGAGAAGCGGTCGGCGTAGCCGCTGAGCGGGACCATCGAAATCCTCCTGATTGAGATTGCAAGTTTCGCCTTGGCAGAAGACCGTGTACTGACCGAGTTACCAACCCCGGTTGATTCCAAAGCTTTTCTCGACGAGTAGCGCAGCCGTCCCGTCGCAGTCTGGATAGGTTCTTCCCACGCTGATTCTGCCGGTCGCCCAGTGCTGGCGAAGCTCGGCCTCGCGTGCCGCGAATTCCGCCAACCGGCCGTTGTCCTGGTAATGCGAGCGCTCTCGCTCGATCAGGCGCTCCAGATTGTCAGACCTGAACAATGCCGCTTCCCAAGGCTCTGGCTCGCCATCGGCGCACAGCCATTCCAATGTGCCGTCACCGTCCGGCCCCTGAAACCACACCAGCTTGCGCACGAGTTCGCCGTTCTGGGCATGCTCGTAGGCAAACGTATCCATCGAAGTGTCGCCGTAGACGAAAATCACCTCTCCAAGCTGCTCTGATCGTTCCTGAGTGAGCGAGGTTTCGCCGTTGAGCATATCGTCGTCCGGCGGATCGTCATCCTTGCACAAGTTACACATCAGCCAGCCGGTGCCGGCGATAGGCTCGACTTTGTTGAACACTTGGCGCACGGAATCGATGTCGTCATTGCGCACGAAATAGGCCGAGTACGATTTCATCGGATATCTCCCGTATTATGTTTGCGAAGCAACTCCCCCTGCAGCGGCCTGCCGGCCAACTGGGCTAGCGGCGTGTCGCCTGCTGCAAAGCATAGACGGAAAATACCCAGCCAGAGGGAGACGTTCGGTGGGTGTCGTCCATTACCTTGCCCTGCTGAAATACAGCACACTGGCCTTCGTCGCCGCCAGCGCATCGCGTAGATTCTCATTCGCCGCCCCGGCCTGGATTGCCATGAAGCCAATCGCCGGCGTCGCTTCACAGCAGCCCCAGAGCTCGCGCGCCGGGTCGCCAAAATTCAGCTCCAGTGTTTCGTCGTCATGCACCCAGAATGCGATGCCGATCCCGCTCTCGAAACGGATCAGAAGACGGCTATCGTGTCCGCTGAGCCGCGCCAGCAGCGATTGCAAATACGGCACATGGAAGTCGGCAGTCGCAATCTCGAATTCTTCCCATTCCTCAATATTTGGAATAGAACGCGCCCGTGTCATGGCGCCTGGCGGTGTGACTTTCGATAAGAAAACAACGGTCGCACCACACGCCCGCGGCCATGCCGACGGCCGGTGGCGCGCTGCGATGGCCCGCTTCGCCGCAGAGTTGACATACGCCGCAGAAGCCGTCAGGGTATTCGCCGGTGATCGGGCGACCGCCAAACGTTTTCCAAGTATCGCAGTAGCAGTTTCGCCGCAGCTTCATGGTTGACCTCTATAGTGGATCGTGATCATCGCGAGTACTGATAAATCACATGTTGATCGCGATAGGCTGCTGTGGTAAACGATCAGTTACCAGAACGCTGATTCTGCGCATTAAATAACACCACAAGTATAAGTCGGAGGGTGTGTGAATATTCTAAGATTCGCAATGTTTTTCATGATTTGTAGCAATGTTTATGCTGAACAATTCGATCAACACGTACCGCTTTCTAAGCACGGCGCCTCTACGTTTTACGTCACCGGCAGTATCGAGGGTTTTGGATCCGCGGAACTCTTGGTAGACACCGGCTCCGGTTACGTCACCCTCGACGAGGAGACGTTCGCGATTCTCAATAAGAGTGGTAAAGCGCAGTACATCAAACAATTGCGGGGTACGATGGCGGATGGTTCTGAGCGTATCGTGCCGATTTATCGAATCGCGGGTATCGAACTCGGTGGCAAGTGTTACGTATCCGACGTCGAAGTCGCCATCTTCCCTAAAAAGACCCGTTTGATCCTGGGGCTGAGCGCATTGCGCAAAGTGTCACCTTTCATCTTCTCCATGGACGATCCGCCCAGCCTGAAGCTCAGTAATTGCGGTAGCCCAGCGGCAGGGGCTCGGGAAAGCCTGAACTTGCATCAGGATCAGCCATCCACCGAGAGCAATACAGAGAAACGCAAAGAATTGTAATATCTGCAAAAATAAAAGCCTGAATAGCCCTGGGAGTTCGCCAATTCCGATCAATATCCTGTGAGAGGCGGCGAGCTTGGCAGCCCGCTTCAATTCCGTGTATCATTTTATTGAGTGTGGGGCCGTAGCTCAGCTGGGAGAGCGATGCGTTCGCAATGCATAGGTCAGGGGTT
>JAXLXI010000040.1:0-2252 GCA_046328035.1 Candidatus Obscuribacterales bacterium | reverse complement strand
GAGATCGTGGTGGACCGACAAACCCACGGCTGGGCAAAACGACATCATTGTCCACGAAATGGGCCATAAGCTTGGTATGGCTACCGATGGTGCCGGTAAGAAGCCCGATAAAATTCCCACTTACTATGACAGCGCTAAGGGCCATGTGGGGCCGCATTGTCATCACGGTATTGCCGCAGGCCAGGCTCGATATGATTCGAGCGCGGATAAAGCGGCGTCGGATTGCGTAATGTATGGTGCTACCAATGGTAAATCGGCATTTTGCGAGCATTGTACTGTTGCTGTGCGCAAGCAAGACATGTGTGACGGTTGGAGCAAGTTCTGATCGGGACTATGGGTCTAATTCATTGGAAGGTGCGGCTATGGCGGTCGATGAAAGGCAATTTTCGAAGGTTCAGTTCGATTCTACGGGGCCTAATCCTTGTTCCCCTAGAGATCCGGGCCCGAACTGGCGCGGAATTCTGATTCAAGCGCCTAAACAAGTCGCGCTACGACGAGACGGAAGCACAGGCCTACAAGGGGCGTATGCTGCCATTCCCATCTGTCGGTTATTACATGCTAGACGTTACCGCTACTGAGAAAAGCCCACCCATGACTCTGGTGGCGATTGATAAGGCCACGAAAAAAATTTATTCGGGGCCAATGACAAAGCAAGATTCTCGACCAATAGAACCACCTCCTGAAACTGATCCAGTCGATCCTGAACTGCTTAAAGGGGTCGCATCGGGTGGTTATTTCAACCCCAATCTGGTCGACTATGTTCGTATACCCGCCCGCCCTGCCGTGTACGAGGTAATAGTCGAATATGGCGGTGTGCAATCGAACAAAGTCACGATTGAATTGGTCGAGAGCTTTTGATTTCGCGCTTGGCGTCACAGGGTAAAACGATCGGACGATGAAGGGAGCCTCATTATGAGTCGTTTGAAGCGGCCGTTGAATGCAGAGGCGGTCAAGAAAGCGGATGATGAGTTTTACGCCAATCACCCGGAATTGGTGAAAGACGGCAAGCGGATTCCGTTGTCGGCGAGCGACCCGGCGCAGGCGGCGCTGCGTGAAGAGTGGGTGAATCTCTATAAGAAACACGGCGGCGAAGAAGAGGGTAAGAAAGAAGAGGAAAAGAAGCCGCCGGCCAAGAAACCGGCCGATCCGGTGCAGCCCTGCCCGGAGGCAGAGGAAGACGAACCCAAGATCATCGCCATTGATTTCCTGGACGGCGGCGACGACATCAAACTCGGCGGTGGCAAGCAATGGGTCAATCTGCCGCGGGATGACAAATGGGTCGATGGCGCCGACATCAAGAATAAAGACCGGCTCAGCCACAAGCCGCGGATCAAAGTCTGGTTCAACAAGCCCGGTGCGCACGGCTTCAAGGTCAAGTATCTGCCGGATGGCGGTAACGCTGCTTACTCGGTTGCCGAGAAAGGCCGCACCAGCCATTTCAAGTACCAAGATGCGCAGAAGGCATACACCACCGACGGCGACGGCACCAAGATTCTGCCCATTGATGACTTCTTCGTGGCGGCGGCGGGCAAGGACAAATACAAGCTGGAGGCCGAGGACAACAAGGGCAACAAGGTGCAAAGCAGCGAGATCGAGATTCATCGTCTGATCTATTACGTCGAGATCAAGATGAAGACGCTGACCTCGATTGCCACCAGTCTGGCGACGCTGGAGGGTGAGTACGCCAAGCACAACATCAAGCTCAAGGCCTTACCCAGCGTGGAAATGGACTTTATGGCCAATGTTTCGGATAGCGACGAGGCCACGTTCAAAACCAAGGCGCGTACGGCTTATGCAGGGTCTACGGCTCCCGCGAAAGAGCCTTATGCCATCGCCATTGCCTATACCGGCCATCAAGCGGAAAAGAACACGAATAAGCGCATCAGCAAAGCCAGTGTGCAGGTAGGGCCGGGTAAACCGGACGTGCTGATCCCGATCAGGGGAACGGGTGTTTACGATACGCGCGACATCGAAAGATCTCTGTGGAATAACATTGTGCCTGGCGAAGATTGGTTCGTATCGGCGAAATTTCTTAAAGACGGCGGAACAGCGGGCACGGATGATGTCGTAATCGACAAGGCCAAATGCACGCCCGTGCCCGTTTCAGCCGCAAAGCCGGATAACTGCAAAGTAGTCAAGATTGATGTCACTGGTTTGCCCGTTGCAACCGGCACCATTACCCTGGAAGTGAATTGGATCGACATCATGGCTGGCGGCACGTCGTATGGGGCCAATTTGATTAGTGTCTGTAC
>JAXLXI010000004.1:0-427021 GCA_046328035.1 Candidatus Obscuribacterales bacterium | reverse complement strand
CGACGACGGGAGATTGGTGTGCTGCAAGCCATCGGTGCCCATCGCGGCAATATAGTCTGGATGATGCTGACTGAAGCCGGACTGACCACCGGTATTGGCGGCGTGCTGGGACTGATTATCGGCGGCGCACTGATGCTGGGCTTTCAGCATTCGTTGGTATATCTGCTGCGCTCTCTGCATGTGGATTTCATCTGGCCCTCGCTTGCTGAAATGTCCCTCGTTGCTGTTGGCTGCCTGGGCGTAGCGTTTCTCATGGGTGCCCTCGGAGCGGTGCTGCCCGCCTGGCGAGCAACCGCCAGAGAGCCATACGTTCTGATCAATGGGGAGGGTAAGTGACATGCTGACCCTCGATCAGTTGAGCAAGACATTCGGTGGCGAACGCGCTGTAGAAGCTGTTTCTCAAGTTAGCCTGCAGATTGAGCAAGGGCAATTTGTTGCTATTGTTGGACGCTCAGGTTCCGGCAAGTCTACTCTCCTGGGGATGCTGGGCGGCATCAGCCGACCGTCATCCGGAGTGGTTAAGGTGGCGGGTGTCGATCAATGGTCGCTGGACAATAGAGACCTCGCTGATCTTAGAAATCGCAAAATCGGATTTGTATTTCAGTTTGCCAGTCTGCTTCCGACGCTGCGGGCGATTGATAACGTCGCCTTGCCGGGGCTGATCAGCGGGGCGCTGAGCGAATCGGAAGCGTATGCGAGAGCGCGCGGACTGCTTGAACAAGTCGGGCTGGCCGAGCGCGCACAATTCTATCCCGGTCAATTGTCCGGCGGTGAGCAGCGGCGTGTGGCGATCGCCCGCGCATTGATCAACTCACCAGACATTCTGCTTGCTGACGAACCGACTGCGGATCTCGATGAAGAAACGGAAAGCGACATCCTCAATCTCTTGATCGGTATTCACAAGTCGTATGGTCTGACACTGGTTGTCGTAACGCACAATCCGGACATAGCGGCGCGAGCTGACACAGTTGTGCGAATGCAAGGTGGGCGCGCCGTGTCGGTGGACACGTCTCAAACCGCAGCCGGGGCAGGTGATGAAGTTGAGCGCACCGCATCACCTGAGGCAGCAGCGAAGATTCGCCGCATCTTCGAAAACTCTCCTGACGGCACCACCGGCGAGCGAGTTAGCCTGGGAGCTGGCATCGAACGGCTGATCGGGCGCTTCATCCTGCTGGCGATTCCGATTTTCGCGGTGGTATGGAGTGTGCACTGGGGCGTCGCCGCTTATCAACAATCGCTCGTCGATTCGAAAGCGGCCGAACAAAGAGCTCTGGAGGATCTGGCCAACGCCGGAATCTCTGCCGACGTCAAAGACTTGACGATGGACGAAGGCAACAAATACACGTTAACTGTCCTCTTGCGCAACACCACTAGTGATGACAAACCGGTTTATGTCATGGGACCTACTGTCAGAGGCTTCGTACAAGTAGGCACCAGCTGGCAGGAAGTACCCCTGAAGCCTCTAGATGCCGGCGCACAAAAAGTTCAGAAGATCACGGGCGAGAAGCTCTTCCGTTATACGCTCGAGCCCGATGTGAAAAACTTTGAGCAGCTGCTTCCCTATTACATGCATGTGCGTTTCACCAATGAAATGCTCATCAGTCCCAGCGCCCAGCCAAAAAGCGACCTCATCGAACGAAATGACAGCTATTACGTCTATCTCAAACCACACGACGCAGACGATGCGGCCATAGAGACGAAAATGAAGTTCCCCGGCGCACCGCCTGTATGGATTCCGATGCCACCACACTGAGCCAGCGAGCAAATGGACAGGCTAATGACTGAACAACAACAAACAACAACTGAACCCACCGAATCAGCCGAACAAGAAATCCGACACAAGGCGGAAATGACTCGTGCTGTGCCTGTTTTGCCGGCTATGGATGTTAAAGAAACGACGAAGTTCTACGTCGAAAAACTGGGTTTTCACGTCACCGGCGACTACGGGAATTATGTGCTCTTGCAACGCGACTACATCGAATTGCATCTCTGGCACGGCGCAGAAAAGCTGATTTGCGAGAACTCTGGATGCTATCTACGCGTGGCCAATGTTGAAGAGCTGCACAAAGAGTTTTCGGAGAAGGGCGTCAAGATGCGCACCCCGCTTGAAATTAAAGAGTGGGGAATGCATGAGTTCGCCGTCTGCGACAACGACGGCAATTTGCTAAGGTTTGGCGAACCACCCGCCAAGTAAGCAACTCCATAGCACCTGCGTTCGGAACAAACCATTGCCTGAAATCGACTACCAGTGACGTAAAGGGCATTGGTGGTGAATCTTGGACCCCCTTCGCAAAGTGGATAGCAACAATTTCGACCGTCCCGGACGACCGCGCTTTGTCGAGCTGACATGTGTGCTGTTGGGGCTGTCGCTGGCATTTGTCGGTGGGTGGTCTATGCGCAGCGCAGATGAAAAGCTCAGTGCAACGACCATTCCAGTTTCTGATGCGACGCTGCCGGCACATAATACGATGCCGATTTCTTCGACTGTGTCTGTCGATGCAAAAGTTCGCGCCGCTGACAAAGCTGATCACAATCCGATTGCTCGCATTGCGGCCGCCGCTGTGCCTAGCGTGGTCTCGATAGACACCACCATGCCCTTGCCCGGTTGTCCGATAAATGGGTCGAGTGGATCGACGGTGTCGAAACGGTCGCTCAAACCTACTGAAGCTCGCGGAGCGGGTTCCGGGCTGGTCGTTAGATCAGATGGTTACGTGCTGACAAACAATCACGTAGTACGCAATGCCGACACGATTCGCGTGACCCTCAGCGACAATCGTGCGTTCTGTGGACAAGTGGTGGCACGCGATAACGTGTCGGATTTGGCACTGGTGAAGATCGACGCGCAGCACTTACCGGTGGCGCGGCTCGGCCACAGTAACTCAATTCGCGCCGGCGACTATGCAGTGGCGATTGGAACGCCCATGGGACTGCAGCACAGCGTAACGCTCGGCATCGTCAGTGCGATCGGGCGCTCGCTCAACGGGCTCAACAATAATTTCGAGCTGATTCAGACGGATGCTGCGATCAATCCGGGCAATTCCGGTGGTCCGCTATTGAACATAGAAGGCGAAGTGATTGGTATCAACATGGCGATTCGCAGTGACGCGCAGAACATCGGGTTTGCGATTCCAGTCGATGTTGCGCGAGCGACGGCTCGCAAGCTGCTGCGCCAAGCCAGCGCGGGCTGAACACGACGCCAAGAAAAGAGGCCGAAGAAAAGACGCCGGGTGGAGGTGCCCGACGTCTGGTGATTTGATCAGTGCATGTGTTGCTTTACACTGTCTTTGGACTATTGCGTGTGACTGATTGGATCCTAAGCGCCCGGCTTACGGCGCAGGATGTAGCTGCCTTCGAAGCGATTGCTATCAGGCTGAATGTTGTTATTGACGTGGTCGTTGACTCCGATTGGTCCGCCCGCGGCGTTGCGACCGGTGATTACCATGATGTCTCCATAGACGCTCGGGCTGCCTTGAGCCGGCGGACGAACCAGAATGTCGCCTGTCTGTGCATCTTTGGGATTCCACGGAATCTTGTCATACTTGCCGCTGTCGAACAGTTGCTGACCGAGATCGGCAGCGTTGGCGCGACCAACTTCTTCGCCCATGCGCTCTAATGCCATGCGTACGCCCTTACCGGACCAGCCGACAGTGTTCAATTCCAGCGCTACGCCCATGGCGGTTTTGGCGAACTCTTCCGGCGACCAACCTTTGTCACTGCCGGCTTTGCCGAACGTGATGGCGTCCGCACCGACTGTGGCGTCGGTTGCCGCTTGTCCTGCCGATCCCTGAATGCGACTCTTCTCTGCGTTGTGAGCGGCGTTGTCGGATTGTCCGGGACCACCGTCCGGCATCAACTGAACTTGAGCGATCTGTTTTTCTACTGGGGCGGCTTGTTCGAGAGTAGTCATTGCATTCAACCTGGGATGGTAGGTAAAGACGCGTTGAGAGTCCGTCCGCGCGGGGCGGAGGTGACAGCTATAAACGGCAGGGGGATGGGTGCTTGTTAGCATTCCCAATCTACGGCGAATCCAGGCCGTCAACAATGGGGATACTACGAAGATCGGCGTGCGGGATAACGCACACTTGCGTTTTGCCGCTATTCGGCGGCATCAGCCTGCAGTTTCTCAGCCAGTGCTCGCGCCCTGGCCATCAGGTCTTCGCGGCGTTCCGGAGCTGACCGCTCTAGATACTGATCGAGGGCGGTCAGGGGGCTGGCCGCCGCACTCTCTTGCAAGTCGGGCATGCGCGTGGGTCGCTCGTTGACGACAACTTCCGGCTTGAATTTGACGGTCAATGCAGCCTCAGACTCGGCGCGCAGCGCGTTTTCGTCAATATCGGGCAGTTGTTCGGTCAGCACCTTATAGCGGATACGCAGAACGCACCCATCTAAATGCTGTTGTTGCTTGGCTATCAGGCGACGCAACGCTTCTGTGGGCTCGCTGCTGTTGGTGACATCGGCATCAATTGTGAGGAAACGTCGTGGTGCGATGGAGACGAACTGAAAAGTACAATTGCCGCGCGTCAACTGCACATGCACAAAACCTTTGTCTTCGTTTTCCTCGCTGAAGTCCACGCGTTCCATGCTGCCGGCATAAACGATGGACGGTTCGCCGGCGCGCAGCACCTGGTGCCCGTGCACATGTCCGAGCGCGACATAGTCGAGGGCTGGATGCACAAACATCTCGAGAGGAAAAGTCAGCGAATAGCCGATCATCAAATCTTGCTCGGCACCGGCGCGGGCCCGGTCTACCATCATGTGTGCAGTGGCGACTGCGGGGATCTGGTCATCCAACTCGTCGAGATAGTGTCTGACCAGTGCATCGACGTGATTGACCAGAACTTTATCGACGGCTGCTGTTGAAAGATCTGCGTACTTCTCATGCGTCATCAGGAGATGTCGGGTCACATGAGGATGCCGATCACCTGCAGCTTTCCGTGCGGTGTGTCGACACATGCAGTCCCGATCAATGGTGATTACATTCGCGATCTCAGGCTCTCGAAAGCCGACATCGAATGGCTTTCAGTCGAGCGCATCACCTGGTATTGATTGCCGACCAGCAATATAGTCTGAATGCCGGCATCAGACAGACGCTTGAGCTGGCGTGCAAAAGCTTTTTGATACACGGAAGCTCAGGGGAAGCATTCTTATACGCGTCGCCGGAAAAGATCAAGCATCTCGCTTTATGCTCCAGAGCGTAATCGACAAAGCGCGTGCGCAAATCTTTAAAGCGAACATTCAGCCCCGTTTTGGGATTGATGCAGGCGTGCCGTTCGCCGGAGCCTAAATGAATGTCGGAAACGTGCAGTAATTGGAGCGTCATGCGGGTGCGTTCATATAGTATTCTTGACCACCAATCAGCCAGTATAAATGTCCGGCGGACCTCCTTGCATGAAGAGAAACGAGACTGAACTCAAGAAGAATATGCGCGTCAAATTGCGAATATCGTCGCTGGCGGCTGGCGGCGAGGGCGTCGCCAAAGACCTGGGCGTGCCCGTATTCGTCAGCCGCGTGGCGCCGGGCGATCTGGTGACCGCAGAATTGTTTGATGTTCGGAAGAATTTTGCACGGGGCAAAGTCGTGCAGATCGACGAGCCATCCGACCAGCGCAGCGAGCCACCCTGCAAGATTTTCAAAGTCTGTGGCGGCTGCCAGTGGCAGCACATCGACTACCGCCATCAGCTGAGCGCCAAACAGGACATTGTCAAACAAGCAATCAAGCACATCGGCAAACTGGATCCCGAAGTGGTGTTGCCGGTGATGGGCGGACAGCACTTTTTTGCCGGGAAATAAAGTGCAATTTCCGACCGCCAATCCGCACGATTCATCGCGTCTGCTCGCCGGCTATTACAAAGAAGGCACGCACGAACTGGTCAACATAAAGCACTGCCCCGTCCAGCCGGATGTTGCTCGACAGATGCTGGAGGCAAACTTTCTCTGGAGAAACATGCTTTCGCGCCTATGATGAAGCCGAGCATCGGGCTTGGTTCGGCACATAGCCGCCCGGGTCAGCACGGCGCTCGGATTATTAACGACCGGGTGTTCTGACACACGCCACTGAGCACGGTTGGCACAAAAACTGCAACCGTTGGCGCTGCAGAGGTGATGGAAGCGGCGTTGCCGCAGTAAAAAGGGTGTCTGTATCGCTTCAATGCGCTGCAGGGTAATCGCATCATGGGCGATACCACGGTGGCTGTTGCCGGTGCCGATCATGTGACTGAAGAATTGCGTTCAAAACTGCCTTCAGCTCCCGCCTGCGCTGCAGAGAACGGTCTAAAGTTTCGGCTGTCCTCCAGAGTTTCTTCCGGGTAAACTCCGAGCAAGCTGTTCGAATTCTCGATGTGGTGCCAGCATCGGTGCAAGCCAGGCCCGACCAATTGGGGCGCGCGCCGGTGGTGATTGACGCTTACGCAGGGGTGAGCACGCGATCGCGCAGTGGCTGTCCGCTTCGTGCCGGCAAGTGGTGGCGATTGAAGAGGTGGAACCGGCCCGTCAGACAGGCGCCGCAATGCGGTCCTCAACGGGCTGACCAACATTGATTTCAGGTTGGGACGTGTCGAAGATGTCTTACCCGCGCTGGCCGCCGACGATACTTTTGCCGCCGATATAATCGTGCTTGATCCGCCCCGCAAGGGCGTCGCGCCGGAAGTCCTGAACACTGTGCTCAACTTGCAGTCTAAGAAAATCATCTACGTCAGCTGCAATCCAGCGACGCTGGCGCGTGATTTGCGCATTCTCGTGGACGGTGGTTATGACGTCGAATCGGTCCAGCCGGTCGACATGTTTCCCCAAACGTTTCACGTGGAATCGGTAACTCAATTGCAGAAGCGGGAATGTTAATATCGAAGATAACCCAAGGAGCTGTTCGTGGTCCTTTCTAGCATCTGGAAACGTCATGAAGGATCGCGCGATGACTTCCTGCGCGGCATTACGTTCAGCCACGACAAAAATGTGCCGCCGCTTGACGTGCAAGACCTGTGCGCGTCCGTCGGGTGGAGTCGTCGCGAGCCGGCGCTGATCACCCGGGCATTGCTCAACAGCCTGGCTGTAATTAGCGCCTGGGAAGGGCAAACACTGGTCGGTTTTGCGCGGGCAACCGGCGACATGGTCTTCAACGCCACAATCTGGGATGTGGCGGTCAGACCGACTCATCAAAGGCGTGGTCTTGGCAGGCTGGTGATGATTGAGCTTTTGAAGGATCTGGATACATTCGAGATACCTCTTGTCACCCTCTATGCCGACCCGGGAACCGACTCTTTTTACCGCAAATTCGGCTTTTCTACGGACCCGTCTGGGGTCCGGGGCATGTTCCGGGAGCGAGGCTACTAGATATAAATTTGGTTAAAACGCCCCTGGCTGCCGCATACGGGCATCGGCGGGCGTGGTAAAGTCTGTCTTCGGCGAGTCCCCGCTTGCTGACTCAGCCCATATTGATATCAATCGCTCTCTCAGTCTGGATAAAAACATGAAAGTCATTCTTCAGAAAAACGTAGATAAGCTCGGCAAAATCGGCGACGTCGTCGAAGCGGCGCCCGGGTACTATCGCAATTATTTGCAGCCGCGCGGATTTGCAGTTGTCGCCTCGACGGGCGCTTTGAAGAAACGGGAAGAAGATCTCGAACAGCTGCGCAAGAAAGCCGAAGCGACCCATCAAGAAGCCGTTGCTTTCGGCGAAACAATCGCGGCTCTCGGTTCGGTTCGCATCGATGCCAAAGCGGGCGAAGGCGGCAGACTTTACGGTAAAGTGACCAACAAAGAAATCGCGCAAGCGCTCACAGAAAAGCTTGGCAAAGAAATCGACAAGCGCACCATCAAGACCGCTGACGACATCACTGCCATCGGCGCCTACAAAGTGCAAGTGAAAGTGGCTCCGGAAGTACAGGTCGAAGTAACGGTCGAAGTCTATCCGCCCGGTTTTGTAGTGACTGAAAAAGCCGCCAAGAAAGAAGAAACTGCCGAAGTCGCCGCTGAATCTGTTGAAGCTGAAGCCGACGACGAAGAAGACACCGAAGAATAGTTACTGGATTACTGGACGTCATCGGTGACGTCGGGCTCGACAATCATCGGTGGATTGCCAGGCGCGCTCGTTACTTTGCGAGTGGGACCGCTCTGTGCTCCCGGCAGCACTTTGACGCCGGTCAGCCCGGCCACGGGCATGCGCACGCCGGTCACCTCGGCGTAGCCGCCGGGAGTCTCGCGCACGTTGACTGTGGGTCCCGGGTTGAGATTGGCCGGTCTTAGTATAAGCGGGGCGCGCAGCTGAAAATCGACTGCCAGTCCACCGCAGATAAACCATTTGGGCACGGTCTTGCCACCAATAGTGGTGTTAATCGGATTGCCCTGCTGATCGGTCCAGGTGCCCCACGTGCCGCTGCCGCCCGGAGAGGGTGTGTTGTTGCTGGAGGAGTTGGTGCCGTTCAGCCCGAACAGCTGACCCACTGTTGACGTGACTTGATTCACGAGAGGCGTTTGCTGTGGATTGGCTCCACCCGGGTTGCCTGCGGAACCCCCGGTGGAGTGATGTCCCTGAGTGGGTGATTCGAATGAGACGCCGTCGCTGCCGCCCTGCACGGCCAGGTCGCTGCGTTGGCACCAGTCGATGGAGCCGCCGGCCAGGGGTTGTCCGGCATGCTTGCCGCCCAGCGTATTGCCCATATTGCCTGACTCATCGCGCATGGTAGAAGTCCAGGTCACTGGTATTTGTGGATTGCCGGTCTGCATGGCGTCCAGATTGACGAAGTAGGTCTGATTTTCTGAGACTGGAACGGTGGCGAAAGGCGTACCGTCTGTGTCATTGACGACCACCTGCCCTGTCGAGTCGAAGCGAAACAGGAACGTGGCACCATCGAACCCGTCGCGGTCCACAAGAAATGCTCCCGCTGCCTGATCAGGCTTGTTATCGACATAGAAAGAAGCAAAATTCGAAGACGACCATTTGTCGTTGGGATCACCGCCTGATGAGTCGTTGCCGGTCAGTATCTCGTTGATGTTGGCTGCCGGTCTGGGTTTGGGGCGCAGCGTCTGGCGGGCCAATTCGTAGTTGGAATTGATCTGCTTCAGTCCCATGGCGGTGAGGATGAGCTGGTGGTTGATCACGTAGTTGCTGTCCTGAGAAACCTTGAGAGCGTTGCGCTTAGCGTTGTTGAGATTTTGCAATTGCCCGGCGCTCAAAGTTAGTTGTCCGGCCGCGATGTCGGATTCGATGCGTTCGCAAAGAGCAAGAGTGGTGAGGGCGGCTGCATTGGTGTTGCTGATTGCTTGATGGAAATCGATCATCGTTTGCGGATTGATGATGCCTGTTGCGTATGCCAGTTCGCCGGTCTTTTTGCAGTTGACCGATGGAGTATTGTCCGGTAATTGCGGGCGAATCTTAGTCTGTCGAGCGGAGCGCCAGTAGCCGTTTTTAGCCGGTTGTTGGTTGGCGATAATGGCATTGTAGCGCTCGTTGATGCGCAGGTCATTGACCATGGCAGTAGGCGTGTCGTCCGTGATGGTGCCTGCGTAAGCGGGGGGGATCAGATTTGCGGAGGTGAGCGTTACCTGGGATATGCCATCGACGATGGTGGCATTGAAATCTTTGTCAAGCATAGCCAGAACGCTAGCCGGACGCGGGCGGGTGCGCGCTGTGCGCAGCCAGTGATAAAAGCCGGTCGACCAGGCTTGAGTGGTGGTTGGGGAACCAGAGGCCAGGTTGGTGGCGGTGGTTAAACTGCTGCCCTGGTCGAGCGGCCAGTCACCGTTTTGCGGCACCCAGGCTTTGCCGGTGCGAGATTTGAGTTGGTTGTCGCCAAACAGGTCGCGCAATTGTTCGACGCCGGGCACGAGTCCATCCGGGAAGGCGACACTGAGCACACCGGCTGGAGTGACGTCGTTGTGTCCGAGCGGCAGTGCGCAGGCGGCGGCATGGGTGACGGCGCCCTGATAGCGCCCATCGATGGACTCCACTGTTTGATCCGCTTCGGCTCGCACCACCGAACAAAAGATTTCTGCTTGCGGTGCTTTGAATTTGCTCTGGTCGACCAGCGAAATACGATTGCCCATGCCGGCGAAATAAAAGTTGGTGCCATGCGCGGGCACATTGACGAACGCTTTATAGTTGCCGTCCAACTGCTTATCTGGAGGCACTTTGGCGGCGTCCGGCAAGCGCGCTTCATCGGGCACCGGCGTGACGGTGGAAGCACCGCCTTCCAGCCAGCCAAGGCTGAGTTTGAACGAACCGGTCACCAGCTTGCCGCCGGTCATTTTTACGAGATTGTTTTCGTAAAGCGCCAGAGCTCTTTCGTAAGGCGTGACGCGCATGCCGTCGAAGTCTTCTGTTTGCGCACCAGGTTTGATGGCATCGTTGAGAGCTGTCTGCAAGCGGGTGGCTGCAGCTTTGGCGTTGGTGATGTCTTGCTGGGCGAGCTGGATCATTGTCTGATCGTTGATCTCGCGAGCGATGATGTAGTCGAGTCTCGCAGTGCCCAGAATTGTGTTGATGCCCATGACCGGCAGCGGTTCGCCATCGCGTGCGACTGTGCGTCTGCCGATCGGCGGGTGATCGCCGAGCGAGATGAAGCCGTAGTTGGGGTCGTCTATGACGATCCGAGCCAGGTCGGTTGCTGCTGCCAGAGCGGCTGCTTCTATGGCAGTGCGGTGCTCACCTGCCCCGCCGGTGACGCGACCGAAATTCATAACCAGGAGCAAAAGCGCCACCAGTATGCCGAGGGTAGCGACCGAAGCCAACACGAGCATATTGCCGCGTGAGTTGCGGGTCGAATTGGGCATGCAGGAACTCCTGGTCATCAGCGTCAAGGTACACCACACAGCGCTTTTGATACGCGCCGCCAGTTTGAATTGTGGGGTACCGAAAGCAGGGGATTCTGCCTAAGATTAGCTTAAGTTAATTTCGGGAGCCTGTCAAGATGAGAGCCGTCTCATGAGCCTTCAATGACGCCTACAGTGCAAGATTTAAGCTATACGTCGGACTCCGGCGCATAGGATGTAGTCTCTAGACTGCCATTGGCAGCGCGCTTCAGCACTTCGATCTTTTGTTCGGCAGAGTGCAAGAAGTGTTCGCACTGGTGGCTGAGCTTCATCCCGCGCTCGAAAAGGCTGAGTGCTTCTTCCAGTTTTACTTCGCCTTCCAGCTGTACAACGATAGTTTCCAGCTCTGAGAGCGTGGCTTCGAAGTCGACGGTGGCTGCCGGCGATTGGGCGCAGTTCGAGGCCGGGGCTGTAGAAACGGTGCTTTCTTGCACATCAGGGGCAGTTGCGGTTGGTACTACTTCCGTCATTTCGCTGTCCTCATGGTGTCGGTTGATTTTTGTTCTCGGTTGCCGGTCACCCACACTTGCAAGCTGCCTTTGTGCAGGCGAATCTCCAGCTGTTCGCCGGGTGCTATGTCGGCGGCATCACGGACGATGCTGCCGTCTTGTTTGTGAATGATGGCGAAGCCTCGTTCCAGAACTTTGAGCGGGCTGAGTGCGTCGAGTTTTTCGTGACGCTTGTGCAGCCGGTTGGTGGCATTGGAAATCAAGGTGGACATTTGCCTGACCAACCGATCGTGTTTGCTGTGCCACTGATTGCGCAGCCGGTTGAATCTTTCAACGTGCATGCCCAGCGATTTGCGCGGCGAAAGCCGCTCAACATGCCGGCGCGCGTGCAACATTTTCTGTTCCATTGCGGCGTTCAGATGCCGTGAAAGATTTGACCAGCGCTCTTTGATCTCGGCGTGCCCTTTTGCCACCAGTTCGGCCGCCGCAGTCGGTGTCGGCGCCCGCAGGTCGGCTACCAGATCGCAGATGGTGACATCGGTCTCGTGTCCGACACCGGAGATTACCGGCACCCGACAGGCTGCCACCGTGCGTGCCACCACCTCGGTATTGAACGACCACAGATCTTCGATCGAACCGCCGCCACGAGCAACGATGACGACATCTAAATCAGGCAAGCTCTGTAAGTCGGTGATGGCGCGAGCCACTTCTTCGGCGCTGCCTTCACCCTGGACCTTAGCTGGTGCAATCACGATGCTGACATTGCGGTTGCGTCGTTTGATCGCCGTCAATATGTCCTGCAAGGCAGCTGCCTGCAAACTTGTGACGATGCCGACTTTGCGCGGTATCGGCGGAATCGAGCGTTTCTTTGCTTGCTCTAAAAGTCCTTCGCTCTGCAGCTTGGTACGCAATTGGTCGAATGCCAGTTGAGCCGCACCGACGCCAATCGGCTCCAGCGCTGAGACAATCAGCTGATAATCACCTTTGGGTGCATATACGCTGACTCTTCCATGGACTACTACCTGCAACCCATCTTCCAGCGCAAATTTGATTGAGCCGTTAGTGGAGCGGTAGCAGACACAGGAGATACAGGCTTCTTCGTCTTTGAGCGAGAAATACCAGTGCCCGGATGAATGAATGCGTGCGTTGGATATCTCGCCTTTGACTGCAACTTGATCGAAACGTTCTTCCAGAACTGCCCGTATGCGAGCGGTCAACGCTCCGACGGTGAGCACTTGCACCGGAAACAGTTTCATCGAAGATTTGGGGGTCTGCACGGAGGTTGTCTGTGGATTGGTCATGGTCGCCGGCCTCCTATATCTAGAACGCTGCGACCCAGTATTTAGTTCGAACGATTTCGTCTCGGGCGGCGAGATTTAACAACGGCGAGGATACAGTATTTTTGCTGCGATTGCCCGTGGTAGTGCCTCAGCTAATGGGCATCTGCGAGGTCTTCGCGATGCAAAAAAATTGTTCTTATATATACGAATTTCTTCGGCGCCCCCGATCTTTTAAATTGACTCGGAAAAACTGGGTACTATATATTAGTATGACATACAAAAGTACGGTTGTTTCAAGAAGGGGGTTCTTAATTTATGGACCGCACTCTTTTCACTCCCCCCATGATCGAGACCTTTCGCGTCTGCCGGCGCGCCTATCAAATGGCGTTTCTAAAGCCGGGCACCGAAAAGTTGACGACGAGCGCTCTCTGCAAACGCTTCCTTATAAAGGCGCTCGGTGAGATCAACCGTGGTCGCATCGTCAGCATCCAGCAGGCTCAAAAGTTTCTCGGTCAACACTGGCCGGCTGACAAATTCAATGTAGGAGTTACTACAGATGATGCGCAGCACGAAAACATCCAGGCGTTTCGCTTCGTATATCGCGCTCTCACTAATTACGTGGGCAAGCCATACAAACCCGATGGTGCAACGGTTGGTGCCGTCAATCTGCGGGTCAGGGCACGCATACCACATACGCGTATCTATCTCGAAGACTCCTTCGATCTCATTCTCTGGCACCCCAACCAAAGGCGTCTCGAGCTGGTCGATTTCCATTTGCACCCGCTCAAGCCGTTCGATGCTGCGTGGCCTTCGGCAACGTTTCTGGTCAAACATTTCCTGGCCGAGCGCTTGCGCACTCGTTGGCCATTCGACAAATTGACGATTACATTCTGTCAGGTAAAACAAGAATCGCTGACCACCACTTCAGTGGATATCGATGAGGGTGTCTATCGCTTGCACTGGCCCGCGCTGTTCAACACGCTCGAACAAATGAAAGACCCGCAAGATTTTGCGCCGCATCGTTCGGAAGCCTGCAAACAATGCCATTTTTTGGCCGATTGTATGGCCATGGGTACGGGCGGTGCAGATGACAAAGATCAGGATACAGCTGCCGCCGGACATGTTTGTCGCAGCGCTTGAGGCAGCACTTAAGAAGATTGCGTGCTGTTAAGCGCGGCGCGGAAAAATTTTCTTGCCGCGCGCCGGCAATTTGTTGCGGGATTTGTTCAGCGCTGGCCCATGGCAAAACCGATTGGCTGTGGTCCAGAGCTCAAATGCGCCCAGCGGTGCGTGGTTCGGTTCATATATGGATATCTGCGCAATTATCGCGTTGCATTCTATTGAGAGTGATTGCCATCGCTAATTGAAAGATAGGCGCATAAGCGCGCCCTGTGGGCAATAACGGCCATGCAACCAGTAGTCATGTGGATATAATTGACGCCCTGAAAACCCGCTTGAGATGAGCGTACCGGTTCTTCATATACGCACCCGAGGAGAGGCTCTTAAATGGACAAGAAGAAAGTGTTGGAAGCTCTGAATCAAGATCTCGAACACGAAATGGCAGCGATCGTTCGCTATTTGCACCACTCGTTTATCGTCACCGGTCCCATTCGCGGACCACTCGTCAGCATGTTCCGCACGCAAGCTCAAGACTCGATGCAGCATGCCATCAAGCTGGGCGAAAAGATCGTTGCTCTGGGCGGACATCCTTCCGTCAAAGTGCAAGAAGTCTATGAGCCGGGCGAGCAAACAATCGAAGAGATGATCGCCGAAGACCTCGAGATGGAGAAAGCCCATCTTGATACTTATGAGCAGCAGCTCGACCTGGTGGCCGACAACACAGCGCTGCGGCTCATGCTTGAGCAGATTCTTGTCGAAGAAACTGCTCACGTCGAAGAGCTTGAACTCTATCTTGGAAAGTCACCAGTGACCAGCAAGAAGTAGTCCAGCCCAAAGCGCCAGCCGCTTATTCACGCAGAGGCGAGGTCTTCCTCGCCTCTTTCCCTTAGGATGAGACAAGATGAGCAAGGACAAGAAAAAAACCGGAGAGAGCAAAGAATCGGCTGTGACTGGTCCCGAAAAAGTCCAGGTGGATTTGCTCGTTCATCCGATTGGCGAGCTGGTGACGCCGATCTGGTCGGCTGACGAACCGGTGCACGGCGCGGACATGCATACCTGCGTGCGGCGAGTGCGCGATGCGGCCATCGCAGTCGCCGACGGCAAGGTGGTGGCGGCCGGTCCGGCAGCCGCGGTGCTTGGTGCGGTGCATGTCGACGAAAAAACACTGCGCGTTGATGCCGGAGACAGACTGGTGGTGCCGGGATTTGTCGATCCTCATACGCATTTGATTTTCTCCGGCAATCGGGCCAACGAATTCATCATGCGCTGCCAGGGCAAAAGCTACCAGGAAATTGCCGCGGCAGGTGGTGGCATCGTCGCCAGCATGACGGCCACGCGCCATGCCACGATCGAAGAACTGGTGCAAAGCGGTTTGCACCGGTTGGCAAAAATGCTGGCCGCTGGTACGACTACTTGCGAAGTAAAGACCGGCTACGGACTCGATGAAGATAGCGAGTGCCGCATGCTGGAAGCCATTTTGACTTTGCGACGTATGCAGCCTGTCGAACTGGTGCCGACGTTCATGCCGGCGCACGCCTTCCCGCCCGGCATCGATAGAGAAGCCTATGTAGATGCGATTATCAGATCTATGTTGCCGAAAGCGGCAGATATGGTAAAGAGATTGTCCGGGGGCACCGAAGCGCAGTCCTTCAATGATGTCTTCTGCGATGAGGGCTACTTCACCCTGGCGCAAACGAAAGCGATTCTCGAGGCTGGTTCCAACCTGGGACTGCGACCGAAGGTGCATGCCGATGAGTTTGCCAATCTGGGTGCCACCAGGCTGGCAGTGGATATACAAGCAGCCAGTGCCGACCATCTTCTCAATGTCAGCGACGAAGAGATGCGACTCTTAGCGAAATCAAATACGGTGGCAGTTCTCTTGCCGGGCACTTCGTTTTTCCTCAACTTGAAGGAGCACGCACCAGCCCGCAAAATGATCGAGCAGGGCGTGGCCGTTGGCTTGGGCAGCGACTTTAACCCGGGCAGCTGTCACATCTTTTCTTTGCCGCTGATCTTCGGCTTGGCCTGCTTGCATTTGAAAATGACCGCTGAAGAGGCGCTGACCGCCTTGACTATCAATGCTGCTCATGCTGTGGGACTGGGACGGAAAGTCGGACAGATAGCGCCGAATTATCAGGCAGACATAGTGGTGATGGATGTGAAAACGCTCGAAGAAGTGCCGTATAACCTGGGCGCAAATCCGGTTGAACAAGTTATAAAACGAGGACGTATCGTAGCTGCTGGTGCGCGCTAGAAGATCCAGTGCGCAGGCACTTGCGCATGCGTTTTGAGCACGGTGTATATAGGGCGGACATTTATTTGCTCGCCCCATATTTGGTGCACAAAAGATGAAATTGTCCGTGATACCAGTTGCGTAATCGATCGATGACGTTATAATTCACTCGTACGCCACCACGGGCGGCGGCGATTTTTACCATACGCGACGCAACTCATATCAGATGAGGTTTTTTGTTGATGCCTGAAGCTAATCGCAAACCGGAGAAGCAAGAATCGGATCTCGGTCTGGAAGGATTCGAGCAGATATTCGACTCGCAAGGTGCCACCAACTCCGGTGAGAGTTATGCCAACGCGCAATTGTCCAAACTGACGGACAGACTGGGCGAATTGATCACGCTCACGGTCGATCAACGCGTCGAAACATCACGCATTTCCAACCAGCTGATCGAAAACCAGCGGCAACTGGTGGCGACCCAACAGATTTTGATTCGCCTTATGGAACGCTCCATCGAACTGACACGCCACGTGACTACCATGGAAGAAAAGTTGCCGGCGGTCTTCGAGCTGCCTCACATGATGGAAGCTATGCGTCAGCGCCTCATCCAGTTGGAAGGCGTCGAAATCGACTAGGCGCTGACCGGAAGCTGAAAATCTGTTCAGAAGTTAAACTTTTGTGGGGTAATTCCCACTAGATGCTGCTTTCTCTATTTACACGCAGCGCGTAAAGCCCATAATTTAGCCAAGTGAGGCCTTAGGCCTAACTCCGCCGAACAGGCATTGTCAATCCTCAATCGTGAGGCTGCATGCGGCTAAGGAAATTGCCATGAGCGAACTGCCCGGCCAGAATTTACTGAGCCAGCTGCTCGGCATCGACCCCCAGCAGGCTAAGGGCAAAGCGCAGAAAAGTGCGGGGACGCCGCGTCCCGGACCGATGCCGTCTGCGCACGCGACTGCCAGCGCCATGCAGGGCGTCAAGTTGAGCACCGCTCTCAAGGGACTCAACATCACTTCCAACTTTATGTGGCTGGTCCTTTTCGTCGGTTTTTTCCTCTGGCTCTTTGTTGTTTACTGGATCCGTCATCACGAGCCATTTGCCAACCATGTGCTGGGTCCCGCTGCATCACATTCTTCTACGGGACGCGATGATCGCATCATGCTGGAAGGCATGCGAAACGCCATGCCGGTGCGGATCAGCAAGGACACAGGATTTGTATATGTGCCCAACAAGCCCGAAGTGACGGGACAGTTCGGGCAGCCCGCCACGCAGTCGGCCTCTCTGGCTGCACCCGCCAACAATGGTTATGGAGTGCCTGCACCAGCTCATGCAGCACCGGTAGTTGTCAATCAACCGCCAACCGCGACGCAGTATGCTCCGGCGCCTGTGTTGAACCCCCTGGGCGAGCCGCAGACAGCGCAGCCGCTTCAGTCGCCAGTTCTGCCGCCGCTGTCCCAGCCTTACTATGCACAGGGTGGAGTGCCTCAGGCAATGCCTGGAGCTGGACAGACGGTCCCGATGGGAACCGGTTCCGTCTATATGGTTCCGCGACAAACTCAGGGCGGGCGGCGCGTTCAGATGGTAGTCAATCGCTGAGCACCGCTGAGATCGCCTGGCGAACAGCTTTGCTTCTTCTCTTTACTAGCAGATGCCGACCAGCCGCGGTTGTCGTCTCAGATGTTACGCAGAACATGCCGATTGTGCCCGCGGCGGAAACTATCTGAATTAACCTGTATTACAATAGCCCGTGGCATTGCCGGAGTCTCTCAAGCAAATAAAGATGGATGTTTACGACATAACGATTATCGGTGGTGGCCCCACTGGATTGTTCGGAAGCTTTTACGCTGGGCTGCGTGGACTGAAAACAAAGCTCATCGATGTTCTCCCTGAATTAGGCGGACAGCTGACCGCGCTCTATCCGGAGAAGTACGTCTACGACGTAGCCGGACACCCGAAAATTCTCGCTAAAGACTTAGCGAAAAACCTTGCTACCCAAGCGCAGTTGTTCAAAGCGACTATGGCGCTGGGAGAGAAGGTGATGAGCCTTGAGAAAGGCGAAGACAACATCTACAAGATCATCACCGACAAGAACACAGAGCACTACAGCAAAACGCTTTTGCTGGCCCTGGGCGCCGGAGCTTGCGTTCCGAAGCGGCTCGACATCGATTACGACCGCAACATGGAGAGCGAATGCATCTTCTATGCGGTGAAGAATAAAGAGCGCTTCCGCGAAAAGAATGTATTGATTGTTGGTGGTGGCGATTCGGCGGTCGACTGGGCCAATGAATTTGCGCATATCGCCAAGAACGTAACGCTCATTCACCGCCGCGATCAGTTCCGCGCCGTTCAGACTTCCGTCGAAGAAATGGCCAAGAACAAAGTCGATGTGCGCACTTTCTATGAGCTGAAGCAAATTGTCGGCAACGGGCACGTCGAAGGCGCCGTAATCTTCGACAATCGCACCGGCAAAGAAGAGAAGATCGATGTAGACGCAATCTTGATCAACATCGGCTTCGTCATCAACCTGGATTTCTTGAAAGCCTGGGGACTGGAGATGGAAGTGAATGCCATCAAAGTCAACGAGAAGATGGAAACCAATTTGCCCGGCATCTTCGCCGCTGGTGATATTGCCGCTCACACCGCCAAGTTGAAGCTGATCGCCACCGGCGCAGCCGAAGCCGCAACCGGCGTCAACTTTGCCGTTGTCTACCTCAACCCGTCAGCGAAGGCTTTCCCTGGACACAGCTCGAACTTGAACCTGAGCATCTAGAGGCCTTTTTAGACATGTCGATTCTGGTTGATTTTGAGATCCGCGACGAAATTGCGCGCGGTCGTCTTATTCTGGATCCCTACGAAGACACGCTTGTACAGCCGAACTCCTACGACGTTCGTCTGTCCGATGACTTTTCGTGGCATGAGAAATCGGACGAAGTCATTGATCCCTATCAATCGGAAAGCGTTCTCACGAGTCTCGTCCACGAACAAAAAGAGAGTATCTTGCTAGCTCCGCAAGCTTTTATTCTCGGTGCCACGCTGGAGAAAGTTTGCCTGCCGCGCGATATCGTCGGGCAGTTGACCGGCAAATCGAGTCTGGCCCGCCTGGGCGTGATGGTGCACGTGACCGCCGGCTTTATCGATGCCGGCTTCAGCCATCCGCCGGCTCAAATCACCCTTGAAATAGTCAACGTCGGAAATCGTCCCGTGCGCCTGCATGCCGGTATGCCGATCGGACAAATGGTCTTCACCCGCACTGCGGAATGCCAGGTCGCTTACAACGAAAAGCCCGGCGCCAAATATAACGGTCAGCCGGCTGCCGCCCATAGCCGCTATTACATGAACAAGTCGAACTAGTTCTAATCTCGCTTCGGCTCAAATTTTTCGGCACTGCAGTGCGTTTCAAGCAGCTTGTGGGAAGATTCCCATGCTGGAGGGGAATCTACGGATTTACCCTCAGCCTGAACACTCTTTAATATACGTTTTACGGGCACCGCTAGCACCGTGTTCAATAGAGAGTGAAAGACGCTCAGGCAGGAAGGCAGCGAAAGTCATCTCTCCGACAATAAATTCGGAGGCTTCTAGGACAATATGACCCCCCCAATTGGCGATGGGCAGAGCACCAAAACCACGACCACCACAGACAATGGTGCGAATCCCTTTCAAACTGAGTATCAACAAGTAAGCCAACTGCCAAAAGGCTACGTACAAGGCGACCCGCGTTATGGACAAGATCCCAACGCCAACGGCACAGGCGGCGTTCCGCAGTGGCGCAGAACTTGGGGCGAAGTGGCTCCGAGCGCGCAGCAAGCTACCGGCAGCGGAGAAACACCATATATCGGACCGAAACCGACGACGGTTGTCGGCGTCGGCGGCAACGGCGAGAATCCATTCGCGACCGGCACCGGCGGTCCCTTCGTGGCACCAAGCGTACCTAATGATGGTCGCGCTACTCCTTATCCGGCTCCCGTCGTCACCGGCGGCACCCAACCTCCTGTATATAGAACGGAAGGCACTGGTCCGACCGGACCGATTGGACAGGAAACAGTTCCGGACTGGATCAAAACCATTACACCCAACGAACAGAACGTCGTCGGTCCCGGTTCTGTGGCTACCAGACCGGGTCAGGGCGTGCGGTTCGGCAACACCTTCGTGCCATTCGGCGTCGACGGCGAGCTGATCGACATTTATTCCAAAGCCCGTGGACCCGTCGAAGATTCGCTCTATCTGCGCACCAAACTCAACGACTTGCTCAATACCGGCGTCGTTGTCGGGGGCGCTTCCGGCGTTGCCTGGAAGGCCGCCGATGATGTCTTCATGCGCTTGCCGGCTCCCTATCAAGAGAGCAAATACGGCAAGTTTTTTGGCGATCATTTGAGTCCGACCACGCGTTCGCTGGCCACCACGCAAGGCACTTTCGATGCCATGCAGACGGCTCTCAATTCCGCCACTCACAATGAAGGTCTGGCCGCCACTGCTTTCTTGACCGAACAAAATGCCGTCACGCGCATGATCGCGGCCACCCGAGCTGATGCTGCGCGTGGTGCGGTGATTGCCGATGCACAGGATGCATTTTTCAAAGCTCAAGGCTCAAACTTGACCGATGCTGCGATCGCTTCGCGTTCGATACTCGATCCGGCAGAAGTTGCACCGGCTAAAGCCTACGTGCAAGCCGCCAGCGAAGCCGCTGTCAAACAGACTGAACTGGCCACCGCAGAACAAGCTCTCACGCAAGCGACCGCCGCCACCAAGGCCGCCCAAGACGGACTGCCGAAGTCGCTGTTCAGCGACGCCGCTAAACGCGCCTGGGTAGAAGACCCAGCTCACGCCGCCGGCAAACTCACCGATCGGATGATCTCGATCGCCAAAAACAAGTTCAACCTGGATCCCACTGAAGTACAGGCTCTGAAAGCCCTGCAACAATCTGGTGCGAATCAAATTACCGCCACCGCCACGCGCGATGCTGCTCAAGTAGCGGCTACCGCTGCCACCACTGCGCGTGATACTGCCGCCAGCACTTTCGAGACCCTGGTCAAAGCCGCTCCGAATGCTGCGGACAAACTGGACTTCGTCAAAGTGCCTGGCATGACGGCGCAGGCTGTCGAAGAAGCTGCTACCTTCACACAGGCTGAAGCCGCGACTCTGGCAAGATACAGAGACGCTCTCGCTGCCAAAACAGCTGCCACTGGTGCCGTCACTAAAGCGACGGCGGAATTCACTGCAGCTGAAACCGCACTCAACAGCGCCAAGACGACAGCTCAAGAAGGGTTCGGACTGGCAAAGCTGAAGGGCTATGGTATGGCTCTCGGCGAAGGCGTGACCATCGGTCTGGGCACCACAGCCATCAACATAGCCGCAGACTATGCAATCAGCAAAGCTCTCGGTAAAGATCCCAAACTCACAGGACAGAGCGCCTGGGGCTTTGAAATGGCGGCTCTGCCGTTCATCATGTTGAACCCCAAGTGGGGAATCGGCAAGAAGATCGCATACAGCGCCACGGCATACATTGCCTCCAACTTGTTCGGTCAAATGGTGGGCGAACCCTCAGGACGCTTCGCCGAACTGGGCAGACCAAGCTGGACCGAAGTCGGTCTTTCCACCGCCGGCGCCATGTTGCCTCTGCCGGATTGGCGTGCTCGAGCCGCTGCCGCGACAGTCGGCTGGGGACTGGGCAAAGTGATCGCCATTGCCGGCAACGATGGACATGATCCGAAACAAGATCGCGATGCCGCCGTCGAATCGCTCAACGTCGCCGTCACTGGGCGCACCGAACAGTCGTTCCAGGATGCCGTCGACAAGGCGCGCTCCATCGGCAAACAAAACGAGGGTGCTCTTGAATTGATGCGCTGGGACTGGTTCCGCAAAGAATCAGGCGACAGCAAGGACCCGCAGATGATTGCCTGGCGCGGAGCCGCTATCCTCGCCGCCGGTCAGGGTCTGGGTCGCATGGATCAGGGCAGCCGCTTGCTGGACGGCAAAAACCACGACCAAAACAAACGCTACTTCCCGAACACTTATGTCGACCTGGGTGGCGAAGGTACTCAAGCCTTGCGCGAAGCCGCCGGTACGCTCTGGCAGATGGAACAATATGCCAAAGCGCATCCCACGGAACAGGTCTACGGGAAGGCGATCGGCGATGAAGCACAACAGGCCGCCAACCTGCGCGCTCGCGTCGAGGCTGAGCTGAACAAAGTCTACGGCGAGCAAGATGTAGCGGGCATTATCAAGCAGATCGAGTACATGGACACCAAAGGTGGTGACCAGGGTCCGCTGGCTGAATTTGTGGTCAAATTGGCCGCCAAGATCAATGCCGTTCCCGACAACGATCCCGCCTGGAAAGCCAAGCTGTGTCGCGACCTGGCTATGACTGCAGTCGCTATCGCCGAAGTCAAGGCCAACAGCGGTCGCGACGGCGAAGGTGCAGTGATCGCTTATGCTAAGGCTGCTGAAGCTATGCGTCTGGCTACCGCGCTGCAACGCGATAATCCGAACAACAAGCTGATTCTCACCGAAATGGCTCGCATCAAACAGGCCATACCGGCTGCCGTCGATGCGCAGTACACCAACTCCGCAACCAACCCCTGGGCAATTCCCGGACCGGGCGGACAGCGACCCAAGTGAAAAATCGTGGATGGTAACCATAAAAGGCGAGACGCAAGTCTCGCCTTTTTCATCTTTCAAGATTGAACTTTTTGACTGCGAACAACGTTATATAAGATGAGGTCAACTCGCGAAGATCGCTCGATGAGGTGCTGCATGCCCGTGCTCAATGGGCGGTGTGACGTTGTCGCGCCGTCGGTCAAACCCGATTTGCCTGCTCGCCTGCCTGCCGCTTTGCTGGCTGGTTTGGAGTCAGGCTTCAATGCCTGCTTCGCGGTCTATCCGCGGCTGTTTGTCTTGCTGTCGGCCTTTGTTCTTTGCGGTTGTGCGGCCGCGGTGCTGACCGCCAACGGCTTGCTGCTGGCGGTAATTGCCATCGGTATCGTATGTGGTATCGCCCGCCGGTCGTTTCTATTTGGCTGTCTGCTGTGTGCTTTTACCCTGCTGTCCTTCGGATATGCGCAGTGGCGGCTGCGCCTGATGGAACGATCTGACATAGCCACTCTGACCGGGTTGCCCGCGATTGTTTTTGCAGGGCGAGTGATTGCCGTCGAAGGTGACGCAGGTCATCTCAATTCTGCAAAGCGGCAGCAAAGGCGACTGCAAATTGCTGTGACGACCGTATTGTTTCCCAGCGCCCGTCAATATCAAGGTGTGGTGCTGGTGGTCTCGCACCAGGCGGGCGAAACGCTGCGAGCCGGCGACCGGGTGGTAGTCAAAGGCAAGCTGACGCGACCAGGACATGCAGCGCACCCGTACGACTTCGACTACGGAGGCTATTTGAAAAGGCGCGGCATTCTATCGCTCTTGAGAGACGAATCGGGGCAAAGTATCGTTCCGCTCCCGGCAGATCAGCTTCCCGCCGACCGCATCAGTCAATTCGTCGACTGCCTCTACCTTTTGGGAGCCCAAGTCGACAGGTTGCGCAGCGGTATAGTCGAGAGCCACCGGCGCACGCTGGGGACGCAACTGGGAGACTTGCTGTCCTCGATCGTGATCGGCAGCCGCGCCGTCAATCCTCCCCAGCAGCTGGTCGATGACTTCCGCAATGTCGGTTTGTCGCACTTGCTGGCAGCATCCGGATTTAATCTCACGATTGCCTCAGGGTCGCTCTATTTCGTCGCGGCGCGGCTGCTTTCCTCCGATTGGCTGATCAGCACCCTGTCGCTCAGCGGTATTCTGGCATTTTGTTTGCTGTCCGGCGCGTCTCCTTCGGTGAATCGCGCCGCAGTCATGTGCACTTTGACGCTCTTGTGCAGGGCGTTGTACCGCAGTCCCCACACGCCGGCCATCATTAGTCTGGCCCTCATGGGCACCGTGCTGCTCGATCCCCTGTCCATCACCGACATCGGTTTGCAGCTTTCATATTGCGCGGCAATCGGCATCGTCCTCGTCAGCGGCAGCATGCAAGAAACGCTGACCGCCTGTCGATTGCATAAAGTCCCGTCGGCAGCTATTGGTGTGATTCTGGCGGCGCAGCTGGCGGTTTTGCCAGTGCTCCTCTACCACTTCTGGCAAGTCGGCACGATGTTTCTGGTGACCAATCTGCTGGTGGCGCCAGCGGTGGCACCGCTGACGGTCGTCGGTTTTGTTTCTTCTCTGACCGCCAGTCTGGAGCCGGTTGTGCCCGCCTTCGCTCACCTGACGTGGCTGTGCGATCTCATCTGCCGACTGCCTCTGGAATTCTTGATTGTGGTGGCGCGCTTTTTTGCCGCCGACGGCGCTAATCGGCTGGTGATCGGACCGCCAACCACACTATCTATCGCGCTTTACTATGCGGCTTTTCTGCTGGCTGCTTTATCGGCGCGCTTGCGGCGCCATCGGCTGCCGGCCGCTGTGGTGTTTGTCGCCACGCTGCTGTTCTTATTCTGGCGAGCGCCGCTCCCGGCTGTGACGGTAACCCGGTTCGCCACCGGTACCATAACGCTGACAGCCGATCACCATGCCGTTCTGAACGGGCGCCTGACGCCGCGCATCGTGCGCTATCTGACTTACATGGGTGTCGACGTCAAAAGAAACCTGAAGATTGCGCCGTCTAAGGAATGACTGCCAGGCGCCCGTTGTTCTTATACTCGTTGACCATCTGGTGCGCGACTTTCGTTTTGCCCAGTGACTCGAGCACCTTGGAGTAATCATAGATCAGCTTGGCCAGGTTTTTGGAATCCGCCGTTTCCTGCGATAGAGAGATCGCTTCGCGGAAGTGTTCAACGGCTTTCTGCGGCTCTTTCAATTCGACATAACAATGAGCCAGGCGTTGGCATTTTTCAGCGAGCAGCGCCTTTTCTCTGTCGCTGTCATCGTATTCGACAAGGCCGTCGTTGTAGGAGCTGACGATGAACTCCAATAACGAAGCGGCGCGTTTGTAGTCACCGTCTGCATAATAAGTGTCGGCCCAGTCTTCGAGAACGCGCGAATCGTGATCGGCGGTGCCGTTGAGTCCGTCATTGTTCCAGTCGAAGGCGCTTTTATCCTGGATTTTTGGCTTGGCTGGGGTAACGCTCTTTTTAGTCGATTGGACGGCCGGTCGCGGCAGGGCGACCACAGCCCGCTTTGTTATCGACTGCTCGTTCTCGGCCAGATTGTGAAAGTGCGTGCGCAGCATGAAAGCGCCGAATGCCCAGACGACGAGCAAAGTCGCCAGCATAACTATTGCCACACCGCCTGTGACCAGCGGGTTCTCATTGAAAAATTGCCACCATGGTGGTGGTGGCGGGGGCGGTGCCAATGGTTCGCCGGCTTTGACGCGCTGCAGATCATCGAGAAGAGCTTGCGCGCTCTGGTAACGCCCGCTGGGATTCTTCTCCAGACAACGAAACACAACCTGCTCGAGGGGTGCCGGCACCTGATATTCGTATTTCAGTTCCGCAAAGGCACGCGGCTTGGTACCCACCTGCTTGACCATCACTCTCAGTGGGTTTTTGTCTGTGAAGACGGGGACATTTGTCAATGCCTCATACATGATGCAACCGAAGGAGTAGATGTCCGAACGGGCATCGAGAGGACGCGACAGACATTGCTCCGGCGACATATGGCGTGGGCTGCCGGCGACCGGCTTCGTGGGGTGACCGGAGGAGCGTTTGCCGGCAGTGGTTGTGCCACCGGTGGTAGTGCCGTCGCTCGGTGCAGACGGCAATGAGCGGGCGATGCCGAAGTCGACCAGCTTCACCAGCTCTTGTCCGCTGTCTCCGTGGCAGAGCACCAGGTTGGACGGCTTCAAGTCGTGGTGAACGACACCTTTGTTGTGAGCGTGTGCCAGTGCCTCTGCAGCCTGGATGAAAATATCCAGGGCGCGCGGTACGTCAAGAAACCCGTGGTTGGCTAACTCTTCGTCGAGCGTCTGACCATCCAGGTAATCCATGATGATGTATGGTGCGCCGGCGCCACCGCGCTGAAACTGGTAAACCGCAGCCAGATTGACATGGGTCAGGTCCTGAGCCGCCTGCGCTTGCTGCTGAAACATCTTGACCAGATTAATGTCGGCAGCCAGGTCCGGGTGCAAAATCTTTACCGCAAACAGCTTATCGAGCCCCTTTTCGCGCACTTTAAAAACGTCGCCCGTCAGTCCGGAGCGCAAAAGCTCGAGTACTTCATAGCCGTCACCGAGAGCTTCTTGCGCCCCCTGTAAGAGCGTCAGTACGGCGGATTCATCCGGCACCTCCACCAGCTGTGGAGCCGCCGTTGAGTCTTCCGGAGCGTCGCCGCACATGCAGCGGCTTTCAAAAGAGAGAAAGCGCGTCACGTCGCTGCGCGCCTTCAAGCTGATCGGCTTCTGGCAGGTCGAGCAGATAAATTCGGCTAGCTGGCTTTCAGAGGTTTTTGTCGGTTTCACAACCTATATATGCCCTGCCGGACCGGGCTCAAGCGCCTAGCGGTCGCCGTTGCCGGGTTTTCCGACTTCCTGCAGCTCATCGGCAGTGTAATTGAAGGTGTAGAGCACATCCAGATAAGGCATGGCGTAGGCGGGAGGCAGATCGGGTTGTCCTTTCACCGCTTCGGCTACGGCATGCATGGCTGCCTCGTCGGTTTCGCCGTCTCCGGATGATTTCACCAGGCGCAGCGAAGTCAGACGACCCGGCTTGGCAATGCGAAACAGAATTTCAGCGCGCCGCGACTGTCCCCGAGGCGGCGCCCAGGCTGTTTTGATTTTCTTGTGCAGCTCTTTCAGATAGGTGTTGAGATCGCTTTTGGCGCCCGTTCCGCCTGATGACCGACCGCCCATCTGAGTGACCTTGGTGGCGTCCACGCTGCCTTCGTTGTCTACCATCTCGACCAGTTCAGGTGGTTGCACTTCCTCGAACATGGGTCCGTCTTTTACCGCAGTGCGGGGTCGCGGCGGCAGGTTTTTTACGACCTGCGTCGACCAGCTGGAGGGCATGGAGAGCGGTTGCGACTTCGCCGGCGGCTGAAAGCCGAGCGGAGTGGCGACGGGCGGAATCAGTGGTGCCGACGATACCGCAGGTGGTGCTAAGGGTTTGGTAGCCGTTTCCGGCTTGGAGTAAGTTTCGTGTTTCTCGAGGATCTTCTTCTCCGGCTCCTGGCGCTCGGCAGCGGCTTGCGGTGCGGCAGTCGGTTGCAGCGAGCCTTGCGCCGTGACCAGGTCGCCCGTACGCTTGCGTACTTCTTCCGGCTGTATCTCGCCCGGCAAAACTTCCTGATTGTCGACTCGGTCGGTGAGCGATGTGAACTCGATGTCGACCACGTGCCTGGTCAAGACGGGTTTTTTCGGCAACCAGAGCGAGAGGCAGGCGAAGCTGTAGAGAATGAGCGCCGCCACCAGATAGCTGGCTGCCAGCGACTCCAGAATGTTCAGCGGTTCACGATCACGAAATCCGGTGATGTGCACCGCATCCGTGCAATTGAAGAAACCTCCTGAGCGGCGGACGGAGCCCAGCGCCAGAACCGCCAGCGCTCCCAGGGTGACATACCAGGGCAGCGCCTGCAGCCCGGCATTCATTTTGCTGAGCGTCAGGCAGAAGAAGACGCAGCCGACGGCCGCCAGCCCGGCGCTGAGCACCGGGCGCCAGCGCTGTCCGGAATCGCTGCTCGCCGCCAGCACCATATCTGGTGCCATAGTGCCAGTGCCTTCTGCGAGCAGTTGCTTGCTGCCCGTACTCGAATTCGAACGATTAGAAGTGCCTAACAAATGCCGGACGCCATGCCTGAAAACGCCTCATGATAACATATCTCAAAAGGGCGCCCGGGGCGGCGTTTCGGCTGTGCTTTGTCTCAGGTTTGCGACATTTGCCGCGGCATCCGGCGAGCGCGGCTGACTGCCACCAGATATGGTGAACAGCCCAGCGCGCGCGATCGATCCTGAGGAGGCTAAGGCAAAAGTCCAGGCACCAGATCCGACCCGGGTCCGACGACCATGCCGCTGACGTTGGTTGAGGCGCCTGCCCCAGGCAGATCGAAGTTGCTGGCTGTCGCTTCTGGAGGCGTTGTGGTTTCGACCAGTGGTTGGCTGGATTGAGCTGGCGCCGTGGAGCCGCCGCTGCCACCGTTGTTGCCGCTCAGTGACGAAACGGCGCTGCCGGCAGCTGCCTGCATGGTCGTACCGATGGTGCCGGTATTCGTGGCCGTCGAGGGATCCGGGCTTTTGCGCAGCGGTTGCTGGCTTACGGTCGGTGCGTTGATCCCCTCCAGATACTTGCGATATGTGTCCCAGGACGGCTTTTGAGTGGGATGCATGTATTCATATAAGTCGCCGGCGCGCGCGTCACCGATGAAATTCGGCAAAGTGAAAGTCGGCGCTCCACCAGCGCCGCTGCTGTTGCCGCCGGTCTGGCTTGTCGAGCCGGCTTGCTGTGCGCTCGCGCAGGGCGAGCAGACAGATGTATTTAGAAGTGAACTGATTAGTAAGGAAAGGGCAAAAACGGGCGTGACCATACGGCCAATTGGGAGTGTTGGCATCGTTGAATCCTCGGTTCTGTTTTGTGCGCAGCTATTTCGAGATTCAACGCCAAGCGGACGGCTGCGGGCAAAGGAGCTCAGCCAATATAACCTGAAGTCGACGGCAGTGGAAGTTACCGAGTGGGGTAATCACGTATGAGAGCGGGTTCGACCGGCGCTCTTGAGGAGGCACCGCATGTGGTGACAAAACGAGCGAGACGGACGCCTCGCTCGTTTCTTGTACTTATGTCTGAAGAATCCGCGGAACGCTTATTTGCCCATGGCGGCGAAGTAAACGGAGCAGGCGTGATCCAGGTATTCTCTGGTCAAGCGCGGCTCGGCCTGCAGGAATTTGCAGAGGTTGGTGACCTGATCGATGATGTCGCGCGGGTGGCAGCAACGCATGGCGCGGCGACCGCTGCGATATTGGGTTTCGATCAAATAGTTGACCGCTTCTTCGTTGTACGGCACACCGGCGCGCTGGCAGTACTGCAGGAAGATCCATTTGAATTCTTCTTCAGTCGGGCTGGTGATGTGAATCTTGTACGGAATACGGCGAAGGAACGCTTCGTCGACCAGGTCTGATGGGTTGAGGTTGGTCGAGAATACGATCAGCTGTTCGAACGGCACTTCCAGTTTTTTGCCGGTGTGCAGTGTCAGGTAGTCCACACGTTTTTCCAGAGGAACGATCCATCTGTTCAACAGCGATTTGTGGTCGATACGTTGACGGCCAAAGTCGTCGATCAGCAGCAGTCCGCAGTTGGACTTGAGCTGCAACGGTGCTTCGTAGAGTTTGGCTGAATAGTCGTATTGCAATTCCAGCATGTCGATGGTCAACTCACCGCCTACGACTACGCAAGGACGCTGAATGCGAACCCAGCGGTGGTCGTAATCACGCGGATAAGCCGAGGCCGCGACTTGCTGGTGGTTGTGACCGTCGTAGACGCGGACAATCTGTCCATCGATTTCTACGGCGTACGGAATGAAGACGTGACCGCGGAACGATCGGGCAATACGTTCTGCGATGGAAGTTTTGCCGTTGCCTGCATCACCGAACAAGAACATCCCCCGTCCGGAGTTGATGGCTGGACCGACGGTGTTGATGGTTTTGCGGTTGACCATGATGTCCGAGAAGGCGACTTCCAGGTCACGCGGTGTAACGGATTCTTTCCGAATGGTCTGATATTTGAGCGACTCGACGTAGGTTGTCCACGGTACCGGGCAGGCGCCCACGTAGGTGTTGTGGTCGAAATAAGCTCTGGCGCGGTCGCGACCTTTATCTGTCGGTGTGTATTCGTAGTCGGCGATACCGCCGGATGCACGCACTTCAAGCAACATTTGCTTCTTGAGCGACTCGAGAACGGTCTCGACGATTTTGAAGGGAAGCAGCGTCCGCTGGGCGACTTCACGACCGAGCGCGAAGTTGACCAGGTAGATGTCCTTCAGAATGAGCTCTTCAAGAAATCCTTCTTTCAGCCCAGTTTCCTCGATGGTCTTGGGGAAAGGAGGAACGAAATCCTGCTGTTGAGCCTGTTGTCCGGTCCTTAGTTGTTGCACCATTGCCTTTCCTTCCTCGTAAGATCAAAAATCGGAAAAATTGGGATGAGTAAGTATGGAAGCCCGTTTCGAGGCGAACCCGCCCATTATATGACTTTATTGTGCCAAGAACATATATGAACTAAGCGCTTGGCAATGGGACGTAACGGTAATCCCGTCTCTATTTTGACCTGAATTGCTCCACCTGACCACTGCCCTAAGAGAAAAAGGTGGTGGTAAACTCAAAGGTTCGGGTCCTCGCTACAGGAAAAAGCTCATGTCACTGACGTTTCAGCAGGTGATTCACGCCCTTAACGGTTTCTGGGATAAGTATGGCTGTGTTGTAATGCAGCCGTTCGACCTGGAAAAGGGCGCCTCGACGATGAGTACGGGCACATTTTTGCGAGTGCTCGGACCGGAGCCCTGGAATATGGCAACCGCGGATCCCTGCCGGCGCCCCACCGATGGGCGTTATGGCGAGAATCCCAACCGCCTGCAGCACTACTTCCAGTACCAGGTGATTTTGAAGCCGTCCCCCGACGACGTGCTTGATGTCTATATCGAGAGCCTGAAGGCACTTGGTATCAACCCGCAAGATCACGACATTCGATTCGTCGAAGACAACTGGGAGTCGCCGACTCTGGGCGCCTGGGGAGTCGGCTGGGAAGTCTGGCTGGACGGACTGGAGATTACGCAGTTTACCTACTTCCAGCAAGCCGGCGGCATAGACCTGAAGCCAATCGCGGCTGAAATCACTTACGGTCTCGAGCGCATCAGCATGTATCTGCAAAATGTGGAAAGCGTTTACGACCTCAAGTGGAACGACAAAGTCACCTACCGCGAGATGTATTTGCGCAACGAAATCGAGCAGTCCACCTACAACTTCGAAAAATCCGACCCGGAAGTTTTACAGGCGATGTTCCGCATGCACGAGAAAGAAGCGGCGCGCTTGATGGACGAGAAGCTGATTATGCCTGCCTACGAGCAAGTTCTTAAATGCTCGCATAATTTCAACTTGATGGATGCTCGCGGCATTCTTGGTCGCGACGAGCGTATGGCCACCATCAAGAAAATCGCCGTGCTGGCTCGCCGGGTGGCGCGCGCTTATTTAGAGCAGCGCATCGAAATGGGCTTCCCGCTTCTGCCGCAAGACAGCGAAGAAACTAAGAAAACGGTCGAGGAATACAAAGCCAAATACATGGCTGCCCAGGAAACTTAGTCCGGCATTCGCGTTCAGCTGCGGCGGGCTCTGGTTCTTTGTCCAGCTGGAAGGCGTCGTGAATGAGCTTGACGGCTTGGTCCGCCTCATCGTCCAACCACGCAGGTGATCTTCATCTCGCTCGACGAGATCATTTTGATGTTGATACCAGCGCCGCCCAAAACTGCGAAGAGGCGTGCCGCCACGCCGGGGCGCCCTACCAGTCCCGCGCCAATCAACGATACTTTGGCGATATCGGGGTCGGCGATTACTTCTTTGGCACCGAGTGTTTCCTTGATGCCGCTGAGGGCCGAGATTGTGTGATCCAGGTCGGTAGCCTGCACCGTGAAGGTGATGTTGTTCAATCCGATACTCGGGTGAAATGACTGCATGATCATATCGAGCACGATATTTTCATCGGCCAGCGCCTGCGTAATTTTGGCGGCGATGCCCGGCTGATCGGGCACATCCATGATGGCGACGCACGCCTGATCCCGGTCGACGGCCACACCACTGACGGTGCTGAACAACTCCATGTCTTTTCCTCCATCGATCGTGGTGCCCTGATGACCGGGTTTGAAAGTGTTTCTTACCCTTAGTTTGATGTTGTATTGGCGCGCAAGTTCCACAGCTCGGGGATGCAGCACCTGTGCGCCCAAACAGCCATCTCCAGTACTTCGTCATATGAGATGCGTTGCAAGAGGCGGGCGCTGGCAATCAGGTTGGGGTCGGCTGTAAATGCCGTCGACATCAGTGTAGATATCGCATATGGGGCGTTGACGGCAGCGGCGAGGCGACCGCGGTCGTGTCCGAGCCGCCCCGGGGTCGTGATGTCGCCCTCGGGAGAGGTGCCCTGAAAATCCGGCCACTTCCTACAATCTCATTTTCCGAGAGAGCTTTGAAGAAACTCTCGGTTGATGTCGACGATGCGCGCCTTGCTGTGGACGTTTTCGGTAACGATGCCTACCTGCGGTCCGGTGAAGGACTTGGCTTTGATACCCATGGAACGCAGGGTCATGGACAAGAGCGCTATCGAAATTTGTTCGCCCGTGGACAAGAGGGAATCAAGTTCGCGCTTGTCGGGGGAGGGCGCACATTGATGGCCAGTTTCAAGAGATAGTCAGTGGTGTCGCCCATGGCAGAGACCACCACCAGGACGCTCTGGGATTTGCGGGTTGTGGTCGAGAATCTGCGCTACATGCTGGATACGACCGATGCTCTTCACCGAGGTGCCGCCGAATTTAACGACCGCCGGCGGTTGGTTGCCCATCGAGTTATTCATAAGAGACGCTCAATCCTTTCGGCTCCACCTGTAGATCCAGGACATCACAGGGCTGGATCTGCGTGGCGGCCCAGGTTTGCAGAGCCTCCAGGGCGGCTGCCTTGTGACGCTGGTGCACGGTCACCATCACCGACGAACCGGCGCCACTCAATGTGGTGCCGATCACCGGCAGATCCGAAACAACCCGACGCACGGCGGACAACTCCGGACACAGCTGCAACCGGTAAGGCTCGTGCAGCCGGTCGTGCAATGCTTCGTGCATGGCCTCTTCATCTTTGTTGACCACCGCCGCGGCCAACAAGGCGACTCGCTGGACGTTGTGAATGGCGTCTTCGCGTTGAATCGTCTTCGGCAAGACGGCGCGGGCGCGTTTCGTCGAAAGCACATAGTGAGGCACAACCACCAGCGTCTTCCACTCCTGCGGCCAGGTCAATTTTTGCGTGACGATTTTGCGGGTGTTGTTGGAGCGGGCGCAGATCACCAGCCCGCCCAGGAGGCTGGCGGCAACGTTGTCTGAGTGACCTTCCAGTTCGGTCGCCTTTTGCAACAAGGCGCTGTTGTCCGGAATGCTTTCTTCAACTAATGCGTGCGCGGCCCAGACGGCGCCCATAATCGCGGCTGCACTGCTGCCCAAGCCTTTGCCCAGCGGAATGTCGGATTCGATGGTGATGCGGATGCGCGAAAGTAAATGCGGATCGTTTTGCCACAAATTGCTCAAAACCGTGTAGATCAAGTTGCTCTGGTCTTTGGGCAAGCCGTGATCGACGCCTTTTCCCTTCAGGGTAATGAGCGGGATGTTGCGGTCGTTCTCCTGCAGCAAGTCGAAGTCGAGCGTGCAATAAAGCTGGAACGCCAGTCCCAGGGAGTCGAAACCCGGTCCGATGTTGGCCGTGCTGCCTGGCACTTTCACCGTCAGGCGGCGGACTTCGCCTCGTCCGTGAGACTCGTTGGGCTCTCGCTCGACCTTCTGAATCACAACTTCATCACCTCGCGCAGGCGCTCAGGTTCGGCTGCCACGGGTTTCAGTTCGATCTGCCCGACCTTCAATGCGGCATCTGGATCTTTCAGTCCATTGCCGGTCAAGACGCAGACCGCAGTGCCTTCCGGGTTGACCCGGCCGGCTTGCAAGTGCTTGATCAATCCCGCCAGACTGGCGGCGCTGGCTGGTTCGCAGAAGATGCCTTCGGTGCGCGCGATCAGCTGGTAGGCGGCGAGAATTTCTTCATCGGTAACACTGTCTATAACGCCGTCGGATTCTTTGGCGGCGCGCACCGCCTCTTCCCAGCTGGCCGGATTGCCGATGCGAATGGCTGTCGCCACTGTTTCCGGTTCGGGGAAGGGCTTGCCGGCGACGATGGCGGCCGCCCCTTCCGCCTCGAATCCGCACATTTTAGGGGTCTTGTCAGCCAAGCCTTCGGCATGAAACTGTTTGAAACCACGCCAGTAAGCGCTGATGTTGCCGGCGTTGCCGACCGGAATGAACAGGTAGTCGGGGGCGACGCCGAGCGTTTCCACCACTTCGAAAGCGGCAGTCTTTTGCCCTTCCAGGCGATATGGATTGATTGAATTGACGACCGTCAAGTTGAAGTCGGCCGACATCGTCCGCACCAGATTTAGTGCGTGATCGAAGTTGCCTTCGATGGGGACGATGGTGGCACCGTAAAGAATCGCCTGCGCCAGCTTGCCGAGCGCCACGTGACCGGCGGGCAGCACCACATAACAGGTGAGCCCGGCTTTGGCGGCATAGGCGGCGGCCGATGCGGAGGTGTTGCCGGTGGAGGCGCAAATCACGGCTCGCGCGCCTTCTTCGACGGCTTTCGAAATTGCCAGCGTCATGCCGCGGTCTTTAAAAGACCCGGTCGGGTTGAGCCCCTCCAGTTTGAAGTGCAACTTCAAGGTGGGAAAACCGAGATGGCGGGGCAGGTTACGCGCGTCGATCAAGGGGGTGAAACCCTCGCGCAGTGAGATGATCGGTGTGTCCGCCGTGACCGGCAGGTATGGCCGGTATTTGTCTATGAGCGCGGTGTTGTGCGCTTTGTCGGATGCAGAACTACCCATGTCTGACTCCCGGTTGGAAAATTCGCAGGCAACTCTCCACCTTGTCCATGAACTCTTTGCTTTTCAGTTCGGAGAGCGCCTGATCCATGGCGCTGTTTTGCACCGCATGGGTGATGATGATGATCGAGGCACCGCCGTCTTCCACATCGCGCTGAACGATCGAGCGCATGCTGATGTCGTGCGCCCCGAATGTGGTGCCGATCTGTCCGATCACGCCGGGGTGATCTTTGACCAGCAGCTTGATGTAATACGGGCAGCGCCAGGCTCCCGGGTCGGAGACATCGGACCAGTCGCTCTCCACCGCGGTGTGGAAGTAGCTGGCGAAGTCCGGCAATTGCAGCGCGCTGGCCAGGTTAATGGTGTCGCCGACAATCGCGGAGGCGGTGGGCATTTGTCCGGCGCCGGGTCCGACCATGATCAGCTCGCCGACCACATCGCCCGTCACCAGAATGCCGTTGTTGGAGCCGGACACGTTGGACAGGGGATGGGTGAGGGGCACCAGCATCGGGTGCACGCGCACGTCGAGGTTGCCGTTGTGGCGGCTGGCGCTGGCAATCAACTTGACGCGGTAGCCGAAGTCATTGGCGCCGGACAGATCTTCGGCGCGGATTTGCGTGATGCCCTGCCGGTGAATGGACTCTGTCTTGGGAAATTGTCCAAAAGCCAGGGCGCAAAGAATGGAGAGTTTATAGGCGACGTCGAATCCTTCCACGTCATTGGTCGGATCGGCTTCGGCGAAGCCTAACTGTTGAGCTTTGGCCAGGGCACCCTCATAGTCGGCGCCCTGCTCTTCCATGGAGGAAAGTATGAAGTTGGTGGTGCCGTTCAAAATGCCGACAACCGACGTTATTTCGTTGGCTTCCAGTCCTTTATGTATGGTGGAAATGAGCGGCACGCCGCCGGCCACCGATGCTTCGAAGAAGATGGCCACTCCTTTGCTGCGAGCCAGAGCAAACAGCTCCGGACCGTGCTTGGCCAGCACTTCTTTGTTGGCGGTGACCACGTGTTTGCGCTTCTCCAGCGCTCGCTTCAAGAGGCTGAGAGCCGGCTCTTCGCCACCCATAACCTCGATGACGATTTCGATTTCCGGGTCGTCAATGACCTCCTGGGCGTCGGCTGTGATCGGGCACGTGAGCGCGACTTCCCGGGATTTGTTGATGTCCTTGACGGCCACTTTTTTGAGCACCAGTTTTTTCTGGTGCGAGAGCAGATGTGCGACACCGGTGCCGACGGTGCCCAATCCGAGCATGCCTAAAACAACTCGACCCATGTTTACTTCACTGAAAGAGATGACAGATTATGGCTGGCCAAGTGGCGTTCAGGCAATAAATCCGCCCGGCTCGCTTTACGAAGAGTCGAACCGGATTGTTGCAAAGTGCTATGCTCATCCATATCCTGAAAACCCGCGCCGGAACTGGATTTCAGGAGGAGATTGATGACGAGCGCGGCGAGGAAAAGATTGTTATGATGCGAGATAAGCCCCTCGGCCGAAGCCACGACGGTTAAAGACGACCGATAACGTGGAATAACGCTGACAGAGAGCCACTTTCCGAGCTTGTTTCATTTGACAACAGCCAGGTGGTGCCTCATTCTATGTACAACCTTACTAACCCTCTGGAAACCGCACCGGATGCCAATTGACCGCCATAAGCAATACGCTCTACCCCTTTTAGTAGCGCTTTGTGTCGAAAGTTTGATATCTACAAGCTGTATCGATCGTGCTTGCGCTGTGGGGGTCGCGGTGCCTGGGGTGACGGTTGCTCCTTCCAGACCGGCCGCGACCGGTGTCCGCAGAGTTAAAGCTGTGCCGGCTGCTCGTCCGCGGGTCGGGGTGGCGGGACGCAAGGTGCAGGGGCGCTATAGCGCCGTGCTGCTCAAGAAAAAAGCTCCGGCGGCCAGACCGGCCGTTGCCCGCAAGCCTCAGGAATACCTGGAAGAAATGGCTGCGCGCACCCTGGCACCGGGGGTGGTGCACAAGGTTTATCGCGGCGGACTCTATATCAATATGATCGATATAGATCTGACCACGTCTGATTTCGAGGTGCGTCCGGTTATGGCCGGCGAGCACTTCGATCGGCTGGACGAAGTCAAAGATCAGGCGCAAAAAGTGCAGGCTCTGGCGGCTGTCAATGCCAACTATTTCAAGCGAGACGGCGTGCCGCTCGGGACGCTGGTAATCGACGGCGAATGGATCGCCGGGCCGATCTTCGACCGGATTTCGATGGGTATCACCAAAGACGGTCAAGTGCTCATGGACAAGCTCCAGTTGCACGGGACCATTGAGACATCCAACCTGGACGTGCCCAAAATCTGGGTCAACAACGTCAACCAGCCGCGCCGCCATGGCGCTAAGCTGATTGCCTACACCCGGCGCTGGGGACAGATGGTGCGCATGGCTTACGCCGGCACGCTGGTGGCTGTCGACGCCGACGGCAAAGTCGTCGCCAAGACGACCACCACGATGGGCATCCCCTATGGCGGTTTCGTCCTCAGCGACAGCAAAGAAAGTCCGATTGCACACCTGAACGTCGGCGACCAGGTGCAGATGAAGTGGCACCCCAATCCCAGCGGCTGGGCCAATGTTGCCCAAGCCGTCAGTGGTGGTCCGGTGTTGATCAAAAACGGCAAACTCTTCGTCGACCTTAAAGGTGAAAACTTCCGCAAAAGCTGGAGCGGAGCCGGCATCAAGGCGCGCACCGTGCTTGGTGTCACAGCCGACAAGCATCTACTTCTGGTTACTTGCGAAGGACCACATACCCTGTGGGATCTGGCCAAGTTCCTGCAAAAAGCAGGAGCGGTCGATGCCATGAACCTGGATGGCGGCGGTTCCACCACCATGGTAATCGACGGCAACACCGTCACCCGCAACCGCAGCACCTTCGAGAGACGCGTCGCCAGTTCGCTGGCCATTATTCCGTCCGGCAAGGTCGTGGCTTCCGCTAATCGTCCGGAAGAGTTCTATCACCCGGCCAGTAAAACCCTCGTCGATTTCAGCGTCCAGTCGCCGGTGCAGACCGTCGAGGCGCTGCCGCAAAACTACGAACTGCTCAACGACCCGCAACCGGAGACGACCAGCGTCGCCGCTGCGCCGGTGCCGGCGGCACCGCCGGAAGTGGAGCCGGTCAAAGCTTTGTCGAAAACCAAGATGGCGATCGACGAGAAGCCGAAGGGTTTCAAGAAGTATTTGCGCTGGATGAAGCTCGGCTTCTAAAGTTTCTTGCCTGACCTGAGCTTGATATCGCCCGTGGTGCGCAGAGTTTGCCGTCGGCGCTCTGGTTGTCATCTGATCTTCTGCGGGCAATGTTCTTTAAAATAGAAGCCTTCACCAGTGTGCAAGGTACAGGTTTCATTCATGGCAGATCGTCTGGCGGTGGGCATCGATTTCGGCGGCACTAAAATCATAGCCGGCGTTGTCAATTTGGAATCCGGTCGTCTAATCGGGACGAGCAAGAAGAAAACTCGCCAGCCAAACGAACAGGACGAGCTGATTAAGCGCATCAGTTCTGTCGTCGACGAAGCGCTCGCCGAGGCGGGTGTGGAGGCGAAAAAACTTGAGGGTATCGGCATCGGCGCCGCCGGCATGGTCAATCGCCAGAAGGGCATCCTGCTGAACGCAGTCAATCTGGGGCTGCAAGAGTTGCCGCTTACCGATCCCATCTCGGACGCCTACCAGTTGCCCGCCAAGCTGGGTAACGACGTGGAAGTGGCTACTCTGGGCGAGATGCACTTCGGAGCCGGGCGTGGCTGTCAGAGTTTTGTCTGCATCTTTGTCGGCACCGGCATCGGATCTGGTATCGTATATGGTGGCAAGCAGGTGTACGGCGCCAGCGGCACGGCCGGCGAAATCGGGCACATCCCGCTCTATCCTGGCGGGCGGGCCTGCGGCTGCGGCGGTCAGGGCTGCCTGGAAGCATATGCATCGCGCACGGCGCTGGCGAAAGTGATCGTTCAGGAGATTCAGCGCGGACAAGATTCACTGGTGCGCGACAAGATTGATATGACCAAGGGAATCTTGCGCTCGAAAGCCATCGCTACGGCCCTGGACGCCGGGGATGAGTTGGTGACGCGGGCCGTGAATGACGCCGCGCAAGCCATGGGCTGGGGGCTGGCAACCGTGATGAATTTCTTCAATCCCGAACGCATTATCCTGGGCGGAGGGCTCGTGGAGGCGGTCGACAGTTATTACCAGACAGCCGCGCGCGAAGCTAAGGTCCGCGCCCTGCGCATTGCGCAGCGCAAAACGACTGTCGTGAAGGCAGAACTTGGCGATTTCGCCGGACTGATTGGCGCTGCTTTGCTGCTGCGTTGAAGGGAATTTCACCTCCGGCGAGGTATGTAGAATAATGCCGGAGGGGTTTATGACATCGTTTCTGTCGCGACTTTTTCCAGTCCTATCCATATCTCTGGCGGCGAACGTCTCGATCCTGAGTGCCTTGCCGGCTGCGGCTACCGCATTGACCTCCCAGCGGGTGGTCGAGATCGTGCAGAAGTCGCAAGCACTGGCGCAGAATGCCCGGATCAGCGCCGCAGTCGGCGGTGATGAGGTCTCCCTGTCGTCATTCCGTAACAAGTCCGACAATCAGAAAGATTTGAAGATCGAGGCGGTCATGTGCGCCAAAGCTCTCATGGAAGCTGACAGCGGTATCAGGCGCGTTACTATGCGTTTTTATGAGCCGTTGCAGCCGAAGAAATACGCCCAAATTACCGTCACTGCCGCCGAGATCAAGACTTTCGGCTCGGGCTCGGTGACGCCGGATGAGTTTCTCGCCCGTCTGAATTTCGCCGAGGGCAACACCGATGCTGCCCCACCCGCCACTGCTACTAACAATTCGATCACCACCGGTGTCACTGAGGCTCAACCCGGTGGCAGCAAAGACTCGACTCGCGAGGAAACACCACCAGGCATGCTGGTGGTGGAAGGTCCAAAGAAACCCGAGCGGCAAGCCCTTTACGCCCGCATCAAGATGCTGGAGGCGCAAGGCGTGGGTACCGCCAACTTCATAAACGCTTTTCACCAGCTGGAAAACCTGGCGTCTGCCGACCAGGTGCCGCAGCTTGATATGTCCATTCAGTCCCTGACCCGCAGCATTGCTCAGCAGGAGTCGGCGCTCGATCAACGAAACAAGCAGCGGGCAGCGCAAAGCTCCGCCACCAGCGGGAATCTCGCCTCGCCCGCCCCGACTGCAACCGGCCCCGGTGGCGGTCCGCATAGCGGTCCTCGTTCGCCGACGTCGATTGTGGCGGCTCCGCCCGAGGCGGTATCGGGCCTCAGTCTCATGGCCCGCTCCCGATATGGCTGGTTTACTCCCAGTCCGGATGGGCTTCTCGCCAGCGATCGCTTCATGATCGCCGAGCGACTGTACGTTCTGAAGATCCGTGGATACCCGGTCGAGAAATATGCGGGTCTGTTCAGAGAAATGGAAGAAAGTGCGGCGCTGGGACAACAGGCGCGTGCCGAGCAGTCCTTGAAAAACTTCTGGTGGTACATCAAACCGGATCCGCCGTACATTCCCAAGTAGTACAGCTCAAATGAAGAGAAGACTGCTGGCTTTAGTGATGCTGCCGATTCTGCTGAATACAAGCGGTGGACGGGCATTCGCGGCTCTCAGTGAGCAGAAAGTGGTCAATACCCTCAGCAAGCTGAAACCGTTCGCCAACGGCCGCAAAATGAACGTTCAGACCAGCGGCGAGCAAGTCTCCATCTCTCTGGTGCGCGCCAAGGGCGCCACCGACAAAGACTTGAAGATTGAAGCTTTGATGGCCGCTAAATCGCTGCTTGATGTCGAGCCGAGCGTCCTGGCTGTCACCATGCGCTTTTTCGACGATCGACAGCCGCGGCATTACGTCGAGGTATACGTCACGTCTGCCGAGGTAAAAGCCTTCGGAAGCGGCATGGTCTCGTCCGACGATCTGCTGACGTCGCTGCGCACCACTGAAGGTGCCACGGCGGCCGCACCATCGACTCCCGCAAGCGGCGCTCCTGCCGCACCACCGGCTGGCGTCGGCGCCGCTGTGGCGGTGGTGTCCGGACCGCTTTTCGATGAGCGCGCCGACTTGATTGCCCGCATTGAGGCACTGCAAGCAAAAGGCGTCGGAGTGCGTATCTTCAAGGATCGATTTGCTGCGCTGGAGCAGATGGCGCAAGCCAACGACGAGGAAAATTTGAAAGCCGCCTACGAAGCTCTCGAACGCAACGTCGCCGCTCAGGAAGTGGCGACGGCTGCGGCTCTGCCGGCCGCGGTGCACAATGTTCTCACGCATGCCGGTGTCACGGGCGGTGGTACGCCGGGACACGCCGGCAGCACACCCAATTCGCTGGAAGAGCTGTTCACCGGCATGATGTACGGGGCGCAGGACTTTCGTGTCAGCCATCCGTGGTGTTATCCGGCGGAGGGACCCTACCGCCAGCAGCGCGGCGCCATTGCCCACCAACTCTTCGTCTTGAAGATGAAGGGCTATGATATCAATCAATACAAGAAGTACTTTGTTGCCATGGAGCAGTACGCTGCCACCAGGCAGCGTTCAGCCCTGGAGCAGAGCATCAAGAACCTCTATGCGGCTTTGCATATCGGTTCGTCGCCGTTTTAGTCGGCGCGCCTGCGGCTACTGAGTGGCTGCCACTGCCTGTGGTGCGGTGCACCGGCTGCCCTGTTTGGTGCCGCGGCGGTGCAGTTCGGCATCGATCTTTTCCATGATGCGGAATTTCTCGAAAGACCAGCTGGGGGCGATAATTTCTTCCTGGCTGCCTTCCGCCACCAGGCGCATGATAACCATGTCGGGCGGCAGCATCTCCAGCGCATCGCAAACCAGCTGTATGTAATCGTCTTCTTCTAGAGTCGCCAGTTGCCCGCTTCGGTAGTCGGCTTCCATGGGCGTTCCTTTATAGATGCATAACTGGTGAATCTTGACGCCGTCCACTCCTGACAAAGCCACTTGTCTGACGGTTTCCAGCATTTCTTCGCGGCTCTCGCCGGGCAAACCAAATATCAAGTGCGTGGCAACCAACAGCCCGCGTTGTTTAGAGCGTTTCACTGCGTCGAAAAACTCGCCCGCCGTGTGAGCTCTGTTGATCAGGTCGAGGGTTCGATCAAATGCTGATTGCAACCCGATTTCCAGCCAGACGAAAGTTTTCTCACTGTAGTCGGACAACAGGTCGAGGACGTTGTCGGGCACGCAGTCCGGTCGTGTGCCGATGCAGAGCCCGACTACGTCGGGATGAGATAAACCGGCATCGTAAAGCATCTTGAGGGCGCCTTCAGGCGCATAGGTATTGGTAAAAGCTTGAAAGTAAGCCAGAAACTTAGTGGCTTTGTAACGGCGTGCTACCCGATTGATGCCGGCGTCCAGCTGTTTGCGAACGTCGAGTCCGGTCTTGATGGTCGGCGCACCGGAGCCGCGCTCATCGCAAAAGGTGCAACCTCCGAACGCCCGTGTGCCGTCCCGATTCGGGCAGTCGAAGCCGGCATCCAGCGGCACGCGGAAGACACGCGTGCCGAAACGCTCGCGCAGGAAGGCATTAAACGTTTTGTACAGTTCAGTCATGTGTCGTCTTTGCGCCTGGAATTTTTCATATTACTACGAATTGGCGGTTGCAACGGGGTGCAAGTTGACACTCATGATTTGTGTTTGTTATTCTCCTAAGTCTGCGGTACTCAAGTAAGCGATGCCCCCATCGTCTAGAGGCCTAGGACACCTCCCTTTCACGGAGGTAACGGGGATTCGAATTCCCCTGGGGGTAAATTTTAAGACGTCGGCGGCACTTTCGTGCTGTCGGCGTTTTTAGTTGAGTGGCGCCACGGGCTCGGTACTGTTTCTTCCTAACCGCAGATCGGCAGGGCGCCGGGGTGGACGCGGTGCCACCAAATATGGTGCGCGAAACAATTTCACAATTCAGCAGGCTAATTTGCTAATATTGTCCGCCTCAATATTGGGAGGGGGAATAATGGCTGTTACCGTCAAGAAAGCTAGATTGTGGCGCAAAGAACTGGACAATCGTCCGGGCACCTTGTCGAAGGCATTGCAGCCGCTGGCAGCGGCTGGAGTAAATCTGACCACCGTCATGGGCTATAGATTTCCAGGCGACGACGATCACGCTGCCGTAGAAGTATTTCCGGTGGAAGGCAAGAAAGCCGAAGATGCCGCCCGCAAGGGTGGACTGATGCCGTTTGGCGATGTGAGCTGCTTGCTCGTCTCCGGTGACGATCGTCCGGGCATCGGCGCCCGCATCTCGCAAGCGCTGGCTGAAGCCGGCATCAACATCTGCTTCGTGATGACACTGGTGGCCGGCAAAAAGTATGTCAGCATCATGGGCTTTGACAGTGAGCGTGATGCCGACAAAGCGATTCCGCTAATCAAGAGAGCCAATCTGGCCGTTGCCGCCGGCAAGAAAGCTGCCAAAGGCAAGCGCACTGTGAAGAAAGCCGGCAAAGCCGCCCAGCGCAAGGCGACAACCAAAGCCAAGCCGGGCGCGAAAAAAACGACCGCCAAAAAGTCGACCGCCAAAAAAGCGGGCGCCAAAAAGGCTGGTGCCAAGAAAACCGCCGCGAAGAAGTCGACCGCTAAAAAGTCGACGGCTAAAAAAGCCACCAGCAAAAAGTCTGCCGCCAAAAAACCGGGCGGCAAGGCGAAAAGCAAGCGTCGCTAACCAGCGCACCGCGAAAAGCCACAACGGAAGCATTTAGATATAGGGAGTCGGTCTGTTTACCAGGCCGGCTCTCTGTACTTCTCCACGTCGCCGAATTTCTGGTCGGTGTAACCACCTTGAGTCGCGGTTTTGATGCCGCCTTCTTGCTGGACGAGGACACGCCTTGAACCTTTCGGGTAGCGCAACAAGGAGGAGAATTCCAGCTCTTTGATCGCTTTCATCACCGCTCGGTCATAAGAAGGATGACCAGATGTTTCTATAATCGACAGATTCTTGATGGCACCATCCCTGGTGACCTGTACTGTGAACCAGGCAATCGTGCCCAGTGGATAACGAGGCATCAGCACGCCTGTGCGCGGATCGATGCGCGGACGCACATATTCTTCCGGATCTGGATTGTTTATCTTCTCGTTGACGCTCATCAGCACCGTGCGCAAGAAGCGGTTGCGCCACTTGTCCCATTCGACTTGCATCTCCTGATCTTCGACATCGGGGTCATCGTTTGATAGACCGCCGGTCTCGGTGGAGGCGAATCCCCTCAGTGTCGGCTGCTTGTCGCCGCGCGGCATTTGCTTTTGCAATCCACCTTGTTCGGCGCTGCCGGCCAGGTCGTTTTGCTCGGCGCTGCCTTGCAGCAGGCTGGAATCGGCCTGGGCCGGTTGCGACTGCAGGTCTGGAGTGGCGGTGACCGGCACGGGAATCGGTTCGCTTAAGGTCTGCGGGGGCGCAGTGACCGGCGCGATGCCGGTTTCCTCAACCTGCCCCTGCAAGGGTGCCGGCTGGTCGTCTGCCATAACTGGCAACGACATAAAGAAGGTTAATGACAACGTGGCAAAAATGGCGGCATGTTGTTTCAGCATTTCTCCAGTTTAGCGCGAAGCCGCCTGTGTGCGCTGAAACCCTGCAAAGGCGCCGGGCAACCCGTAGAATTAGCGCTATGAAAAGCGTCCTCAGCCTGAAAGATACGGTTCGCGATTGCCTGACGTCGCTCGTGCCGCGGAAAGACCGTCCCGGCAAGTTCGTGCTGGCATTTTCGGGCGGACCGGATTCGACGGCATTGCTGCTTCTGGCGGCGCAGTTGGTTCGTGCAAACGAACTCGGCTGTGAACTTCTAGCCGGGCATGTCAATTACGGTTTGCGCGGTGCCGATTCCGACGCCGACGAGGAATTCTGCCGAGTCGTCTGTGAAGCGCAGGCAATTCAATTGATAGTGAAGAGAATCGAGCCCGCCGATGCGTCCGAGAAGACGTTGCGAACACTGCGGTATGACTTTCTGGAAGCGACTGCCATGGCGCATGGAGCAGATGCAATCTTGATGGCGCACACTCTCGATGATCAAATCGAAACCATGTTGTTTCGCTTGTTTCGCGGCACAGCCGTCGCTGGATTGACGGGCATTCCAGCGAGGCGCTCGTCGCACAGCGGCATGGCGATCGTGCGTCCCTTGCTTTCCGTGCGGCGCAGCGACATTGAAAGTTTCCTTCAGGAGAACGATGTGGTGGCACGCACCGACGCGTCGAATCTGAGCAATGACTATGCAAGAAACTATATTCGCAACGAACTTGTGCCCCGCATTGAGAGCCGCTTTCCCGGGTTTGTCGAACGCATGGAACAACTGCGCTCGACCCTGCAAATCGAAGATACGTTCATGGAGCATCTCGCCACTGCCACAATGCACGGATGGAAAATGACAGAGCGGGACGGAAATGCTCCCGCGGAAGCAGAGCTGTTCGAGCAATTAAAGCCGAATCCAGCGCTGGCTCGGCGGGTGCTCGTGCGCGTCTTGCGAGAGCGCGACATTGAAGTCAACTATGAGCGCGTCGAAACTTTGTTAGGATGCTTGAATGACGGATATGGATCGGTATCGCTTAGTGAACGGTGGGATGCAGTGATCAATGACGGACAACTGGTTTTTCTGGACAAGTCGATTGGTGACACGCACCGCGATGAGTCGAATGTTGCCCACAAAGTTCGCGTGCCCGGTCAAACCATGGCGCTGGATCTGGGATTTGCATTGCGCATCGAAGAGTTTGCTGGATCGGATGCCGAATTGAGGTATCCACAAAGTAACTCATGGGAAGCGCTGGTGGATCTTTCGGAATGTGACGACCATTTGGCATTTCGTGTGCGGCGCGACGGAGATGTCATGAAGCCCTTCGGGATGCAGGAGTGCGTGCGCCTGAAAAAGTTTCTGCACACGCACGCACGGTCGAATGCCGCATGGTCAGCGGGAGGTAACCTGATTGTCCTGGCTGATGAGCAGGAAGTGCTCTGGGTGCCCGGCGTCGGACTGAGCGATAGATTACGAGTTCATTCACGTCCAACGCATGTGCTGAGGTTGATGAAAATCGCCGCCGACGACGTGAAACTCTCATGAGGCTTAGGTCTCAGCCTGCCGTCCGCGAACGCAGTCAAACCCTGAAAAGCTCATGGGGCTTGCTTCTGGCTCATCCTTAGTATGCGTTTTCACCATGTTATAATTCTAAGATACTTATTGGCACGGTTATTTGGAGATTGAAATGAGGAAGTACGGGACGACAGGCGCCGTTTTCTTCTTACTATTGGTGTTGGTTTTCTTCGTTTTCACGCTGACCAGCATCACGCGCAAAGAAGAGCCCCTCACCTATTCGCAGCTGCAAGCGATGCTGCTCAAGGGTGATGCCAATAAGGAAATCGACAAAGTTTCGATCACCAATGGTGACAACGTAATTCAGGTGAAGCTGCCTGGCGCCGAGCGCGAGAAGGCAGTGATTGTTCCGGCTGAAGCAAAAGAGTCGATGCTCAAATTGCTGACCGACAACAAGATTCCCTTTGATGTGAAAGATCCGGACAAGTCGAGTTTCTGGTTCAGCATGTTGAGTTCGTTCTTCCTGCCGATCTTGTTGCTCGTCGGATTTCTGTTCATGTTCCGCAACGCGCAAGCCGGTGGCAACCAGGCGATGAGCTTCGGGCGCAGCCGTGCCAAGCTGATGCTCGACAGCAAAGTCAAAGTGACATTCGCTGATGTCGCTGGAATTGACGAAGCCAAGCAAGAACTGCAAGAGATCGTCGACTTTCTCAAGAGCCCGGAAAAATTCCAGGCGCTGGGCGCCCGCATTCCTCGCGGAGTGCTGCTGGTCGGCGCACCAGGTACAGGTAAGACTCTGCTTGCCAAAGCGGTCGCTGGTGAAGCCGGCGTGCCTTTCTTCAGCATCTCCGGCTCCGACTTCGTCGAGATGTTCGTAGGCGTTGGCGCATCACGCGTTCGCGACCTTTTCGATCAAGCGAAAAAACATGCTCCGTGCATCGTGTTCGTCGACGAAATCGACGCCGTCGGCCGCCAGCGTGGCGCCGGACTGGGCGGCGGTCATGACGAGCGCGAGCAAACACTCAACCAGTTGCTGGTTGAAATGGATGGATTCGAAGGCACTACCGGCATCATTGTAGTAGCCGCCACCAACCGTCCAGACATTCTCGACTCCGCACTGCTGCGTCCGGGCCGCTTCGACCGTCAGGTCGTTCTAGATCGTCCCGACGTGCTCGGTCGCGAACAAATTCTCTCCGTCCACTCGCGTGGCAAACCGCTGGCGAAGGACGTCGAGATCAAGATTTTGGCTCGTCGCACACCCGGATTTACCGGCGCCGATCTGTCCAACTTGATCAACGAAGCAGCGCTGATTGCGGCTCGCAAAGACAAGCGCGAAATTGAAATGAAAGACCTGGAAGCCGCGATTGATAAAGTAATCGCCGGACCGGAGAAGAAGACGCGCATCATTTCTCCCAAGGAGAAAGAGCTGACCGCGTATCACGAAGTCGGTCACGCCATCATGTGCAAGTTGCTCAAGCATGCGCATCCGCTGCACAAAGTGACGATCATTCCGCGTGGTTTCGCGCTGGGTCTGACGATGTTCTTCCCGGAAGAAGACATCTTGAGCCACACGCGTTCGCAACTGATTGATCAGATTGGTGTCAGCCTCGGCGGGCGCATCGCGGAAGAAATCGTCTTCAGCGAAATCACCACCGGTGCCCAGGACGACCTGGAGAAAGCTACCAAGCTGGCGCGCCGCATGGTCACCGAATTCGGCATGAGCGACAAGCTCGGACCGATGACTTTCGGCAAGCGCAACGATCATGTATTCCTCGGACGCGACTTCGGTCACGAACGCGACTACGGTGAAGGCATCGCAGCCCTCATCGACGAAGAGGTCTCGGGCATGATCCGCACTCAGTACAACCGCGTCACCGAACTGATGAAGAATCACCGTCCGCACATGGACGCCATCGTCAAAGTGCTGCTCGAGAAAGAAACTCTCGATGCCGCTGAGTTCGATGCGATTCTCGCTGACGTCAATCGCCAGCTGGGCATCGTGGAAGACACGAAGAAAGACGACGATGACGAACTGACGCCACCACCCGAGATGGCGCTGGACGGCGGAGCTGTCATCCAAACCAAGACTGACGAGAAAGACGACAAAGATCGCCCGCCGCAAGGTGGCTGGTCGCCATCCTTCGCGTAGCGCGCACCGACGGCGCACCAACTCGCAGCTGTTTGCCGCAAATCGGTTGCGACGCTGTCCGTTGGCTTGTGGCGCCAACATGGCATCGTCATGCAGTCCATAGAATTTGGGTGGCCAGCATGGCGGCCGCGAATTCCGGAATTTGCCCGCGACGGCGCAGTCACGCTCTTGAATCTGGGTGCGCTAGCAGGTATTGTTCACTTCCCGCGCCTGGGAGCTTCAACATTTTGGCTGGAGAGGAGGCTCTTTGACAGACGATTCAAGCGATATCATGTACGTCATGATGGATCGGCGTCGTGGCATGTCCAGGGAGGCGATCGACCGCCTGTTCTATCCGTTCTTCCGCAAGAATGCTCCTACATGCGTTCAGCCCGCGGAAGGGCAGCTCAAGTATCGATATGTGATTCCAAGCTACGGTGTTAAAGGTGGCTCTGACGACTCAGCCGCAGTTGCGGAGCGCTCCACCGTCGGACACTATCCGCAGATGTACGATTGGGATTCTTGTTTTTTCAGCCAGGTAGCGCCGCGCATCGATATCAAAAATCTGTCAACCGACGTTGTTTCCAACTTCCTCAGTCTGAATCACGGCGACGGCTACATTCCGCGTACCGTTTCGCCTGGACGCATCTGGGACGCGGGCGACATGTGCAAGCCGTTTCTTGCCCAAACGCTGCTCTTCGTGCACGAAACTTTTCACGAGCCGTTGCCGACCAACCTGCTTTCCGATCTGGATTGCTATCTCGAATACTATGTGCGCACGCGACAAAAGGAAGGACTCTTTCATTGGCGCAACGTGCTTGAAAGCGGCATCGACGACAATCTCGCATTGCTGGCTCCGATTGAAGCCGCCAAAGATCAAAACGAATCTGTCGCTTATCCCGATGGCAGATTGCTGGCGACTGATCTGTGCGCTTATTTGTTTGCTGAGTTCAAAGCGGTGGCAGCGATCGCCACGGCAGCCGCCAACAAAGAGCTGGCGGCCAAATGGTCGAAGCGCGCCACCGATCTCTCAATCGCCATTGATGAACGCATGTGGAACGAAAAATTGCAGATGTACTGCAATGTCGATCCCTCAAATGGTGAGCAAGTTTCATTTCGGGCTTGCAGCGGTCTGATGCCGGCGCTTTTCGATGCAGTGAAGCCCGAGCGTATCGAGCAGGTTTTTAGATCGAACATATTGAGCGAGCAGCAGTTCTTGCGTCCGGCAGGAGTCGCTTCCGTTGCGGTTTCCGAGAATCTCTATAATCAGGCTAAGCGCGGATTATACGGACGAGCCCGTGTTTCAAATTGGCAGGGACCGATGTGGATATTGCCGAATGGACTGGCTGTTCGGGCCTTAGCCCGGCATGGCTTGAAACGCGAGGCGCAGCAAGTCGCACACCGCGCGATCAACACCGCCATTAACAGCATTATCGACCACGCCGGGTTATTCGAAAACTACAATGCCGAGACAGGCGCCCCGCTCTGGGCGCCTAATTTCATGAGTTGGAATATCCTGATTCTGGAAATGCTCGATCAGGTCTAACTTTACTTATTCTGAGGCTGATTCGCCGCCCGGCGGGCGTTTGATTTTCAGCAAGCTGGATGTTTCGCTCTTACCGGTGTTGCCGATGCCGCGCAGTTGATTGACGTGCATCGAAATTGTCGCTTTCAGTGTGGCGTCGGTTTCGGTCATCAACGCATCGTTGAAGGCGGTGATGGCGGCGGTGGTGTCACCTTTTTTCTCCAACATCAAAGCCAGTCCGTACATAGCATCGCGGTTGGCCGGCTTTATGTCATGGGCGCGCTGGAAGAAGTCGAGTCCTTTCTTGAAGTCATCATTTGATGCGTAATAGTTGCCCAGGGCGATGCATTCCTGGAAGTAATGTGGATCGTCTTCCAGCGCGTCTTCGTAGAGCTCGACGGCTTCGTCGGCCTTGCCCAGACCCATCATGATGTCGGCTTTGGTGTTTTTTTGCATCTCGCACATGGCTTTGTTGGCGCCCAGTTCCAGAGCGTTGCTGATGGTTTCTTTGGCTTCCTTGAACATCGCATTTTGCTTCTCGGTGTCTTCTTCGTTGGAAGCCTGGGCTCGCAAAAGGTTGCCCAGAATCAAGTGGGCATCGCGATGGTCGGGTTTCATTTTCAGACAGACATGGCATTCTTCGATGGCTGCCGGCAGGTCGGTGTTGCTGACGTGCAGGTTGACCAGACCCAGGTGAGGCTCGAATGCCTTGGGATTCAGTTCGCAGGCGCCCTGAAAGGCTCTGATGGCGCCTTCGATATTGCCGTTGAAATACATGGATTCAGCCAGCTTCATCTTCTGCATGTAGTTCATCTTGCCGGCACCGAGCGCGACACTGGTCGTCGAGGTCAGGGCGAGGATAGCGGCTGTGAGCACCGCGGAAGCCGTAGAAACAGCAGAGACAGCATAGGTTCGTCGCGTCGTCATATACACGGGATATCTCAATCGGTGAGGTGCGAGGACTGAGAATAGCTCCAGTAGCAGGGTTTAGGCATCTCCGAGATTAGATCAACCTTACCTTTCTTGGATATATCTTAACAATGCGAACGTGCTAATCTTTAGAAGTCGCATCAGGAGCCGATTCAGGCTGATGCATAGGCGAAAGGATCTAAAAACTAAAGCCGAAATTGAAACAGATTTCCTGGAGGGTCGAAACGTGGCCGTAGTGCAAGAAAAATTGGTGTCTCCTTCAGTCACAGAATGGCTGAAGAAGCCGAAGAAGATGCTCATCGACGGCAAATGGGTTGATGCCGAATCGGGCAAGACTTTCGAAGTCTACAACCCAGCAACCGATGAAGTTATCGCCAAGGTTCCCGAAGGTGGCAAGGGCGACATCGACAAGGCTGTCAAAGCCGCTCGCAAGGCGGTTGAAGAAGGCGCCTGGCGCAAGAAACTTTCAGCTGCCGAGCGCGCTCGTTTGATCTACAAACTCGCGGACGCCATCGAAGATCATGCCGATGAAATGGCTCAGCTGGAAACACTGGACAACGGCAAGCCCATCAAAGAATCCCGCTGGGTAGACGTCGTACAGACTGTTGAAACGTTCCGCTATTACGCCGGTTGGGTGACCAAACTGGAAGGCGAAACCACAAGCGTCAACCCGATGTTCCACACCTACACCCTCCGCGAGCCGGTGGGCGTGGTCGGTCAGATCATTCCCTGGAACTTCCCGATGCTGATGGCAGCGTGGAAACTGGGACCGGCTCTGGCTTGCGGCAACGCGCTGATCTTGAAGCCAGCCGAACAAACCCCGCTCACCGCTCTTCGTATCGGTGAACTGGCAATGGAAGTGGGCTTCCCCGAAGGCGTGATCAACATCGTTCCGGGCTTCGGCAAAGACTCCGCCGGCGAATTCCTCGCCAACCATATGGATGTCGACAAAATCGCCTTCACCGGCGAAGACAAGACCGGCAAAGAGATCGTCAAAGCCTCGACCGGCAACTTGAAGCGTGTCTCGCTCGAGTTGGGCGGCAAAGCCCCCAACATCGTGTTTGCCGATGCCGATATCGATGCCGCCGTCAAAGGCGCCATCATGGGCATCTTCTTCAACCAGGGACAAGTCTGCTGCGCAGGCAGCCGCCTCTTCCTCGAGAAAGGCATCCACGACGAATTCATGACCAAGCTGCTCGAGCGCGTCGGCAAGATGCGCCAGGGCCCTGGTCTCGATGAGAAAACTCAGATCGGTCCGCAAATCTCGAAAGAGCAAGTGGACCGGATCATGGGATACATCGAAGCCGGTCAAAAAGAAGGCGCCAAACTGGCTTGCGGCGGCGCCCGTCCGCAAGGCGAGCTAGCCAAAGGCTACTTCGTCCAACCGACAATCTTCACCGGCGTCAACAACGACATGAAGATTGCTCAGGAAGAAATCTTTGGACCAGTGTTGTCCGTGATTCCTTTCACCTCAGTCGAAGAAGTTGCGGAACAAGCCAACAAGACCACCTTCGGCTTGTCCGGTGCTGTCTGGACCAACAACGTCAAGAAAGCCCACAAGTTTGCTTCGATGATCAAAGCCGGCACAGTCTGGGTCAACTGCTACAACATGTTCGACCCACAAATGCCGTTCGGCGGATACAAGATGAGCGGCTACGGGCGTGAGCTCGGCAAGCACTCCATCGAGCTGTATTCCAACATCAAGAGTGTTTGGATGAACCTCGCCGAATAGTGGTTTGAAAGCTCTGCACCAGATATGGTGCTAAGCGAAGTGAAGGTCCGGGCTTTATGCCCGGACCTTCTGTTTTTACAACTCTGGCAGAGTCTCGAATTCATGCTCGTTGTCGCGAATGTAGTCGGCAACGGTTTCGACGAACTCCGAGTCCCACGACGAGAACTGCCGGTCTACACTTGCGTAGAGCTCATGATCGCCCTGGAATCGACCCGGTGCGGCGCTTGCTTGTACGATGTCTCCAGCTTTGAGAGATGTGCGTTGCGATGCCGACAGCGAATGGCGGTGGCGGTGCTCGAAGAATATTGCGAAAGCGGCTCTGACTGTTTCCGCCATAAAAGAATCCAGCTCATCGAATGAAGCAATCACCTGTTCGGCATGCCGGCCTTGCTTGTTTCCGAAGTATTGCTCGAATCCGCCGTTGAAGACCTCTGAAACCAACATCGTCGTCAGGTAGAAAACTGTCCAGCCGTCCAGCTCTCTAGATACCAGGCGGCTTACGACCTTATCGTGGGACATTTCCTTCAGTTTGATTGCCGCGTTCATGTGATTTGAAAGGCGTTCCCAATGCCTGGTGTGCAATTCCAAGTCGGGATCTAGCTTGATGTTCTCTTTGATTATCCTTTGGGCGCTCACCATCTTGGGATGATCGGCGGGCAAACAAGTCTTGCCGATGCGCACGCCATCCTCGAGGAGGCTCAGATAATAGTCCTTCAGGTTGCGTTGCCCTTTGCTCAGCTTCGCTTTGGCAAAGCACGCTAAAGCGGCGAACTGCCCCTGGCGCTCTGTTGCGAACAAAATGTGATCGCAGATGGTCAGGGCTGGTTGCAGGTCTTTTACGTCTTTTAGCCGATCATACATCTGCTCTGGCGTGGCTTGTTTCAGCCATTGCAATAGCTGTGCAAATTCCTGGTTGCCTTCCAGCGGGAAGGTGCGTGCCCAGGAATCATTCCATAGCGGCTTGTCCTGGTGATGTGAGTTATTAGGCATCAATAGAGATCCTCTCCTGCCAAAGGAGCTGCGGGTGCGGGGAGCAGCCTTCATACTAAGACCGCCCTTCGTGAGAGGGAATACGGTAATTCCCACTCACCCGCCTCGCAATGTGGAGCGGAGTGCTCGATTTAATCTACAGTGGTTTCTTGTAGAAGCCGGGCTCGCTACGCGACTGATCCGCTGCGCACCATATTCGGTGCCTGGCGAACGGGTGCTGGTTACTTGCGCGCGGCGCGAATGAAGAAAGTGGGGTTGTGCTGAGGCGTGGACTTTGGCGGCAGTGCCGATACTACCCAGGAGCCATTCGGCAACAGCGTCTGCACGGTCGGTGTTTCTTCCGTCAGCTCAAAGCCCAGCGGCCTGAGTATTTTCGACATCGTCAAAAGCAGGTGCTCGGTGTTTTCAAAGAATACCGCTGCCTTCTCATAGCCGCCATCGCGCAAAACATAAACCGAGTCGGGTCCATCAACCAGAATGTCGCATACGGTCGGGTCACGCAGAACCGGTCCCAGCGGGCCAAAGCCGAATATCTCATCGAGCAGATACTGCGTGAGAATGCCGGCGCTGGTTCGATTTTGGAAATCGGGAAATTCTTCGAGATGCCCGTCCGATTCCACTAGTTCGAATACGCGTGCGCGAATGCGATCTTGCATTTCTTCGGATGGGACTTCATGCAAGTAGCAATCGCTATTTAGATATCTCTCTGTCTCTGGAAACTCCGCGCTCAGCTTGGACATGATGTCGTGTACACGTTTGCGGATCAGTCCCATATCTACTGTGACTGGCCAGGCAACTTGTTGTGTCATGAACATAACCTCTCGGTTTGAGAGAACCCCGCTGATCCGTTCTACCACGCAATCACTGAGCGCAGTCGGTTTAATCTATAGTTGTAAACATCGCGATGATACCGGCGGTGGTGGTGAGCGATCTGCTATAGTGCCGGTATTGCGAGGCTTTATGCAAAAGTTTCACATCGTCGGTTTATCTGTCGTGGCTGCAGCGGTTGCGCTGCTCTCCGCGCAACTGGGGTCTGCTACGTCTTCCGGCAGCATTTCGCTTTATCCGCGCGACGGCGCCAAGTTTTATACTCGCGAAATGACCAACGGCAGCAAAGCCTACGTCATCGAAATAGACAAAAACAGCCAGTGGCAATTCAGAGTGGCAGTCGGCGAGAAGACTGAACCCACGTCGCGGCTGTCCGAGAAAAATGGTGCCAGCGCCGGTATCAATGCCGGTTATTTCAATATGACCGACGGCGTCAGCGCCAGCTACATTACTGTGGACGGCAAGCAAGTTGCAGATCCGCACCTTAATCGAGCGCTGGTCGAAAACCCCAGATTGAAGCCGCACCTGGAGAAGATTTTTGACCGCACAGAGGTGCGATTTTATCAGGACAAGAAGGGCAACAAAACGATTGCTATCGCTGCGCATAATGCGCCGGTGCCGGAAGCACTAACCCTTATGCAGTCTATCCAGGCCGGTCCGCGATTGGTGCCGGAGGTGACGGCGAGGCAGGAAGCGTTTCTGCGCACCGAGCCCGACGGCAAAGAAGCCGATTCGATTGGCGTGCTGCGTCCGGCAGCCCGCACCGCATTTGGTACCACCTCCGATGGACGAGCGTTTATGGTGACGGTGGCGGGCAAGGGGCAAGACCCTGAGTCTAGTGGTGTGACATTAGACCAACTGGCAGTCTTCATGAAAGAACTGGGCTGCACTGCCGCAATCAACTTCGACGGCGGCGCCTCGTCCACTCTTTACGCAAAGCTCTGCGAGCCGGGACACTGCGACGCCGGTCAGCCGCCACCCACTGGACGGGTCCTATGCGGCAAAACGCCCGAAACACTCGTCAAGTCCGCTTTGCTTTTGGTGCCAAGCAAGCGCCGGTGAGCCTTTCGGGCGTTGCTGGTGTTTCCTGCTGAGTTGCTGTCCGGTGGTACAATCTATCTGGTTTTCCGGTCTCCAGAGGAAAATCCATTGGGCATGCGCATTCTGGTAGTCGAAGACAGTCCGACACAATCGATGTCGATCCGCATAAGCCTTGAGCGCCGCGGCAATGACGTAGATTGCGTGGATACGCTCGCCAAGGCTATCGAGCGCTTGAAAGAACCGGGTATCGACGTCATCTTGCTGGACCTGTCGCTGCCCGACAGTATGGGCATCGAGACGTTCTATCGCGTCCGGCAGATGGAAACCGGCATCCCGATCGTCGTGTTCACATCGGAAGATAACCATCGGCAGGCGCTGGAAGCCGTCCGCAACGGTGCCCAGGATTACGTCATTAAAGGTATCGCCGGTGATGCTTCCGTGCTGCGTTGTTTGCAGTATGCGGTGGAACGCCACCGGGTTGAACTGGCGCTGCGCAAAGAGCAAGACCGCATGCGCGCCATCGTCGAAAACTCATATGATGCGTTCGTCTCCATGGATACCGAATGGCGGATCACCGACTGGAACACCCAAGCGGAGCAGACGTTCGGCTGGCGCAGTGATGAAGTGCTCGGACAGAGCCTGACGATTATTTTGCCCGTACACCTGCGCCGGCAGTATTTGCGCGGCATCGCCCAGTACTTCGGGACCAACGAGGGGCGCATTCTCAGGACCTCTCGCGAAGTCTTCGCGGTGCGCAAAGATGGTCACGAGTTTCCAATCGAGATGGGCATCTTCCGCATTAAGGAAGACCTCGACTACACCTACTGCGCATTCGCGCGCGATATCAGCGAACGCCGCCGTTCGGCGGAAGAACTGGAGAGACTGGTGCAAGAGCGTACCGAGAAGCTGCAGCAGAGCAACGAGGAATTGCGGCAGTTCGCCAAGATTGCATCACATGATTTGCAGGAGCCTTTGAAAACGGTTCAGGGCTTCGTGCATCTTCTGGCCGACAACCTGAAAGGAAAGTTGGACCCTGATTCCGAGGAGTTTTTCGAGTTCATTCTGGACGGCACCCGGCGCATGCAAAATCTGATCAGCTCGGTTCTGGTTCACTCACACATTCCGGAACATGACTCGGGAGAGAAGTTCGTCACTAACTGCAATCAGGTGATTGAAGAAGTCCTGACAGCGATGAATGCCTCGATTAAGGAGACCGGAGCGCGCCTGGAAGTCGACCGGCTGCCCGATGTCGATGTCGAGTACACCCAGATGGTCCAGCTTTTCCAGAACTTAATCAGCAACGCCATTAAATATCGGGGCGAAGAACCGCCCGTAATTCACATTCGCGCCGAAACCGACCGCCACCAGTGCATGTTCTCGGTGCGTGACAACTGTATTGGGATTGCACCAATATATGCAGAAAAGGTGTTTGACATGTTCTCTCGCCTGCACGGTAAGGGACAATATTCAGGTACTGGAATGGGACTGGCCATTTGTAAGAAGATAGTCGAGTCCCACGGCGGCAAAATCTGGGTTGAGTCCGAAGTTGGACAGGGGTCAATATTCTTCTTCACTCTGCCGGCGGTGAGGAAAGTAAGGAGAGCGAACATGCAGGAAGGCATCGAAATACTTCTGGTCGAAGACACCCCCTCGGATGTCCGACTTACACAAGAAGCCTTGAAAAGATGCGACTTCAAGTATGACCTGGCGGTGGTCAATGACGGCGTCGAAGCGATGGACTATTTGCATCGCTTGAAAGCCTCGGCGACGACGCAGATGCCGGACGTGATCCTGCTCGACCTCAATATGCCGCGCAAAAACGGGCACGAGGTGCTCGAAGAGATTAAGGCAGACACCGAATTGCGCCAGATACCAGTCATTTTGCTGACAGTCTCCGAACGTGATGAAGACGTTATGGAAGCTTTGAAGCTGAAAATGAACTACTACGTTGCCAAGCCTGTGACGTCTCAAAAGCTGTCGGCGCTTATCAAGTCGATTTACGAAGTGCACACGCACGAAACGCCTGAAGCGTCCGATCGCACCGATGAAGAAACGCACGTGCGTCTGATTCTCGCCAGCAATCCGCACACATCGCCGATGGCTCTCGCCAAGTTGGCAGACGACACCAACGAGCGTGTCCGTTGCCGCGTCGCCGAAAACTCGCAAGCCCCGTCCGAACTGTTGTTGAAACTGGCTCGCGATGCCAGCACGGAAGTGCGTCTGAGTGTCAGCGAAAATCCCAATGCACCACCCTCGGTTCTGGAAATGCTGGCACAAGATCCCAGCGAAGATGTGCGTCTGGGGCTGTCGGCCAACCCGCACATTCCTGAATATCTGCTCAAGACCCTGGTGGAAGACGAAAACGTTTTCGTTGCCTCCAACGCCACCAAGACACTGACCGCCCGCCAAGAAAAAGAGAAATCATAAAATGTCTAAAACCTCGACGGCACCTGCTTCTTCAGCTAACACGGAACTGAAACTCAAGGACAAGGTTGCCATCGTCACTGGTGCCTCGTCGGGCATCGGAGAGGCGACGGCTGCGGCGCTGGCTCGCGCCGGTGCCCAGGTGGTCTTGATCGCTCGGCGCGAAGATCGCATGACGGCGCTGGCCGAGAGCATCGAGAAGGAAGGATTGAAGCGACCGCTCCACTTCGTTACCGACGTTTCAGATCCGAAGCAAGTGGCGCATGCCGTCAAAGAAACCGCCGACAAACTGGGACGCATCGATGTGTTGATCAACAACGCCGGCGTCATGTATGTCGGACCGGTGGAAGGCGCCAATCCCGACGACTGGAAGAAGATGATCGATATCAACGTGCTCGGGCTGATGTACTGCACGCACGCAGTGTTGCCGACCATGCTCAAGCAGGGTGCAGGCGACGTCATCAACATCTCGTCGGTTTCCGGACGTCTGGTGTCGGCCCGCAGCGCGGTTTACAGTGCCACCAAATTTGCCGTCAACGCTTTCGCTGAAGGATTGCGTCAGGAAGTGCAGACGAAGGGCATCCGCATCACTTTGATTGAACCAGGGGCGGTGGCAACCGAACTCACCGATCACATCGCGGACGACAAAACCAAATCGACCGTCAAGGAGTGGGTGGCGAAGATGACACCACTGACGGCCGAGGACATTGCTAATTCGATCGTCTATGCAGTCACCCAACCGCGTTCGGTGAGTGTCAACGAGATCCTCATTCGGCCTACCGATCAGGTGTTCTGATCGCGCTGTGGCGGGCAGCCGTTTTCCGTCTCAGTGCGCAATTGCGCACCGCAATCGGCGCGAGAACGCCTTGGCCTTTGCGGCGCATATCTTGATACTGACAGCAGTCCCCGCATTGGCAGGGGATAGACCGGTATCGACCGGTATCATGGCGAAGTATTGAACAGGAGAGCCGAAATGGACTGCTATGAAGTAGAAAACAATCCGTATACGTTTTCTTGTCCCAAAACTTTGTCCACCGATGCCTCAATCCGCTTGAGTGAATTTGTTTTTTCGACGACAAGCAATCGCGGTCTCACCGGGCTGTCGTCAGACCCGCACATCTGGCGACAGGCTGATGCCCAGGAGTCTGGCTGGGTGGTTTCTCCCTTCGGTTTAATTAGTGCAGCCGGCGTCTATGCTGCGGGCTCACGGTACGGGCGACTGGGCGCAGCGGTGGCGGGGATTGGAACCCTATCCTTGAGCGGTGATGCCGTCCCAATGTACAGCGGTGCCGAGTCCAAGTCTCGCGTTGCGGCCTACTTGGGATGTGATGCGGCACTTTTTCTTGGTGGCCTGGTCATGAGTATTCCGCGCTTGAAGCTGGCGGGAACCATTGTTGCCGGACTCGGAGCCGCATTCCGGTTGGTTTTGCCCGGTTATCTCGAAGAGAGGGCTGCTGATTAGAGCGAGCGACGTTTGCGGTTGCGCAGTTCGACGGCTTTCAGGCGGGTGATGGCGCGGGAGATGGCCATTTCGCTGGCGTACACATCGAGCTTGTCGGTCTTGGTTGTCTTCTCGGCTTCCGATCTTTCTTTAGCCGCCTTGGCGCGAGCTTCTTCGATTTCATCACCGAGTTCAGCGACATCGCTGAGCACCGTGACGTCGTTCTCGCGTACTTCCAGGACGCCGCCCATCACCGCGGCATGGTCTTCTTCTCCGTTGGCGCGCGTGAAACGCACGACGTCAATTGCCAGCGGCGTCACCAGCGGTTCGTGTCCCGGCAAAATCGCCAGCTCGCCCTCAGTGGACATTGCCACCACTTGAGACACCATGTCTTGGAAGACGATGCGTTCGGGGGTGATCAAATTGAGTTTGATTGTTGCTGGCATTTGAGCTCGATCCTTCTATTTTTATCCGGTTTAACCGGCTTTGGTGCCGCGCTTGCCGCGACGGCTCTGACTCTTGGTGCGAGAGGCTGTGGTTTTCTTGACGGCGCGGGCGGCGGCGCGCACCTTTGCAGGCGCGGCTTGGGCTGCCTGTGCGGCTTGCTCAGCGGCGGCTGCTGCTGCCGAAGCAGCTGCTGCCCGTCTGCGCTCAGGCATGCGCACGTGACGGTGGTGAACGATCTCGTCGATCAGCCCGTATGCCAGCGCTTCCTTGGAGGTCATGTAGTGGTCTCGTTCGATGTCCTGACGAATGATCTTCTTGTCTTGGCCGCTGCAACGGGCCAGCAGATCAATTTGCGCATCACGGAATTTCAGTCCTTGCTTGGCTTGAATCTCCAGGTTGGTGATGTCGCCGTCCGCTTCCCAGAGGGTCTGGTGAAACATCAAAGTAGCGAACTCGTAAGCTTTGCGCATGCCGGTGCCGGAAGCGAGAATCTCGCAGGCTCCGGAGAGTGCATGTCCGAAGCAGATCGTGTTGACCGGAGCGCTCAAGCTGTGAATGGTGGCAATGATCGCATCGGCGTTATAACCATTTCCGCCGGCCGAGTTGATAATCAGATCGATCGGGGTTTTCGGATCCTTGTCATTCAAGCGCAGCAAGCGCTTGATCACCGGCAGTGCAACTTCGTTTTCCAGCCGCCCGAAAAGGAAGACGCGGCGTTTGCCGCCTGAGTCTTTGTCCTCATCTTCCTGTTCTTTATCAGAGCCGGATTCGGAAGATTCCGAGCCGTTGTCCTTCTCGTTTTCTTCGTCTTCGCGATCTTCAGTGCGGTTGCTTCTGTAGCTCATAGTTAGGCGCTGGCGAGTTTCTTCGCTTGTTCCTTTACTTCTTCGATGCTGCCGACCATGTAGAAGGCTTGCTCCGGTAGATCATCCAGCTCGCCGTTGATGATTTGTTTGAAGGCGGCGACGGTGTCTTTGAGCGGCACGTACTTGCCGTCGCGTCCTGTGAATTGCGATGCGACGAAGAACGGTTGGCTCAAGAAACGCTGAATGCGGCGGGCGCGGGCGACTGTGATCTTGTCTTCTGCCGAGAGTTCGTCCATGCCTAGAATGGCGATGATGTCTTGCAGATCTTTGTATTTCTGCAGTGTCTGTTGCACGGCACGGGCTGTTTCGTAGTGCTCTTGACCGACGACTTCCGGCTTCAACGCTGTCGAAGTGGATGCCAGCGGGTCAACGGCTGGGTAGATGCCCAACTCGGCGATTTGACGGCTGAGCACGGTGGTTGCATCCAGGTGACCGAATGTGGTGGCAGGAGCCGGATCGGTCAAGTCATCCGCGGGCACGTACACGGCTTGCACCGATGTAATCGAGCCGTTCTTGGTGGATGTGATGCGCTCTTGCAGTTCGCCCATTTCGTTAGCCAGTGTCGGCTGGTATCCGACGGCTGACGGCATCCGTCCCAGAAGCGCCGACACTTCAGAACCGGCTTGCACGAAACGGAAGATGTTGTCTACGAAGAGCAGCACGTCTTGATGGTTAACATCGCGGAAGTACTCGGCGACGGTGAGAGCCGAGAGACCGACGCGCATGCGCGCGCCTGGCGGCTCGTTCATTTGTCCGAATACCAGTGCGACTTTGTCCAGCACGCGGCTTTCTTTGCCGTCTTCGCCCTTCACGACGGCGTCAGCCATTTCGTGAAACAGGTCGTTACCTTCGCGAGTGCGCTCACCTACGCCGCCGAACACGGAGAATCCGCCGTGCTGCGTGGCGATGTTGTTGATCAATTCTTGAATGATGACGGTCTTGCCGACGCCGGCGCCGCCGAACAGGCCGACCTTACCGCCTTTGATGAAGGGCGCGATGAAGTCGATAACTTTAATGCCGGTCTCGAAGATCTGCACTTCGGTGGTCAGTTGGGTGTATTCAGGAGCCGGTCTGTGAATCGGCCAGCGCTCGCCGGTCATTTCAGGACCGTCGTCCACTGGCTCGCCGAGCACGTTGAGGATGCGACCGAGAGTGGCTTTGCCGACCGGCACGCTGATGGAGGAGCCGAGGTTGACGGCTTCCATGCCGCGCACGAGACCTTCGGTACCGCTCATGGCGACTGTGCGGACGCGGTTGTCGCCAAGCATCTGTTGCACTTCGCAAATGACGCGAATTTTGTCGCCGGACGGGTTCACGCCTTTCACTTCAAGCGCGTGATAAATCTCTGGCAAGTGCCCGGAGGCGAACTCGACGTCGATGACCGGTCCGATAACCTGTACGACGCGACCGGTTTTGGTGTCAACTGCTGTGCTCATCGATTCCTCTTGCTTATTGCTGATTGTTGCCCGTCGCTGAGAGCGGCGGAGGCTTGCTTGGAGCTGCCTGGAGCTACGTGTGGGCTGCAAGCCTGAAATCTTACCAGTTAAAGAATAGAAGCTGGCGCGCCCTTGGGCGCCGGAGTTTATGATACTTTTCGATCGGCGTTCACCTGAGTGTGCGGGTGAACGGGAGTTTAGACAATGGCGGCGTCTTGAGAACCTTCGTTTCGCGATTTCTGCGGCATTGGCTGATGATTATCGCGCTCATCTGCGCCGGCGCTCTGGGCTACATGGTGATTGAGAAGTGGAAGCCTCTAGACGCCGTATTCATGAGCTTGACTACGCTCACTACAATCGGCTACGGGGAGGTCCACCCGTTATCAACAACTGGACGAATTTACACAATCGTTTTCATTCTCTTTGGCGTCGGATTGGCTCTCTACATCCTCACCGACATGGCTGAGACCGTAATCGAGGCTAATCCGACGGCATTTTTTGGGCGCAGGCGCATGAAAGCAAAAATCAACAGACTGGAAGGGCATCAGATCGTATGCGGTTACGGGCGCACCGGGCAGGAGGTGACGCAGCAGTTTATCGCCAACAAAGTGGAGTTCGTGATCGTCGAACTGGATACTGCAAGAGCCAAGAAGGCTGAGGAAGAAGGACATCTTGTCTTGCAGGCGGATGCCACAGCCGACGAGACGCTGATCGAAGCGGGCATCGAACGCGCGGGCGGCGTCGTCTGCGCCCTGGCCGATGATGCCGCCAACACATTCATTACGTTGTCTGCGCGCGGCTTGAACGAACACATCAACATAGTGTGCCGGGCTGCCAACCCCGGATCGGAAGGCAAGATGTTGAGAGCCGGTGCAAAGAAGGTAATTTCACCTTATGTGATTTGCGGTCGCCGCATGGCAACCGCCGTAACGCAGCCGCTGGTGCTGGAATTCCTCGATGTTGCCATGCACAGCCCGGCGTATGATTTGCGAATGGAACAGATTACAATTCAGCCTTCGTCAAAATTAGTCGGACAAACGCTCAAAGAGGCTAATATAAAACAGACAGCCGGTGCCATGGTTTTGGCGGTAAGTCAGCAGGGTAAGTTAGTAACTAATCCAGCACCGGACCTGGTGTTCAAGAGCGGAGATGAAGTGATAGCCCTGGGAGCCGAAGAAGAATTGCAACGCTTAGGAACTCTGGCGGGCGCACTAGTAACGTAAAAGGAAGAACATGAGTCAAGCAGCGAATAACCTGGACGAACAAATCATCACTCTTGAAGGAGAAGATGGTCGCTCTTATGACTGCCGCATTCTGGGCGTCTTCGAATTCGAAGGCAAAGAATATGCGCTGTTGCTCAATATGGGCGAAGCCGGTGAAAACAAGGATGAAGACAAGGAAGAAGCTTCCACCGTCATCATGCAGTTGATTCAAAAAGACGATCAGGCAATCTTCCGCACCATCGAAAGCGACGAAGAATTTGAGCGTGTCATCGCCTTTGTCAAAGAACTGGCAAGCGAAATGGACACCGACGAAGAAGGCGGACCCGAAGAGGGTTCATAAAAGAAACGCGCTGCGCGCGCCGCGCCGCAGCGTTTCTTCACGCCACTGCATATGGTGATAGCCGCGCACTAAATCTGGTGCTCGGCTTTTTGCTTGCTGGGGAATCCGCACTGGGCGGCGAAAAATCTGTCACGGGGCAGAATTGAACTGCCGACCTAGGCGTTATGAGTGCCTCGCTCTAACCATCTGAGCTACCGTGACGCAATTTCTGATTATGCCTGTGATCCCGATTTTGTGTCAACTTTTTGTCGCAAGGTGTATATTGTCGTCATTTAGGGGCTGGGTGGGTTCTTGATCGCCTTTGAAGTGGCATTTCTCATGTTTCTGGGCGTTGTGTCGGTTGTCACAATTGCGGCTATCGGTCGCCCCCTGGCAGAGGCTTACTCAGAAAAAATGAAACAGCGCTACCGGCTGATGTTGCCGGCAGCCGAAGAGCACTTGCGCGAGCGTATCGAGGCGCAAGAAATGCAGCTTCTGGAGCTGAAGGACGAGATTGCCGATTTAAAGTTCACGAACGAGTTCTTGCTCAATCACTTGAAGATGAGCGGACTGGATACCGAGACGCTCAAAGTGGAGCGGGAAAAGCGGGTCTCGACAGAGCCCAAACTTCTAAAGATGCCGAAAAAACAAGACCAGCCTTGAGGACTGCTAAATGGAATCGATTCTATTTCTTTTGACCATTGCCAGCATCGTGGTCTTTGCCGCCACGAAAAACCAAATGGCTAAGCTGGGCGGCATCCTGGGTTTCATTCTGTTCGGCGGTATCTTCGTCTGCACCTCCTTTGCCATTGTCATCCCGCCTGGGTATGCCGGCGTCGTGTTCAACCGTATGGAAGGCGTGCAGAAGACTGTGTTGCCGACCGGGTTTCATCTGATCATTCCGTTTTTGCAAACTGTGTACACGCACGACATACGCACGCAGAACATGACGTTCACTGGTGAGGAAGCGGTTTCCGCCGACCAGCAAGTGATTCACACCGACATCACCGTCAACTTCCATCCCGTGCCGGAATTTTTAGGCGCGCTTTATCAGAGCGTCGGTTTCGATTACGACACCAAGGTGGTGACACCGGTGGTGCGCGAAGCGCTGAAGGCGGAGATTGCAAAACAACCGGTCGATAAATTGCTGGCCAATCGTGAGGAAGTTTCAGCCGCTATTCGCGCGTACGTCGAGAAGAAACTTGCCGAGCGTCACATCGAGATGGAATTGATCTCGCTGACCAACTTGCGTTTCTCGCAAGAGTATCAAAACGCGGTGGAGATGAAACAAGTGGCGCTGCAGCAAGCGGAAGCGAAGCGCAACGAATTGCAGAAGGCGAAGGTAGAAGCCGACATCACGCGCACCGCCGCCGATGCCGAAGCATACAAGATTCTCGCCACCAACAAAGCGCTCGGTTCAAGCCCCGAGTATGTGCGGCTGGAAGCTATACGCAAACTGAATCCGAATGCGGAAGTAATTTATGTTCCGCACGGCTCGAATATTCTGATTCCAGGCGGGAATCTGCCGTCGTCCGGCAACAAGTAATCTGCGATGATCTCGAACGGTCAAAACAGCCTCGCAAGTCTGACCCTTAGAGATTCGAGCGCCAGCGTTCCCAGCAAAAGTCCGATGGTAGCCGCGAATATCCAGACGCACTCCGAACTCACTGCTGCCAGAGCTGCCGGGCCGCCGAAGAGCACGATGCCGCTGGTGGTGGCGCCCAGTAATGTGAATGGATGGAGCAAGCCGACGGACAGGAGCAGTCCCGGCATGAAACCGGCACGCGGCGTGCCGGCCAGCCGCGCCATGGTGAATGCGAACGAAAAGCACGCCGGCAATCCCAGCAAAAATGGCGCACCAAAACAGAGTGCCAGCGTCGGTACAGTATGCAGCTCGGTCATTTTGCCGAAGGGCGCACCGAGCATATAGCGGCTGTCGATGAGCGCCCAGGAAAGCAGCATTTCGCCGACCAGCGTGGCTCCCACGGCGAGCAGGTGCAGCCAGATCCAGCTATTGGTCCGGACGTCTATCTGTTCATTGCTAGCCCATTTGAAAAGCCGCAGGGCGGTACAGGCAAGGTACAGCCAGGGCAAAAATCCCAGCACGACTATCTGACCTGCGGTCCCCGAATCGGTGCGACCGTAAGGGGAAACCAGGGCCAGTTGTCCGCACAAAAAGATGATCGCCAGGCAAAGAACCGGCCTGACCAGGTCGGGAAAGGGAAGCTTGCGGATGGCTTCGTGCGCCTGTGGCTGCATCCGGACGTGGGACTCCCAGAGCCTGTATATAAGTAATTGTATATGATCGATTTGACGGGAGCCGCCGCGTCAGGCGTGAGTGTAGGTGCTGTTGCCCAGTTTTGCTTTGACGGAGCGCTGCCATTCCACAAAGAAGCGTACGCCTTCATCGAGAGTGGTCTGCGGGTCGTAATTGAGCAGTTTTTTCGCCTTATCAATGTTGGCGTGCGTGTAGGGCACATCGCCCTTTTGCGGAGGCGTCTTCTCGATGATGGCGTGTTTGTCGAGCGCCTTCTCCAGAGCTTTCACCATGTCATCGAGCGTGACGGGCTCGCCGCGCCCGAGATTGATGATCTCGAATCCCGAAGGCAGGCGTTTGTCGATCGTCGCTGTGACACCAGATACGATATCATGCACATAAGTGTAATCGCGTGCTGTCTTGCCGTTGCCGAACATCTCGACTGGCTGGTCGGCTTCGATCAGCTGGCAGAATTTATGAATTGCCAGGTCGGGGCGCTGGCGCGGTCCGTACACTGTGAAGAAACGCAGTACGGCGACGTCCAATCCATTTATTTTGTGCGCCGCATGGCAAACCAGTTCTGCTGCAGCCTTTGATGCTGCATAAGGTGAAACGGGACGGTCGACGCGATCTTCTTCGCTGAATGCACCGTGCGGTCGCTCGCCATAAACCGAGCTCGATGAGCCGAGCACAAACCGGGGCAATTTAGTTTGCTTGAGGTTGATGAAGTCAATCAGTCGCTGCGTGCCCAGCACATTCACGTCCATGTACAGTTCAGGATCGGCAAGAGATGGGCGCACGCCCGCCATAGCAGCCAGGTGCACGACGACATCAAACGGACCGTTTTCAAAAGCGAGCGCTAACTTGCTGCCGTCGCGGATGTCTCCCTCCACCAGGGTGAAGTCGGGGTTGTGCGTTTGCTCTTCGATGTTGAGTCGCTTGATGGCCGGATCGTAGAAAGGATTGAAATTGTCCAGGCTGGTCACCCGGTCTCCGCGTGCCAGAAGCGCATCCACCACGTGACTGCCGATGAAGCCGCCTCCACCTGTGACCAGAATGCGACGCGGTTTTCCTTGTGTCATTACCTGTGGTGCTCTTTATGCTTGGGCGGCGTGCTTGACGAATGTTTCGAACAGGGCGCGGTTGCCTTCGAAATCGCGCTCCGGATGCCACTGGACGCCGATGGTGAACGGGCGACCTTCCAGTTCGACCGCTTCAATGATACCGTCATCGGCGTAAGCTGTGGGTTTCAAGCCTTTGCCAAGATTCTTGATCGCCTGGTGATGCGACGTGGGAACACTCAGCTCTTCTTCGGAGTAGATTTTAGCCAACATGGACTGTGGCTGAATGCGCACTGCATGATGGGTGAAGCCTTCATTCCAGCCATTGTGACTGGTGTGGACGACAGGCGACTCGGGCTTTTCAGATGGAATATCTTGAATCAGTGAGCCGCCCAGGCTGATGTTGAGAAGCTGCAGTCCGGCGCAGATGCCGAGCACCGGCAGCTTGGTTTCTTCGATAGCGGCCTGCATGAGTCGCACATCGAACTCGTTGCGGGTTTCGTCGCAGAGTTCCACCTTTGAGCAGGCTGTTTCGTTGTAGAGAGTCGGGTTATAGTCCCTGCCGCCGGTCAGCATGATGCCGTTCAGCTTGTGCAGAATCACTTTCAAATCTTGATCACTCATCGGCGGAATGATGATGGGGATGCCGCCGGCGCGTTGAATTGCTTCAACGTAATGACATTGAATAACCACCTTGCGTGGTTTGTCGCCTTCGATGTCCGGACCGATGCCGATCAAGGGTTTCATGACAGGATTCCTTTTTGATTACGCGGGCTATGCTTGAATGCGCGAGCTACCGCTGCTGAATATACCAGATCGAGGCTGGAGTATACTTGAAGACCTGCTTGAGGACTAAACAATGGAGACAAAAGTGCTCGACATCGAAAGTGTGATGCGGGATGTAGGCGCCTGGCACACGGGACACTTTTTGCTAAGCAGCGGAATGCACAGCGATCAGTACATGCAGTGCCAGAGGCTCTTGCAGTATCCCCGGCATGGGCTGGCGGTGGCGGAGCTTTTAGTGGAGAAGGTCCTGGAGGCGGGCTTGAAACCGCGGACAGTAGCAGGACCCGCGCTGGGCGCCGTTCACTGGGAGCTGCTGGTGGCGATGGCACTGGATAAGGCATTGCCGCCTGGCGAGCCCGTGCGTGGAATTTTTGCCGAACGTCCCGATGGTGAATTCGAAATCCGTCGGGGCATTGAAATTCAGCCGGGTGAAGAGATTCTGGTTGTCGAGGATGTCACCACCACTGGTGGCTCAGCACGCAAGGTCGTAGAACTTATACGCAAGCTCGGCGGCAGACCCGTAGGCGTGGGTGCCATCATCGATCGCAGCGGCGGCAGCGTTAGTTTTGATGTGCCGTTCATCAAGCTTTTGACTCTCAAGCTGTCCAACTACCAGCCCGACGAATGCGTGATGTGCCGCGACGGAAAACCGGTCACGAAGCCAGGCACCACCAAGCACAAGGCATAGCGCGTGTTGCTGTTTGTTGCGCGATTCGTGCACATTGAAGACATTTAAAAAGACCGGTTTAAGGTCCGCTGGTGCGGATTTTTGCGTTAAATCGGCTCCGCCTTCATACGTAGAATTCCCATTGAGGGCGCGCGTTGCCGCTTGAAATCCCGGCTATTACTGGTATTTTTAGCTAATCTCGTGCCCCTGGGTGACCTCTGTTTGGTCTGGCCCTGCAGACCAACTACGAACATTACACGAGGCTCATATGCTTACTAAGCCTGAAAAAACGGCTAGTTCTGCGCGACATATTAATGATACGCATACCACCACGGGTGGTGCACCACGCCGGGACGCCGATGGACGATGGGTAGATCTGAGGCCACTGGTCATGCCAGCAGACGAAAAGTCCAAGCCTAAATTTGATGAGTCGACCAAGGCTGCCATCGAGGCAGCTCTGGAAGCCGCCTTTGCTTCTTCGGACGGCATCACCGACAACGTGCGATACGATCAGCCAATTCGCAAAGACACGTTGCCGCTCGCTTCCGCTAAGACCATCTCTGATGAAACCAGTCTGGCGGCCATCGAACAAGAGCTGCAAGCCCAGGCTCAGCAAGCTACGGTCCGCAACGCCACTCCAGTGCTTGGCGCGCCTGACCTTTCCGCCGTGCCCTCGTGGCCGTCTCCGGCGCCGATTCCGCCACCGCCGCCACAGGCATTTATAGATCCGGCTCCGACGGCCATCTTGCCGGCGCCCGTCGAGGAACCAGCCGAGTCCGCGCCGGTGACTGAAGTGGTCATTCCCGAAGGCGCCGCCATTGAGCGCCGAGAGAGTGGCAGTGTTTCCAAAGTTCGCTTCACCAACGGCAGCACCGCTCAGTATCGCTATAACCAGCAAGGAGAATTGTGCGCGTTCATCTATGCGCGGCTTGCCTGGGACACAGATGACGGACATGTCTGGACCGCGCGCGATAAAGACAACGAATACTGCCTGGAAGGGCGCGTCAGCGTTGAGCCGGACGGCACTCTCTGCATTCAGAAGAAAGACATCATTCGCCGCATCTTCTTAGATGGCACTCGCTACGACTTGCATCCGGATGGTTCGGGACAGACCAGCCGCCCGGCGCAGCGCGAAGCATCGCCAGGCGACCTGCTCGTCATGTGGCGTCGTCTCTCACCGACTCCGCTCGTCAAACGCAGCGGGCCTGTACACACTGACGTGCCACCGCCCGTGGTGAAGTCAGTCTCGACTTTGCCTAAGCTGGCTAATCCGGTTGAATTCAAGCCGGCATATGTACCGCCTCTTGCGACATCGGCGTCGGCGCAAGCCAAAACAATGCCTTCGGTTCCGAAGAGTCAGCCCGCTCCGATCACCAATCCGCCGGCGATGAGCATCGACGTCGGGCAAAGTACGCAGGGCAAAGAAGAACAGGTGACGACGATCAAAGCTCACCTGACCGTGCGTCCCCAGCGTATTCGCACGCGTGACGACTACGTCAAACCGCGCGACACCGGACTACAGACCAAGTTCAAAACTTCAATGGAGCACTTCATTGCTGATGCCAGCATCAAGCTGATCAGCAAGCTCGGCGGCGAGGAAGACGCCCGTCTGATTCCGCACATCGACACTCTGGCAAAGCTGGCTTACGAACAGCGTGCTGTCGAGCAAGCCGAGAAACTTCACGAGCGTGCACTGTCGCTGCGCGAACATTTCTACGGGCGCAGCCATGAAACCTGTGCCGTCAACCTCCAGGGTCTGGCCAAGATCCAGTATGAGCGCGGCAATTACCAGGAAGCTGCGAAGCTCTATCAGGAAGCGATCGGGTTGCACGAAAAGAATGTGCGCAAGCTGTCCTTCTTGAACAGCAGCGGACTGCTGGACGAACAAGCGCGCGAAGCGGCGATCACCGATCTGTTGGAAGTGATCAACGGCTTGGCTCAAATGTATGCCGAGCAAGGCAGGTATCAGGACGGCGAGGCGCAGTTCAAACGCGCTCTCGATGCCTGGAACTCGCTGCCGGTAGCGACCAGCGACGATCTGTGCGCCGTTATGCATACAATATTGCGCAACTACAAAGAACTGCTGCGCCGCGCCAACCGGCACATCGAAGCCGAAGCGCTCGATGCTCAAACCGAGATTCTGCTTACCGATCCAAACCCGGTCCGCACCGCCTAATTTACTGCGGCGCGGCGGCTCGTTTGTCCATGAACGCTTGCAGATGCAATTTGGCTTCGTAGTCTTTGGGCAGCATCTGGGTCGTGTAGAGCATTTCTGCAATGGCACCGTTCAAGTCGCCCGCATCGCCGAGCGCGATGGCCAGGGCTTTGTGCCGGCGCGGATTTTTGGGATCGAGTTTGAGCGCCAGGCGGTAATGCGTGACAGCGGCGTTGTGTTCGCGTTTCTTCGAATAGACCCAAGCCAAAATCGAGTGGGAATCGGCATTGTTAGGTGCCAGCGAAACCGATTGTTTGGCGTCCATCAATGCTTCCGGCAGGTGACCGGTGTTGCCCAGTGCCCAGGCGCGACCGACGTAAGCCTCGGAGAACTTCGGGTCAACTTCGATAGCGGTGCCGAACTCGGCGACTGCTTTGTCCCATTTTTCCATTTTGCCGAGCGCCTGACCGTAGCGGGTGCGCACGGATGGATCTTGCGGTGACTTCTCGATCGCCTTAGCGTATTCGTCTAAAGCGTTCTCCGGTTGCAAGAGCACTGCGTAGCACTGGGCTGCGATTAAGTGTGGTGCGACCAGCTTTGGATCAATTGCCAGGGCGCGATGGCAATTGTGGAGCGCGGGACGGTACCAGGTTTTTTGCCGGTAGCACTCACCGAGGTAGGTGTAAGCCATGGCATTTTTCTTGTCCAGTTTGATGGCTCGTTTGTATTCTTCGAACGCTGCTTCAGAGTCGTCCATGAGGCGCAGGGATTCGCCGCGCATGAAGTGTGCGTCGCTGGCGCGCGGGCGCAGTGCCACCACTTTGTCGAATTCGCGCAGCGCTTCTTTGTAATCGTTCATCGCAATCAAAACTTTGCCCAGCATGAAGTGAGCTTTGTAGTTTTCCGGATCTTCTTTGAGCACCATCTGGTACTCGATCAAAGAATTGGTGTAGTCCTTGCGATTGAAGAACGAGTCACCCATCAAGGTGTGCTTCAGCACTGCCTTTGCCTGGTCGCCTTGCAGCGCGGTGTCGCTTGCGTCGGCGGTGATGTTGACGTCGGCTGCGGTCTTGGATTTGTTGCCGCCGCCGAACAGCCCCCAGCCCTTACCGGCGGTTTTAACGGGTGCGGGTTGCTTGGGTTGTTTGGGCTCCGCTTTTGCTTGTTTGACGGGCTTCTGCGCTGGTGCAGCTGCCTTGGCGGCTGGTTTTGCAGGCGCTTGTGGTTTTGCTGCCGCTTCAGCCTTTTCGCGCGCGGCTTGTTTGCGGGCTGAAGACTTCTTGTAGCCGCCGAAGTTTTTGATGCCGTTGAATAATCCGCCTTTCGGCTTGGAGACGCCATCTTCGGGATCGTCGGCAACCTCTACTTCAACACGTGTTTTGTTGACTGGCTTGGCTGGCGGCTCCTCGCTCGGCGTGGTCTCTTCATCGGACAGTGGTGGCAGAGCCGGTTCCGGAGTAATTGCGGTTTCTTCTTGCGACACCGGCAGCACCAGCGGTGCTGTTTCCGGAGTGAGTGGCGGTGCTTCTACCGCTTCGGTCGGCAGCGCTTCGTCTTTTTGTTTCTTCGCTACTTTGACAGGTTTGGCAGGCTTGTTCTTTTGTTTCTTGACCTTGGGCTGCACTTCCTGGAAGACGGCAGCGGTCTGTTCGCCGGCTTTTGGCGCCTTGGGTTTGGCGACGGCAGTTTTGCCGATGGCAAACGGATTGAGTTTCTTGCGCTCAGGTTTTACCGCAGGTTGCTGCTGCGACTGCGAGTCTGACTGCTGCACCGCCGGCGCTTCGCCGAACTGCATGACCTGCACTGATTGATCGGGCGCCACTGGTTGCGCGATCTGCTGCGACTGTTGGCGCGCCTGTTTTACCTTGGGGGGCTTCGCTGCCTTGGGTGGTTTTATATTTTTTTGCACAGGCAAAGGGCCGTTGATGCGCACTTGCATTTCGACCGTGTCGGTGGCCATGGGTAGCTTGCCGTTGATGCGAGTGAGGTCGCCAAGACTGGCTGCCGCATCCTCCTCTTCATCGGCGAAAGCGCCGGCGTTGACGCCGACGCTCAGTGAAACTGCCAGCAGCGCGGGCAGTATTCGGTAATGCATTCGTTTCATAGGCGTGTCCATGTCATTCTTCGCTCATGATTTCCATGCGGATGATTTTGTCGAGACGGAAGGTGCGCTCGCTTCCCGTCTGGTGACAGTAGGCTTGCAGGTAGTAGATGCCGCGAGAGAAGAGTACCGTCAATGGTCTCACGCATCTGATTGATGTGCGGGTGCTGGCGTACTGCATCATCACGCTGCGCTGGTTGTCCATCGCTTCCTGAATGCACTGAAACACCGGACGCTCGAAGAGCGCGCGACGATCTTGAGTAGATGCTCCCTGGCTGAATCCAAGTTTGCCGCCCAGGGACATTACTTTGTCCAGGGTGCAATTCTGGATGCGCTGGAGCAATTTCAGGAAGACGTGTCGTACGTGATGACTGTCGGCCAGTGCGCGGTGATACGTGGTGCTGGGGACTCCGAGGTGTTCGGTCAACGTGCGTAGCTGATGGTTGGGCGCGTCGGTGAGCACTTTGCGGGAAAGGGCTAATGTGCAGACAACCTGGTTTTCCGGAATCGGCAAACCAAGTTTGGCAATGGCTATATCGAGGAAGTTGATGTCGAACGAGGCATTATGGGCAAGGAGAACTGGACGCATTTTGATACCGGCTGGACCGCGAGCGTTCAGCCAGTTGAAGAATTGCGGTACCACTTCCTCGAAAGTGGGCGCGCCTTTCACCATATCGTCCGTAATGCCGTGTACCTCTGTGGTGCGTGCTGGGATTGGGACTTCAGGATCGATCAAGGACGAGAAGGTGTCAATCTCCTCGCCAGAACCACGAAACTTGACGCCGGATAGTTCCACCAATCTGGAAGCCATTGGGCTGAGCCCGGTAGTTTCCGTATCGAAAGCCACGAAAACACAGTCGTTCAGTTCTTTGGAAAGAAAATTCGATTGTGTGGGCTCTGCTTGCGCCGAATGCATATTCAGTGCGTATGCACCGGCGGTGGTGGGCGTTTCCATGCCTTCCTTTCGCGTTTGATCCGTCTCATTATGGCTAAAAATCAGATGATTCTGAATTAGAACCCAATCACTTGGCGTCGGCGGAAAGGCTCGCGGGGATATGGAAAAGATGCCCGGAAGGGGGTGCGGATCCGACCGATTGGCTTGCAGGCGCGGATTGGCGGGATAGAATAATGGCCTAGTGTCCATTTGGGGCGGCTCGCATGAAATTAAACTTGGATCTCCTTGTAAAGGGGTTGGCGGTGACGCTCATTTTGATGCAGCCCTCACCAGGCTTGGCATTCAGCTCTTCGGACGGGCAGGGCGGCAAGGTGCATGCTGAGATCACCGAAGAAGGTCTGCGGGGGACCATCGGCAGCTCGAATCTGAAGTTGATCATCGACGCCAACGAGGCTCAGGATAAAAAAGAGAGCGAGGGCGCGAAAGATAGTCGCCGACACTTTGCGGCTAAAACTGTGGAGTCGGCTCTCTCGTATATCGATCGAGAGAAGAAGAGCGCATTGAATTATGCATGCGAAGCAGACACCGATCAGGAAAGCCGCGCCAATGCGTTGCGTCACTTCGGGATGTTGCTGCACAGCGCGCAGGATTTCTACAGCCAATCAAATTATGTCGAGCTTTCGCTGAAGGGTCCGCAATTCAGAGGCGACCCATTGCAGATTCCGCTCGTTGACTGGTCCCGGGTTCCCGGTGGTTACGATGGACTGGTTGCGAATGCCGCGGATTCATTGGATAACGCAGTGAATTTCAGCAAAGACAATCCGACCACGGATCAAGGAAAGAAAGTCGCCGGCAAGACGACTTACTACAACATCGCCCGCGAACTGGCTATTCGAGAAACTCAGCGTCAATGGGCTCTGTTTGAAACATTGATCCGCAATCGTTGCGGCGATCGCGCGCCGAAAATAATTGCGGCTTTGAAGCAAGCGTCGCCTGACGTCAAAGTTTCCTCGCAAGACTGATACTTAGAGACGAGAAGGACCGCAGTCGGGACAGTCGCTGCGTGGCGTGAGTTCGCGGAAGTCCAACATGTCGCCGCGCAGACCGTCGATCTTCATTAAACGGGTTGGCGAAACTGTGCCAATGTCCCCAAGCAATTTGATGCATTCAAGCGCCTGCAGGGATCCGGCGATTGCAGCCAGAGGACCGAGTCGCGGATGTCCATTATTGGTGGCACTGGTGGTGGCGGCAAAGTCTTCCATACCTAACTTGGCGAACACGCATCTCAAGCATGCCGATCTTGTGGGAATCATGCAAAACACCTGAATGTCGAGACCGCTTAATCCGGCATGCACCAATGGTGTTTTCAATTGCATGCAAACATCGGATGCCAGAAGTTTGTCTTGCCAATTACTCAGCCCGTCAATGACTACGTCAACTCCGCCAAGTACTTGCTCAGCATTATGGGCGTCGAATTTCTGGTCGATTACTTCGACTTTCGTTGTCTTGTTCTCTCTGTAAATCAGATTGCGAGCGGCGCTAGTCCGCGGCTGATTCTCTTCGTCACTCTGGAAAAAGAAGAATGCGCGTGAAATGTCTTCGGCGGTCACCTGGCGATCATCGATGACTTTGATGTAACCAATGCCCGCGTCGGCCAGCTGCGCCAATGCGATCAACGAATGCTCTTCAATTCCGACGACCGCAACCCGAGCTTTCGCAAGACGATCTCGTCCCGGTGTAGCTCTGCTCGTTTTGTTGGATGTGTCGGTCACGTTGCAGTTTCTCCCGCTTTGAACAATTTTAGAGCTGAGGAGAGGTCTCAACCGTGTCTTGGAAAAAAGTCCCGGTATAACGTAACTCGCTCGAACCGGGCAAAAAGTTCAGCAGTTGTCCGAAATGGGCGCGGGCTGGGCTTCTCGCGGGGAGGTGCTGTCCGTGAGGCTTCTCATGACAATCCCGGTATTCCGGGACCTTTTCCCAGGTGGCGATGAGACCTCTGCGCTCCGCGGGCTCACAAACCAAAAACCTCCCTTGCGGGAGGTCTTTGGCTCTTTCCTCGTTTCGAGGGATGAAATGCTATGTGCTAACTGAACAGGTTGGCGTCGCGGGCTGATGCCACCAACCAGTTGATGCAACCTGGCGTAGCCAGGCCGCCGGTGACTCCGGCACCGCCCCACAAGACTCGCTTCATCGCGTCTTGCGTACCGGCAGCCATGTGCATGAAACCCATGATCATGGTGGGCCCGCCCCAGGCGATACCGAGAATCTCCATGCCGTTGGCGATGATGTTGAGCAGTGCTTCTAAATTGGCGAGGTTGTTCACTCGAACGGTGCCGGCAGTGTTGACGCCCATGATCACTGTGGCGTCTTCTTGCTGTGGACCGATGGTGCCGAAAGTTGAGCCTTGTAATTCGGGTGCTTGTTGTACTCCGTTCATGGTGGTTTGTGTGAGTGTTGTGTTGCCGCTCGAATGCTGGAGCCCACTCGCTCCGGTGTCGGCAGTGCCGAAAACGTCTTGCGCCATCGCGCCTGGTGCAGCGAGCATCAAGCCGACGCCGCTCCCAATGTGAGTTTGGTCAGAGAAAAATTACGCATGGTAAAACGACCTCCTTGTGGAGATGAAATGGTGAAACAAGTAGTAAGTAAGTACTGTGTACACGTCGCCGTATCGGTTCGTGGACTGGGTTAAAACGCAACGCAACCCATAGGCTGAGCTTACGACGATTGTTTCTTGCACTCAAGGAGCACTAGCTCGCGCAAAGCAGAATCCCGCTCGCCTTGCAGGCGGGATTCAAAGATCTTCAAAAGGATTTGAAAAATGCAAAAAACCTCCCTTTCGGGAGGTCTAGTTGGCGTTGGCGGGGAAAAACTTAGCTGAACAGGTTGGCGTCGCGAGCCGATGCGACTAGCCAGTTGATGCAGCCTGGGGTTGCAAGACCACCGGTTACACCGGCGCCGCCCCACAGCACTCTCTTCATGGCATCTTGGGTGCCGGCGGCTGTGTGCATGAAGCCCATGATCATTGTAGGTCCGCCCACGCAATACCCAGAATTTCCATACCGTTGGCGATGATGTTGAGCAACGCTTCCAAGTTGGCTGAGGTTGTTGACTTGAACTGTACCGGCAGTGTTGACGCCCATAATGACGGTGGCATCATCGCCTTGCGGACCGACTGTACCGTTGGTGGCACCTTGCAGTTCGAGGCTTGTTGAACGCCGTTCATTTGGGTTTGGGTAAGAGTGGTGTTGCCGCTGCTGTTGGTGGCACCAGTAGCTCCGGTGTCAGCGGTACCGAACACGTCTTGCGCCATTGCTGGTGCGCCGAGTACGAGGGCGGTAGAGGCGGCGAGGGCGAGGTTGGTAAGGTTAATACGCATAAAAGAAACCTCCTCGAGGCGAGAGAGAAATTGGTATTCGAATAGTTAGTAAGGTTCGGGCAGAAAAATAGTTTGCAGCGCAACCGTAGGCAATAGATTAAGTGCAACCCCCTTACAAGTCAACCGTTATTTTGTTAGCAATGCATTACATTTTTCGAAAGAAAAATGCAGATTTTTCAGGACTTGTTTGGGTGGTCGGCGCAAAAGGCGCCTGGATGCCCTTAACGCGTGTGTTCGAGCACGACTATAGAGGTCACAACGATGCCCATCGCACCTATAAAGGTAAGAGTGCGCAGAGCGCCTCCTCTGGTGTCGCCAGAAGATTGATAAACCCGAAGGCGATAAAAGGTGTCCCGAACAGGCAGCAGGCGGTAATAACGTCAGCAGACCCACCTGAAAGATTTGGACCCCACCACCGCCATCAGGGCAGGCACGACCCCTTCGGCATACATAAAGATAGCCGGCAGCAAGCTGAAAGCGCGCAAGGCAAGGCTGGAAGAATGGCAGTTTCATGGTCTCGTACCCGCGATGTTGGAGTGGAGTGGAGGGTGATCCTTGATTCAAGGTAGCACTTCGAAGGAGTGCTGGTCGACGAGGTTATCCATGGAGTGGGCGAAGAAAGGGGCGGTTGCCGCCTTCTATATCTAGATCCGTACAGCGATTAAGCTGAACAGGTTGGCGTCGCGAGCCGATGCAACAGGCCAGTTGATGCAACCTGGCGTAGCCAGACCACCGGTGACTCCGGCACCGCCCCACAAGACTCGCTTCATCGCATCTTGCGTTCCGGCGGCCATGTGCATGAAGCCCATGATCATGGTCGGACCACCCCAGGCGATGCCGAGAATTTCCATGCCGTTGGCGATGATGTTGAGCAGAGCTTCTAAATTGGCGAGGTTGTTCACGCGAACCGTGCCGGCAGTGTTGACGCCCATGATCACTGTGGCGTCTTCCTGTTGTGGACCAATGGTGCCGAAAGTCGAGCCTTGTAATTCCGGTGCTTGTTGTACTCCGTTCATGGTGGTTTGTGTGAGTGTTGTGTTGCCGCTCGAGTGCTGGAGCCCGCTCGCTCCGGTGTCGGCAGTGCCGAAAACGTCTTGTGCCATCGCGCCTGGTGCAGCGAGCATCAAGCCGACGCCCGCTCCCAATGTGAGTTTGGTCAGAAAATTACGCATGGTAAAACGACCTCCTTGTGGAGATGAAATGGTGAAACAAGTAGTAAGTAAGTACTGTGTACGTCGCCGTATCAGTTTCGTGGACTGGGTTAAAACGCAACGCAACCCATAGGCTGAGCTTACGACGATTGTTTCTTGCACTCAAGGAGCTTTACCCTAGCTCGCGCAAAGCAGAATCCCGCTCATAGAGCGGGATTCAAAGATCTTCAAAAGGATTTGAAAATACCAAAAACCTCCCTTTCGGGAGGTCCCTGGTTGGCGTTGGCGGGGGAAAAACTTAGCTGAACAGGTTGGCGTCGCGAGCCGATGCGACTAGCCAGTTGATGCAGCCTGGGGTTGCGAGACCACCGGTTACACCGGCGCCGCCCCACAGCACTCTCTTCATGGCATCTTGGGTGCCGGCGGCCATGTGCATGAAGCCCATGATCATTGTAGGTCCGCCCCACGCAATACCCAGAATTTCCATACCGTTGGCGATGATGTTGAGCAACGCTTCCAAGTTGGCCAGGTTGTTGACGCGAACTGTACCGGCAGTGTTGACGCCCATAATGACGGTGGCATCATCGCCTTGCGGACCGACTGTACCGTTGGTGGCACCTTGCAGTTCCGGGGCTTGTTGAACGCCGTTCATTTGGGTTTGGGTAAGAGTGGTGTTGCCGCTGCTGTTGGTGGCACCAGTAGCTCCGGTGTCAGCGGTACCGAACACGTCTTGCGCCATTGCTGGTGCGCCGAGTACGAGGGCGGTAGAGGCGGCGAGGGCGAGGTTGGTAAGGTTAATACGCATAAAAGAAACCTCCTCGAGGCGAGAGAGAAATTGGTATTCGAATAGTTAGTAAGGTTCGGGCAGAAAATAGTTGCAACGCAACCGTAGGCAATAGATTAAGTGCAACCCCCTTACAAGTCAACCGTTATTTTGTTAAATGCATTACATTTTCCGGAAGAAAATGCAGATTTTTCGGGGACTTGTTTGGGCGGCCGGCGCAAAGGCGCCTGGATGCCCTTAGTGGGTGTGTTCGAGCACGACTATCGAGGTCACAACTATGCCCATCGCACCTATAAAGGTAAGGACGCGCAGAGCGCCCCCTCTGGTGTCGCCGGACAGAAAGTTGATGAACCCGAAGGCGATAAAGGGTGTGCCGAACAGGCAGCAGGCGGTAGCCAAAGTCAGAAGACCCACCTGAAAGAGATTTGGACCACCACTACCACCACAGGCATGAGCCGCTTCGCTCGCATACATAAAGACCGCCGGCAGCAAGCCGGAAGCGCGCAAGACTAGGCTGGAGAATGGCAGTTTCATGGTCTCGTACCCACGTGGTTGGAGATGCTCTGGGTGATCCTTTATTCAAAGTAGCACTTTGAAGGAGTGCCGGTGACAGGGTTATCCATGGGAGTCGATGAAGTCGAGGAGTGACTGACAAAGCGGAAGGGGCGGTTGCCCGCCCCTTCCTATATCTAGATCCGTACAGCGATTAGCTGAACAGGTTGGCGTCGCGAGCCGATGCAACGAGCCAGTTGATGCAGCCAGGGGTCGCGAGACCGCCGGTCACACCAGCGCCGCCCCAGAGGACGCGCTTCATAGCATCTTGCGTACCGGCAGCCATGTGCATGAAGCCCATGATCATTGTCGGTCCGCCCCAGGCGATACCAAGAATTTCCATACCGTTCGCGATGATGTTGAGCAACGCTTCCAAGTTGGCGAGGTTGTTCACGCGAACCGTACCGGCTGTGTTGACGCCCATAATGACGGTGGCATCATCGCCTTGCGGACCGACGGTACCGTTGGTGGCACCTTGCAGTTCCGGGGCTTGTTGTACGCCGTTCATCTGGGTTTGGGTCAACGTGGTGTTGCCGCTGCTGTTGGTGGCACCGGTAGCTCCGGTATCAGCTGTTCCGAACACATCTTGCGCCATTGCTGGGGCGGTGAGGGCGAGGGACATAGCGGCGGCCATAGTAAGTTTGGACAATGTTTTCATAGGAAGCATCTCCCTGACGCGGTGAAAAGAAGCTCGATTGTTTAGTAAAAGGAGGACCGAGGGTTGCCGAAAGCAATCTGTCTGGCAAGACTAACTTAGAACTCAGCGGTAGTCAACATCCCTCTTGTTATCTGCACTACATTTTTGAAAAATAGTGCAGAGTTCGGTTCCCCGTATAGGTTAAATGCCCACCTGGCGGCAAATCTAAGCGTTCGCCCGGCCGGGGTCAGGAGTTGGCGAGAAAGCGCCGCGCCCGCCCCGGGCTGAAAAGCAGCATCTCGAAGGCGGCGGCGGCATACCCACCCAGTTTGGTTTCGCCGACCTGGCGTTCGGTCTGCCGGACGGTCAGCGCCAGGTCCAACATATTAGGTAGGATGGCTCCCCTGAATTTAGCTGTGGCCTTGCACTGCAGTTTAATCAGACAGTAGAGCATCAGTAAGTGATGGAAGCCTGCGATCACGCTTACGTGCCCGAATCCTGCTCCGAAGAACTTCTTTCCGAAAATGAAGGAGTAGATATACCTATATAAGAGACTGTCCATTTCAGGATCATCATCCGGCCACGGGTAATCTTTGAGATCGGCAATCTTGTATTTCTCGCCAGGAACCAGAATCTTGTCGCTTCCTAAATGATATTGAGCGAAGAGGCGGGCGATGCTGAAATCCGCTTGCCCGCGTTTGAGTGTTTTGGTCGGGTAGTACATGCGGTGGAAGTTGACCAGAATGTGGCGGTCCAACTTGGTTAGCGCACCGGCTTCCTGAGCCGATTCCGCGGTCGCGGTGGCGGAGGCGCCGCTGCCCCCGGCTTTCACCTGTGATACCAGATACGATGACATTTTGAGCAGGCGGTTTTCGATCGTCAAAGTGGTGTCATCGAGAATCGCCAGCATCTCTTTTTCGACGGACAAGTATTCATCCCACGTGAGAGGCTGTCCCTTGGTGAGCTCGATCTTCGACCAGTCGGGTTTGTAGTTTGTGTAGAGTCGCTTGAATTCGGTGTACTTCTTCTCCAGCACTTCCCGCTGCTCGGACAGCGGCCGGCCTGAATTGTAGAGGCTGCCCATGCTGACGAAGCTGACGGTGGCATAGACACCACTGGGAGTGACACTGAAGGCATAAGGAAACAGCTGGCAAATCGTCGGCTTGAATTCCGAACCGAACTTGCTGTGCATAAAACAGAGATTGTCGGCGAGAAACGGACAAACGCCGGTTTCTGAAACTATCTTGTGCGAGTAGGGTGTGTCGACCTTTTCGTGTTTGTTCAAATCGCGAAACAGGGTCTTGGCATGGAAACTGGCATGGTGCGCCGCCCAGTCGACTTCGACGATGCGGTCGTAGTCTTCCGGTGTCAGGGGCACTGCCCAGCCTCCGCAGCACTTGCCGCAACTGGTGCATTCATAGTTGATACCAGGCGGTATGTGCAGGTCGGACGAGACCATACCTTCGATTTCAGTAGCCACGTGATTTCTCGATTTCGATTGCGATTGCTATTCCGATTCCGATGCCTATGTACCCACTTATCAGGGCGCCGGTTCAGTTATGGGCGGACTATTTTCCCCAGGCAGACCCGCCCTCCGGCTCCTGTGCATTGCGGCACGTTGTTGGGAATTCCGAAGTGCGTCGTGTAAGCCAGAAGTGCAAACAGAAGCGCTTCTTTGTATTTCGTCGACATGCCGAAATCTTCATGACGCTTCCAACCGGCTGCGAGTTCGTGCGGCCAGGCTTTCTGCAGGCGCTTGCACAAAGTGGCGTTATCGGCGCCACCGCCGCCGAGGACGACCATGGTGAGTTTCTCGACGGGCAGCACAAAACGCTCGTAGGCATCGGCAATCGAACGAGCCGTCAGTGACGTGAAAGTCGACACGATCGCTTCGTTGCTCAAGCCGCGCTTGCGTCCTTCGTCGATCAATTTGTTGCAGTACTGCGTACCGAAGAGTTCGCGTCCGGTGGTCTTGGGCGGCTTCACCTGGAAGTACGGCTGAGCCAGCAGTTCCGTCAGCCACTTCTCATCGGGTTGCGCAGAGTCGGCGATGACGCCGCCTTCATCGAATTCTTCGCCGAAGAGCTTGCTCATTGCGTGGTCCATAAGCATGTTGCCGGGACCGGTGTCGAACGCCATAACCGCGTCGCCATCCTCGTTGAGCACGGTGATGTTGGCGATGCCGCCGATATTCAAAACACCAACCGGCGTGCCAGTGCCACCAAAGATAACCTCGTCGGCGAAAGCCACAAGCGGAGCGCCCTGACCGCCGGCTGCCATGTCTTGAACACGGAAATCAGCAACTACCGGAATGCCGGTGCGCTGGGCAATAATCGCCGGTTCTCCAAGTTGCAGTGTGCTGCGCGTCGGAATGCCGGCAAAGCTCTTAATAGCAGGCGCATGCCAGATGGTCTGCCCGTGCGACCCGATCAGATCGACTTCGTGGCGGGTCATGCCGGTGCGCCGCAGCAGCGCCAGTGTCGCCTGTGCAAAAACTTCGCCCAGTGCCACATTCAGCCGGGAGAGCTCTTCCAGAGAAACGCTGCCCCCTGAGATCAAAGACTGCATCTTGCGCTTGAAGCCCGGCTCGAAGCCGTGCAACAAGCTGTCTTGCATCTCGATTTCCAGGCGTAACGTGGCGGCCGAACCATTGCCGCCAGAACCCGGCCGGCGCACCGGAATAATTCGGAACATGGCAGCATCGACTCCATCCATCGATGTGCCGCTGTTGAGACCAATGACTGTGAGCGGTTTTAAGGGACGCATGTATCAAATCATCGGTTCTTTACATCAGCGCAACTATAACTGGTGCTAATATGTGCTTCAAAGCGCGCGGTGAGGCGCTGTAGATGCCCACTTTCCGATTTTCAGGGAGACCTAAATGCAGACGGTTACCAAAGAAGAGCTGACGGCAGGCGGAATGTTCATCGGGCGAGGCAAGCCGACGCGGCGCGCCTACGGGTTCGATGAAATCGCGCTGGTCCCGGGCTCGCTGACCCTGGACATAGATATATGCGATGTATCGGTCAACATCGCGGGGCATAAGCTGGCGGTGCCGATTCTCGCGTCGGCGATGGACAGTGTCGTAGATGTAAAAGTGGCAGGCGCGCTCGGCAAGATGGGCGCGCTTGGTGTTTTGAATCTGCAAGGACTGCAGACGCGCTACGAAAGCACTTTCGAGTCCTACCAGACGGTGACGCATTGCGACAACCGCGAGTTTGTCGAAGTTATGCAGAAGCTATACGCCGAGCCTGTGCGTGAAGAGTTGATTGAAAAACGCGTCAAAGAAATCAAGGCGCAGGGTGTCCTGGCTGCCGCTTCCGTAACGCCCAATATGGCGCGCAAATACGGACCGGCTGCTGTTAAAGCCGGACTGGACATCCTGGTTGTGCAATCGACCGTCACCGGCATCGAGCACCGCACTGCCGAAGGCAACACGCAACTCGACCTGCAGTCGTTTTGCAAAGAGATCGGAGTGCCGGTGATTGTCGGCAATTGCGTTACTTATGATGCCGCGCTGGCTTTGTTGCAAACCGGCGTCGCCGGCATTCTCGTCGGCGTCGGTCCCGGAGCGGCTTGCACATCGCGCAGCGTGCTCGGTATTGGTGTGCCGATGGCGACCGCCATCGCCGATTGCGCCGCCGCTAAGCGCGACTATGAAGCGGAGAGCGGACGGCCAGTGACATTGATAGCCGATGGTGGCATGGTGGTGGGCGGTGATATCTGCAAAGCTATCGCCTGTGGTGCCGACGCCGTCATGATCGGTTCGCCCTTCGCGCGCGCGACCGAAGCGCCGGGCAATGGATTTCACTGGGGAATGGCGACTCCCAGTCCGGTTCTGCCGCGCGGCACTCGCATTAAAGTCGGCAGCGGCGCTACGCTGCAACAGATTCTGATGGGACCGGCGACAGTCGATGATGGTTCGCAAAACCTGGTCGGAGCGCTGAAAACCAGCATGTCCACTCTTGGTGCTTCCAACCTGAAAGAAATGCAGGAAGTGGAAGTAATCATCGCGCCTTCGATTCTCACGGAAGGAAAGGTGTTCCAGAGCGCGCAGCAGCTCGGTATGGGCAGACGTTAAGGGCGGAACCACATTATGCTAGTGACAAAGAAGAAACTGCTGGCCGCCGCATCGCTCGTTCTCTTCGGCAGCTCCGCCTACGCACCTGTTTGGGCGCAAGAAACTGACGGCGGCACGGCTTCTCGCTCGGCCAGCAGTCAGGCGGGCTCGTTAATTTTCGGTGCCAACACGGTCGCGGATGTCGCTGAGAAAGCCGCACCGGCCGTCGTCAACATCGAGATCATGAACAAAGTGACCATGCCGAACATCGGTTCTTTGAACGGCATGAAACTGCCCGAGTCGCTGAATGGACTCAAGCTGCCGGAGGGCACTTCCTCCCAGGACATCCTCAGCATGTTGCAGATGTTTTTCGGCGGGCAGCGGATGTCGCCCAATCAGCTCGATGGTGCGCCGTCCGCGCCGAACGGCACCAAAGAAGCACAAGCACCGCCCAAAGAATTCTGGGAAAAGCGTGATACCGGATCTGGTTTCATTGTGCGCCCAGACGGCTACATCGTCACCAACGCACACGTGGTCGGAACCGGCAAAGAAACCAACCAGATCAAGATCACCCTCAACGACAAGCGCGTGATGACCGGTAAAGTCGTCGGAATCGATCAGTTTTCGGATCTGGCGGTGGTTAAAGTCGACGCCACCAACCTGCCGGTGTTGCCCATGGGCACGTCAACCGGACTGCGTCCCGGCGAGTTTGTGATCGCCATCGGCAGCCCGCTCAACTTCGACCACACCGTCACGCTCGGCATCATCTCTGCCATCGGCAGAACGCTGATGGACGTCAACGGTAATATCAATTTCCTGCAAACAGACGCCGCCATCAACCCCGGCAACTCCGGCGGTCCGCTGCTGAATTTGAAAGGCGAAGTGGTGGGTGTCAACACGGCGATTTATGCCAGAGCGCAAAACATCGGATTCTCGATACCGGTCGACGTGGCAAAAAATGTCGTCACCGAGCTGATCGCGCACGGCACCATGAAGCGCCCGTGGTTGGGCATTCAAATGCGTGACCTGGATGAAACATCTTTGAAGAGCATCGGATTGCCTGCCACCACCAAAGGTGTCTTGATCGCGGGATTCGTCCCGCACAGTCCCGGTAAAGCTGCCGGTCTGCAAACCGGAGATGTAATTCAAAAAATCGACGGCAAGGAAGTGCACAGCCCGAAGGAAGTGAAGGATTACGTGCTCAGCCGCAAGGTCAGCGACACGTTGAATATCCTGGTATTGCGTGACAAAGCGGCCACAACTCTGGCTGTTAATGTCGGCACTTATCCCGACTTCAATCCCAACGAGCCGCCGCCCAAGGAAGACGAAAGCAAATAGCCAGGAATGCCAGCAACACCATGACAGAGCGAATCACTGTATACGAAAAACCGACCTGCTCCACTTGCCGCAACATGGATAAATTGCTGCGTGAGAGTGGCGTTGACTACGACAAGATCAACTACTACGTAGAGCCTGTCGGTGAGACGAAACTGCGTGAGCTGCTGGCGAAGATGAAACTGCCGGCGCGCGATTTGCTGCGCAGCAAAGACGCTCTCTACAAAGAACTGGATCTGGGCAGCGGCAAGCACACTGAAGACCAGCTGATCAAGCTGATGGTGAAGCATCCTGATTTGATGCAACGACCGATCGTTGAATGCGGTGACAAAGCGATTCTCGGGCGACCGATCGAGAACGTGGAAGTCTTCTTGAAGAAAAAACAACGTTCATAGATTCCGCACCCTTGTCCCCAAGACTCTGACGTTTCACGAATCTGCCACGAATGCTCCATGGGAATCCCAGGAGTTTTCGCTACCGTATGCTCAGCCCCCAACAATCGCATGAGCAGGTGAAACAGGCATGGATTCATCGGATTCCGAGTCTAAACTCGCCCTGCGGACGGACGCGCCGGAACCGGCGCCAGAAGCCGCACTAGTCTTTCCTTTAGTAGATATGCGAGTCGAGGCGCCGCCGCCGGCGGTGGCATTGGCCGCTGCGGAACCAATCAGACATGGCTTTCCCTCCCTGACACTTCGCGACAGTGGCGACGCACTGCCGCAGGTAGCGTTTCTTGGCCAGCCAGATCTGTTGAGGGCGGGCGAGCGCCTGCCGACGCTGCCGGTCACCCTGGTTGGAGAACGAAACGCAATCAGCGGCTCTAATTCGGAGGTGCCTGCTCCCGATAGACAACCCAGAAGTGCAGATCTGAGATTCGACGCGCATCGGGTGGAGCGTCTATTGCGTGAACTGAATGAGAGTCTCTTGAAGCCGGGCACCACATTCAAGGAATTGACCGATACGCTGTCGACGCTCAACTCCGATCAAATCCGCGAACTCAAGTTACTAACACAGCAAACCGATGGCACCAATCTTCTCGATCGGCTCGCCAAACATGGGCGCCTGTCAGAGGCGGAGCAAAAGGCGCTGGGCATCTTTCTGAAGGGCACCGATCAGCGGACTCCTCAAGATGATATAGATCTGGCTCGCGCTGCCCTGACGGAGCGAAACTTCCATCTTTTCGAGCGGGCGTTACGCACGGCGAGTGAAGCGGGACGCCAGCGCTTGCAAAAGGAGCTCAGTCCGGCCGAGATTACCAAGACTTTCGGGCAGCCGTCTGTGGACAGAATCACAGGCGAGGTCTCTTACGATCCGACGCGCGAGTCGCGCCTGGCTCAAGAGTTGCTGCAAACCGGACGCTTGTCCTTTAAAACGCTCCTCAAGGAGCAAATTGGTCTTGTCTCCACCGGCGAAGCTGCGATAAAGCAGACCATCGATCAACTGCCAGCCGATCGCAGGCTGGCTATCGGGGAAGGAGAGAGGCTCAGACAATGGCTCGACAAGGGCGGCAATCCTGGCGAACTGAACCCCAGCCAACTGCAGTCTTTGAAAGAATACGACGACGCCAAAAAAGTCCTGACCGATGCCACCAACCCTACGGAAGCGATCAAGTGGCTTGACTACATCAATGATGGTGGCAGCGAGTTGATCGCCAAGCTGGCTCAGCAGCGCGGTGTTTTTCGCAACGGCAGCGAGACGGCTATCCAAAGCGATCTACAAAACATCAGTCGCGCTGATTGGGAAAGAGCAAAATCAGATCCCTCCTACCTGGAGCGCGTGCGCGAGCTTCTGCGCACTTTGCAATCTGGTGATGCGCTGTCCCGCAGTGAGAGAATCCTGGACCAAAAATTTGCTCCTGAGGTGAGAAGTTTCGAACAGTCGATTGTTGCCTCAGGCAGATTCTTGTTCAACTTGAAGCAAGAAGGACAACGCGGTATTCCTGACGACGAGCGAGTTTTGCGGCTGCTGGAGGGCATAGATAAAGGTTCGCTGGAAAGACATGCCCGCGACGAGAAATACAGAAAAGAAGTAGATGAAACCATACTCTCTCTCGTACGCAGCGATGTGGGCAAAGACGCGGCGCGCAGCCTTTTGCAGCAGGCTGCCGAAGGGCGTAAACCTGAACTTCCTTTGACGGATAAACTGCTTCTCGCGGCCGAGTCTCGCACGTTTGCTACCGACCCGCAACGAGTCAGACAACTGTTGCAAGACATTCAAGAGGCAGTCAGAAAAGATCCGAACCTGAAGGATCGCATACTCAATCCGCGTCCGGAAGATAGTCGGCTGCAAGAGGCTCTAAGCCAGGCTTTTCCTAAGGTTTCAAAAGATTTGTTCAATCAAATCGATCGACCGCAGCCAATAAAAGCGGTCGATGGCAAAGTTGACTTATTTGAGGCTTACGTCAAGCCGCTTCTGGAGAAAGGCAGCTTGCCGCTTGCGCAGCAGGCAAGTCTTGGCACTTATGATCGCATTGCTTTTGCCAGGCAGATTGCTAATGCTAGTCCTGAAGAACGGCAAAAGTTTCTTGGCGACGGCGACTTGCAAAAGCGCATCATAGGCTATTGGTCCCCCGAAGAGAGAACCATTGCACTGCGGACGGCTGAAAATGGTTTTTTAGACCCTGCTGATCGTTTGCGCCTGGCGATCGCGGCGAAGGACAAAGCTTCTGTAAAAGCTGCTTTCGACGAATTACCACCGGGGCTGCGCCCGGCTCTCAAAGATCGATACGAGAGAAACTACGGCTCATTTGAGCACTCACTAGAATCGACTTTCTCCAAGGGAGATGCTTTTGAGCTTGGGCGCCTGGGCAAAGAAATACCGCGCGATCAAAGACAGGCTTTCGATCAAAGTTTGCGCGAGTATTATCAGAGTCGAGGAGGTTGGTTTGCTGAATTCGCTGCTCTGTTTACCGGCACGGGTGTGCTTGCTGATAATGCGCATCAAGAACACGCCGCTCGTTTGGCAGAAGCATCAAAGCGTTTTGCCGAGTTGCCTCTTCAAGAACAGCAGCGGCTCATAGAGAATACTCAGAACGCTCTAAGATTATTTATCGACTCCAAGACTGCCACAGCCGACCTGGTTGTAGACCTGGCAATTACTCTGGCCACCCTGCCCGCCGGCAGTCCGGGAGTGCACCTGGCCTTCAGAGCCATTGCCATTCTGGCGGCAGCCGAGGCTCGTCCAATTGGTAAGGCGCTGCTCCTGGGGCAGGACTACGATCAGCGTATATTGCGAGATGCGCTTCTGGGCGGGTCGCTCGCGGCTCTCAACTTCCTCAGACCTGAGCACCTGACCCGGCTGCTGCAGCTCGGCGATCAGACAGCCCTTACCACAGCAAAACTGGCTAAGAGTCTGGTTCCTGAAGAGCGGCAGGGAGCTTTCGCGGTTGAGCTTTCGAGGCTGGTCAGAAACTCATTCGAGAATGGTGGCAAAATCCATCAGGCGGAGTTCGAGCGTTTTGTTGCGGCCTTCGCAAAGCCGGGACAGGAAGCCGCGTTAAAGTCGGCAGTCGAAAAAGGACTGGCAGAGCACGGCAGCCGATTGGTGCGCGATTTCATCAAGAACGAACTCTTACCTTCCTCGTTGATAGGCGGAGGGTCCAACAGTTTGATTCAGGCATTGGAGTCAGTACTGGATGGCAAGCCCACAGCCGAGACACTCTCACGAGCCCTGACCGCCTTTATTCTTGGTGGCGTCTTTACAGCTGGCGCGTTGCCGTTTCTGCGATCGAAAGTACCTGGTGATCCGGAAGGGACAACGCTCGATAGCATAGTCAGGAAGGCGGGGTTAGACCCAAATGTGGCGCGGCAAAAAGGAGAGGAGTTTTTGCGGCGCTTCGGATTTGATGAAACTCGCCCGCGCAACGCTCTCAATCAACCTGAACTGGACAGGCTGCTGGAGCCACCGCGCGCCGACAAAGCTCAGTTACCCATTTCTGACGCTCGCCGCCCGCCGCTTAAAGAGAACGAGCGAATTCCAACTGAAGAGCGCGATGTTCTGATTTACAAGGTGCGCGGCTCGGATCTTGAGTTTGTGATCGACAAGGCTTACGCTGCTAAGCTGGATGAGATTAGGCAACTGCGCTTGGCTGCGGCCGAAGTCAATGCCACGGATCCGGTCAAGGCGCAGGCCGCTCGAATCGCTCAAGAGACGCTCAGCAAACACCCATTGCGTGACGCTGTATTGCCGGAACAAGTCTTGCAGTCGCTGCCGTTTCTACCCAGCCGTGACTCTGCAATAAAACGCATTCAGCTAACCGAGGAAAAAATCAAGCCGCAGGGCTCATATGGAGTATTGGCTGACGCGTCCACCCAATTTGAAATTCGCTTTTTCGGAGGCACGAAAGCAGATCAGCTACTCTTTGTTTTGCAACACGAGAATGCCCATACACTGCAATTCAAATTTACCGAAGAATTTGCTGCCTTCGAGCAGGCGGCAAGGGTCGAACGAAACGGATTCTATGCTCGCGAGTACGCAACCAAAGATGTGGGCGAGAACTGGGCCGTGCACTTCGGAGAGCAGTTCTTGCGTGGTAGCGCCGAGGAATTTTCTCTGCTTGTGCACAATGCGCCGGCTCGCTCGATTGCGGCGGCCGCCTTCCTCAAGCGCGTTCTGGACACAGCGGATCCGGCCAAGTTGGGAGTAACTGCCGATGTACTGCGACAGCGGATTGCCTACGTGGAGAAGGAAATTCTGCCTGTCTACAGGCGTCAACTTGAGAAAGACATCGCATCCGGCTCTCAGCAAGAGCAGGTCGTCAATCACTTGAGATTTTTACAACAATTGCGCGAGACACCATCGGGGCGGACCGTGGCTGATAGCATCTTGCCTGCCGATCGCACGCGCCAATTAGTCGAATCTAGTGTTAAGAGCGCTGATCAGAAAGTCGCCCTGGAGGCGCTTTCTTATCTGGTCAAGCAAGATCAAAGCGCGACGACATTGAATCTTTTACGCGAGGTCAGCCTCAATCCGGCAATCGTTAAAGATGCGTCCGACGTTCGCGTCGTCAGATCCTGGTTCGCGCAGATTCCTACACCGGAAGCGCGAATAGCGCTGCTCGACTTTGTGGCTGCGCGTGGGGCAATCAACGGGCAGTCCCTCCAAGACGCGCTGCGAGGGCTGTCGACGCCACACGCCGACCAGGTGTTGCAGCACGCCTTGCAGCATAAAGAATTTCAGGGACAGGGGCTGGCATTTTTCGAGGCTGCTTTGAACGCAGCGGACAAGGAACGCGCTTTCCTGTTATTTCAAGCTGGTGTTCAGGCTGGCGGGGAAGTGAACAACAAAGTATTGACCAGTCTGGCGGACCTGACCCAACAATTGCGTTGGTCACATCCAGCCCAATCGCAGGCTGTCGATGCTCATTTCCAAAAGCTGTTATCCTCATATGCCGCGTCTGTTAGAGAGAGTCTGTCTCAAGGAAAGCCCTTAAGCGAAACTCTCTTTGGGCTCCTGAGGTCCAAAGATCCCCTTGATCGAGCACTGGCGTATCAGAATGAATTTCTGAGAGCCGGGGGAAAGCCGATTGATCATGAAGATTTCATCGCGTACTACATTCGCGATCTTTCAACCAGCGACGCGCAGAAGTTTGCCAAGATGGTGCGACCTTGGTTGACTCAGAAAACAGTAGATCGTCTGGATGAAGAGTTGACCCGTCGAGCGGCAGCCTTGCCGCAGTAACTTCCTTGGTACCGGGTTCGGATGTCGCTTCGCCAGATGGCAGCGCGGCTACTCAATTCCCGACCGCGAGTGAATTTGTTTCAATCGCTTTGCGATTTGACATGACTTGTTTCCACAGGTCTGGTGTGACGTCGGGTTTCTTCACGACTTTCACGGGGCGTGCAACAAATGTACTTTGTGCTGCTTCGTCGAGCTGAAACTGAATATGCCGCACTGACCCGTTGCCCATGTTGACCGGTACGGAGACTTTTTCAGTCGGCACATCGAGGGTATAGGCGATCCACGAAGCGAGCGTCATGCCGGCGCTGTGTGCAATCGGCTGTCCGGAATAGGACAGTGAGATGTGATGATGATAGATTCTCTGATTTGCCACCACTGTATAGATCACTCGCATGCCGACACCGGTCAGCGCGCGCAGTGTCGTGGGCACGTCGGTGGGTGTTTCGGAAAGCAATTGATCGCCGTTGGCCAGACGCTTTAACTCAATCAGCGCCCTCGACATGTCAGCGATATTCTCGGCGCCGAGCAGGACATCATATTGTTTGAGCATTCGTGAGATGACGAAGGCGATGACCAAAGCCAGGATGGCAATACCAATCACGAAGCCGGTAACAACATTCATTGGGCTATTGTACTCGATAGCCAACAATCGGCAAGGTGCTGATCAGTCGATGGGCTGCAACGGCGGCCCCGAATCCGTTATCGATGTTGACCACAGTGACGCCGGCCGCGCACGAGTTCAACATGGTGAGCAGGGCTGCCAGTCCTTCAAAGGCGGCGCCATAACCAACTGAAGTCGGTACGGCAATCACCGGCCCGGCAGCCATTCCTGCGACGACGCTAGGCAAAGCGCCATCCATGCCGGCGACCACGATCGTCACTTGCGCGTGACGTATCCGGTCGAACTGGTTCAGCAGTCTGTGGATACCCGCCACGCCCACATCATTCAGACGCACCACCGGCACCCGCAGGGTGGAGAGCACAAATGCCGCTTCATCGGCGACGGGCAGGTCGGCAGTACCGGCGGTGACAACTGCCACGGTCGGTAACTGCGGGTCGGCACCGGGGATGGTGCCCCAGTATAATACGCGCGCCGAGGCATCATATTCCGCTGCCTGGTCCAGCTCCAGTATTCGCTCCGCCACTTCTTGATCGGCGCGAGTGGCGATCACCAGCGCGTGATGCTTGCGCAACTGATTGGCGATGGCGATGATTTGTTCGATCTGTTTGCCGGGGCAAAAGATCACCTCAGGCATTCCCTGGCGCAAGGTGCGATGCAGATCTATGTTTGCGAACCCAAGATTTTCGAAGGGCAATGACTTTAGCTGCTCCATGGCGGCTTCGACGGTGGCTTCTCCTCGTGCCACCGCATTCAGTATCGCTGCCAGTCGCTCTGCATCCATCTTTCGCTCAGCTCTCCGCTTCCGCAACCGCAGCCGTGAGGCGATTGGAAGAACCCTGTCGATAAGGTTCCAGGTCGACCGTCACGTAGCGATAGCCAAATTCTTTGAGTCGCGCCGAGATGCGTGACAAAAGCGCTGTGTCGCTCAAAAATGCCTCCAGCTCAGGCTCATCAATCTCGATGCGGGCGATGTCGCCGTGGTGGCGCACGCGTATTTGCTTGAAGCCAAGCGAGTGAAGAAACGCCTCCGCGCGATCTACTTGCGACAATCCTTCGATGGTGACTTTTTCAAATGTCGGGAAACGCGAAGAAAGACAAGCTGCCTGCGGACGGTCCCATGACGGCAGACCGGCTTGATAAGCTAATTGACGAATCTCTTCCTTGCCCAGTCCGGCATCTAAGAGAGGGCTGACGACGGAAAACTCGCGGGCGGCTTTTTGACCGGGGCGAAAATCCGACAAGTCATTCACGTTGGCTCCGTAGGCGATGTGACGCATTCCGCGCTCGGCCGCCAGTTTCTGCAGAGATTCAAAAAGAGTTCCTTTGCATACGTAGCAGCGCATGGCATCGTTGCGGGCGTATTCGTCTTTGTCGAGTTCGTTGGTTTCTATCTCCAGAAGATTGAAGGAGAACGCCTCGGCTTGCGCGCGCGCCGCCGACAGCTCGTCTTGCGCGAGGCTGGGAGACACAGCGATGACAATCAAGGCGGCATCCTGCAAAACGCGCCGCGCGTAATATGCCAGAAGCGAACTATCGACACCACCGGAGTAAGCAACAATAACGCTGTCGAGCGCTTTCAGGCGCGCGACCAACGACTCTTCTTTCTGAGACAACTGAGCGGAAATCAAATCCAGCGCTCCTCTTGATTTCAACACTTCTGTTGATTTGTCCTAAGGAGATTCGAGGACCCCTCGGCACGCGCAATCAATTCAATTATGTTAGCTTCTTTGCCAGGTTTCCGCCCACCATGCTGCCCAGGCAGGTGCGGACGCTCTTCTCATCTTCGTTATCTGCGGCTGTAAACAACCCGCGCAACTCGCTGGTCAGCCACGCTGAATCTATCGATTGCGGAGCGCCCACGAAGATTTTTTTGTATGTAGTCTTGGTCAGGCCTTCCTCGGCGGTGAGCAGCTCTTCGTGCAGTTTCTCGCCGGGACGCAGACCGACGAATTCCACTTCAATGTCTTCGCCAGGCGTCAGTCCTGACAGCTTGATCAGGTCATGAGCCAGGTCGACGATGCGAATCGGTTTGCCCATATCCAGTACGAAGATGTTGCCGCTCATGCCGGTGGCGCCGGCCTGGATAATCAGTTGTACCGCTTCCGGAATGATCATGAAGTAGCGGGTGACGTCTGGGTGGGTGACGGTCACCGGTCCGCCGGCAGCGATCTGCTGGCGCCAGATTGGCAGCACGGAACCGCGGCTGTCCAGCACATTTCCGAAGCGCACTGCTACGAATTTGGTGCGCGAGCGTTTCGCCAGATCTTGAATCACCAGTTCCGCAATGCGCTTGGTGGCGCCCATGACCGAGGTGGGATTGACGGCCTTATCGCTGGAGACGAGAACGAAAGTCTCTACACCAAATTGATCAGCCAGGTTGGCGATGTTCTGTGTGCCGCCGATGTTGTTGCTGACAGCCTCACTGGGATTGGCTTCCATCAGGGGGACATGCTTGTGTGCTGCGGCATGGAAGACGACTTGCGGTTTGTGTTTTTCAAACAGATACAACAACCGATCGTAGTCACGCACATCAGCAATGACTGGTGTTAGTTTCACCGGTTCGACGCTGCGCTTCAGCTCTTCCATGATGGTGAAGATGCTGTTTTCGCCGCGACCGAGCAGAATCAATTCGTGTGGTTGAAAGCGCATGATCTGACGGCACAGTTCGCTGCCGATCGAGCCGCCGGCGCCGGTGATCAGCACCGTGCGCTTCTCAACGTAGCCGGCAATGGAAGCGCTGTCCATATCTACCGCTTCGCGGCCGAGCAAGTCGGCCAGCGATACTTCGCGCAGCTGGTTGACGCTGACGCGTCCGTCGATCAACTCGAAAAGCCCCGGCAAGATGCGAGCTTGCACTTCGCAGATGCGGCAAATATCCAGGATACGGCGAATTTCCGCCGGCGGTGCCGACGGCATGGCGATGATCACCTGATCGATGAAGAAGTCTTCAGCCAGTTTGGACAGTTCTTTCGTGGTACCGAATACGGTGAGGTGCCCGATGCGTTTCTGGGTCTTTTGCGGATCATCGTCGATCAAGCCCACGACATCGATGCCGACATCGGGGCGCTGCATGATTTCGCGCGCCACCATCTGTCCGGCGTCCCCGGCGCCGACGATCAATGCGCGGCTGCGTACCGGCTGGCGCCAGTGCCGGCGCTGATTGTGTTCGGTCTGCAGGCGGCGCAAGACGCGGGCGCCCGACAGGAGAAGAAACGTGACGCCCGGTTCAGTCAGCAAGATGCCCCAGGATAATTGTCGTCCGTCGAAATTGAGCCAGCCCAGGGCGCGAGCGATGACAAACAAAGTGGTGACGATCAAAACCGAGACTGCCAGTTCGACAGTCTCCGCCAGTCCGGTATAGCGCCAGAGGCGGCGGTACACACCGCAGAAATAATTGGTAATCAGGCGCAGCGCCACGAATGCCGGCAGGAAATAAAGGAGTTGGCGCGTGTAGGCGGTATGCAGCGAGCCGTCAAATCTAATCAGGAACGCTCCGGACAGGGCTGCCGCGACCAGCAGGGCATCCAGCACCACCTGCAATATGCGCAACCAGGCGACACGCCGCCACCAGTGGTGCGGCACGCTATCCGGCTGGTCCGCACGGTCGAGGGAAGTCAGCACATCGTTCCGGGGGGCTGTATCAGTCACGGATTCGCTGGAAATGTTTCCTAGAGAAGGCATCAAATTCTCGGGCGCCTGCCAAGATGAAGGTGCCTATCTTAACATGGTCCGAAAACCGCAACCGTTGTGCGCTTTTAAGCCAAAAAGCGATTAATTGGTTGTAATGGCTTTAACCCGGCTTGGACTAGTTCCTCTTCTCTTGCTTGAGCGCTGCCTGCCCTTTGGCAATCCAGTCTCGGCAGATGTCCAGAGGCACGGCCAGGAATTTGGAAGTGCCTTCCAGGGCCTGGTCGTGGGTCATGTCCAGTGAACGCAGTTCTTTATAGTGCTGTAATGCGCGCTGCTGCAGTACGCCACCGGAGCGCTTCGCTTGGGTCGTCATGCGAATCATCAGCAGAGTCGGGGCGCTAACGGCGCCGGCTGCCAGCGTTCCGATTGCCGCCAGCCATGAGAATGCGGCTATTTGGTCGGGCTGGTCGATGCGACCGATCAGCCAGCGGTGAGCTTGAGCCATCATCGGGCTGCTGCCCGGCAGATCCAGGATCATGCGGCGGTTGACGCTCATCCCCACGTTGACGAGGCTGGCGTAGACAATCAAGACGATTATGAATACCCATGGAGAAACCCAGTACATCTCCATCAGGGGGACTTTGCGCTCCTGGCGGAAGATTTTCCAGCTCGGACGCACCCAATCTGCCGGGACGAACGGTTTTTCCGGCTTCACAGCCGCGTAGCCGCCGGCCATGAACAAAAGCATCAGCATCGGGCTGACAAACATTTTTTCGACGAGCGACGGCGCGCTCTTTACGTCGTAAAACAGAATCGCCCAGGGCACGAAGACCGCCAGGGTTAAGAAGGCGAAGTACCGCCAACCCCAGAGTTTTTTCTCGAGCCACGACCCGAAGATGTACATGAAAGAGAGGTTGATCATGAACAGGAAGCCTGTCATGTGATCGAACGTCGCCTGATAACACAAGTTAACCAACCCACCCCAGTCTTGCTTTGTCAGCAAGCTGTAAGCCTTACTGGCGGTGAACGCGTGCACCGTCAGGTTGTTCATGTTTTCGGCGACCGGAGACATGAAGTTGTTGATAAGGGGCGGTCCGATCATCGCCAGCAAAGTCAAAGCCGGCTGCTTGGCTTGCTCCTTATATTCTTCTTGTTTGGCTTTGCGAATCCCAGTCATAACGCCGAATTATCTCATGTCAGATGAGTCACCACTAGAGGGCGACGCTAAATCGCCGCCTTCTAACTGAGAATACCCAAATGCAGTTTCTTTGTAACTGAAAGTAAGTCAGATAATCGCAATGCCTGTTGATGATTTACACCACGACATTGACCAGGCGGTCGCGCACCACAATCACCTTGCGCACGGACTGCCCTTCGATTTTCTTTTGCACTTTCGTATCGGCGAGTGCCAGTTCTTCCGCCTGTGGGTCTGATAAACCCCGCTGAGCGAGCACCTTGCTGACAAGCTTACCGTTCACCTGCAGCACCAGCTCGATTTCGTCCGCGATGGTCAGTTCCGCTTTGTAGGTCGGCCACGTGTGCGTGTGGATGGAGTCGGTGGGGCCGGCCGCATAACCAGCTTGGTGCCACAGTTCTTCGGTCAAGTGTGGCGCCATCGGTGCCAGCACCAGGAGCAGACTGCGCACCGCGAACGAGAGCAAATCTTTTTCCTGGGCGGTGAAGCGCTTGCTGCCATCGCTGCCGTTGCCGCCGGCGCCGTTGCCGCTATCGCCTTCGGCACCATGGGCGCCACCGCCGACATAGGCGTATAACGCATTGACCAGTTCCATGCAGCGGGCGATGGCGGTGTTGAATTGATAGCGCTCCTGCGAGAGATCGTCGCTGACCGCTTTTATAGTGCGGTGCACCGCTTGCAGCACAGACTTGCCGCGCGAGTCAAAACCCTCGAAGCTGGTGATACCTGACTCTCCGAAAGACTGGCGGGCCTTTCCGTTTTCCGCGATCACGCCCTTGTCGACCAGGTCTTGAACCAGGCGCCAGATGCGGCCTAAGAAACGGAATTGTCCAGTGGCGCCTTCCTCCGACCACTCCAGCTCTTGCTCGGGTGGTGCTGCGAAAAGCGTGAACAGTCGTGCCGCATCCGCGCCGTAACGCTGGAAGAAATCGGTGGTGCCGACCACATTTCCCCGTGATTTCGACATCTTTTCGATGCGTCCTGATTGCGGCGAGAACTTTGTCACCATGCCCTGCGAGAGCAAGTTGGTGAATGGTTCGTCGCAGTCCACCAGTTTCATATCGCGCAGAGCTTTGGTGAAGAAACGCGAATAGAGCAAGTGCAAAATGGCATGTTCGATACCGCCGACGTACTGGTCTACCGGCATCCAGTAATTGACCTTGGCGGTGTCCCAGGCTTGCTTGTCGTTGCGGGCATCGGCGTAACGGAAGAAATACCAGCTGGAACAAATAAACGTATCCATCGTGTCGGTTTCGCGTTTTGCCTTGCCACCGCATTTGGGGCAAGTGGTGTTGACCCACGCATCTAATTTAGTGAGCGGCGATCCGCCTTCACCTGTGAAGTTGATATCCAGAGGCAGCGTCACCGGCAACTGGTCGTCAGGCACCGGCACCACTCCGCATTGCTCGCAGTGCACCAGGGGAATCGGGCAGCCCCAATAACGCTGGCGGCTAATCAACCAGTCGCGCAGGCGATATTGAATGCGTCCTTTGCCGACGCCGTTTTCTTCTGCCCATTTGATCATCTTGGGCAGGGCTTCGTCGGATTTCAATCCGTTGAACTGTCCGGAATTGACCATCGTGCCGTCTTCCAGAAAGGCTGCTTTCAGCTCGCCGCTGGCTTCGCCGGTCGGCGAAATTACTTCGGTGATCGGTAGATGGAATTTCTTGGCAAACTCAAAATCACGTTCATCGTGAGCGGGCACGCCCATGACCGCGCCGGTGCCGTACGACATCAGCACATAGTCGGAGACCCAGATCGGTACGATATCGCCGTTATAGGGATTGAGGACGTGCGTGCCCAGCGGTACTCCGGTTTTTGCTTTTTCGGTAGTGATGCGATCGAGTTCGGTCTTGCGTTTCGCTTCGTCTACGTACGCTTCCACCGCCGCTTTGTTTTCGGGCGTGGTCAGCTCGGCGACCAGCGGATTCTCCGGAGCGAGAACCAGATAGCTGACACCAAATACGGTATCGGCGCGCGTGGTGAAAACTTTGATCTGAATATTCGGTTTGCTTTCCACCGTGAAGGAAAGCTCGGCGCCTTGCGACTTGCCGATCCAGTTTTGCTGCATGACGCGCACTTGCGGCGCCCAGCCGGTCAGTTTCTCCAGATCATCGAGCAGCTGATCGGCGTATGCGGTGATTTTCAAAAACCACTGCTCCATCTGCTTCTGCTCGACACGCGTTTCGGGATGCCGCCAGCAGGCGCCGTTCTCAACCTGTTCGTTAGCCAGTACGGTTGCGCAAGACGGGCACCAGTTGACTGGTGCGTTTTTGCGATAAGCCAGACCGGCTTTGTACAACTGCAAAATGATCCACTGCGTCCAGTGGTAATAGTCCGGGTTGCAGGTGGTGACTTCGCGTTCCCAGTCATAGCTGGTGCCCAGTTTCTTCAACTGGGCATCTCGCATGTGACGGATGTTGTTGGAGGTCCAGTCGCCCGGGTGTTTTTTGTGCTTGATGGCGGCGTTCTCCGCCGGCAATCCAAATGCGTCCCAACCCATAGGATTGAGCACGTTATAGCCCATCATCCGCCGTTGTCTGGAGATGACATCAGAGATGGTGTACACCCGCATGTGACCCATGTGCAGGTCGCCGGACGGATAGGGAAACATGACGAGCGAGTAAAACTTCGGACGACTGGTGTCATTGTCCTTGGCTTTATAGATGCCCGCCTCTTCCCAGGCGGACTGCCACTTCTCTTCGATTTCCTGCGGGCTGTAAGGAGATGCCATGTTGCGAATGCCTCCGTGCAAAATGGCGGGTTATGGGATTTCTTATCGAAACGCCGTAAGATATGGAATCTTAGCGAACTGAATGCACAGGAGCAAGCAAAAGCGGCTCCTTGCAACGAATCGTTTTGATATCTTGGGAGACGGATCGGAAACTGGCGGGAGAAATTCATTGGTGAACGTGCAGCAGCAGACAGTTAAGGACGGCATACCAGACGAAGAGGTCCCGATTCCGCCTGAGATTTTGGCGGAGGCGGTGGAGCTCTCTCGAGGCGCGGAAGTAATTCCGGACGGCGCCGAAGGACTGGCCCGCAAAATCATGGAGTGCCAGGCTGCCGGACGCAAAATGCGTGTCAAGCTGGGTGTGGACCCGACGCACGTCGATTTGCACCTCGGGCATGCGGTGCAATTCCGGACCCTGAAACGTTTTCAGGACCACGGACATCAGGTGGTGTTGATCATCGGCGGCTTCACTGCGCAGATTGGCGACCCCTCTGGAAGAAACAAAACCCGTCCCAATCTCACCGCTGAAGATGTGGAGGCAAACGCCAAAACGTACCTCGAACAAATCAGCACCATCCTCGATCTCGACAAAATTGAACTGACCAACAACGCAGATTGGTTGGCACCTTTGACTCTGGATGCGGTGTTGAAGCTGGCCGCGAAGACCACCGTCAATCACATGCTAAGCAAAGAAGCATTCGGAAACCGCTTGGAAAAGGAGGAACCTGTTGGGTTGCATGAGTTGTTCTATCCAGTTCTACAGGCGTACGACTCTGTAGCTATCAACGCGGATGTGGAGCTCGGTGGAACTGATCAGCGTTTCAACATACTTCAAGGAAGGCAACTGCAGAAAGCCTGTGGAGAGGCGCAACAGCTCGCGTATCTGCTGCCCCTTTTGGAAGGCACCGATGGCGTGCAGAAAATGTCCAAGACCTACGACAACTACATCGGACTCAAGGAACCCGCCGGCGACATGTACGGCAAGTCGATGCGCGTTCCTGATGGACTTCTGGTTAAGTACTTCAACCTGGCTACCAGCTTGACCGGCGCCGAAGTTGACGCGATTGCCGCTGAACTGAAGAGCGGCGCGCATCCCATGGAAGTTAAGCATCGCCTGGCGCGCCAGATAGTGCTGCAGTACCACGGAGCCGAGGCTGCCGACAAGGCGCAGGAAGAATGGAAACGTGTACACAGCGAACGCCAGGCGCCTGAAGACATGCCATCGTATGTGGTGCAGGAAGAAATGATGCTGTTCAGAGTTCTGACTGAGGCAAAGCTGGTTGGTGGTACCGGCGAAGCCAAACGCAGTTTTGCAGACGGCGGCGTCAAAGTGGACGGTGAACCGTGGTCGGATGCAAATGCCATGGTCACCCCGGATGACAGTCATACCTTCGTGCTGCAAATCGGACGGCGCAAGTTCGTCAAGGTGACCGGGCGCTTGGCAAAGTAACTGTTCACGCTTGAAAAGTTACCGTCGCGCTTGGCAAAGTGAATCCAGTAAAATCAAGACGTTGTTTGTCTTCGTCGAAACGGAGTTCGAGGAATGTCATTAAAGGTATTCGTTGTTGGGGCGTCCGGTTATATTGGCGGCGCGGTCGCAGCGTTGTTGGCTGAAAACGAGTACACGGTCAAAGGGCTGACCCGGTCCAAGGACAAAGCCGCCGAAATGAAGAAACAGGGCATCGAACCTGTGGTCGGCGAAATGTCGGATGCGGCTCTTTTGACCAAGCACGCTCAGGAAGCGGATATTGTCGTGAACGCCGCCGACTCCGACGATGCGGAAACCGTCAAAACCTTGATCAAGGCGCTGGAAGGCACTGACAAAGTCCTTATCCATACCAGCGGATCCAGCATCGTGTCTGACCAGGCTAATGGCGAACCGTCGGACAAAGTTTTCAAAGAAGACGCCAAATTCACTCCCGAAGCCGAAAAGAAAGCACGCGTCGCCATCGATAACGAAGTGCTGGCAGCTGGCAAGCAAGGAATTCGCTCCGTGGTCATCTGTCCATGTTTGATTTACGGCGAGAGCAAAGGTGTCAATTCGGAAAGTCAGCAAGTGCCTGCATTGATCAAGCAAGCGATCGAGAGCGGCGTGGTGCGCTGCGTCGGGCGCGGCGAAAACACCTGGTCGACGATTCACATCCAGGATCTGGCGCAACTTTATATGGCGGTGATCAAAGCTGCCCCGGAAGGCGGCGTCTTTTTCTTCGCCGAAAGCGGCGAAACGACATTCAAGCAAATCGCAGAAAAAATTCGCGAAGCTTTGAAGATTAAAGCCGCCGTCGAAGAATGGCCGATTGCCGAAGCCAGCAAAAAATGGGGCAAGGGCATGGCAGTCTTCGCGCTCGGATCTAATTCGCGCATTCGTGGCGAGCGCGCCCGCAAATTGGGTTGGCTGCCGACGCAAGAATCCGTGATCGACGACATTCCGCGCTGCTGCAACCAGCTGACTGCCAAAGCCGGCAAGTAAATACCGCAAGGGGAAGCCGCGCGGGAAGGCTTGTCCGCGCGGCTTAGCAGGGGTTGGAGAAGAGAGACGGTAATCCGTCGATACGCGGGCGCCTTCAGGCGCTGCGCGCTACTTTGGTGTGCCACGCATGTTCAACAACTGGAGGTGAGAGTCCTCACACAACCTGACGATGGTGAAGTGTGTAGCGAATGCGCAAGGGCGCGACCGTGAGGGGACGTCTGAAGGAAGCGCTGAGCAAAACTGCGATTTGACGGACAGAAACCAGATACGAGGCGGGCGCGCCCGCGCGAGCGAGCCAATGATCGCGAAGCGCATAATCGTCAACGGACGCGAACGTAAATCTGGCAGATGCGCAGTGAAAGTGGTTGAACTTACCGTGGGAGATCTGCGCCGTGTCGAAAGCAAACGACTGGGAATCCGCAAGGAAACCGACCGCGGCAGAAGTCAGCAAAGTATCGGCACTCGAAACACCGACCAAGCGCGGCAGCACGCAAGCAGGCGGAGTTAAACGGTGAAGGTCCAAACGACAGCGAGGTCACGTGACATGAGTTGCGAGAACGAGAAGCAACAGAAACCAAACAGGACTCAACGACAGAGGCAGCGGGTGAAACCTGCGAGACTGGCGACTGGAGGGGGCGAAAAGTTTGAAGCAATGAGTGAAGCGCAAGACCAATCATTGATGGAGGAATGGATAAGGAGAACCTGAAGATCGCCTACGCACGCGTCGTCAAAAACGGCGGTGCAGCTGGGATCGACGCTTAGCACCGATGACCTACAAGCGTACCGCAGCAAACTGGAAACAGATCAAACAAGAGCTGCTTCAGGGCACTTACAAACCAAGACCGGTGAGACGGGTGAACATCCCGAAGCCTGGCGGAGGAAACGACAGCTGGGGATACCGACGGTCATCGGACCGTTTATTCAACAAGCTGTCATGCCGTGCTGCAACGCAAATGGGACAGCACATTTTTCCGAGCACAGTTACGGTTTTCGACCAGGTAGATCGGCGAAACAGGGCAATAGAAGCCGCCCGCAAACACATTGAGTGGGAGGCTACCGAGAAGTCGTGGATATTGATCTGGAGAAGTTCTTTGATCGAGTGAATCACGACGTCCTGATGAACCGGGTAACGAAGCGAATTTCGACAAGCGAGTGCACAAGTTGATCCGTGCGTACTTAAATGCCGGAGCATTGAAGTACAAGTTGACCAGCGCGAGCAAAGAAGGGATACCAAGGCGGACCGCTTTCGCCGCTACCAAACTTGCTGCTTGATGAACTTGACCGAGAACTGGAACGACGGAACCTTCACTTTGTGCGATACGCAGATGACTGCAATATCTACGTTATGAGTCAACGAGCTGGAGAGCGCGTGATGAAAGATCACGGAGTTTCTAGGAAAACGGCTCAGGCTACAAGTGAACAAGGAGAAAAGTGCGGTGGGAAAGCCTTGGTCAAGAAGTTTCCTTGGAGTTAGCTTTTACGCTAACAATCGAGGTGTAAAACCGCGCGTGGCTTCAAAAAGCCTCAGGTTCAAACAGCGAATTCGCGAGCTGACCCGACCAACAAAAGAGAAAGCGTCAGTTCAAGTGATTGGAGGTCTACGCGAATACCTCTTGGGCTGGCGCGGATACTTCTGCTGTTCGCGATACGCCGAAAGTGTTTCGCAATTTGGATAAATGGATTCGGCGTCGTATTAGATGCTATCTGGCGCCAAATGGAAACGGGGACGCACCGATACACGGAGTTGCTTCTGCAAATCCACCCGCAGGATGCAGCACGTGCTAGTGGTTCGGCGAAGGGACCATGGCGACTGAGCAAATTCAATACTCCACCATGCTATCCCGATGCTCCTGCACTCGGGCTCCCGAAGCTAGCTCCCGCATCATGACCGCTGCCGAACTGCCGTGTACGGACCCGTACGACGGTGGTGTGAGGGGGAAAGTCCGCGAGGACCTACCTATCTCGATTGCGCTCCTTGCTGCGCTCCTCCAAAGAAGGTGCGCAGCTCGGCAAGTTCTACTTGCTCGATGTAGGAGTCGAGGCTGCCTTGCCCGCTGGCGCAGTAGGTCAGCCCATTCAACGCTTCGTTGAGGGTAATCGACTTCTCGTAGATGCGAATCGAGCACTCGACCGCAGTCTGCAGGAGGAAACCATTCATGCGCCCGTTCAAGGCAAATGCCAGCATCGGGTCGCCGAGATTTCCCAGAATGCGTCCGGCTTCGAACAATTCAGCATCGTTGATGAAGTTGAGTTGGTGCAGCAGCCCGCAAGCCTGGAGCCTGATCGCGATCATTTCGCGCACGACTGATTCCAGGCTGCGTTGCTGTTCGTGGACGCTGCGCAAGAGATCGATCCCATCGCACAGAGACAGGCGTCCCTGCGAGATCAGTGATTGCGTGCGCAGGCAGCCGTCAACGACCACGGGTGTGATCAAATTGGACTGCATGAGGACTTCGCCGATGCGCTTCTGTTCCAGCAATGCAACTTCCAGCACATGGGTCACATCTGTTTCGCTCAGGATTCCCGACATCGTCAATAGTTCGCCGATGCGCGCCACTGGATATGGTGGCTCCTCCAGAGTTTCGTAGATAGTGATCCCCTCGCGTTTGACGCGCGTCAGAGCGTCCACCGCTTGTTGTGCCGTCAGCTTGCCGTCCCGGATGAGAACCAGCGAGTCCAGTGCCGCGATCAGGAGTTTAGGCGGCAACCCGGCCTCCTGAATCAGGGCTTCTCCAAAAGTAATCTGTCGTTTTTGCGCCATCCAGCGCGCCTGGTCGAGCTGCATCTGGTTGGCGGCGTGCACGGCAATCAGCAATCGCGAAAGCGAATCGCTGGTGTCGAATTGATTCTCCGCATTCCAGCCCAGCCTCTTCAAGGCATGATGAATGCCCATGTTGTGGGTCTGCACCAGTCTCAGAGCTTCCACTGCCAGCTCGAAGGAGAGCAGCGAGTCACGCACCAGACGTTGTGCTTCCAGAGCAGCCTGCAGAACCGGCTCGCGCACGAGATTGCATTCGCAGAGAATCTCGCCGACTTTCATATGGCGCGTGCGTGCACATGCCAGCGCCGTCGTCAGGGCCGAGGGCTGAATGATGCCGGCGGCTTGCAAGAGGCGGCCAAGGCGCACCGGAATCAGACTCTTGTTCTTCAACGTGTTCAAAAAAATTACCTCCGCTTTCCAAAATGGATGCGAGAGATTGCCAGGGCGTGAAGATGTGGAACCGCAGCAAGAAGTAGCGGATTGCAAATCCTGCAGAGGAACCGATTTTTCGTTCTAGTAAGAGAGAGGTCAAAAGGCGCGAAAAGTGCGCCTGCCTAAAATGGCTTTCATACTATGGGGCACGCTCTTGAAAATGTCAAGCTTTTGCCCGAACTTTTTATTGTGGGACGCGGCACCAAAACTGTATTGACTGACTCGGGACTGGACCGGCGCGCTGCCGGTTATTACAGCACGCCCGGCTTCGTCGCGCAGTTTCTCGCGGAGCAGTTGCTGCACCTGGCACCCGATGCTGAAAGCGTCTTCGATCCTTGTGTGGGCAAAGAGGAATTGCTTGCACCATTTATAGATCTAGAGCTGCCCTGCACCGGTTATGACATCGAAAATTTCGCCGCGTCGCACCAATATGTGTGCCACTTCGAGCGACGCGACTTTCTCGAGTTTTACGCCAGGTGGAAAAATTCCTCACGCCGCAAACCGTTGCCGCATGATTTGCTGGTCGCCAATCCTCCCTACAATTGCCACGAAGCAGATTATGTCAGGGCTCATAAGAAACGGCTGTCCGATGCGTTTCCCGAGGTGGGCGTCGGCAATATGTTTGCCATGTTTGTGGCCGCTCTCATTGATATGGCCGCCGACGGCGCGTTCATCGGTCTTTTGACCTTCGATTCTTTTTTGACTGCGCGCATGCACGCAGCCTTACGGCGCCGGATTTTGTCGCAATGTGCGGTGCATCTGGTGGCACTATGCCCGACTGACCTGTTTCATCAACAAAACGCTGATGTGCGCACTTGCATTATCATTTTGCAGAAAGGAAACCAGCACCAGCTGCCGTCCGTGAAGACAGCCAATCGTCCGCCGGATACGCGTCGGTTCAAGAAACAGTTGGACTCCGGCAGTTTCTCCAGAACACCTTTTGCTGATTTGATGCTTGGTGAAACCGATCATCTGCAATTTGTCATCGGTTGTCCTGCCGACGTCAGAACACTTTTCGAAGGACCGCGCCTGGGTGATGTTTTTGCCTGTGCGACCGGCATCTCCACCGGCAACGATGCGCGTTATATTTCGGCACGGCGGCGCGCACCATTTACGGTGCCATTCTATAAGAATCCAGGCCGTCAGCGCTTTCGCTATGAAGGCGTGCAGTTCATCGATGCGAACTTCCTGGAAATCTCGCGCGCCGTCCCCAACTTTATCGTGCGCAACCACCACCTGTTGTTCAAAGAAGGAATTTCCTGTTCGTCGATGGGCGTGTCATTTGCTGCCACCTATCTGCCTGCCGGTGCGTTGTTCGGCGTCAACGCCAATATTTTTCCGGAGAGTGAAGATATCTGGTGGCTGCTTGCGTATTTGAACAGCACGCTTGTCACATATCTGGTTCGCGGTGTTTTGCTGCGCACCAACATGATTACCTCCGGCTATGTATCGCGGATTCCGCTCATCTCACTTTCGGCTGCGCAGAAGCGGCGGCTGACCTCAATTGCGCGCCGCGCGTTCGCCTCCGGGACTCAGCCCTTTGCTGCAGAGATTGCGGCTATCGATGAAGTCATCTTTGGTGCCGCCAAAATCAGCGACGCCAGCCGAGAGTTTATCCAATCCTTCTGCTCGGATTTGCTGCGATCAACGTAGAAAGTTCCGCACTTCGGGGGCATAAGGAAGATACGCCCTTAGCTGGAGCCGGCTATGAATCAGCCCCCTGATCGCCAATCGGTAGCCCGTGAATTGGACCTGGAGCGCCTCCATGCATCGGGGTCGCGCTGGTTTTACTGGATCGCTGCCCTCTCGCTGGTCAATTCGATCGCCGCCATGAGCAACAGCGACTTCGGATTTGTGATCGGTTTGGGCATGACCCAGTTCATCGACGGAATCGCTCTGGCATTGGTGAAGGGTACCAGTGGCGACATGGTAATCGCCGCCAAGGCTTGTGCGTTTGTTGCCGATCTGGTCGTGTCAGGGTTATTCGTTCTTTTCGGTGCCTTCGCCAGAAAGGGGCACGACTGGGCATTTATGCTCGGCATGATCTGTTATGGTGCCGATGCGCTGCTCTACGTGCTGACTGCCAACTGGATTGCTATAGGTTTCCACGGGCTGGCGCTCTTCTTCATTTATCGGGGCATGCAGGCGCACAAACAACTGGCAGCGTTGCGCGCTGCCGGTCAAGGTTCGGCTGCCTGAGCCTGAACGCTACTTGCTGGCTGTCTTAGCCTTGGTCATTTCGATTTCTAATTCGATTTTGACGTCATCGCCGATTGCGGCTCCGCCGTTGTCGAGTACGCCACCATAGCTGATGCCGAAATCTTTGCGCTTCAAGGTCGCCGTCGCTGAGGCACCGGTGCGAGTGCCGCCTTTCTTATCCGTGATGACGGCCGAAGGTCCTTCCACTTCCAGCGTGACCGGCTTTGTCACGCCATGCAGCGTGAAGTCGCCGACCAGTTGAAATTTGTCCTTGCCTTGTGGAACGACCTTGGTCGATTTGAAAGACATCTTCGGATATTTTTCGACGTCGAAGAAGTCTGCTTTGCGCAGGTGCTCGTCGCGGGCTTTGTCGCCGGTATTAACTGTAGTGGCATCGATCTCGGCATTGACCTTCAGCGATTTGATGTCTTTGCCGTCGTACTCAGCCGTGCCGGTGACGCCTCCGAATTGTCCGCTGACATTGGAGACCATCATGTGGCGGACTTTGAATCCGGCGCTCGAGTGGGCGGGATCAAGCGACCACTCAGCTGCCGCGACAACCGTGGATTGCGTGAGTATGCAGGCTGCCGCGATTGCCCAGACTGCTGCGCTGTTTGCTTTCGTCATTACTTTCAAAACTCCTATTGATACTTAACGGAGCAGCCGTACGATTTGGTGGCAGCCGTCGTCACTTGCTTGCCGGCGAGCGCTTCATCCAGTGCTTGCTGCACGTAGTTTTTGGAGGCGGAGATTTCGGTGGCATCCACGCCGGGATGATCGTCGATGGCGCCGGCGTAAATGACGCTGCCTTGTTTGTCGATCACGAACATATGAGGTGTTGTTTTTGCGCCATATGCCTTGCCAACTTCTCCGGTAGGATCGAACAGGTAAGCGGTCGGCGTGGCTTTCTTTTCGGTGAGCAGCTCGTTGATTTTCTTGCCGTCGTAGTTGCCCTGACGACCAGGTGCCGACGAGTTAATCGAGAGCCAGACGACACCTTTGCCGGTGTATGTCTTTTGCAGCTTTTGCATGTTGCCGGAGTCGTAGTGCTTTTTCACGAAAGGACAATCGAAGTTGACCCATTCCAGCACGACGATCTTGCCTTTGTAATCGTCGAGCGAAACCTGCTTGTCGTGACTATCCTTAAGCTTTACGGCGGGCGCTTTGCTACCGGCGGCGATTTGAGCGCCGGCTTCTGGGGCGCAATAACCGGGAGCGGACAGAGATGCTCCCATGGCTGCCGTGATGACAAGCGCTGACAGCGCGCCAACTAGTTTTTTCATATCGTCCCTCACTAACAGACGGATAAGACCGCACATTCTAACCCAGGTGCTACGCCTGTGGCTTTGCTGGGGCAGTAATCCGATACAAGTTAGTTAGTGACCGGCGGGTAACGGTGTGGGCGCTTCGCTTTGTTTGGGTACTTCCAATACTCTGTGCTGGTGCGGCGGGAATGCCGGTTCAAAGCCCAGATAGGGTCGTAGCACCTGCAGTTTCTGCAACAGGGTTTGCGCCTTCGGCTCGGTTTTTGCCAGTTTGCTGAGCAACGAAACGCTCTGGCTGTCGGAGGGCCACAGTTCCACCGCCTTGGCTAGCGAACTGAGCGCTTCGCTGTTGCGTCCCTGCTGGCTGAGCGTTAAAGCATCCTGGAGCGGGCGCCGATATTGCCGCTGCCCGAGTATGGCGGCATATTGCCACAATGCGGAGGCTTCCGCCTGATCGCCGCGCAGCATACGCAGCGACCCCAAGAGTTTGACGGCGTCGACGTCTTGCGGGCGAATGGACAGATAGCGGCGCAAATGGGCTTCGGCTTGTTCGATTTTGTGCAATCGCGCTTCCTGCGTTGCCACCAAATATAATACCGCCGGGGCTTTGTTCACGTACTCTGCGTCTTCCGGCAACTTACCGAGGATGCCCAGAATCTTCTCGGGAGTCGCCTCTTTGCCTCCAAAGCGAAACTCGCACAGCGCCGTCATGTAAGCCTTCTCTTTGGGGTCTTTTTCCAGTGACGCCAATCTTTCGGAGTCGGCGCGGCACTGTTTCATGTCGCCCATATAGGCGCTTGTCCGGGCTCGCGCCACGAGAATCTCCCTGTCGGTCGGATCGATTTTCAAAGCTTCAGCCCAGGCCGCCATCGCTTCTTTCGGATGTCCCAGGTGCGCCTGCACTTGTCCGTAACACTCCAGGGTCAACGGGTCGCGCGATTCTTTTAAAGCCGTGTTGATCAATTGCTCGGCGTACTCTGGATCTTCTAAACGTAAGCAATTAGCAGCTGCCAGATCCAGCACCAGAGATCGTTGTTTGTTGTCGAGCGTCCCCCAGTCAATCTGCTTGAGCATGGAGTCTTTGATCCGGGCGTGCCTGTAGCCTTCCAGGTTCTGTTCCAGAAATTCTTTCTCTTCGTATGTCTTGCCGACTGAATACTCGAGTTTGTTTGTATCGTCGACATTGGCGACGCCGCCTTCGGCAAACTTGCGCGCCGAGTCCTCATCGAGAGCCAGGTTGGCGATTAGATCTGCGGCGCTGTTGATGCCGATCTTGCGCATTTCGGCGGAAACTTTCGGGTCTTTACTGAGCAAATAATTGGTGGCTTGCACGGGAATCGGGAGAGGCTGATCGCTAGCCATGAGGATGACATTGCCGGAGGTGATGCGCATCGCCACTACATGCTTGAATTCATCAGTGAGCGAGCGCAGCACGCCGCGAATGTTTTCGGGCGGCACCTCCACGGTCTGCAGCCAGATAGAGAGCACGCCGCCCGGGTTGAGGCGTTCGTGACAGATATGAAAGTACTCGCGGGTAAACAGGTTGCAAACGCCCGCCTGCCAGGGGTTAGACGGTTCCGAAACGATGACGTCGTACTTGTTTTTGGTGGCCATCAAGAAGTTTCTTCCATCATTGAACTCCAGCTTGACGCGAGGATCGCGTTCGGGGCTGTGATTCACGTTATGGAAATAGCGGGCGCCTTCGACCACCGAGGGCTCCAGTTCGACGGCGGTGATCGATTGCACCGGGAAGCGTGTCGCCACACCGGTGGATACGCCGCATCCCCAGCCCACCACGCAGACACTTTTCGCTTCAGGCTTCATCAGCAAGGGATAGCCGGTGAGCATGCATTGAATCGGCATGTCGGCGGTATCGGAACCGTCGACGTGACCGTTGGTCACCAGCGAGTGTGTCAGATTTCCGTGAATGTTGTATTCCAGAACTGCCACCGTAGATGATGCGCCGTCTTTGTAATACAAAAGCTTGCAGCTGCTTTCGATGGCTTTCAAAAGGGTGTACAGATCGGGATAGGGCAGGGCGCGATCTGTAGAAAGCTTGCGGCGCTCTGCTTGTGCATGGGCCAACAACGTGTGATCCCAGACTGTCGGAGCTTTCACTGCCCACAAGAAAGCCAGGAATGCCACCACCCAGGCGGCAATTTTCTCCGAGCGCTTGAGTGTTTTTTGCTGCGTCGAAAGAAGAAACATAGCCAGAAGCGCGTTGCCGGCGCAACTGACGATCAAAGCCGTTTCGGTGCCGAAGTTGGGAATCAAAAGGAAACCGGCCGCCAGGGAACCGATGATGGCGCCGATGGTATTGACTGAATAGACGGTGCCGACCGAACGCCCGACTCGATCTAGTTCGGAGGTGCAGCATCTGACCACAATCGGGAAGGCGGCGCCCAGGCAGAGCGTCAGGGGAAACATCACCAGTCCCGAAAGGAGAAAGCGAATCAGCATGCCGATATCGGAGTTGGCGTGCCACGCAGAAGCCAGTTGCAGGTTCCACCACGGCAAGAGATTGAATACTTTCAGGCTGCCGAAGGCGACGATGCCGGTCAATATTTGTGTGATTGCCAGAGCCACCACCGGACGCGAGAGGCGGTCGACAAAGCGCGCGACCCAGAGGCTGCCCAATGAAAGCCCGATCAAAAATGTCGAGAGCATGATCGAGAAGGCATAGGTTGTGGAACCAATCACCATCAGCAAAGCCCGCGTGAATCCCACTTCGTAAATCATGGCGAAGCTGCCGGAGATCGCAAACGAGATCAACACTGCTTTGATCGTCCAGGGTAGCGGAGCCCGCTCTTTCTGTTCGGGAGCTTCGGTGAGCGCCAGGACCTTGCCGGTTTCCTGGCGGCGAGACAGCGCGGCAACGATACCGGCGAGCACAAAGTTGAGAGCGGCTGCCGATAATATGGTGGCTTTCAAGCCGATCGCCGGCAAGAGAAAGAAGCCGGCGATCATGGCACCACCCACGGCACCAAGTGTATTGAATGAATACAGCGTGCCGACTTTTCTGCCGACGGCGGAAAGTTCGGTGGTCACAAAGCGCGCCAGAAGCGGCAAAGTCGCGCCCATGCAGGCGGTGGGCACAATCAAAATCAGCGCCGCCATCAAGAGCCGCAGTACGCTGAACGGTATGACCGAGAGGTGAAATGCTTGAAACGCTGCGGCGTAAATCGGCTCCGCTGCTGCAAACAACAGGGGCACGGCCAGTGCCCAGACCCCGATGATCGCTTCCAGAATGCCGTACCAGAGCAAGGGGCGTTGCAGCCGATCAGCATAGCGCCCGGCAAGAAACGAACCCAACGCCAGCCCGCCCATGAAAACTCCAAGTACGCTGGCTGTGGCGAACGTCGTGGAACCGAAGATCAGCGACAACATGCGCAACCAGATCACTTGGTAGATCAAGCTGGAGAGTCCGGAACCCAGGAAGAGAATTGTTACAGCCAGAAACAGCAAGCTTACCGACCGGGACTCCTGCGGAGTTTCTTCTTCCTCCTCGCCCTCTTCTTCCGGCTCTCCCGGCTCTTCAAAACCGTCGAGCGAATCACCTGGAGCTGTTTCGCTCTTCATGTCAGGACATTCCTTTCATGGTATTCACAACTCCGCTCCGCTTTACAGCTTCTGGATGGAAGGCAACTGATTCGACAGATTCCGGATTATAATGTTGAACGTTCCCTTTATGGGGATATAGCTCAGTTGGTAGAGCGCACGGATCGCACCCGTGAGGTCAGGGGTTCGAATCCCCTTATCTCCAATCATTCGAAAACGGCGGGGTAAGAAGCCCCGCCGTTTTTTATCCTGTTGGAGGCGCCTTTTGCTCCTCCTGTTGAGGCGGCGGACTGTCGTCTTGCTTCCTAAACAGACCAGACAACGCTTCTTGCTCTTGTTCGTTGGAATCAACCATATACGTGCGAGCCAGCGACTCGGCTTTCTTGCGATCTCCCAGTGCGATGTAAGCCTTCAGCTGTCCCATTCTTGCAGCGAGAAGTTTTGGCGATGACTGCAGAATCTGCTCGAACATGGTTTTTGCTTGTTCGCTCTGTCCGGCGGAAAGCAGAGAGTCAGCCCAGGCAGCGCGATCGAGCGGACGCATTTGGGCGCCCATCTGATCAGCCAGGCGGAACTGTTCGGCTGCATCAGAATCCTGTCCGGATTTGTTGAGAGCGTGACCGAGATACATGCGCGCGGTGGCATCGTTAGGTTGCTTCTTGAGCGCGGCGGTGAAATATGCTGTCGCCTGGTTGTACTGACCGGAGCGCAACAGCTCGTAGCCGCGCTGCACCAGCTGGGCGCCGGAAAGATTGGCAGGTATGGAAACGGACTCCGACTGCAGTCCATAAACATCACCGCGACCGGCGCTGCGTCGGTAAGCGACGTATGCGGCCTGGCGTTTGCGTTTGGCTTCGGGATTTTTCTCGTCCAGCTGCAGAATTTGATCGAAGTCATTGACAGCGCGCTGGTATGTGCGCAGCGCCATGAAGGCATCACCGCGGACCATGTAAGCTGGAACCGAATTTTGATCTATGTCGAGTGCTTTGCTGGCAGCTTCGATTGCTTTCTCGTGTTGCCCACTGCGGAAGTAAGCGATGGCTTGATAGGACAGCACATTGGCGTCGGGGTGCAGCGGCGCTTGCGCCTTAGCGAAGTCTGCGAGCGCCGATCTCGTATCGCCGATTTGCAGGTAGCAGCGTCCGCGCAAAAGATGCGCGCGCATGTCTTTATCGTTGCTCTTGATCGCCTGGTCGAGGTCTCCGAGCGCTTTCTTGGGCTGCTTCAATTTGAAGTACAGTTCGCCGCGTTCGCGATACGCTTCTTTGTAGCCGCCGCTGATCGCCTTGTTGAAGTAGGGCAATGCTGCGTTCCAGTTGCCTGAGTCGCGCTCGATGCGTCCGAGTTGAACTTGCAGTTTAGTTGTAGAGCCTTTCTTGATTTGACGCTCTGTAATCGCTCGCGCTTCTTTCCAGTTTTTGGTTTTGATCGCTGCTTCCGCCATCATATGCAGTGTCGCTGCATCGGGCTTGGCGCCCAGCGATTCGGCTTGTTTCAATTCGGTGAGAGATTCGGCGTACTCGCCGTCTTCGAACAAGATCTGTCCGAGAATCTGGTGTGCTTCGGCGCTCTTCGGATCTTTGCCGATGGCCATTTTGATCTCTTCGCGAGCAACTGAACGCAGATTGTCTTTCAGGTGCTGCTTAGCTGATTGAATGTCGCCGGAAATCGATGGACCGGGCGGATTGAAAACGAAGTAAACGATGGCGCCCAGAACCAGAACGCCGGCCGCCGCACCGCCGATGATGTAGCGCTTGTTGAATGTCTGCTGTTGCCTGAGTGACTTCAGCTCGGTGCGCAGTTCTTTGTCGGCGGCCTGAGCCTCTTGCGTACGAATGCTGGCAATAGCCGCGGCCGACAACATGTCTTGCTGCTTTTCCGCTTCGGCAATTTCTTGTTTGAAGCGACGCTTCTCTTCTTCGGCTTTCCTTGCCTGTTCTTCGATGGTGTCGAGTTCGGTTTCGTCGATTTCCAGACCTTCGAACATTTGCGAGAGCGCATTGACCAGAGCTTCGTTGGTCTTGCCGCGCGCGCCTGGCGTGGCGCCCAACTGCACCTGACTTGACTTTGATGTAGCGATTTTGCCCATCAGTCTGCTTGGTCCATCGGCAAAGGTGTCGGCAGCGTTGCCTTTGGACGCGTCCTGTGCAGCCTGGTCGATCGGAACCGCTTTCGCCTTGCCGCTGCCCGGTGTGGGAATGGCATCTAGAGCGGTGGCCGGAGTTGCGCCCATGGGTGTCGGAATCGCATCCAAAGAAGCAGACATCGACGAGGACGATGCTGATGGTGGTGCTCCCTTGCCGGGGGTGGGAATGGCGTTCAACGCTTCACGCGTGTAATCTTCCGCGGGTGACGATGGCATGTCGTCGGGTCCCATGGGTGACTGGTACGACACGGCGCCGCTGCCCGCCGGAGATTGGTTGGGCGAAGTGGGTTTGCCTTGTTGACCCGTTTTTCCGGTGGCACCTGGTTTGCCGGCAGGAATATAGGGCTTGCCTGCCGGTGCTGTGCCATCGAGCTTGGCCTGCAAGGCTGAAACGGCTTCGCCGCTGGCTTGCGAGCCGGTGGACGGGCGAGTCGGTTTGAATTCCAGTTTAGAGAAAGTGTCTTTGGCGGTTTCTTCCGCAGTCGGTGCGGGAGTCTGACTGGCAGCGGCCGGAGTCTGGGTGGATGCCACCGCCGGTTTGCGTGCCGACTGGAAATCGCCAAACAGATCGTCGTCGAGCGCAGAGGCTCTCACCGGCTTGGAAGTATCGATCTTCGCGGCTTCCGCTTTTTGTTTCGGTGATTCATAGACATCCCAGACCGACATATCCTCTTCATCTTCGGAGGAAAGGGATTCGCTGGCCGAAATGGCGGTCACCGGGTCGGTAAGCGTGGCATCCGGGTCGAATTCGGCAGCGGCTGGCGGCGCAGGCGGCTTGGACTCGTCTTCGTCATCGAAGCTGAGCAGCGAGTCGAGTGACGCGGACGGCTGCGGGGCGACCGGTGGCGCGACCGGCCTTGGTGGTGCCGGTGGTGGCGTTTCTGGCTTCTTCTCGCTGCTGCTAGGTTTGGCGGCGGCGGCCGGCTTGGGCGGTTCTTTCTTCTGCTCACCGGTTGGCGACTTGCCGGTCACCGGTGCGGGCGCCGGTTTGGCGGGCACCGTATCTGGTGCCGGGCTGGTGGGTGACTTGGCGGCGGTGGCGGCAGGAGCTTCATCTCTGGCCCAGTCGGGCAGGTCGCTCTCTTTGATGGCTTTAGTCTGGATCGTCGATGAGTTGGGATCGTCCGGCTCACCGAGCGGTGTCGGTTTCTTGAATTCTTTGCTGGATGACGCAGCCAGCGAGGTGAGCTGCATGAGCAGTGGTGCGGCATCTTCCTCAGGCGCGGCGGCTGGCGCGACCGGCGCTGCCGGCGGTGCGTCGAAACCGGGGAAACTTTGGTCGTCGAACGCTTCGTATTCTTCGGTGGCGGCGGAGATCGGCAAGTTAGCCAGTTCTTCCGGCAGCTCCGCACGCTCGGCTGCGGACAGGGCAGGTTTGGTCTCTTCCGCCGGTTTTGATTCGGCTTCCGCGAGCGCTTTTTGCCAGGCATCCGCCAGAGAGGCAGAACGCCCGGAGTCGTCACCGGTGGTGGCGGCGGGCTTGGCAATATCGATGGTGGCTTTGGATGCGTCGGAAAGTGGCGTGGAGGGTGCTGGTTTGGGCGGCTCAGCCGCTGCCGGTTTGGGCGGCTCGGAAGCGGCCGGCTTGGGCGGCTCGGGAGCGGCCGGCTTGGGCGGCTCGGGAGCCGGTTTTGGCGGTTCAGCCGCGGTCGGTTTCGATGCTGTGGTGGCAGCGGCCGGCGCTGGTTTGGCTTGACCGCCGGTGGCTTTGGCGGCAACGCTGGAAGCCGGCATGGCAATTCTGTCAACACGGTTGGCTGCAGACACTGGTGGCGGCGCCGATGGCGGCGAAGGTGTGGCAGCTGGTCCGGCATTGGTACCGTCGTGCGGAGACTTGGCTACGGCAATTTTGTCCATGCGATTGGCCTCAGACACCGGTGGCGGCGCTGAGCTGACCGGTGCGGCCGCCTTTGCCGATTCGGTGGGCTGGGCTTTGGCAACTTCGTCGACGCGATTACTTTCGGATACCGCAGCCGGAGCTTGTGGAGCAGCCGCTGGTTTAAACAATTCGGAAGTCGATTGATAGGGGGTGTCTACTTCGGCGAGCAATGCAGCTGTCTCGGCGGCGCGCACGATGGCTTTCGTGAGGGTCTCACGCAGGCGATTCATGGCTGAGGCGACTTCTGTCTGGCGCTCTTCGCCTTCCAGCAGGCACTCGTAGACGACCAGGTCGGCGTTCAACAATTCGGCTCGCGACAACCACGTCTTATAAGGCGCGCGGTCCAGCTGGCTGAGCAGCTTGTTGTAATAGTTGAGGTTGTCCAGCAATAATTTTTCGGTGTCACCATCTGTGGTATCAGAAGCTTTCTTGCCCAGCTCCTTTTGCACTTGGGTGTGGATGGCATCAGCCATCAAGCGCGCCGGTGATTCCATGCTGCCGGCGGCGGGTGGCGGTGTATCGGGGTCTTTGGCTGTGTCGCCGACTATCTTGAGCAATGCATCGGAGAGCTTGATGTCGGGCGATTGCTCCATTTCAAAGAGCAGGGTGCGTATATCAACGAAGGTGCTGTCATCCATCGGTTCGAAGGGCACTTGCAAGAAGCCGACGATGGCATCTTCCAGATGCAGCAGACGGTAGACTGCTTCGGCGCCCATCTTGCCCCCGACTACTTCGGCGCCCACGAACACGCTGCCGTCGGCAATAAAAATGCGGCCGTTGGTCACGCCGTCCGTGATGCGCAAAATGCCGTATTGCACTTCCGGATGCTGAAGCACCCGCGACAATGCATCGGACAATTGCCGGTTGGAATTTATGGGTTGTGTAAAGAGCAGCATCCGCTAACGACCGGATAGAGCAAAGCGTCCTAAGAAATGATGTGCCCAGCAAACGCCTTTTGGCATCACGGATGTTACCATTTACCTCATCGCAACGCCTACGGCGTTCCGGAATTGTTATTCGGAGTTGCAGAATTGTCTGGTTTGGGGCTGGGAGCGGCTCCTGCGTCAGTCGCCAGCACCGCATTAAGTTCACGTTTTTCGCCCGGATCACTTGTCAGTTGCAACCCGTCATTCACTACTTGCTGGGCCTTGGCGCGATCTCCGGTTTTAAGCAGGCAGCGAGCCAGAAGGACGCGGGCAGCGACTGACGTCGGCCGGTTGGCGACAACAGTATTGAGAACTTCGACGGCTTCGGCGGGCTGATTTGCCTGTGACAGGGCATCGCCGTAAACAATTTGATCCGCTTCGGCCAATTCGGCGGTTCCGGCGACGCTCTTGAATTGTTCAGCTGCTTGAGCCGGATGATGGGCGCGGAAGTAAGCATGGGCCAGGTAGCGCCTGGCTGTTTCGTTCGAGGGCTCTTTATTCAGTGCTTCGGTGAGCATCTGGATGGCAACATCGGTGTGTCCGTCGCGCAGCTGCTCGTAGCCTTTCAAAATCAGCGAGCCTTCCGGCATGTTCTTGGGAATCGGCGGCAATTTGCGTGGTTGATCGGTGGACTCCAGTTCTCGCACCGCCGATGGTGAAGCGGCGCGATATGCTGACAGGGCTTTTTCCCGCAGCGTGCGCACCGTGGCGTTGTCCGGTTCGAGCTGCATGGCAGCGTCGTAGTCATCGAGAGCGCGAGGAAATGCTTTCTGGGCTAAATAGCTGTTAGCGCGAATAACCAAGGCGCCGACGTTTTTACTGTTGAGTTCGAGCGCCCGGGCGGCCAGCTCGCCGGCTTTGGCGCGGTCGCCTTTCTTCTCGTAGATGCTGGCTAGATCGACCAGGGCTTCGGGGCTGGTGGCTTTCTCGGCGGCTTTGGAAAGGTCGGCGAAAGCTTTGTCGGCCTCGCCGTTTTTCAAATAAAGCGAGCCGCGGCGGGCAAAGGCCAGCTGATCTTGAGGATTAAGTTTGATCGCCTCCGTGTAATCGGCGGTGGCTTTGGGGAAGTCTTTCAGTTCTTCGTAGACCATGCCGCGGCTGCGATAGATGGGTCCCGGATCGGCGGCACCGCCGGTAATGGCGCGCGTGTAGTGTTCGACGGCCTGCTGCAGAGCTGCCTTGACTTCGTCTGGATTCATCTTCGATTTGTCCAGGCGCAGATATGTTGTGGCCAGCTTCTGATGCAGTTCCAAATCGTCCGGAGATTTTTCCAGCAGTTTCTGCAAGGCATTCTGGGCATCCGCCCAGGCATCGGCTTTGAAAGCCACTTCGGCGCGGGCCTTCACAACAGATTCGTCGTCGGTCGAGCCCAACTGCGTGGCGCGATTGTAATCGGCAAGCGCGTCGGCGTACTCGCCGTTGTTCGTGTGCAGGCGTGCTCTCAAAAGATATGAGGGAGCGAAATTCGGATCTTGCTCGATGGCTTTGTCGACCTGTTCGCGAGCGCGCAAATAATACTTCTGCTGCTCGGCGGTCAGTGCGCGATCATATAGTTGCTTGGGTGTGGGTGGTGCCAGGTAGTAGACATAGCCGAAATAACCGCCCACGCCGAGCAGACCCAGAACCAGAATACCGACGACAAAGCCGCGAGTGTCCTTAGACTTGGCGTGTTTTTCGATGCGCTTTTTAGCCAGTGAATCGGTCTGTTTCAGTTCTCTGCGGAAGCTGGAATCGGTGGGTTTGTCTTTGGCGTCGTGTTCGTGGGCGAGTCCGCCGGACAGCCCGGCATGCGGATAGCGGAGATTCTCGGGAATCTCGGTTGCGCCGCTGACGCGCGAGTGGGTGCCGCTGCTGGATGCGGAAAGCGGCGGCGGCGCTGGTTCTGCCGGCGCCTGCTCGGTTGGTGCCGATGGCGCCGTTTCTGTTGGTATTTCTGTTGGTGTTGGGGGCGGCTCGGCGCTGAAATTTGGTGAAGGCGGCACGGCGCTCATGGCTGCTGCCGCCGACATGATGCGGGCACCATTATCGGCGCCGGCGTCCAACTTATAACTGCGATCCGGCTCTTCTTCTTCGGCCTCGCTTTCCGCCGGTTGCGCGGAAAGTTCTTCCTCGGAGAGAAAGAGCGATTCTCCCCAATCGAAAGGATCGTCGCTACCGTATTCCCAGGTGTCGCTGTTTGTCAGCCCGCCGCCACCACCGGTCAGACCGCCGTCTTCAAAGTCGGTGTCGGTGGCGAAAACACGAATTGAGCCGGTGTCGGAGGTGACGACTTTGGAATAGCTGGGTGCGGCGCCGCCGGAGCTGGCTGCCGGTGCTTCGTCTGCCTGCGTGTAAGCGGCTTCCAAGTCAGGCAGATTCGAGATGTCATGCTGCAGCGTCGATGCCAGGTTGTTGACCAGTCCGGCCGGCGTAATCGCTTCTTCCTCGCGATCTTCCGCAGGTTCTGCGGGCTTTGGCTGCGACGTCGTCGGTGCCGCTGGTGCGGCGGCAGCCGGCTCGTAGTCTAACGGCTGAGCGCGGGCTCGCTTGATCAATTTGAGCAAAGTCTGGCGCAAGCGCTTGACGCTCTGGGCGGCATACGTGTTGCGGTGCGAAGACTCGAGCAGCGACTCGAACATAGCGATGTCGGCGCACAAGAGTTCAGACCGGCTGATGAAGTTTTTGTCGGGGGCGCGATCCAGCCTCTGCAGTAGCTTGTTGTACGTATCTAAATTGCGCAGTACGATTTCAGTGAGCGTTGCCGCCGCACCACTGCTAGTGGCATCACGCGAGGGTCCGAGCTCCTTGCGCACCTGGTTGTGAATAACGTGCATCATCAAGCTGTGCGGCGCCGGCTGTTTGGGAGCGTCTGCGCCGGCTGGAAGATCCGTAAGCGGTGCTTGATTGAGGATGCGGCGCAGCACGTTGCCGACGTTTTCGCTTTCGGCCGCATTGCAATCATTGACCATGTTTTCAATGTTGACCGCCACCCCGCCGCCGCCTGTGCGCCGAGGCATCTCTAGAAAGCCGACGATGGCTCGCTCCATGGAGAGCAGGGTGGTGAGCGCGACGGCGCCCTTTCTACCGTCAGATAATTCGCAACCGATAATGAAGGCACCGTCGACAATGAAGATGCGACCGCTGGTTTCGCTGGAAGCTACTCGCAACATGCCGTAACGCACGTCCGAGTGTTTGCGAACTTCACTGAGGACGGCGACGAATTGAGAATTGCTCTTGACGGACAGCGTGAATATCAGCATGGGGTTAGCTTGAACCGGTTACATAGGAATGTGCCCAAGCTGACATCTTTAGTCAACCAGTGTGTTGATATTTGATGAATATCAGTCGATCAATGGTATTAATGTTGTCGGAGGCGATAGGTTCTGTCCCTGGTGTGGCATGACCGATCTAGTGAGCTTCGCACTTAGGCATTTTGGAGTGCAAGAGGAATTCCGTGTCGCAAGACCAATCAGGTAAGTCCCCGAGTCTGCTTTCCCAGTCGTTCTGGGCGGGTAAGAACGCTCAAGTCAGGCTTGGCGACCTGCTTGTGAGAGCAGGAATTATTCCTCAGGAAGTGCTGACCGATGCCATGCGGCAGGCCGGAACCAATACCGCCCGCGTCGGCGAAATCCTGCTGGCCATGAATTACATACAGCGTAAGCACCTGGACATGGCGATCCAGGCGCAAGACATGATCAAAGACGGCTCACTCGATCTCTACAACGCAGTGCGGGCCTTGCGCCTGGCTCATCGCTCCGGCATCAGTTTCGCCGATGCCCTGGGAAGAGCCGGTCATACTGCGCCTTCCGCCGGCGGCAAAGACATCAACCCGGTAAGTCAGCTGGGTGAGTTCCTTATTGATGCCGGAATTCTGTCAACGGAACAGGTAGAGAAAGCCAGACTGAAGAGTAACTCTACCGGTCTGCCCCTGGGACGTACTCTGGTGCTTTCCGGCGTGCTCACCGAAACTTTCCTGAACGCCGCCCTCAACGCACAAGTATTGATTCGGGACGGCAAGGTCGAGCGTGATGTGGCCATCAAGGCGCTCAATATCGCCTACAAAAGACAGCTGTCCGTCGACGACGAAGAAAAGAAGAAGACTCAGAAAGCCAACCTCAAATTAGGCGATCTGGTCATTTGTGCCGGCATCGCCACCGAGTTCGATGTCCGCAATGCCGTCGAAATGGGGTTGGAGCAAAACAAAAACGTCGGCACGATGCTGGTGCAGAACGGACTGGTCTCTGAAGAAACGCTTTCGGCCGCCATCGAACTCCAGACTGCGGCCCGCAACGGAACCTGCAGTCCTGAAGATGCCTATCAAGAACTGTGGGAAGTGCACTGTGCATTTCCGGTCAAGCAAGAAACTCTCGACGCTCTCAAGATGTCGCTGGCAACCAAGGCGGCACCACCGCAAGTGCTGTCCGACACTCTGCAGATGAAAGCCATATCTATGGAAGATCTTCAGGGTGGTTTGTTGAGCGAACCGGAGCCGGAAGTTGGTGCCGGCGGACCGATAGCATCCAGCACCGTGCTGGGCAACATCATCATGCCGCAGGATGAAACGCAGCAGATGCGCGCCATTGCCATGCCCGGTCAGGTGGCCCCAAAGGCCAGCCATACCGAAGAGAAAAAGATGGTGATGGCCGATCTGGAAGAAGCATTTGCCAAGTCTATGCAGAACGTGCGTGGCGGCGGCGGTATGTTCGAACAGACCAATACGGGCTCGCAGCCTGCTCTCAATGTGAATACCGGCTCCCAGCAGGCCCTCAATGAAGCCGATCTGACGGCCACGCGTCCTCCCAAAGTGTTCTCTTATGCGACGGAGCCCGCCAAGCCCAAGCCTTTGTCGGTGCCCACGGTGCCGGAGCAGAAGTCCGAGCCGGAGTCTGAGCCGCAGCCCGAGCCCGAAAAAACTCCCGAGCCGCCACCGGCAGCGCCTATGCCCGCAGGACCTGTGCATGTACCGATCGGTCAAGCCAAAGGACTCTTGCGTGGTCTGGATAAAGACACTTTGCCGCCGCAGGCACCATCGACTCCGCCTGGACCGGCTATCGGTGCCGGCGGGTTGAGCGAAGTGGAATTGCTGCGCATGCAAATCATCGAGGCTGAAACCGAAGCTGCCCGCAAGGCGCTTCTCGAGGCTGACGCCAAAGCGAAAGCGGCGCGCGAAGCCAAGCAAGTGCAGCAGGCGCAACAGATTCAACAGGCGCAGCAAGAAGCAGTGGCAGCGCCCATTTCCAGTAAGACCTATGAAGACCAACTGGAGGCGCTCGTTGAAGAGGGTGCCGCTGTCGAGCCGCAAGATCCTGAGCCGACAAAGACAGAAGCCGGTACTGAAGAAGTTGACAACAGCCAGCTGGCGTTCAACAAATTCCTGATGCTGTCCAGTGTCGCGCATGAGGCGGACATCAAAAACGCTCTGGCCCTTGCCGTGCGTACGCCCTTGATCGTAGCCACTTCGCTGTCGATGGTCGGCGTGCTCGACGACCGCTGTATCGAAGCGATTGTCCGTATTTACGAAGCCGTACGCGCCAACACACTCTCGCTTGACGAGGGCGTCTTCGCCATCTCCTACATAATGAATAAGATCACGAGCGAGCAAGTCGATCCGGAAGAAGCTTTCCAGAAGCTGAAAGAAGAAGCCGCGATTTCTGTGTAGTAGATAAACAGTCACTGCCCGCGATACCGGCGCCGAGGCTGGAGAAGACAAGCGTTGGGGTGGGTTCACAAAACCCGCAAATCTCAGGTCTGCTTTTGACTAAAAAGGCGGCTATAGATAGAATGAATACGCTGAGGGCTATTAGCTCAGGTGGTTAGAGCGCACCCCTGATAAGGGTGAGGTCCGTAGTTCGAGTCTACGATGGCCCAGTTTTCCTCCCTATAAATATGTTTGGCGGCTGCCGCTGTAACACAACCGTTTTCAAAGCTTGAAGACATTGTTAACGGCTCGATGTGCACCCAACCGGACCCTCTATAAGGAAGAAACCAGTACTGTGGGGGCTTGGCTCAGTTGGTAGAGCGTCTCCTTTGCACGGAGAAGGTCAGCGGTTCGACTCCGCTAGCCTCCAGAGATTGAGGTAGGGTGAGCGTTTTAGCGCTCCCTTCACATCGGAAAACAAAGAGCGGATAGCTCCAAGTCGGTGTGATACTCTTATAAATCCGCGGTCACGAGCTAACTGCTTGGTGAGCGCGAATGTTCGGTGTATGACCCTCGAAACACCAGGGTTCGCTCGCAAGGCAAGCATTCAACGAATTTCATTGAACTGATTGCCACGCTTGAAAGATATCTGGTACTATAAGCAATTCGCACGGGTCAATACGTGACGGCGCTCCAGAAGCCGTATCAATTCTGGTCCGTACCCTGAAAACTGCATATCTGAGAAACAATAGAAACGAAAGTCTAGTATCGAAATAGATCAGGCTTGCACCAAATGCGGTGCCCTCGTTGGCGAAAGTCGGCGCGAGCATTGCGGCTGAGTGACAAGTCTATCTGGTTAAGCTACTAAGAGCGCACAGGTGGATACCTTGGCGTCAGCAGCCGAAGAAGGACGCTGCAAACTGCGAAATGCCGCGAGGAGCCGTTGCAGGCTACGATCCGCGGGTGTCCGAATGGGGCAACCCAGTCAGAGTAATGTCTGATTATCCCAACATGAATCCATAGTGTTGAGGAAGGCAAGTCCGGGAACTGAAACATCTTAGTACCGGGAAGAAAAGAAAACAAAACAGTGATTCCCTCAGTAGCGGCGAGTGAACGGGGAACAGCCCAAACCAATGCAACGCAAGTTGCATCGGGGTAGCGGGACTCCATTTAAGATGGGATAGCGATAGTCGAAGTTTACTGAAAAGAACACCATAGACGGTTACAGTCCGGTAGACGAAATCGCTTGAACCTGAGGAGTATCCCAAGTAATACGGAGCACGGGAAACTCTGTATGAATCTGCCGGGACCATCCGGTAAGGCTAAATACTGTCTGACGACCGATAGCGAACAAGTACCGCGAGGGAAAGGTGAAAAGAACCCCGGCGAGGGGAGTGAAATAGAACATGAAACCGTGTGCTTACAAGCAATTGAAGCACTATTAGATAGTGTGACAGTGTGCCTGTTGAAGAATGAGCCGGCGAGTTGCCGTATGTAGTTGGTTAAGTGGTTAACACACGAAGCCAAAGGGAAACCGAGTCTGAATAGGGCGATTTTTAATTACATGCGGCAGACCCGAACCCGGGTGATCTAGGCATGGCCAGGATGAAGCGCGCGTAAAGGTGCGTAGAGGTCCGAACCAACCAGTGTTGAAAAACTGGTGGATGAGCTGTGTTTAGGGGTGAAATGCCAATCGAACCCGGAGCTAGCTGGTTCTCCCCGAAATGCGTTGAGGCACAGCGTCAGAGTTAATCTTATGGGGGGTAGAGCACTAGTTCGGTGCGGGCGGAGAAGATCCGTACCAAATCGAGTTAAACTCCGAATACCCATAATGTATATCTGGCAGTGAGAGTGCGAGAGATAAGTTCCGTACTCAAGAGGGAAACAGCCCAGACCACCGACTAAGGCCCCAAAGAACATACTAAGTGGCTAAGGAGGTGAAGTTGCATTGACAACCAGGATGTTGGCTTAGAAGCAGCCACCATTAAAAGAAAGCGTAATAGCTCACTGGTCAAGCGACTTTGCGCCGAAAATATCCGGGACTAAGTATGTCGCCGAAATCGTGGGCTTCCGAATGGAAGCGGTAGGGGAGCGTTGTGTTGTAGGACGAAGTACGATCGTAAGGACGTATGGACGAAGCACAAGTGAGACTGTCGGCTTAAGTAGCGAAAACATCAGTGAGAATCTGATGGACCGAAAGACTAAGGGTTCCCACGGCAGGTTCGTCCGCGTGGGGTTAGCCGGGAGCTAAGGCGAGGCCGAAAGGCGTAGTCGATGCACAGGAGGTTAATATTCCTCTGCCACCGAAAACGTTGAAATCGTCGGGACGCAGGAGGCTATGCACAGAGCACGATTGGATATGGTGCTTCCAGGGATGTAGGTAGTTGTTGTAGGCAAATCCGCAACGGCGTTAAAAACTGAGGTCCCCAGCGAAGAGGTCACGTACCTCGTTAGTGTGCAAACGCCATGCTGCCGAGAAAAGCGGCGATGGAGTCCAAGGTGCCCGTACCCGAAACCGACACAGGTAGTCAGGTAGAGAATACTAAGGTCCGCGAGATAACTCTCTCTAAGGAACTCGGCAAAATAACCTCGTAACTTCGGAAGAAGAGGTGCCTTGCTAGCGTGTAAGCCTACGCGGCTGAAGCGTGAGAAGGTCGCAGCGACGAGGCTCAAGCGACTGTTTAACAAAAACACAGGTCTCTGCAAACCCGTAAGGGGAAGTATAGGGGCTGACTCCTGCCCAGTGCCGGAAGGTTAAGTGGATCGGTTAGCGCAAGCGAAGCTGAAAAACAAAGCCCCGGTGAACGGCGGCCGTAACTATAACGGTCCTAAGGTAGCGAAATTCCTTGTCGGGTAAGTTCCGACCCGCACGAATGGAGTAACGATTTGAGCGCTGTCTCGGAGAGAGGCTCGGCGAAATAGGATTGTCTGTGAAGATACGGACTAGGCGTGCCAGGACAGAAAGACCCTATTGAGCTTTACTGTAGGCTGATATTGTCCGCGGGTTATGTCTGCGCAGGATAGGTGGGAGCCGTTGATCCAACGATTTTGGTCGTTGGGGAGGCAACGTTGAGATACCACTCTGGCGTAACTAGCGTACTAACCGCGTTCCGTGAATCCGGGCGTGGGACAGTTTCAGTTGGGCAGTTTGACTGGGGCGGTCGCCTCCTAAACAGTAACGGAGGCGCCCAATGGTTCCCTCAGGTTGGTCGGAAATCAACCATCGAGCGTAAAGGCAGAAGGAGGCTTGACTGCAAGAGAGACATCTCGCGCAGGGACGAAAGTCGGGCTTAGTGATCCCACGACTTTGCATGGAAGAGTCGTTGCTCATCGGACAAAAGTTACCATAGGGATAACAGGCTGATCTCCCCCAAGAGTCCACATCGACGGGGAGGTTTGGCACCTCGATGTCGGCTCATCGCATCCTGGAGCGGTAGTACGTTCCAAGGGTTGGGCTGTTCGCCCATTAAAGCGGTACGTGAGCTGGGTTCAGAACGTCGTGAGACAGTTCGGTCCATATCCGGCATGCCCGTAGGAAATTTGAGGGGAGTCGTCCTTAGTACGAGAGGACCGGGACGAACGAACCGCCAGTGTACCTGTTATCGCGCCAGCGGTAGACGCAGGGTAGCTGTGTTCGGAGCGGATAAGTGCTGAAAGCATATAAGTACGAAGCCCACCCCAAGATGAGATTTCCCATACCGCAAGGTAGTAAGGACCCAGGAAGACAACCTGGTAGATAGGACGCAGGTAGAAAGGCCGCACCAAGGCGGTTTGTAGCCGAGCGTTACTAATCGTCCGAGGGCTTATCCAGTTGATCTATCACTGGATGCTAGATTCCTCGAATCGAAACAAATAACCAAACCTTCTCAGGTGTGCAGTCTCAGGTTACGGCTCTCAAATAGGGCTCCAGTGCCCGAGATCCAAGAGAGCTAGACCTAAAGCTTCTTGGTGCCGATGCGACCGGAACACACCCGTTCCCATCCCGAACACGACGGTAAAGACGGTCAGCAGCGACAATACTTGGCGGGAGACCGCCCGGAAAGATAGCCCGGTGCCAGGATTTATAAACCCCTCGATTGAATAAGTCGAGGGGTTTTTTTCTGTGCCGACAAGCGGTGCACCACTTTTGGTGGCGCCGGTGTACCATTGAGAGCCATGAACTACCAAACTGTGTTCGATGTGGCCCAGGTGAATCCGTGGGATGGATGGATACAAGCGCTTTTATTGCCGGTATTCTTCATCGCTATTTCGCTGATCATCGTAATTGCAGGACCAAGCGTGCATCGGCGATCTTCCGATATTCGCATCTCTGTAGCCGACAACAAAACCGCTCGCGAAAACGAGAAATCCGCGGCAAGACTCAATCGAATCATCGCCGGCATCTTTTGTGGCACCATCTGCCTTATTGTCACCAGTGTTATGGGTGCTAGCTTCATGCACCACTGCCGGGCCCTCGAATATTTGAAGCATGAACCGCACCAGAAGGTAGAGGGCGTGGTTTCTCAATTCGACCCTATGCCTGCTTCCGGACATAAAAACGAGAGCTTCAATGTCAACGGAGTGCCGTTTAAATACAGTGATTTCGATCTGACCAATCCCGGCTTTCGCAACACCACATCTCACGGCGGGCCAATTAAAGATGGGCTGCCGGTGCGCATCTGGTACAAGCCGGCGCCGCAAGACTATCCCGAGAAAGCTAACTGGATTTCTCGACTGGATACCGCCGCCGTGGGTAATCAATCCTTCTAAGAACGGAGCGCGGGCGGTGCCCGCCTTGCCACCAAATATAGTGTCAGGCGGGCAGACCGGCCTTACACGAAACATTCACGCGCTTCGCCGCTGACGCAATCCGCGAATTGTGACATGAGGCTGACTACGTAGTTTCAACAATGACTTGATCAACTTTTTCCATAAGAATAGAGGTCTCTTGTGGAAGATGTCTGATGCCCGCCGCAGATCAGCCCATCGAAATTAGCCCGAAGCTGGTGCCTGTAGTCCAGGACGCCCAGTCGACGTTCTCGCAGTCGGCGCTTAATGAACTGGCGCCCGTATTGACCGGAATTCGTTCTGTGGACCAGTCCGGACCGCGCATCACCATTCAGCGCGATGGACCGACGTCGGTGCCGGTGGGCGGCGATTTCCTGAACAGCAATATTGAGGTCAAAACGCTGAATTTCGGCGGCAGCGTCAGTTTCGACTATGACCGCAATACACACGCCCTGTCGAATATCGCCGGCGTCTCGCTCAACATATCGTTCTTCGGGTCCGACTACGCAGCCGCGCTCAAAAACGCTCGCTTGGGCAAGGACCAGGCTGGCAACCAGGTTCTCAACGCCGAATTCGCCAGTCCGCTGCCCACGGCGGCCCAGCGCATTCTGGGGATGCCGAATGTCGTCAACGTGGAAATTCCAGTGCTCGCCAACGGCAGCTTCGGCACCGCCCATATTAGCCAGGTATTCAGCGATGCGGCAAAAACAACCGGACCCTCAATCGCCGGCTTGCTGACCTCGGATGCTTTAAATGAAGCATCGAAAGTGGCGCTCTTCGCTGAGTCCAACCCGAAATGGGTCGGACAGGTAGTCGATCCGGCGCTGCGGCAGATTTACAAACAGCTGCTTTCACAAACCGAACCGGATAACCCGGCGCCGGCCACGTCCGTCCATGTGGAAGGCGGAACCGGGACAGGCGCGACCAACCCTGGAAAAGCCAATCCGGCGGCTACGGGCGACGCCAATCTGGTTCCGAAAAACGCCACCGGCGCTCCGGTTGATGTCACCAAGCCAGGCGACTACGACTTCTCAACCACAGTATCGGGCGTCGAGCGGCACTACAAGATTCACGTACCGCCCAGTTACGACCCTGCCAAGCCGATGCCGCTAGTCTTGCTGCTGCACGGACACTCACAAGATGGCGCCGAAATTGCTCGCCTGACGAAAATGAGTAAGGTCGCCGACCGCGAAGGTTTCATCGCGGTCTATCCTGATGCACGCACCTGGGCCGGACGCGATGAATGGCGCGCCTGGGACACCGACAACGGACTGACCGCACCAGGTGAACATGCTGATGACGTCGGGTTTCTTCGCCACATCATCAACACCGCGGAGCAAAACTACAAAGTCGATCCGCAGCGCATCTTCATGGGTGGATTGTCCAATGGTGGCATGATGGCTTACCGCGCCGCCGGTGAGCTATCGGATAAAGTGGCTGCAGTAGCCATTATCAGCGGAGCGATGAGCGGAAAAGAGCCGCCGCTCAAAGCCCCGATTTCCATCTTGAACATGCATGGAACCGAGGATGAAATCATCCCCTACGAAGGTCTCAAGAACGTGCCGGCGTCACTCAATGCAGTCGGGTTGCCGAACTTCAAGCCGCAAGATTATTCAACCAGATACTGGGTGGAGCAAAACAAGATCACCGATCCGCCGATTGTGGAGCGCAAAGGCAATGTCACCCAGCGCCGCTACATCAACAGCAGCAACGGCGTCGAGGTTGATGAATACACGATCGCCGGCGGACATCATGTTCCCGACGATATCGACGTCACCGTCAACACTATCTGGCAGTTTCTCAAAGCACACCCGAAAGCCAGTGGACCGGTCTCGCACACGCAGCAGCCGAAGCCCGAGGAGCCCCTCGATGTTGTCGACCGTCTGAAGCAACATGTCCGCACACGCGGCATTCACGGTCTGGAGACGGACACGGGCGACATGCTCAACGAAGTGCAGTCGCTTGGGGACGGCACATTCTCGCCGGCCAACACGCTCAATAATTTCGAGAAACGCACTGGCGTGCGCCTCGATGATGCCATCAGCAATTTCGCTCGTGCAACAGACAAGATTTCGATGACGGGGCAGCACATCGACCTTGACCTGAGTGCGCCGCAGCAGATTTCGATCGATCGCAGCGCCGGAGGCGCGACTCTCAAGTCGATCACTTTCGACGATCCAGCATTTGACCTCATTCAGCAGCAAGGACGACCGGCGCTACAGAATATTCGCGGCATCAACTTTCAGTTGAATGCTGCTGGTCGCGATCTGTCGGTTTCTGTTAAAGACATAGCGCAAAAGCTTGATGGATCCGGCGTTCCATATTACCGGATGCGTACCGATAATCCGCTGCCAGGCTGGATGCGAACGGCGCTGTTCGCTAAGTCGCAAGTGCCAATCGAGTTGCAGCTGAACAACTCCGGCATCCCCACCGTCAAGAACGAGGGCGAAGTCAAAGACGCGATGTTGGGAGTCAATCCGATCACGCGCGGCTACATGGATGTCGGTTCGCACGTCTACAACCTGGCCAACAATATGTCGCCCAGTACGGGCTTCCGCGTGGCGGCGGACGCCACCATCCTTGCTGGTACCGGATATGGTGCTTATCGATTGTCTGCCTGGTCGGCGTTAAAACTGGGCACCAAAGGGCGAGTCGGACTGGTGGCAGCAACCGTCAGCCTGGTTGCACCATCGCTTATTCACGGTCTAGACCGATTGCTCGACTGATCTTCCAGCCTTAAGCGTTCTCGGGCGGGTCCGGTTCGGGTGTTTCGGATGGATAAGTATCATCCGAAGCCAGGAAGACGCGGCCTTCATTTTGTTTGACCGCATACTCGGGCGGCGGCGGTTCCGGCGTCTCGCTCGGGTCGGTCGATGACAGAGTGTGAGTCGTTGAATCAGTCGGCTTGCCCTTGCCGGACTTATCGTCAACCAGGGAAAGATTGTTATTGAACCAGCCTTCCGTGTTCGTCGTGCCCTGCATCTGCTGGTAGGCAACAGTGGATTCCGGCGTCGTTAATGCGGCCGCAGTTTGTTGCTGAATAACGGCGGTCTCGACTGGACGGGCAACAGCGGCGTCGTCGGCGCTTTCTACATGTGCAGGTTTGGCGACCATGACAAAAATCCTCTCTTCGGCGGGCTCGAAATGACGGATGGTAAAAGTTGCGGGTCCTTGAGCTTTATACCCAATTCGTGGATTTTCGTGACACGGGGGGATGAAGCCCAAGCGCCCCTACTCTACAAAAGCGCATCGGAACAAATCCGGAATATCTTGTGAATTTCTTGTGTATGTTTCGTGTACGGCTCACTGGCGCCCGCATTTGGGCATCAATGAAATTTCGGCATCAGTGAAATTGTTTGATCTCCGCTTCGAAGTCCTCGGCGGTGCGAGGCGCGCCGGCCGAATTCGCCAGCACCTTGCCGCTGCCGTCCAGTTTTACGATGGTTGGATAGGCTTTCACTCCATACCTCTCCACCAGATCGGCATTGGCTGAATCTTCGGCATCCAGGCGCTTGAACGTGATATCGGGGTACTTGCGTTTCACCTCATCGAAAATGGGCTCGAACTTCTTGCAGGGACCGCACCAGGTCGTGTAAAAGTCGATGATGGTCTTAACTTTCGGACCAGATGGAGCGGACGCTGGCGGCGCGCCGGCTACATTGCCTGGATCCGACGCCGATGAAGAACCTGATACGGAGACAGAGCCGCCAGATCCACCCACGATTTGCAGCCCTTTCTCGGCCATAGCCTTCAGTTGGGTGCGATCGTTGGCAACGATCCACTCATACTCCGACTTGGCGCCGCTGCGGTTGCCCACGCCCTGGTACGACAGCGCCAGATAGTAGTGGATGGTGGCGTTTTTCGGATTGGCGTTCTTTAGAGCCGTGAACTGAGCGACAGCCTCACGGAAGTTGCGACTCTTGTACGATTTGACCGCAGCATCGAAGGCCGCGTCCGCCGATGCCGGTGCCATTCCTACAGCGCCAAGAAACATCAATGCGGCGAGGAAACCGCTTGCACACAGCTGCTTACGTCGACTTCTCATTGATACCGGCATGGCATACCTCACAGTTTCTCCGTTGTTTCATACCCGCTAAACGTGGGTCGTTGTCGTGCGCATGCCCAGTTCGTCCATGGCATCGTCAAAGCTGACGCGATTTTTCTTGGTGTATTGCAAAGCCTTGACGGCGTCCTCGACACCCAGATAGCCGTGCTTGATCAGATACTGGCACCGCAGTGACGCAATCAACATCGCTTCATCGATTGCACCTGAAATTACGAGCATCTTACCGATCAAGGACGGATATTTGTTGCTCAATTCAATCGCTTCTGTGATGTCGGTATCAGTCACCAGTCCTGTCATTTTGAGCAGTTCGCCCAGAACAGGCTGCTTTTCCGGTTTCTTCATCGACGGTCCAAAAACCATATCGTGAATTTCGGACGTCGCGTGTTCGACCGTGATTTCGCCATGGCAGACCTTTTGATGCAACTGGGCCGCGCAATCGAAAACTGTTTGCGATACCAGACCCAACTTGATCAATGCTTCGCTGAGACTGCACTGCTGGGTCATGCTGGTTTCCATCGCGTTCAAAATTTCGCGCTCGGTGGCCAACCCGCTCAATACAAGAAACTCGCCGAACCGCACGTTCTTGGACGCCGGTGCCGGTTTCATCCCATGTGCTTCCAGAGCAACTGCGCGAGAAACTTCGTTAGGCACTTGCGCTTTCAACATCTGTACTGCCTGATCGAGTGAAATGCGTTGGTCGCGCACCATCTGTTGAAAGTCCAGAGCGCGCGTTAAAAGTTGATGGGTGATGAATCCTTTGAGTACGAGCAGGCGCCCCAAACGCATGCCCGATTCATAGCTGCCTTTCTGCGCATCCTGCAGATTTTCGCGAGTGATTGCACCGGCTTCGATCAGGAGACTGCCCAGTGTGGTGCGATCGGGAGTTTCGGCGACGCCTATCTGTTTGAGCGCATCCTGCGGCGACAAGCCTTGCGTGCGCACCAGTTGAGCGGCACGCTGAGCCGCCTCTATAGAGTAGCCTTCGCGATTAATCAACGCTTGCAGCTCGACGGCCAGTTGCAACTCCGGTTCACTCAGGCGACCTGACAGCACGAGAGTTCTGCCCACCGGCAACCCGAATTGCGGTGCCGCTTGCAACGCCTGGCGCAAATCCTGTTCTGTTGCCAATCCTAGCTTGACAAGCAATTCGCCAAATTTGATTGATTCGGATTTCAGGCTCATCGGCAAATAGTAGCAGACATTTTCGGTCTGCCGAAAGCCAGCCAGGGTGAGGCGATGGGAATTCTCCCATGCGCGTTTCACAAATCTGCCACATTCTAGTTCTACCCTGCAAAAATCCTCCCCTTGATATAAAAGCCGCGAGCCACCCCCTGAGCTCCCGGTAGGAATACCAACCTATGACAGGCGCACCCCATAGAACGCCGGATCACGATCCGGATACGTCTACCGTTCTGGATGTCCCCCCGCTTCGCACCGCAGGCGATAACAATCTGGCGATCACGGCAGCCGGACCTGATGTTTTTGCCGCCGCGCGCACCCTGGAACTATCCGGACGCACCGACATTACTAACCGTGGATTCTCGTTTGGTTCGACAGAGAACAACGGCAGCCTCTGGTTCTCCAATGCCATGGCTAGTTGGAACATGCCGGTTCCGACTCTGGACATCACTTATAACAGCCCGGTGCGTCGTACCGGTGGCAGCGACCGACAGCTGGCTCTAGGTGCCGACGCAGTGCCGGCGACCGCCGATAAGGCACCGCAGGTGGTGTCTAAGTTGCAATCCTGGCAGACCGTCTATGAGCCGGTTCGCGGTCAAGGCGGAGCCTACGGTTCGACGCCTCCCGACCGTACACCACCAGTCTACTTGCCCGATCACACCCTGCAAAAGTTCCTCGCCGATCCGGTTAAAGCCGGTTATGCCGCCGCCGCCGGCGATCCTCATCATGCCAACGGCAAGTATGGCACCATGTTCCGCATCGCTGAAATGCAGAACGACGCTTTCTTCCAGCAGATGACCGGCATGTCCAAGGATGCCTGGATTGCTAAATGGGGCGACGCCTACAAACAGAAATATGGATTCGATCTGACCGGCGTACACTTCCGCGTAGTCGATACGGGAGGCAAGATCAAAGGCGCCGGACGCGTGGACCTGGCTGTCGACCCCGGCAGCAAGAGCCGACCTGAAATAGAAGCGTGGAATAGTCCGCACGTCAAACACGGATTTTCCATGGAAGTTCTCAATACGAAGATCAACAACGACGGCACAATTGCCCCGCCCGGCAAAGACAAGCCGGTGAAGCGCGAAGGCGATCCGCCAGTGGTTGTTCCTCCTCGTGGCGGACAGGAAGTGTTGCCGGCTCCGCGCAGCGGCGACGTCACCGTGCCCGATTGGCAAAAGGGTGTCGACCAGAAATTGATCTCGACCATAGAAGATCCGAAAGCCTCCTTCAACGATAAGGCTGCGGCCTTCGCGAAGCTCTGGGAACAGGGTCCGAAGACCAAAGACGGCAAAGTGCGCGTCGCACTCAAAGATGGCGAGACCATGCGCGAGTTCGATATCCACCGCATCTCGATGGGCAAAGTCACCAAGCTGATGAACGTACACGCAGCCGACACAGCTGGTGGACAGCATCCGGTCTTGCGCTGGGTCGACCGCAACGGAGCGATCAGCAAGCAGAAAGATCGTCGCGGCGACTCCGACTTCCACGGCAAGTGGTGGGGTGCCAATGTCGCCGACAGCACGGTATCGCAATATGCAGAACGCGGCACCGGCGCGCCTGTGGTGCGTCCTCCCGAGATCAAACCTCCCGTGGTGCGTCCTCCAGTAGTGCGCCCGCCGGAAGTGAATCCTCCCAGCGTAAGAGATAAGGTGCCACCACCCACGGTTCTGCCCACCAGAGCCGACGGCGACCCGTTGATGCTGGATGCAGTAACCGATCCGAAGATTGTTAATGACGTCGGAAATCGCCCCGGCAACGGCAAGAAAATCGAGCCTGTCTATATTGGATACAAGGGCACGATTACCGGACCCGACGCTCGTGGTCGTCGTCAGGTGATCGCCGACCAGCCGCTCTGGCTGGACCGCCCAGCGGCTGAATCGCTGGCCCTCGCCAACAAGATACTCGAAGCCAAAGGCAAGCGCGTCATTCTGGCCTCGGAAGGAACCACCGATCAACAGAATTCAGCTGGACGTACCCATACTCAGCAACGTCTCGCTCAAGGCATTCATGCTCCGGAAGGACGCTCCATGCATGAACGCGGCAGCGCCATGGATGTGAAAAACTTCCAGGATCCCGATGTCGACGCGGCACTGCGCGCCGTCGGCTGGAGAGGCAAATTCGTCCGCGGAGATGAATGGCACTACCAGTTCGAAGCGCCGCAAAAGGCCGCCAAGCTCTGGCAGCAGTACGGCGACCAGATCAGACAAGACATCGAGAGACGGCGCCGGAAGCCTTAAAGCCGAACCTGCTGACTAAGCGATACCACCGGCCTCCAGCCCGGTGATGGCTATCGTGTCGCCCTCCTTGTGGATGGTGAACTTGCGCGGCGGTCGGGGAGCGGGTCCGCTCACGACTCTGCCGTCATTAGCGATATCGTAGACACTCTGGTGACACGGGCAGGCAAACACCGGACCTTGCGGCCGGTAATTGTATTTCTTGGCGCACTCATCCGGGTCTTCTACGAAGTTGAAGATGCAACCGAGGTGCGGGCAGATGCGGCTGTATGCCACCACTTCGCCGCTCGGCAGTTTGACCGCGTATCCGGGGATTTTGCGATAGTCCTTGCCTTCCGGGTTGTACTGCACATATTCCTGGACGAAGGTGAATTCCTGGCAGGTCCAGGCGGTGGGAAACTGGTTCGCCGCAAACGATACTGACTGCAGCACCACGGGTTGATCCGAGGGGGCGAACAGATCGAGCGGCTTGCGCGTGGGCAAAACAAATCGTACTAAAGGAGAAACAATGACACCGACTGTGGCGGCAAGCGGCACCGCAGCGAGCGTCTTTAGCAGGGCTCTGCGAGAGGTTCCTTCCATGGTCCTGTCCTCATGAGGGGGTATCCGTTTCTTGGATCAGGAGACGGCAGAAGATTCGGCTCGGCCGCGCCGAGTCTGGTGGCGGTCGAAGCGAATCAATATTCAGTTCAGTTACCTCTATCTTTGCACGTTTGCGGGCGAGACAGGTGAAATTTTCCCTAGTTGGGGATGAGTAACTCCAGTTGTTTGGAGATCCAGCTGCGCAGCCGTGCGGCGCAGACCCAGACGAGCAGTCCCGAAAACAAGATCCATACTGAGGACACGGTCATCAGGATGGTTTGGAGAGAGGGGGTGAAGAATCCGATGGCAGAGCAAATGGCGACGGGCAGAAACACGATTTGCGTGAGCAGCACACCGGTCAGACTATTGCGCCGCTGCTCAGGCACCTCATTGCCGAAAAACGCTAACACTGCAATCAAAATCAGGATCAGCTCCAGCCCTAAGCAAACAAGCGCCGTCTGTTCTGAGTTGGTCAATTTGGGAAACTCAAAAATTTTCCACTGTTTGGTGTCCTTTGCAAAACCAAGACCAATGCCGATAAAGAGTCCAATGAATGCGCCAAAGTAGACGCGCACGGCTTGTGACCGCTCCGCTGGTGACAGAAGATATTTACCGCGCTTATCGAAAAGCATGATTGCTTTCAATGTGTCGTCTCGCATATCGATCGGCACATAGAGCAACACGAGCAAAGCGATTGTGATCGTCCAGGAGAGCACCGCCAGCGGTATCAACCAGAAATTGTGGGCCGCCATTACCATCAAGGTAATGGATATCGGCAGCCCAAATATAAATCCCATCCAGCCGAATACCATGGGCCCGGGACGTTGAACTTTGCGAGCCAGGTGAAACAGGAGATGTTTCTCGCGCAAGGCATAGAACATGCCGGTGCGGGCCCAGTCATTGGTAGGATCCAGTCGCAGTGCCTCAGCAAACGCGGTTAGCGCCTTATCTGCGTCGGCGTGGTGCACGTACATCCAGCCCTGATATGCGAACGTCAAGGCATTGTCTGGATCCTGCCGCAGCGACTCTTCAAAACCGGTTTCGGCTACATCCTTCTTTTGTAATCTCGCCAGTGCCAGTGCTCGCAAGTTCTGGCAATGAATGTGGCTGGGCGCGTGCCGCAGCCCTTCATCTGCAGCCGCGAGCGCGCCTCTCCAGTTGTCCTGCGCCATCTTGACGTTGGCTTTCAATCCCCAATAAGGCGCGTGCGTCGGGCATAGTTCTATCGCTCGATCGACTGCGGTCTCGCATTCTTGCAACAGATCGGTGTGGTAGTAAACATTGGCCAGTGTGTAATAGATGTGGGCTTCTTCGGGAGCCAGGCTGACTGCCAACTTAGCCTCAGCGAGCGCTTCTCGGTAGCGCTTCTGGGCGTTGAGAGCCAGTGCGAGCGTCTGATGTCCCCACGCATCATCAGGGCTCTGCGAGAGATGCTTGCGCGCGTGCTGTTCGGCATCAGCTGGACGATGCCGTTCCAAAAACAACTGTGCGACTTTTAGTTCGTCAACCTGGTTCATGACGCCGGTGGGACGGTGACGGGTACCAGTATCTTGTACCTCGTTGCTGAGCTGAGCATCTGACCAGGGATCTTCCTCATCAAATCAGGGAACCATACTCAGCCCGATTCCGTCCCCCGGAAGGTTCTGGAATTAACGCATAACATTAGAGGAATCAGTCATGAGAGCAACCTTGCTGGCACTGTCCGTAGCTTTATTGGGTTCGGTTCAGTTGGCCAATGCTGAAGTCGTGCAGGTGATCACGTATCCCGCCACCACGGTCACCGAAACCACAATCCCAGCCGCCACAGTCACCGAAACCGTGAAGACCACCACGACCGAAACAACGACTCTGCCCGGCGGAACAGTGACTGCAACGAAAACAGTTGTTTCGTCATCGCCAGCGGTGCTGCCGGCTGGTCCATCCTATATAGTGGTCCATCCGACCCGCGGTATCATCACCGGCAAATTCGACATCGCCACCCGCATGATCAACGGTGCTCCGTTGGAAGTAGGTGAATACATCGTCGAGCAATCGACCGGCAAAGTTTACGCCACCGTTGATGCGACTGGAAGCCTCGTTACAGTAACTGCGTTGCCTGCAACGGCAGTGTTGCCGGATCACTTCTTGGTCGTGGAAGGTAAGCTCGTTTACTTTGCCGACAACATCGCGTATCGACGTGCCAAACTCGATCTGCAGATTGGTGTCGCGCATGCCAGCGGCAAATTGAGCCACAATCAAGTGAGAAACCTGCGCAAAGAACTCGACGAAATCGCAGTCCTTTCGCGGAAAACAAATCGCAAGGGTGAACTGAGTGCATCGACACTGCGTCGCATCGAAAACAAGTTTGCCAACATACAAGCCGACATGGCAGGCGATCTGGCTGAAACCAGCAAACGTCGCGCCCGCATCGGCATCGTCGCCGACTAGGTCAGTGATACTGCCGTGTACACGGCCACAATGAGAGTGAAAAACAAAGGACCCCTCGAGTTCTTAATTCGAGGGGTCCTTATTGTCTACGCTGAACCTTCTACTAAGTCTTTGTTGATCGACGTTGCTTGATCGACGTTGCGTTGAACAGATCAGGACATCGGAACGTCCTCTTTTACTTCCACGGGCTGCGATGTCTCGTTGTTCGGCATGTGTCCTTGCTGCCCGCTCGTTATGCTGGTTGCCCTGCGCCGGTTCCACTCGCTGCGGAGTGGTGGGGTTTCATCCCGACGATGTGATCGCCGGCGGTGGGATCGGATAGTGCGTTGGCACCCAGAGTCACGCCACCGTCGCCGGCAGGCTTGACACGTGCTTCAGCACCTTCCATGACTGGAACGCTTTTATCTACGGCCATAGTAAAACCCAAAAGGGAAGTAACCGGACGGATGCAAAAAGCTGCATTTAGTAAAGCGGCGGGAACTTTTGAAGCATAGGAGACAAGCGTGGCAGATTCGTGAAACGTTCGTGGAATTTTCGTGAAATGACTTATTTCATCTTCAGATAACGGTCCCGGAACGGTTGCGCCTTGTCCTGCTCGCCCATACTTTCATAGAAGAGAGCTAGTTCGCGCACTCGCTCTCGGGTCTTGGGACTGTTTTTGCCAAACACTTTTTCGGAGATGGCCAGCGCTTCCTTGAAATAGCCCTCGGCTTCATTGCACTGACCGTTGGCATGACACTCGGCGGCCAGCGTGGCTATGCGAGTGATCCGCGACTCGGCCGTTTGCTCCGCGTTGTCGCCCTTACCTGCACTATCGCTGTTGCCGGCGCTCTTGCCGGTTTCCTCTGGCGGCTCCGCCTTGGAAGTTTCTTGCACTGGTGCCGGCTCCGCGACTGTTGATTGGGCGACCGTGGTAGCGGTGCTGGACTGCACTTGCGGTGCCGCTGTGGTTTTCTGAGCGGAGGTCATTTGCCAATACGTGGCTACGGCGGCCAGCGCGCAGCCGGCGGCGACCGCAGCCAAGCCCGCTTTGACTCGCCAATCGGACATGGCTCCGCCGGCATCCGCATTGGCTGCGGTTTCGGTCCTGGTGGTGGCGGTGCCTGAGACGGATGAAGATCTGAGCGCGCTCGGATCGAGCTGCTCCAGATCCTGTTTGAGTTCGAGCATTGACTGATAGCGCTTGGCGGGTTCCTTCGCCAGGCAGCGCAGGACCAGGGGATCAAGCAAGTCTGCGTTGGCGGTGCGCATGCCAACCTGAGCCATTGGCGTAGCTTCTTCACTCAAATGCTTGTGCAAAACTGCCAGTGCGTTGGTGCCCTGAAACGGCGGGCGCCCCGTCAACAACTCATACATGACGCAACCCAGCGAGTAAATGTCTGAGCGATGGTCGACCAGGTCGCCGCGCGCTTGCTCCGGACTCATGTACGTCGGACTGCCGAAGACCTGTCCCGACTGCGTCAGATCGAAGACGTCCACTCCTGATAGAGGCAACAGTTTTGCAATTCCAAGATCTACGATCTTGACGACATCGACTTCGCGATTTTGTGTAACCAGCATGATGTTGCCCGGTTTTAGATCGCGGTGCACCACACCGGCTTCGTGCGCAGTCGCCAGAGCATCGCAGCATTGAATGAATATTTTCACCGCTTGATTGAAGGAAACCGGCACAGCTTCTTTGATGCGAACCTTGAGGTCGTTGCCGTCCAGGTAATCCATGACGATATAAGGAATGCCTTCCGGCGTGCTGCCGAAGTCATGGACTGCCACCACGTTGGGGTGGTTGAGCGCCGCTGAAGCTTTTGCTTCCAGGTGGAAACGGCGGAAACTATTTTTGTCTTCCAGTAAATCCACGTTCAGCATTTTTACTGCCACCACTTTATTGGTGAGCTGGTGGCGAGCCTGATACACCGTGCTCATGCCGCCTTTGCCGAGCAATTTGATGATTTGGTATTTCTCACCAATTACGGTGGCAACATCGGTGGGAAACTCTTGCTCCGCACGAATTTCTGCTGCGCGCTTCTCCATCTTTACTGCTTCTTCCGACTGATCGCAGTGATAAAGCGCGATCGCGCAGTTTTTCAAAATTGGTTCAAGCGATGAATGTTTTTCGCCGACGATGTTTTCAGTGATCTTCAAGACTCGCGTATAGAGCGGAGCTGCCAGGTCGTATTGCCCCTGGGCGACGTGCCATCGCGCCAGTCCATTGAGAGCGCTGGCGACAAACGGATGATCCGGCCAGATCTCCTCTTCTCCCAGCAGTAGGCAGTAGCGAAACAACAGCTCGGCGTCATCGAAGCGACTCTGTTTGTAGAAGATCTCAGCCAGATGCAACACCTGATCGGTCGCGTCGGAACTCTGGCGCACGATGTAGATGAAACGGTCGAAAAACTGGTCGGCTAGTTTGACATCGCCGGTGCGCTGCTTTACCAGTGCCAGCGACAGATAAGCAAGTCCGACGGTGCGGTGTTGACTGCCGAGCCGCTTGTCGTAAATGACCAGCGACTGACGGATGAGTTCTTCGGCGCGGGCGAAATCTCGCCGCCCGTTAGCCAGTCCGGCAAGATAATTCAGCCGCTGAGCTGTACGCAGGTCGTCGGGTCCGTAATGTTTCTGTGCCAGCTCCAGCGCCCGAACGTAAAGCGGCTCCGCAGCATCGAACTTTTCTTGAATCCTGTAAACGATTGCCAGGCGCGAGATGCTTGGAATCAAACCCGGGTGATCCTCACCCAGTGCCTTCTCTTCAACGGTCAAAGCCCGCGAATAGAGAGACTCGGCTTCCTCGTACTTCTGCTGGGCGCAAAACAGTTTGGCAAGCTCGTTAAAGCTTGCTGACAGGGTCTTCTGTTGTTCTACCTCAGCGTTTATCTGCCCGGTCATCAAGAGAGCTACGGAAGGAGCCATTACTTTATGCCCAGAGCGGCTGGTCAACGCTCTCTATCGTTTACAATTGGACTTTCGGCAAAGGGGAGTGTTGTTTATGCGTTCGCAAAGAGGGGCTGTGCCCGGGTGGCTCAAGGTATTGCTGGTCGTCGTCGTGGTCGGCATTGTGGGCTTTGTGGGACTGTGCATCTTTGGCGTCAACATGGCGATGGATGCGGTCAAGCCCGGCAACGCATCTAAGGTTGCTCAGGAGCTGGTCGACATCTCCGACCCCCTGCCTTCGGGATGGGAATACCTGATGGGCATGAATATGGGCTTTGCAAAGATGTGCTCGATCAAGAATGGGGAAGGCACCGCGATTGTGCAGCTGATTGAGGTGCCCAACTCCAAGAATCAAACCGCAGAACAGATAATCGAATCGGCAGGCGCCAACTTCGACACTCCCGGATCCAGCACTAAGGGCAAATTTGAGAAGGAATCGCAAGGCACGCGCGTGGTCGGTGGAAAAGACATGCCCTACCTGCGCGGCAAAATGACCAGCAAAGGCAAGGTCGCTCAGATGGAAATGGGCGTAGTGATCTTGGGCGGCGGCAAAGCGCTGATGATTCAAGAACTGGAGCCTGAGCACGAGTCGTTTGATCCGGAAGTCACGAAACCGCTTCTCGATGCCATCAAAGGCTTCAAATAACTCGCACCGCAGGCGGTGTCACTCAAGGACGTCTTGATGCACGGCGGCGATACTCAGCCACAGCCGGGCCGGACAAGTCGGTGAAGTAGGCGCGGAACTCCGCCAGGCTCAGCCGCATGATACCGTCATCGGTGCCATCGCGCGGTCTGCCTTGCGGGTCTGTTAATTCGCCGCTGCCCCATGGATTGCGAATCGTGACCACTCGGTCGAGCGAATTGTAATTGAGAATCGCGAATTCGTGGGCGTCTGATTTGGTTTCATCATCATCATCATCGCCTTCTCCGTCATCCTCCGGGTCTTCCGGCATGTCGGGACGCGGCGGGCGCGGCTCCGGGCGCGGAGGAAAGATATCCGGCTCTCGTTCCCGTTGAGGCTCCCTCTCCGGCTCTCGTTCCGGCGGTGCTTTATCCGGCTCTCTGATTGGCTCCCCGGGAGCGCCGGCCCGCACCCGCCCTGGCTGACGCACCGCTGTGCCGACCTGTCTGGGCCAGTTGCTATCAGAAATTGCCGTCAATGGATTGCGAAAGTTCGACCTCAACACCGCATCCAACTGGTCGTCGTTGAGCGTGGACAGGCTCACGGTGGTTTTCGCTTCGCCTGATACCAGGCTGGTTGCGAACGCATTGGCCGCGCCGTGCAAGTGATCCTGCGGCAACAGATGATTGCGTCGCGGTGGATCGACCCCCGTCAGCGGACGGCGCTGTTCCGGATGATCCTTGAAGTATTGCCCGATCGCTTTCTCAATCACCGGCAGCCATGTTCCAGCAGAGCCATTATTTGCGAACCGGGCAATCTCTGCCTGTGTAGGCGGCTGCACCGTCGCCGAAATGGGCTGGCCATCGGGAGTCCTGAAAGGAAAATTGACCGTCAGCGTGCCGTTTTCGTTGCGCGTAATCATTCTTGGAATGGCCCATGGATTTTGCTGCGCGTAGGAAGAAACCGCCGACAGCAGCCAGCAGTCGCCGGCGCGCCCCTGCCGGAGCAAGTCGCCGCGAATCGCCATGAAGGGCGACAGCGCATCTCGATACAACCTGGGGTCTTGCTCTCGAATTGCGGTTTGCGCTTCCCGCATACTGCCGGCAACAGCTGTGGTCGTTCTCTGCTGTTCTGCCGTCATTCGGCGCGCCACATAGTTCTGCACCTGCGCTGACGTGATGTTATCGCCGTTCTCGGAGATAATCGCGAAGTCGTCCAGCATTTGCTGAACGGCATCTTTGGTGGCGCCGTCTTGCAGGTTTCTTGCCGCGGTGCGCAGTTCTTCACGGCTCAAATTGCCGCTGCCATCCCGGTCGAACGAGCGGAATATCGGCACGCCTGCCGCAATCAATCGCATGGCTTCCAGCCGTGAGAAGCGCGCGAGCTCCAGCACATCGGCGCGGCTGAGCCCGGTGATTTCGTTCGCACCATCCTGGTGCAGTTTCTTGATCTCTCCGCGGTGCCGCTGCAGAGTGGCAAGGGCAGCCGCTTCATCGCCATGGAAACGCGGGTCGGCTATGCCCCGGTCGAGTTCTCTGCGACTGAGGAAACCGTTGCCGTTGGTGTCCAGTCCGGTAAGTTGTCCGTATGCCTGCACGAGATTGCGCAGCGGATTCAGCTGTTCGTCAATGGCGGCCGAAGGATGTCTGTCTGGTGGTATTTCTGGTGGCATGCCCCAATGTTGGCATTGGCACCGCCAGATAGTAATGTGCATTCATACGCATGCGCAGCCGCGTCCGGTACGCACTCACGTACTTTCTTAGTCGTCGCGCAACGGGTCCATACGGAGCAAAGACTCTTCGGCGGCCTGTGCCAGTTTCATGCCGTTGCCATTTTGACCCTTAGGATCGGCGGCGATTGCTTTCCATCCTTCGGTGGTCAGTTGCACTTCCTTCACTTCGATGGATACAACGCGCACTCCGAATTCACGCAGGCGCCGCTCCAGAATTGTCTTGAGCGTGAAGTTGATGCGCATCTTGTCCGAAAGCAGGTGGCGCACATCATGTTGCCCGACCATCGTCCGCATCGATATTTCGCAAGCTTGTTGGACTGCCGCGGCGACGTCCTGAATCTTGGCGGCGCACCGCTTCGGATCGGAGATCTGGTAGAAACAAACAGCCGACATGTTGACCGGATAGTTGTCCATCGTGATTTCTGAGAGATGCTCGAGAGGCAATGTGACGATGCGCGTGTCGAATGACTCTGATTTCTCGATGAGCGGGAAGACGAACTGCAGTCCCGGACCTACGCAGCGCGAAATCTTGCCGCATCTATAGATAACCAGCGCGCTGGAGTCCTTAACCGCCTTAATTCCGGAGAACAGGACGGTGAGCAGTAGAACTAGTATGCCGCCGACAATCTCAAACATAAGCCCAATCTACACGGGGAATATTGGATGAAACACCTGAAAAACCCGCTTATCCGCATGACGATTTTCAGTTAGGCTGCTAATCAGCCACTCTCAGTTGTACCCAGTTACCGGAAATTGCCAGCAGGAGAGCTTTTGTGACGGCAGCAAACGCGCCCCAATCCGAGCAAGTCCCCGCCAGTCTGCCGGCAGTAGCTACTGCTGAGGGCAAGAAACATGGACCGGCGCGCAAACCCGGCATCTTCTTTTTCTTTTTCGGGGTCATCCTGCCCCTATTGGCGTTGATTTTTGAAACCACAACGCATTACTGCGCCCAGCACTTCTTCGATCCGTTTCCTTCAACGGCTCATATACTGCTGTTCTTGCTCATTCCGTTGACCAATTTCATGACGTGGCTGGCCAGCCGTCGTGACCTATCGGCTTTCTATCTATTTATTGCGCTCGGCAATGGCATGGCGTTGGGCATCGGGTGCCTCTATACATTGATGTTTTTGCCCATCTCCGGAACCGCTTGCCTGGGCATCCTTTTCCTCGGCTTTGGCTTGCTGGCTTTTGCACCTTTGCTGTCCCTGCCGTGTTCATGGCTGGCAGGCAAATCGGTCTGCTCGTTGTCTGCCGACCGCCGCACATTCTTCGATGCCCACCAGATGGAACACATCGGTCACCTGGTGATCTTGATTATGGTGGTGGCGATTGAACTGCCATCCACGCTGACACGCGTTTATCTGGGCGAGGCTGCCGACGCCAACAATAGTGCCAAGTCGCAGGCGGCAATCAGTTGGTTGCGGAAATATGGCAGCCAGGAAGTGATGCTGCGTGCGTGCTATGAACGCTCGGGGCGCGCCACCGACATTCTCGGTTCGATTGCCGAACATGTACATCCAGTCTCCATGCCGGAAGCGCGGAGCATCTTTTACCAGGTCACAGGCAAGCCGTTCAACTCAGTACCGATTCCTGCCTCGGCACGGGCGACGATCAAAAACACTTCGCTGGTCGACGACCCTGCCGATCTCAATGCCGGAGTTAAAGACGACTTCGACTACGATGCCGACATCGCTGGGGAAACAGTGAGCGGCAATGCCCGTGGGCTTGCCGTTTCCTCCTCGAAACTGACTGGAACGGTAGATGCTGACGCACTACTGGCGGTGATGGACTGGACATTCGGCTTTCAAAACTCATCTACATATGATCGCGAAGCCCGTTGCAAAATTCTTTTGCCCCCGGGCGCGGTGGTAACCAAAGCGGTCATGACTGTCGATGGCGTTGCCCACGAAGCGATAATTCAAGAGCGCCAGGAAGCGCGCGAGACCTATACGGCAGCCGTTAAAGCCAGGAAGAATCCATTGCTGGTCAGTGTTTGCGGCAACGATCAAGTTCTCGTCCAGTGCTATCCGATACGTCACGGCAGCAACATCAGTGTTTCTTTGAAGATCGTTGCGCCGGCGACACTGGGAATTGATCAAAGCCAGGCGACCCTGGTGTTGCCCTCCTTTTCAGAGAAGAATTTCCAGGCTGACGCGCCTCTGCAAATTGATGGACTGAGCACGGGCGCAAGCTCGCATGCGCTGACCTCAGTGGGAGAGAAGGGTGACAAGCAGCTATCCCGTTTTGATGCGGTGCTGCGCTTGCAACGTAATGCAGAGTGCAAAAGCGTCTTTAGTAATGATAGTTGGACCGATATGAACTCGGTCGTGAAACGGTTGATTCGCCCCGAGCAGCATCAAACGCCTGCACAGTTGATCGTAGTCATCGACGGCTCATTGCAGATGCGCGGGCGCATGGCTGACATCGTGGAAGGTTTAAAGGCGCTACCGCCGACGGTGCCCACTGAAGTAGTGTTGGTTTCGGACAGAGACCAGTTTCTCTGCAAGGCCGGCACGAAACCTGCGGATGCAGCGTTCAAGCAAGCCATGCAGACTCTCGCTGAATACCAGCCAGTGGGCGGACAGGACGACAGTATCGTTGTCCGCGCGCTGGCACGCGGCAAGGCTAAGCCTGGAACCCAGGTGTTGTGGATACATGGTGCCCAGCCGAGCGCCGGCGACGATGGCACAAGTGGGGTCAAATATTTCCTGCAACAAGCGGGCGTGCAGCCTGCCCTGTACGACCTGCAGGTGGCGGCTGGTCCCAATGAGTTTTTGGCGTTTGCCGACAGCTGCCCGAGTTTGATCACAGTGGCGCCAACCGGTTCCATCAGCAGTGACCTGAAGCATCTCTACTCAACATGGACCAACAAGGTCGATGCCAATCTGGACGAGTACGTGTTCCTCGGCAAGCGCATCGAGGGTGATACCGCCCAGAAGACCTTGCCGGAGCTGGCTCAACTGATGGCATATGACAGTGTGCTGAGGCACGCCAGTTCGCCAAATCGGGCTGAACAGAGAGGGGCTGGTGCCATAGCACTGCACTATCACCTGATCACACCGGCAACCAGCGCCATCGTCGTGGAAGACATTCCGCAACTGGCTGGCGAAATAACTGCTCCGCTGCCTGTCGTGGACCAGTGGCTGGCAAACCTGAACCTGCAAGCGTTCGTCGACCAAGCATTCAGCAAAGTCACCAGCGACTTGAATCGGCTCAATACTACTAACGAGAGCAAGCAGCAAGTTGCTGATGTTGAGACTATCGCGCCAGCGCCGGTCGCCGAACGGCAGGAAGAGCTGGCACAAGGAGTTGGTGCCACCACAGGCGGGGGCGAGTCCTCTTCCTCGCAAGACGATGCGCTGCTCGATTGGGCTGGTCGCGGCGGACAGATTGCCGCCAACAAGCCCATGGCCGGCATGCCGTCTGCCGCGCCAACCTCGTCAGTGACAGGAAACAATATCCGCCTGCGTGCAACATCAATACCGCAATCTGGAAACCGCTTCAATTTTGCACCGAACACCTGGAGAGGCGCGCAGGACGCAGGTTTGCCATCACAGCCCAACTTCAGCGCACCAGTCGTTGCCGGTGGTGGTGGTAGTGGTGGCGGAGATGTTTTCGGCACAGCCGATATCACAACGGGTGGAGCTAATTCATCAAATTACACCACAAGCTACAGCACTCCACTGTCTGGGCAGCAACAGGCTCCGGAACTGCAAGGTGCAACCAACGGCACTATCGGACCGGGTGGCGTCATTGTTCGTGATGAGCGTGAATCTGGTGAATCGCTCAACGCCAAGCTGTTGTATAGACAGAAAACGAGCGCTGCGAAAGCCACCGCCGACGATAAGCTGATGGAGAGCAAGAAGGAAACTGAAAAAGCCTACAACGGCGACCGTTCACTGCAGTTCAAAGATGGCAACTTGAAGTACGACCAGATGAGTCAGTCGGCCGCAGACCGGTTCAACAATGAGGAACCCAGCAGTCCGACCGCCAGTGCGGATGCGCCGACAGCCGGCACTATAACAATGCATGGCGCGCCAGAAGGCAGCTTCCGCATGGATTACGGTCCGATGTTCATGCAGCAGATGGCGTTGGCTTGCGTCTTCTGGATCGCGATGCTGGTCGGATTTGGATTCGCCGCTAACCTGATCCTGGTTCTTGTGCGCAACGCGCGCAAAGATCCAGTCCCCAATCCCTAGCGGGCTTTCTCTGATTCGGAATCCAAAGTTAGTCGCCCAACACTAATGGTCTCCCCGAAAACCATACGGCACGCGCGCGTTCCGATTTTGCTCATCAAGAGCGTTGCCATCGAATCCAAATCGTTGGCTCGCAGCCACTTATAGTCTGAGAGCTTTTCGATGGCATCTGCTTCGTCTTCGAATGCCCCCGTTCGCTTAAGTTTCAGGATCGCGTCTTTCGCTCGATTAAGTCGTAGTGCTTCAAATCGATCTACTTTCGGCACCTCGCCTGGCGCGGAGGGAAAGAGCAGCCTGGCTTCGTTGTCTCGCCCCTGGCGCCGCAAAAATGCGCCGAAGCGGCTGCATGCTAATTCCATGTCGCAGCGAGTACTTTGAGCCGCGGCGATCGCTAGATCAAAATACTCCTCGCACATTGCCGGGTCTTCTTGCTCGGAGTCCACTGCAAGCTCTAAAAGTTGCTTACAGGAGAGTTCCGAGTCTGCTTCGTCTATCATCTACTGCACCACCTGAGTTTCCTGGTGATACCATCCTTGCATGTGAATGAAGATCGCGGCATCACCCTTAGGGGTGCTTTGAAGCGGGAAAGAACCACCCAGGTGGACTTGAGCATACGTGTAGCAACGCAGATCAGGCATTGGAGTGAGCGCGAGCGCTTCCGGCGCGAAACTGACGCTGAACTCCGTTTCGATAAGCGCCACCAGTTTCCTCTCGCCAGAAATCTTGATGTCTCGGGTGAGGCTGATGGATGAACAGAGCATGAAATGATCCTTAGCCCTAGAGATTCAATGTTTCCTGGTTTAGCATGTTAAATATGAAATGCTCTACAGCCCTATCTTTGCCTATTTTTGCTGGACTCTTTTGGCTTGCGCAGCCTTCGCATGCGGATCCAATAGAGAACTATTCATTGATTCCTTCAAATCGAGACAAGTCATACGACGCGAAGCTCTCACGAGGCATGTTTGAATTAAGTCGCAATGGCGGAGTCAATCGAACTGTAAAAGCACCTCTCTCTCCGGGAGACGTCGAGGCATTCCGTCGTTGCTGTACTAAGTCGGTACGTGTTGAGCAAGGAGCACCGCCTGATCTCTTTACGGATCCGGTGCTGTTTCCAAACTTGCAGTCAGTATTTCTTTGCGATTCGCATAACGATATTTACTTGCAGCAGTTGTCAGTGCACTGCGGTCCGGGCAATTTCAATTCGCCAAGAATTGCCGCTGAACAAATCCTCTATTGCGTGTCTTAGTCGCTTTAACTCTCTGGAGAGTCTTCACCTGTGGTGCCCGCTGTCCGGAAGGGATCTTGCTGAAGCGCTACCGAAAACAATCTGTCTGCTTAGCTTGCATGATAAGGTGATGTTGCCGGATCTTCCAGCGCTCCGCTGGTTGGCGATGTACTCTTGCCGGCTAGACGAGAAATTTTTTGATGACATTCGTGCCCCTAATCTTCAAGCAATACATTTGGATGGAGTTGATCTCGCAACGGAAGCCACAGAACAATGGGAAAGTTCAAACTTCGCCAATTTGTCGTTAGCCGATGTCACATTGATTCATTAGACCTAGATGGGTTGGCAGAAATTCCATTCCTGGAAGTGTGGGTCATGAACGACTGGCAGCGCATCGACCAGAATTTCCAGACCGCAGAGGAGTTGTATTCAAAAGGTGAGTTTCAGCGGGCTGTCTCATATTATGATGCTAGTACTTTTGCAAAGCCAAGCGCGCAGAAGTACCTCCAGCGCGCTCGGTGTTTGCTAGCGCTCGGGTTACGCGATCGCGCGATTCAAAGCTGCAACCTTGTGTGCCTCGATTATATGGCGGGAGCCGCCATTCGCGTTAAGAGCCGGCGCGCTCGGCAGATTGCTGCGTTCGGGAAGTGGTGATCGTACTCAACCGATTGTTTGGTGCTTCGATGCACCGCATGCGGTGCGAAGGTGCGCCTTGCCGCAGTTTATCTTCTGGGCTGCATCTCGTCAAGTTGGTCAAGTTGACGAGATGGACGAGTCATGATAGGCTGAGAATGGGGTAGTTATGCAGGTCAATCAGCATGTCTCCTACGCAGCCGACTCCAATTGAACAAAGAGCACTCGAGTTCCTGAGAAACGAGCCGGCGATGCGTGCGTTCGTGCATGAGCTGTTAGAGACCTTAGGACCGGAAGGAGAGCAGTGGCTCGAAAAACGAGTTTTGCCACCAGAAAAAATCGCCTCCACTGGTAACACCTCATTCGCTAATTTGATAGGCGCGCGGCAGGCTGATCCCGATGAACAAAAGGCGCTGGACCTTGCCGCGCTGTATAAGTTTTTCGCCTATCGGAAGAGTCTTTTGGCACATGCAATCCCAGCCACCACTGTCGCGGACATGTTGGGTGTCTCTCGCCAGACCGTGCACGATCGCGTCCGAACAGGCCAGTTGCTCGGCATCCTCGATAACAACGTATTGAAGTTTCCTGACTGGCAATTTGATCATCAGAGTCCAAACGGTGTTGTAGAAGGTCTAACCGATGTGATGAAAGCTCTGAGCTGCAATACGTTCACGAAAATCAGTTGGCTTTCCTCCCCGAATAAGGTTTTTGAGGGCTTGAGACCGGTGGACCTCCTCAAAAAGGGAAAATTGGATGAAGTCATCCATGAAGCTCAGGCTGTAGGGGTGACATAAGGTTTGGTTCAAATTACTCTTCCACCACCTGTGAATCCGCCTCAGCCAATTCTCTATGTGCTGCCTGCGGGTTCGAAGCTGATCAGACTATTTGACCCGACCAAGTTCGGTGCGACAGCACTAAGTTTTCGCCACTTCGGCCCAGTCTCGCGGTTCGACCACCATCGGGCACCTTTTCCGACAACTGCGCACGACGCTGACCGCGGCATCATTTATGCAGCTCAGACTCTTTCCGGGTGCCTCGTTGAAATTTTTGGCGATGCGAAGATTGTTGAGACGAGCAATGTGGAGGTCGCGTCTTTAGCAGTGAGTCGTGACTTGAACCTTCTTGATCTTCGAGGAACGGGTGCAATGAATGCCGGAACTGTATCGGCGGTTTGCAAAGACAGCAACCGGCAATTCAGCCAAGCATGGTCCCGATTCTTTTATGAGAACACTTTCGTGTACGGGCACCTCGACGGAATTATCTTCGGCAATGCACACAACGATGAGAATGCATTTGCCTTTTATGAGCGCTGCGCAGCAGCATTTTCTGCAACGGCTGTTTGCCCCCTCAAAGACGATGCACTTCGTGTCGAGATTTTGAAAACGGCTCAGGATAACAATATGATAGTCGAGCCTTATTGAAGCAGGTGATACCACTGGCGGTGGATGCTAGATACTCTCTTAACGCGACAGGATCTGTGCGCTGCTCATGTCGGTGATTACCTTGAGCAGATTCCTTGGTGCTTTGATGCGCGCGATAATTATTGTTTCGCCGGGGACCGCGCCGCTTTGCGCGATCTCTTGAAGCACTTGATCATCGGGCGGATAATTGCCGCCGGGTCCGAATTTGAAGTCGATCACCAGCACGTATAAAGGTTTCTCCGGAAATATTTTGCAGTGCTTGCGTACGAAATAAGCCCGCGCCACCTTTCCCTGGGTTTCTAAATACTCAACCAGCTTACTCATCTTCTCGGGCTCAACATCGTGCTCTTCATAGGTGTCTACTTCAAAGACGTTGGATCGTTCCTGCTGCGACAACACCCATTTCTCAACGCATTCCTGCGCCTTATCCAGAAATCGATCAGCCGCCTCGTTCTCACCGCGCTCATGCAGAAATGAATAAATCGCCTGGCAGCAATTCAATGCCAGTGAGCCATCCAGTTCCATGGCGCGCTCCAGATATTGCACGCCTTCGGCGTTTTCTTCATCCACCAGCCACTGTCCATAGGTGTACTGCAGCAGCGGATGATCCGGTGCCTGCTCGAACGCCTGGTTGAACAGAGGCATGGCTGCCGCGAAGCTTTCGACTCGCGCTTTCATCGCTGCCAGAGTGACGAGATCGTCATCGCTGAGCTTGCCGTCTTGTGCGCACTTCTCTTCGAGGTCGGTTATCTCTTTGCGGTATTCTTCAAGTTGCTTGTGTTGCTCTTCCCAGGCTGGTCCTACCAGTGTGCACCAGTTTTTGTCCAACTCACGCAGCAATGCGGGTAACCGCTCGCCGAACAGACTTTCGGATGCCGGCACAGAAACCTTGAGCATGTCATCGAGATTGGACTGCGCCCAAGCCACCACTTCTTCGTCAGAGACCTTGAGTATGGCGCGCAACCGCTCTTTCAGGCAGGGGTGCGTGTTGAGGTAGTTGGTCTTTTGCTTGAAACCCAGTTCGAGCCAGATGCTCGCTTGCTCAAGAGACATTGTGCCGTTGATCTTTTCGGTGATGTCTGTGAATGGGCGTTCGTAGGGTGTGTTGAGATGTTTGGTGTCGTTCCAGAGATTTTGCCAGTACTTTCGTTCGATAAACTGTCCCTTCACGTGCGTGCCAATCAGCATGGCGGCGCTGGCCTCGCGACCGGCGAGCTGTATCGCGCACTCGTCGGCGTGGTACTCCTGCATGCGAGCGAGGGCAAAAGATGAAGCATCGAAATATGGTGCGTACCAGTCGAAGAATTTGCCGAACAACACGGTTGCGACCGACTGATCACCGGAGAGGTTGTCCATGAGCTGCGTCCAGACTCCACGTACCCGGTATATCCAGGCGCAATTGGCACTGTGGCTTTTGGCCAGGTGTCCCATTTCGTGCGCCAGAACCGCCTTCAATTGATCGAGCGGAAATGCCTGCATGAGCGGCATCCCAAGGAGTAAGTAGTTTTTGTGCCAGCCCAACAGTCCCAGGCGTGTCTTTTGCAGGACGGCTGCGTTGAAGTCCGGAATTACGACGATGGCATCGACGCGCGGTGCGTTAATGGCTTGCCTGATTTCTTCAACGATCTCGAAAACTTGAGGATACTCATGTTTCTTCAGGTAGACACCTTCCGGCGGCGGGGTGCCCTTGATCCAGAAGGAACGCATGATCACGCCGATTAGTATGAGGAGCGGCAGACCTAGTTTCAGAGCCAGAAACGGCAATTTGATCAGCAACAGCAATAAGAGAAAACAGAAAAATGCCAGTGCCGCGAGCACCAACCAGATGTAGGCATAGCCCAGCGCCGCCAGGGCGATCAGGCGTGCGAAATAGACCTTTGGGCGAGTTTTGCAAAGTTCGTCCAGCCGTTCGATATGCTGCTGAAACTTCTTGCGCTCTGCCTCGCGCGCACTTGCTTTGGTCTCGGTAGCCGCGGTTATCGCGGCAGGCGTTACGTCGGTCATCCAAGCAATCTCGTCAGCTCTACCAAAACTTACCCCCTTCGACACTTTATTAACTGTCAAAGAGTGCCCACGGGTGAGCCCTTCCGCCTCGTAGGCTCATAAAAGCAACTGCCACGAGGTACATACGATGAACGAGGGGACGAGAGCCGCCAATTGCATCGCAACGCCCATGGGTGAAGAAACCGCTTCCACGAGCCCGGAAGTTCGCAAGCGCTTGTTCCGTTTGCAACTGCGCAATCTGGCGAGCATCGCCCTCGGTTGTTATTTATTGACCGGACTTCTGCTGCATTCGCCCGTCTACACGATGGTGGCGCTCAGACCAATCGGTCCTGAAAGTCCGCTGTTCAAAATTCCGTCAATCATCAATGTTCCAAAGCAAGAACTGAAGATCGCCACCGTCGGCGGTGCTAAATTAGACGCCTGGTATTTCAAGGCACCCGGTTCATCGAAGGTAGTGATTGTCAATCACGGTAATGCCGGCAATCTGCTCAACCGTCTGTTCATCGCCAAGAGCTTGCTGCAATCAGGCGTCTCCGTAATCATCTATGACTATCGCGGTTATGGACGCAGCGAAGGTGCGCTCAGCTTGGCTGGTCTCAAAGACGACGCACTCGCTGTCTATGACTACACGAAGGACAAGCTTGGCTATCAGCCGCAACAGATTGTCCTGTACGGCGAATCTATCGGCGGCGGCATCTCATCTCGCGTCGCCGAGCAACGCAAGGTCGCGGGCATCATTATGCATTCACCCTTTACTTCGTTGCCCAATGTGGCGCAGGATGGTGCGCTCTTGCTGCGCCTTTATCCTGACTGGGCGTTCCCCCAGCCAAGCTACGAGAACCTCAGTTACGTCCGGGGCGCGCACCCGCCACTGTTGATTCTTTATGGCGATAAGGATCACCTGGTTCCGCCGGCGCAATCACACAGACTGTTCACCGAAGCGTCGCAACCCAAGACCGTCGTCATGGTGCCCGGCGCGGGACACAATGACATGATCGATGTCAACGAAAAGCTCTACAACGAAAGCGTCGATGCATTTCTCAGAAAGTTGCCATAGCTCTATAATGACGCGGGTTCATTAATAGGACTGGCATGACGAAACAACTGGCGCTGATCACAGGCGCGTCCAAAGGCATCGGGTTGGAACTGGCGAAGTGCTTCGCGCGCGATGGTTATGACCTGGTGCTTGTGGCGCGCAGCGAGGACGAGTTGCGCCAGGCTGCACAGGCGATGACTGCCGTAAACGCTCAGATAACTTGCCATGTCGTCGCGACAGATCTGTCGAAGCCGAAAGAATCGTGTCTCGAGATTGATGATGCTTTAAAGAAACTGTCGCAGCCCGTGGATGTGCTGGTCAACAATGCGGGTTTCGGTATGAAGACAGCCTTTGCATCAGCAGATCTGGAAACGCAAATGGACATTCTAGAAGTAAACATGGTGGCACTGACGCGTTTGTCGCGCATGTATCTGCCGGGCATGCTGCAGCGCAAGCGCGGCGGCATATTGAACGTCGCCTCTGTAGCTGGTTTCTTCCCCGGTCCGATGATGTCCGTGTACTACGCCACCAAGGCGTATGTCATCTCACTGTCGGAGGCGCTGGCAAATGAGGTGGCAGGCACAGGTGTTGTGATCAGTTGTACGTGTCCGGGACCGACCTACACGCATTTCCAGAAGCGCGCCGATGTCGACGGGAGCAAATTGTTCAAGTTGAGTCCGGTGCAGTCGGCTGCCGCTGTCGCCGATGAAGGCTATCGCGGATTTAAGCGCGGGCAGACGATCGTGATTACCGGCATTGCCAACAAGTTTGCGGTCACCAGTGGCAAGATGATTCCGCGCGGACTCATGGCTCACATGACCCGAGCCATGGCCGAGCACTGATTTCCGGACTTTCAAAAATATTTCGAACGCGCCCTCTATGGTGTAGCAATCCCGCCACCACCTTTTGAGGAACCTGCTCATGCCTGAAAACATGAACGCGAAAGCCGACCGCATGCTTACCAAGGCCGATGAAATGATCAACACCAACGATCCCAAACGAGCGCAGGCTCTCTCCAATGAGATCTACGACGAGATGCTGGCCGAGTACAAAGCCGGCAACGGTGCGGCGCTCGCCACGGCTCTGGAGCAGGAAGATGATCATCATAAAACCAACTTCTCCGAGGGCGACGGCTTTCTAACCTTCGACGACGGGTCGATCTTGTTTACGTCGAAGAGTTTCCACTATGGCCTGCCGGAGAAACAAGACCTTATGTGGGGCACCTCGTCTCGCAACCCGCAGTACGATCCGAACAACAAGACGGCAGAAGCCCAACCTTAGAAGTACAAAGCTTCGCAGACAAGTAGCAGCATCAGATCAAAGACGGCGATGGCTGCCGTCAATACCAGGGTGCAGCGCCCGCGCTCAGACAGCGAATATGTTGGAATACGCGTCAAAACAAAACCGACTGTCGGCACGAGCTGGAACGCATGCAGACCGATGAAGTGAACTGCGCGCAGTTTGTCTTTGACGCCGGACGAATCGATGTGTTGCATCATCGGAGCGACTTGATTCAGCGAGGCTGCGACATCAGGAGCGAGCATGTGGCACGCTTTCCATAATTGCGGAAGCAGCATCACCACCCCTGGTGCCATCCCTAAAAGCGTGAGCAGGACGCCCAGCTTCAGCGACAGTCCAAGCACTGGTGGCAGATCAGGCTCTCGCATCAGCAGTACGAAAATCACCAGCGTTGCAAACGCCACCGGCAAAATTGAGATCGTGGCGAATATCCACATCGCCGAGTCAAGGGGGGTGCTGAAGTTGACAGCGCAACTAGCACCGCGACACGCTTGCAGAGACAGTGTGGTCAGCTCGCACACCGTGCCTGTGAGAGCTGAGACTGCGCAGAGCGGGAGCCATTTGCGGGTGCGCTCGATGAACGTCGACATCCACGCCATCGTGATGCCGAATATGCACAGCGACGCGCTGAACTTGAAGGCATGCAGCCAGGCATGTTGCACATCTATAAGTCGCGGATCAACCAGCAGTCCCAGGGAAGAAACCGCCAGCGCTGCGGCGGCAAATGCCACCATGGCGATCAGCGTGGGTGGAACCGGCGCTCTGCCGGCGGCTTGCGCCGGTATTTGGTGCTGGTTAACAAGGGTCGCTCTTGCAGAAGCCATATTCATGTCAGTGCACGCCTGCCGTGTGAATGAATTGATGCGCACGCCGGTGGTGGCATCCAGAACTCATGTTCGTTCCGGAACCACAAAAAGGTGTCTCACATACCTTTAACGTTCGAGGGGCGAAAAAGTTCAATGCCCAACCTTAAATCGCGTTAAGCTTCCGCGAGTGCTAGCAGGTCAGTTGATTTCGCCGGATGCTTTGGGCATGAAAGCAGCCGCGACCACGCCGAAGATGTAGACCGATGCCACGATGGAGGCGGCGATGGCGTAGGAGCCGTCGAGCGCCTTGATCAGCGCGCCGCTTCCCAGGACAGCGAAGGCAGCCAGGAACCGTCCCACGTTGTACGAGAGACCGAAGGCGGTGCTGCGGATGCGCGACGGATAGAGTTCCGGTATGTACATCCACAGAAGCACGAAGGGCAGGTGCGCAAAGAAACCCAGTCCCAGAATCCATGCCAGCAAGGTCAGCGAGAATGAATGCACCGTCGTGAACATGCCGATGGCGATCACGCAAGCCAGAGCCATTGTCACCATCATGCACTTCTTGTAGCCGTAGCGCATCACCAGCATGCCGCCGATCAACCCGGAAAGAATCATGCCGGCATCCTTGGCGAACATTGCATGCGAGCGTTGTTCTACTGCCAGGGTGCCGGTCAACTGATTGACCCAGGCGGGAATCCAGGCGAGCACCGCCCACCAGGCAATAATTGCCACGCTGGCCAGCAAGCTGACATTCAGCGTGCGGATGCGGTTTTCGGGCGTGAAGAGTTCCCAGACGGTGAGGCGCAAACTGTCAGTTTCTTCCTTGGTGCGCTCGGCTGCGCTCTTAGCTTTGATAGCGCGGCGTGCCTCATCGGCTTGTTGATACTTGTGGGATTCCTTCAATTTGAAGCGCATGTAGACGGTGAGAAACGCCGGTGCGACGCCGGCTACGAAGAGCGCTCGCCAGCCGAGGTGACCGAGCGTCAGGTTCAGCAGCGCCGTCAATAGATAGCCGCAACCAAGCGACGTAGCCATGAGCGAAACCGCTTTCATGCGCGACTTGTTGGGCCAGCACTCCGACAAAAACACTGCCGCCACGCCCATCTCCCCGCCGATGCCGGCTCCGACAAGGAAGCGGTAAATACCCAACTCCCACCAGCTGTTGGCGGTGGCGCAAAGTCCCGTGCAGAGCGCGTACAGCAATATCGTAATCGTCATGGTACGGGCGCGCCCGATGTAGTCAGCCGCCGTGCCGAAAATCATGGCGCCCAGAGCCCAGCCCACCATGAACAATGCAACGATATAAGAGCCGTACTGCCCCGCCACCGCATGCGAGTTCGTGTGCATCAATTCGGACAGCGCCGGAAAGAGCACAATCGCGAATATAGACGAGTCCATGCCGTCGAAGACACCACCCAACCAGGTGGCGAGCAGCACATGCCAGGGACGGTTGGATTGCTGCATGGACGGATCCGTCTGGGCGGGCGCGGGAGCTGCAGGCACTGTCTGCATTGGCAATCCTCGATAACAAGAGCCTATAGCAAAAGGCTAATGATAGCCGATAAAATGGTGCAACTCATACTCGGTCCTGGGATTTGATTGGATGTCAGTAGAGAGTAGCGATAGTCTCGTCGGGCAGGTGCTTGGCGGCAAGTACAGGGTGATGGCGCGTGTCGGCGAAGGCGGCATGGGTGCGTTGTACATGGCGCAGCATACTGAGCTGGGTCGCCCCGTTGCCGTCAAGGTGCTGGTCGAGAAGCTATCAAAAGATGAGAAGTATTTGCGCCGGTTCCAGCAGGAAGCCAAACTGGCGGCGTCTCTCAGCCATCCGAACGTGACGCACGTTTATGACTATGGACAGCTGGAATCTGGTGCACCATATCTGGTGATGGATTACCTGGAAGGAAAAACTCTTGCCGCGCTCTTGCAAGAACGCGGCTATCTGAGTGTGGCGGCAGCGTTGCCGATCTTCCAGCAAATTTGCAAGGGCCTGGCGCACGCACACGGACGGGGACTGGTGCACCGTGACTTGAAACCGAGCAATATCATGCTCACCGAAAGCGATGGTGAACGCATCGCCAAAGTTCTCGACTTCGGAATTGCCAAGGAAGTTGATAACACGCAGCACCTGACGCAAACCGGCGAGCTTTTCGGCAGCCCACTCTACATGAGCCCCGAGCAGTGCTCCGGCAGTCAAATCGACGCGCGTTCTGATATCTATTCCATCGGTTGTCTTTTGTACGAGGTGCTGAGCGGCAATGTTCCGCTGCGTGGTGACACCATCGTGCAAACGATCTTCAAGCACATGAACGAGTTGCCACCGCCAATTAAAGAGGTGTGTCCGCCGGCTAACGTCTCACCGGCTGTAGAAGATGTGATTCGCAAAGCGATGGCCAAAAATCGCGACGAGCGCTACCAGACCGTCGGAGAGATGAGCGAGGCACTGTCCCGCGCTGTATCAGGCGCGGCGAGCGCGGCGGCCCCAGCCGCTGCTGCGGTCGGAGCTGCCGCCGCCGGAGTTGCGCCGGCAACTGCCGCGCCGTTGGAGGACAAAACTGTCGTCGACATCACCGGCGGTGGTGGCGCTTCAAGCAAATCTTCTGCTGCGGCAAGCGACAGCGCGGCAACCAGCAACAAATCCGGAGGCATCGTGATTTCGCCGATCGCGGGCATCGCGATTCTACTGGCCGCCTTCGCGCTTTTGGGCGCGGTGGCGTTGATAGTCGGCGTGGCTGGACGCAACCCACCCGATCGGCCGCCTCCTGAAGGGCAATCGTCAGTTTCGCTCAACTTGCCGAGTGCCGACAGCGATGCGGCTCAGGAAGCAGCGGATCAAGCACAAGACGCGGCACAAGATGCCGCAGATGCTGAGCAAGACCGTCGTGACGAAGCACAAGATCAGGCGAATGGCGATCCGGATTCTATTTTTGTCTATGACGGCAAAGGCAAGCAAGTTTCCATCGGCATGGGCGGACCCGAAGCGCGGCGCGATGAGTTTCGCAACAAGATGGCTGCGAAGTGGAAGCGCAACGAGACCAATTATCCTTTGATCAAGTGGGACAATCCGGTGCCCACCGGCGAGCCTGAGATGCTGGTTGCCTACGCGCACCAGGCCTGGGATCAGAGCAACGGCCAGGACAACGATTACCAGCACATCGGGCACATCGACGTTAATCTAACTAACGACCATCCGAATGTGATTCTGGTGCTGTGCGGCTACGCGCCGATTGTCTGGAACGTGCGCGCCGAAGATGGCGTGAAGATTCAGAAAGTAATTCTTGATGGACTGCACCAGCAGTCTGTGGGTGGAATTCCTGCCACCACGACCGTCATCGAATCAAGTGAACGCGTTCCCGATACAGGCGAAAATCCCTTCGGTTACGTTGAGCGCCAACCGCAGATACCGTTTTATTCTTTGAACGTGTCTGAAGGTGAGAACTTGAAGGAGTACTCCCCGTTCGCATCGCTGGCCAAGACTTTGAAGAAGTTCACTGGCAGACCTATCTCGATGTTCCAGTACTGCTCTCGCGAAAAAGAGTTCTCGTTCTGAGGCTACTCAGCTAGTTCACGAAATCGAAGTGACCTGGATGATTCGGATGGTTTTTCCAGCGGAATCCGTGTTTCTCCAAAATCTCTTTGACCTGCCACCACTTGTCGATATCGATACCGATCGCGCCGCGTTCGAGGTCGTGAGTGGAGCAACTGGCAGCAGAACGGCGTCCGCGGAATGGATAAAGCGGCATCGTCGGCTCACTGCGTAGCGCGCAGACAACTTTTATATCGAGCCCCTGAGCCAGGGCTTCTTGTCGGGCGCGATTGAATGCTTCAACACCGCGCCGATTAAACAACTGTCCATCGGGCAATTGGTCCAGTCCGCTGGTCTCGAATTGCCGGTCGACTACCGGCGCGCGCGCCGGATACGTCGGTGCACCAGCGACAGCCATCGTGGCTTGCGGTGTGTGTAGTTGCTGCTCCAAGTTCGTCATTAGTAATTGCCTCGGCGAAATAACGCCCAACCCCTTTTTCCATTTGCATTGTCTCTTTCTAAATCTGTATCTCCAATGGTTATACATGCAGAGCAAAGTGCATAATTACGCACCGCCAGTTTTGCTGACCCGAAATTGTCACAAGCGTGTCCCGAATTTGGTCGGCGGTTTCCATACAGTGTCGCTATCGACCCCATCGGAGCGGCGCAAATGAGCAAACACCTGCACCATGAGCTAGGCGAGACCCTGGTCAATAACACACAGAATGGCGCCGGCGAAAAGATGATGACTGAAGCCGCCCATATCTGGTCGCGCAGTCACACAGCCGATGCCGGAAATAATGCCGACAAGAGTTTTTCCCATCAGATGCAGCAGTTCGATAAGGGGCTGCATGCGCCAGGTGGACCATTGCACGGCAAGGATGATTTGCATCTGGTGGGCTTCGACAAGACCGGACACCTGATGATCGCCCATGTTCCGCACGGTAAGAGTCAGGCTGATGAGATGTACATCGTCGATGCGAAAGACGGCAAGGTTGTCGGCGAATGCGCCTGGAAAAACGGCAAGCCCGCCGGACCGATTGCCAGAGAGCAAAAGCGCGACGCGCAGCATCCGACCGGGATGAACTCTGGGGTTGAAACCAACGAGCCGGTTGCAATCGGCGACATGAGGCAATACTTCTTCCGCCCGGTGCCCGGACAAAATACCCGTTTCGATCAAATCGACAACGACGGCAACGGCTCGCTGACGAAGGCCGAGTTCGAGAATTTCCTCAAGTCGGTTCCTGGTGAGAAGCGGACCAGCCTGAATGTGATTTTGAACAACTGGGACAAGATTGCCAACACGGCCGACCATGTGCCAGGTGTACCGGGAGCGGAGCGCCAGGGTATATATCGCCAGGATCTGGACCAATGGCTGAAAGACCAGCAAAAAGCCCAACTGCAAGAGCAGAAGAAACTACAACTGCCTTCTTTGCAAATCAGTGGTCCGGATACACCGTTCGATCGCAAACGGGATCAACAATTGACGGCTTAAACTAACGAACGCGGCTGGGGTAGACTATGGTGTCACCTCAAATGAAATGCCGTGCCCTGCCGCCGTCCACAATTGACAATCGCCATCGCTTTAACTCTGGTGTTTGCGAACAATAGCCAGGCGGTGCGGGCGCAGTCTCAATCTGAGTCTAAGCAGGCTCAGGAGGCGACCCGCTTCCGTGTTCAGACAGATATCACTCCGACATCGAGAGTCAATCAAGAACAATCGACGCAGTTCGTGCAGCAAGTTCAGACCAGTGAGGTTTCGACGGTCGAAGGAGAATTGCATGCAGGCACCTTCGAAGAAACGGACCCCACTGAATATGAGTCTACTCAGGAGCTGGTAAATCTCACTCGCGAGCCCGTCGATGTCGACTTCCATCCTGAGATCGGTAACTACGACCTTGATGGTGGAAATGTTTTGGTGCGTCCGGACAAGGACACAACCGTAACTACCGATGAAGGACAAATTACCGTGGGAGCTGGTTGCGTCGCTGTCGTATTGAAGGGAGATGATGGCGTAACGGTTCTTGACCTTTATGATGCGCACCGAGGCACGGTGCTGGTGCGCACCGGTGATGGTGTCATCTCGATGACGCCGGGTATGCAAGTGACGCTTACCAAACATCCAAGCAAATCCTTGAAGGAGTTGCATCCCGCTCGCTTTGTCGGACATCGCCATCTCCGGGAAATGCGGGCGTCCGACGGTACTCGTGTGTTCATGGCTGATTACTCCATGTTTTCAGCGGTGGCGCACATGAAGCGGATTCGAGATCTTGCGAAGTCGAAGAACAAAGAAGACCGGCAGCTTTTTGAGAAAATCTTGAAGACAGCTGCATCCATCACGGTTTTGCATGGCATGGAGAAAGAAAAATTCAGCATGCTCTGAGTGACGACTGCCGGTGACGCGGCGGCAGCTCAGCCGGAACCAAATCAGAATCGGCTCCGTCCACCCCTGTGCATACGAGGAGTCGACTATGAATAGAACCAAAATGCTCAGCTTCGCCCTGCTCGCCGCAGTCTCCTGCGCGGCTGGTGGCTATCAAATAGCGTACGCTGGTGGATCGGAAGCCGGCAGTCAGGCAAGCTCACAGGCACCGGGACCGGTCATTCTGACACCGCCTGCTAACACAGTGGTCACTCCCTCCGGCGTGATGACGACGCCCGCGCCTGCAAGTCCTACGACTAACTCGGTAAATCCAAGCTACAGCTCGACGATTAAGGAATGGGACACCAAAGTCGATACCAGAGTTAACTCGAAGGTTAATCCGAACATCGATTCGAAGGTAAACCCGAACGTAAGTTCGAAGGTCAACCCGAATCTAAATTCAAACGTCAACTCGAAGACTGACTCGAATGCTTATGTCAAGCCGGCGAAGAAGCCTGCTGTTGCGACCAAAACGAAGGCTCGCATTAGTCATAAACGGGTTAAGCCGCTGGTGCAGAACTGGCGCTAGGTCGGGCTAGGTCGAAACTCACTTAGAAGAAGCAATCGATGGGTTCGCTGACCGGTCGGCCATCAACACCATGAGCGCAGCTCCCGTGCAGAATGTGCGACTGGTGATGCAGTGCTGACCCATCCAGCTGCCGTCCTGGTTTTGCACTTTGTTGAGGTTGGCGGTTATCTTCTTGTCCCAGGCGGGAAATTCGGAACGCTTGCCGGCAATCAGTCCCTCGCTTATGTGCAGATAACTGAGGAACTCTTCGCCACCGTTGCAGCCGAAGCCGGCGATGAACTTGTCGTCACGAATCTGATTCGAAACGGCATCCATTGCTTGCTTTTGCTCATCTTCCGCATCCTGAATGCGAGTCAACTCTTTGCGGGCATTGGCTTTCACTTCTTCCGACGTGGTGGCACTGGCAATCTGCTGATTGAGCCCGCTCTTTTTCAAGGTGTTGGTGTCGATTGAACCTTGCAGTGCGCCCACCGTGGCGCCCGCTGAGTAGAGACCGATGCCGGCAGATCCCAGACCACCAAATGAGTTGGTGCGCCGATCGAAGTTTTTCTTAGCGAAAGTTTCTGCGCTGACCAGCGAGTCGTCCGATACGACGGCGCCTACTTGTTTGGCGCGGTTCAATCCACGAATTGCCAGAGCCTGTGAGTGGATTGGAGCCCAGCCGCCGCCCGCCCATTGACCATCGGTCTGTTGGTTTTGCTGGATCTTGTGCACCACTTTCTGCAATGCAATACGCACGCGAGCGAGTCCCGCATCATCCGTCATGTGGTCTTTGGCTTCGGACAAGAACAGGGAAGCGAAAAAAGTATCCACGTACGGACCGAGCTTCATTTGCACGCGCGTGTTGCGCACATCAGTTATGTAAATCGAGTCTGCATCCGCCTTCTCGACGCTATCGCAAACGAAGGCGACGGCGCGATTGACGTTGTCTGAGTACTTCCCGGAGTTAGGATAGTTGCCGGAGCGTATCAACGCCAGCCCTGCCAGGCAGGTGTCGGCGACGTTCGGGACTTCGCCGACTTTGGCGTTGGTCCCCATGCTTTTCGCTTCATCGCCCTGCGCCCAGCCACCCGACTTATCTTGTTGCGACACCAGATAGGCGAGCCCGCGATTTATCTCATCGCTGAGCGGCTTGGGTGTAATGGAGATGGTTTCACCGGTGGTGCCGGTTTCTTTTGCAGTTCCGCTTGCCGATGCGTCTTTTGCCGGCGCTTTGCTTGTTTCTTTACCGGGCTGACTGTAGTCGGTTTTGATCTGGATGCCGCTGTTGTCTGCGACTTTAACGCCGTTTTGGCTGTTTGCCTTTGCCAGGAAAAATACGCCGCTGCCAACTGCCAGGGCGATCGTGAGCGACACGAGCACCCGCGGGTGTTTGCTTTGCATGACCGTTTCCTCAATGGGAGTTGAGTCTCATCATCGAACGAAACCGGGTCGCGTCGCGGCAGGGAAAACACTGAAGTGCCTCTGGGGGAAGCGGGGGCGCAGAATGTTCTAATCCGCTCACCGTGGGAATCCTCCCATACTTCCGTTGACACACCTTGGCTTCAGGAATATTCTCTAATCAATCCGTTCCTTGGGTAGTTCAGCCGTCGCTCCGGAAGCTTTTCCGCGGCTTTGCTATGCCCATGTTCAACGAAGTTTCCCCGAGGTCTTTGACGCATGACAGGTGGTCTGGAAGCTAGTAGCTGGCGTGGCTCTGAAATCGCAGCCAGCAAAATCAGCGGGCTTGATTTTTCGTCGGTCTATCCGCAAATCTCTGATGCGTCGGGCGACCGTCCATCGTTCGCCGCCGTCGGCTGGGAGAGCATCAAACCGGTGCTGGACTCCGCCAGGGGCGTCAATTTCACGACTGCGGCGGAGAACGCCGCCAACAGCGCGCAGCCGGATTTCTTCCTCGGCGAAGACGGGCAGCTGCGCGCCAACCCCGCCAAGACGACGCCTTCTGCCGATGGCAAGCTGAATATACAAATGGAAGGGCCGGCCAACGCCAGCGAAATCGAAGCGGCGAAGGTGGCTAACCAGCTCCAGAAACAAGCTGCCCAGGAGATGATCTCGTACTTCCAGAAGAACAATCCTGGCGCCGAAATTCCTCAGCACTGGCTGGCGATGCTCAACAAAGATCCGGATATTCCGGCCGCCATTCCGCGCAGCACAGCTGAAACGCCTGCTCCCACGCCGGGTCCGTCCGAGGCACCGGCTCCGCAGCAGCGGTTTAACCCGGGCGGATTGGCCAGCAACCTGGGTGGCAGCCCGGGCGGCGGCAGTCCTGGCGGCGGCGCCGAACGCTTTTCCAACAACGGCACTTATCGTGGCGAAAACTATGGCACCAACGACCGCGGTCAGCGCGTCGATCTGCCGCCACCTCTGCAAGGCGACCTGCGCGTAGATGGTCCCAACACGATTACTGCCGAAAAAATCGATGAGGTTCTTGCTCAATTCCACTCTCCAGCCCAGGGCATCGGCAAAGATTTGATTGCCATGGGAGAGAAATACAACATCAACGCCGCAGTAGCTCTCGCTTTCTTCATTCAAGAATCGAGTGCCGGTACCAAGGGCGCAGCCGTCCGCAACCACAGCTGGGGCAACATCAAAGGCACCGGACCGGCGGGCAGTGACGGCACTTTCCGCAGCTATCACAACTACACTGAAGGCGCCGAAGACTGGTTCAAGTTGATTCGCAACAAATACCTGGCCTCGCCCAATGAAGGCGGGTTCGGAGCGCAAACACTTTCGCAAATCATCAGCAAGTACGCCCCCGGCTCGGACAACAATAACGAGCGCGGCTATGTGGCGACCGTCAAAGGACTCGTCTCCGGTTGGGCCAAGCAAACCGGCAAGGACAATCCGGCTACTGCATAAGGCTCTCTTCCGGTTTACGACTTGAGTGTCTTAGAAAATCGGTGCAGCCGGCGGAAAAAATCCGGGTCGACTGAACACGTATCGCCCGTGCAGCCAGGGTTGTGAGCCACCTGTTCGAGGGTTTCGCGCTCACTGCTGGAAAGGGGCTCCAGGTCGTGGGTGAACTGGTGGACCTGAACGGCTACATCCAGCACGTATTGCGCGATTTGCGCGTCCAGCCAGCCGTCTCCTTTGGCGACGCTGCGGACGGCGGTTTCCAGCCGCTCGGGATTGATGCTTTCCTTGACGATATAGCCGTTGGCACCGGCGGCGAATGCCGCGCAGGTGTCATGGTCGGTTTTGCTGGCCGTCACCATCAAGACTTTGATGTTGGGGTTGCCCGACCTGATTTGCTTGGTGGCTTCGATGCCGTCCAGCACCGGCAGCCCGATATCCATCAAAACCACGTCCGGAGCGGAGCCCAGCACTGCCTCAACCGCCGATTGACCGTCTGAGGCGGTGCCCACCACTTCCATGCCGTCGATGCGCTTGAGAAGGTGCTGCACCGCAGTGCGGGTCACTTCACTGTCTTCGACGAGAAATATTTTCGTTGCCATGGCGATTCCAACGGATTCCTAATCCCGAGAATATCATGTAGACGGAAAGACACAAGTGCCAACTGCGACCATTTTCCCGGACGCAGCTCTTGACTGCGTTGATACCAAATGCAGTATCAATGCCGTTTTCAGGCGATGAGAATTTAAGGCTTAGGGGGCCGCCGGGCGTGGCAGATAACAAATAAGGACAGACCGGCGACCCCACCATGGCTTTACAGAACAAATTTGGAAAGAAAGCGCAGCGCCCGGAGCCACCTCCGACTCCGAAAACGCGGTTCCTGTCGGGTCTCCCGACTGTAGACGATTTGCTGCACAGCGTTTTGCAGGCGCATACCAACGCCCGCACGCCGATGGCGCTCTCCTGGAAAAAGCCGGGAACGTCCAAAAATTATCTGCTCACTGTCACCTGCAACGGTCCGGATACCATACCGAACTGGCTCCTCCACTTCGAGGAAGGAACAGACCTGCACCTCTTGTGGAGCTATGCGACTCCGGACACAGAATTAATATTCGGACTGGTCCACGAAGACCTGCAGAAAGAGCAGCAGCAGCCTGCCGTCATACCTGAGAGCCTGCGTCCGCAGTTGCTCGCCGAATCTGCCGACTACGAAGAAGAAGCAATCACCATGGAGCGCCCGGCCCATGAGTCCAACTTCTTCGAGGGATACGAGTTATTCGATGTCATCGGCTCAGGCGGTATGGGCTTGGTCTACAAAGCCCGGCATTGTCAGTCGCATGACTACGTCGCGTTGAAAGTATTGCGGGCCGACCTGTTGCTCGACCCGGCTAACGTGGCGCGTTTCAAGAACGAAGCTGAAGTCGCGAAAAACTTCGATCATCCGAACCTGGTTGGCATGAAATCGTACGGCGTGTCCCAATTCGGACAGCCCTACCTGGTGATGGAGTACCTGGATGGCGTGCGCATGGCGGATATCTTGCAGGAGCGCGGGCTGGACTTGCCCGTCTTCCTCAATATATTCATGCAGATTTGTGCGGGGTTGGCGTACGCACATGAACACGGCTTGATTCACCGAGACCTCAAGCCCGGCAACGTGATTATTGTCACCGAGCCGAACGGCAACCTGCTGGTCAAAATCATCGACTTCGGCATCGCGAAAACTTTCCGCGATCCGAGCATGAGCGACGGCATGACGACCACGGGACAGCTGCTGGGCAGCCCGGCCTACATGAGCCCCGAACAGTGCGGCGGCGCCGAGCTCGATCCACGCTCCGACATCTACACCATCGGTACGCTCATGTACGAGGCGATCACGGGATTGCATCCGTTCGTGCGCTCCACCACGTTTGCCACCATTCTCGCTCAGGTAAATGAGCGCCCGCAGCCACTAATGGCGGTGCGCCCCGAGCGCATGGAAATCGAGCAATTGGAAGATGTGATCTTCCAGTGCCTGGAAAAACGTCCTGAAGACCGCTACGAAACCGTAGAACAGCTCTCGGAAGATCTCTGGGCCCTGGCGGCGGGTGGCGGCAAGGAAGCCATCAGACGCGCCAAAGACGTCAATGCGCGCTCTACCTCGCGCGAACTGAGCATTTTGCACAATGCCGGCGTGTTGTCGCTGGATGTGTTGGACGCCACCGTGCTCTGCGCGGCGCTGGTTGTGGAAGGCAAGTTGACCTATCAGCAGGCCGCAGATGTGGTGCGGCGCGTGCACTCGGGCGGCGACTTTGAAGGTATACTCAAAGACGCACTTTCTGGAAATCTGAGCAGCTAGTTTGCAAGCGCTTCCCAAGCTTTCGATTCGCAAAGGTCGAGAATACCAGGTCAGTCGCGGACATCCGTGGTTGTTTTCCGGCGCCATCTCGCAAGCTCCGGGCAAAATATCACCCGGTGCGTTGGTCGACCTGATCGATGTAGATGGGCGCTTCGTGGCGCGCGGATACTACAACCCAACCTGTGACATCGCTGTCCGCATTCTCTCCAGAGACAAGGAAGAAACTGTCGATCAGGACTTCTTGAAGAAACGCCTGGCGGACGCCTGTGCCCTGCGGCGGGCGGCATTGGATTGGCAGAAGACGAACGCATTTCGTCTGGTGAACGCCGAAGGCGACTTTCTGCCCGGCTTTATCGTCGACTACTACGACGGTGTTTGTGTGGTGCAAAGTCACACCGCCGGTGCCGATTTGCTCATGGACGACTTTCTGGCTGCGTTGAAATCGGTGGTGGCACCACGGGCGGTGGTGCTTCGCAATGATGCAGGCGTGCGCGTACGCGAGGGACTGCCGCTCAGTGAGCCGGTCATCGTGCACGGCGAAGTGCCGCCGGAGCTGATTGTCAAAGAAAACAATCTGTCTTTCGTGGTTGACGTGGTGAGCGGGCAGAAGACGGGATTCTTTACGGATCAACGCGAAAAGCGAGCTAATCTGGCGGGTTACTGCCGCAGCTTGCCGGACCAAGCCACAGTCGCCAATGTTTTCAGTTATACGGGGGCGTTCGGAGTCTATGCGGCGCTCGCCAATCCGGCAATCAAGACCATCAACATCGACAGTTCGGAACGGGCTTTATCTGCGGCTCGCAGAAACTACCAGTTGAACAGCATTGCTCTCGAGTCTCATGAGTTCGTGGAAGCTGACGCCTTCCAGTGGCTCGCTGAGCAGGAAAGCGGCGGCACGCAATTTGACGTGGTGATTCTCGACCCGCCTGCATTTGCCAAAGGGCACAAGGAAAAAGCCCGCGCGCAGAAGGCGTACGTGCGCATGGATGCGTCCGGGATCAAGCTGACTCGCAGCGGTGGTTTGCTAATTGTTTGTTCTTGTACCGGTGCGGTTTCGCTCGCCGAATTCGAAGACTGCCTGCGGGAAGCCGCTGCTCATCAGGGAAGGCAGATACAGATTCTGGAAACTTTCCGCAACAGCCTGGACCATCCGGTGAACGTCACCACGCCGGAATCGTTTTACTTGAAAGTGCTTTTCTGCCGCGTACTCTAGGGCGCCTGTTCGTCGAGCTATTTGTCGAGCACGTAACCGACACCGTGGACGGTGCGAATCAGCTGCGGTCCGTCAGCGTTTTCGATCTTCTTGCGCAACCGTTTCATCGTTGTGCGCAGGGCTTCGGCTGTCGCTTCACTGTCGGACTTCCAGACACGTTCGAGCAGCGCGTCGGCAGTGAATACCTGATTGGGGTGACGCAGCAAAAACTCCAAAACGGCAAATTCTTTAGGCAAAAGCTGTAAGGGATTGCCGTTTTTGGTGACCCGATACTTTGAAGGGTCGAGCTCGATGTCGCCGGCTCCCAGTATATTGTCGGCGACCTGCGGACTGCGCCGCAACAGCGCTTTGATGCGCGCTGAAAGTTCTCGCATGGCGAATGGTTTGGTCAGATAGTCGTCGGCGCCGATCTCCAACCCCAGTTCTTTGTCGTCGATCTTGTCTCTGCCGGTGAGCATGATGATGGGCGTCTTGCCGCCGCCGGAGCGGAATTGTTTGAGAATTTCGATGCCGCTGGCTCCAGGCAATTCCCAGTCGAGGACGATGATGTCGTAGGGATAAATGCGCAGGTGCTGGGCCGCGTCACTGCCGTCGGTGAGCGCTTCAACCGTGTGATGTTCAGCCTGCAGCATGGTGCGCACCATGCCCAACAGATCTTTGTCATCTTCCACCAGCAGTATTTTAGCCATGCATTAATAATATCAGATCGCTTTCTAATACCCGCACCGCATCCGGTGCAATAAATTGTGTTTACGGCGCATTGACAAAGTTGGGCGGCGCCCTTAAGCTGAAATCGTTCTCCCCTCAAAGGCATTCGCCATGCGCGCCAATCAACAGAATAATAATCGCAATCTGTAGCACGCGCGGGCACTGAAAGAATTAATCAGGGGCAATGCGCAGCGCGTTGCCCCTGATTCTTTTATGGAGAGAAACATCATGGCTTTCGAACTGTTTTTGAAAGGCGCGTTGATTGGGTTTTCAATCGCTGCACCCGTTGGACCGATTGGTCTTCTGTGCATCAAGCGAACTCTGTCTGACGGGCGCTTGAGCGGTTTCTTGTCTGGATTGGGAGCAGCCTGCGCAGACGCGCTCTACGGAATGGTGGCGGCTCTGGGACTGGGTGCGCTCACGCATTCGCTGATGCCGGCCGGTACCTGGCTGCACCTTCTAGGCGGCGCGTTCGTCATCTATCTGGGTCTGAAAACCGCCTGCGCGCCTGCAGCCACGCGGTCTGCCGGCGTCGAAGGTGCTGGGCTTCTCATGAGCTTCCTGTCTACTTTATAGTTGACGCTCACCAACCCGATGACGATTTTGTCGTTTGCCGCGGTGTTCTCCTCGCTGTCCACATCGGGGGAGCCCATGAACAGTCCGCTCACTGTCCTGGGTGTATTCACAGGCTCCGCGATCTGGTGGCTCATCTTGAGCACCGCCGCTGGTGCCCTGGGAGCGCGCATTTCCGATCATGGGCTGGTGTGGATCAACCGGTCATGTGGCGCGATGTTGATAATTCTCGGGGTGGCGGCATTGGTTTGAGCCGATGAAACTGTTCGCCGACAGAGTAAGGGCGTTCTAGGTCGCCGGCCGTGCCATATCTGAAGCGAACTGGGTATATAGATCCTGGAGATGGTGTCCCTAATGGCTTCCGCTACTACCGACAAGCACGAAGATTTCACGCCTGGCGACAAACAAGGGCCGCCCGGCGTCAGCCCTTTGGCGGCGGAATTCGTCGATGGCCTGCCCAAAGGCGCGGTTCAGGTCGCCGATCTCGACCCCACATCCCTGGCGCAAGCCGTCGGTCCGCGCAACCCTGATACTGCCGTGACTCTCGTCCCCAAGCCCAGCGATCAGTGGTGCGCCGCTTCACCTGTATACGAGCGTTTTATCGAGAAAGCCAATAACCTCTACTACACCCCGCGCTCACTGAAGGTTGATGAGATTCGCAACCGCTACAACTGCCTGATCAAGAGCGATGCGGATGCAGCGCGCTTTGCCAAAATCGAGATCGCCAAAATCGGCGATCCGTTTACCGGGGTCAGGCTGCCCACCGATGTGGCGCGTGCCCTGCCGCAAATTACCGGTATTGACGCCCGGTTCGAGTACCGCCAATCGGGACCGCTGGGTCCGGATGGGTTGGTAGTGTCCGAGGTGGCGCTCAATTCTGTAGCGAAGAAGAGTTTGCAAGCTGGCGATCGCATCATTTCCGCCAACAACATTGATCTGCGCACTTTGGAATTCGATGAAGCGCAGTTGGCCCTGCGCGGGGAGAAAAATCAGCCGATCGCCCTGCAGGTGATGAGAGGCGACAAGCTAATCAACGTCAACGTCAATCGTGCTGCTGCGGACATTCCACTCACCGACCGCATGCTTGATAGTCACACGGCTTACATCAAGATCAACGATTTTCACGATGAGGACCTCTCCAACCAGATGTTTGAAGCGCTCCAACGCCGGAAGAATGCTCAGGCGATCGTGCTTGATTTGCGCGGCAACCCGGGCGGACTGCTCGATGAAGCGGTCGAGATCGCCGGATTCTTCATGAAATCAGGCACGGTGCTGCGAACAAGCGAACGCCGCGAAGGTAAAGACGACTACAACATCATCGAACATCAGATCGACGACAAGAACATACGCAAAGTCTTGAATGAGCCGGGTAAGGAGCCGCGCGTCATCGCCACCCACATTCGGACTCCCTACATGATGGAAGGCAAGCAAGTCGTGGTGTTGGTCGACAAATATTCCGCTTCGGCCGCTGAGATTTTAGTGGGCGCATTGCAAGACAACAACGTAGCGATGGTCGTCGGAACGCGCACCTTCGGCAAAGGCATCGGACAGCTGTGGATGAAGAACCAGCCCGGCGACAGCCAGATGTTTGTCACCAACTTCAGGTATGAAACACCAAAGGGCAGATATCCCGGAGACGGTTACAAGTACAAGCCTGGACTGAAGCCTGACTATGAAATTGAAAACGTCGTCGGCACCGTATACGGTAGCACCCGTGATGTTCAGTTAGCTGCTGCGTCGATGTTCGTCAAGCCTCCGGCAAAAACGAGATAATTTGTCGAATCTGCGGGCATTCTGCATAGACACGTGCATGGCTATCCTCGAACGATGATCATCCTCTCCGGGATGGTCCCGGCGCAATCGGAGCAGTGACGGCTGTCTAGATTACCCAACCGACGACCACAAAGTGGTCATCGGGCAGACAGAGGCGTTTCGAAATGGGAAGTGGCATTGAATTAATTAGCGATGCGGGCGGCGACCCGCCGCAAACCAGCACAACCGCTGGACTCCTGGACTTTCTGAAAGGTTATGTGAATTCGCCGCAGGATGCCTGCGTCAGGAATCCGATTTATGACGAGTTGCTGCAGGTCACCATGCGCAACATCTACGACCCGTCGGTGCTGGGCAACCGAGACGAATGGTTGAACCGGTACAGTTGTGACGTCAAAAATACTGACGATGCTTACAAATACGCAGAACAAGCAGTCGACATCTATAGGGGACCCGTTCACCGAAATTCTCGACCCGGACAAACTGAAGGCGTTGAACCAGAAGGTAGATGGCGGCTTCAGCGGCATTGGTATTGCCATCCAATCATCGCCTGACGATCAGGCAAGAGGTCCGCTGACCGTGCAGAAAGTATTTGAGGGAGGTCCCGCACAGAAAGGCGGCTTGCGGGCCGGCGATGTGATCACCAAAGTGAACGGACTGGATCTGAACGAATGCAAAGCAAATTGATGCGCTCGATCTCATTCGTGGCAAGACCGGTACCGACGTGCTGCTCACGGTCACCCGCGACGGAAAGGAGATGCCGCTCATGGTGACGCGTGCGCAGGTGAAGGCGCCCGTGGTCGATGACAAAATGCTCGACGGCAACGTCGCCTACATCTCGCTCTCAAACTTCCTCCAGGATGACGCGTCCGATGAAGTGAAAGCGGCATTGTTGAAGCATAAAGACGCGAAGGCATACATCCTGGATTTGCGCTCTAATCCGGGCGGCTCAGTGGGCAACGCGCTCAAGATTGCCTCGCTCTTTGTCGGTGACGGCAATCTGGTTTCGACCAGAAGTCGCCTGGATTCCGATCCGGCGCACCCGGTCTGGATTACAGAGGACTACAACGTTTCCTCAAAAACGGCCGAGGGGACTGTGACAATCACCGCCTCTGACGGCAGGACTGCGCGCGAGTCGTTCAAAAAAGAAAAGGACATTGTCGACAAGCCAGTTGTGATCCTGGTCAACGAGTACAGTGCATCGGCTTCAGAACTGACAGCCGCAGCCATTCGCGACAACGGTGCAGCAGTTGTGATCGGTTCCCAGACCTTTGGTAAAGGAGTGGCTCAGGAAATCATTCCTGCCGGTGCGGCGGCTGTGAAGGTGACCTCGACTCGATACTACTCTCCGCACAAGGATTGGTTTGGCGATGGCAACAAGGAAAGAATCGGTCTGACGCCGGACATCGTGGTCGCCAATCCGGAGAAAGCGCTGCCATTGTCGCCTGAGGATGCCCAGCTGAAGCAGGCTCAGGAGTTTCTGCGCAACAAGCTATATAGCGATGACGTTTGGCAAAGGCACGCCGGCTCGTAAGCCTTATCAAGCCGCCGGTTTTCCGCATTGACCTGGCCGTCAACCGGCCATATCATCCCATTACCTGAATCAATGGGATATAAGCTTATGAGCCGGTCTAACACGCTTTCGCTCTCAGTCGCGCTGCTTTCGGCATGTTTGCTGGCTGCTCCAGCGCGCGCACAAGATGCCGGACAGCCGAAGTGGATGACCGACATCGGCAACAGTCTCAATTCCGCCGCCGGTGGGCAGGTCGTGAATGTCGGTAGTCCGATGCAGCAGACGCCCGCGATGGGGCAGCCCAAGTGGATGAGCGATATCGGTAATAGCCTCAACTCTGCCGCCGGGACCACGGTTGTGGATGTAGGCACACCGCCTCCGATGATGCAGATGCAGCAGATGCAGCAGCAGATGCAGCAGCAGATGCCGGCGCAGATGAATGAGGAACCCGAATACATGGGTGACTCCATTCCCATGACGCTGCCGACGCAGAACAACATGGGCATGCAAGGCAACATGGGCATGCAGGGCAACAAGGGCATGCAAGGCAACATGGGCATGCAAGGCAACATGGGCATGCAGAGCAACATGGGCATGCAAGGCAACATGGGCATGCAAGGCAACATGATGTACAACAACGGCATGCCATCGAACGTCCAGGTGATCGTTGTTCCGGCATCGGCAATGCAGCAGCCGGCGCCCGATCCGTGCAAAGCGATGTTCGGCATGAGCCAACAGGAAGTTGGCGCCACCGCAGCCGTTGCCGGCATTTTGCTCTATCCCAACATCATGAACGGCCTGATCAAGTCAAATCCACAGATGCAGACCAAAGTTAGCCGCTTCCTCGGTTCCGGACCCGCTAATGGGTTCTAGACCCAAGTGCGACCTGCCTGATGCGCCTGCTGCCTTGCTTGACTGTGTGCTGGGCCGGAACACTGTGATGCGGCCCAGTACTGGGCCAAGTTTGGCGACTTAGCCCGTTGTAGGAAATCTGTTGGCCCGGTGCTGGGACAGGGCGCGCGAACGAATATCTCGAATCGCTTCGTTGAAGCGCGGACGGCTTACAAAGTCCTTACGAAGCGCGCCAAACCAGCTTGCCATGCGGGTCTTGGTTAGAAACTCGCTGCGCTCGGCGGCCGATAACAGAATTTTGTTTTGCTCATCCGGAACTATTTGCTAGCCGACTGGTCTAACCGTGTAAAGGGAAACCCAATCGGCGTTTACGGGAAGTGCACAATTACGCACTCAGGTTTGCCGGAATCAACATTTAAGTTGGTCCGGGCCGGAGTTAATGTTATCGCGTGAGGCAAATCAGAGGTCCAGGACAATGGCAACGGTAAGAATCGGATTCAACAAATATGCCTTGATCATGAACGAGCGCGTTGTCCTCGTTTCTCGTTATCTCGGAATCTAAGTCCAAATCAAGTCATCAACTGATACCTCACAAGTTTTAGCGCGATAGATCAGAACAGCCGGCAATCTGCCGGCTGTTCTGGTTTTTAGCCGACAGATTGCGGTGATTTTTTCGCGCCAGAACATCACGACAGGCTCTCCCGCGAACCACTATGTCCAGATTGGCAATTTCTGAGGTCGCGCGCTTGCAAAATCAGATTAAAGCAGCGGTCTGTGGCCAGATCGGCAATTTTTGCACCTCAGAAATTGCCAATCTGGCCATAATCTACCGGAGCCCCTGCTTGTCGGAGGATTCGAAAACGGCTCAAAGAAACTGAAACCCCGGCTTTCGCCGGGGCTTCAGGGTTTCTCTCTCGTGGTGGTTAAAAGTAAACGCGGGTTGCTGGCTCAAATAGCGGGTCGCTGACTTAGCTGAATAGATTAGCGTCTCTTGCCGAAGCCACCATCCAGTTGACGATGTTGGGCAAGAGCAGCCCACCACCGAGCAAAGCCAATCCCCAGGCGACACGTTCGACGCGACCTACCGTGCGCCGGCAGAAGCCTTTGCTTTCGCTCTTGGTCACGGCCAGCACGAGTTGGGTGAAGCCCATGATCACAAGGACGATTTCGGCGAGAGTGGCGACGATGTTCCAGAAGGCTTCCAGATTAGCCAGATTGTTGACACGTACTGTGCCGGCGGTATTGACGCCCATGATCACGGTTGCATCTTCTCCACGCGGTCCGACTGTGCCGTTGGTGGCGCCCTGCATATCGGGTGCTACGACACCGCCGGCGGCAGGTCTAATCGTGGCGTTGGTGGCGTCCTGAATCTCGGCGGCCCGGTGTCCATCGGTGTGGCGCAATTGCCAGGTCTGGTAGTCGCTCTCGCGTTCGAGCACGACGGCGCCGGTCATTTGCGAAACGATGCGTGCTTGTGACGCCAGCGATGCAGCCAGGTTGCGATGGTTTTTGGCAATCAGCTTTTCGCATTGATTGCTGGCGCCCAGCGCGAGCAATTCGCGGGTCTGTTCCGGATTGGCTTTGGCGTCCAGAATGCGGCAGCTGGGTTTCTCAAAAGTGCAGCTGAAGTCGGAAATGAACTCGCGTCCACCTGGATGCCAGCGGTAGATATAGCGCTCCAGATCGCCGACGGCGGTGGGACCGGCTGCGATGACGCTGAACGGTCCGATTTCCCGGTGGTTCTTGAAGAATTCACTGGTGTTGCTGTCGGCACCATCCATTGCCACTTCGAAGAACTTGGGCGTGTGCACGTAAGGAGCCATGGCATACATTTCGTTGTTCAGGCTTGGCTGCGGTCCGTGCAACCAGAGCACGGCGCTGTCAGGGGTTTCTCCAGCGACTTCGGCAGCTTTAACGACGGCACGCAGGTTGTCGCAGCCGCCTTTGTAATTCAGCCGGTCGAGTTGTTTCAGCCCCTCGGCAATTGAGACCGGCTCACTGACATTGCCGTCGCCTGCCACCACCATGGTGGCATTGACGTTCGGCGGCAGTTTCTGCAGGACGGAACGCACTTGCTTGGCGGAGTCCTTCATGCGCACAGAGCCGTCGACGACAATCACCAGATTGCCGGGAACTGTGGGCACCACTTCTTTGACTGTCTCCACAACATATGAACGGCTCAGCGGATCGTAGGCCGCCACCGGTTGAAACTCGGGCAGTTTGTGCAGGCGCAAAGCCAATCCGTTGCCGGTCATCTCGGTTTCCTTCAGCTCTCCCACCACCATGCTCTGGGTGCCATTGCTGGCCCGGCGCACTTTCTCCATGGTGATCTCGGCGTCTGACGGGGTGCGCAAACGTAGCGTGTGTTCGTTGTTGGGTACCACTGAGAAGTTGGTGTTCAACAGCTTGGGCAGCGACATCGATGCATCTGATTTGGCTTGCAGATTGACCGGCGCCGATATGGCCAGCGCTACCTTCATCTCGCCCTGCGCGGGTACCGGCGAGCATTGAAGAAGCACGCGCTCTTTGCCCAAATAGGTCACGAGGGCCGGATCGCGGTTGCTGTGTGCCACCCAGTTGTAGGCGCCCGTGACGCGGTCATTGCCGGCGAAGGCTGCCGACTGCGGTTTGCCGTTGACGGACAAAGTCAGTCCACTGACGACGCCTCCGTTTGGCAAAGCAATCTGAGCGCGGGCTTCCTGGTTGAACATGGAGCGATTTTTGAAGATGAACACCCAGTTGACTGTGCTCGTCAAACTGTCGGGATTGACGGACCCGGTCATGGTTGAGCGCAAGAGCGAGAGCCCTTGAATCTTTTCGCCGACGATGTCGCGCGAGAGAAATTCGCTGGGCATGGTGGCAATGTCGGTGTATTGATCGAGATACGGTTTGCCTGCGACAGCGAAGTAAAGCTGGCGGATGGTCGATGGATTCAAGGCATAGAAGATGCCGGAAAAACCGCCGACGCGTGCGTCTGCGATCTCCATGCGCAGGTCTTTTTCGGTGCCGAGCGAGCGCAGCGTATCAATTGCTTGCTCGCGCTCGGAGGCGGTTTCAGAACTTGCTTGCCACTCGACGAAACGAATATAAGCCGAGCGCGCTTCCGAGCCAAGCAAGGAACCAACGGCGATTAACATGCCGAGGGCGGCGAAGATGACAGTCTTGTTGCGCGCGGCGCGCGTTTCTTTGGTGTTGCGCAAAAGCCAACCTATATAGAGGCTTGATGCGGTGGCGCCCAGCGAAACTATGGAGATCAGCACGTAGGCAAAGTTGGCACCGGCTGTGTGAGCGGCACCAACCGGCGTAAGTGTGGATAGATAGGCAAACATGGAAGCGACGGTGGCGATGCCGCTGACGCCGATTGCCGTTCCCTGCAACACGCTCAACTTGAGCTGATGCCTGGGGTTGTTGCGTTTGGCGGCGTCGGCGACCAGCACGTTAGCCACAGGCACCAATAAGAGCATGCCGATCTGAACAATCGTCTCGACCGGCAGCCGGCAGGTCAGTCGCCAGATACCCTCGAAATTGATTGTGCCGAATCCGACCAGCACTACAGCTGGTATCACTGCTCCGAATGCCAGAGCCAGTGCCAGAAGTCCGTTCTTCGGCGCCTTCTCTTGCGATTGGGTGTAGTCTTCCGGTGGTTCCTGATGCTGTGTGTCGTTGTTGTTGGGCTCCTGGTCCGGTGCATCGGGTGGAGCGATGTCTATGGTGGCCATGGATTAACTCCTTGCGAGAAAATGCGGCGCCAAAACAGCGCCGGGCGGAGCCTGCCGAGAAGTGCAGGCGCATGCCGTAGTAATGTTTTGAGTGCCGAAAGGCACCGCGGACGTAGTAAAAAAGAAACCAAAGATGCGATTTGAGCCCAGTCTATGCCTAAGCGGCGCTGGATTCAATCGGAGGCGCCCCAAAAGCTATCCTGGGGTTTTTCATAGTTTTTTGTCGGTGGGCAAATCGAAATATCAGTACTGCGGCAGCGATGAGTCTACTTCTCGAGCCCAGGCGGCAATGCCGCCCCGCAGGTTGGAGACGTGCTCGAAGCCGCTTTCTCGCAAGAGCTGGCAGGCGCTGCGACTGCGTACACCATGGTGGCAATATACGACGATATGTTTTTCTTTGTCGATTTCTTCAAGCCGGCGCGGTAGTTGAATCAACGGTATCAACTGCGCTCCGCTCAGAGCGCAGATGGTGAACTCTTCGGGGGTGCGCACGTCGAGCAGCAGCAAGTCTTTGCCGTCTTCGTCGAGCATCTTGCTGAGATCTTCGGGGCTGATGTCGCGCGGCTTTTCTTGGGCCACCCAGTGCAACTCAATGGGGCGTCCTTCCGAATCTTGATCGCTCAGACCGGCGCAGGCAAATTGTTCGTCGACGATTTCTACTTCGGCTCCGTCACCACAGGCGGTGCACATCGCATCGCGCTCGATCGGTAAGGCATCGAAGGTCATGCCCAGGGCATCGAAAATCAACAACCGCCCGCTCAGGCTGTCGCCGGCACCGGTGAGCAGCTTGATAGTTTCGGTGGCTTGTATGGTTCCGATGATGCCGGCCACGGCGCCCATCACGCCAATCTCGGCGCAGTTGGGTACTGCCTGCAAATCGGGCATGACCGGGAACAGACAGCGGTAGCAGCCTTTGCCTGGAATAAACACCGATGCCTGACCTTCAAATCGATAGATCGAACCATAGACGTAAGGTTTACCCAGGCGCTGGCAGGCATCATTTAATAGATAGCGAGAGGCGAAGTTATCCGTGCCGTCTACCACGACGTCGTAGTCGGCGAGAATCTTCAAGGCGTTGTCCGACGCCATGTGTACATCGTGAACTTTCACCTTGATGCAGTCATTGAGGGCTTTCAACCTTTGAGCGCCGACCTTTGCCTTTGACTTGCCGATGTCCGCGGTTTTGAAGAGAATCTGCCGCTGCAGGTTGGATAAATCGACCGTGTCGAAATCCAGAAGTCCGATGGTTCCCACTCCAGCGGATGCCAGGTAGAGCGAGACCGGACTGCCCAGACCGCCGCTGCCGACGACCAGCACGCTGGCGGCCTTCAGCTTCTTCTGTCCGGCCAGTCCGACTTCCGGCAAGAGCACGTGCCGGCTGTAGCGCGTCAATTCGTCTTGGGTAAAAGAGTCGTCTGCCATCTGCGCGGCACTCCAAAGTTAATTATAGTCAGGCTGGTTTCAAGAAACTTTCAATTGCCCGCCTTACCTTATTTACTACCCACCGTTTTTCCACCTCAATTCCCCAACCAGCGCAAAGCCCGAACAGCAGTACGGCGCCTGCGTTGCCTACAGGTTGAACAAAATTATGAGCCAACATCACACTCGCGCCCACACCCATGTCGAGAAAGCTGCCCAGGGTGACACACAAGCCGTGTACACGCCGCCTGAAGTTCCGCTGTCGTCGTCCGACGCGCCTGCCCAGCCTGCACCTATGGATCAGGTCCGCCAGCAAACGTATGGAGCCGGAGCGCAGGCGGGGACTTTCTCTCGATCCGGAGATGTCTACAGTCCCGTGCGCCCGCCAGGCGTCGGTGAAGCTGGTCCAGGTGTCGACTGCCCGGACGATCAAGTTGACGGCATCGATTATAGAAAGGTGCAGACGCGCCACAATCTGGACGGCTCGGTCTCTCATTTCTATGCAGGCGAACTGGAAGATGGCTGGATTTTCGACACGGGATTTTCGGCGACCGAAACGCTCAAGAATGGCAAAGTCGTGTCTAGCGAGGTTAACTACAATCCGCCGAAAACCTTCCAGGTGTTGGACGGCAACGGTGTGATGACGCTGGCCAATGTTGAAAGCGTACGTACGGAATTAGCGGCAGACGGCAACTATCACTCAGTCATCGAGTGTGCCGATCACACCAAGTACGAGATCGTCACAGACTCCGCGGGCAAAACGCGGGATGTCAGCCTGGTCTGCTGCCAGTAAGAGTTTTGCACAGGGATGGTCGAGCGGCTCGGTTCCCAGACCGGGCCTCTCTTCTTTGTGAGGGTTTTGCTTGCTCAGCGCGCGACCTTATCTTGCTGGCTTTTCAGGACGTTCTTGCCTTCGGCAAGGACGTTGTCGTAGAGGCTCTCCAGTCCGGGACTGCAGCCGCGCAGTCCTTCGACGACGCGTTCAGACCAGGTCAGGTACTCCATTTTGCGCTGCAGCGACCAATCGGGCGGCGGCGTGAAAATCACGTCTTTGACATTGCTGATTTTGTCCGCCAGCTTGATTTTCTTGGCGGCTTCCGATTTATGGGGCGCATGTTCGACTTGCAGTTCTTTGCGCACTTCCTTGGGCAAAGACTTGTCGTCGGTGCACTCTTTGACCAGTCCCGCTACTTTCTCTCCGAAGAGCGCCTGAATTTCTTCGGCGGTGGTGTTGGTATCTTCTATGGTGTCATGCAAGAGCGCTGCCACCACGGTCTCGGTTTCCGTTTCTCGACCGACACGCAGCAAAAGTTCTGCCACCTCGATCGGATGGTTTATGTAAGGTGTCTTTGAATCTTTGCGCCTTTGCTCTTTGTGCTTCAATGCCGCAAAACGCAGCGCTGCAAAGATTACCGTCACATCAGGATCTTGGACTCCCACCGCGCGCACCTCTTTTGTATTTGACTGGACCATCAAATTGTATCAGCTGTCATTGCCCAATTGCCAAGGATTGGGAATTAATTGATACGCCATTACCGGTTTCCACGAGGGCATTCGCGCAATATTGTTCCAAAGACCATAGCCGATCGAGTGGAAGTCGACATGGGGTTTCAAATACGGCAACAGTTGTTCATATCTGTTTAACGTCCCCACCGTCGGTGGTGGCGTGCCTTCTGCCACCGCATTCGGTGCGCGAGCGATGCTGCGCGGGTTAGCCGGACGTCCCAGTCCTTCTAGAAAGGCTTTCTGCGCCGGGTCTATTTGTGAGCCGTATTTAGCCCAGAGGAACGGAATGCCGCGCGCTTCGCCAACCAGTCCGTCTTTCCAGATGCTGTCGCCGACGAAGAGCATTTGCTTCGGGCGCACGCCCAGTTCGCGCATGATGGCATCCATGCCGCCTGTGTCCGGCTTGGACGCGGTTTGCGGCAATTCTCTCAGTTGGGGAGTCTCGCCGACTGCGCCGAGCTCGTCTCTGACCAGACCGCGGCCGAACTCGAGAGAGCTGGGGTGCACCACCTGCGATACCGGCGGCTCGACCGGATGCACCGAATACAGTCGGTCTACGTGGGGCGTCAGTTCCGTGGCGCCCAGGCGCTGCAGGGCAAGCGGAGTGGGCGCATTGGTCAGGGCCACGACTTGCACGCCCTCGGCGCGCGCCTGCGCCAGCGTTTTTGCCACATCGGGAAACGGATGCAGCAACTGCGAACGATTACGATTGAGCGTCTCCCAGAAGGGGCGAACTATCTGTTCTTGAAACTCCAGCGGCGTGCCTTGAAACTTGCGAGCCAGAGGCGATGTTTCGAGAATCCATGGATGCACCCGTTGTCCGCCCAGGGCGCTGGCCACTTCCTGCTCGGGGATATTCATCTTGGTGGCGATCGTACCGATGTTTTCTTTCAGTGCCGGCACTAAGTAGTCGAACATCGGGAAGGTGGTGCCGTCCAGATCGGTGACCAGAACTTTCTTTTTCGGTGCCCAGATGTTGTCTTGCAGGTTGAGGAGATTAGTTTTGACCTGAGCCGTGGTGACGTCGCCGCGAAAATAATCGACCGCTCCTTTGTTGTCCCCGAAGACGCCGCCGGCTAGACCTCGGCCCGCGATGCCGCCGGCCATGGCCATGGGCATCGAACTGAGAAACGCCGTGCCTTCGTGACTGATGGCATCGGCATACCGGGCGCGCGCCGCGTTCAGGTCGGAATCTGGATCGGCAGCGGCCTGAATGGCGTCGACTGTCGAATACGCCAGCCCGCGCATCGACCAGGCGGTCAGCATGGCGGCGGTTTTCTTTCCAGGATTGGCGAAGGTGATCAGGGCGCCGGCCAGGAAGTCTACACCGTGGTTCTTCAAATAGTCTGCGCTGGTACCCCAAAAATCCTCGCTGAGATTGTGCCCGGCCTGGTTCAGGTCGTGCCAGGTCTGCCCAGCGGCTCCCTGCAGTCCGTCGACCAGACCGGGGCCCAAAACAGACCATTCGCGTTCGATAAAGCTATCGCCCACTTATTGCGTCACTGCGGGGTAGGGGGGTGTACAGGCACGAATTCAGTCTAGGTTTTGGGCCGGTCAGGGTCGATGGTGTAAATACGCTCGGTTAAAAGATCTCATTTTTCTCTTGATTACGCGAGTTTTCTGCAGCTGGATTTAATTTGCGGTGACAACGCGCCGGCTGAGCGCGGTATCATATATGGTGGCATGCCGCGCCGCCGCCACCGGGCAAACTTTGGTTCGACCAAAGCGTGTACTACAATAGCCCGGTTATCTATTTCAACTGGAGTTGGTTATGGCGCGTCGCATCTATTCTTCGAGTTTGCTGGTCCTGCTCCTGTCCGCCGCGCTCAGTGGTTGTGCGCAGCGCGGCAGCGGTCCCGGCGAAGTCATCCAGACAAGTGGAGGCGCCGCCCAGAGCGGACACAGCTGCTGTGCCAAGATGGAAGGGGCCGCTGCTGATGCTGATGCTGAGAAAAGCTGCTGTGCAACTGAGGCTAAAGTAGCCGCAGCCGGCGATCAGCTGGTCGGCAAAACGTTTCGTCAACAAACCGAGCGCGTGGTGACCACCGTGCGCTTCGAGCCGCAAGGCGTGCTCGACATCACCACCGAAGGTCTGTCTGCCCAGCCGGCGCATACCAAGGGCAAATGGATGCTCAAAGAAGGCGTCATTCTTCTGACTCTGCGCGACGGACAAGCTAAAGTCGAAGAGCAAGTAAAAGTTATGGACGACCGGTTGGTTGGATTGCCTGTGCAAGCCAAACTGCCTGGTGCTTTCGCCTCGATCAAAGAAGCGCCGGAAACTTATACGCTGGTTCGCTAACTGGCACTACCAGTGGTGTGGTTCGAAAAAAGGCCTTCCGTAGGGAACGGAAGGCCAGCTTGTTGTCCGACTTTCTCGGACTCCACCGTAAGCGCGGTGGATTAGATAGGTGTGACTACTGCGCAGTCGCAAAAGCGATGCTACTTCTGACTACCTCCATTGGCTGTAATGCAGTCTGTAAGTAACTTTTGGATGGATGTGATTGAATCGGTTCTGATTTCAATTTAGTGCAAAACAGCAATTTGCGCAAGTCCTCCTGACAATAGTTTTAAGATCTGCTGGAAGCTCATCCAAAGCCGTTTGCGGACGAAATTGCTCCCATGCTTTAGGGCGCAATTGATACCGCAAATGGTGCGGCGCTGGTGCCGGTCGCGTTTGAACGCTATCCAGCCCGGCCCGCCGTGCCTTTGAGCACTGCTTAGCAAGGGGTTATGATTAGAGGAGATCTCTGAGGATACTAAAGCTGCGCGGGCTAATTACTTAGTGAGCGTTTTCGACCAGCGAAAGATCGTCATAGGGCGCCTTTGCCCGACGTGCAAACGCGAGTTCACTATTGCCGAGGAGCATTCCACCTGCCCGCATGACGGCAGCCTGCTTTCCGTGATCACGACCGATCCCCTGGCGGGACAGACGGTCGGCGGCAAATATGAGGTGCTGGAGCAAATCGGTGCCGGCGGCTGGAGCGTTGTCTACAAAGCAAAACAGGTCGGGCTGACCCGTCTGGTTTGCTTGAAGGTGCTGCATCCGCACCTGACCTCGGACCCGGAAAAAGTGCTGCGTTTTCAGCGTGAGGCGGAGGCTGCCAGCGCGGTCATTTCTCAAAATGTCGCCGCCGTCTTCGATTACGGTGTTTTGCCCCAGGGGCAGCCCTATCTGGTGCTGGAATACCTGGACGGTACAAGCCTGGCGGACATCCTGCATGCTCAGGGCACGCTCACCGTCGAGCGCCTCATCCCGATTTTTTTGCAAGCCTTGAACGGGCTGGCGGCTGCCCATGAGAAGGGTGTCGTCCATCGGGACATCAAGCCCAGCAATTTGTTTATTGCCGATGGGGCGACCGTCAAAATTCTGGATTTCGGACTGGCCAAATTGACCACGCCGGAGTCGGAGCAAATCAGCAACCTGACCCAGACCGGACAGACTCTGGGCACTCCCTCCTACATGAGTCCGGAACAATGCTCCGGGCTGGATATCGACCACCGCAGCGACATCTATTCACTGGGCTGTGTCATGTATGAGGCGCTGACCGGGCGGCCGCCATTTTCTGGTCGTAACGCTTTCGAGTGCATGCAAAAACACGTCAATGAAACGCCACCGCGTTTTGCCGAAGTGGAGGGCGCACCTAAAGTACAGGAGCCTATCGAACTGGCGGTCATGCGCGCTCTCCAGAAAGATCCCGGCAGTCGATATCAAAGTGTCGGCGAGTTCAAGTCGGCGCTGCGCCTGGCTAATGAGGGACAGGGAAGACGGCGCTCGGCGGGACGCCTGCTGGGTCGCCTGTTTCCGCGCCGCCCCGGGGGACCGCTGAAGCGCAATGAGATTGTCTGGCCGCTCGTGGGAACGGCGCTTTCGATTGTTCTATTAGTGGCAGTCTGGCGCTATGTCGATGTGAGCGTGCACACGCTGGCCGAGCACTCGCCCACGGCTTCGCCGGGAGCCAACTTTGCGGAGCGCTTCGAGAAGAATTACGTCGAAGGCAAGAAAAATCTTGATGAGGATGACTATAAGCAGGCTGCTCAATTCTTTCAGGAAGCCGTTCAGCAAGCGGAGTTTTTCGGGGAAGCCGATGAGCGTTTGCAACGCTCTCTGGAGGCGCTGCGCGAGACCTATGCGCGCATGGGCAATGCTGATGCGGAGAAAAAGGTGGCGACTCGCCTGAATGCGCTCAAGCATCGGCTTGGCGACGAGGATTACGGACACAAGGAAACCAATGCCGCTCAGATTGTCTCGCTTTCGCTGCGTCTGCAAAAAGACAAAAATGACGAGAAAGCGGTCGATGAGCTGGCCAAAACTCTCAACGATCAGGCGACGTTGTATTACAAAGAAGCGCAATACAGCAAGGCGAAGGAACTGATCGAACAGGCTCAGACATTGCTCTCGTCTTCCCACAAATCGGAAGATCCGCTCATGGGGCGGACTCTCAGTAATCTTGCGTACGTAAGCAGCAAGCTGGGTGATACCAAACAGGCAGAGCAGCTCTACAAACAAGCGCTCTCGATCAGAGAGAAAGCTCTTGGTCTCCATCATCGCGATGTGGCACGCAGCTTGCGTAATCTGGCCGAGTTCTACCGCCAGATCGGACGCGGACAGGAAGGTGAGCCGCTCTTACGCAAGGCACTGGCTGAATATCGCGGACTGGATGGTGAGTCGTCCGAAGACATCGCCTGGTGCCTTAACGTACTCGGTCTGATTTACGCGGATCGCAAAGACTTCGACCATGCATTGCCGATTCAAACGCGGGCCTACAAAATGCGTATGAAAGTCCTGGGTGTGGAAAACATCGATACGGCGCGCTCGGAAGGAAACCTGGGGCGAACGCATCTGGCTAAAAACGATCTGTCCGATGCGCAGACCGAGCTGGAACACTCGCTGGCGATATTGACCAAAACTGCCGGACCGGATCATCCGGAAACAGTCAGCGCCGTTTACAGTCTTGGCGAGTTGTACGAGAAAAAAGGTGATCTCGGTCAGGCGGAGCGGCAGTATAAGCGGGCGTTGAACATCGCTCAGCGTATCGGCATGGACGACCCGACAACCAATCGTGCCTATCAACAATTGGTGACTATCTATCGCAAACAAGGCCGCCAGGATGAAGCGCAGAAGTTGACGGCGCGTCTGTCTGCGAACGCACGGGCGCACGCTCAGGGCTCGAAGCGATAACCCATGCGGTGCAGCGTTTTGATGTGCGACGGCTTACCGTCCATGTCCATTTTGTTGCGCAATTTGGTGATGTGGACGCGCACCGTATCTGGTGAGGCTTCCGACTCGCTGGACCAGACGCGGTCAAGCAAAGCTTCGGTGCTGAAGACCTCGTTGGGATGCCGCATGAGAAATTCCAGTAAGGCGAACTCCTTGGGCAGCAATGCCACATCTTTGCCGTCGCGAGTGACTTTGAAGTTGATCGGATCTAGAGTCACGTCACCGACCTCCAGAACGGTCTGCTTCACCTCGCGAGGACGACGCAGAAGCGCTCGAATGCGGGCAGAAAGTTCGCCGGGATGAAATGGCTTCGTCAGATAATCATCGGCTCCGGAGTCGAGCCCCGTGGTTTTGTCGCTCACGGTGTCTTTGCCTGTCAGCATGATCACGACGGTGGTTCCGCCTTCGGCTCGAAACTTTTTGCAGACGTCTACGCCGTTCATGCCCGGCAACTCCCAGTCGAGCACCACCAGGTCGTACGTGTAGTAGCGCAGCCGGTCATCGGCGTCGGTACCGGTCTTAACGACATCGACAGTGTGGTGCTCCGAGATCAACCAGTCTTCCAGTGAGCCGGCCAGATGCTCGTCATCTTCTACCACCAGGATTTTCGCCATATTCTTCCCTTTCTGAGGCTCTCATGCCCGATGGGAAGGGGGCTGAAACTGCCGGCTGCGGTTCTCGCCTTCGGCGCCGAAAACCTCAACAGGCTTGAAATCTGTCCGTTGCGGGTAGGAAGAAACTGCAGGAGCCCGATGCTATGCGCATTGACCTCAAACTGAACATTACCCGCAAGGGGCTGGTCTTGATCTCGATTCCGTTTATTTTCGAGATTGCTTTCGTTGCTGTGCTGTTTTGGGTGGTCAATGAAACTGAGCGCAACGTAAAAATGGCCGAGCGCGGGCGCAATTATGCCGCCACCTGCACAGAACTGGGCAGCATACTTCTCGATGAAGGCAAGGCGCTGTTTTTCTTTCGCAATGTCCAGCCCGACCAGAAGTTGATTGCCGCCTTCGATCGAAAAATCATTCAGGCGCAAAAGGCGCGCGAGAAGCTGAAGAAACTGTCGATTGGCGATGCCCGACGCGAACAGCAAACGGCTTTGCTCTGCAAAGGGTGTGATGAGCTGGATGTCGAACTTGGACACATGCGCGCCTGGGTGGTCGACCACGCCGGGCCTTATTCGGAAATTCCGACTCCGGTGGGCTGGGCGCGATTCGGCAAAGCGTTTCTCAAATTCAAGGGATCTCTCGATGAAATTACCGAGCGCGAAAAGAGCGAGGCGGAAGCGCTCCCTGATGCGGATGCTCAGGGGCGTGTGTTCATCCGCAATGTCTTGCTCGGCGGACTCTTGGGCAACATTGCGCTGACGGTCTGGCTGCTCAATGTGTTCAGCAAAGATTTTGCCCAGCGCATTGAAATACTGTCCGATAACGCCGTGCGGCTGGCCAAGCGTCAGAGGCTGAACCCGCCGGTGCGCGGAGCTGATGAGCTGGCTAAGCTCGATGAAACATTTCATCAAGTCGCCGGAGATTTGCAGCGCGCCGAACAGATGAAACAAGAGTTTGTCCAGATGATTTCGCACGACCTGCGCACGCCTCTGACCAGCCTGCAAACGACGCTGGCGTTGGCTGCCAACGGCACTTACGGCGAACTGTCCGAGCGCGGTGCTTTGCGCATTTCGCAATCGGAAGAGAGCGTGCAGAGACTGATCGAACTGATTAATCAATTGCTCGATCTGGAGAAAATCGAGTCGGGCAATTTGCAGTTGGACGTGGGACCGGTGCCGGTGAGCCGGATCCTGGAGCGAGCGCTGGCATCGTGCCAGGGTTATGCAGACAAGCAAAATGTTGTGCTGGTTTCGTCAGCGGATAGCGAGCTGCCGAACTTGATCGGCGATGAAGTGCGACTGGTGCAGGTGCTGGTCAATCTAATCGGCAACGCCATCAAGTTTTCGCCCGTGGGCGGCAAAGTGACAGTCAGTGCCGACGCTCATGGCTCTGATGCCGTGCGGATCTCGGTCTGCGACCAGGGTCCGGGTATTCAGTCGGATCAGCTGGTGGCTGTTTTCGATCGCTTTCAGCAGGTCGGACCTTCTCGCGGCGGCACGGGATTGGGACTGGCAATTTGCAAGGCTATCGTGGAAGCGCACGGTGGACGGATGAACGTCGTGTCAGAGGTGGGCGAAGGCAGCACGTTCAGCCTGACCGTTCCAGCTGAGTCGCAGCCCGCTCCCATGCTGTCTGCGGATTTGAGTCAGGTTTAGCGGCACCGTTTCTCAGGGTGTGACCGGTCGTCCCCACATAGATTGCAAATGCAGCATTTGCTTTTGCAACTGGTGCTTCTCAGTCTTGTTCTGGCTGGAATTGGCTTGCCAGTAGAGCTGCCACCATTTGCGGTGCGCATTCTTTTTGCCCTGGGAGGCTTCCTTCTCGCAAACTTGATAGAGCGCTTGCAAAAGTTTGGTGGCTTGTTCTCGTTCGTTGTCCTTGCCTTCATAAGCATCGAAGTCGGTGACAAACGAAGCCGGCGTCAGATGCAGGCGGCAATCAGCAAAGCTCCAGCGCAGGCACATCAAGACCGTCGGGTCGAGCCGGCTCAAATCGGCGGCAAACATGTCGTTGCGGCGTCCGAGGCGGGCGGGGTAAAACTCGACACGTCCCGCTTCGGGCCATTCGGCACCGGCATCAACAGGCGTTTCACCGCCCTCGCCGTAAACCAGGTAAGAGCCCTCGAAGCAGGTAATCAATCGGGTGTAGAGCTGGTCACGCAAGGTCGACCAGGCAAATTCCGAAACCCTGGGTCCTTCAGTGCTCTCGCCCTGAGACACGGCAATCGCGTAGTCGAGGGTGCGAATCGCCTGGGTCAATTTGAAAAGAACCGGACGTCCCTTATCTGCCTCTAACTCGCGGCAGTACTGGTACACATCGTCCAGTCCCATGATTTTTCTTCGCTCTTCAGTCGCCATGATCGCTTACCTGGGTCAGGTCACCAGACTTTTTATGCCCAGTTTTTAGCGAACTTCCACCTGGGTTATCGATTCGGCTCGCCCGCAGCAGCGTCAGGCACCGATCCTGCCTGGCGTAAAATGCTGGAAACAACCGCCGGTGCCAGCTCTACGTAATGAGGCAGGATGCAGGTGCGTACCGCGCCGCCGCTCTCCCGCTTAATGAATTTGGCATGACTGCCGAGCTGGGTGATCTCGCGAAATCCTTGAGCTTCCAGATAAAAGCGCACTTCCTTAAACGTGCGGAGCATCGTCATGATTGAGAGCTTCCGGCGCCGGTAGGCAGTGACAAGGTCAACAGGCGGCTGCCGGACGGCGGTGCCGGCGCCGGTTCTGGTGAACTTGAGGGCGCAATGAATTGCAGCGTGAGCGCCTCGCGCAGATTGGCAATCGCCTCTTCCTCGGTGGTTCCCTGGGTCGCGACGTCCAGCTCCAGACAAAGCGCTACTATCCAGTCGCCGTCGGCAAATACCGCTACGTTCACGGTGCTCATTTAAAGACTTTGTCGTAGGTGCTTTCGTCGAAGCCCACCACCAGCGTCTTGTCCAGCACCATGGCTGGTGCCCGTAGATTGCCGCTCGGTCCGATCAAAACTGTGGACAGTTCTTGCTTGTCAGGCGCGTTTCGCTTCATATCGAAGTGCAAGACTTTCTTGCCGCGAGTCACATAGATTTCATCCATACGGGCGGCCAGCTTCAGGGCTTGCGCGGGATCGAGCCGCTGCTTGCGGGCATCTACAATCTCTTTGGCAGAGATTTTGTGACGGGTGAAAAAGTCTTGAGCCTTGGCGCAGGTCTCGCAGTTTTTCCTGTGATATAGCCAATCGATGGACTTCATGAGGTTCTCCCGCGCAGATGCGCCCAAATAATACTGCACTTTGTGCTATAAAACAGACTCCATGAATGCATTCGCTTCCAAATCGCTTCTGCTGGCTGCTTGCCTGGCTCTGAGTTTTCTAGGTCCAGCTCTCAAGCCGGCAGTGGGGCTGCCGCCACCGGCACTGCCAGACCCTTCTGAAGACGCCCAGCTGCGCGTCTGGCACAATGTCAGTTATGTGCCGGGCAGCAATGAGTACCGGCAGAAAATGGACGTGGTGGTGCCCAAGAAGGGTGGTCCGTTTCCCATAGTCGTTTGGATTCATGGTGGCGCCTGGATCCAGGGCGACAAGGAAAAGGCGCCGGTAGAACCACTGCTGGTGAAAGGCTATGCGGCCGCCAGCATCAACTACAGGCTGAGCACCCAAGCACCGTTTCCGGCGCAAATTCAGGATTGCAAGACGGCGATCAGATTTTTGCGCGCGCACGCCAAAGAGTTCAACATCGACCCTAACCGCATTGGGGCCTGGGGCATGTCGGCGGGCGGACACCTGGTCGCTATGCTTGCCACTACCGATGGTGTCAAAGAGTTTGAGGGCGAGGGCTACAACGATGTCTCCAGCGCTATCCAGGCTGGCTCCGACTATTGCGGTCCGGCAGACCTGGCCCACATCCGTGAGGAAGCTCAGGGACCGAACTGGAAAATCGACTTTGCCAATCCGAATTCACCAATGCATCTTTTGCTTGCCAAAGACATCAGCGGCAAGCGCCTCGATTGGGCCAGTCCGCTTACATATGTAGGCAAAGGCGATGCGCCCCTGCAGATCATTCATGGCAAGAAAGACGATGTGGTGCCGATTGCGCAGAGCGATACTCTTTTTAAAGCTCTGCAGAGCAATCATCTGCCCAGCGAATATACAGTCGTCGCCGCAGCCAACCATTCGCTGGCTACCATGGAAAACATGCATCGCACGCTGGATTTTTTCAATCGCTATCTGAAGAAACGCTGAGGCTGATAGGCCCTAATCGTCGTCTTTGGAAGCGCTGGCGGCCTTCTGCTGAGCTTGCGCGTAGTCCAGTCCTTGCTTGGCGCGTGGGTCGGCCGGCGAGATTGCCAGCGCTTTCCGGTAGGCAGCGACTGAGCCCGGATAGTCCTTGATGGCGCAGAGGATATAGCCGAGTTGTTGCTGTGCTTCGGCATCGGTGGGGCGGACCTTGGCGTACTGTTTGTAGTAGGTGGCTGATTCCGCTTGATTGCCTGTTTGCCAGAGCAATTCAGCCAGAGCTTTGATGCGTTCTGTTTTTGCCGGGGCGCACTTGATCAGCGCTTTGTATTCCAGAATGACGTTGGGATAGTCGCGTTGATACTGATACATGCCGAGCATTGTTTCGTGCACGCCTTCGGGATTGGAGCCGAGTGTGACGGCTTTCTTCAACGCGGCAGTCGCCTGTGGCACCTGATTGTTGAAGTAGAGCGCTTTGCCGTAATCGGCGTAATACAGTTTTTCCTTCGTCGGATCCTGCCTGAAGATTTTCTCCAAGGTGTTGACGACGCTGGGCCAATCCTGTCCCAAAAGGCACGCCTTGTAATAGCCGATCATGTATTCCATGTTGGCGGGTTCGATTTGCATAGCGGCGCCGTAATGCTTCTTAGCCAGCGTCCACTGTCCCTTGTCCAGCATCTCTTTGGCTGTATTGACGTGACGAGTCAAAGTGATGGAGCCGGACACCGACGCGTCATCCTTCCATCCTTTACCGGCGTTACCGATGGGATTGGCGCTTGGTGCAACTTTCTGGTGCGCGCCGTCGATAACGACCGGTGCCAGAGGGATCGGTGCTGAGGGCGGTGGCGGCTCGATCTTCGGCGCTGCCTTAATAGAGTTGTAGTAGGTGTCGGTGCCGCTGTCGGCTCCCACTCGTTTCTGGGTGTCAGTGGTGCCCATGCTGCCGTAGTAGCCGCCTTTCTCCTGTTCTTTTTTCTTGCGAATCGCTTCTTTCTCCGCTTCTTCCTGGGCTTTGCGCTTGGAGCGGCGCTCGTCGTCGGCATTTAGTTTTGCAGCTCCGGCTGCGGCAGGCTTGCTGTCTGTCGCCGGGGTGGTCGTGGCAGCTGGTGCCGTCGTCTCGGCGGCTGTCGCGGCCGGAGCCGCGGCTGCAGGCGGTGCAGCTGCCGGCTCGGCGGCCGGATTGGCTGCGGCTGGTGCCTTCGATTCCCCGGCCGGTGCCTCGTCTGCCTGAGCAGTTCGGGGCGCCAGCGAAACGGTGCAGGCCAGAGCCAGCGCCTGCAGGCTCAAAAGGACTTTACGGGTGGTTTTATTGGTATGCATCAGCGTCAACTAGCCTCTGTAACATCAGATCCACAAGCTGTATCAATATCCCACGTGTGAGAGATTTCAATCTCAATATAACCAGTTTTGTCGCATTTGCAGATCGAGCAGCGATTGCAAGAGCTAAGTTCCCCTGTCCGGCGGGCTTTTGCGCTGCCCGGGACAGCAGCTCAACCGGGATGCAAAACCGCTATTCCAGACCAGTTCGCAGCTTTGGCGACCGACTGCGGGCGGTTCAAAAAGTGGTGGCTAGGCAAAACGCAAGGAGGATCAACCTTTCGGCGGTCACCGCTTCTTGACATGGTATCGAAAACGGTATTAAATTGTAATTAAGCATGCAAATCAGACACGAGGGAAAGCCCCTCGGCTTTGCGGATTTGATGCTTTAAGGGTACTAGGAAAATGATGAAACATCTCGATCTACTGGCTTTCATTCTCATGGTCGTCGGTGGCATAAACTGGGGCCTGGTTGGGCTTTGTAACTACAACCTGGTGACGGCAATTGCTGGTGACGGTACGACCGCAACCAAAGTGATCTACGCGGTTGTGGGATTGTGTGCGCTTTACGAACTGTTCAAGTTCATGCGCAGCAAAACAGCGGAAGCTGCTTCGTAGGATTAAGGCCCTGAATTTAACAGCGTTTTCACGCGCTACCGTAAATCGGTTAGAGACCACCTGCTGACGCACAATCGGCAGGGCGAGCGCGGCTCCGCTGATTGCGCCTCCGGCTTCACACACCGGCGCAACAGCACGCATCGCACGCAATCGAGTAATCGACGTTACTTTTGCTCTGGTTGACACCAGCGTCGATGCCCTGTTGCGGACATCAGCGGAGCGCTCTCACAGCTGGTAACAACCGGCTCGGGTAGTGGAATTTCGCCCGGTTGGCTGACGTTTTTCAATAGCGTTTTCGCCGGAAGACATCCGTCTTCAACGAGCTGACGCGGTCGAGAAACAAGATGCCGTCCAGGTGATCGGCTTCGTGCAAAATTACGCGCGCCTCGAAATCTGAGGTGGATAGTGCGTGAGCTTGCATCTGTCTGTCCAGATAGCGCACGCGAATCTCTCGCGCCCGCTTGACGTTGGCGGTCAAGTGCGGCAGGCTGAGGCAACCTTCGCGGCCCAGCACTTCCCCTGTCTGCGATTCGACAACGGGATTGATCATGAGCAGCTTGCCGTTATTGGGCAGCGGCTTGCGGTTTCTCGAGACGTCGATGAGGATGATGCGATCGAGCTGTCCCGTTTGTGGCGCCGCGATGCCTACGCAACCGGGCTGCTCGTACATGGTTTCTTCCAGATCGTTGATCAGCTGCTCGAGGCGAGCGTCCATCTGTTCAACCGGCGAAGAAACTTTTTTGAGCAGCGGATCCGGATAGACGAGAATCGGCAAAGTGGCCATTGCCGTCAGAGCTCCGCAACTTCCAGAGCCTGAACGGTGATGTCCACACTCAGGTCTTGCCGACAGGTCTGCAACTCTTCTTGCAGGCGCTCAGTTGTCACCGAGGGTGGTGCCACCGCTTCCAGAATCATGACGAAAACCGGCTTGTCCGCGGCACCGGTCGACTGCGTCTGTACGTCGGTAATGTTGACGCCCAGCGCTGCCAGTTTGTTGGTGACACCGGAAACGATACCAGGGCGGTCGGCTCCGTAGACCGAGATGATATGCAAGCCGTCTTCCGCTTCCTGAGTCTCGAGCTCGGCGGCTGTCAACTCGCGCACATGCAGATGCAGCCCCAGTCGAGATTTTATGATCGCCAGCTTTGCTTCCAGTTGAGAAACGTCGACATTCTCCGGTAACTCAGCCATCAGGATCAGCGCAAATTCACCGCGCAGCAAAGTCATGCTGCTGTCCATCAAGTTGCAACCGGTTTGAAACAGCAACCCGGTCAGCTCAGCTACAATGCCGACCCGATCGCGACCGACACCGGTGATCACTACGCTCTGGCGCACGGTTATTGCGGCGGAATCTGGGTCGGGCAGGCTTTGGAGGCCGCGCACAATTCGGTGTGGTATTCCTTGAACTTAGCGCCGCCATGTTCTGCCGGCAGCAAAACGCGGTCGCGTTCGTACGTCTCGGCAATTGGGTTCTGCCACATGTCGTAAGGGAAGTCCCAGCTTTGATGACGGCGATACCAGATTTCGACTCCAGTCGGACGCCAGACAAGCAGCATCGGCAGTGGTGTGCCCTCCGAATTTTTTTGCTGCAAATAGGTCAGCCAGGATTTGTTGATCTTCATGGCGGTGCCGCCGGGATAGACGTTTACCTGGTGTTCGCCGAAAGCGACAATTATTTCGGGCGTGCATTTCTGCACCGCCACCAGAACGTCGTCGCCTTGTTTACACCAGGCGACGGTTTTCAGATATTCGAGAAAGCTATCGCAGATCAGGCAAACGCCTACGGCTTCAGTCATTAATTGCTCCAGCGCTCTTGGCAATGATTGGGACAGACCGGAATTTTAGCGCCTTTGCAAGAAGAAGTTAGAAAATTTCATCCACAGTATAATTAGGCGGTTACCACAGCGAGCCCAAATTCGGGATGAGTACTGGGGAAGAACCGCTTAACTTGGCGCGCTTGAGAGAGCTTTACGGTGACGAAACCGTAAAGGAGCTGCTCTCGATGTCCGTGGGCGAAGCCCGGGGACTGGTCGATGATGTAGAGCGAGGCATTCAAGAGAAGAATCTCAAGGTGGTGTCGGCTGCCGCGCACCAGCTCAAGGGATTGGCGGTCACCATGACAATCCACGATTTGCACAACATCAGTATGCAGATCGAAGGCGACGCCCATGCTGAAAACTGGGACAACATCACCGGCAAACAGAACCAGTTGAGACAGGCTTTCAATGAATTCGAAGCCTATGTGGGAACCATCAATTTGTAGTCTGGAGGACGCATGAAAGCCGCTGTCATTGGTGCGTCTCTTTTGCTGCCACTGTCGGTGGTGCAGGCTGTCCATGCTCAGGAATACGAAACGGCGCCGGGAGTCAACAATACGCCGCCGGTTCAGCAGGTTAACGACGTGCAGCCGCCGGAAGGGGAGATGCCGATGGAGACTCCCTACAGTTCGCAGCCCCAATATGAGCCGCCGCCCTTTGTCAACCCGATGCCGGTGACGCGCCGTTATACGGGACAGATCGCCTACCCGCACCACAGCTTCGCCAGTCCCTTTGCCTACCCACATTCCAGTTCGTCATACCAAAATCCAGTCGGCTACCCGAACTCCGGCGGCGACGGTGGACAGGGTGGCTATGGACAGGGTGGTTATGGACAGGGCGGCTACGGACAGGGGCAGTACGGACAGGGGCAGTACGGACAGGGGCAGTACGGACAGGCACCGCAAGGACAGTACGGTCAACCAAGTTACGGTCAAGGACAGTACGGGCAGAGCGAGGCTGGTCCGGTTTACGGACAGACGCAGATTACCGAGCAACCAACCTGGTATCCGGGCAAACCGCGGGTTGCCACCGCTCCGGAAGGATTCATTATTCCTTGTGTCTTGAACACTGCGATTGCCACCAGCGTTGCCCATGCCGGTGATTATGTACAGGCGGTCTTGCAAAAGAATATTGCCCTCAGCGGCGGTGCCTATATTCCGGCCGGAACAGTGATCAACGGCGAAGTTTCGCAGGCGTCCGGCGGCCGATACTTCAGCCGTTCCGGCAGTCTCAGTCTGGTTTTCAATCAGATGCGCTTTCCCAACGGTGCGGTGGTCGGCATGTCTGCGCATACTGTCGGCGATATCGGTAAGTATGCCAACAAGGCGATCGGCGACAGCGATGAATATCGCGGCGAAGGCTGGGGCACCAAACTCGGACAGTTTGCTCTCCGCACCGCCATTGGTGCCGGTGGCGGCATGGCGATCGGCAGTGTCCTTGGTGGCGTACTGGGGCATGGATCTTATGCCAGCAGCATGTTGATGGGCACCGGCTTGGGCGCCGGCACCGGTGCACTGCAAGACTTGACCATGCGCCGCGGGCGTGACGTTATGTTGCCGGCCGGCACACCGATGACCATTCATCTGGATCAGCCGATTCAAGTGCCGCTCTCGATTTACGGGCAGACGGCCGGGGACTGACGAACAACATGGAATCTCCCGCGGGCAGCAACGCCGAAACACCGCCGGCGCCACAGAGCAAAACCAAGGCCATACTCAAACAACTCGTGGGTCTGTTGTTTGCTGCGGTTTTCATGTATTTCGCCTTTCGCAGCGCCAATTTGAAAGAGCTCTGGCGCCACATGCAGCATCTCAATATGCTCTTTGTCGCCGGTGTCTGTCTCAGCTGTCTGTGCAGTCACTTGCTCAGGGCGGTGCGCTGGATCATCCTGCTGGAGCCGGTAGCCGGGCGCAAGATTTCTTTCTGGAATTCTTTCTGCGCCATCATGTATGGCTATGTGGTCAACATTCCGCTGCCGCGCGGCGGAGAAATCGTCAGGCTGGTGACCATCTCGCGCACGGAAAAACTGCCTCTGGCGGGTGTGTTGCCGACCTTGTTCATCGATCGCATTCTCGACATCGCAATGTTGGCGTTGCTGCTTGGAATCACGCTGATTTTTCTGCCAGCCGATCTACGCAGTGCCATGCCCTGGCTGGTGCCCGGCGGCATCGGATTGTGTGGGGCAACATTTGTCGGTTTCGTTCTGCTGCCGTTTGTCGGACGCATCATGCGCATGATTCTGGAGCAGCCGCTGGTCAAGAGCAAAGTGCCGGACAAGCTTTTCGAGAAGCTGGGTGAGCTCTCCGCGCAGTTCGATGCCGGTACCAAATCGCTGACCAATCCGATTGCCTTTCCAGCTATCGGCGGACTGAGCCTGGCTATTTGGTTTTGTTATTGGCTGAATTTTTACTGGATTATCGGAGCGTTCGACCTGCTTAGCAGAGTGTCGCTCGGCGATACGCTGATGGTATTCACGATTGGCTCGGCGGGCGTGCTGGTGCCCACCCCCGGCTCGGTCGGTACTTTCCATTTGCTGGTCAAACAAGCCCTGGTGATGGTTGCGCACATCGATCCGGACCTGGCTCTGGCGGTGGCGACCACGTTGCACCTGTTTTGCTTCGTGCTGGTTATCTGTGTGGTGGCGGGCGCCTGCTTCCTTGGGCAATCGTTGCTGAGTGGGCGCCGTCAGCAGGGCGTGTGACACCACATACGGTGAGAAGCCGGAGACCGGCGGCGCTATTTACCGACGGACGTCAATATTTATCAGCCTGTTTAATCTGTTGTCTTTCAGTGGAATACTCAAAGAGCGGTAGTCATAGTAAGCTAACACCGATGGCAAAAATACTGATAGTCGAGGACGAGCCAGACCTTTCCGATCCGATTCGGGCGTTTCTGATGCACGAACACCACATCGTCGAAGTGGTGGATAACGGATTGGAGGCCCTGGAGCGACTGCGTTTCTACAAATACGACGTGATCATCCTCGACTGGATGCTGCCCGGCTTGCAAGGCGTGGAAGTTTGCAAACAGTTTCGTGCAGGCGGAGGCACTACACCGATTTTGATGCTCACAGCTCGCAAGCAGACCACGGAGAAAATCTTCGCGCTCGATGCCGGTGCTGATGATTATTTGACCAAGCCCTTCGATGTCCAGGAAGTTTCCGCCCGCGTGCGCGCCCTGTTGCGGCGCCCGGCCGCTATGTCCGGCAATGTTCTGAAAGCGCGTAATCTGGTCCTGGAGACCAGCACCTTCAAGGTGACTCGCGAGGATGAAGACATTCAGCTTCTGCCGAAGGAGTTTGCGCTGCTGGAGTTTTTGATGCGTCACCCCAATCAGGTATTCAGCGCCGAGGCGCTGCTCGACCGGGTCTGGGCTTCCGACTCCGATGCCTCACCGGAGACGATCAGAACCTACGTCAAGCGTTTACGTCAGAAAATCGACACGACCGGACAGCCTTCCATCATCGGCACCGTCCATGGTGTGGGCTACAAGCTGGACGCTTAGCGCTGGCAGTGCGGGCAGAAGTGCGACGAACGTCCGGCTAATTTGATGCGCGTGATGGCGGTCTTTTTGCAGGTCAGGCATGGCTCGCCTTCACGACCGTAGACATAAGCCGTGCGCTGATAGTTGCCGTTGACGCCTTCGGCGTCCACGTAGTTGCGCACGCTCGATCCTCCCAGTTTGATGGCCTGTGACAGCACCTGGCGAATATTGGCGGCCAGAGTTTCATACTGTTTTGCGGTCAACGAGCTGGCCGGTTTGTTGGGTTTGATCAGGCTGAGATGCAGCGATTCATCGGCATAAATGTTTCCGATGCCGGCAATCACCGTCTGGTCTAACAGCGCCGATTTGATTGGTTGCTTGCGGTTGGCAAACGCGGCTTTGAGAAACTTGCCGTCCAGTTCGCCGTTGAGCGGCTCGATGCCCAGCTCGGCAAGACCGCCGACAATGTCTTCGAAAGCCTTGCCGGGCGGCACGTACCACATGCGGCCGAATACGCGCATATCTTCGAACCACAACTGAGTGCCACCGTCCATGGTGAGAATGATGCGCACATGACTGCCCGGTTTGCTTTTCTTTTCGGGCATGACAATCAGTCGTCCGGACATGCGCAGGTGCACCGAGAGCCCGGCGCCGCGATCGAGATGAATGAGCAAATACTTGCCGCGCCGTTCGACGGAGATGATCCGGTGTCCGACTACTTGCTTGGCGAAGGCGGCCGGTGACGGATGCCCCACCGAGTCCGGGCGCAGCACCTGGGCGGAAAGTACTTTGCGTCCAGGCAACTGCTTTTGCAGTCCGCGACGAACGGTCTCGACTTCGGGAAGCTCAGGCATTTAATTACTCCTTTGCACCGCCGGTGGTGCCTCAGGCGCCGGACAGTGGTGGCAAACTGGCGGCCGAACGGGTCAAAAATGCCACGCCGATCGCCAGACTGAACACCGCCGTCAAGATGCCCAGTCCGCGATTGAGCCAGAGCCGGCGCTGCGTAAATGCGAAGCCTTTGACGAAAAATGCCGCCAGTATCAAGTTGGAGGCGAAGATGCCGGCGACGAAAATGCAAACCAGTGCCAGCGATCGCGTCCCATGCGCTGCCGATGCAGCAGCGAGCAGGGCCAATATCTGGGTGGGAGTCTCAGCTCCGATGCCGTGCACGATGCCGGTGGTGAGGGCAGCGCTCACTGAAATGCTCCGTGGCAATTCGCCGGCGGGCGGTGTTTCCGCTGCTTTCGAGCCGGTGCTGCGCCACAAGGGGAATATCAGCCAGAGTCCCAGTGCCACCAGGGTGACGCCGACCAGCGGCTCCATCACTGTGTCCAGCCCGGGCGGCAAGCGGTTACCGACATGCACCGCCACTAGTCCCAGTGCCAATACAACTGCCGCGTGGCCGGCGGCATACAAAAAGCAGAGCCAGAATCCGCGGGTGGAGGAAACGCTGGAGATATCGGCAAGCGCAGCCAGATGGTCCCAGTCGAAACCGTGACGCAGCCCCAAGACGAACATTGACATCAGCAGCAGGTCTTGCTGATTTCCCATGGTGGCCTCTTTGAAATTCGCAACTCAAATAGTTTAGATCCCAGAAGAATAACAAACGCGGGCGCGGGTATTATTACTTACAAACCGTGGGAGATCTCTGGCGTTGCCCCAGTGGCTAAAAGGCTTATCTGCACTCGATGTGCTCTTGATCTTTGTTCCGCTCACCTTTGTTGCGGAATGGCTGGCCAGGCAGAACGAGCATGTGCCGCAGTATCACGTGGGGGTGTTTGTCTGCGCTTGTCTGGGCATCATTCCCCTGGCTGGTCTGATGGGCAAAGCCACTGAGTATCTGGCCGATAAGGTGGGCGCCGGGCTGGGTGGGCTGCTGAACGCTACGTTCGGCAATGCCTGCGAACTGATCATCGCTTTCGCTGCCATGCGCGCCGGGCTCTACGATATCGTCAAGGCTTCGATTACCGGGTCGATTATCGGAAACATCCTGCTGGTTCTCGGGGCCAGCGTGCTGGCCGGCGGCTTGCGATATGACATCCAGTATTTCAATCGCACGGCTGCCGCTACTTCCGCTACTTTGCTGGCTCTTGGCGCTATCAGCTTGACGGTGCCGGCGACGTTCCACTTTGCCCATCCGAAAAGCTCAGACTTCGAAGACGACCTGGCTCTGGGTATCGCGATTGTCTTGTTGTTCACTTATCTGTGCAGTCTGCTATTCAGTTTGAAGACTCACAAGCATCTGTACACGCGTGAAGTTGATGATGACGCACGAGATGCTATCGGCGTGAAAACCTGGGGCGTCAAGAAGTCGATCGCTATTCTTGCTGTCGCGACGGTTCTGGTGGCGGTGATCTCTGAAGTTCTGGTGGGCTCGGTGGAAAACACCGGACAACAGTTGCACATGAGTCAGGTCTTTATCGGCGTGATTCTGGTTGCCATCATCGGTAATGCCGCCGAGCACAGCACGGCGATCATGATGGCGATGAAGAACAAGATGGACCTGGCGATCAATATCGCGCTGGGATCAGGTGCGCAAATTGCTTTGTTAGTGGCGCCGATTCTGGTGTTTCTCTCGTTTTTCTTCGGTCCTGTCGATCCCAACACCATGCAGCACATTCCGATGAACCTCAACTTCACGCCTTTTGAAGTGCTGTCGGTGGTGGTCTCGGTGATCATTCTTTCCTACATCGCTACCGATGGTGAATCCAACTGGTTGGAAGGTGTGCAACTCTTGGCGGTGTACACGATTTTGGGGACGGCATTTTTCTTCGCCGTCGACCCCTCGAAAGATGCACCGGTAGGGTTGCCTCGCCACACCATGTCGCCGGCTCTGCGCCACCGGGCCGCCGGGCACGGCGGTGGCGGACATCACCGCCAGCCGGTGCCGGCCGCCCCGGCGGAACCAGCACCAGCTCACGAGCAAACAGCACCGGAAACCCATCCGCAGCCGGAAAGCCACTAAAGATTCAGCGCCTCGCCGGTTGTCAATAGACAAGCTTAAGAGAGCCTTTGCATCGTTAAAAGGCCGCCTTTGTGATACCAAATACGAGGTCAGAAAAACTTAACCGGCCGGCCCCGGGGACTTTCACCATCCTTCGTATCCTCCTTGGTAACATTACGCGAAACATATACAAGTGAAACGCGCTGGATATGTACGTTTCACGCGGTGACCACAATCACCCAGGGAGGGGTCCAATGGCAGTTAAACAGTCGGTTCCAAGACCGACGATGGAATGCGAAACAGAGCATTTCTTGATGACGCAGCGGCAACTCGATGAAATCGCAGAGGAGATGGGACTAGACGCTGAACTGCACGAACGTCTTCGTTATCCAAAGAGAGCCTTGATTGTCACTGTGCCGGTCAAAATGGACAACGGGCAGGTGAAAACGTTCACTGGCTATCGCGTTCAACACGACACCACCCTCGGACCTGCCAAAGGCGGCATCCGCTTCCATCCAGAAGTGAACCTGGGAGAGGTTTCTTCGCTGGCTATGCTGATGACCTGGAAGTGCGCGCTGATGGGACTGCCGTACGGCGGCGCCAAAGGCGGCATCCGCTGCGAGCCATGGAATCTTTCGATGGGTGAGAAAGAGCGCATGACGCGGCGCTACACCTCCGAAATTATCACGCTGCTCGGCCCGGACAAAGACATTCCCGCTCCGGATATGTACACCAACGAGCAGACCATGGCCTGGATCATGGACACGTACAGTATCAACGTCGGGCACACCGTACCGTCCGTGGTCACCGGCAAGCCGGTCTCCATCGGTGGTTCACTCGGTCGCAACGAAGCGACAGGACGCGGTGTCGCCTATTGCACACGTCGGGCCGTTCAGCACATCGGCATGAAGAACGATGCACCATCAGTGGTGGTGCAGGGATTCGGCAACGTCGGCTCGATCGCTGCCCGTTTGCTGCATGAATCCGGTTATAAGATCGTCGCTGTATCAGACGTCCACGGCGGCATCTACAACCAGAACGGTATCGATATCCCCCGTCTCCAGGCCTACATGAGCGAAATGGGACGGGTGGAAGGATTCACCCGCACCGAGTCGATCTCCAACAGCGAGCTTCTCGAACTGCCCTGCGACGTTTTGATTCCCGCCGCACTGGGTGGACAGATTACCTCCTCCAACGCCCACCGCATCAAGGCGCAGATCATTGTCGAAGGCGCGAATGGACCGACCAGCCCGGACGCCGACCTGACCTTGCACGACAAAGGTGTGTTAATCGTGCCGGATATTCTGGCCAACGCCGGCGGCGTCACCGTCAGTTACTTCGAATGGGTACAGGGCTTGATGCACCTGTTCTGGTCTGAAGACGAGGTCAACAACAAGCTCGAAGAGATCATGGGCCGAGCCTGCGATCAGGTCTTCGAGATGTCCAAGAAAAACGAATTGCGTCCGCGGATGGCGGCACTGCGTATTGGTGTCGGACGGTTGGCGGAAGCTAAACGGCTGCGTGGCTTGTATCCATAAGCTGGCGCGGTTTTCGAGTTCAAGAAAACGGGGCGGCTCCGGCCGCCCCGTTCTGTTGTGGGCGTCCCATAATTGAGATCTCTAGGACTAAGTTATAAGAGTCATGTCCTTGGCATCTCGTAAACGTTATAAAAAGCCCCAGGCTGGGTTAGAGGTTTATGACGTCTCTTCAGCTAACTGGCGCAATGTTCGGTCGTTCGCAAAGAAATAACCTAGCAGGAAGTACCTCCACCTCGGCGCATCGGCTGCTCAAGCAGCAAGCGATGCCGAGTCTGAACGACTTGCGCTTCATGCTGACCGAGGCGCAAAAGACTGCCGGACGCACGATTGAGATGCCCTGGTTCACCAACGCGACTCGCAGCACCAGCGTCATGCTGACGGCACGGGTCGAATCCGGGTCGTACGAACCGATATGGGCCATGTACGGTGGCGACGACACAAACGCGGAAAAACTCTGGGAGTACAACACAGGCGACATTAACCTGGTTCACAGCCTGGCCCTGCAAGCCTGCCCCGACTCGGCTTCACCCGCCGATCTCGATTTGAGTTATGCATCAGCTAAGCCTGCAACAACCGCTGAAAGTTCTGTTCACAACCTGCTTCCGGGCTCAGCTGCTGCACCGCCCGCCGGCAAGCATACGACCTCCGAGACGCTCAAGCTGGAGACCAGTGCCACACGCGAGCGCTCCAAAGCGATTTTGGAGGGCGAGCTGGAGAATATGCAGGTGCCGACCCTGCTGCAGTCCATCAACATGAGCAAAATGACCGGCCGGCTCAACATCACGCACGAAGCCAACGCGTGCAACATCTATTTCCACGAAGGCGCACCACAACATGCTGATTCACCCGAGAACAAGGGTGATGCGGCGATTGTCGAAATTCTCACCTGGGAGCAGGGACAGTTCCGTTTCTACCCCAACGACAAATGCGACGACAAAACGATCAAGCGCCGTCTGGACGGCATGATCATGGAGGGTATCGCGCTTCTCGACCAGGTCAAGTTTCTCAATACAGCTGGTCTGAAGGTCGACTCGACGCTTTTGCGCAAGCACGACCGCATCACCGACGAAATGTTTAAAGAGGCGCTCACCAAGGGTGCTCCGCTCGATCTGGCTACTCAAAGAAAGTTCTACGAGATGGTCGACAATCGCGCCAGTCTGCAGGATATTCTGCGGCGCGTGCCGATGACCAAGAACGAATGGGCGCCAATCATGTTCAACCTGATGAGCTGCGGGCTGGTATCGGTTGGTGTGGGCGCAGTCGCTGCGGGCATTTCAACTGCCTCGACGCAAATCGATCGCCAGGCAATTCAGAGCGTGGTGCGTCTTCTGACTCGCCAGGAAACCGGCATCTACACCTATCCAGCGTTCCTTTTCTTTGCCGAACAAGAGTTCATCCGTTGCGCTGCTGCCGGCTGGCCGTTGTCGCTGGTTGTGCTTGAGCTTAAGTTTCTCAGCGGCGATAACTACGATCACCTGCCCATGCAAACCGTACGCGATGCCGGACGACGTCTGGAAACCATCAAGCGCGCCGTCGACACATTCGCCCACTTTGAAACCTTTGATTTCGCCTTCCTGCTGCCGAACACCTATGCGAAATCGTCGCGTATGTTCGCCAATCGCATCATCGAAGTGCTGACCGCAACGCCGCTTGGGCTGCCAGGTCCGCTCAGCATTTACTGTGGTATCGCCGGCGCACCAGAGCATACGCAAGACCTTGGTGTTTTGCTGAACGCCGCCAAGGAAGCCAAAGGCGTGGCGAAGGAAACAGGTCAGCCAATCATGCTCTATGGTGATTATCCCAGGCGGCAAAGTTAAATTGGCTTGACATTCCAATAATAGGGTCGCACAATAAAAATCCGAAGTTTTGGCGACACACCCTATTGCTGTTTTTCAGGGTTGGCAAAGGTGTGGTCCTCTCCCTAAATTTCACGTTTCTCGTGTTTCTCTAGCATTGCATTTTTTAGTATGTAGGGTGGATCATGTCCGGACCCTTGGGTGACTCCGTACTTAATTCCTGGTTTGAGAACGATGCCTCGACCTCGACGTCGGGCGACCGTGCAAACCGCTGGGCTGATGTGCAGCGCGAGCTGCAAGACGCGGCCATCGCGCAAAGCACAACAGTTGTCGGCGATCGAAGTGGTATCACATCAATTGCGTTGCTCAGTTCGGACGGACCAGGACAGACCGCAGATCATGGAACATTTCGCGTTGAGCCGTCTTCGCCGCGCGATTTGATCGATGCTCGTGTGCAGCCCGGCAGCAACTTCTCGAAAGCGATGATCGATAATGGATTCGCCAACATCGTCCAGGCGGTCAACACCGATGGGGTTGAGATGACGACCCGCATCACGCCGGAAGGCACCTGGGCCCGCACGTATAACGTCAATGGATACAACCGCACTGTCGCCGTCTACGAAGATGGTCGGGTGGTAGAACGTCTCACCCACGGCCGCGAGGAGCTATTGCTCTCGCGCAATGACCAGTTGACCTACGTCAATCCGCGTTTGCCTCAAGGACAACGCTCCACAGCTATCGCCTGATCAGATCAGATCTAAAATCAGATCAGATCTAAAACCAGATCTGGCGAGTACCGATTGGACGGTTGCGCTGCGCGCTCAGTGGAGCACCGCATGCGGTGCGGCTCCCCGCCCTCAAACCGGGTCAGACAGACTCGCGATCTGATAACGATCTTGTTTTTAATCGAGGCACTTTTGGAACAGAACAGTTCCATGTAACATCTATATAGAAAAGCTTCGCTTCGCACATGTTCTGACCCTTAAAACAGATAGTCCGAAACTATGAATAGCTGGCGCGATCCGGCTTGACATGAACACTGAAATTCAGCATCCTTCTGATAAGCGTGGAGAGGTAACCCAAATGGAACCGGAATCTTTTGATCTCATCGAGTTCCAGCAAAAGGCCAGAGAGATGGTCGATCCCAAACGGCTCTTCGAGCTGTGGGAAGATGTTTGCCGCCGCTATGAGCGCGGTGAGATTGGCACCTACGAAGTCGACGAAATGAAAGAAGTCATCTGGCCGATGCTCGATGCCCTGGCTTCGATCCGTCGCGCGGTCAATGAAGACGCCGCCGCCTCACAAGGACGCGGCGGACCGACCAGACGCACCGCCTGATCTTTCGAAGCTAATTCCTCATGCCTTCGCTGCTTCTTTGCCGAGCATGATTTCCCACTGCTCGTCCGTGACTGGCATGACGCCGAGCCTGGACATTTTGACGAGCAGAAAATCGGACAGCTTGTTATTGGCTTTAACCGTCGCCAGCGTCACGGGAGTCGCCAGCTTGCGGCGCGGTTTCACATCGATGACCGCCATCTTCGGGTCATTCAGCTTCGGATCTACGTATGGATCGCTGGTCACCTCAGCGATGCCGACCGCCTGCCGTTCGTCGCCTGTGTGATAGATGAGCGCCAGGTCGCCCTTGCGCATCTCGCGAATATACTTGAGCGCCAGGTTGTTGCCGACGCCATCCCAGCAGGTCTTCTTGTCGCGTTCCAGATCGCCCCAGCTGTAGCAATCAGGCTCGGTTTTTAATAACCAGTATTTCATGGGTGGTAATTGTACCAGCCCACACCAGGTGAGCTTTTCGTCCATCCGTGGGCAATTTGGTCGGAGGAGGAACAGCTGGGCTGAGCATCCGTCATACTGTTTATATGCGTCTGCTCCCAGCAGGCGGATGCGCGTTTCATACAGCCAGCAGGACTGCCTCTTGAATAAGACACGGATATTGAACCCGTTCCTGGCGTTTAGCCTGGCTCTTGCGGCGGCTTCTGTGTTCCTGCCGGCGCAAGCGGCTCAGTCGGACTGGGAGGAGGATGAGCGCGCCACATTCACGGTCAATCCCAACCAGTTCACTAACAACGGCAATAGTAATGATGCGCCGCCTCAACCGGCACCGCCGATCGTCAAACAAACGGCTGGTGCCAAGAGCGGTTTCTTGCAGGGCAATGCAACCACATTCGGTGCCGCCCAGCCGACCATGGCGCCGCGCATGCTCGGGGCTCCCGGTCGCGTCAGCGGCAATGCGCGGATGGACGCCGAAACCGATCAGGTATTGATGCGCGCCCAGACCAACGTGGCGGTGCCGCCCGAAGTATTTCGCGGCTGGCTCGACCGCACACACCCGACATATAGAACGTCAGCCACGGCCAACATCGCCGACGCAGTTGTTGAGATCAAAGGACAGTGGGACGACGCGTCGAAAACCTTGCGCGCGCTCGGCATTCGGCATGAGAGCGTCAAAGGCAAAGTGTTGACCAGTGCCAACCTCTCAGGCGTCAAAGTAATCATCGTCAACTGCGAAGGGCGCATGCCTAAGGAAGCCTATCAAGTCTTGCGCAACTGGGTGTCGCGCGGCGGTTATCTGGTTTCTACAGACTGGAGCTTGCACAACCTGATTGAGAATGCCTTTCCGGGCTACATAAGATGGAACCGCGGAACGAGCGACGGTTCGATCGTGGATGCCAGACTCGTCGATGCAGATCCGGTACTTCTGAAGGGGCTGAATGGACTTCGTGCTTCTACCTGGAAGCTCGATCAGGATAGCCAAATGGTAGGCATCTTGCGCCCCGATGTGCGCGTTTTGGCTCGCAGTAACAATCTCGCCGAGCAGGAGCGAAAGTCAAGATCACGCGACGGCGCGATTAGTCAGAATCCCATGTACACGGGTGTTCTGGCCTGTGAGTTCCAGTTCGGGCGCGGACATGTGTTGCATCTGGTTGGACACTACGACAACAACGCTGCTATCTTCCGCCCCAACATCCTCCCCGATCCGGCGCCTGGCGTCGGCATCAGCTTGCGGCAGGCAATGACCACTAACTTCATTATGACCGCCCTCGAACACGATGCGCCGAGCAAGGACGTTCCTTGATGTAGCGGTGCTACTTTGCGATAGAGAACTTGGCCGTCATCATTACTGATTCGCGAATGTGCTCCGGCAGTCTGTCGAATGGGGACGCGTGTTCTATCGTTTTAAGAATTGATCTGTCAAATTGCTCCTCTCCGGAGGAGGTTTCTATGCGCGCGCCTGAGATCATACCGTCTGGACTAATCAGGAACGATACGGTGGCACAGCAACCGGCTTGTGTTCCTGTGGGCACAACTAGCGCAGATTGGAGCTTTTGGTAAATTCCGTCGACGTATTTCCCGAAGTCATAGCCGGGCGGATCGACCGCACCGCCTTTGATTGTATAGTTCAAGTAAATGGATATTTTTCTGGCTGGGGACTGCCAGTCAGCGTGCTGTTTTGACACTATCGGCAGCACTGCGTCGCGTGAGAACGACGCTTCACATTCAAGCTCTTCGATCCCAGAATCATCTGGCACCATTCGATAAGGAGCGGCATCTTTTATTGCTCTGATTGCGTCAGCATCGGCGAACTTGTTGCCAGAGGATATCTCAATCTTGAATCCAAATGGCTGACCAGTCTGATCAATTTTATAGGCAACCACGATTCGGTGATCGCTCGAAGACTTCCATACTTTCTTCAACCGCAGCTGCATGTCTGACATTAGCGAAGCGTAGTTGATTGAGGTTGGTTGTAACTTTTCATCAGCCGATGTGCCTGTTGGTGTGGCGACTAAGGATGGTAACGGTTTGGCTGGATTGATTTTCTGCTCACTGGAGCTGGTCGACTTCGGAAATGTAGTGGATGGTTGCACTGAAAGCGGAGGGCGCGGCAGAGCGTTAAAATGTTTCGACATTCTCGACCTGATAGCGGTCACTGCAGGACTTTCCGTACCAAGAATGCTCATAACCAGGTCGGAACTTCGGTTGTATAGTGCAGTGGACTCTGGTACGGAATCTTCTAAATCGGCTAGCGTAGCCAGCACCTCACCCAGGTTCAGAACGACAATGGGTGCTTGTTGCTCAATGAGGGGGCTTGAGTCATGCTTTCCGATAGCCTTCCTTAGAACCTCCTTTGCCTTCCAGTCTTGCTGTGTGCTACCTAGAAGCTTTGCCAACTTAGCTGCAATTCGAAGATTTGACCCGAGATCACAATTTGCTTGGAGCAAGTCGTACTTGTCGATTGCCTCCATGGTGCGGCCGCTTGCGCCCAACTTGTCCGCATCCTCCTCCGCAGGTGCAATGACATTCGTTGCGATGGCCGAACTCTCCAGCGATTCTCCGCCGAGCACCCGCGTATAGTATTCAGCTAAGGCTGTACGCTTTTGTCTCTCGTACAGCTGAATAATGGCCTTAATGGTGGAGTCTCTATGGTCACTTAATCGTTCAGAACCGAGGGACTCAAGCGCCGAAAGCAAGAGTTCTTCGGCATCTGGGTATCTTTGCTGTTCACTCGCCTGAACTCCATGACGGTAGTAGATGTCCCACAACACGGGAGACTCGGACGCCTCGCCTGAGGGAGCGATCGCTCCGAGAAACACGCTGCACGCGAGGCTGATAGTCAGATAAGTTCGATGATGCATTCGCTACCTCTCGAACAGTAACACAAGACCAATCTCCTCGCAGAGCAAGCTGCTAGGTAGCTTTTCAAACGGTTGAAGTCCTGTTATGGTGCCGAAGAGCGTTTTGTCCAGCTCGGAATTATTGGAAGATTGAAACACACTAGCTCCGGTCAAGGCGCCCTTGCTGTTGATTAGAAAGATTATCTGTCCTTTACCCCTGCCGTTGAGGTCCGTGTGCAGGATTTTGTTTTGAAATCGGGAATGGATTCTCTGTAGATACGCCTCTAGTTTGGCTAATTCAGCGTCGCTCAGGCTGCGAGGTCTGCCGGCGGCAATGGCTCCGGCAAGTGCAAGCCGAAATTTACCTGGGCCAACTGGAGAGTTGGAGACAGGCGAAGGGTCTACCCAAGATGACCTTTGAGGTAGTGCTCTGGGTGTCTGAGCAATTGGCATGAGAGGCGCGCCTGGACGAGGGGAGACCAAAATGGGAATAGATTGAGACGCCAGGTTTTGAACTGGTCTCTTAGGTTGAGGTCCGGCCCCATCTGCAGTCAGTGGTATCGGATTTGGTGCTCCAGTATCAGAGGCCTTTAGATCCACAGGTTGTGTCGCATCTTTTAACGCACTCAACATCCAGTTTGGGGCCGTCTTGCCATAGCTTGTGTTGCTGCCGGTGGTTGGTTCTGATGATTTGGAAGCCTGGACCATCGGCTGAGGTGGTTCGGGGTTCGTAGCGAGCAGATTCGATCCCATCAAGTCCGCTTGACGTTTGTTTGCCTCGCCCTCGAGCGCTTTTGCCAGAGCGTGCTTGTTTTGCGATTTCAGAACAGCTGCCAAAATACGCAAGCAGTCGTTGAGTCGCGCTTGGACCGCAGGTGATTCCTTCTGTTCTAGTTTGGCTCCGTCGTAAGCAACAATGGATTTCTCCAAGACTTCTTGAGCCTTCTTGGTCTGTCCAAGGTTTAGGTACGAAGCACCGAGTTTCGCTGAAAGCCTCTGTTTGGATGCAAAGTCAGTTTCAGTGTTCAAGAGCTCTTCGTAAACGTGGGTTGATTCAGGAGTTCCTGCCAAATCCGCTTCTTGCTCTCGCCCTTGGCATTTTCCTGATAAATCGATGTCTGCCAACAAGAACTTTCGCTTTCCACTAAGGACAAGCTGAATGTAGTCTGCCAGTACCTGCCGGTGTTGTTGCTTGTAGACCTCGAGCAGACTTTGCAAAGTGGCTTGACAGTAGGAATTCTCGAGTGTTGGCGCTGACCCAAATTGCTTTATAGCGGAGAGCAAAAGTTGCTCTGACTCAGAGTAGCGCCCCGCCGCTGAAGACTTCTTGGCCCCTTCGAAATACACACTCCACAAGGTAGGAGGAGGTCCAGCAGCGCTCGAATCATCTTGTCCCAATGTTCGAGGTGCGCTTGCGGTGATGATTGAAATAGTGAGTGCGAGAGTTAGCAGGGGTCTCATGTTAGATCAAACCGCCGAGAGTTAAGCCAGTATACGACAAAATGAATTCCCGACTCATGCTATTGGCGATATGACCTAGATCAGCGGTCAGGTTTCTCAGCGTGCAGCTGATCTAAAAGCGAAACCAGCTCTGCCGGGCTGCGCGCCGGGCGAGAGCAGCGGCCGTTGCCGCAACTGAACGCAGCCGCCTCGGGCAATTCCGGCAATTCGACATCGGTGCGCGGCAGCGGACCTTCGCGCGCATCCCACCATTCGATGCGCTTGTACACATCGGGATACTGGATGGCCTCCACGAACAGGGCTTTGGCGGCCGGGTCGTCCTTTTTGCCCACCACCGTCACATGCACCGGTTCATTCGCCAGCTCGGCATCGGCAAGCAAAATGCCCGCCACCAGCACGCGCCGCTTGTTGGCAATCTCGGGCGTGGCCAGATATTTCATGGCGTTCTGCGCCATTGTTTTGTATTTCTCTTTGCCGTCGTACTGGAAGAGCTGATTGAAAAGACGCGCTGTTGCAATGTTTTCATCCAGGAGAGGTTCCGCCTTCATGCCACCAGATGAGGTATCAGCGGTGACAAACCCGGGCTGCCCGCCTGGCTGGGCAAAATGCTGGTTGATGTAATCGGCGCAGCCCTCCGCCTTCTCCAGCCACTTGCGATCGCCGGTTGCCGCGTAGAGAGCCAGTAGCGCGCGACCCATGTAGACGTTGTCTCCGAGATACGGAGCGTTATCATTTTTCGACCCGTGTGCGAAACCGCCGCCCGGCAATGAGCGGTTGTCGATGATCCAGTTGGCGGCTTTGGTGGCGGCGTGCAAATAATCTTCGTCGCCCGTAGCCGCATAAAGCGCAACGACACCGGCGATCGCCCAGCCGTTTTCGCGCGCATAGATGTTTTTGTCGACGCGCGGGATGCCATGCTTGCGCCTGCCGGCATCGTCGAGTTTGTAGTACCAGTCGCTGTGCTGTCCCTGAACGATGTCGGCATCCATGCTGGTGTAAAAGGCACCATCAGGACTCTGCAAAAAGTTTTGCAAGAAACCGTACGTGCTCTTAGCAGCCGCAAGATATTTGGGATCGCGAAACTGCGCATAACCTTCCGCATACACTTTCATGTTCTCGCCTTGAAACTGCATGATCTTCTCGAAGTGAGGATGGTCCCAATCGCCGCCGGTCGAATACTGGTAGATGCCGCCCCATACGGGATCAACGAGATGCAACTGTTCGGTCAGTGTTTGCCTGGCCATTTGCTTGGCGCGTGCGTCGCCCTGGCGAGCTCGCAAAAGTGCGTACTCGACGCTGTCCCAGTCGAGAAACTTGTGAAAAGTACCCCAGCTGCCATATTTATCGTCGAAACCTTCCACGTGCCGCTTCAGCAAATCGGCTTTCAACGCTGCCGGCAAAGCGCTGGCATCCGAATATTTGATCGGCGGCCGCTCTTTGGCAGATGGACCGGGCGTGGGATCTTTGACGAACGCTTCCAGAAGCCCCTTCATTTCATCGGCCGGAATGTATCCGGACAGCTTGGCCAGTTCTTTGCCGTGCGAGTCGAAGATAATCGTGGCCGGCCAGCCGTACTCTTCGTAGCGGTTTGATAAATCAGGGCGCGAGTCCTGGTCGACCTTGACGCAGATGAAGTGCTGATTGAGGACTTTTGCCACTGCCGGGTCGGCATAAGTTTTCTCGTCCATCACATGGCACCAGTGGCACCAGATGGCTTCCAGATCGAGGATGACGAGCTTCTTCTCTTTGCCGGCTGTTTCAAACAGATCCTTAGGCCAGTTATGCTGCCAGGCAATCGCCGGTACAGCTGCGCCAGCCGTCGCTGATGTCTCTGCCTTCGCGGTGCCTGCTGCACCGAAAGCCTGCGGCGGCAATGCTGCAGATGTCAGAAGTAGTATCGAGAGCGCGGTCATGTTGAACCGGCGACTGATTTGAGACATGCCATACCTCTGTGTGCAAATGAAGATACTAATTTTATCTGGACATCCCCCAGATGCGGGATGCGCCGCATTACACCAGCGTGCCAAAGTTACTTTAGAAACGGCGGTGTCCCCTGGCCAAAGATGTCCCAGGGCCACTCGCCGCTTTCATGCTTTTTGCAGAGTCGCAAGCAAAATTCGGCGGAACCCGATTGGACTGAGCGCGTCCACTCTCGAGTGTTCTGTAGAGTTTCACCCGGAGAAAACATATGCTCAGCCGCGCAATTCTTGCGTCCAGTCTCTTAGCGCTGTTGCTGTCGTCCGCGGCGTACTGCGACCCGAGCACCACCGATGGTGATGCCGCGTTGACCCAAAAAGAATCCGATGCGCGCAAGACGCAGTCGCCTGCCGAAGCGGTCGGCATCAAAGAGCACGACCCGGAAGCCAAGGTTGAGCTCAAGGAAGAGATCAAAGAAGTCAAAAAAGAAGAAAAGCGCAAGTCTGTGGCGCTGGCGCTGGGAGGAGGCGGAGCCAGAGGCGCCGCGCACATCGGCGTGCTAAAAGCATTGCAGCGCGAAGGCATCCCAATCGACTACATCGTCGGCAATTCGATGGGCGCGATTATTGGCGGGTTCTATGCCAGCGGCTCCACCCCGGAAGATCTGGAGAGACGCGCTCTCGATGGCTCCATCCGCAAGGCTTATCTGCCCGGAGGCATTCCTCCGCACCTCTTGATGGCGCCGATTATCAAAGTGCGCAAACTCTTCACCAAAGAATATGCGGGCTTGTTTTCCGGCAAGAAGTTCGAGAAGTATCTGCGCGATGTCATTCCTGACGATCAAGAAGACCTGGAGCATACCAAGATTCGTTTCTCAGCTGTGGCCACCAATCTTCTGGATGGACGCTCTTATCGCCTGAGCAAGGGTGACCTACCGCGCGCCATGCGGGCCAGCGCCAGCATTTCGCCGCTGCTGCAGCCGGTTGAAATCGACGACAAACTGTATGTTGATGGTGGTGTGCGCACCAATTTGCCGGCTTTCTCGGCGCGCGACACCGGTGCCGACATCGTCATCGCAGTGCTCGTCGACGAGCCGCTTGTGGAGCAACCGAAGGAAAAATTCCGTTCGGTGAAAAACACCACTTTGCGCCTGGCTGATATCGTGCTGGCTGTGACTGACGCGCACCAGCTGAAGTTCGCTGATGTGGTGATCAGTCCGAACGTACAGGGAATCTCGATTCTTTCCAACAAAAAGGCCGACTATCAGCGCGCCATAGACGAAGGCGACAAAGCCACCATGCGTGCTATGCCCGCCATTCGCAAATTGCTCGGTCTGAGCAGCAAAGTGGCGGCCACGGAAAAACCGGAGCTCTAGGCGCTTGCGGTTATCACCATTGCGTCACTCCGGGACGGATGGTTAGATAGCATGTAATTCCCGTCCGCTAGAGATATTGAATGTCTGAGAGCTTTTCGTTCTGCGAAGAGAAATCGAACGCCGGTTTGGCCTGGCACACAACAGCGTTCAGCAAAGAGTGCTTTAGCGGCACACTGTCCCAAGTTAACGCTGCTTGCAATACGCCGGCAGTCCCTTGTGACACTCTCCGCCAGCCTGCGGCGGGGCGCTCTGCCCCGGCAAACCAGTTGAAGCTCCCCGCCGGACTGGAAAACCAGTGGTCGGTCGGACAAAAGGTTTCTGCCCAATACGGTGAGGCTCTGAGCGCAGAGATCACTCAGCATTGGCAGAGTCATTTGGAACGCAACGTTACGGACATGCAAGGCGCCGTGGTCATGAGCTATGCGCTTTGTCGGGTGCCAAAAATAGCAGCACTGGCAGCCGTTGTGGCCACCGCTGCTGGGCTGGAAACGGCCGCGCAGCAAACCGTCAACGCTTGCACCGTTGCGGCAAATGCTGACACGAACGTCAATCGAGAAGAAACGGCTTGTGCAATCTCACGCGATCTGGCCAGCCAGTCAGTGGATTTTCTTCCCTCGTTGATCGGCATGGGTTGTGGCTTTGGCAGCGGTCGGCTGGCCTCCAGATTTGCTTCCGACTATGCAGTTCGTCATACTCGGAACAACCTGTTGAATTGTCACACCCTGGAAGACCTGGCGCTGTTGCCGCATGACGTCAGGTCCCACCTGAGCCGGTTCCGTTCGGAAGTCGTCTCGACCTGGCACGGGGAAAGCTCGGACCAACTGCCTGCAGCGTTGATAAACGAAGACGGTACGCATAATCTGATGGGCATCACTCAGTGGCTGGCGGACAAGCATGTCTGGCAAGGTGCGGAAGTTACACGCTATGTGCGTAAATCGGATCTGCGCGCATCGATCGTCAACACCGGCACACCCAGCTCAGTCTGGGGAGTCGACTTCCGCGGCAATGATGCTGTCTTTGATTTCCACATTCATCCGCCCTCGCCTACCTCGATGCCGAGTCGTGCCGACCAGCGCTCCGCCAGGGGCTTCGGGATTATTCAGTCCGGCGACCAGACGACTCTTTATCTCCCCAAGAAAGACCTGTACAAAGAGGTGCCATATCTGCGGTCCGGATCACTGGCTGATGTCCACATAATCTTCGATCGCAAACGCCGCCTGGCTATGGAAGCTCATCCCGATCTGGATTCTGGAGTGCGGGCGCTCGACTATGATGAGCTGGAAAAGCGGCTGGCTAACTTCGATGGAAAGTGGTCGACATTGCGCACAACCCCGACCGCACCAAAGATCGATAAAGAGGTGGCGGACTTTGTGTGGGACAACAATATCTAGATGGACGGGTTTCTAGACTCTCGCCTCAGGACGCGGACCGACAGCCTGTTTCATGGACTCGATGTATTCAGTGACTGACGAGCGTTGGCTGCGCGCCAGTTGAATCACGCGCGAACCGGTGATCACGCCGTCGGCTCCCAGCGCGACTATTTTTCGCGCTTGCTCGGGCGTCGATACGCCGAATCCGACAAACAGAGGCAGCTTTGTCTGCCGCCGCAATCGGGACAGCAAGTTTTGCAGATCGGCATCGTAGCGCTCTTCCACGCCTGTAATCCCCAGTCGCGACACCACATAGATGTAACCGCGTGCCTGACTGGCGATGGCAGCCAGACGCTCTTCGCTGGTCAGGGAGGAAACGATGAAGATGGGCGCGATGTGAAACTCGGCGGCAGCGGCGGAAACCTCGTCGGCGCTTTCCACGGGCAGATCGGCAATCAAGATTGAATCAACACCGGCTTGGTGAGCGGCTGCATAGAAATTGCGCACGCCGCGCTTGAGCACGACGTTGTAATAGACGAGCAGTCCGATCGGCATATCTTGATGCTGCTTGCGCACCGCCGCGATCAGGTCGAACGCGTCGTCGCACGTAAAGCCTGTTGCCAGAGTCTCGTTGACGGCGCGCTGAATTTCGGGACCGTCCGCGACCGGCTCACTGAAGGCAACCCCCAACTCCAGGGCGTCCGCGCCTGACTCAATGAGTGACGAGATTAAAGCCAGCGACTCTTCTCTATCGGGCCAGCCCAGCACGGTGAAGGGAACGAATGCTTTCCGATTCTCCGCCCGCAGCCTCTCAGAGAGCGCCGAGTATCTATCGACCGCTGTCGATGCTGGTTCCGTGACCGCCGCCGCCGCTGTGCGAGGAGCGGCTGTCGCGGCAATATCGCTGGCTGGATGATGTGCCGCTGCTGCTTTGGTGCTGCGCCGGTAAGCAGCGACGTGCTCCAGGTCTTTGTCGCCGCGCCCGGAGAGACAGACCAGGATATTGGATCCGGGCGCTTTCGCCGCCAATTGCTTCGCATACGCAATGGCGTGCGCGCTTTCCAAAGCCGGAATTATTCCTTCCAAGCGTGAAGTTTCTTCGAAGGCGCAAACCGCTTCTTCGTCCGTCGCGCTGAAATACGATGCGCGTCCGATTTGTTTCAAATGCGCATGCTCCGGTCCGACCGAAGGATAGTCCAGTCCGGCGGAAAGACTGTGCGTCTCGAGAATCTGCCCATCTTCCGTTTGCAGCACGTAGCTCTTCATTCCGTGCAGACATCCTGGTGTTCCCAATGCCAACACAGCTCCGTGTTCCTTGGTATCAAGCCCCTTGCCTGCCGGTTCCACGCCCACCAGTCGGACTTGCTGATCGGCTTCGAAACCCGCGAATATACCGATGGCGTTCGAGCCGCCGCCGACGCAGGCGACCACATAGTCCGGCAGACCGCCTTCTGCCGCCAGTTCGGTAAACTGCCGGCGCGCTTCCTCACCAATCACCTTCTGGAAAAACTTCACCATGGTCGGGAACGGATGCGGTCCCGCTGCGGTTCCCAGCAGATAGTGAGTGGTGGACAAGTTGCTCACCCAGTCGCGCAGCGCTTCATTGATAGCGTCTTTTAGTGTGCGTCCGCCCGTGGTCACGGGGTGCACCTTGGCGCCCAGCAGATGCATGCGGTCGACGTTTGGTTTTTGCCGTTGCATGTCGACTTCACCCATGTATATCTCGGCTTGCAGTCCCAGCAAAGCGCAAACCATGGCGACGGCAACTCCGTGCTGTCCGGCGCCCGTCTCTGCAATGATCCGTTTCTTGCCCAGCCGCTTCGCTAAAAGCGCCTGCCCGAGCGCGTTGTTGGTCTTATGAGCGCCGCCGTGCATCAAGTCTTCGCGCTTGAAGAAAATGTTGGCACCGAACGCCTGCGATAGATTCTTTGCCAGGTACAGCGGGGTCGGGCGTCCGCCCCAGTTGCGCAATAGGTCATTCAGCTCAGCGAGAAACGCGCTGTCCGACTGGCACTCTATGAACGCGCGCTGCAGCTCGTCGAGTGCCGGTACCAGCGTCTCTGGCACGTAAGTGCCGCCGAAGTCGCCGAATTTACCTTGTGCTTGCATGTCTTCCTCCCACGCGCGCGATCTCACAAAACCTTTTGACTTTGGCTGCATCTTTTCGTCCGGGCGCTTGCTCCACGCCCGATGCGACGTCGAACCCGAGAAGTGCCTGACAGTCACGAAACAGCTCGATGGTGGCGGCGAGATTGTCAGGGTTCAAGCCGCCGGCGAGGAGAAACTGTGGTATCACCGGCAGTGAAGGATGCGCCGCGATGCTCTCGATAAACTGCGAATCAGCACTCGATTTGGGACGATCTACCAGAATGAGGTCGACGTGACCTTTGAACGCGAGCGCATCTTCCACTGATGTCACAGCCTTGATTGCCGGCGCCAGGGCGGCGCACGTCGCCTGTGTTTCCTGTCCGTGCAACTGCACATAATTCAGCGGTACGCTGTTTCTCACTGCATCGATGTGAGCAGCGTCCGCGTTTTGAAACACCCCCACCAATCGGCAGTCACTGCCTTTCAAATGCGCGGCGATGGCGGCGGCCGTCTCCGGCGAGACGCACCGAGGGCTTGTTTCAACAAAAATCAGCCCGATGAAATTTGCGCCTGCTTCGACTGCTGTCAGCGCGTCGCCGGTGTTGGTGATGCCGCATATCTTCACCTGAAATGTCATAGTCCCAGCAACTCCTGCAACTTGGCTTCAGGACTTTCGCTGCGCATGATCGAAGAACCGACCAGAAAGCGTTGGGCACAAGGTAACAGAGATTCGATGTCTGCCCGGGTGTCGACACCGCTGGCGGAGATGACCAGCACTGACTCCGGAATCTGCGGCGCTAGTTTCTTAGTTGTCTCAAAGTCTATGTCGAACGTCGTCAGATCGCGGTTGTTTATGAGAATCACCTGCGGATTGAGAGGCAGCGCTCGTTCCAGCTCCGACTGATTTTGAATTTCGACGACGGGCGTCATGCCGCGTTGCAGAGCCAGTGTGTGCAATGACGCAAGCGTTTCGTCCGTGAGAATTTTGACGATCAGCAAAATGGCATCGGCGCCCGCATCGTACGCCTCATGCACCTGGAACTCATCGATAAAGAAATCTTTGCACAAAACCGGCAATCCGGTTTTCTCGGTGGCGGTGCGCAACAGGGCCAGATTGCCGGCGAAGTATTTTTCGTCGGTCAAGACAGAGAGCGCGTGGGCGTGTTTGCCGTATGCGGCGAGCAGCTGTTCCAGGTTGTTCTGGCTTAATTGTCCAGCCGACGGCGATTTAGGTTTGACCTCGGCGATCAATCTCAATCCAGAACCGGAGAGCGCTTTGAAGAAACGACCGCTGGCGCGGCTGATCTCGCAAGCGCTGCGCCGGGCTGCGGCTTTGCGAATGCGCAGTTCTTCCTTTTTGTGTTCGACAATTTCGCTAAGAATGTCGCGCATACGCCGCCCTCACCTTATTGAACTGCTGTTGTACGGTGCCGTCTGCCAGAAGCGACGCTGCCAGGTCGTGACCGGACTCCAGGCTGGCTGCCTTGCCGGCAGCAAAAAGTGCCGCCCCCGCGTTGACGCGCACGAGCGCTGCATATGGCGATTGGCGGTCGATGCCGCCAATGATCTGTTCAAACAGTTCTTTGTTATGTGCTGGAGTCAGATGCCGGCTGCCGCGAGACAGGCTATCGCCAGGCGCGGCGAACTGAGTGAAATCCTGTTGGAGAGCCGATTTGTTTGAACCCTCAATGTGCAGCATGTGATTGAGCGCACCCGGTTCTAACTCGTCGACATTGTTCGCGGAGCGCACCACCAGCGCTTTCTCTGTAGTGCCTTCGACGCAGAGGCTGTGGGCGATGCACTCTTGCATGTTGAGGTCGGAGACGCCGATCAGCCGACGGGCAGGCATTGCAGGGTTGAGCAAGGGGCCGATGTAATTAAAAACCGTCCGCTTGCCGAGTGCCTGGCGGGCGGCGCTCAGCTGCGCCAAGGCTGGATAACAGGCAGGCGCGAAAAGAAACACCAGCCCAGTTTCTTCCATGATTTGCCGGGCTGCCGCAGCTGAGATGTGTGCAGGAAAGCCCAGTTGCGCCAGGAGGTCGAAGCTGCCGCTGTGTCCTGTCGCTTTGCGATTGCCGAATTTCGCGACCTGGACGCCTGCCGACGCTATAACAAATGCTACCGTCGTCGAAGTATTGAAGTGCGGCAAGCCGCTGCCGCCCGTGCCGCAGCAGTCGAAGGTGCTGGAAGCAAGCTGCGCGAAGTCGGCATATTCATGGCTCAAGACCTGGCGTACGACCGACACGAAAGCGGCAAAGCCGTCCGGTGTGATCTTGTCCGGAGTCACATCCAACAAAAGTGTCTGTGCCTGCGACGGCGACAGCTGGTGACTGACCAGTTGCTCTGCCAGTTGCGAGATATCCGAGGAACCTAGCATCGCGTCAAGAAGTTCTCCAGAATTGTGGTGCCGTCTGCCGTTCCAATAGATTCCGGGTGAAATTGTACGCCGTACAGGCGGCGAGTTTTGTGGCGCATTGCCATAACCAGCTTTTGCTGCCGGTCGCGGGCTAGCACCTGCAAGCAGTCAGGGAAGTCGGCGTCTTCATTGACGACCAGCGAATGATAGCGCATCGCCTTGAATGTCTCGGGCACGCCGTGGAACAGCGGCGTTTCGTCGCGGTCGATCTCACTAGCCTTGCCGTGCACGATTGAGGGCGCGCGCCCGACATTGGCGCCGAAGTGATGCCCGATACCCTGATGACCAAGGCAGACTCCGAGGATTGCGCAGTCTAATTCTTCTTGTCTGTCGATCACTTGCGCGCAGACCCCGAAGTCACGTGCGTTGGCTGGGTGCCCAGGTCCCGGCGAGAGGACGATATGCGTCGGCTTCATCTCGGCAATCTCGTCCGTCGTGATCTGGTCGTTGCGGCGCACTAGGACAGGCTCTGGAGTCAGTGCTTGCAGGCTCTGATAGAGGTTGTACGTGAAAGAGTCATAGTTATCGATCACGAGAATCATGCCAGTTGCCCTCCCTGAGCCAGTGTGTTGGCGACGGCAATCGATTGCAGTACACTGCGTGCCTTGTTGCGCGTCTCCAGGTATTCTTCGTGGGGGACGGAATCGAACACAACGCCTGCTCCGGCGGTAACGTGGGCGACGCCGTCCTTGATCAGTGCAGACCTTATGGCGATGGCGCCGTCGATATTGCCGCGGAAATCGAAGTATCCGACCACGCCGGAGTAAACGCCGCGGCGTTCTTTCTCGAGTCTGGAAAGCAGTTCCATCGCCCGCACCTTCGGCGCGCCTGATACTGTGCCGCGCGGGAAGCAGCTGCGGAACACGTCGAAGCACGTTTTGTCGGGCGCAAGCGCGCCTGAGATCTCCGTAGCCAGATGCATGACATGCGTGTATTTAACCAGCTGCGCCAGCGCGCCCGGCTTGACGGACCCGACGCGGCAAACGCGCCCCAGGTCGTTTCGTCCCAGATCGACGAGCATGTGGTGCTCGGCGAGTTCCTTTTCGCTTTGCTGCAATTCCTCGGCCATGAGCGCGTCTTCGGCGGCATCGCGTCCCCGGCGCCGCGTGCCGGCAATGGCGCGCAAAAGCACTTGCCCTTCTTCGCACTTGACGAAAGTCTCCGGCGACGACCCCAGATATTCAAATCCGGGCAGACGCAGCAGGTAGGCATAGGGCGAGGGATTGAGCGCCTGCAAAATGCGGTAGATATCGAGCGCACTCGCCACCGCCGGCAGCGCGAAGCGCTGGGCGACGACAATCTGGAACACCTGCCCCTCGGCTATATAGCCCTGCGCCTCTTGCACCAGGGCTTTGAATTCTTCCGGGCTGAGGGCGCAAGTTTCTTCAGACGGCGGCAGCTGATAGGTGGATGGAACCGGTAAGGCGGGTAGGGAGCTGGGGTTGCGCAGGCGGGCGGCAATCTGATCGGCGTGCGCCTGTCCGCGGCGTGACACTATATGAATGCGGCGGTACTGGTGATCGAATACTACAACCGCGTCGTAAACGCCATAGAAGGCGTCAGGCACCTGGAATGGATCGGCTTTTTGCTGCTGAATGCCTTCGAAGTATTGGGTCAGTCCATAGCCGGAGTAGCCAACCAGTCCGCCTGAGAACGGGTAGGGAAGCTGATTCTCGGCAGTGACTTCCAGCTTGTGACGTTCCACCGCTGCTTGCAGTATGGTGAGCGGATTGGCAAAAGTTTCTTTCCGGGGCGGCTGCCCATGCACGAGATCGCTAATCGTCGCTGTGCCGCCGCGTAAGGAAATCGTCTCGCAAGGGTCGATGCCTACGAATGAATAGCGCGCCAGGCGGTGGTCTCCTTCGCTGCTTTCGAGCAGAAACGCCGGGCTGTCCGACCCCTGGGTGAGTGTGTGGAAGGCTGAAACCGGCGTACAGGTGTCCGAGAGCAGCGTTACTTCTGCGATGGTTTGCTGCTTTTCTCTATTACTAATAGTCATCATGATCTCTCTGTTTCTCCGTAAAACAAAAACCGCCAGCTCTGGTGAGCTCGCGGTGTCTACGTCTTTAAAGTGCTGTATCTAGATAATAGTTACGGCGCCGAAACGCGACAAGCCATTGGCTCACCCTGTTCATTCCGGGTCCACCACCAGCTATTTGCGATTGTCGCGATTGACAGCATTTTTTCTCCGGGCGCCAAATGCACCACTGCCGGGCTATGTTAAGGGTAGCGGTCGCGAATGGCAAGCGTTTGTTTCCAATTTCGAGGCGTTGGTTACGGAAGGCGTGTCTAGAAATCCGTTGACTTGCATATAAGCACGAGGTAATTGGCGACACTCCTTCCCTGTGCGCCCGCGGAGGTTAACCCGTGGCTGAATTCTCGGACCGCCTGCAAGGCGGCAGTTTCCTCACGCCCGAAAAGACCAGCGATCCGGACAGCCCGCTGCAAAAGACGCTGGCGGCCATTTCTCTGGAGTCGCTGCAATATCGCGCTACTCTCATCAATGCCATTCACCCGATGGAAAATGGCATGGGGCAATTCGCCATGTGGGGGCTTTTGCATGGTTACGACGGGTTGCCCCCCGATCAAGTGAAAGCATTGCAAGTGATGTGGAAACACTTCAGCGCCATCGGCAGCCTCGGTGACAGCGGATTGGAAATCAGCGGTGCGGGTGTGGAGCTATTGGCTAAATTCCACGCCGGTGAGCAGCGGGACTTGCTGCTGGCTGATGCGGCGAAAAAATACGCCACCGCGAAATTCAAGCAGATTGATCTGAACGGTGACGGCAGCCTGCAGCACGTCGAGCTGCTCAACAATAAGGAATTGTCCTCTGGAGACGAGAAAGTGCTGGCGAGTTATCTTTTCGAGCGCGAAGACGACATTGCCGGTTTGAGCCCTGATGCTTCCCGCGGTTTTGTGGCACGCAATACCGAGTTGGAACGAGGAATCATGCTCGATGACATCAAAGCCATGAATGCCACAGCCATGACCGACGCAATGATCGCCAACCATTACCTGAAGCGAGAAATGGGAGAACGGCAGTCGACCACCGGCAAAGCTTACGGCATGTGGAACGGCAGCTACTACAACAGTCGCGACCATGCAGACATCCGGGCGTTTCTCAAAGAACTGCCGGGAACTCCTGTTGCTGCCAACCAGAGGAATTAGAGAAGATGGGAACTGAACAAGACGGGATTACGTTCCGCCAGGCGGCTTCGCCGCTCGAGCGCGCTCTGGATACAGTCGTCTCGGACACCTGGACGATGAAGGCTTCTTACAGAGAGGCATTTAGACGCATGGATCTGGACGGCAACGGCAGTGTCGATCGCGCGGAAGTCGACGCTCTCAGCCGCAATCCCAATCAAACGAGCCTGCGACCTGAGTTTGTCCAGGCCGTCAGCCAGCATTTCAATTCTATTGCCAGCGCTACTGGTGATCCGGAGACTATCAGCGAAATCGACTTCGACACCGCGGCAGACATCTATGAGTTCAAGAAAGAGGGCGAGTTGATGGGTAAGGAAGCGCGCGACTTCATGCTCAACTCGTGGGGGATGATGACCAAGGACCTGTTCGGCGTTCATCAGAACATAGTCAGTCGCACCCTGCACGGGATGGCGCGCAACCTGGACGAGCATCGGTATGCTGATTATATCGACAAAATGTTTCCGGCTCTGGCGGGCGACCGTGACTGGCAAAACATCCCGGTGGTCAGCCTCTTTTCGTCCAGCACGGTGTTGAGCCGGGAGGAAGCCTCGGTGTCGCCTGAGCAAGCAAACGAGCTAGCCGTGCAGCGCCTGTATGGTGATGGAAAGCTCTCTCCCGAAGCCACTAAGCAACGTTTGCCCGAGTTGATGGACTTCGTAAATAAGAGTCGAGATTTGCTGAAGAAGCCGGCGACATAGCGATGTGATGTGACCGGATTTAACCGATGCCAAACACCTTGCCCAGTCCTTTGATGGGTGCGGTGACGATGCTCGTGCCGGTGCTCACCACGTCTTTGCCCACGTCGACCACGTCTTTGCCCACGTCGACTACGTCTTTGCCGACCTCGACTACAGATTCGCCCAGGTCCTCGACTTTGTCCACGACCAGTGGCAGGGCTTGCTTAGCCTGGTCGACAGTGAAGGCGATCGGAGTTGCCCCGGGGATGAAGTTGAGCAGCGGATGTTTGGCGGCGTAGCCGAGGTAGTCGAAGAAGAGGTGACTGGCGCCGTTAAGCCCGTTTTGTTGACCGTGCATGAACGAATCAAAGGCGTGTACCAGGTGAGCGCCGGTGCCTTTTAGATCGCCGTGCAGCAGGTCCCAACCAGCTTCGGTGATGTTTTTCGGCACATTAATGGCGTCGGTGATCGTGTTCTCAACGGTGTTATACAGGTCGCTGCGACCCTCGACGGACATGTCGCTGAAAGTGTGATAGAAGGTATCGAGGGACATGGTAAGTTTGCCGTCGCCGGCGTTGGTGATACCGTTGGCAGTGGCGCCTTCCTTGTCTAATGGTTTGGGGTTGCTTCCCCAGGGATTGCGCACTGTCACTGTTTTGGTCTTCTCATCGTAAGCCAGGACACTGTAGGCATGCTGGTCGGGAATCACGCCCGGGTCATTACCTCCGACCCATTTTGCGAAACTGGGGCTGGCGCCGGCCGTGACGACGGCGTCGTGTTCCATCGCCCATTTCAGCTGATTCTCGACGTTGTCTTCGGATATAGAGCCGAGTGACAGCTTGCCGGAGCCGAGGTCGGTGAAGGCGAACTGCGTAGTGGCTACCTGATTGCCGGTGAGCAGACGGACGGCGTCGTTCATGGTGCGCACGTCGAGGAAGGCGCCCACGCCGTCTGTGATCGGGTTGCCATGCCAATCCTGCGCGTTGTACTTGAGGAATGCGGCTTCCATGGCTCTCGACCATGGCTCGTTGTTGGTGGTGCCGCTGTCGGCGATGTCTTGTTTGGTAACGGTGACCGCGTTGTCGGCGCCTGGGAATTTGACGGTGAAGCTGCCGTCGTCGTTGGCAGTGATCATCTTCTCGATCATTTCCTTGCCTTTGTTGGTGTTGGCGAGTGACGCCAGAGCCGATTCGAAGAAACAATCAGGGTTGCCGCCTTGATTGATCGCCGAGGCGGTTATCGATTCTGCGGGCGACTTGCCGCCCCAGGGATCTTCTTTGGACTGTGGTTTTTTCTCGAATTCGCCCTTGATGCCCTCGGCGATGCGCTTTCGAACTTCTTCCTTTAACTTGTTGAAAGCATCGACTGCGTCTGGGTTTGGCTTTTCGGTGTTGGGCTGAGGGTCTTCGTCCATATCGCCGAAGATTTTTTTCCAGTCGATGTGCAGGATGCCGCCTTCGTTGTCCTTATCTTTGTCGTCCTTGTCTTTGCCGTCAGTCCCGGCACCGGAGCCACTGCCCGTGCCTGTGCGTTGCTGCTGGCGCGTCGTGTTCACATCGTCGTACAGTACCGTAGTGGGTGCAGTGGTGTCGCCCTGGGCGCTCGGACTCTTGCTATCACCGGCATCGGGAAGTGGTGCCATTTCGTTGCTCCTTCTCTGCCGACCGCGATTGTTTCGCAGGCAGAGGCATGTAGCGGAAACGGCAATGCGACGCCGTTTCGCAGCTGTGTGGTAAGTGTGTTCACGTTAGTGGGTGCGGCGAAACTCAGCCGGCTGTGCGCCAACAACTGACATGCTGAAGTTCTTCTTCCTGGTAGCACGGCCTGCTTCAGCCCGTATGCATCGCATACGCAGCTGTTCTTATGGCAAGGCGGGGTTCGTGCCGTACAATCCTGCACCAGGAATGACGGCTTGTCAAGCGAAATTTCTTGTCGTATGCGTTTGTCCTCGGCGCTGTTGCGATCAGCTGTGTGAGGGCTTGGTTGGTGCGCTCTGTGGCGGCTTCAATCCCTGCAGTGGCAAGGTAGAAACATTGCCGGTGCTCAAGGACACGCTGCGAATCACGTGATTGTTTGTGTCGGCGATCAACACCTGGTCCGGCAGAACAACCAGTCCCGCCGGTTCGAAGAACTCGGGAAAGTCACCATCGGCTCTGCCGGCTTTGCCGCTGCCGACAAGCGTCGTGGCGGTCGCTTTCTGCGGATCCAGCACTTTGATTTTGTGATTGAAAGCATCTGTGATGTAGAGAAGCCCGTTGTAGGGAGCGATGCCGATCGGGTGCTGCAGGCGGCTGATCGGAAACTGACCGTCGCGATCTCCAGAGTCGTAGAGTCCGTGCCCGACCAGGGTCGTGACATTGCCTGAAACCGGATCGGCGCTGCGTATGGCGCTCGTTTCGCTGTCGGCGAAGTAAAGCCGTTTGCCATCAGTGGCGATACCGCACGGTTGGGCCAGCTCCGCCCGCAGCGGTGGACCATCAATCAGGCTCTGCTTGCCGTTGCCGGCGAATGTTCCCACCTCATGCGTTTTCAGGTCCAGGGTCCATAGCTGGTGGAAGCCGGCCATGCTGATGTAGAGCTTGTCGCCGATGATGACCAGATCTCGCGGGAAGTTGATTGGTGTTTTCAGAGCTTGCCCGCCTCGTTTGTGGAGGATGGCGGCTCGGCTGCCGGTGCCGGCGATGGTGGCAACACTGCGCGTTGAAAGGTCGATTGTGCGAATGGCATGGCTGAGGGTATCGGCAACGTAGATAACACCGTTGTTGTAGCAAAGTCCCTGCGGTTCGTTGAAAGTCGCCTGTTCGAAGCGTCCATCCTGCTTGCCGGGGGTACCGGTGCCGACTGTCTCCAGCACTGTGCCGTCGGGGCGGGCAATCACAATGCGATTGTGTCCGGAATCGGCGATGAATATGCGGTCACCGGCAGGATCAGCGCAGATCTTCGCTGGATAAAGCAATGGCGAAGCCGGCTGTTTGTCTCGTTCGAGAGTCGGTACCGGCAGCCTGGCTGCTGGTGCATCCCCCGCTTCCGGGGCTGATTGGATGGCGTCTTCGATGATGTGCGAAAGCACGTTGAAATTGCCTTCGCCGGGGTTCTGGTGCACGATTTTGCCGTCCGGTCCAATCACGATCAGCGTCGGCCAGGCGGTGACGCCGTAGGACTTCCAGATTTTGAAGTCGGCATCGTTGACCACGGGAAAATCAATGTTCCAGCGCACTATCGCCTGGCGAATGTTGTTGGTTTCTTTCTCGTTCTCGAACTTGGCCGAGTGCACTCCAACTACAACCAGCCGGTCGCCGAATTTTTGCTTGAGCCGCTTCACCTGTGGCATGGCGTTCAGGCAGTTGACGCAGCAATAAGTCCAGAAATCGAGCAAGACCACCTTGCCTTTCAGGTCCTGCATGCGGAGTGGCTCTTTGACATTGAGCCAGGCATCGCCCGACGGAAACTCGGGCGCATTCACTGAAGTCACCATCTCCGCCCGGGTGTTCACGCTGTTTCCGTCGTCTTTCGTGGGGTCGATGCTAACTGTGCGCAAGCCCTCATCGGGAGCGGCAGCTGGTGGGTTCAAGTAAGAGCGGAGCGCGATGGCTGTCAGCGCGCTGACCACCACCGGTACCAGCACAAAGAGCACCATCTGCTTGGCTTTGGTCTTCAACTCCCGCCGGAAGCGCAGCCGTCGGAAGTGGAACGTTGATTCGCCGCGCACGACCTGCTCAAGTTCGCCGGCCATTGCCTCCATGCTTGGCTGCCGGTCGTCCGGATGCTTGGCGAGCATGGTGTAGATGACGTCCTGAAGGGGTTTGGGAATATCCAGGTCGGCGCGCACGTCTTTAAAGCTGCGGGGTTCCGTCCCCACGTGTCCATGCATGTAGTCGTAAGCTGTAGCGCCCTCCACGCAAGCCTGCCCGGAGAGCATCTCGAACATGACGCAACCCAATGAATAGATGTCGGAGCGCGCGTCGAGCGGCTTGCCGAGACATTGTTCCGGGCTCATGTAGCGCGGTGTGCCGACGGTTTCTCCGGTGAGCGTCAGTTTCTCATCGTCTGCGACGTCGGTCATGATTTTCGCTATGCCAAAATCAAGCAGTTTGAGATTCTCGGCGGAGGGCGTCAGCTCTGCGTCTTGCCGGGTGACCATCATGTTGCTTGGTTTGAGGTCGCGGTGCAGGACGCCGTGCTTGTGCGCGGCAGCCAGAGCCAGTGCGGCTTGACGAAACAGCTGCGCGGCGCGGGTGGCATCCAGCGGTCCGTCGCGTTCGAGAATGTCCTTGAGGCTCTCGCCCTGCACCAGTTCCATCACGAAGTAAGGCTGCCCGGTTTCGAGAGTGCCGTAGTCGAAAATTGAGACGATGTTGGGGTGATTGAGTTTGCTGGCGGCTTCAGCCTCTTGATGAAAGCGTTTGACTTTGTCTTCGTTGAGACTGAGGTGCCAGTGCAGCACCTTCACTGCCACGTCTCTCTGCAGGTGCACATGGCGGGCCCGATAAACCACGCTCCAGCCGCCGGCTTCCATGGGATGAATCAGCTGGTATTTCTCGGCAATCAGTTGCCCGGCTAGCGGGTCGGCTTCCAGTGACTGCAGCAGCGCCTGATCGAGGGGACAAACGCCCCCTGGATGTTGATGCGCGTCTTCGTAGGTCTTGCCGCATTTCGGGCAGACCATGCGTGTGCTGCGAGGAGGTTTATCGGCGGACGAAGGCACGGGGAAATCCGTTGGGAGCACTTTCTAGCCGCATCATACCCATTGCGCACGTCGCCGCTCGAACGCTTTCCATCAACCAAATTGCTGGATCCGCACATTTTGAGCCTTTCCGTGCTCACTTAGACATTAAAACGAAGCCTCTAGTGCCCAAACTGCGCACGCGAGGCTGCAAAATGTGCGGATCCAGCAACTCATACATGCCACGTAAACCGTTAGCTGATTTCGCCGACTCGTAAATACTAAAAGAAATAGTAGACATAGACAAAGGAAAATGCAGCCAGAGTGGGAGCGGCGTTGTGCCACCTCCGTTGTCTGGCTGCAAATTCCAATGCGTTACCGAAGGACTGCCCAGAAGGCAGCACTTCCAGATCCTGAGCAGACAGCTGCTGCTGCCCGATAAGGTTCTGCGTCTTCGGATTACCGCAGGTCGCCGAGGTCGGCGATGCAGGCGATGCCGAGCTTGATCACCTCGACCATGAAGTCCAGGTTGCACGAGGCAACGCGGTCACCGGTCGAGTGGTAGTTGGGGTTGAACCCGTCGTCCGAGAACTCCTCGGAGAAGAGCACAGCCTTGTACCCGTGATTCTGGTAGCTGGCGTGGTCGCTGCGACCCGTCACCGCACGGTTGTGGGTGTCCACGACCTTGAGGTTGAGCGCGTACCGCTTGGCGGCACGAACAGCTGCAACCACGAGAGAGTGGCTACCGTTGCGATCCACGTCGTCGTGGATGTCGAGACGGTTGCCGGGCTTGTTGCAGTAGCCGATCATGTCGAACTGCAACTGACCGACGATCTGCAGCTTCTCAGCCGCGACCTTGTCGGCGTGCACCGCGCTGCCCCAGAGCCCCTGCTCCTCACCGGAGAAGTGGCAGAACATCACGGAGACGCCCAGATCCAGCTCGGCGATGCGCTTCGCCATGAGCAGCAGCCCGACGGTGCCGGAGCCATCGTCGTCAGCGCCCGGAGCGACCGGCTCTGCACGACCGGTGTCGCCGGCGGTGGAGTCGGTGTGGGCGCCGAGCAAGAGCCACTTGTCGGGGGTCTTGGAACCCTTCTTCTTGGCGATCACGTTGTACAGGGTCTTGCCCCGGTACTTGTACGACTGCAGCTCCACCTCGAAGCCGAGCGCCTTGTACCAGTCGAAGATCTTGTTGTGTGCGTGAATGATGTCGCCGCCGAAGGTGTTGCGGGAACGGATGCGCACCGTCTGACCGCGAACGACCGTGTCGACCTCGCCCGAGAACTCTCGGAGCATTTGCTCGACGTCAGCCTTCGTGATCTGGGCCATCGCCGCAACGATGCGGGCATCTGCCGGGGGCAGGTTGCTCGTGTCGATGGGCGGGGTAGCCAGGTGACGGGTGCGCCGCACTTCCTCCTCGTCGAACTTGCAGTTCTTGGCGGGGTGGAGGTGCAGGTGGGGCCGCTGGTGGACCTTGCTGATGGGCGTGGTCCGGCGGAGGAAACGAAATGCCGCGACAAAAGCAATCGCGGCAAGGACGATGAGAACGAACGCGAAAGCGTCGCTCACACCAAGTGATGCCTGGAACATAGTCGTGCTCCTTGTGATAGCTGTGTCCGGCTTGATTGCCGAACGGTTCTTGTTGAAACCTTCAGAACCCTTGACCGCGCCACAAAGGCTGCGCAAACATCGCTAAGTGCGAAGCCTTGCAGCGTGGAAACGATCCCACCGAAACGTCCAACAAAAACCGCTCCTCGATTTACTCGAGAGTTCTGAACGCAGAAGCCAGATTGGCGTGGTCAGTACGGTTTTTTTGTGTCTGTGGTTTGGTTTTTCTTTGGGTTGAGAAACATGAGGTGTACCCTTCACCCTAGTAAGGACCAGAAAGTGAAGTCAATCAGATCGGATTAACAAGGGTTGATGAAACGTATCCGTCTGTCGTGTTTTTTGGCAACTGACAACAGGGGTTGACGGCCGGTTTTTGGGGCAGGAAGTGGTATCAAATGTGATGCCGTGCGCGCGGCTCGCGCAGCAATTGTGATCGGCAACTAATGCTGACGCGACCGTGCGTGGCACCGCGAGTGGTGCCAGCTTCTAAGCCGATCGTCACTTCTTTCCGGTTAGCAGAACTGAGAGAAAGGCGTCGCTGCGAAAGCCGTCTTCTTTTCCGAAGTGGACGATCACGAGCTTGCGCGAGGGAATTATGAACAGCCTCTGATTTCCGGCACCGGCGGCCGCAATCGTGTCGGCCGGTGGTTTGAACATCTGGGGCTGGTTGGCATAAGTGCCGAACGGATCTTGTGCGGTAAGCCAGAAACCCAGTCCATAAGCGGGATTCGCCTTGGTGCCGGACAAGCACTTGTGAAGAAACTGCGGCGGGACCACCGTTCTGCCACCGATTTTGCCGTCGTTGGCAACCAGCCATCCAAACTTCGCCCAGTTGCGCGCGGTCATTGCGCACCCGGCCGGCATCGACGGATTGCCGACGCGATCGTTGCGCCACCAGCCGACATCAATTCCCGCTGGTTTGAAAATTCGCGCCCGCAGAAATTGCACGGGATCGCGATTGAGCTTGCGCTTCAGTAATTCTCCGAAGACGAAAAGTCCGGCCGGTCCGTAGTCGAACTGGGCTCCCGGTGCGGCAATCATCGGCAAGTTCAGAGCTGTTTTGTATTTGTTGCCGACGCGCGGCCCATCCAACAAGATTAGCGCCGGTTCAAGTCCGCTCGTCAAAGTCAACAACTGACGAATTGTTATTTGACTGCGTTTGTCGCCTCGTTTCCACTCTTTGATCGTGGTCGACACGCGATCGTCCAGCTTCAGCGTTCCATCTGCCTCGCAGGCGACGGCAGCCACCCCCCAGAAGCTTTTTGTACCGCTGGCTAAGTCATGCGGCGACTTTCCGTCATAGCCGTTGTAGTAGCTCTCGAAAACTACATCACCGTCTCTCAGGACCAGCGTCGCTTCGCCGTTGTGATGCCGTGAATACTCCGCAGCAGCCTGGAAATTAGCGCGCTCCGTCGCGGAGATGCCGCCGTTCTCGGCTGCCCATGCGCGTCGTGCGCCGTCTGACGCGCACGAAACCGCGCCCAGCACTATGTTCAACGCTACGAAGTACGATTTAAGTTTGGTCAACTTGCCAGCTTCGTTTTTCTCGGGTGCAGAGCCTGCGTGCCACAATAGCCCCAGTATTTTCTCACCTCCGCCACGTTCGCATGTCAAACACTGATCTGGATTTGCAGAGAGTGCAGAAAGCTGTCGAAGCTTTGCGGCAAGGACAGCTGGTGGCGTTTCCTACAGAAACGGTCTATGGACTCGGCGCTGATGCTTCCAGTCTGACCGCGCTGGAGCGGCTGTACAGAGCCAAAGGCAGACCGACCAACCATCCGGTCATCGTCCACTTGCATCACGCAGAACAGCTGAAGGAGTGGGCTGCCGCCGTTTCGTCCGAAGCAAAGGCGCTGGCGGAGGCATTCTGGCCGGGACCGATGACGCTCATATTGCCTCGCGCCCGGCACGTGCTCGATCAGGTGACGGGCGATCAGGATACGGTCGGGCTGCGCATTCCCAATCATCCGCTGGCCTTGTCGTTGTTGCGGTCGTTCGGTGGCGGCGTGGCGGCGCCGTCAGCGAACAAGTTCGGCAAACTGAGCCCGACTACCGCTCAAGATGTGGCTGCCGATTTCGCCGACGAAGTGGCGATGGTCCTGGACGGCGGTCCGTGCGATGTAGGTATTGAATCCACGATCGTCGATGTTACCACCTCTGAAGTGCGAATCCTGCGTCCCGGGATGATTCTGGCCGATCACATCGAAGCAGTGCTTGGTAAAGCGCTTTCGCTGCCGGGCGGCAAACCCGCGCCGCGTGTTTCCGGCGGCTTGCCCAGTCACTATGCGCCACAGACGAAGCTGGTCCTGGTTTCTTCCGATCAACTGGATGAAACTGTGAAGACGGAACTTGCTGGGGGCAAAAAGGTCGCGCTGCTGAGTTTTCGGCCGGTGTCCGGCGCCAGTGTCGGCACCGCCCCCGGTGCGGCGATAGTCGCCTCTTCGGATTCCGCGGAGTATGCCCGCCAGCTCTACCGCAACTTGCGCAAGCTCGATCAAACTAAGTCCGATTTGATTGTTGTCGAACGGGTGCCGCCGGGCGGTGCCTGGACCGGCATTGCAGACCGCTTGCAGCGAGCGGCGTCAGACCAACTACAAATGCGAGGTGAAACAGCGTGAGCGAAAAGCCACTGGTGGCAGTTGTGATGGGCAGCAAGTCCGACTGGGAAACCATGCAACATGCCGATGATAAGTTGACCGAGTTCGGCATCCCCCACATCTGCAAAATCATCTCCGCTCACCGCACACCCGACTTGATGGCCGCTTTCGCCAAAGGCGCCGAAGCAGAGGGCTTGCAAGTGATCATCGCCGGTGCCGGCGGTGCCGCCCACCTGCCGGGGATGATCTCCGCGCACACTATCTTGCCCGTATTGGGTGTGCCCGTGGAGAGCCACGCGCTCAAGGGCATGGACAGTCTGCTCTCAATTGTGCAGATGCCGGCTGGTGTACCCACCGGTACGTTGGCAATCGGTCGCGCCGGCGCGATCAACGCGGCTCTTCTGGCGGCGTCGATTCTTGGACTTGCCGATCCTGATCTGCGAGAAACGCTGCGCGAACACCGGGCGCTGGCGGCTGCGCGCGTGGAAGCCGAGGTGCTCGATTGATGAGCGCTGAGAGCAACGAGGTTACGGTTTTGCAGGGCGGCGGTGTTATCTATCCCGGTGCCACCATCGGCATGCTGGGAGGTGGGCAGCTGGGGCGCATGTTTGCGCTGTCCGCGGCACAACTGGGGTATCGCGTCATCGGCTTTACGCCTGAAGAAAACTCGCCGCTCAGCCAGGTTACCGGCGAGACCATCTGTGCCCAATACGAAGACCAGGAAGCGCTCAAGCGTTTTGCCGCCAAAGTGGATGTGGTGACGATCGAATTCGAGAACATCCCGGTTGAGACCGCCAATTTATTGGCGCAACTGAAGCCGGTTCGACCGCGCCCGCAGGTTCTGCACATCGCGCAAAATAGATTACGCGAAAAGTCGTTTCTCAAAGACAACGGCTTCAAAGTCGCACCATTCATCATCGTCAAGGAGGAAAGCCAGCTGGAGGAAGCTATCGATACGCTTGGCGTTCCGGCTGTGTTGAAGACCACGGGTTTTGGTTATGACGGCAAGGGACAGCGCGTGGTGCGCGCTCCGGAAGCAGCCCCCGAAGCGTGGAAAAGCCTCAATGCCAGCGAATTGATTGTCGAAGAATTTATTCCTTTCGAGCGCGAGATCTCTGTAATCGGCGCTCGTTCAATATCCGGCGAATTCAAAGCTTTCGGACCGATAGAGAATCAGCACAAGAACCATATTCTCGATCTTTCCACTGTTCCGGCCAAACTGTCCTGGTCTCTGGAAGAAGAGGCGATCGAAATCACCCGCAGTCTGATGGAAAAACTCGACGTAGTGGGACTGCTTTGCGTCGAGTTTTTCCTCGCTGAAGACGAGCGGCTGCTGGTCAATGAGGTCGCACCGCGTCCGCACAACTCAGGGCATTACAGCATCGAAGCCTGCAGTGTCAGCCAGTTCGAGCAGCACGTGCGCGCGATCACCGGGCTGCCTTTAGGCAAGACGCACGTGGAAGGGGCCGCTTGCATGGCGAATTTACTCGGCGACGTCTGGGACGATGGGCTCCCTGACTGGTCGCGAGCGCTCACTTCTGACGTGCATCTACATCTTTATGGCAAGCGCGATGCGCGCCCCGGGCGGAAGATGGGCCATATTACCGCGCTTGCTAAGTATCCCGACGAGGCGAAAGAGCTGGCCCGTGCGGCGCGCGAGTCATTGAAAGCATTGCGCTGAGTCTCACTTCAGAGATTAATCCCATACAGCTGAGATTAGTCCTCGAACAACAGTTTTGATACCTATCTCGGTTGAAGCTCTCGGCCGTCGCTCCGCTCATGATGGCAGTGTGAGACCCGACCTGCTCGTTGTGGGCATGGTTTACGCGTTTGAGGAGAAAGAATATGTCTTCCAATTCGAATACCGAGAACCTCCAGAATGGGGAAAATCAAAGACCTTTAAACGGCAAAATGCTTCCGCGCCTTATCAACATGCGTTTGGAGCGAGCACGCAATTGTAAGTGCGAGCGTTGCGACGATCTGTTATCGGCCTTCCACAAAAACCGGGCGCGGCTGACCCGCGAGCATAACAGTGAACAGTGGGCTCTGCGTTTTTGGACTGATTCACTGCAGCATCAGCAGCTCAGTGACCCGTACGCGGTTAATGTCCGCGAGCATGCCCATGCTGCGCTGGAGATTGCCCTCTTGGAGGAGATCGTCGATTCGTTGCTTAGTGCAGAGAAAAAGTGGCAGAGTGCCCAATCGGACAACTGCCTCGACGACGACACCGATCAAAACTGGATTCGCCACTTCTTAATTACGCAAGAAGAGATAAAAAAAGCGCAGGAATTGCAGTCGGTTTGATGCGGTTGGCTTCTTACTGGTATTAAATGTGGTGACATTGCGCTCGGTTGTTAATCCCACTATTGGAAATTTAAGGAAAAAAGAGCAGGGTTTAATCTAAACCATTGAACTTTTTCCGGGGGTCCGACGTTTCAAGTTATGTACGGTCACCCCAACCCAATTCGAGGGACGTTATGAAAAATACCATCGCCTTAAGCCTATTGCTTAGCCTGATAGGCGGCGTGCTCGTGTCCACGCCTGCGGAAGCCAATTATAAGAATCGCGTCAATCACAGGCAGTCCCGCCAGGAAAAACGTCTGTATAACGGCGTTCAAAGTGGCGCTTTGAATGGCAGAGAGTATCGACGCCTGCAGAAGAAACAAACAGCCCTTGCCATCCAGGAGGCTAAATTCCGCGCCTCCGGCAACGGACTCTCCAAGAATGAAGCCGCACGGCTGGAAGTCGAGCAAGACAGACTGAGCAAAAACATCTACGGTCAGAAGCACGACGGGCAGAGCAAATAGCGGTTTGCTGCACTCTAGAGCGTGGGCGGATCTGGTCAAGCAAGACCTCCTCCAAGGCGCCAGACCGCTCATGCTGGGTGCGTTTCTCTCTTGGTTGTTGCCTTTTGTCGCCTTAGTATTTGGTCGCGGTGTCCCCTTGCCAAGCCCTTTCGCTAGTGCCGACAGGCGCTACAATATGGGGGCAATGGTGCGCGGTGCATCTCCCTTGATTGCGGGGATGTTGAGCGGGGGAGATATGCTGACCGAAGACAAAACACAAGCAGGCGAAAACTACAGCATCGACGATAACGTAAACACTCGCGATCAACGGCGGGCGTTGATCTGGTTGATTGTCTTGTCGCTAGTCTCGGTGGCATTTCTAGTGGCCCTGGGATTGCAGCACGTCACTGAAAAACATCATGCTGAGAAACCTGCCGACGGCACCAATGCGGGTCCGGTCCTGCCGTGGGAAGTGAAGGAAAGCGTTCACAAACCGGTGGCAGCCATCGAGTTACCCGGACGCATCAGCGAAGATCAGAAAGAGCGCAACAAGCTCATGACCCAGGGCAACACTCCGTGGACCGCGGAAGAAACCGACAAGATTGGCGCTGCCGACAAGTCGCCGCCCAATCCGACTTCGGTCGAAGCAGTTGCTGTCGAATTGAAAGAGAAAGAAGCCAAAGAAGCTGCCGCCAAAGCCGCTGGAACCAAACCAGCGGAAGCCGCTCCAGCTCCCGCTCCGTCCGCGCACTAAGTCGGCACGCAGCTACCCTAAAGCAGCACACAGTTACGCACTAAAGTGGCAGCGGACGTAAAGGTCCGGCGACGTCAAAGCGTTTCTTCATGTACTCGATCGGTGTTTCGCGCGTGTCGAACATCCGGTAGTTGACACCGAGAATGTTGTTGTACCACTCGAGTGTGACTGCACCGTTGCGCCAGGTGAGTTTGTTGGTGTAGTCAGCCATGTCGACATTGTCGCGTCTATCCACGGCGCGCCTGCCCCAGGGATCGACGGATTCCTGCACGATAGCGCCGTTTTCATCGCGAGTCAGTGAGATGGTTCCGCCACCACTAGCTATCTGCACTTTGTCGGCATCGATGACTTGCGTCTTCACGCCGCCTTCAGTGCGCGCGACAGTTTTACCTTCTACTGCGACTGTCGTGCCGTCGTGGTAGCGGATGTTGAGTTTCTCATAAGCACCACCTTCGGTGCTGACAGTCTGTCGCCACTCAGCGCTTGTGTTGGTGGTCGTGGTTAGCGACCCGTCCGGCGAGATTTTGTAGGTCGCACCGGATGAAAACCCTTCCACCGGTTTGAACGAAATCGATCCGTCTTCGCTAACCGAGAAATCCTCGCAGCCGCCCGTTGCCACCTGCCAGCCGCCTGTGCCGTCGGCTTTCAGACCCTCATAGCGGCCATCATCACGCCGGCGCCAGGCTTGAATGACCTCCAGTCCCCGTGCCAGCTGCGGCCCAACCGCTGAATCCGTTACGCTGTCGATGGTTCCGTCGCGTAGGCGATGCACTTCGCGAGTGCGTCCATCGGCAAAGGTGAAGCGATTTGCTGATGCATCCAGCACTTCGACAGTAGTCTGCGGCAAGAAGTGATGGTCGTTGGTGGGGTCCGCCACGACGCCAGGCTGATTGCCGCCGGCATCAGCAACATATTCTGCGCCGTCAAAGCCTCTGTCGTCGCCTGTTTCGGCGCCATTGCCGAGCTCGCCTTCGCCCAGCCGCAGCGGGTCGGCGCGCTTATCCTCATGTTGTCCGTCAGAAGACATGAGAACACCCCTTCAGATCTCCATCTTACCCGCCACTCGCTCAGCTGTGGAGGGGTGTTGGACCCCTCATTTGCGGGTAAAGTGCAGGGGAATCTACAACAACGGTGCCGGTTCGATGGCATCTAGTAACACTGAATGGTGCGAGACGATGAGATCACAAAAACTGCTGGTCATCAGTTGCGCGGTGCTTTCTGTTTTTGCCACTACCTGTAGTGCGGCGCTGGCGGAGACGATCAAAGACGAGCAGGGCAACATCTTCATGGAAGAAACGACCCAGCCGCAGCCGAAACCGCGCAGCGCTCCGCGCAACCTGAACCTCGACTTGCAAAATGTCGGTGTACAGGTCGATGAAAACGGCAGAATTATCCCGCTCATTAACCAGGGTGCACCGCCGGTGCAGGTGCAGGAGAGTCGCACCGATGCCTATTCGGAAGTCTACGTGCCTACTCCTTACGGTAGCGTCCCCATTTATGGTCCGGGCTTTCCGCCTTATGGTCCGATGTTCGGTCCTGTATACGGCGCGCCGATTGGCGGGTATCCGGTCGGCGGTCCTGTGGGAGGAAACATCGGGCTGGGCATCGGCGGACGAAACTTCGGGCTGGGAATCAATCTCGGCTTGCCGGGACTGGGTTATCCCGGTTATGGCTATGGCTATCCTGGCTACGGCTCAGGGTATGGGCAGCCGGCGGTGCCGTTCAGTGTGGCTCCTTTCGGATTTGCCACCCCGATGCCCTACATGCCGGTCATTTACGGCAACGGCACGATGAGCATGAGCGGCACGACCGAAACCAGTACCGGTTTGGGTATCGGACCCAACCTGTTTTCGGCGAAAACAGCCACCAATACGTTTTCTACACCGCTTAGTTCCGGGGGATCTCAATATATCTCCACACCATGGATGGACAGTGCGAGCAACTATGGCTCCAATACATGGATACTGCCTGCGCCGGCTCCGCGCTCGCTTCTGGCGCCGCTGCTGGACAAGATGCGTGACTAGGGCGTGAATTAAACGTTCTCGACATTCACATAATAAAAACAGGGTTAAAGCAAAGCGTTTCTGCAACTATGAGAGGCACAATGCTTGTTAGATCAGAGCCCGTAATCTTGTTTACACAAACCCCTGTTTTGTTATGCGCAGTTTTTCCTACTCACGAACCACTTTCAGCCTCAGACTTCCATGGGCAAATCAAGCAGCCCGCGCCAACAAGTCTGACAATTCAATCCGCGAGGAAGTGCAGGAAACGCTAGGACACTGCCCGTCGCTGGCCGGCGATCAGATCGCTGTCCAAGTCAGCGAAGGAACTGTGACGCTGACAGGCAATGTCGCGTGTTGGGAAAATCGACGTCTGGCCGGCGATGCCGCCTGGAGCGTCGGTGGTGTAGACGACGTGGTCAACGAATTGCAGGTCGAGCGTTTCTAACGCCACCACCGGTGATGCTAATCATTCGCATCACCAAAAAGACTCACGCATTTACCACCTCTCCGTCAGTGGGACTTAACTGCTGCCGAGTTCAGCGCTGCCATCGTGAGTGAGGCTGGAAAAGCTGTGAATTTCTTGTGCAAGCTCGGGGGTTATGGCTGTTGATCGGGAATTGGCATATGCACGGGCAACGAAATGGGCGGTGAAATTCCGCGTTTGGTGTAAACAATGTATGCTGCAAATCTCTCACGAGCACGGGACAATCTTTCACTGCTCTGGTGCAGTCGTTCTAGCAACTCTGGGAGAGATTGCTTGGATTCACTGCCGCAGTGGCTCTCGTCTAGAATAACGAGAAGTTTCGGATTTTCCAGCCAATTGACATAGCCTTCGAGATAGCGGCTTGACCGCTCAATACTTGACGTTTGACCTTGCAGACGAGCCATATCAATGCCACGGAAATCCTCTGCAGTAACTGCAGTCGATGTATGTACAAACAACAGACCGGTGTTAACGGCGGTCAGCAGGACCCAGATAGTAAGTTTCCTCATCCTTTATTGTTCTCCATCCCTTAGATGGTCGTGTTGCAACCGCAACTAGCGGATTTCGATCACCTTAGCTCCGGCATCGATGGCAGAGAGTAGCTGGGGAAGTACTGCATCAAAAGCCGCAAGCAGGGTAGTGTTTCGACAGTTTCCCAGGCGAACCCAGACGAAAGGTGGACCGTCCGTATCGCTCGCTGAAAGATACAGAAAAATCCTCGTCCTTTGCCCTACAATCCTTTAACCGTTAGCCCTTCGCGTAGTCCCAAATTTCACGGTCCCCTGCGCGTTCCAAACCAGACTCAGTAACATGCGCTGCCTCAGTCCGGAACTCTGCAGATGCCTGGCGGGGAGCACAGGCAACTGGTTGTCTGCTAAGAAAAATCCGCAGAATCAAGGACAGAATGATCTGTTTGCTTCGCGGCATATTCAAGACAGGCGAGGATGTCCTCTTGCTCTAGAGATGGATAGTCGCGCGAATCTCGGAATAGTCGGCGCCGAACTGAGAAGTTGCAAAACGTCCGCAACTCGCATGCGGAGTCCCTCGAATACGGGGACGTCCGCCACATTTGTCTGGCTCAATCGTTATTCGCTTCGTAGTTGGGATTTTTTCCATTGCCATCCTTGGGTCTTCTACTGTCATTATCTCATTGCCCGTCAAATCTCGGCCCATTAGTCCTGCTGTAGGTCTGAATGAGTTTCTGCCTCAACCTCGCGCGAAGCGAAAGGCGTCGGCGCATCATGCGGCGCCTTTCTGTAAAGACTTTTGCTGAGATAGGTGACAGCATGAACGCGACAGTTGCGTTTAGCAAGAAGGCGCCAGCATCTCGCTGGCGCCTTCAAAATTCAGTCTAATTGCTGCTTACTTAACGGCTTTCTTGACCGTTTCCACAATGCTCTTGGCGCTGATTTTGGCAGCATCCATAAGCTCTTGCGGTGTGCCGGAACCAGGCATGCCCTGGACGCCCATCTTGATCACCTTAGGCAACACTTCGCCACCACCGGTGAAGGCAGAGATAACGGCGTCGCCAGTGCCTTCGGACGGTGATCTTCTACGACGATCAGAAGACCGTTTCTTTAGCCGCTTTGTGCAGCGTCTTCTCATCGATCAGTTTTACCGAATAGAGGTCGATGACGCGTACTTCAATGCCGGCTGCTTTCAGTTCGTCGTAAGCCTTGAGGCTTTCGTGCAGCGTGATGCCGGCAGCGATCAGTGTGCATTGTCTTTGTCCGACGAACGCAGCGTTTGCCGCCGCAGGCTCGTACTTCTCATCGCCTTTGTAGAGAATCGGTGTCTTTTCACGGGTTGTCCGCATGTAGGAGATGCCCGGATAGTCCGGCATCATGCCGATCAGTGCGGCAGCGGTATTGGCGCACGATGGATAAAGAACGACGCTATCGTGAACAGCGCGCATCATAGCGATGTCTTCCAGCGCCATCTGCGATGGTCGTCCTGACCGATGGACACGTAGGCGTGCAGGCCATAAAGATGGATGTTGGCACGCGAGATAGCGCCCATGCGAATGAAGTCGTAAGCGCGCGTGAAGAGGCTGCGAACGTCGAGCAGAAGGCCTCTTCTTCGACTTGTAGACCAAAGCGGCGCCGACCAGTTGCTGCTCCGCAATATAGGTCTCGAAGAAACGGTCAGGAGTAGGCTTCTTTGAATTTCTCGGCATATGTGGAGTTGGAAACTTCGGCATCAGTACAACCACATCCGGACAGGCAGCGCGGAGACCTTCAACGCGTCGCCGTAAGCTTCGCGGGTGGCAATCGGTTTGTCGTAGACAGGCGAGTTATATTTACCGACAGCAGGTGGTGCATATTTGCCCAGTGCCGGTTTTGCATCGCATTTGACGGTTTGGTTGCCGCCCAGTTCTTTGATAGCTTCTTCAGCTTGTTCTTTGTTGAGCGGCTTGCCGTACCAGCCGTCTTTATTGGCCTATCTTCCGGTAACCGCCTCCTTTTCGGTTTTAGCGATGATCACGTCCGGCTTGCCGGTGACTTTGAGCGCTTCAGCGTAGGCTTATCGATGGCGTCAGATTGGCCATCGATTTCGATAACGGCATGCCAGCCAAAGCCGCAGGCGCGCTCGCGCCAAATAGAAGAGTTCAGCCACCATTGTCTCGCCGCGCTGTCGAGACGGTTTTCGTCGAGAATGGCGATCAGATTATCGAGCTTATAGTGCCAGGCAGTGGCGAATGCTTCCCATACCGGAGCCTTCGGCTCATTTCGCTATCACCGAGCAATACCCAGTGCGATAGCCCGACTTGAACAAATACTTGGCGTCGAGGGCGATGCCGACTGCAATCAACAGACCCTGTCGAGCAGGCGATGGCGACGTCGACCAGAGTAGTATTTGCGGCACCGGATGACCTTCTAGGCGGCTGCCGAACTTGCGTAAGCTCATCAATTCCTTGTCGTCGATAGCGCCGGCGGCTTTGTACATCGAATACAGAAGCGGGCAGGCATGTCCTTTTGAGAAGACAAGGTGATCGTTATTCGGATTTTCCAGTGCTGAGAATCGTCGCCCAGATACTTGGACATCAGCACAGCCATTAAATCGGCGGCTGACATCGACGAGGTGGGATGCCCTGATCCGGCTTCGGTCGTGCAGCGAATGCTGTCGACGCGCAGTTGTTGCGCCAGTTGACGCAAGGTGTCTACTGTTGCGACTTGAGTTTCTACCATTGACCATCCCCTTGAAATACGCGCCAGGAATAAAAGTGATCCGTGCGAGCTGTGTAAAACGGATACAGATCATATCCGAACCTCCATCAATTGATTGCATGTGGTAAGCTTCCTCTCATTTCTAAAATCGAGATGCCTGTGGCGAGAGGCACCCAGCCGTCGCGCCCGTTTTGCAGCCGCCTCACACGGCGGTAAACAAGGAGGAAGGTAAGGTATGGCCCCGAACAAATCCGCAGTTGCCGAACCGGAAGTGGCGAGCTATCGACTGCCGCAGACAGTCATTCCGGAAAGTACGAGCTGCGTCTGGCTCCCGACCTCAAGACCTTCAAATTTGATAAGGAAGAAACCATCACCGTCGAGGTGAAGGAGCCTGTCAAAAGAGATTTTGATGAATGCGCTGGAACTGGAAGTTCACAGCGCCACATCAAAAGATGGCACCAAATACGATACCAAAATCGAAATCGAAAACCGCAACGCGTCGCCTGCGACTTACTCAGAATATGGTGAGTAAATTTCATCATTCTTTTAACAACTCAACTGGCAAGCTGCGCATTTTTGCAACGCACTTATAAAGATGCAGCCGGCAAAGACAAGGTAATGGCCACCACCCAGTTCGAAGCCACCGACGCGCGCCGCGCGTTTCCTTGTTGGGATGAGCCTGCATTCAAAGCCGTCTACAAGACGACTCTGGTTGTCGACGAAGGACTGACGGCTGTTTCCAACGCCGGCGTCGAGAGCGAGAAGAAACTGGATGGCGGCAAAAAGGCCGTCACGTTCAAAGACACGATCAAAATGTCGACTTATCTGGTGGCATTCGTGATTGGTGAACTGGAAGCCACAGAGCCCGTCATGGCTGGTAAAACTCCGATGCGCATTTACGCGCCGCCCGGCAAGGGCAACCTCACCAAGTTCGCTCAAGGCATCGGTGTTCACTCGCTCACCTTCTTCGAGAAGTTCTATGGAGTCCCCTATCCGGGCGACAAGCTGGACTTGATCGCGATTCCCGACTTCGCGTTTGGTGCGATGGAAAATCTTGGATGCGTGACGTTCCGCGAAACGGCTTTGCTGGTCGATGAGAAGAACTCGTCGCATGCCGAGCAAGAGCGCGTTGCCGACGTGGTCGCCCACGAACTGGCGCACATGTGGTTTGGCGACCTGACCACCATGAGCTGGTGGAACGGTATATGGTTAAACGAAGCATTCGCTACGTTTGCAGAAATGCTGGCTGTCGATTCCTGGAAGCCGGAATGGAAGCGTTGGGATTCGTTCGGTGCGTCGCGCGCCGCTGCCTACGCAGTCGACGGGCTGAAGAGCACGCGTCCTATCGAGTTTCCTGTACGCCGCCCTGAAGAATGCGAAGCGATGTTCGATGTGCTCACCTATCAAAAAGGTGCATCGGTGCTGCGCATGCTCGAGCAATACCTGACCGCTGAAGTGTTCCGCAAAGGCATCAGTGCTTATCTGGACAAACACCAGTTTGCCAACACCGAAACCAGCGATCTCTGGGGTGCTCTGGAAGGCGCGTCAAAAGAGCCGATCACCAAAATCATGGATTCGTGGATCTTCCACGAAGGCTATCCGATGGTGACTGCGGAAATGGACAGCGACGGCAAGACGCTGGTGCTTTCGCAACAACGTTTCTTCTACATGCAAGACGGCGACAACAAGAGCAAGGACCAGCTCTTCCAGGTGCCGGTGCTTTTGCGCGTCAGCGCCAACGGCAAAGACGTCGAACACCGCAAAGTCCTTCTTACCGAGAAATCGATGAAAGTCGATCTCGGCTATAAGCCGGCTTATGTGGTGGTTAACGAAGGCGGTTCCGGTTTCTACAGATCGCGCTACTCGCCGGATCTTTTCAAGTCGTTGATCGCCAAGCCGTTCGAGATCTTCACCCCCATCGAGCGCTTCAACCTCGTCAATGACACATGGGCGATGGTCGTTGCCGGTCACGTTCAACTGAGCGAATACCTGAAGATGGCCCGCATGTTCAAGGACGAAACAGACAAGAACGTCTGGCAAACCATCATTTCTTCGCTGGCTTATCTGGAACGCGAGATCGATGACGCCGACAGATCGAAGTTCAAAGCGTTCGTCAAAGACTTGATTTCGGGTATCGCCAACAAGCTCACCTGGAGCGGCAAGGCTGACGAAGATGCCGGCACGCGTCAACTGCGCGGCATGATCTGGGCGGGCATGGGTTGTCTTGCGGAAGACCCGGATACTCAGAAGAAGGCGGCGGAACTTTACGCCAACTACAAGAAAGACAACTCATCAGTCGATCCTGATGTGGCACCGGCCCTGGTGCAGATCCTGGCGGCTGCGGGCGACACTGCCCGGTACGATGAGTTTCTCAACGAGTACAAAAACGCCAAGACTCCGCAGGACGAAGACCGCTACATGTACGCGCTGGCAGCTTTTAACGACAAGGGGCTGCTGCAGAAGACGCTACAACTGACATTGAACGGTGAGGTGCGCACACAAAACGGACCGTACCTGATCAAGTCGGTGATGATGAACACATCCGGTCGCGAGACGGCCTGGAAGTTCACCAAGGACAACTGGAAGGACATAACGGTCAAATTCCCCGACAACTCCATCTCTCGCATGGTCGAGGGCGTCATCGCGCTCGCCCGACCAGATTGGGAGAAGGACGTGGTGGCTTTCCTCAGCGCCGATCCGAAGCTGAAAGGCAACAAGCTGATCGATCAACATATGGAGCGGTTGCACGTGGCGGTCGTCTTCAAAGAACGGGAAGGCGAATCGTTCAAGTCCTGCTTCAGCTAAGCCGGCGACATACTCATAGGGGGCGAGGCATGGCTTCGCCCCTGCCATTCGGGAGGGGCACATGACTGACCAGGGTTATTATCGCTATCCCACCATCAATGGCGACACCATCGTCTTTGCTTGCGAAGACGATCTGTTTGCTGTCGATGCTGCGGGGGGACACGCGCAACGGCTAACCACCGGCGTCAGTGCCTGCAGCTTTCCCCGGCTGTCTCCGGATGGCGAGACTGTGGCTTTCGTCCAACAGGATGAAGGGCATCCAGAAGTCCATATCATTCCCACTGCCGGCGGCCCGCAAAAGCGACTTACTTACCTGGGTCCAGCGGTCATGCGTGTTTGCAGCTGGTCGGCCAAGGGAGACGAAATTCTCTTTGTCTCCGACGCGCAGTCGCCCTTTTTCAAGCACACCAAAATCTTTGCCATACCGACAACGGGCGGTGTGCCGCGCGTAATTGATATCGGACCGGCGCAGTCTATTAGTCAAAATGAGAAGGGGCAGACCGCTCTCGGGCGCAACGCTGCCGACCCGGCCATGTGGAAGCGTTATCGCGGCGGCACGGCGGGCGAAATCTGGGTCGATGCCAAAGGCAAGGGCGAGTTTCAGCGTTTGATCAAGTTGCGAGGCAACATGGTCTGGCCGATGTGGGTTGGCGGGCGAGTGTATTTCCTCTCCGATCATCAGGGCGTCGGCAATATCTACTCGACAAAACCTGATGGCAGTGACCTGAAGCGTCACAGTAATCACACCGATTACTACGCACGTTTTCCATCGACTGATGGTGAGTCGATCGTTTATTCGGCGGGCGCTGATCTGTATAAATTGGATGCCGGAGAAAGCAAGCCGCGAAAAGTAGAGGTGGCGGCGCCACCGACCACGGTGCAGATCAACCGCAAGTTTGTCGATGTGGAATATTCGCACGAACACTGGGCGCCGAGCCCTGACGGCATGTCGGTGGGGCTGATCGCGCGTGGACAACCGATGGTGATGGGACTGTTCGGCGGACCGGCGGTGCAATATGGCGCCGGCAGCGCCGTCCGCTATCGGCTCCTGGAGTGGATGGCCGACGGTGAGCGTTTTGTGGTCGTCAACGACCGCGACAAGTTCGAGCGGCTGGAGATCCATTACAAAGATCAATCGAAGGCGCCGGAGCTGGTGACCAGCACCGACATGGGACGCGTCATGTCGATGGCAGTCTCGCCGACCAAGAACAATTTGATTGCGGTCGGCAATCACAAGTATGAGCTGGTTATCGTCAATAGCGAGAAGAAAACGGTGAAGGTGGTCGACCGCAGCCCGGCGCTGTTCGTCGGTGAACTTGCCTGGTCTCCTGACGGACGTTGGCTGGCGTACAGCTATGCGGAGAATCACGACAAGCGCTCGATAAAAATCTGTGACACCAAAAACTTCAAGACTTACAACGTGACGCGTCCGCTGCGTTCCGACAGATCGCCTGCGTGGGATCCGGACGGCAATTACCTCTACTTCATTTCGTCGCGTGACTTCTTCCCTGTTTACGATCACGTGCAGTTCGATTTGAGTTTCCTCAATGCCGAAAGACCATATCTGGTGACGTTGAGAAAGGATGTGCCGTCGCCCTTTGCCCACAAGGCGAAAGGCGTGGTTCCGAAGACTCCGCCAATGCCGCCGGTTGAGCTTGAAGCTCCGCCCGATGGTGAGCACACCAATGGCAAAGCTGCAAAGAGCAAGAGCGCCAAAGCCAAAGTGTCCGGCAGGTCGGCCGGCAAAGATGGAACTGCCACCACCGCCAAAGGCGAACCGCCCAAGGCCGAGGGCGACGAACCGAAGCCGATCGAAATCGATTTCGACGGCATCGAAGATCGGATTCTTGTGTTTGCCGATGTTGAGGAAGGGCGTTTCGGCGGCATGGCGGCAGCGCGCAACCGTGTCTTCTTCACGCGCTTCTTTGTCAAAGGCATCAAAGAAAGTCACTGGTCCGACGAGAACTCGGAGTCGGGCGAGTTGTGGGCTTACGATCTGGACGAGCAACGCGCTGGACGCATCGTCAACGACGCCATGGATTTGCGGGTCGCTGCTGATGGTCAGACCGGTATCTATTCAACTAAGTGGCGGCTGCGGGCGATCAACGTCACCGATCCGGTGCCGCGCGACGGCGCTATTCCGCCGGCTTCGGAAGAGCCCGGTCCGCATTCCGGCTGGTTGAATCTGCGGCGTGCGCGCGTACTGATCGACCCGCGTGCTGAATGGGCGCAAATGTATAGGGAAGCCTGGCGCCTGCAGTCCGAGCAGTTCTGGGATGAGAAGATGTCCTCGATTGACTGGAACGCGGTCTTCCAGCGCTACAACAAGATATTGCCGCGCATCAGGACGCGCACCGAGCTTTCGGATTTGATCTGGGAGATGCAGGGAGAGCTGGGCACGTCGCACGCTTACGAGTTCGGCGGCGACCATCGCCGTCCGCACGACTATCACAAAGGATTCCTCGGCTGCGACTTTGTCTGGGATGTGAAGAAAAAGGGTTATCGCATCGAGAATATAATGCGTGGCGATTCCTGGGATAGAAACGCTGATTCGCCGCTGGCCGAGCCTGGTCTGCAGGTGGAAGCAGGCGACGTGATTGTGGCGGTGAATGGCACAACTGTCAGAACGGATCTGACCGTCGATGAGCTATTGCTCAACTCCGCAGGTATAAATGTGCAGCTGACGCTGACCAATAAGAAGGGCGAGCGCAAGCAAATTGTGGTGAGAACGCTCCATTCGGAAGCGCAGCTGCGTTACCGCCATTGGGTGGAAGCCAATCGCAATTACGTGCACGAGAAAACCAAGGGACGAGTGGGTTATCTGCATATTCCCGACATGGGACCGGCGGGTTTTGCCGAGTTCCATCGCGGTTATCTGATGGAGTACTCGTACGAAGGCTTGATTGTCGATGTGCGCTACAACCGTGGCGGGCATGTCTCGCCGCTCTTGCTGGAGAAACTGGCGCGCAAACGCGTCGGCTACGATATCTCTCGCTGGAGCACGCCACAACCGTATCCGCCTGAGTCGGTCGCGGGTCCGTTAGTCGGACTGACCAATGAATTTGCCGGCTCCGACGGCGACATTTTCAGTCACTGCTTCAAGCTCTACAAACTGGGACCGATGGTAGGCAAGCGCACCTGGGGTGGTGTCATCGGCATCTGGCCGAAACATCGCCTGGTCGACGGCACGATTACGACGCAGCCCGAATATTCATTCTGGTTCCAGGACGTGGGTTGGAATGTGGAAAACTACGGCACCGATCCGGATATCGAAGTTGATATTCGGCCGCAAGATTACGCTCGCAAAGTCGACACTCAACTCGATAAGGGCATAGAGCTGGCTATGAAAGCGCTCAAGGACAAGCCGGTGGTGATGCCGAAGTTCGACAAGCGTCCCAATCTTGCGTTGCCGGCCGGATTGCTTAAGTAGCTATGGCTGTCAGCCAGGAGAAAGCAGCAATCGCAGCCAGGCAGTTTGCCTGCCCGCCTGGCGAGCCGTTCTTCGGGCACCTGCGCTACACGACCGTCAATCCGCTGCCGTATTATTTGAAACTGCGCGAGCAGTATGGCGATTACATACGGTTCTCGACTTTCCCGGCTCCGATGACATTTCACTGGTATCACATGACGCATCCGGCGGCTGCCGAGCGGATTCTCCAGACTAACCAGAAAAACTACTGCAAGGGTGAATTCTTCCTGCGGTCGGTGCGACTTCTGGCGGGTGAAAATCTCTTCAGCGCGGAAGGTGATGCCTGGATGCGCAGACGGCGTCTCTATCAACCATTGCTGCATCGCAATGTGGTCAACAATTTCGGGCCTTTGATCGCCGGCTGCGTCGATGACTTGTTGACGCGTTGGCAGCGGGAGAAGCCGGAGAGCGTAGATCTGCATAGAGAGCTGATTGGTCTGACGCTGACGACAGTGGCGAAGGCCCTCTTCTCATCTGATCTGTCGGACGAAATCGAATCATTCACCACCTCTGTCCGTGAGGTGTTGAAGCTCGTCAACTATAAGATGAACACGCCGTTTTCGCAGCCGCTCTGGTTCCCCAGCGAACGCAATCGCAATTACAAAAGCGCGCACGAGCAGATGGTCTCCACTGTCAGGCGCATGGTGGCAGAGCGCCGCCGACGCGGTGCCGGCTCGCAGGATCTGTTGGACATTTTGCTTTCAGCTCGCGATGAAGAAACTGGACTCGGTTTCATCGACGACGACGTGGTCAACGAAGCAATCATTTTGCTGGTCGCAGGTCACGATACTGTCGCCGCCGCCATCTCGTGGACGTTTTATCTGTTGTCTCAGAATCCTGATGAAGACAAAAGTTTCTTCGATGAGGTGAGTGCCGCGTTAAGAGGCGCAGCACCGGATGTTTCTTCACTGGAGAAACTGCCTTACACGCGCATGATTTTCGAAGAGTCGATGCGTCTCTTTCCGCCCGCTTGGGGGCAGCCGCGCCAGGCGATCGAAGAAGACGAAATCGACGGATACTACTTGCCCAAGGGCGCCGTCATCTCGATTGCTCAGTGGGTGACGCATCGACATCCCGATTTCTGGGAGGCACCGGAAAGTTTTCGGCCGCGACGGTTCGAGCCGGCTGCTGTAGCCGGTCGACCTAAATATGCATACTTCCCATTTGGCGGCGGCTCGCGCGTTTGCATCGGGCAGCACTTCGGCATGCTGGAGGGCATGCTCGTCTTGAGTTCGCTCGGGCAGAAATATCGGTTTGAGCTCGCTCCCCACACGGAAGTCGAACCGGACGCCACTTTTACGTTGATTCCCAAAAACGGGCTGCCTGTGCGGCTCATCAAAAGATAAGCGAGGAAACATGACAGTCCTGAAACCGACCGCCGTCATCTGTACCTTAGTGTCCGTGCTACCGATTGTGGTGGCACCGGTCCAGGCTGACATGCCGCCGGCCAATAACCGCGATTACTTGAAGCTGCAAACGCCGGAACCTAAGACCCCGCTGGAGCACAATAATCGGGGTGTCGAGCTGGGAATGAAGGGGCAGTGGACGCAGGCCTTTAAAGAGCACGAGCTGGCCATAAAAGGCGATCCGAACAACAAGACTTTCAAGACCAATTATTCTTCAGCGTTGCTGCGTCACGGAGATCAGTTGTACAAGCAGGGTTCGTATGAAGCAGCCATTCCTGTCTTGAAGAAAGCCATTCAAATCGACAGTGCCAACAAGCCGGCGGCGGATATTCTGGCCAAGGCAGAAGCGCAGTTGAAGCCGAAGCCACCGGTCAAGCCCACTAAGTCTACTGAATCTACTAAGTCGGCGAAGTGACAGAAAGCGATGTTCAACGTTTGTCCTGGTTGCGGGGAATACAGCGACGCTAAGGCGATCGAACCCTGGACCGTACCGACACCGGTGCAAGCATTTGCTGTCTGCCAGTCATGCGGGCACAAGCATCGATTTCGGCGACTGCCACTGCTGGTGGTGACCGGTGCCAGCGGCACCGGCAAGTCAACGGTGGCTTTGCAACTGGCTCCGATCATGGAGGAGTGCGTTTGCATGGAGAGCGATATCCTCTGGCGCGATGAATTCAATAAACCCGACGATGACTATCTTGATTATCGAAACCTGTGGCTGCGCATGGCCAAGAACATCAATCAAGCGGGCAGGCCGGTTGTTCTTTTCGGAAGCTGCACGCCCGGGCAGTTTGAACGCTGCAATGAATTTCGTTACTTTAGCGACAGCATATATCTAGCGCTGGTTTGCACTGAAGATGAACTGATCAGGCGCCTGCAAGCGCGACCGCGCTGGCGAAAGTCCGGCTCCGACGAAGTGCTAGAGCGTATGACGAAGTTCAACCGCTGGCTGCAGGAAAACGCCGAAACCACTGCGCCGAAGATGACCTTGCTCGACACGACCATCCTTTCCGAAGAGGACAGTATGACCGCAGTCAGGTCCTGGCTTCTCGACCAGCTGACGCATGCAGGAATGCGAGCCAAGCATCCATAGATGGGTACATAATGGTGGAAGGTAAACCCGCCCCGTTGCCAAGTAGATCGCTGGGATTTAGCCATGAGTGAAAACAAACAACCTTCATGGCACCCCAGTGTCGAGCAATACATTGGCAAGGTAATAGACCAGTACGTGCTGGTCGAGCCGCTCGGGCAGGGCGGCATGGGGCTGATATTCAAAGCTGAACAACGGCGCATCAAGCGTTTCGTCGCGGTGAAGTTGTTGTCGCCAGATCATATGAGCAATGAAGTGAGTCTTAAGCGGCTTCAGCGCGAAGCCACTTCTATGGCTAATTTGAAGCATCCGCACATCGCGACTTTGTTCGATATGGTGATTTCAAAGGAAGCGCAGCCGTACTTGATCATGGAGTTGATTGAGGGCATCAGCCTCAAGCAGCAACTGCGTGATCATGGCAAATTGACGCCGCAGCGGGCGGTGAATATCCTGCTGCAAGTATGTGAAGCCATGGAGTATGCGCACGCCAACGGATTGATTCACCGCGATCTCAAGCCGGACAACATTATGCTCACCAGCGATGTTCGCCCGGACTTCGTGAAAATTCTGGATTTTGGCATCGCCAAGTCTGCCGAACCCAACACTGAAGCGCTCACGCATCAAGGACAAATGATCGGCAGTCCGCTCTACATGAGCCCCGAGCAGTGTGTCGGCAAAGCGCTTCCCGACCAGCGCACCGATATTTACTCACTGGGTGTGATTCTGTACGAATGTCTGACCGGCGATGTTCCATTTCGCGGTCAATCGTTTGTAGAGACTGCTTATTTGAAATCGACGGAGCAGCCTGCACCGTTTCCTGAAGATCTGAAGTACTGCCCGCAGCTGGAGTCTATTACGCTTGCTTGTCTGGCGCCGACGCCCGACGATCGGCCAGCTTCGATGACAGTGGTGCGCGAGCAGTTGGAGCAGGTGCGCCGGCAATTCGAGGGGACGCCGGTCAATCCACTGCCGGTGGTGCAAGCCGCGGCCCCGCCACCACAAGCAGATGCACCGCTAGCCGCTCCACAGGAATCTGCGCCGGCTGCCGATGTTGCGCAAAGTTCCACGCAGACCGGCTCCGGTACGAGAAGCTATCGCGCTGTCAGCTCTGAGGTGGCTAAGTTTGATACCACTACTGGTGCCAAGGAAGTAGCGCCCACTGCGGCAGAGAAGACGACAGGTGGTTGGACCGTGCCGGCGGAACCGGCAGCCCCACCGAAGCCCGCACCGGATGCAAGTGAAAGCGCACTGGTGCCACCATCACTGTCCGGTCAAATGCCAAACGTGGCTGACCTGAGCAGTACTCTAGTGTCCGCTCAGCCCGCTCTGACGCCATCGGCGCCGGCGGCTGCGCCTGCCAGATCGCCCAAACAGCTGGTCCTGACAGCAGTCGCGTTTGCACTGATGGCAGTCGCCGCAGGCGGCGCGTTTCTTGCCTTCAACCACCAGGACAAGCCGGTTGACTCTAGCAAGGCGACGCCCGCTCCGGTGCAAGAAACTTTACAGGCTCCGGCTGCCTCCGCCCCGTCCGGTGGGACATCGGCTGGGTCAAATGCGAGATCAACCGTGATTCCGGTAAATGAGAAGGCGGCCACCGGTTCAACACCGGCCGCAAAGGGAACCGATAATCAGAAGCGTGCTACGGAGCAGCGAAAACGAAAATCTGCGGTCAAGAAGGCTGTGCCTCCGCGCAAAGCGAAGGCAGCTCAGCCGCAAGCTCAGGTGCAACAACCGGTACGCAAGCGCAAGCGGGGACTGATCGACAAGATCAAAGGGTTGCGACGCGTGGTTGACGAGGTGTTTTGATTGATTCAAGAGGCGGGAGTGAGATGACCACCAACGAACAGCAATACGGACAAGTACGCGACCAGATTCGCAAACGGCAATCGGAAGAGCTTTCCAAAAAAATTCTCTCTTCGATGAGCAACACATTTGTTGGAGATGAGACTCGAGCCTGGTTGTCCGATGTCAGCGAAAATGTAAATGTGGATGGCGGCGCCGCTAAGGACGGTGCGCTTTGCCAGCTCGGCATGGTCGAACTGATGGATCGCTTGTTTGACGATTTCTATCGCTATGCCTATCAATTCAATCAAACCGAAGAGAGCAAAGCATTTACGATCACCTGCCACAGACCGAAGGCGAGCAACAAGGAAGATGCCAGCTCGCTCTATCAGGGCTCGTTACTGAATAGCGTGCGGGCGATGATGGTGAGCGGCGACAACAAAAGCATTCGCTTTGCCTTTATCGCACCGGAAGTGCTCGCGGTGGATCCAACCGCCAAGCCGAGTGTTTTCATCGAACTGCTAGTGGAGCCGACGGGTGAGAAACCCCGCTGGTCGTCCGACGGCAAGCCGCTGAGACTGGCTCAGTTGCCCTATCTCACCAAGAGAATCTTTGCCCGTTTGATGCGAGTCTCGCGAGGCGAAGTCGGTGACACCGAACCACTGAGTCTGGAAGCACCGCCCGAATCGGCTGATGCGGAGGGCGGAGACGGTGGTGAACAGAACAACGCCGATGTAATTACCTATTCACTGATTTCCATTCTGGATGCCGTCGACTCCGAGATCCTGGGCATGCAGGCGGTCGGCATGGACGCGCTGAAGAAGGGCGGCATGGAAGCACTTGGTCCGGCCATGAAGCGCGTGCAAGCGCTTCGCGCCTTTCGTGAAAAGACGGCGGCACTGGCTCAGGAATGGGCCAACATGATGTCGAGCTGAGTTTTCTTCAGGAATGCGTTGTCTTTTCGCGCGGCGGCCCGAGTAGAATGCCGCGCGACACCGGGCCGGGCAGCCCCAGAGGAGCCGGCTTCAGCGCTTCGATGGCAGCGATGTCGGCCATGATGTAGATGGCCGCGCTTTCAGCGTCGTCGGATGGAAATGTGCGGTCGCTGGAATCGTCTCTGGTCCACAGTTCGTCGGGACCATGTCCTGTGCGATATACCGACAGGGCGGTGTCACTGCGATGCACGGTGTACATGGTGGCCAGCTTCTCGAAGTGCATCCATTTCTTGAGACCAAGCCGCTCAAGGACAGCCGAGCTGCCCTTCTCGTGAATATCCGGGGTCGGAACTACCGGGTTTTCGCTGGTGAGTGCATTCACTAGCAGTTCATGCAGTTCGTTTTTGTGATTGGAGTCAACCAGGCGGATCGGCTCCACATCCATGTAGAAGCCTTCTTCAGCTGACTGCGCGACGGTGGGAACGACAACGTAACCTTGGTAGAGATAGAAACGTGAAAGACCCATAGCGGGTTACCTGTGGAGCGCGGGATACCTGTTTTCGCACTGATCTAATTTTAGCTCTCGCCCTGGTCTGCCGAGTCGGCGCCGCCAGCTTGTGGGCCGAGGGGCTTCATGGTCGGGAACGCGATGACGTCCCGGATTGACGGTGAGTCAGTGAGGATCATGCACAGGCGATCGATGCCGATCCCTACTCCCATTGTAGGCGGCATTCCGTATTCCATGGCTAATATGAAGTCTTGATCCATGGGTTGTGCTTCTTCGTTTCCGGCGGCTCTCTTGCGCTGCTGATCCTCCAAACGAGCGCGCTGGTCTAGCGGATCGGTCAATTCGCTATAGCCGTTGCCGTGCTCGCGACCATAGATAAAAAGTTCAAAGCGCTCTACCAGGCCGGGCTTTTCCCTGTGCACTTTCGTTAAGGGTGAAATCTCGACCGGGTAATCGAGCAGGAAGGTCGGCTGAATCAGCGTCTCTTCGCCCTTCTCTTCGAAGATGCGGTTGATCACCGCTCCCCGCGAATCTTCATCTTTGATCTCGATGCCCAACTTGTGTGCAGCTGCTTTGGCGGCTTCGAAATCGGCCAGTGTTTCTACATCGAGTCCGGTGGCATCTTTAATAGCTTGCGCCATCGTCACACGCTTCCAGGGTCGACTGAAGTCGATTTCGGTGCCCTGATAGTTGACTTTGTTTTCGCCGCCGCAAACGACATGCACTATATTCAGTGTCATCTCTTCGACCAGTTCCATCAGGTCGTTATAGTCACCATAGGCTTGATACAACTCCATCATGGTGAATTCGGGGTTGTGTTTGGTGGAAATGCCTTCGTTGCGGAAGATGCGGCCGATGTCGTAGACCTTTTCGAACCCGCCGATGATCAACCTTTTCAGGTGCAGTTCGGTGGCGATGCGCAGATACATGTCTATATCGAGCGTGTTGTGATGCGTGATGAACGGGCGCGCATCGGCTCCGCCCGCTTCGGTCTGCAAAACCGGCGTTTCGATTTCATAGAAACCACGACTGTCGAGGTACTCGCGCATCGTTCTCACCAGGAGGCTGCGCTTGCGCAGTTTCTCGCGTTGCTCCGGGTTCATGATCAAGTCGAGGTAGCGATGACGATAACGGGCTTCCACATCCTTGAAACCCTCCCAGCCGTCCGGCAGCATCTGCAGCGACTTGCCGAGTAGTTCGAAATCAGTGACACGAATGGACAGCTCGCCGGCTTTGGTCCGGCGCACCGTGCCCGTGGCGCCCAGGAAATCGCCTTTGTCGAACAGTTTGAGCAGTTTTAGCTTCTCTTCGGGCAGGCTTTCTTTATGATGAAACAGCTGAATCTTGCCCGATTCATCGTAAAGATCGGCAAACATCCAGGTGTTGCGCTCGTTGAGGATGCGTCCGCAAACCTTGACCTGGGTGTCGGTTTCGGCTCCCGCTTCCAAATCAGCGAAAAGCTCCTGCAGCTCGATAGCCTTGTGGGTGCGCTCGAAGCGGTACGGATAGGGGTTGATGCCCAGATCCTTCAGCTGGTTGAGTTTACGCAGCTTTTCTTCACGAAAACGATTGCTTTCGGCTTCCATGTCCATGGCCGTCTTTTGCCCCTTGCCCTCGCTAGATACAGTTTTCATCGGTGCTCCCGCGGATCGTAAACAGAGTGCTGCGCGTCACTCAACAACTTATTTTGGCGACAGATGGACATTATATATGGCTGAACTGGGCTTCAGGAGCGGCTGAAACGTTGCATGTTATACTTATTCAGGGTTTCGGAATCAGGCTCCATGCGGATTCCGAAGGTTTTGCTCGCGTTGGGCGGACATTGCCAGTCGATGGCGCGTTTAGTTGTTTCTAAACCAAATGTCACGCTGAAGATGACCGCCAACGCCAATTTCAGGGCATCTGAGGAGAATCGAATTGACTAGCGGCGAAAGAATTGTTTCGGTCGAATTGCGCGACGAGATGCGCAAGTCGTTCATTGACTATGCAATGTCAGTCATTGTCAGTCGCGCCATTCCCGACGTCCGCGACGGCTTGAAGCCGGTGCACCGCCGGATCATTTTCGGCATGCACGAGCAGAACACTTATCCGGATCAAAAGTACAAGAAGTCGGCGACCACCGTCGGACACGTGATGGGTAACTATCACCCGCACGGCGACTCGGCTATCTATGAAGCACTGGTGCGTCTGGCACAGCCGTCGGCAAGCCGATATGTGCTGGTCGATGGGCACGGCAACTTCGGCGACCTCGATAACCCGCCGGCTGCCATGCGCTACACGGAAGCACGCCTTTCGCAGATGGCCACCTGGACGCTCGAAGATATCGAAGCGGAAACGGTCGATATGCGCGCCAACTTCGACGACAGTAAAAAGGAACCGGTAGTTCTGCCAACCCGCGTACCGTCGCTCTTGCTTAACGGCTCTTCCGGAATTGCCGTCGGTATGGCAACCAACATTCCGCCGCACAACTTGAGCGAAGTCGTGGACGGTTGCATCGCCAAAATCGACAATCCTGACATGGATTCGCGTTCACTGATGCAATACGTCAAAGGCCCTGACTTCCCGCATGGTGGGACGATCATGGGTCAGGACGGTATCGTCGAAGCCTACACAACGGGCAGAGGTTCGATCATGTGCCGTGGTGACGCGGCTATCGACACGATTCCCGGCAGTGGTGGCAGACAATCGCGCACCGGCATCATCGTCACCTCGCTGCCTTATATGGTGGGTCCGGAAGCCTTCGCCAAGCGCGTTGCCGACCTGGTCAAAGACGAAAAGCTCACCGGCATCAGCGACGTCAACGACGAAACGGATCGCAGCGGTCTGCGTGTCGTTATCGAATTGAAGCGTGATGCCAATCCGCAAGTAATCCTCAACAACCTGTACAAACAAACTCAGCTTCAGCAATCGTTCCCGGTCAACACGCTGGCTCTGGTGCGTGGACGTCCGGCTACTTTGAAGCTGGAAGACTTGATTCAAGAATTCATCGATCACCGCATCGAAGTGGTGACTCGCCGCACGCGCTACTTCTTGAAGAAAGCCGAAGATCGCCTGCATATCGTCGAAGGCTTGATCAAAGCGCAAGAGAACATCGACGCCGTCATCAAGATCATTCGCGGCGCAAAAGAAGTCGACGAAGCCCGTCAGGGCTTGATCGCCAAGTTCAAGATGAGCGAGGTGCAAGCCAACGCGATTCTAGAAATGCAACTTCGCAGGTTGACAGGATTAGAACGCGACAAGTTGCAGAAGGAACATGACGATCTCGTCGCCCAGATCAAAGACTTCAAAGACATTCTGGCAAATCGTCAACGTGTGCTCGACATCATCAAAGGCGAATTGCGCGCCCTCAAAGAAAAATTCGGCGACGAGCGCCGCACCAAGATCGAAGGCAGTTCTGCCGATCTCGAACTGGATCGCAAAGACCTCACTCCCAACGAGCCGATGGCCGTATTCATTACGAAGCAAGACTACATCAAGCGCGTTCCGCTCGATACTTTCCGTAAGCAGCGTCGCAATACCCGCGGCGTCAGCGGCGTGAAGACAAAAGACGAGGACGATCTGCAGCACTTCTTCACGGCCAACATGCACGACAAACTGCTCGTGTTCACCAGCCGTGGTCAGGTCTACTCAATTGAGGTGATGGATGTACCGGAAGGCAGCCGCAACGCTCGCGGTCTGGCAATCGTCAACCTGATTCCGATTCAACAAAACGAATCTGTGACGGCCGTGCTTCCTGTCTCGGTCTTCGGCGACGACTCGTACTTCGTCATGCTCACCCAACAGGGTAGTATCAAGAAGGTCGCCATGACTGATTTTGCCAACGTGCGCCGATCGGGCATCATCGCCATCACACTCGGCGACGGCGACGAATTAGGCTGGGTCCGTCCTTCCAACGGCAAGTGCGACATCATTATCGGCACCGGCGACGGTATGTGCATTCGCTACAGCGAAGAAGAGCTGCGTCCGCTCGGACGCTCCGCACGCGGTGTGCGCGCCATCACATTGCGTGAAGGCGACAAGATTGTCGGCTTCGATGTAGTTGAAGCCAAGCCGGACGGTTATGTCCTGATTGTCACCAACGACGGTTTCGGCAAACGCGTCAAGCTGGACGAGTTCCGCCAGCAAGGACGGGGCGGCATCGGCATCATCGGCACCAAGTTCAAGAACGCGCAGTCACGCATGGCTTGCTTGCGCTTCCTGCAGCCGGGTGATGAAGTGATGATCGCCACCGCAAATGGTGTGATCGTCCGTCAGCAGACAGACCAGATCAGTGCCCAGGGCCGCATGGCGACAGGCGTGCGCCTGCAACAGCTGGCGGAAGACGACAGCGTCATGAACGTCACACCGTTCGTCGAAGGACAGGCCGACAACGAAGCAGGCGGCGGCGACGAATAACGCCTTCTCGCCCGACGACGCTCGCAGCGCGCAAAAACACAAAACTCGCGGTCGTGCGCCGCGAGTTTCTTTTTCTATGCGTGCTGATCGTACTGATCGTACTGATCGAGCCGCTACGTGGGCCAGCAGTCTTCCAGCTTGATGCCTTCTTTGCGGCACTTGGAGACACACCAGTTGATAGTCAGTTGCTGAGCCAGCTCCAGATTGTCCGAGGTACGAGGGCGACCGCCGAAGACCTTATTGAGCAACAGCTCCAGCTCACCCTGGTGAATCTGCAAGCCGGGCGGCAAGCAGATCTGCCACCCTTGAGAGTTCTGCGAAAGAATCTCCAAGAAGTATGGCTCGTGAGAGGAGAGAGTGCGTGGAGTGTTTCGGGCCGCGGACATTATGGTGAACCTCGTTTCCTTCGTTGGCAGGGACAGCCAACCTTATGAAGTTATCATAACTTTACACGGGTAAACAGTGCAAGTGCCATAACTCATGTTCCTATGCGGATTTTCCCAAGAACGATTGTTAAGCGCAGGGATTGATATGTTTAGTAGACAACGAAAATATCTAAAGGGGGTTGACTAATCGCCACTTGTCTGCATGGAATGAGAGAGAATTTCCCACTTGGTAGCCGCTTTCGGGCACATTCCGTAACGCCGCGTCTGCCCGCAGGCGCCCCGCCAAAAAACTCAATTGATATCAATTCAGTTTTTTGATTCGAACCAGGGCGAAATGAAAAGGCGACCCGCGAGGGCCGCCTTTTGAATACATGAAACTGGCTGTGGGAGATTACCGGACGGTAGCCGGCTCTTCCTCGCGCAGGACATAGCCTTCGCCGCGAACTGTCTGAATCAGGCGCTTGGCGTTGCCGTCTTCCAGCTTGGAGCGCAAGTAACGGATATACACTTCGATGACGTTCGATTCGCCGATGAAGTCATAGCCCCAGACTTTGTCGAAAATGAATTCGCGCGACAGCACTTGTTCGGGATACTGCATGAACAGTCTGAGCAGGTCGAATTCTTTGGCGCGCAGGTCGAGCTGGCGTTCGCCGCGTTTGACGACACGGTTCAACTGGTCCATCCAGAGGTCTGCGTAAGTGAGGATGCCTTCTTGCGGCTTGCGACGCATAACTGCGCGGATGCGAGCCAGTAATTCTTCGGTTGCGAATGGTTTGGTGAGGTAGTCGTCAGCACCACTGTCGAGACCTTGAACCCGGTCGCCGACGCCGTCTTTGGCGGTGAGCATGATGACCGGCACCTTAGAGATGGCGCGCAGGCGTTTGCAAACTTCGACGCCATCCAAGCCAGGGAGCATGACGTCCAGCAGCACGAGGTCAGGCTGCTCTTTTTTGAACACATCTATGCCCTGATTACCTTCGTGGGCGACGCACACCTGATAGCCCTCGTAACCTAATTCCAATTCAATTAGGCGGGCGATGTTGACGTCATCTTCGATTATGAGGATTTTCAAGAACCTTCACCTCGTACCAAACGCAAGTCTTTAATATTAAACCCGACTCAAATCGAGAAAAACCCTTGATTTTAATCTTTTCAATTTTGTTACAACACCGAAGCCCCGAATGCGCCAATACGTGAGGCACCGGCTTGTCAAAGCAAACCCGGCACTACTGGTTAACCCCTAGGACTTACTCGCTGAGCCTATCAAGAAATCCCCAAGTACTCAAGGGGTAAATTTCGACGATAGGCAATCCTTTATATAGGGAGTGTCGGATAAGGTTGGATTGGACGGATGTCGGAGGTTCGCCGCGGCGGCAACAATTTGGGGTGCCGCAGTTTGGATTGGCGCGCAGGTTTTACGCTTTTTTGATCCTCGTCGATCTATGATTTTTGGGTGCAAGGCAGCCTAGTTACTAGTAAATCGGCCCACCGGGGCGTCTTCGGTTTTAGCGGATCTTTTACGCCGCAACGACTGGTGGTTTCGATTTTGGCACTGTGCGCTCTGGCGCTTGTCGCACCACGGCGCGCGGCAGCGCAACAGACTATCTTCAATGTCCCCAGCGCCACCGTCACCGACAAGGGCAAACTGTTTGTCCAGAACGAAGGACAGTTCCGTCCCTATCCGCCCGGAGAGTTCTATGCCGGTACGCAGTATCAGGCAGTTGGCATCGGCGCCAATACGGAACTGGACCTGACAATGCTCAACATCACAGCGCCCAGCACCCACAACCTGTCTATGGGCGTGGGCGCCAAGTCCTGCATTCCGATTTTCAAGAAAAGATTTCCCGCGCGCGATTACAAGATTACGGTCGGCGAGCTGTTGCCCATTCAGTTGCAGGGCGATCAAAGTTGCGGATCGTGGACATACGCACACGTCAGCGGACGCTTGCCGAAACTGCGCTCGCGGGTAACTGCTGGTGTTTCTGCCGGTACGCGCCAAATATTTGGCCGTGATGTCGTCTGCTTCATCGGCGGTTTCGAGCACGACCTGACCAAAAATATGGACCTGCAACTCGACTGGTTTTCCGGACGCCATTCGCTGGGACTCTTCATTCCAGGCTTTTCCTACGCGTTCCCGCGCGACTACACTTTGTATGCCGGCTTCCAGATTCCCAATTACAAAGAGAACGGACGCACCGGCTTCGTCATCGAGCTGGCGAAAATCTTGCCCCTGTCCAAGAAGGCAAGCCCCTAAACTTCAGAGTTCCGGAACTCTTAGAGCAAGCCGTTCGCCCGCGCCCAGACTACCTCGGCGTGCAGCGCCGAACGCAGCGGCGTGCGCGCCACAAAGCCGGTTTCGCGCAACCGCCCGACCGAGCAGGAATTGGATGTCACCAGCTTGCGCAGTTTCTCTCGCGTCAAGGGTGCCCTGTGCCCGAGCACCTTTTCCATGACGAAACCACTGGCAGTCAGCACCGCCGGCGGTATTGTAGGAATCGGACGCTCCGTGCCCACGGCTTCGCGAATCATTTCGGCGAGCGTGCGCACATCCGGTGCGTGCTCGTTGGCCAGATTGAAGGTGTGTACGCCCGGCTCGACCTTGTCTATGCTGTGAGCGATGGCATCGGCGACGTCGCCTGCGTAAATCAAGCTCTTGCGCGCTCGCGATGCGCCCGGGTGCACGAACCTTTTACGCGAGATCTGGCGGATTAAAGAGAGCATGTTGCCGCGATCACCTTCCCCAAATACCAGTGAACAGCGGAAGATGACTGTGCGCTGAGCGGGCGGCAACTGACGCAACGCGTTTTCGCAGGACAACTTGGTCATGGCATACGGCGTGTCGGGATTGGGCACCGCGTCTTCACCGATATTCTCGTACGGACCGGGCCCATAAACCGCAATTGTGGAGAGAAAAACAAACGTGCCGACGCTCAGCTCGCGGGCAGCCAGTGCGAGCAGCTGGGTTGCTTCCAGATTTAAGATGCGGTAGCTGTCGGCACTCGATTGCGCGTTGTGCACAAGCGCGGCGGTGTGGACAATGGTGTCACATCCGGTGACCAGCTTGCGCATGTCGTCAAACTTGGCGGCACCGAGTTCTTGCTCGACAATATCCACATTAGGATGTTTGTCGATGTCCGGAAATACGGAAATCAGAGCGTCGCGGCTGCGCACGTGCAAACGCAGCGACTGACCTGATTTCAGGTAAAGCGCGGTCAGCGCTCGTCCAATCAGTCCGTTCGCACCTGTGATCAGAATCATCGCGCGGTGCGTTCACCTGCGGCGACGAGTGAATCAATGGCGACAGCCTCGGGTGCGCGCCGCACGCCCTTCATGGTCGAAAGCGCCACGAAGAGCCCGGCCCGCGACCAGATGGCGGCATAGACCAGCCAGTTGAATGGGGCCGGATAGTTGGGCGCCAGATGCTTGCGATAGAACACATCCATTCCCTTGTGCAGGTTGATGGTGGCACCGACGGGACGCAGACGCGATGAAGCTCCGTGATAGTGGAAAACTACCGCCTGCGGCAAATAATTGACTGTCCAGCCGGCTTGCTTGAAGCGCCAGCACCAGTCGATGTCTTCGCCGAACATGAAAATAGCTTCGTCGAGCAAGCCGACCTGTTCGATAACGCGGCGCCGCACCATCATGCAGGCACCGGACAATGCATCGACTTCCAGCTCGGCATCGGGGTCGGCATAGGTGAGGTTGTAGCGAGCGAACGTGGGATTATTCGGGAATAGGCGGCTCAAATAGGTAAGGCGGAAGAAAGCCGCCGTTGGCGACGGAAACGATCTCCGGCAAGCCAACTGCAGAGTTCCATCCATGTTGAGCACCTTCGGACCGACGGCGCCGCAGCTCGGATGTGTGTCAAGATACTCCTGCATGGCGCTCACTGCGTCACCCACGACCAGCGTGTCAGGGTTGAGGAGCAAAATATGCGTGCCACGCACGCGAGTGAAAGCCTGATTGCAGGCGCGAGCAAAGCCAACATTCTCCTGATTGGCGATGACGTTGACCGTCGGAAACCGTTCAGCAAGAATCTGCAGACTATTGTCGCCGGAGGCGTTGTCCACCACCCAGACGTCGAACGTGGAACTGTTGCTGTCGGCAAAGACAGAGTCCAGACAGCTGGCGAGCAGCTCCGGCGTCTTCCAGTTGACGATGACGATTGAGACTCTTGATTTGTGCATCCCTATGATTCAACCACACGTTATCAGGACGTCAACTGATCACGAATTTACGAACATTATTAGTATCAAATAACAATCGCTGGATTGAGCCTCTATAGTTCACTACCGGCATCCGAGCAGAGCAAACTGAGTAACATGAATCTAAAGGCACTCGAGCATCTTAAGCGAGGAATCGGCTATCTGGAAAGTGGCGATCCGAAAAGAGCGTTGCATGCCTTCAATCGGGCCATCGGTCTGGATTCCGAATTAGTAGAAGCTCACTATTTGCGTGGTTTAGCCAACAGCATCAATGCTGCTTATGAAGATGCGGTCGGTGACTTCACCCAGGTGATTCGCTTGCAGCCGGAGCGCGCCAACGCGCATTACCGTCGCGCCCTTTGCCATGCGCAGCTCAAGCATTTCGAAGAGGCGATCAACGATTATCACGAGGCGATTCGCTTGTCGCCGGAGTTTGTTGAAGCCTACTTTGGCCGAGGCTTTGCGTATGGCGAACTGGGTGAGCACGAGCTGGCGATCGACAACTTCAACATCGCATTGCAGCTGGCTCCCGGCGATGCCAATTCGCTGCTCATGCGCGGACAGGCTTACAGTTCGCTGCGTCAATATCGACGCGCGATTGCCGACCTCGATGAAGCGATTGTTTCGCAGCCGGACAACCTCAATGCCTACTGGCACAGAGGCTTTTGCTACAGCGAACTGGGCAAGTTCCAGGAAGCAATCGCTGATTGCAATCAGGTCTTGCGCATCAATCCAAATTTCGCTGAAGCATATTTTGTGCGCGGCGTGGCGCGCGACGAACTGGGTGAGCATGATGCCGCGCTGGAAGACTTCGAGCAAGCCGTCAAGCTGAAGGCTGACTTTCCGGCGGCGCTCCTGCACCGTGCTATCGCTCTGATTAGAAGCGGGAGAGTGCCGCGCGCCATCCACGATTTAAATCGTGCAGCAGAATTAGATCCGACGAACTTCAAGATTTTCGTCAATCGCGCTGCCGCTTATGCTCAAACTGGAGAAACACAGAAAGCAGTCGACGACCTGGAGCAGGTGATTCGCCTCAATCCGCGCCTGGCGGAAGCGCGTGTGCACTGCGGCGCACTGTACTCCATGCTGGGTGAAGACGAAAGTGCCATCGATCACTTCACCGAAGCAATCCGCCTGGATGGAACCCTGGAAGAAGCTTATTCGCAGCGGGCCGCTGTCTATCGCAAGCTGGGCAAAATGGACCAGGCGATTCAAGATGTCGAGAAAATGGTGGCACTCAAAGAATCTGACGACACTTATGCCAAGCGCGGAGCCCTGCACTACCAGTCAGGCAATTACGAAGAAGCCATCAGAGACTTCGAAACCGCCATCGAAATCAATCCGGACAACGTCATGCATTACTGCAACTTGAGCACGGCGCTCGTCCAGGAAGGCCGGCACGACGACGCCATCGCCCGCTTAAGCGAGGCTCTGGACCAGCACCACGATTCGCCGGAGGTGCATTTCAATTTGGGCACAGTGCACGCCGACAAAGGCGAATTCGAAAAGTCGGTCAGTGATTATTCAAAGGCGATCGACTTGAAGCATGACTTTGCCGAAGCTTATTACTTGCGAGGTCTGGCCAGCGCCAAGTTAGGAAACGAAGAAGCGGCCCGCACCGACATGCAACGCGCCATGGAGCTGGACCCCCGCCTTGCCGACGCAGCCGATTCGGACAAGGTTGCAGCGGATAGCGATGACGCCGACGCCTCTTGATTTCAACACTTCTGTTGATTTGCAGAAGGGAGGAAACAGCACCCCGCCACTTCCTGAAGTGACGATGAAGAAGTGAGACTCGGCGCGTCACGCTTTAGAGCGTTTGCGGGGGACGAAACTTTCCAAAAGCCCGGCGCATGGTGTTGCTGATCTCGCCGACGGTGGCATAAGACTCGACCGCGTCGGCAATCAGAGGAATCAGGTTCACATCGCTTTTGGCGGCTTCTTCCAGTTTCGCCAACTTGTCGGTGACCAGCTTGTTGTCGCGAGATGCTTTGAGCTTCGCCAGTTTCTCTTTCTGCTTTTTCTCAATTGCCGGGTCGACGCGCTGAATTGGAATTGCTTCCGGCGCCTGATCTATGAATTCATTGACGCCGACCACCACGCGATGTTTGCCTTCAACGCTGGTGTGATAGTTGAACGCTGATTCCTGAATCTCTTTTTGAATGTAGCCGGCTTCGATGGCGGCGATGGCGCCGCCCATCTTGTCGATGCGCTCTAAGTAATCGTAGACTTCCTTTTCCACCTGATTTGTCAGTTCTTCGATGAAATAAGATCCGCCGAATGGATCGACAACGTTGGTGACACCAGTTTCCTGGGCGATGATTTGTTGTGTGCGCAGCGCCGTCAGAGCCGATGCCGGTGTCGGCAGGGCGAGCGCTTCGTCCTTCGAGTTGGTGTGCAGCGATTGTGCGCCGCCCAGCACGGCCGCCATCGCTTCGATGGCTGTGCGGATGATGTTGTTGTCGGGCTGCTGCTGTGTGAGGCTGGAGCCGGCGGTCTGCACGTGATACCGCAGCATCATCGATTTCGGGTTCTTGGCGCCGAAGCGATCCTTCATTATGTGCGCCCAGATGCGGCGAGCGGCACGGAATTTCGCCACTTCTTCGAAGAGATCCATTTGAGCAACGAAGAAGAATGACAGCTGGGGCGCAAAAGTATCTACGTCCAGGCCGCTCTCAATTGCCGCTTTCACGTAGGCGCAGGCGTTGGCGAATGTGAATGCCAACTCTTGAACGGCAGTCGCTCCCGCTTCTCGAATATGGTAGCCGCTGATGGAGATGGTGTTCCAGAGCGGCATTTCTTCTGCGCAGTAAGCGAAGATGTTGGTGATCAAACGCATGGACTGTGCCGGCGGGAAGATGTAGGTGTTGCGCGCCTCGTATTCTTTGAGGATGTCGTTTTGTATTGTCCCGCGCAGTTTGTTGGCCGGCACTCCCTGTTTCATCCCGACTGCTCGGTACATGGTGAGCAAAATGCTGCTGGTGGCGTTGATGGTCATCGAGGTCGAGACGCGTGAGAGATCGATGTCCTGGAAGAGGCGTTCCATATCTTCCAGGCTGTCGATGGCGACGCCGGTCTTGCCTACTTCGCCGTTGCACATCGGGTCGTCACTGTCGTAGCCCATCTGTGTAGGCAGATCGAAGGCGACGGACAATCCGGTCTGTCCGTTTGCCAAGAGATAGCGAAAGCGTTCGTTGGTTTCTTCAGCAGAACCAAACCCGGCATACTGGCGCATCGTCCAGTGTTTGGAGCGGTACATATCCGCGTGCACGCCGCGCGTGTAGGGGAACTGTCCGGGCTGTCCAAGCGCCGCGGCCGGCGAGAAGCTCGCCAGGTCTTGAGGCTTGAAGATGTACTTTTCATCGGCCATGGTTATAAAACCCCGTGGAAACCACCTGATGCGCGTTTCATGCGGCGCTCATTTACTGCATATTATCGGGGAAATGCCCAAAACATCGATATAATTTGCATTTCGAGGATATCTCTCAGAGCGTAATCCGGGACTATTGTAATGGAGGCCCAACAGCGGTGAAGTATTCCAATTCCATTTTGGAGACCGTCGGACACACGCCCCTAGTCAAGATCAACAAATTGGCAGCCGGGCTCAAGCCGCTCGTGCTGGCGAAAGTCGAGGCATTCAATCCGGGCGGATCTGTCAAAGACAGACCCGCTTTAAAAATGATTGAGGCGGCCGAGCGCGAAGGTTTGTTGAAGCCAGGCGGCACGATTATCGAGCCGACCTCCGGCAACACCGGTACCGGACTGGCGCAGATTGCCGCTGTTAAAGGCTATCGCTGCATTCTGGTTGTGCCCGACAAAGTCGCACAAGAGAAGATCAATCTATTGAAGGCCTACGGCGCTGAAGTGGTGATTGTGCCGACCAGCGTCACTGCCGCCTCGCCGGAAAGCTATTACTCGGTAGCCAACAAACTGACCAACGAAATTCCCGGTGCCTTCCAGCCCAATCAGTTTGCCAATCCCAACAATCCGCAAGCTCATATTGGCAGCACCGGTCCTGAGATCTGGGAAGCCACCGAAGGCAAGATCACCCACTTTGTGGCCGGTGTCGGTACCGGCGGCACCATCTGCGGTATCGGGCGTTTCCTCAAAGAAAAAAATCCGAAAATCAAAGTTATCGGCGTCGACCCTGAAGGTTCGATCTACTCCGGCGACATGCCGGGCGCCTACAAGGTGGAAGGCATCGGCGAAGACTTCATTCCGCGCAACGTGGACTTGAAGCTGATCGACGAGATCATTCGGGTCGGCGACAAAGATTCCTTTGTGATGGCACGCCGTCTGGCTCGTGAAGAAGGCATTCTGGTCGGAGGCTCCTCGGGCACCGCCATGCACGCAGCGCTCGGTGTCGCCCAGCAATTGAGCGACAAAGACGTTATGGTCGTCCTTTTGCCCGACGGCGGGCGCGGCTACCTGAGCAAGATGTTCTCCGACGAATGGATGCGCGCCAATGGTTTCATACCTTCGTCCGAGTCGAGTTTCTATGTCAGCGATTTGATCGATCGCAAAGCCAAGCGCAGCAAAATTCCCACCATGGTCACGGTCAAACCGGGCGATCCCGTGCAGCGCGGCATCGAACTCATGCAGGAATATCAAATCGACCAGTTGCCGGTGGTAGCGGAAGGCGGGCAGAGTGTCGGCTCGCTCAACGACGTGATCACGATGCAAGTGGTTTACGAGCGCAAAGACCCTTCCACCGTACCGATCAATTCCGTGATGGGCAGACCCTTCCCGCAATACGAGAAGAACACGGAAATCGAGCAGGTCTACAAAGCGTTCCGCCTCGGCACACCGCTGGTGGTGGTAACCGATGAAAACCGCGCCGTCGGCGTTCTCACCAAATTTGACATGATGGCTCACCTGCGTGAGTTTATCTCCACCCGCAACAGCTCGGGCAGCGGCTCGTCCGCTGAGTCGAGCACGCCTATGGCGGTTAAGCGGTAGCCGCCAGTTACACCCCGCAGTATTCAAAAAGGTAAGCAAGTGAAATTCTCAACCAAAGCCATTCACGTTGGACAGGATGCCGATCCTGCCACCGGAGCGATCATCACGCCCATCTACCAGACGTCCACTTACGTGCAGGACGAGCTGGGCAAGCACAAGGGTTTCGAGTATGCCCGTACGCAAAACCCGACCCGCAGCGCTCTGGAATCTTGTCTGGCTTCGCTGGAGAACGGCAAGTTCGGATTGGCATTCGCCTCCGGTCTGGCTGCTACCAACACAGTGATGAACCTGCTTTCGCAAGGCGACCATGTGGTGGTCGGCGATGACGTGTATGGCGGCACCTATCGAATCTTCGACAAGGTCTTCAAGCGTTACGGCGTCGAGTTCACGTTCATAGATTCGCGGGATGTGGCGAACGCCGAGAAAGCCTGCAAGCCCAACACCAAGATGATCTGGCTGGAAACGCCGACCAACCCGATGTTGCGCCTGGCCGACATAAAAGCGTTTGTGAAACTGGCGAAAGCCAAGAAACTGATCAGCGTTGTCGATAACACCTTCGCCAGCTCATATTTCCAGAAACCGCTGGATATGGGTGTCGACGTCGTAGTGCACAGCACGACCAAATATCTGGGCGGGCACAGCGATGTAGTCGGTGGTGCCATCATCACCAGCAACGAAGACCTGTACGAAACTCTCAAGTTCCACCAGAACGCTGTCGGCGCCGTGCCCGGACCGTTTGATGCCTGGCTGGTTCTGCGTGGTCTGAAGACACTGGCGATTCGCATGCAGCAACACGAGAAAAATGCGCTTGCCGTAGCCCAGTTCCTCGACAAACATCCCTCAGTGGAGAAAGTCATTTATCCGGGGTTGCCCTCGCACCCGCAGCATGAACTGGCCAAGTCGCAGATGGAAGGATTCGGCGGCATGGTATCGCTGATGGTGAAGGGCACTATCGAAGACGCCAAAGCGTTGCTCAATCACACCAAGCTGTTTGCCCTGGCTGAGAGCCTCGGCGGCGTCGAGTCTTTGATCGGTCATCCGGCGACCATGACGCATGCCAGCATTCCCAAGGAAGAGCGGGAAGCGCGTGGCATCACCGATACGCTCGTGCGATTGTCGGTCGGCATCGAAGACGCGGAAGACCTGATTCACGATCTGGACACCGCGCTTTCCAAAATCCGCACCAGAACACTGGCGACAAAGTAAGCTACTGCTGCTTGAATTGCGCTTCGAAGCGAGCCTTTTTGACCAGCTCGTTCAGTTTGGTTATGTCTTTGTAGCGCTTTTGTTTGCTGTAGATGTCGAGCAAGCGATGGGCGCTTTCGCGGAACTCCTCCGGCAAGGATTTCCAGTACTCCTCTTGTTCGTGGCGGTCGTTGCGGGCAAACAGCACGATCGCCTGCTTCAAATAGGGCTCTGCTAGATCGAATTTGTTTTGAAAGTAGTAGACGTGCCCCAACTGCGCCGCAGCGCGCGCCATGGACAGCGAGTCGCCCAGGCTGTTGCGATAGAGAATATCCATCGCTTGTTTCAGCGTGGACTCTGCTTTGGGCCAGTTCTTGCTCTTCATGTAAATCCAGCCCAGGTTTAGGGTGCGCTTTCCGAGTGTGATGTTGCGCGGACCCTCCACGGTGCGACTCATTTCTATGGCTGCCAGCATGTTCTTCTCGGCGCCTGCGAAATCACCGGTCGCCGCCAGTGTTTTGGCCAGACCCTCTGTGGCATCGGCTTCCTGGGGCGAAGGTCCTCCGTAGAATTTGCGAAAGTGTTGGATTGCTTCGCGGTGGCGCCGCAGCGCATCTGCGGTTCGATTGGCATAGTAGTCGTCTTCGGCGAGCGCGTAGGCGGCCAGTCCCTGTACTGCTTCTGTGGATTTTGCCTGTTCGCCCAGAGACGCTATCTTTTTGTATTCCAGCGATGCCAGATCGCGGCGTCCCTCGGAGCGCAGTTCACCGGCCAGGATGATGCGGGAGCGGATGGACAGGCTATCTCCCGGGAAGTATTTTTCGGCTAAAAAGATCGCTTGCAGGGCATCCTTTTTAGATTCTTCGTGCCGGCCGGCAAGTCTCAATATCTGCGCCTGATTGGTCAAAGTGACAATCAGATCGTGTGCGATGGTTTTGTTGGTCGGGTCGGACTGTTGTTTCATAATCAGATCTTGAATGCGGGCGCTGTTTCCGAGTGGATCACCCAGTGGAATAAGGAAGCGGTCGATGCGCTGAATTTCAGACTGAACCGCTTGCGCCTCCTTCTCTCGATTGGCGAGGGAGTATTCAGACTTGAGAAACTTCAATGCCCGCAAATACCGACCGTCCTGTTCTCCGAATGCCGTCAAAGCAGCAGTGGAAGCCGCTTCTAATTCGTCGATCGCCGGTTTGCCCCGATCCATAAGACCTCGGGCAACTTGCATCTGGGTGTCAAAAGTCTTTTCATAGCTTTCGCCGGTATCCGGCATTTGTAGCTCGATCGCCGGCGGGTTGCCCGATGGTGCTTTGGCAACGTGTGTCTGCCAGTAGTTGAGACCGCCCACTGCGGCTGCGCACACTGCCAGGCAAAGAAGCGCTGTTTTCAGCGGTTTATAGTTGCCTTGCCTTCCCGCCAGATACCGCCTGCTCAATACCGAAACTTTAGTGGACAGTTTGTCGGCGATGGATTGATTTCCCTGCACCTGAGTGCGCAGTTTGATCAGTGCTTCTTTGAACTCCTCCATCGATTGATAGCGAGCGTCCGGGTTTTTTGAGAGTGCCTTGAGCAAGACATCATCGACTTCCGCAACGGCTTTGATATCGTCGCGGGTGTGGGATATGCTGCGCGGCATTTCGTTGATCTGTTTGTGAATGGTTTCATATACGGTGCCGCCGGTCAGCGGTGCCTTGCCGCAGAGCATTTCGTAAAACAGGCAACCAAGCGAGTAGATGTCGCTGCGAGCATCCAGATTTTCGTCGCCGCGGCATTGCTCGGGACTCATGTAGGGTGGACTGCCGACAGTCTCGCCGGTGCGCGTCAGTTGCTGATCGTCCTCCCAGACTTTGGCGATGCCGAAGTCGACTATTTTGACGGCTTCAACGCCTTTATCTTTGTGAGTGATGATCACGTTGCTGGGTTTCAAGTCACGGTGCACGACGCCGTTGTCGTGTGCATGCTGCAAGGCGCTGCAGCACTGGATCGTCAGCTCGATCGCCCGCTCCAGTTGAAAGTGCCTTTCTTTGTGGATAATCTCCGCCAGCTGGCGTCCTTCCACGTACTCCATAGCCAGAAAGGCGCAGTCGTTGGTGAGCACGCCGAAGTCGTAAACGGAGACGATGTTCTCATGCGATAGTCTGCTTGCTGCCTGCGCTTCCACCTTGAAGCGCTGAATATGTTTCGCCTGATTGGATAGTTGTTTGTGCAGTGTTTTCAGCGCAATCGGGCGTTTGAGCAGCAAGTGCTGAGACTTGTACACGACGCTCATGCCGCCGCGTCCAGCGATCGACTGCACAAGATAGCGGTCCATAACTACCGTACCGACCAGTTTGTTTTCGTCTTCGGTCTGTTCGGCGATTTCGGAGGGCAGCGAGGTGGCGATTTCCGGCGGAGTGGAGATCACCAGTTCCGGCTCACGCAAATTTGGTTGCGGCGGCTGTTTTTCGTCGCTCACACGAGCACTTCCGGAGGGCAACACATCATTTATGCCACCAGTAGCCGTTTTCAAGCATATTGGCGCCCTTGCCGGAGGGGCTGTCCCGGCGCCTTTTTTAGCTAGAAAGATACAAAGTCGGGAATATTGATAGGGAGGCCCGACACCTTCCCGGAGCGGTTTTTTTTATGAAAACGCGTGCCCGCGCTCAATCGATGACGGAACTTTTGGTTGGGCTGATTGCACTGATTCCGGTGATCCTGATCCTCTTTGACATTGGCACGCTGATCATCGGTTCGGCATTCAACAGCGAACTTTGTCGAGATGCGGCGCGCGCGGCGGCGAATGGTCCACCCAGCGCAATTGCCAATGCAGAACCAAAAAAACGGGCTGAAACCGTGGTGAACCGCAAACGCTCTCAGTGTGCGGGAAACATCTCGATTAACTCACCCATTCTGGTTTGGGAAACAGTGCGCGACCCGCTGCCGGCCAAACCCTTTGGGGGACAGGTCGATGGCGAGGTGACGGTGCAGACGTCGGTGACGGTGCATCCGCCGTTTCTCGTCGCGGCCATCGTCCCGAATGGTGTGGAGCTCAAAGCCAAGCAGACCTATCCCATTACCTGGGTGATGGCATCCGATGACTTGATTGGTAACTCATTCACGACTGGAGGCAACTCCGGAAGCGCAGGCAATAGTGACCCGACGACGACCACCGCGGGCGCCATGACTACCGGCGGCGGGGACCAGACTACTGGCGGCAGCACTGGCGGAGGTGGCGTCGGTGATAGTACCGGCGGGGGCGGCGGCGGGACTACCGGCGTATTCACCACCACTACAGCCGGCGAAAGTGGCATGACCACTACCGGTGGAGAAACCGGTACCGAAAAGTAGCCGTCACTGGACTGGGCTCGAAATTGGGCTATTATGGTCCGGACGGGTTAGGCGGTTTAGCAGATTCCAGCTGAAATAAAAACCTTTGTTTGTCCTGCTTGCCAGACGCAATACACAGCTGGCGAGCGCGTTTGCGCACGGGACGGGCAGATGCTTATACCCGTCATTCCAGACCCGCATGTGGGTTCGGTGCTGGATGGCAAGTACGAAATTACTTCGGTAGTCGGACGGGGCGGTATGAGCGTCGTATATCGCGCGCGCAACGTCTACACCCAGCAGATCGTCGCCGTCAAAATGCTCAAGCAAGAGCTGGTCGAAGACGCAGAGCTGACGGCACGTTTCTCGCGCGAGGCATCAGCCGGAATTAAGATGGTACACGTCAACATCATAGGTATGCATGAAGTGGGCACCGCCCGCAGTGGCCAGCCGTACATCGTGATGGACTTTCTGGAAGGCGAAACGCTTCTTCGAGTTCTCAAGAAAGAAGGACGCGTCGGGGTGAAGCGCTGCGTCAAGATCCTCACCCAGGTCTGTGAAGCGGTTGCTCACATGCACAATCAGAAAATCATTCATCGCGATATCAAGCCCGGCAACATCATGCTGGTGGAAACGGCCAACGATACAGACGTGGTGAAGATGTTCGATCTCGGCTTTGCGAAAATTCGTGGCGAGCCCGGCACCAACCGCGGTGACCTGACTCAATTTGGAGATGTATTGGGAACTCCCCTCTACATGAGCCCTGAACAAACCCAGGGGCATCCGCTGGATAGTCGCTCAGACATCTATTCGATCGGCTGCGTCATGTACGAGATGCTGTGCGGCTCGGCACCGCTGGTCGGCAGCAGCGTGCTGGAGACCATGCAGATGCAAGTCAAGGAAAAGCCGAAGGCCCTTGACGAAACGCGCCCTGACCTCTACATACCTGAGCAACTGAGCAACATAGCCTTCCAGGCGATGGAGAAGGATCCTGATGCGCGTTATCAATCAGTGTCCGATCTGAAGCGCGATCTGGAATCGGTAGCGCTGTCGCTTTCCGGCAAAATGACTTCCTCTGTGACTCTACCGGGCATTTCGAAGCTCAAGCAATTGCCTCCGGAGCGTCCAAAGCCACCGATACCGATCATCATCATCGGACTCTTGCTTGCTTGCATCATATTCTTCGTTGTTTTCAGCCAGCATCACTGAGGCGAGCCGGCGTAGCTGATGCGGTAAATTCTGCCGGAAAGGTCGTCAGAAACTAAAAGCGCACCATCGGGCATCACCAATACATCCACCGGGCGACCGAATGGACGGCTGACGCCGAGGAAGCCCTTGTTCAGCCACCCCTGAGCAAACACTTCGTATTGCGGCGGTTGTCCGGGCGGAAAACTGACCATGGTGACGCGATAACCCAGCGGAGTGGTGCGGTTCCACGACCCGTGCTCGGCGATAAAAATTCGTCCTTTGTACTGGGCGGGAAACATACTGCCGGTATAAAACTTCAGCCCCAGCGCGGCGACGTGCGGTCCGAGTTTCACCACGGGCGGTGTGTACTCTTTGCAGGTGTGCCCCTTGCCGAACTCGGGATCAAGTATGGTGCCGGCGTGGCAAAACGGAAATCCGAAGTGCATGCCGGCTTTAGGAGCTTCATTCAGCTCGTCGGGCGGTGAGTTATCGCCCAGCCAATCGCGCCCGTTGTCGGTGAACCACAGGTGGTGCGTGATCGGGTGCCAGGAAAAGCCGACCGTATTGCGGATGCCGTGCGCGTAGACTTCGCTCTGCCCCGTCTCCAGATTGACGCGCATCAGGCTGGCATAACGGGGATCTTGTTTGAGGCAGACATTGCAGGGCGCGCCCACCGGGACGTAGAGCCAACCGTCGGGGCCAAAGGCTATGTACTTCCAGCCATGGTGTGTGTCGCTGGGCAGTTTGTCGAAGACGACAACCGGCTTGGGCGGCTTGTCGAGTTGGGCTTCGATATTGTCGTAGCGGGAGATGCGATTGATTTCCGCCACATAGAGAGCTTTGTCGCGCAGTGCTACGCCGTTGGGCGAGTTCAAGCCTTGCGCGATCACTTTTACATCGTCGGCTATGTTGTCTTTGTTGCGGTCGAGCACTGCATAGACTTTGCCGTCGGCATCGCGCGTACCGACGAAGAGAACACCTGATGGACTGAGCACCAGCGAACGGGCCCCCGGTACGTTGTCGGCATAGACCTCGATCTTGAATCCCGGCGGCAGCGTGATGCCGTCCACCTTTTGAGGTACTTTCGGCTTCGGTTGCACCTTTTCCGGCGGTGCTGCCAGTGTTTGAGAATTCGTCAAAACAAAAACGAGCAACATGATGACCGCGCCGAAAGGCGTTGCCCAGGTTGCTCTGTTTCTGATTGGATTGCTTAGGGTCAGGTCCTATGCCTCGGCTTTTCGGCGAGCTTCAGCACATTATTTTAGTAGGCGCCCGGATACTTCCTTGTTGGCAAGTGAATCTTTTGAGGCGCGAATCTTGGCGTTGCAATCGCCGTAACCGCCGCCATAGGCTTTGGCTTCAACCGGCTCGGCATTGTTGGGTTGGTGCGCAGTCAACACGACCGAGGTGTCGGTGGTGGTGCGGCGTTGATACTTCTTGAGGTAGCTCCAGTCGTAATGGCGCTGCGGCAATGCTACTTTGGTCGGCTTGACATAGATGCCGCCTTGCGGGCGCTGAGCGAGCTGGGTCGTCTTCTGGCTCTGTCCGGCGGGCACCTTGCGGTAGCCTTGTTGATAGTTGATCATCGGGCTCCAGTGCCAGTGCCCCAGGTTGGAGTCGCCGTCGACCAGACCTTTTTCCCAACCAACAGTCTTCGTATAACCGGTGGTGTAGCGGATCGAAGCCTTACGACGAAGCATTTCGGCGTTGGTCGTCTCATCTGCCTTACAAGGCAATGACGAAGCGAGTATCGCAGCGCCGATTCCGATAATTAGTAAGTGGGGGCGGGACAGGGGAAGCATGACAACCTCCTAAGCCTCTTATATACACTACATCTGGGGGATTGGTAAATGAAATCTTTTGGGAAACTAGATTAAATCGTCTGCAGTGCTGGTTATCAGCTATTAGACCGATTCAGTCGGTAGTCCGAAAAGCTCATATCAGGGTGGGGGGCGACGTGGAAAACTTCCACGCTGCTAGATTACAGGTCGTGTGTGTCAGAGTTGTGAAACGGCGTGTTAGTTTTGTGAAACTGCCTGAAATTGCCCGTGGGCGGTTGCCTGGCGGCCGTGTTGGACCCTGCCCACTCCGTCCTTTGGAAAAGGTCCCGGAATACCGTAATCCCCAAATTGCCCGCGCGAAACAGATGCTGGTGTCCAAAACGCCGATTCCGTGCCGGCTGGCAGCAGTTTCTTCCATTTAGATGGCCGTCGGTCCGACTTCTTGACTTTTCCGGTATTCCGGGACCTTTTCCAAAGGACCAAACGGCAGGTGGTCCGCTCGCAGGCGGTACACAAATGGGCGACGGGCGGGCGCTTTTAAGTTAGGATCGTGCGCATGACGAGTCCATTCCTGAGCCTTTTGCGCGAAAAAGTGGTCATCTTTGATGGCGCTATGGGGACGTCTATTCATAAATATGATCTATCGCTGGACGACTACCAGGGACTCGAGAACTGCCCGGAGATATTAGTTGAGAGCCGCCCGGATGTGATTGCAGAGATTCACAGCCAGTATTTTGCGGCCGGCTGTGATGTCGTCGAAACCGACACGTTCGGCGGTTCACCTGTAGTGCTTGCCGAATTCGGCATTGCCGATCGCGCCTATGAGTTGAACAAGAAGGCGGCGGAACTGGCTCGCGGTGTAGCCGGCGACTATTCCACCGGTGGACGCCGTTGTTTCGTCTCTGGTTCTATCGGACCAACCACAAAGCTGCCGTCGCTCGGACACATCACCTTCAAAAACATGAAGGACGCGTACTACGAGCAGGTGCGCGGGCTCGTGGACGGCGGCGCCGACGTCCTGCAATTTGAAACCGGGCAGGACTTGCTGCAATGCAAAGCCGCAATTGTGGCTATGGAAGAGTACTTCAAGGTGGTCGGGCGGCGCGTGCCGGTGATTTGCCAGATCACCATCGAGGCACCGCCTCTGGGCACCATGCTCACAGGCTCTGATATCTCGGCAGCCTTGACGGCGCTTTCGCCGTTCGACATCGATGTAATCGGCATGAACTGCGCAACCGGTCCTGCCGAGATGATGGATCCGATCCGCCATCTTTGCGAAAACTCCAAGAAGTACGTCTCTGTGTTGCCCAACGCCGGGCTGCCTGAGAACGTCGGCGGGCAGACCGTCTACAAATTGACGCCGGATGATCTGGCCAATGCGCTCAAGCACTTTGTCCAGAAGGAGGGTGTCAACATCATCGGCGGTTGCTGCGGCACTACTCCCGAGCACTTGAAGCGCGTTTGCGAAGTGGTCGGGCATGTCGAACCGAAGAAGCGCCAGATCACCGAACTGCCTTCGGTTTGCAGCCTGTACACTGCGGTGCCGCTGACTATCGATGTGCCACCACTTCTAGTTGGCGAGCGCGCCAATACCAACGGCAGCAAGAAATTTAAAGAGTTGCTGGAAGTCGAAGACTGGGACGGCATGGTGGCCATGGCTCGCGCGCAAGAGCGCGAAGGCTCCCACATGATCGACGTGTGCACCGCCTATGTGGGCCGCAATGAAGTGCGCGATATGACCACATATATCAAGCGGCTGAACACCGAGTCTCAACTGCCGTTGGTCGTCGATACGACTGAGTTTCCCGTGCTGGCGGCTTCGCTGGAGCTGATTGCCGGACGGGCAATCGTCAACTCTATCAACCTGGAAGATGGCGTCGATAAAATGCTCAAGAAGGTTGAGCTGATTCGCCGGTTTGGAGCCGCTGCGATTGCGCTGACCATCGACGAAGCAGGCATGGCGAAGACTGCCGAGAAGAAATTTGAAATCGCCAAGCGCATTCTTTTGCTGTGCATGGAGCAGGGCATGAAGCCCGAAGATCTCATCTTCGATGCCCTGACCTTCACGCTGTCCACCGGCAACGAAGACGACCGGCGCCTCGGCATGGAGACACTGGAGGGCATTCGCCGTATCAAGCAAGAGTTGCCCGGGGTCAAAACCATCCTCGGTGTCAGCAACATCTCGTTCGGTTTCAATCCATCGATTCGCCACGTGCTCAATTCGGTGTTTCTGCATTACGCAGTGGAAGCGGGCTTGGATATGGCGATCGTGCACGCGCAGAAAATTCTGCCGCTCTACAAAATTGCTGAAGAAGAGCGCGAGTTCCATCGTAAGCTGATCTTCGATGAACGCACGCCGGATTACGATCCGCTCTTCACGCTGCTCGATTTCTACAAAGCCAAGAAAAAAGAAGGTGGCGGACCAAAGAAAATCGACAGCAACTTGCCTGTCGAGGAGGTGCTGAAGCAGCGCATTATCGACGGCGATCGCGTCGATCTGGAAAAAGACCTGGCCAAGGCGATGGAGAAGTATGCCCCCCTGGCCATCATCAATGAGATTTTGCTGGACGGCATGAAAGTGGTCGGCGACCTGTTCGGTTCCGGCAAGATGCAGTTGCCTTTTGTGCTGCAGTCTGCAGAAACGATGAAAGCCGCTGTTTCGTACCTGGAACCGTTCATGGAAAAAGTCGAAGGCGCAACGCGCGGCACGATGGTTCTTGCCACGGTCAAGGGCGACGTGCACGACATCGGCAAGAACCTGGTCGATATCATTCTCACCAACAACGGCTACCGGGTCTTGAACCTGGGCATCAAGCAGCCGATCGAAAACATCATCGCCGCGGCGCAAGAGCACAAAGCTGATTGCATAGGTATGAGCGGGTTGCTGGTCAAATCGACGGTGATCATGAAGGAGAATCTGGAAATTCTCAACGATCGCGGCATAAAAATCCCGGTGGTCCTGGGCGGGGCCGCTCTCACCCGGCGGTACGTCGAGGAAGACTGCCGCGACGTCTACGACGGACTGGTCGTGTACGGGCAAGATGCTTTCGATGACCTCAAGTATATGGAGGCGCTGGCCAACAAAGGCGAGGCTGGACTGGCTGAATTCGCGGGCATCACCGTTAACGGCGGCAAGCGAAATGGAGCCGAGCAACCCGCGGGGTCCGCTGACGGCGACCGAAACGGCAAGACCGGCAAAGCTCCCGAAGTTCCGGTTGTCACCACCGGCAATACCAGGCGCTCCGATGTTAAACGCGGTGTGCCGGTTGTTACTCCGCCATTCTGGGGTTCGCGCGTGGTCGAAGACATACCGGTCGCTGATGTCTTCCCCTATCTGAACGAGAATGTCCTGATTCGCGGGCAATGGCGAGTGCGCCAGGGTGAGATGCCGGATGCCGAGTACGAGGCTTTGCTGAACGAGAAGGTGCGCCCGGTGCTGGCGCGCTTGAAGAAACAGGCAATCGAAGAAAACCTGCTGATACCGAAGGTGGTCTATGGCTACTTCCCGGTGCAATCAAAGGACAACGACCTGATTGTCTATCGCGAAGATCAAAAGACCGAGTGGGTGCGCTTCACTTTCCCGCGCCAGGATCACGGTCGCCACCTCTGCATTGCCGATTACTTTGCCTCGGTCGATGAGGGTGTCATGGATGTGCTGCCGGCGCAGATAGTCACGGTCGGTGCCCAGGCTTCGGACTACTGCGAGAAACTGTTCAAGTCCGACCAGTATTCCGATTATCTCTATTTCCATGGATTGTCTGTGGAAACTGCCGAAGCGCTTGCCGAAGTGATGCACAAACGGATACGCGCGGAACTGGGGCTGTCTGCTGAGGACTCCTCCGACGTGGCGAAACTGTTGAACCAGGGCTACCGCGGATCCCGCTACAGTTTTGGTTATCCGGCTTGCCCCAATCTGGAAGATCAGGTTCAGCTCTTCCAGCTGTTGGAACCCGAGCGCATCGGGGTAAGTTTAACTGAAGAGTTTCATATCGTCCCTGAGCAGAGTACTTCGGCCATCGTGGTCTGTCATCCGGAAGCGAAGTACTTCAACATCTACAAAAACCCGGCGGCGCAGCGGACAACATGAGCAACGAGAAGAAGGCGAAATTCTCTGTCCACAGTGAACTTCGCCCGCACTATCGCCGGCGGTTGCGTACCGCGGCGATTTACCTCGGTGTCGCTCTTTTGGTAACCGCGGCGTTGTTCTGCGTCTTTGACGTTATGCGGGTCTGGACGGTAATCATATATGCGGCCTCCGTCTGGGCCGGCGCTCTGGTGGTGGCTCTGCCCGTGGTGCGACACGCTCGCAGTGTGTACGGCAAGGCCACGGATCTTTTGAAGAACTCTCAGCCTGTGCGCATGAGAGTGACGTTAAATCGTCTGGCGGTGTCGGCACGCGGCAAAGAATCATGGATGGCTACGGTCAGCGAGGAGGAAGGACTGCGAGCGGCGCTCAAAGGACGAGAGCAAGTGATGGCCATCGACCCCGGCAGCACCGGCATCCTGGATTCGTCACTGGCCGGCACGCATCATTTCGAGGCTTACTGCGGATTTGATCCGAGCGATCCGATCGTGATTCGCACTCCGCGCGGACCGATTGTGCTGATTGCGAGAGCCGACGACATGCTGCACCATGAGGCAAATCTGCACATGGAAGAGGCGCGCAAGCTGATCGACAGAGGCGAATACACGGCCGCTGTCGACGCCTGCACTGTGGCAATCGGGCGCGATCCCACCTACTGGATGGCCTATTCTTTTCGAGCCCACTCGTATGCCAACATGGGGATGAACGAGCCGGCGCTCGATGACTTCGACCGGGCGATATCGCTGCGGCAGACGGACGAGGATCTCTACTATTCGCGCGGTCTGTTGCTGGCGGCGATGGGGCGTCACCGCGAGGCTATCGAAGATTTCAACGAATGCCTCAATATCGATCCTGATTACGGCGAGGGAGATGGTTATCTGCAGCGAGCGGGCGCTTATTTCATGCGCGAGCGCATGCCTGAGGCGATCGACGATTTGACGCGCGTTCTCGAGCATGACCAGAACAACCGCGAAGCTCTGCTCTGGCGCGCCGGAGCCTATGTTCAGCAGCGCCGGTTTTACCTGGCCATCGAGGACCTGGATAAAGCCATAGAACTGGCTCCGGATGATGCGCAGGGGGTATTTCTATCGTTCGTTGGCCCTCAAAGAAATTGGTGAGTTTGCCCGAGCCGAGCAGGACTATCGCCGAGCTGTTGAGCTCGATCCGGCCTTCGAACAATCGCTATAATCGGACTATGGCATTCAAACTGAACGGATCAGTCAGCACAATTTATCGGCACTTCATATTCTGGCCTCGCAGAAAAGTTCGTGGGGTCATCGAGCTGGCGGGCGTTCAGAAAAAAGATGTCTACATCAAAGCCGTAGATGGAACCCTGATGCAAGGTTGGCTGTTTCAACGGCAGCAAGCACCGTATATAGTGCTGATCAACCATGGCAATGCCGGTAATCTCGATGACATCAAGTGGTTGATCGAAAATCTTTTGGAAAGCGAAAATGTCTCGGTGCTGGCTTACGACTATCGGGGCTACGGCAACAGCGTTGGTAACACGGTCGGCATGCCTAATGTCGAGTCCGTTGTTGAAGACGGTTTTTCAGCCTACGACTATGTTCGTGATGGGCTGGGCTACGCGCCTGAAGCGATTATCTTGTACGGACAATCGATTGGTGGCGGGGTCACCTGTCAGGTCATGGATCGCCGCCCCTGTCTGGGGGTCATCTTGCAATCAGGATTCAGTTCGTTGCGCAAGGTCGTCTCACATCACGTCCCGTTTCTTGCTCATTCCTCATTGGTGCCCGATGCTCTAGACAATCGCGCGGTGCTGGCCGGGAAGGAGCACCCGCCGCTGCTTTTCATTCATGGCACGGCCGACTTCACTGTGCCTCACTGGAACTCTGAAGAGATGTTTGCCTCGGCGCAAGGACGGAAAGAGCTGGTGCTGTGTGAAGGTGCCTGCCATAAGCTGTTTCCTGCAGCCAGAGACAAACATAAGGATGCGACTTTCAGGTTCATCGACTCGCTGAAGCCTTGATTTGCTCGCACTGGTCATCTTTTCCCAGCGCCTGCAGGATGATGCAGTAGTCTGGAATGATGCGCTCGATGATTTGCTGTTGTGCGTCCTGATCTTTATTGTCCAACAGCTTGAGTGCTCTGGCGTAGAGTTGATCGGCTCCGGCATCGTCGTTTTGCCGATGCTTCAAGTCTGCCCAGCGGGCGCAGCAGGCACCGGCTACGGTGCGATTGGCAGATTGCAATATGTTGAAAGCCTGCTGGTAGTGTCCGTTTGCCTGAGCGTATTGCTTCAGCCCTTTTTCGCAGTCGGCGAGCAACATGAATCGTTCTGCCTGACGAAACTGCTTATCGCCTCGCTTTCCGATCGGTAGCGACTGCAACTCTTGCAAAAGCGGCATTGCTCTGGCATAGTCGCCCCCTGCCATGTAGGCGTCCGCCACTCTGGCGAGAACGTACTGGCGCCTGCCTTTGGCGTTTTTTCGCTTTTCCAGCGCTTGCAGGCAGCGTTGAATAAGCGGAGCGGCTTTTTGAGTTTCTCCCAGGCGCGCATAACACTGTGCCAGATCGGCTGCCGTTTCGGTGACGCGCAATTTCTGATCGCTGAGATTGTTCTCGCGCCAGACAATCTGTTCGAGCAAAATCGGCATTGCTTTTGCATACTGCTGCGATTCTATATAAGCGCGCACCGTGACGGCTTGCAGGTGATCAGCCAGCCCGTCGTGTTGCGCGCGCACCTGCTTACGCAACTGCGTGGCGCGGTTGGCGTATTCTTCAGCCTGTCCGTAGTGCCCGCGGGCGGCAAAAGGCAAGATCAGCGATGTCAGCGTCTGCGCTTCTGTGAGCTCCGGAAAGTTGGATGTGCGCGCGACGCGTAGTGCCTCTTGCGCGGCTTGCGTTTGCCTGCCCCAGTCATTGTCGTCGGCTGCTTCGTCAACTTGTTTGAGAAGCTCGGCAAGTCGTGGATCATCCGGAACCATTTTTTGTGCTTCGTCATCGCGGGCGGTGACTTTCATCAAACTGGCGTAGCCGCGCTTGAGGTTATCCAGCGCGGTCGGTGATGAAAATGAAGCTTCGGCCAGCGGCATAGCCTCCTGGAAGTAGCGTTCAGCGTCTTGCCGTTTGTCCATCGACAGATCGAGCATGGCCAGACTGGCCATAGATTCTGCATGCTCGCGGCGCAAAACGGGATCGCTATCATATCTGTCAGACAGACTGCCGTATAATTGGTTGGCTTGCGCAAAGGATCTCTCTGCCGCTTCCCTGTCTTCGACAGCTGCTTGCATTTGTCCCAAGAGCGCCCATGTATTAGCCAGTTCGTGCGTCATCTCCACTTTTTGCGACGCTGAAAGTTTCGTCTGCAGTTGATGTTCGAAGATGGTGCGTGCTCTCTGCAGCGAGCTGATCGCGTCTTGAGGCTGCTGCAACATACTTTGCGCCAGTGCCACATCATAAAGTGAGATGCCGATGCGGAAGTTGTCTTGTCCCATGGCTTCGGCCTGCCGCACCGCCTCCTGCCACAGGTCGCGAGCACTGGCATAACGTCCTCGTACGAAGTCGGTCTCTCCATCGAGCTTGAATTTTTGCCAGAAGCGCAAACGATACCCGCGGTCCCAGCGATCTCCGCTATCGATTGAACCGCACGCCGTGGTCAGCAGAAGCGCAGTCAAGGTGCCTAAAAGCAATACTGGAAACTTAGGTCTGGACATCAAATGCACCGTCGGGCTGACTATTTCATACCCGCTGGCTGATAGGACGGAGCGCCGTGTTTGCTATCATGGGCACGATAATGGAGTCGGTCATGGCGAAAATTCTGGTTGTCGAGGACGATCCGGATCTGCAAGGAAGAGTCAAGGAGTGGCTTTCCTTCGAGCAGCATGAAGTAGAAGCGGTTGCCGACGGTAAGGAGGCAGCCCAGCGGCTCAAGTTCTACAAGTATGAACTGGTGATTCTCGATTGGGACCTGCCGCACATAACCGGCATCGATGTGTGCCAGCAGTTTCGCTCCGCTGGTGGTACCACTCCCATCATCATGCTGACCGGCAAAGACACGATAACCGATAAACTGCAGGGACTGGATTCCGGTGCCGATGACTACATCACGAAGCCGTTTCATCTTAAAGAGTTGTCCGCTCGCATTCGTGCGCTACTTCGACGCCCGGCCAATATCAGCGGGCCGGGCAACACGCTGGAAGCCAAAGGGTTGGTGCTCGACACTGCGGCCCATGAACTGACGAAAGAAGGGCAGCCGATTCAACTCCTGCCCAAAGAGTTTGCACTTTTGGAGTTTTTCATGCGCCATCCGGGCGAAGTATTCAGTCCTGACGCGCTTTTAGATCGAGTTTGGAATTCGGAGTCGGATTCTTCGATCGACACGGTATATACCTACATCAAAACCCTGCGGAAAAAAATCTCTCCGGAAGCCCCTTCATCGATCATCAAAACTGTCCACGGCATAGGCTACAAGCTGGAGAAATGATGCTTTCGACCTAAACTGGGCTGGCCGGCAACTTGAGCCAGAATTGACTGCCGTGTCCTTCCTGGCTCTCGACACCGATTGTGCCACCATGTCCTTCAATGATCGCCTTGCAAATTGCCAGCCCGAGCCCGGTGCCTCGCGCGCGTTTGCCGTCGGCTGCCTCCACTTGCTGGAAGCGCTGGAAGATCGATGTGATGTGAGCCGGCGGTATGCCTCGTCCGCGATCGGTGATGCGCACCTCCACCCAATTATCCTGTTGCTCGACCGTCACGCTCACGAATGTATCAGGCGGCGAGAACTTGATGGCATTGGAGAGCAAATTTACCAGCACCTGCACAATCCGATCGCCATCGGCGTAGACTGTCAGGGATGTATTCGGCATCTCGACAGTGATATCGTGCTGCCCGGCAAAGGCATCAACACCCTCGTACGAGCGTTCCAGAATCGGCATCAGCGGTGTCATCTGCGGTGACATCTTCAGTTTGCCCGCTTCCATTTTCTCAATGTCGAGCAGGTCATTAATCAAATTGATCAGGCGGGTTGTATTGTTTTCGGCGACGTTGACTTCTTTCTGCGCCTTCTCGGAAAGTCCTCCCAGAGCGCCGGCGCCCAGCAGTGTCAACGACGCCTGCACCGAGGTCAAAGGTGTGCGCAGATCGTGCGATACCATGGCCACCAGTTCTTGTTTTCGCCGCGCCGCTTCCTTCAAGGCATCAGCCATGTCGTGAAAGGTCTTGTCCAGATGCGCCAATTCATCACTGCCCACGAGCAGCGGATTTAGTTCTTTATTCTCAGCCAGGCGGTTGGTGTTGTTCATCAACACGCCCAGGCGTTTTGTAGTTCCTTCGTTGAAGAATCGCGCCAGAGCAATCGCCAAAATAATGTTGAACACGACGGCAAAAAGCATGAACTGCTGCAACAAGTGGCGCACTTTGATCTGAGTGTCGGGACGCTTTCGTTCAGCATCTTCCTGCTCTTGTGTGAACGCTTTCAGAGTAGTGATCAAGTCTTTGACACTGTCCGACAGGTCCTGGCGCGTGCGAGCCAGCTCAATCGGCTTGGATTTGCTTTCGATCAAGTCTCGCGCTCTCACAAAGAGAGTGGTGATTTTGCCCGATGTCTTTTCGAGATCTTCGACGATGTGTACCTGATCGGGGCTGTCCTGGACCAGCAGTTTCAAGGTACGAAACTGCATTGGTATCTGCTGATTGGCCACTTCCTCGTACTTGCGCAAGTAGACATCGGTGTCTTCGGAGTGCTGCACCGCGTACACGTATTGCACCGATTCCAGAAAGCTGCGCATCAGGCTGTTGCATTCCGCGATGATGGCGCGGCGGTTGAATTCCACGTAAATCTCATGCTCTGCCTGGCGCAAAAGCAGAAAAAGCGTGAATGCAAAAATGAGCTGGAAGGCGAGCGGAACGCCGATCAGGATAAAGGCTTTATGTGAGAGCTTTAGGTTGAGCCGCATGCACGCCCGCTTTTAATCGCCGGACCATCCCGCAGATGTCGTCGTAGCGACCAAAGGATGGCACGATATAAATACCCGCGATCAGGTGTCTTATCTCCTCGATCAGTTTCTCGGATAGTTCGACACCGACGCGCGCGCCTTCATCTCCGGCTTTGCGCATGGCTTCGCGCACATCGTCGGGGATGGTGATGCCGGGCACCTCGTTGTGCAGGTATTCGGCGTGCTTGAAGCTGTTGAGAGGCATAATGCCGACCAGTATGGGTATTTCAACCTTGCCGAAGTCATCCAGAAAATCCGTCAAATCGCTCAGCTGGTAGATCGGCTGAGTCATGATTACGTGCGCGCCGGCACCAATTTTCTGGGCCAGGCGTTCCTTCTCCAGCGCCCGGTTCTCAGCTGTCGGATTGAGAGCGCAGGCTATGGAAAGTGAAGTCGGTGATCCGATGGTATTACCCCCGATATCAACCCCGCGATTGAGCTGGTTGATGATCTTTATCAGACCGACCGAATCGACGTCGTAGACTGCGGTTGCGTGGGCATAGTTGCCGACGCTGGGCGGGTCGCCGGTGAGCGCGATGACATTGCGGATGCCCAGAGCCTGGCAGCCGAGCAAGTCAGCCTGCATGCCCATCAAATTGCGATCGCGCGTCGTGAAGTGAATGATGGTTTCGATACCGACCTTCTGTTGAATCAAAAGGCAGGTTGCCATCGATGACATGCGCACTTTGGCCATCGGGCTGTCGCCGACATTGATCGTGTCTGCGCCCGAGTCGCGCACCATCTCTGCTGCCTGTAAGAGCTTTCGTGGAACCGCTCCGCGCGGCGGATCTAACTCGACGCTGATGAAGAAGTTTTTTGGATCGTTGGTTTTCAGTCTTGAGGACAGCCCACTGAACTCCAGGTTGAGAGGCGGTTCTTTGACCGGGTCTTTGACATCGCCGGTGGTTGGTTGCAGGTCGGCGATATGTTGAATTTCAGGTATAGAGACCGGAAATTCCTTCGGCGTCGGGTGTTTTTGATTGGCTTGCAGATATTTGTCGAGTTCGACACGCATCGCTTTGATGTGCTCGGGCGTCGTCCCGCAGCAACCGCCGATAAAGCGAGCGCCTGCTTCTATGTATGGTTTGACGAATGTCGCGCAGTAGTCCGGACGCGCCACATACATAAACCGTTGACCGACCCGACCCGGCAAACCGGCATTGGGCAAGGCTGACAAATAAACCTGGTCCGGCGTCATGCCGCGCCCGGCGACGGCAGATCCGATACGTTTCAATGTTTCAAGAACTGGTCCCGGACCGGCTCCGCAGTTGATGCCCAGCACGTCGGGACGCTCGTCGCCAAGCTCATCTAAGAGCCTCAGCAGGTCTTCGGGATGGGTACCGAAAACCGACGAGCCTTCGGTGGTGAAGGTCATTTGCGCCACGACCGGCAGTTTGGAGAGTTTGCGCGCCGCCCGCACTGCCGTGGTCAACTCAACGATGTTGCCCATCGACTCCAGGACGAAGAGGTCGACGCCCCCTGCCAGGAGACCTTCCATCTGTTCTTTGAAGGCGTCTTCCAGCTCGCTTTTCGTAATGTCGCCGATGGGCGCCAGCAGTTTGCCAGTCGGACCGACGGATCCGGCGACGAAAACCGGCATCCCGGCGATTTCTCGGGCGTTTCTTGCAACCTTGGCTGCCCAGACGTTCGACGACCAGACAACATCCTTTTCCAGTCCGTAGGACGCCAGACGGTAACGGTTGCCGGCAAACGAATTGGTCTGGATCACCTCGGCACCGGCATTGATGTAATCAATGTGAACCTGCTGAACCATATCCTGGTGGTCCAGATTCATTTTCTCGAAGCTGGTCTCCGGCGATGCGCCGCGTGCATAGAGCAGCGTGCCCATCGCGCCATCGCCCAGCAGTGGGCGTTTTTCCAGCGCTTCAAGAAATGGATGTGCCATCGGACTATTACTCCTAATGAACCTATTGTGTTGAATGGCAGAGAGTGCGGGTCTGGGCTGATAATATACCGAGGGGCGACGCGTTGGCGCGTTGACCCGGCTTATTCCGTTAAAACGAGTTCAACTTTCTGTGCCGACAGACCCGACATTTATCCGGAATTTCTCAATTATCGCGCACATCGATCACGGCAAGTCGACGCTCGCCGATCGATTGCTGGAGTTTACAGGCACGATTTCGAAGCGCGACATGCAAGAGCAGGTGCTCGATACGATGGATATCGAGCGCGAACGCGGCATCACCATCAAAGCCCAAGCCGCCCGCATGGAGTACAAAGCCAAGGACGGAAAAACATACGTCCTTAACTTAATTGATACACCCGGACACGTAGATTTTGGTTACGAAGTGTCGCGCAGCCTGGCTGCCTGCGAAGGCGCGCTCTTGATCGTCGACGCCACTCAGGGCGTCGAGGCGCAGACCCTTGCCAATGTAACCCTGGCTATTGATAACGGTCTGGAGATTGTCCCCGTCATCAACAAGATTGACCTGCCATCGGCTGAGCCGGAAGTAATGCGCAAGGAGATTGAAGATGTGCTGCTCGTCGATGCATCACATGCGGTGCTGACCAGTGCCAAGAACGGTATCGGTATCGAAGATGTCTTGGAGGCGATTGTGCAGTACATGCCTCCCCCGGCAAACACTGCCAGCAGACCGTTCCGAGCGCTGATCTTCGACAGTTATTACGACAGTTATCGCGGCATCATCGTCTACTTCCGGGTAGTCGACGGTGGCGTCAAGTTCGGCGACAAGATTCGCTTTATGGCGAACAACAAAGACTTCGAAATTACCGAATTGGGCTTTTTGCGGCCGCAGCAGGTGAAGACGGATGAAATTGGAGTCGGCGAAGTGGGTTATCTGGCTGCGGCCATCAAAGACGTGGCAACACTCGTCGGTGACACGATCACGCACTCTGACGCACCGGCAATGGAGGCCTTGCCAGGCTATCGTCCCGCCAAGCCCATGGTGTTCGCCGGCATTTACCCGGTCGACAACGATCAATACGGCGATCTGCGCGAAGCTTTTGAGAAACTGACGTTGAACGACGCTTCGCTTTTTTACGAGCCGGAAACGTCTGAAGCGCTCGGCTTTGGCTTTAGATGCGGCTTTCTAGGCTTGCTGCACATGGAAATCGTGCAGGAGCGCCTGGAGCGCGAGTACCAACTCACCCTGATCACCACGGCACCGTCGGTGGTGTATCGCGTCACGAAAACGGATGGGTCTATCCTCATGGTAGACAACCCCGCGCGTCTGCCCGACCCCAACTATCGAGAGATGATTGAGGAACCCTATGTAGAGGCGAGCATACTGGTGCCGAACGAGTATGTGGGACCGCTCATGGATCTCGCTCAGAGCCGACGCGGCATCTTCATCGACATGAAATATCTCGATCCCCGCCGCGCCATGCTGCACTATGAACTGCCGCTGGCCGAAATCATCACCGACTTCTTCGATCAACTTAAGTCGCGTTCTCGCGGATATGCAAGTCTCGATTACCACTTCAAAGAGTATCGCGAATCGCGCCTGGTCAAACTGGATATTTTGATCGGCGGAGAGCCGGTCGACGCCCTTTCGGCAATCGTTCACCACGAACGCGCGGCGGCGTACGGTCGCATGCTGGCCGAGAAACTCAAGAAGCTGATTCCCCGGCAACTGTTCGAAGTGCCGGTACAGGCGGCGATTGGCGGCAAAATCGTTGCTCGCGAAACCATTTCGGCGCAGCGCAAGAATGTTCTGGCGAAATGCTACGGCGGCGACATATCTCGTAAACGCAAACTTTTGGAGAAGCAAAAAGAGGGTAAGAAACGGATGAAGTCCGTCGGCAAGATCGATATCCCTCAGGAAGCATTTATGGCTTTGCTTAAACTCGAAGAGGAATAGCTTTGAGCAAGACCGCCCATAAGAAACTGCTGCGCAGCGCCTGGAAAGAGCGCAACAAAATCTACGCGGATCTACTGGGCGAGACGTTTCTTCCGATTCCTCGCAACTACTCCCCGCCTGACGTGCCGGACCCGGAATTCAAGCCAGACAGCGGCTTCCGGATGATCACCCAGTCCATCGCGGACCAGGTGATTCCGATTCTCGCGCACCCGCCGGTGCCCGGAAGGGATCACTGGGTTTACGTCACGTCCGGATTGAGCAATCCGTGGTTTCAAGAAAAACCTGATGAAGTTTCTGGATTTGGCTGCGAGCTGATGATCAAGTCCAGCAAGCCATCTTTGTGGCCGATCAGGCAATTGCGGCGGTTGTGCTCGTATCTGCTCAGCTATTCAGGCACGCTCAGTCCCGGTTTGATTCTCGAAATGAAGTCACCACACTCGGTGACGCTGCCATCGCTGCTTACCAACATGGTTGTCTGGTACGCTGACGAAGCGCCGGATACTTTGTACCAGTTGCCGTCCGGCGTCTTTGGTGTTTTTTGCGCCATAGGTATCACCGAAGATGAGGCTAAATTTGCTGAGAACAGCGGTGAGTATGGCACCTGGTGCATACAGCAAGTCTTGCGCAATACCGAGATCGGGCAGCTCAGCAACGAGTCCCGTGGGTCGGTGATGGCGACGGAAGGTATTAACGCCATCCTCAGCGGAGTTCGCATGTACGCTGAGAACTTCCGCGAAATGGCGGGGCAATAGATCGACGAACAGCCCGGAACGGATGCCTCGTGGTATATACTATTGGTATATAGCAAGGCGGAGGAAGGCCGATGGAAACGGCAAAGGTATTCTGGTCCGGGCGGTCGCAAGCGATAAGATTACCCAAAGACTTCCGTTTTGACTGTGAAACGGTTCGCATCCGGCGCCACGGTAGCACCGTGATTCTTGAACCTATTCCGGCAGACTGGTCGTGGCTTACGGTGCTCGCCGGTAAGTTAGATGACGACTGTGCAGCGGCGGTAAAGGAACCCATCCAACAGCAAGAGCGCCCAGAGTTGGATTCCTTGTTCGATTGATGCGATACATCCTAGACGCCAACGCTGTTATTGCACTGCTGAAGGATTCGGATTCGAAGATCTCTCGGCGCGTGCGGAAGGTACCGCCCGCAGATGTAGTTGTTTCTTCAATCGTAGCCCATGAACTTTTCTTCGGCGCGTATAAAAGCAAAAGAGTCAAACACAATCTAGACATTTTTGATGCGCTACTTTTTCAAGTCGTTGAGTTTGATAAGGAAGACGCGCGAGAGGCTGGCGAGATACGGGCGTTCCTCTCGAATGCCGGTACTCCGATCGGACCCTATGATGTGCTGTTGGCGGGGCAGGCTAAAGCGCGCGGACTGACAGTGATCACCCATAACGTTAAAGAGTTCGGCCGAGTTCCGGGTCTGAAAGTCGAAAATTGGCAAGACTAGTGTCCGGCGCGTTTCGGCTTGGCGCGTGGCTTGCTGGCGGCGGCTGCTGCTGCGGGACGGCTTGCCGGGCGATTGCGCGCGGCGAATTCTTGAATTGATTCGACGAGTGATTGAGCTAACCCAACTTGCATCAGGTGATTGAAAGGAATAGTGCGCACCATGTCGAAACGGGCTCCTTGACTGACGAGAGACGTATCGAGATAACTGAGGAATGCGCGTCCTTTCAGATCATCCGCCCCGATCTGGAAGAAGACAAGCGTGACTTCATTGGGGCTCTTCATCTGATGAGTTGCCTGAATCAAAGTATTGATCACCATCTGCGGTTCCTCTTTGGGATGAGGTAGTCCGTCTGTGATTACTGCGATCAACAGTGGTTTGGAACCGGGACCACGCCGACTGAAAAACGAGTTCAACCGGTTATCCAGCGGCTCAGCCAGCCGCGTGCCGATGCGGAAAAATTTATTGGAGAAGAGCTCGGCTATGCCTGCCGGACTGGAATTTTCGAAGACGTAATACTTGGCTGCAAACGTGGTGATGGTCAACCCGCGCCGAGCGAACGGGGAGATCTGTCGAGCTAGATCAGTTGCCTGCATGCCGCACCAGTTCCACCGCGACAGTCCGCCGGGGCAGTCGTCTTCGTTCATGGATGACGAGCTGTCCACAATCAGTTCAATGTCGTAGTCCGATAGCAGTTGCACGCGGCTTGTGCTGGTGCCCTTGCCTGGCAACGCGGTGCTGTTGGTGTTGCCCACCAGAGGAGAGCTTTTGAAGGCGTTCAGATCAATTGCAGTGGATGGCTTTTGCTCTTGCAAGAAACCAATGTTGTCTTGCGCACCGAGTTCCATCGGACCATCGTCGGGAGCCTCTTGCTGCTCGGCCGACGACTGCAATTTTGCTTTGCTGCGCGTCAATCTCAGCGATTCGGAATTGACGCTGGCGTTTCCTTGCAGTGGTTGCCCATTCGCTGCCAGAGCAATGCTTGCGGAAGGGAGTTGCAGTAACGACACTGCCAGCAGTGCCAATGCTGAGCTGCGAATCCGTTGGGGGAATGATGTGGTTATGTGCATGAGCTAAGCCCGTGGAGCGCCATTACGCTGTTCATCATAACGATGGAGTACGGTCGCGCGCCGCTGATTGGTGACAATACCACTACATTTCTTAGCGTTGACTCATTTTGGGCCTCGCAGGAGCATGAAGTTCCTGTAATTGCTGAGGTATCCGAAACGGGCGCGCGTTGGGATTGTGTGAATGATCTAAAGTGGTGCCGATCCGGCGTCGCGACGCACTACTATATAGTGCGACGAAAGCCCAAGGGGCGCCTCGTCTAGGATTTGAGGATTTCGCATGCAATCAATGTCCTGCACTACATCGGCTGTGGACGCGGCACCGGTCGCTCGCGACGACGCGTTCCAGGGACCGTGGGTGGATTCGCCGGTGTTCAATCGGTTGATTGATGCCCGTCCGTTGAGCGCCACCGAAAAGGAATTGATTCGCAAGTATCGCGAAGACGGCTACCTCGTTATCACCGAATCGATCGTCGACGAAACCCACGCGCGCATGATTCAAGAGCACGTCTGGGACAAGATCGAAGACGGTCGTTATCAGGATGCGTGGCGTGTATGCGAAGCGGTCAAAGATGTGGCCGCACACGAAAAAGTTCTGTCTATCCTGCGTTTGCTCTATGGTCGCGAGCCGATTCCGTTCCAGACGCTCAATTTCGTGCGTGGAACTGAGCAAGCCACCCACAGCGATGTTATTCACTTCAGCTCGTTGCCGCGCGGATTCATGGCCGCGGCGTGGGTAGCGTTGGAAGATATTACGTTGAAGCAAGGTCCCTTGCACTACTTCCCAGGCAGCCACAAGCTGCCGGAGTTCGACTACTACGATATGGGTATCGCGGAAGAGTACGTCTATCCCGATGCGCCGTGGGAAGGTCCCAACTCCTGGGACAACCCGCGCACCATGCACAAATACAAACTCTACGAGCAGAGTATTAAAAGCATCGCTCAAGAGAATGGTTTCGAACGTCACAAGTTGACGTTGAAGAAAGGCGAATTCTTGCTCTGGTCGGCAAACCTGCTGCACGGCGGCGAGGCTATCATTGACTCGCTCTCCACCCGCAAGTCGCAAGTGACGCACTATCACTTCGAAAATGTGGTGCCCTGGGCACCGATGTTCTCCAATGCCAAAGCGGGCGAATATCATGTGCCACCATTGAATGATATTCGTACCGGCGAACCGCTGAAGAAAAACTTGTTCAACGACAAGTTCGTGAAACTGACGCCGATGGGTCGCCAACACCGTTATCGCATCGAGTTTCCCAACCAGGCAGATGCGGCAGCCAATGCGGAGTCCAACACCTTCTACGAAGAGATGGCGCGCTTGCAGGATGAGCTGCGCTACTACCGCGATGAGAATGCGCGGCTGCAAGAACAGATCAAAGCCATGACTGATACCAAAATCTGGAAGATGTCGTCGGCGATCAGACAGGCATTCAACAAGTAAATCGCTGCACGGTGAACACCGACGGCAGCCACTACGAACGAGCGCGGACGCTGCATTCAATCGGTCGGGACCGCGAAGCCGAGCGCGAGATTCAGCTCTTTATTGCGGAGTATCCCGAAGATGCCGACGCACAGATTTTGCTCGGCTTCATTTTGACGGCACAAGGGAAGTACGGACCGGCGGTGGAGGCTGGTCGCGCTGCTGTGCGACTGAATCCGGAGAACTACCTGAGCCACTATGTGCTTGCGGAAGCGCATGTCCATCAGAAGCAATTGAACGAGGCTGAGGCAGCTATCAAAGAAGCGTTGCGGCTCAATCCTCAGGAGGCGGCTAACCATGGCACTTACGCTTACGTAGCCCGTGCGAGAGAGCAGTGGGATGAAACGCTCACGCGCGCGCGTGCCGGTTTGGCTGTCGATCCGCGGCACTTGCGTTCTCTATCGATGGCGTCGATCGCGTTGATAGAACTGAAGCGTCACGACGAAGCGGAAGTGTTTCTTGACCAGGCTCTGGCTATCAATCCCGAACACGACTACTTGCATATCAACAAAGGAATATGCGCGTTTGCCCGCGGCGAAAATGAAAAGGGACTCGACTTCTTTCTGGAAGCATTGCGCCTCAATCCAACTTCCACTAATGCGCAACAGAATTTGCTTCAAGTTCTGCAGAACCGCAATCCGCTCTTCAATGCTCTGAGAGCATTCGTGCTGGCAGCCATCGTTGCGATCGGCGCCGTAGTGGCGGTGCCGGTCATCGTTCTTGCGCCGATATTCATGTTGTTCAACATGCTGGCGCCGACGTGGGCTGATACGGCGGTGGACAAGGACAAGAAATTCGGTCTGTTTGAACTGCTGGCGTTTCTCTCTGCGCTGGTATTGGCGCCGTTCTGGCTCCTGCTGCTGGGTGGCACAAAACTGCTGGAGTTGACCCGGCAAAGTCTGCTCAGCGCTGCTCTTCTTGTCGATCCGATCGGCAAGCGCCTGGTGCTTCCTGAAGATCGCAGTCGGATGCTGAGGTGTGCCGTAATCTGGGTTTCACTGATTACACTGGCAGTTTATGTCGGGTTCGGCACCTACAATGCACATTTCAGAACGCCCCATTCATAACCTATAATTGAACTGGAATCCGGACCTCGCAGGAAACTCTAGACTGGCGCCAGATCCCGATGTTTGTCGGGAGCCGGCTTGGATAGGAGGCTTTGTCATGGTCCAGCAGCAAATTGCCGAACCGGGGCTCGACCTGTCTCAGCCCTTTCACGAAACCGTCGCCTGGTGCGATATGTCGGTCCTGGCGTGCGATTCGACGCCCGGCTTTAGCGACCGGTCATTCTTTGAGAAATTTGCCGGACTGGACGTCCGCAACATGGAACGCCAGTGGCGCCTGATCGAGAAGTCGGCACACAAGCAAGGTGCGCCTTTGCGCCGTTTCGTTTTCACTGAACCGGGACGCCTGCTGAGTCTCACGGATGCGTTGTTGTGCGAGGAGATGGCACGGGTGGCAGCCAGCCGCAGTGAGTGTCTCAGGGATCGAGGCGCTGACCTGTCGCTCGCGGATGGTGCTCGCGGCTCGCTTATCTATTTCGAGCCCGCCCTCAGCATGTGGGATGGCGCAGCCATGATGGGTTCTGGTGGTTTCTTCGATGTGGAAAACTTCCCGCCGGTCGATACATGGATAGCTTATATTTCCGGTAACGCTCATCCCAGCCTCAGTTCTGGCTTTCTCCTCAGTTGGGTGCCGGATGATCTAGTCGATCTTGCCGATGCCGGCGTGCGCGTAGAGCCATCCGGGAGTCTGCGCTGGGCGGATGAGGAGACGAATCCGTTTGTTCTGGAGATTTGTCGGAGCCTGCACTTAGCGTGTGCTTTGTCGGATTGATGCCTTGCTCTCTGCCGATGCTTGCCGATCCGCGCTGATCAGCTTGAGTCCACCGAAAGTCATAAGGTAAGACAAAGCTAGTCCGAAGTAGTAAATGTAGGTGATGGAATTCCTTCCGACTGCGCGGACTATTCCGGACAAACCCGGGATATGATCTGCGGCAAGATAGACGACAAATATTGAAGCAGCTGGAAGTATTGATGCCAAAAAAAGGATAGTTGAGGTCGCAATCTCCGAACTCATAGACAACAATCTTTGTTGTTTGATTCTGTGAACCAAGTAGCACGTGCCATAAAAAGATCCCGCTACAGCCAGTACAACAAACACCAATGTTTGGGCGAAATTGTCCTCGTTGAAAACAGGTCCTATGTGGCGCGCGATATCGAATAGTATTCCAGATGCGATTTGGACTAATGCATTGCAGGCGAGACCCGCGATGGCGAGCCCTGAAAAGAACCTGGCAACTACCGTCAAGTCTGACGAGAAAAGCAAGAAACGAGCAGCCCTCAAAATATGCCTTAGCCAAGGAATGTAGCAAATGAAAGTGACCGGGAACGACAGTTCACAAAAGGTTGAAGCAAACGCTTGAACAGACGGTAATAGCATCACGAACGGCACGGCGGCTACGATAGCGGGAACGACAAGCCCTTCAGCCCAAGAGTCCTCGCATGGGTAGGCTTCGATGAAATCATCCGTGATGGCAACCGCCCCTGCCATTAGCGCTGCTCCGCCCAGTCCAATTTCCGTCGGGAAAGAGATTCGGCTTTTTGCCAATCTTCCTCTGTCATTTTTGCGCCGAACTCCAAGCGAGGGGTTCCTTTGGGATCGAATAATATCCATTTCGATGGGACGTGTTGTCCCAGCTGTCCTATCGTGTAAACCTCACCAGTATCCGAATTAACATCACCGGCCGCGCCAATAGTCCAACTGTCGGACAATACTGCCAACTGAGCTGCGGCACTTCGTCCCGAGATTCCTGGCTCGATCATTTCATCGCCTGAACTTTCGACAGACTTTCCGCTCTTGCATGCATTCACAAGCAGCAGACGTCGCCCCGATGGAAAAAAGCGCCGCTCTGGCAGGTGTGCAACAAGTGCGGAAAGGGTGTGGAGGCTTAGCCGATCGCCATCCATAACCCAAAGTCGACTCTCTTTCATCAGTTTTCCCGGATGGCCCTCGGCTGTGATCACAAACACGTCATCTGGCGCGCCCGAAAATGGCTTCTTCCCAGAGTAATCAATTTGGTTAGCTGAAATCCATTTTCCACCGGCGTCGAACTTGCGATGTTCCAATTCGTCTGGCACTGTTTGATTTGGGACATCAGACATCTGCGCCAGAGACTGCCCGGTTATGTCAGACGCTGGATATGTTCTCTTGCCTATGGTTATCGTTTGCTGTCCAGTTTCCTGATCGACGCTCAGGTTTTGCTTTACCGAATTCTTCTGACTTGCGTCATCCAAACCTACGCATCGCTGAAATCCGCTAACGATGCTGCCCGAGGCATCTTGAAAGAATTGAGTCGCCTTTCTGGTCATGTAAGCAATGGAGAATTCAGCTTGAAGACGTTCAGTTTCATCCTTCGAATGCCCCTGGATTGCTTGCCTGAGTCCCTCCATAAACGACGGTCTTGGCTCGTATGCTGACTTTTCACCATTCGCGGTTATGACCTTGCCTTTCTCCTTGTCCTCAATGCAAAACTGGGATACAGTGTGCAAAACCTGATCGACACCTTGCTTGGCTACGCTCGAGAATGACTTGAACTTCGGCTCGTATGCGGGAGCCATCGGCTCACTGCTGATGCTTTCTCCAGCGATCTTGTGTGAAGTAACATGGTCGGTGTCTCGACCGTCGCGCTTCTTTCCTGAGTCACCAGTTTCGATTTGCGGCATGCGCAACTCTCCTGCGCTCTGAATCTGTTTCTATTGTGCCCGGTTGTTCTGATAATGTCGCGAATTGCCCACTGGTGAACTCGCGAAATGGAATCTATAGACTGTCTCCAGATCCCGATGTTTGTAGGGAGCCGGCTTGGAGCAAATTGCCGAACCGGGCTCAGCCTGTCTCAGGCCTTTCATCAAGCCGTATCCAGGTGCGATATGTCTTCGGCCCGGTCGATACGTGGATAGCCTACATTTTCGGTAATGCTCACCCCAGACCCAGTTCGGGCTTTTTCCGTCCCGGATGATTTGATCTGACCGCGGTGTGCGAGTGGAGCCATCGGGGGCTGCGGTGGGCGGATGAGGAAACTAATCTTTTTGTCGTTGAGATTTGCAGGCGTCTGCACTTAACGTGTGCTTTGCCGGATTGATGCTTTGCTCTCTCTGCCGGTGTTTGCCGATCCGCGTGATACTGCATGCGGTGACACTGGAGCGATCCGGGCCTCGCAGAACTCTTTCTTTGCCTGTGTGTCCGATGCTTGCTGGGAGCTGATACGAACTGTATCTCAGTCATAGGTGGATACTCGATGTCCATGCATGGGTACCCAGACCAATATTGTCACCACCCAGAGGGTGAGGGGCAAATTTATCAGGCAAAGTGCAGACACGAGCCTAAATGAACATCTCCGAAGCAACGCTAAGATTAACAAATCGGACGCGACCAAAACGCACCACACGACGAATGGCACCACCGATATTAGAAACACTTCGACGAGCGCTGCGGGGAGGAGATTTGTAAGCGATCCTATGTAGGCGTCAAGAGCGTCTAAATGAGCAAATTTGCCAAAGTCCGCCCACAGCCATAGAAGTCGATCGACCGCAGCCGCATTGCAGGCGCCCAGCAAAAGACCAATTGCAAATCGAACTGCCCAAGGTTTGATTTGCGACTTTTTTCCAAAAAGCAGAAGAGTACAAGCCTTGGATGCGAGAGAGAAAAAACCAATAGCCATCAGGAAGCAACAATCCCTGCACAGCGCAAGGGACAGCACTACACAGACCAGCATGTACCAATCAATAGGCTCTCGAAAATACAGGTGATGTCTCCGGTAGAACTAGTTTGCTTTGGAGAAGGGCGAGAATTCCTTCTTGTATCTCTCATTGGTAATCTTGAAGGACCCGTCCGGAATGAGCAATTTGGTTCCATGTGTGAAGAAGGTCGGCGAAGCCATCAGCGTATCGGGCTTCCCGTCTTCATGCTTGCGGGCGATCGCGGTGTGAAATTCACCCTGGTCGCGCTTTGGCGACTTCAGTAATACTCTGTAGTTGGAGATGACCGCTTCGGGCACGCTGTTCACTTGGTGAAGACTTCCACTTTCTTCATAAAGCCATTTATCTTTCACCTTCTTTGTCGCGTCCAGCAGTTTCCTGGCTTCACCCTGAATCCATTTTTCGTTCAGCCAGTTACTGCCAGTTTGCGAAGGTTCTTGAGCAAGTAGGACGCCATCGACGGTGTCGCGCAAGTCAGCTTGCCGCATCCCGTCTGGGTTTTGATGACTAGATTCGCTCTGAGCAGCTGGGACGCTCGGAGTTTCAGAAATTTTAGTCTGAGATTGATCAGTTATTCCTGACGGTGTAGGTGTACTCTGCTCGGCAGCGGGAACAGTTGGTTCACCTCGGTCAGAAGCTGACTCCTGGCTCTCAGTCATCTTTTCGCTAGAGCTTTCCTGTCCAAAGCATCGTTTGAGTCCATCTACAAGGTCGCCAGAAGCATCCTGGAGGAATTGAGCGGCCTTTCTAGTCATGTACGCAATGGAAAACTCCGCTTGGCGGAGTTCTGCCTCCTCCTTTGAACGCCCCTGGACTGCTTGCCTGAGTCCCTCCATAAACGACGGTCTTGGCTCCCAAGCTGACTTTTCACCATTCGCGGTTATGACCTTGCCTTTCTCCTTGTCCTCAATGCAAAACTGGGACACAGTGTGCAAAACCTGATCAACACCTTGCTTGGCTACGCTCGAGAATGACTTGAACTTCGGCTCGTATGCGGGAGCCATCGGCTCGCCACTGACGCTCTCTCCAGCGACCTTGTGTGAAGTAACAACATGGTCGGTGTCTCGACCGTCGCGCTTCTTTCCTGAGTCACCAGTTTCGATTTGCGGCATGCGCAACTCTCCTGCACTGTGAGCCTGTTTCTATTGTGCCCGGTTGTTCTGATAAAGTCGCGAATTGCCCACTGGTGAAACTCGCAAGCGACACGGCTGGTCGCTTTCCAATTGCCAAATTGACTCCGAGCTGGCATAGTGGATCTAACTCCTCAGCTAGGGACCCGGGTTGCTAGGGTTGGGTCCGCAGGAGTGAAGATTGGGAGAGGAAGTGCTGGAGCCCGCTCCAGGCATTGCAATGCGGTAAACATAGCTGGTGGCTGATAACCTAGCCATCTGTTCACGGTGCGGCTGTTGCTTTTGGGCATCATGGCCGGTACCATGCAGCTGGCACCGCGGGCGATGCTGGTCAGCGCTACGTTTGGGGAACAGCTAAAGTGGATCCCGAGGAACCAACCGACATGACGTCGATTTCCGATCAAGAACAAGATGTGACCCGGGCTGATGGTATGCGTCAGACCGAGCAAGACATTCTTGGTCAAGTTGGGTCCACAATCGACGAGCGATACGAGATAATCTCGCTGCTCGGCAAGGGCGGCATGAGCGTCGTCTACAAGGCAAAAGATCTTTTCCTCGACCGCATCGTGGCGGTAAAGATGCTGCTCAAAGGTAGTGTCGCGTCGCATGAGGCGTTGCAGCGCTTCCAGTACGAAGCGAAAGCAATCAGCCAGCTTCAGCATCCCAATATCATTCAGGTCTACGCATTCAACGCTTCCGAGCTGGGCGTGTATCTGGTGATGGATTATCTCGAGGGCATCAGTCTCGACGAGATACTCCGCGAAGACAAACGCGTGCCGGTCGATCGGGCTTTGCCGATCTTCAGGCAAACCGCAGCGGCACTGGAGCATGCGCATTCACAGGGCATCGTTCACCGCGATCTCAAGCCGAGCAACATCATGCTGGTGCACGAGTTTGAAAGCGCCGAAGATGATGTTGTAAAACTGGTCGACTTCGGTATCGCAAAGTTGATGCCCCACGAAGGCGAGCAGGTGCAGCAGTTGACGCGTGCCGGCGCAGTGTTCGGAACGCCCGCCTACATGAGCCCGGAGCAGTGCACGGGGCGACCACTGGATGCGCGATCGGACATCTATTCATTCGGCAGCGTGATGTTTGAAATCATCGTCGGCGATCCGCCTCTTGAAGGTGAGACGCCGCTTGCCACCATGTATCTGCAGTTACAGGAGAAACCGCCGCTGCTATCCGAAGCCATGCCGGGGCAGGAGGTATCACTTGATCTGGAGCGAATCATCGCTAAGTGTCTGGAGAAGGATCCGGACAATCGTTTCCAGACAATGAATGAACTGGTCGGGGCCCTCTCCAGCATCAATCGCAACAGCACCACCGTGGTGCGTATCAGCGAGAAAAAGCCGGCGAGGAAACGGCGCCATTATACCAAGATGCACATCGGCATTCTGGTGGCAGTGCTGCTTGCTGCTGCGGGGGCAGGCTGGCTTTACATCAACTTTGACAATCTGCAAATCGACTACTACAACAAAGTTGTGGCCGACAAGCAAAACTCCACACTCGAGCAAGCAATCGAAGCGCACCAGAAATTGGTCACCGTTCTCGACAAGCAGCAGAGAAGAACGGAGGTTCTTCCGCATTTGTTATCGCTCGCGGAGATAACTGAATTGCCCGAGCGGAACGCCACTGAACTGGAAAAGTTCAACGCTTGGTACGACGCGGCCGACTACGTGCGGGCTTACGGGCTGGACGACAACGGACAATCTGCGAACAACGTTATTAAGTACGGAACTTTACTCGTGAGAAGTCAGCCAGCAAATGATCTTGTCGATACCAGATTGCAAAAGGTGATCGAGGCGCGCATCAGCGTTGCATCATCTGCGAGCGTTGAAGAACCCGTTACGAAGCTGGGCGAGATATACAAAAGCAGAGGCCAATATCTCAAAGCGCAGAGATTGTTGAATCTCATTGACATTCCTGAGAAGGAGCACTTGGCGCTCAGCTATTTGCTGACTCGTGCCGCAGTGGATTTGAGGCAGGGTAATTATCCAAATGCAGCCGAGTGCTTTGACCAGGCGATCAAGCGCACGAAAACCGAGAGCGCTCGTTCCAGTATCTGCAAAAATGCAGCCGAGCTGTTTTTGGAGGCAGCGAATTACGATCAGGCCGTTAGGTACTCGACTCTAGCGTTAGATTTCGCGCTCAAGTCTCCTAAGGGACGCGCGCTGAATGAAACAGCAATATTGACCGCGAGGGCCAAAGCTCTTCTGGCGCTCCATCGGCCGGTCGATGCAAGGAAAGCGTGCGAGTCTGCCATGAGTTTTTGGAGTGAGACTAAGCACTCGCAGGAAGAAGAGCGGCTGTACCTTTTGAATTTGTTAAAGGCTTTGGGCGATGCGCAATTTGAGACCGGCCAGTTTGAAGCCGCAACAAAGACGTTTGCCCGCCGTTATCAGAGGCTGCGATTTATGCCCGCTCGATCTGCGACCGAAGCGCAAGATCTTGAGCTGCAGCAACTGTATTCTTTGCGTCCAATGGCAAGATCACTTCTCAGGCTCGGACAGTACGCTGACGCGGCCCAGGTGTATCAGCGGGTTTTGATCAATGAGCGTTCGCCTGGAGTTCGCGACGCAGAAGCGCAACACGACCGGCAACATTTTGTCGAGGCGAACGCTGCAGCAAAACGTGCCGGGCAAAAGGAATCGACTTGGCGAGATATTGAGAGAAAGTATATGCCCAATCTGCCTTAGGACTGCTAAGGCTTTCATGTAAACAATCGGTATTATCGCAGCTTCACAATTAGGTCGTTGTCCACACTATCCCGCTACCTGATTCCAGTTAGCTGCGGTAAGCTCTATGCTGCTGAATTTAGCTACGCCCTTCCGTCCAATTATATTGCAGACCTATCAGATGGACTCCTGAAATGCATACGTCCGATTCGTCCTCAAAGGAACCAGCTCCTCTGCGATTGACCGTTGGCACAGTTCTCGACGGTAGGTACGAAATTCTTGAATACTTGGGTTGCGGCGGCATGGGCTCTGTGTACCGAGCCAGACATCTCGAATTGAACCGCGACGCTGCCATTAAAACAATGCACCCGCGGTATATGGCTGACGCATCAGCAGCCCGAAGGTTTCAACGCGAAGCGCGAATTATCTCTTCTCTGCGACACAAGAATGTTCTGACGATCTACTCGTTCGGAGGCTACTCCGGATTCATCTACCTCGCGATGGAGTTCGTGGAAGGAGTTTCGCTAGGACGGATCGTGTCAGAGTCTGGACGGCTGGCACCCGAGCAATGCTTGCCGCTTCTCTTGCAAATATGCGAAGGCATGGCTTATGCTCACCGGCAAAATGTGCTGCATAGAGACTTGAAACCAGATAATGTCATGGTTCTGGGCTCCGCAAGCATCGAAACCTCTGTGGCTAAGATAGTAGATTTCGGTCTCTCCAGGCTTCTCGATGGAACTGATGAGCAACTACTAACCCGCACAGGCGAGGTCGTTGGCGATCCCCGTTATATGAGCCCGGAGCAATGCCGGGGCGAGAGTTTGGATGGGCGCGCCGATATCTACTCTTTTGGCTGTCTGATGTACGAAGTGCTGACCGGGCGGTGGCCGTTTGAAGCGAATGACCCAGTGGCCATCTTAAACATGCATGTTTCGAAAGAACCGGATAAATTCGCGGAGCAGCTTAAACTGCCTAACTCGCTCGAGGCGATCACCTTCACAGCGATGGCTAAAGATCGCCGCGATCGTTACGTCTCGTTTGATGAACTCGCGGATGCGCTGTCGGAGTTCCGGAAAAATCCTTTCGCCAAATCCACCAAAATCAGGGCGACAGCTGACAAAGTATCACTTAAGCGTCTTGGTCTTACAAGACAGAAAGTTCTTCTCGGCATTTCGGCTTTGTTCGTTTTTGCATTGGCTCTAACCGTCGTTTTCAAAAGGACAGATATCGAAACAATCTTGGCACGTGTGCGCTACGAGCAATCTTCAAACGCAGCCGATAAGATTGATATCTTGATTGATCTTGCGGCGGACGCTGGGCGGCGTGGAGATTCTCCATCAGCAATCAAGAATTACATTCAAGCAGCTGAGCTTGCCGAACTAAGCGGTGATTCTGCGGCAACGATTCGAGTCTACGGGGCCCTCGGCGAGGTCTATACAAGCTGCCATGATGAGCAGAGTGCCGCAAACGCCTATGCAAAGTGCCTCGGCACAGCGACAAACTTTTTCAAGCAAGGGAAGGGCAACAAGGGAATTGCTCGAATTTGTGTGTCATCGTTAAAGGCATACGCGAAGCTCCAACCGATTCCAGCCGTTGTCGCGGGTCACCAGATGGCGGACGCTCTGCGCACCTCCGGAAGATGCGAATACGCTAATTCTATACTTTCCTGCCTTCTGGCCGTGGAGCCGGCACAGCTTCGCGCAAATACTCTCAGTGCGCTCGGCGAAAACGCTATCCAATGCGGCGAAATCGAGCAGGCCCGGAGGTATTTTGATCAAGCAATCACTGCACTATCAGATTCAAAAGCGCGGATACCGGTGTTGCAACTCGCTGGCTCACAGTTTTACAACGGGCACCACAATCAATTAGCGTTGAAATACTTCAACCAATTGCTCGATGAAACTCGCGACAAAGCGTATCCGCAATTATCCGAGCTTCATATGAGAATCGGTGATGTGTACGCGCAACTCAACGATCGAAAGAACGCCAAGCTGCACTACGCCAAGTCAGTAAGTCTAGAACGGAATCAAAATATGCCGGGGTCCCCGCTGGTGATCGGCAGTCTCAATGGGCTTGCTGATTGCGAGCTGGCGGATCGACATCTGCCTGAAGCAGCAGAATTTCTGCGGCAAGTGCTGACGTGTCTCACTCAAAAGAAACCACGAGACTTTGCGCAGGAGTACAAAACGTACTCCAAGCTAGGAGATATGTTATCTGAACTCAATCGACGCTCTGAAGCTGCAAAAGTTTATGGGCTGGCCCTCGAGTCTCTGAAGGAGAGCAAAGATAATCGACTCATTCAAGCGGACGGAAGTTTAATTCGCACAAAAATCCGGGCGTGCCAAAGTCAGTCGCCGGCCGACTCTGCTACCACAGGTAGTGCACAATGAATGTCTCTAAGCCCTCCGGTAAAGACAGATCGGCAGTTTTGCCGAGTATTGTGACCAGTTCATTTGTCACATCAGTCCTCTTGCTCGTTGGACTTGATTGCTTTCTAAGTCAAACGCACCCTCTGACTAGGGCGCCTATCGCCAATCTTGAACGCTCAGAGCCGTTTCTTGCCAGGGCTGCATTTTCAGCGCTGCCCGACAGGCCGGATATCGTGCTTCTCGGCTCCTCCGTGATAATAGCGCCTGTTCTGCAGTCTGACTCGTTGAAATTGAATCGCAGGCTGTCGCGCATGCAATATCGAAATTCGCAGGTGATGAGTGCAGCTCTTCACGCTAATGGATTCAAGCGCTCTCGGGTTTTCAGTTTTGCAGTCAATGGCTGCATGTTTTCGGACGCCTACCTCATCACCAAAAATGTTTTGTGTTCTCGCGAGACGGAGCGATTGAAACCTCGCGCAATCATGTTTTTTGTTGCACCCAGAGATATTCAGGACAACATAATGCAACAAGCAGGCATCGCCGGCACCGAGTCATTCTTGTGCCTTGCGTCGGTGAGTGATGCCCTCCATGTTCAATCAACGAGCCAAATGGACGCCTGGCGACGCCTGGATCTGGCAGCTGGTCGAGTGTCCGCCTTATGGCGGTCTCGAAAAGAGCTGACGACCCTTGCGAACTTGCGGATGAAGAGGGTCTTGGAGAGATTACTGCCGTGGGTGGCATTCGAGAAAAAAACACAAGACGGGTCCACAAAAATCATGAAGGGTGGAGAGTTCGTCGAAGAAGCTCGGGGCGAGCCGACAGTGAATCCAGGAATCGAGCTGGGGCATCTGTCTTGGTCTGATACGGAGCGCGAATATCAGCTGAGGTATAATCCGCTGTCTCCGAAGATGAATAAGTTGCAAATCGGCTATCTAGCCCAACTGATCAAGCTGTGCGATGACGAGGGAATTCATCTTATCGTGGTCAACATGCCGCTGAGCAGACGCAATAAGTCTTCAATGCCACTGGATTTTTACACCACCTTTAAGAATCAAGTCTCCCAACTCTGCCGCCGCAGCAATCACGCGGACTTTGTCGATCTTGCATCTAGTCGATTTGATGCCGACGAAAACTTCGCAGACGGCGTTCATTTGCGGTGCGACCGCAGTCAGCCGTTCATCGACTTCCTTGCTCAGGAGCTGACAAAGACGCGCCTATCAGAGATGCTTGGCAGCAGCGCAAATTCCGGACTGTATCAAGCAGAACGAAGACTGCCAGCTGAGTAGACCCAATCTTTAAAGAGTGGCGAGAAGCTAGCCCAGTTTTTAATTGCCGCCCATTCGAAAAGTCAAAGCGATTTGATTCGCGAGTTCATCAACGATCAAGGGGTTGCAATGCATGCTGGAGGGACGTTCGTGGAGAGAGTCGGGGCGGTCACCCGGAAAATCAACTACGGGGAAATCTTCCGAAAGAGCGGCCATGCGTGTCCAAAAATGAGTCGCACGGAAAAGCAGATCAAGATCAGAACTAGAACGCTAACCTAAACTGAGAACGGCCCATCATCCGAATCAGAATTGGTAGTAGATGAATTGCGGCGTGATCTGCGGCGAAAACAGGATCAGCAAAATCGTCACGGCTGCAATGTACACCGGCTTCAGGAAGCGGGGCAGGGGCACAGCAGGTTGTTTCGCATCATCCTTGCCGGTTGCTTTCGCAAAGCCATACAGTCCCGCCTGTGCCAGGTAGCAAGCCAACAACAGGACAGGCAATATTTGGAACAACGGTGACTCCGCCGTCCGCAGTATGGTCGGCTGCAGATGCCACGTTCCCGACATGATATCCGGGATGAAGAGCATCTTGTTCCAGATTGCCAGCCCGGTCGGCACGTTTGGTGCGCGGAACGTCGCCATGCAGAACATGAACGAGTTGAAGGTCAGCAGAATTGCGAATATATGGAAGGCTTGCGTTGATACCACCTGCGTAAGCAGCGCGTTCTTCTCAACAGCGAAGCGCCAGAGACGATGAACCACCATCATCGCGCCGATGACGACGCCGAAGGCAATGAAGTGATCCGCTGCGCCGTGCCACAGCCCCGCCAACGCCATAGTGACGAAGACGTTGAAGCAAGCCAGCCAGGGACCTTTCTTGTTTCCTCCCAGTGGAATAAACAGGTAGTCGCGAATCCAGAGCGAGAGCGAGATGTGCCAACGCCGCCAGTAATCCGCAATAGAACCGGCCATATATGGCAAGTTGAAGTTGATCGGTACTTTGAAGCCGAAAAGCAGTGCCGAACCACGGGCGATATCAGTGTAGCCGGAGAAATCGTAGTAGACCTGGAACGCGAATGCCCACGCAGCAAGCCACAGGTCGACGCCGTTCAGCAACTGCCAGTTTGCATAACAGCGGTTGACCACCAGGGCGATGTTGTCGGCCAACACCACTTTCTTGAACAGTCCCAGCATGATCAAATCTATGGCTTCATCGAAGTCGCTGCTGGTCAGTTTGCGAGGCGACAACAATTGAGGAATAAAGTCCTGGAAGCGCTTAATCGGACCAGCCAGCTGCGTCGGGAAGAAACTCGCGAAGAGCGCGAAGTCGAGGAACTTGCGCACCGGCTGATGTCCATTGTGGACGTCAACGACGTAATGAATGAACTCGAATACGAAGAACGAAATGCCGAGGGGCAGAAAAATTTCCCAGGCAATTGGTGGCAGCTGCGGTGCGCTCGGACCGAGCAACGCCATTGCACCATTGGCGGTATCACGCAGAAAGTATGTGTACTTAAAGTACGCAAGCATACCCAGATTGGCAACCAGCGCGCCAATCAGGATGCTCTTCTTCTTTGACTCGTATTTATGGATCGCCAGACCGAACAAATAGTTGATTAGGGTCAGTGCTAACAGCAGCAAACCGTAGATTGGTTTCCACGACATGTAGAAAACATAGCTGGCGCCGATCAGCAGCGGTGTACGCAGTTTGAACGGAATTAGCCAGTAAAGTGCGACGGTCACCGGCAGGAAGATCAGATAACTGAGGCTGTTAAAAAGCATGACCAGCCTCCTTTGTTGTCGCCACTTGCGACGAGGCGGATAGCTGTTTCACTGCCACCGTGTTAGCAGCCAAAGAGCGGCCAATAATTCCGAATGCCTTCTCGCCGCCGGTCGCGTGCATATGGGCCCAATCGGTGAAGTCTTCAGCGGTGTAGATATCCTGGTTGGCGTCTATCAATGCGACGTTCCATTTCTTTGCCATCGTCGTCAAGGCGTTCATGTGGCGTTCGTACATGCCAGGCTTCAGTACTTGTTTCATGACCGGCGAAGTCGGCATGTTCACAAGTACCGGCACAATGCCGTTTTGCTTGCACTCTTTCAGGCAAAGGTCTAAGAACGCGACTTGATTGTTGAACACGTCATCGTTGGAGCGCCGCATTCGTTTTCTGCAATCGGCGCTCGCCTCCACATACCAGCGAGGCACATTTGGTTTTGCGATCCAGAAACCTTGCTCCAGCTCATCGTTCTGGAAGGCGAACTTCACTGATTTCTCCGGAGAAACTTTGTCCAGAGGGCTGGGCGGCAAGTCTTTGTAAGCTTGGTTGGCGATCTCGTGGGTCTGTGCAGTCAAAACTGCATTCACTTCTTTGTTTTTGCGCTTCAGAAAAACTGCATCGCGCAGCAAAACTCGACCTTTGTCGAGTGGCTTGGGCACTGCCAGTTCGGCAACATCGCTCGTGTCTGCCAGGCGTGAAAACAGATCGTAGTGACGTGAAGTTGCCGCGCAACCAAAACTGTTGTCCATCATGTCGCGAACGCACAAGCAAATTACAGCTACTTTCGGTTTCGGCTGTGGCATCTGCGAAATCGCACGGACTGTAATGAACGCATCCGATGCCATGCCGCCAGGCAATCCGAAGTTGAAGACCTTTACGGGTTTGCCGGCTGCCTTCTCTAGAAATGACTCCAGGAAATGACTCCGGTGGTCGACAATCAATTCGACATTTTGCTGGCGATACTGGGCTTCCTGGTGCCAGAGCGGGTGCATCACCATGGAAGAACCGGTGACGACGACATCAGGCTGAATATTCTTGTAGTCCTGAACAGCCCACCATGCCCAGCTGCGGGCGCCCATGAGCAGTTCGGGATCGACCTTCGCAAGCGGATTGGTCGCATACAGCAATCCGTTGACAACCGCCAGCAACAGCGCGGCGATGACCACTGGTCTGCTTGTCACGAGGCGAAATTTCTGCATGTATGGCGCCGCTGTCCCACTTCACAACTTGTGCAGACGATCATAGTGCGTGGAAGAGGTAGCCAACATGATCCGGCGGTAAGCAACATGCTCTCCGACTCGCGAGGCGGCACCGCTAACCCAATCGGCAATTTCAACAATTCTGAAACATCAACCAATTCGGCAATCTCCCCGCGAATCCCAAGGAGAGATCAGCCTCATTCTTTCCTCGTCGAATTTCCCAGCTGTCACGCGCTCAAAACACTTTCTGAATTCTGTCGCGACTTCCAGAACTTTGCTGCGAGTGGAGCTACGAAAAAAAACTGCGGATGGGGACCGGAAGACTTCAGTTACGGTTCGGGTATAGTCGCGTGGTGGAAGTGTTCCGAATCATGTCTGGAAGGCGTGCATTATGACGCGTTCCCATGGGCACGGATGGATCAAGCAGCAATTGTTCTGTAAATTCGGTAGTTCTTTTCTGGCTATATAGTGTCATGATTAGTTGCACGCCGTGCAAACCGCGCTCCTGGAGTTGTTTCAGAAACTCTCGCCAGTGAACCTCCGCTTCCGATAGCGCCACCGAAACACCGATGTTTCGCGATGCCGGCTTTCTGCTGCGCCGATCGAGATCAGGCCTCCATGCCTGACTTTCTCATATCTAGCGTCGCGGTAGACGTACATGCCACCAGATCTGTATGCTACGGTCAAGAAACAGGTCACCGGCGTCTGCCGGTCTGGCAGGTTGATTTTGTCGATCTGGCAGCCAGCCAATTTGGTGCCGTCGAGAACTTCGCTTCCTCTGAGCGTGCGTGAGAGTGGGATAAGGACTTCTGAGGAGAGAACTTAGTTGAACGAGTGGTTTAGTGCGTCAATTGTCTTGTTTATTTCAAAGTGGTTGTGTCTTAGCCTAAATACGCAGCCGCCCTGGAAATACCGTTCACTTGTTCCCGTCTGGATAGCGCTGGTGTCCTCTGGATTGGGACCTGGCTTAATTGTTTCAACCTTTTTTCTCTCTCGGCCAGCAAGCAACCATACCTATGAGGCTTGGGTTACAAGCAACTTGATTTTTGGGGTCATTCTCTTCGTTCTGCTCCTAGTGTTAGACCTGATTGTGTTAGCCGTGGCAAGGTCATTGAGCGCAAAAACGTTCATCGGTATGGCGGTTCCCAACATTCTGGTGTCACTCTTCTGTGCCTACTGCGCGCAATTTGTGACCGCTGATTAATCATCGTCAGGTGCCGCTGAATTCCGCGGCAAACTTCGGCGCAGGATTGAATCTGCCTTTCGCGTCGAATTTTCCAATTACTTCCCCTTCGCGGGATTGGTATTTGTTGTTTGGATCAAATCGAATAATCGAACCGTCGGGACGAAGTAGGTATGAAGGCACTTTCTGTGCCCTTGCCGTATCTATGTCGGCTGACGAGAATGCCCACGGATCGTGCGTGGCGTCCTTTAGATCGGGATGGGTGTGCAAGATTGCTTCGAGCTTAAATCTGTGAACTCCGCCGGTTTTCATGTGAGCCAGTCCATAAACTGTCGCGGACTGTTTTAACTGCGTTAGCGCATTAAACAGCTCCGTGTGCCACTGACTGCCTGCATACTCAAAGCCCGGTCCATAATGCATTCCTGAACCAAATGTATGGCCGTCTACTTTGGCGATTGCCGCGCTAAACTCGCCTACATTTCGATTCTGTTCACCAAGCACTCTCCTGAATTCGCCGATTATCGCTTTAGGGGTGCTTTCAAACTCTTGAACGTGATCGAGCGGTGCTTGTAGCTCACTCTTTTCAGTTTTCAATTCTGGTGCTTCCGCGATCAACGCAGGCTCGCTAGCGATGTTCTGGCGTCGGGGAATTTCGCCGACATCAGGAATTGTAGGTGGTTGCGCGAGCAGATAAGAGTTCAATTTTTCGTTTGATAAGTTCTGATCTGCGCTGCCAGCATCTTTGGATTGGCTCGCAGGCACGCTGTCTGCGATGCCCTGGAGTCCTTCCATGACGCGACCGGCAGTTTCTTGCATGAACTGACTGGCTTTGCGCATCATGTAGGCAATGGAGAATTCTGCCTGTAGGCGGTCAGATTCCTCAGGCGTCTGTCCTCCCTGCAGGACTTGTTTTAGTCCCTGCAGAAATGAGTGCCGCGGCTCGGCGTTGGAGTGCTCGCCTTTAGCGGTGATCAGTTTACCTTGCTCTTTGTCTTCGATGCAAAACTCGGCGACAGAAGCAGTTATCGCACCCAAGCGCTCTGCCGCAGCACCTGAAAACGACTTGAACTTTGGTTCATATGCTGCCGCCATCGGCTCGCTGGAGATGGCTTCGTGTGCGACCTTAGCAGTTGTGGATACTTCACCATGGAGAGGCTTGCGCTGCTCGCCACCATCTTGCGTATCAGCTTTTGCCATGAAACTCTCCAGCGGGATCTTCCTGTATTATTCCCTTTCCGCTCAGCCTCAATCTTGCCACGCCCAGCTCCATACCCCTTCCAGCGCTAAGGAGTCTTCTTTGCGTCAAGCGATTCTAATTTGGCGAGTCGCTCTCTCGCCGTGGGCAAAAGGTCTCTATCTAGTTGGTTGGACGAGCCTTGCCAAACAGCTATTGCCTTTCGGTACTGCTGCAAAGCCGAGTCGGGCTTGTTTAGCAACGCGTAGCAGTCTCCGGTTTGAAAAATAAGCCTTGCGTAACGGGGGTAGGACTTCTCGGATGCCTCGGCTGCAGTAGCGAGATAGTATTTCAGCGCTGAAACATGCATGCCATTTTCGTGCAAGGCTGCGGCGCTCGAGTGGGCGAGAAATAATCGACAATCTTTCGACTGAGCAAGGTCGAGCGCTCGGTTGAAGAGCGCGTTCGCCAGCTTCTCGTTTCGTGTTGCTAGCTGAAGAGTGCCCAGGTGGAATAGGGCAGTAGCGCGCTGATCTCTTGGTCCGTTAGCAATTGCCAAAAGCAGCAACTTTTCCGCCGCAGGAAGATCTCCTCGTGAACGGTACAAAGCTGTCAATCTAAATACAGATTGATATCCCAGCGCAGGGTTCAGCTGCAAAAGATTACCGCACGCATCGCTAACTATATCGTCGTAGGTCTGGGTCGTTTTTTCCTGAGAAATTTGCCTTTCAAGATCTCCGAGCAAGTCGGCGTAAAGATTAGCCGCCCCGGATTGATTGCCGGTCCTAAGCAAAAATTCTGCGAACCTTTGTTTGACCTCAATTGACAAATATGCATCGTCTTTAGCCATCGCGCTGGCGCTTTGATACTCTGCGTCAGCGGAACTCAGCTGACGTTGACGCTCTAAAGTGCTCGCTAAGGCAAGCGTCGCATGAACTCGTTCGCGCTTATCTAATAAGAAAAGCTGCAGCGATTTATAATAGAGAGCGACCAAATTATCCTTCTGTGAAAAGCCTATCGCGACTAATGTCAGCGTACAAAGAGATGCGATCACGGTGCGAGACAGCATCTGCCTTGACAGTTTCCTTTTAGAGCCGCGTCGAAGAGGAGGCGGAGGAAGGTTCAATGATGGCTCTCGCTCGACTTGCTTGAGCAGCGTCGCAACTTCTGCAAAAGACTGATATCTGTCGTCCGCCTTTTTAGACATCGCAGTAAGGGTTATTGTTTCCAATGCAGGCGGCAGCTTTAGTTCGATCGCGAACGGGGCAGGCATTTGTTCGAGGTGCTTGTGCATTATCGCCACTGGATCGTTGGCATCAAATGGAAGGACTCCCGTCAACAGTTCATACATCAAACACCCAAAAGAGTACACATCGCTGCGTTCGTCCAATTTTTGGCCGCGACACTGTTCGGGGCTCATGTAGCGAGGATCTCCTACAACTTCGTTGGTGCGGGTTAATCGCAAAACGTTTTTGGTTAGCAACTTTGCCAGCCCAAAGTCAGCAACCTTTAGACCTTCAAGATTCGTCTCGAAATCTTCAGTCACGAGGACGTTATCCGGCTTCAGATCCCGATGCAATACGCCCTTGCTGTGAGCGTACTCCATCGCATTACAAATTTGTAACAACATAGGAATTGCAACACTAGTTTTGAGTCTCCCTTGCTCTCTGATGCGGTGACCCAGGGATTTGCCGTGCACGAACTCTAGCGCTAGATATACGCATCCATCGAAGGCTCCGAATCCAAAAATTCTCAAGATGTTGCGGTGGTGGAGAGAGGAAAGGATTTGCGCTTCTTGTTGAAAACGTTTGATGGAGGAAGGATCCGCACTGTATCCCGGGTGCAGGATCTTAACGGCCGCCTCTCTGCCTAAATCCAGATGGACGGCTCTGAATACGTTGCCCATCCCTCCGCTGCCAACATGAGCGACGATTTGATACCGCTCGTCAACGATGCTGCCTGCTTGTAACCGCGCTGTGGCGCTACGAGGAGATTGTCGGTCCTGCTTTTCCATTGCCAACACCAAAAGATAAGAACAAGTCTACTCGCGCAACAACCCATTTGGAGCTTTGGCCGGCAGGTCGAACAGGAGAAACAGCCGCTCCAGCATCTTCTCTTGCGCCTCGCGTTCTTTGTTTTCCACACCCACTTCGAGACGCCGTGCCATGCTCTGCGCCGGCTTGCCGATTACAGGGACTTTTGCCGCCGCGTTGAAGAAACCTAGCACAAGTTTCGCGGCGGCCAACTTGGGGCGGTGAGCCAGAAGCTGCAGCCAGCGTTGGCGATTCAGTCCGGCGGCATGCTTATAAATCAGCTCCGACAATGATTCGTGATAGGCGATCAGCATCGTCACAAAATCTTGGATCGCCTCTTCCGGTGCCTTTCGGTAGAGAGCATTTTCTCGGGAATCTCGATAACGCTCAATAGCCAGCTCGTAAGTCTTTACGGCCTCGCTTGCGATTATGCTGCGCTCGAAGCTGTTCATGATGCGACGACGAGCTGCGGCGCCGTAAGCCAGGCGCATTTCCTTGTTGGTCAAAAGCGCACTGATTGCTTTCGCGAGCTCTTCGGAGCTGGCGGTCGGGACGATCAGTCCCGTTTCTTCATGAACAATGTACTCCGGTACGCCGCCCGCCGAAGAGCCGACCATCGGCTTACCGCAGGCCATCGCTTCCAGCACCGTATATGGTGCATTGTCATAAAGCGACGGAACTACACAGATATCAGCTGAGCGGTAATAGTTAGCCATCTCCGACAGCGGCACCTTGCCGACGAAGTTGACGGATTGCAGTGAGTTGCTGGCTTGCAGCCGTTCTTTTAGTTCTGCCAGGACTGAGCCTTCACCGCGGGCGGTGTTGGTATCGGCGCCCACGAAAACGAAACGCGCTTGCGGACAGGACGTGAGCACTGTTGGAATTGCTGTCACCAGGTCATAAATACCTTTGCGTTCTTCCAGGCGACCGGCGAAAAATACCACCGGTTTCTCTTCGTCGGCAGCAATTGCTCGCGGTCCATCGGGCGAGAAGATATCGGCATCCACCGGGTTCCTGACGATCTCGATGTCCTCTAGCTTGTATCCACAGTCGGCTGCGACATAGCGAGCCAGATCCACGCTAGGCGAAGAAAGAACATCCGCTTCCAGCATTGCCGTCCGTTCCAGATTCGACACCATATGCAAATCGAAGGACGGCACCAGATTGTGGTAGCCCTCCTGCACAAATTTGGAGTGCGGAGTATGCAATCTGATTACCAGCGGACAGATCTTTGTCATCGCTGGAAACAAGCCTTCGGCCAGGTGTTCCGGCGCTTCTACAACATCAAAAGGCAATTCGCGATGACGCTTGAGAAACTTCTGCCAGAGCGCCAGGGAACACTTCAGCACATAGTGCGAATACGGAGAAATCAAACAGATCGACGAGAGATCCTCAAGCAGCGGACCCCAGATCGCGCGGTGTACCTTTATGCCTTCGGTCTCCAGCGGTGGCAATTCGTGCTCGCTGCTCACCTCCTTCTTAGCCAGCGCCACGACTTCTACATCGTGCCCCAGTCGCTTCAAACCGTGGGCGTGCTGGTAGGTGTAGGCGCCAATGCCGCCCCAACCTGTGTCGGGGGGATATTCACGCGATAGGAGACAAATTCTCAAGGGGCAACGCCAGATCGGAAGAGACTATTATTGATCGGCTTCTTGCTTCCCAGCCTGCTTCGTGAAGCCCCACGGCTTGCGTGCATTTCTGCCTCTGTCTCGCCCGACCGCATAAGCCATGCTCTGCAGCTTAACAAGCTTCTTCAATTTCTCTTCTATGGGTAATTGTGCCAGCTGCCGACGCCGCTCCTTCTTCTTGAGGAACTGTTCATCGATTGCCGAATTCGATTCGTTGGGATTCATGCCGTTAGCTGGTGCCATCTCTCAAGTAGATTGTACCTCTTGAGGATATCGAAGAGTGTGGTTTGGTCGGGGTCGGCGGAGTCCAGCGCTTGCATGAGCTTCAATCTATCCCGCGGACGGTTGGTCTCGACCATGATGGCCAGCAAAAATTCGTATTGCATGACCCGCGTAAAAACCCCTTCGACTTGGGTCTCTATGGCGTTCTCAAGCGCTTCCTCCACGAGTGCAGTGGGCGGCACCAGAAATTGCACCAGCACCCCCTCGATGGTCATAAATTCGCCGTCTGGACGAAACCCTAGTTTCTCGAGGTGCGCATAAATGGGTGCCAGACTCACAAGAGAGCCCTGGGATGGCAGATGGCAAAATATATCCAAATCTTCCGTCAGGAACGGCTCCACGTAGAACAACAGCGCGACCGCTCCCCCGATTGCATATCGAGCAATCAGCCCATTCTTCTCGAGAGAGTTCAATACTCGCAGCGCTCCTGCAATTACCAAACCGCTTTCTTCTTGGTTGCTCAAGTCCGTAGATCCCGCTGTCGACTGGTGCTCATTATGCTGTACATTGATTCGGGGTTTCAAGACTTTTTCAGATTCAGTTGCTAATGATGGATACAGTTAGCCCGCAGCAACTGCCGCCCCGGGAGGGCGCGAATGACTGGTGTCGATGAGTCCGACAACGATGCTCCCCTCGGCGTGGGAGATTCTTTAATCGGCACCGTCCTCGATGGACGTTATCGTGTTGATGCGCTTTTGGGGCGCGGCGGTATGAGCGCTGTGTACCGGGCGCACAACCTGTCGATGGACAAGCCCGTCGCGGTCAAGGTTTTGCTCCACAGCCTCAATGATCCGACAGCATTGCAGCGCTTTCGCCTGGAGGCGCGGACACTTTGTCAGGTGAAACACAAGCATCTGATCGAAGTCTACAATATGGGATTGATCGAAGATCGGTCACCGTATATGGTGATTGAATATCTGGAAGGCGAAAGTCTGGCTGCACGCATCTCGCGAGTCGGAGCCCTGGATGCCCGCTGGTCGAGCGCTCTATTGATCGATATCTGTGCCGGTCTGGCGGAAGCCCACAAGCTGGGAATTTTGCATCGCGATATCAAGCCGGGCAATATCATGATCGCCACCACCAGCGATGGCGGCGAGTGCGCTAAGCTTCTCGATTTCGGTATTGCCAAAGTGCAGCAGTTGGAGGATGGCGGTAAGCTGACTCAGACGGGGAGTGTACTCGGCAGTCCTGCATACATGAGCCCGGAGCAATACCAGGGCAAGCAATTGGATGCGCGGTCCGAGGTGTACGCATTGGGTTGCGTTTTGTTTGAAATGCTGGCGGGGCACGAACCGTTTCAGTCCGACAATCTGCTGGAAGTGCTCTCAAAGCACGAGACAACCGACGCGGTGTTGCCCGTCGCCGCGCAAGTTCCCGAAAGTCTCGCCAATATTGTCTATCGCTGCCTGGAGAAGAATCCAGATCATCGCTACAAGCAAGTGCAGGAACTCTCCCGCGACCTGCAAAACTTCATTGATGGTATCGCTGTCAACGCCGGCGTCAGGCATAAGAGACGCCGACCGCTTGGACTGAAGAAGCCGGCGCGAGCGTGGCTGGCGATTTTTGCAGCAGTCCTGGCACTGGGGACGGTTGTTGTGCCACCAGCACGCGCGCTGCTGATCAAACAACTCTTGCCGTGGTCGCCAAACGCTCAGCTGACTGCATCTCTGAACGATCAATTGATTGAAGCATTGCGGCAAGCCGGCGATGCCTCGTCTTTGTCTGAGGCGGCGCGGCTGGAAATGGTGCGCGCCGAACACAGTATAAACGCCGAGCAGAAGGCGAGTCATTTGCAATCGGCGGCGCTGTTCTTTAACGGTGCGTCCGACCGTCCGCGGGCGCTGGATGCCGCTAAGCGACGCGCCCTTTGTTTCTCGGCATCTTCGTCTCCAGCTCAGTGCGTCGCATACTGGACTGCCACTATGGATTATCTTTACCTCAAGTCAGAAGATGATCGTGGGGAAGAGGTTCGGAAAGAAGTTCTGGAAAATCTGGAGAGTCTCCAAAAGGCAGCCGAGACAGTTGACCATGATGATGAGCTGAGGAGCAAGCTGGTTGCTCTTTACGGAAAAAACTTGCAGCGCTTCTTTGGAGTGGATGGAGGCCGCTTTCGCAACACGCGAGACTTTTGGTCAGGCATGGTCTGGAACGCACAGGTGCCGGCACTGCGTGGGGATCAAGATCGGGCTGCTAACAACTTGCGCGATCTCATTCATTCCACCGATTCCTTTCGCAAAGACAGCCCGCTTGCTCAGCGCGCGTACGGACAGTATCTGCTGTTGCTCTCCAAACTGCAGCGCAACGACGAGGTTATCGCCGTTGCCCACGAGTGGCTGAATGCTTTTCCTGATGATCGAGCGACTGTCGCTACCGCAAGGCTGTATATCGCTGAGGCGCTCTACGCGCGCGGCGACTTCGCCAAGGCGGTCGACGAGTTGCGACCTTTGTGCGACGAATTTCTCGGTGCGCGCTCTGCCAAGATTGATGTATCTCGAGATGTGCAGCTGAATTGCATCTATTATCTGTGTCGCGCTTACAACGCACTCGGTAAAACCGATCAAGTGCTGGAAGAGAGTGCGCGAGCGGAAGAGGCTGGTATCAGCTCTGGACGAACACAGCTCGAAAGGGCCGGAGCCCTGCTCACCAAGAAACAGTATGCTGCGGCGGAAACCCTTCTCAAGGCAGTGCTCGTCGACTCGCAGCAGCGGGAGAAGCTGAACGCTCCGTCATACTGGTGGGGCGAATTGGCGCGCTGCCAGATAAGGCGCGGCGATCTGGATGCGGCAGCAATAAGTGTCAGAGAAGGCCTTGATGTGCGGATGCGCAAAGTGAAGCGGCGCGGGCAAGAGCGCGACTTCGAGCGTCGCTTCCAACTGGCGGCGCAACTCTCTGACATTTACAGGCGGAAGAAACGGTACGCGGACGATCTGCTTTTGTGGAACCGCGAGGCGGCTCTTGATGCAGACACATCCGGGGTGGTATCGCCGGAGGTACTGGCCAGTGTGCAAGACCGGCTGGCAACCGCAAAAGCCAGGGCGGAAGCAGCAAAAGTACGTCCCTGAATGTCTACTTGCCTTGCTGGAAGATGCCGAAGAAGGCGTCGCCGGACTCACCGGAACCGCTGGAAGCGGCTGGTTTTGGTTTGCTGGGCGATGCTGTCACCGCCGGTGATGGCGTTGGTTTGACTTTGCCCGGTTTCCGGTCAGGCTTGGATCCCGGCAGGGGCAGCTGGACGTCCTGCCCGCCGGCTGTGGGAGCGCCAGGCTCAGGTTTGGTTATCGGTGGCGCCGGCTCCGGTGGAGTCGGCGATGCAATGTTCACGGGGGCGGTTGGCGGTTCTGCTGCCTTGGCAGGCGGCGTGTCCGAGCTGGTGCTGCGCACTGGCGTAGGCTTGATCGGCGGTGGAGACTCGGCGGGCTCTGTCTCCGGCGGTTTGCTTGCATCGGGCAGTTTCATGCGCACCTTGCCGTTGGTGCCCGGCCTTGTGCTGGCGTTGTTATCGACCGTCGTGGTTGGAGAATCGCCGTTGGCGGCCGGCTGATTCGGTTGTTGAGCTTGAGGTTGCGGTTTGTTGAGGTAGAGCATCACGCCGATGGTGAGCGCGGTGGCAATGACGGCGCTGACCACGGAGAGGATGATGGTTTTGGTATCAGGGCCGGTGCTGACTGGCGGCACCACCGATTGGCTGCCGGACTTCGATCGGTTTCGTTTCTTGCCACTGCGGTTGCTGCTGGTGCTGCGTTTATTATCCGCCGGTGCCGCTGGTCGAGATGCCTGCGTCGCGGCTTCCATGGCTCGCTGAGCAGTATCAGGCGTGAGCGCTTCTGTTTCGGCCATAGTTTCAGCGTGGGCGGAAGGGCGTGGCGTTTCCGGCGGGAGAATACGCCCGCTGGAGTCTTTCTTGAGCGCTTCGATCGGCATGTAGGGCGTCGGCTCGCCCTCGGCAATCTTCAATTTGCGCACCATCTCGGCGGACAGCATAGCTTCGGGCGGAATCACGTGAATGGCATGTTCCGCCGAATGCCGGTAGCCAAAGATGGTGTCCAGTTCGCGCTTCAGATCCTGCATGGTCGGAAAGCGGTCGCCGGGGTCCTTCTCCAGGGTGCGAAAAACAATCTCTTCCAACTTCTTGGGGATGGACAGGTCGGGGCGCACTTCAGCGAAGCTTTTGGGTTTGTTGTGCACGTGCATGTAGAGCGTGTCATAGACGGTTGAGCCCTGCAGAGCGGGCACGCCCGTCAGAAGCTCGTACATGACGATGCCCAGCGAATACATGTCGGACCGCGGATCCATCGGTTGTTGCTTGCACTGCTCTGGGCTGAGGTAGAGCGGGCTGCCGCATACTTCGTTGGTCTTGGTGAGCGCTTCCGGTTCTGCATCTTCGCCGAAGGCGATTTTAGCGATGCCCAGATCAACGACTTTGACGAAGTCGCTCTGTCCGTTTTTCTCGAGCAGCATGACGTTAGCGGGCTTGAGATCGCGGTGAATGACGCCGCGAGTATGGGCGTGATGCAAGGCATCCGCGACCTGAGAAAAAACGCGCACAGCTCGTTCCGGAGCCATACAGCGTTCTTTGCGCAGCACGTGCAAAAGTGTGGTGCCCTGGACGAAGTCCATGACGATGTACGGCTGATTGCTGGGCGTCAGCCCGAAATCGTAGATGGCGATGATGTTTGGGTGTTCCAGGCGGCTGCTGGCAATGGCTTCGCGCTCAAAGCGTTTCTTGCTGCGCTGATCGGAAAGCAGCTGCCAGCGCAACATTTTGACGGCGACGATTTTGCCGATCAGCTCGTGGCGGGCCTTGTAGACAATGCCCATGCTGCCGCGGCCGACGACTTCCAAAATCTCGTATTTGTCGCCAACTTTAGACCCGATGATGACGTTTTCGTCGTACGGGCGTACGGGCGCGCTGGCTCCCGCCGCTGCCGGTGGGACCGGGCGAGGTCTGTGCTCGTTCGAGAATTCTTCGGCCATGGTGCACCCAGTGCCATGTGCGAGAACGCATCCCAGGGCTTGCGCCCTGAAGAATCTATACCGCTCAGGTGGGGATAGTAATCGTACAGCCCTCAGCTTAACCAGGAGGACTGGTGATGTCAAGCGAATTTAGCATCAATTCGGCTGTGGCGGCGTGTTTCCGGGCTTGAAAAACTTCTTGGCAAGGAAGTAAATCGGCAAGCCGGAGGCAATCAGAGCCAGTCCGCGCAGGCTGAATTCTCGTGAGGACTCTTCAAACAGCAGTCCGCCCATCACGACCAGGGCGAAGACGCAATAGAGAGCCGGCAGTAACGGATAGGCGATAACTTTGTACGGTCTGGGCACGTCCGGACGATTTTTCCTGAGGACGAACACCGCAAACACGGTCACCACATAGAACAGCAGAGCTGCGAAGACAACGTAATCGAGAAGCTTGCTGTACGTCCCGGATGTGGCGAGCGCGGCGGACCAGATACCCTGAATAATCAGTCCCCAGACCGGCACATTGGTCTTCGGGTGCAGTTCGCCGGCGCGCTTGAAGAACAGACCGTCCTTCGCCATCGCGTAATAAACCCGGGCACCAGCCAGAATCAGCCCGTTGACGCAACCGAAGGTGGAGATCATGATCGCGGCAGCCATAATGCCACCGCCGGCATCGCCAAAGAGAATCTGGGCTGCGGCTGTTCCCACGCGGTCTTCTGCGGCATGCGAGATGCCGCGCGCAACGACTTCGGTGGCGTTCTCTGTGCCATGCACCGGCAGCAAAAGCATGTAGGCGACATTGGCCAGCAGATAAATCATGATCACCAGCCCGGTGCCAAGCGCCAGGCTCTTGGGCAGTATCTTTTCGGCGTCCTTCACTTCTTCGCCGGCAAAGGTGATGTTGTTCCACGCGTCGCACGAGAAAAGTGCGCCCACCATAGCCAGACCTAGTACGGTAGCCAGTTTTAATCCGATAATCGGAGTGCCGGTGGCATCATGCGCAGCAAAGAAAGTGCTCATGTCGAAGTTGACTTGCATCCCGAAATGCTTGTCGAATGCCAACAATCCCAGAACGATCAGACCCGCCAGCGCGCAGACTTTGGTGACCGTGAAGCTGGTCTGGATGAATTTGGCGGCTTCGATGCCGCGGCAGTTGAGAGCCGTCAGTCCGGCAATCAGCACTACTGCCACCGCCTGCGGGGTGGTCAACTTCCAGCCCCAGGGCGCATACGCCAGCAGCACATTGTTGTTGGAGACGAATTGCGGTATGAAGAAACCTAGAAATTTCGCAAATGCGACGGCGACTGCGGCGATGGTGCCGCACTGAATGACGGCGAACAGCGTCCAGCCGTAAAGAAACGCGGCCAGCGGTCCGTAAGCCTCGCGCAGGAAGACGTACTGCCCGCCCGCTTTGGGAAACATGCCGGCTAATTCGCTATAACAGAGGGCACCAGCTATGGTGAGCAGTCCGGCCAGCAACCAGCAGAGAAGCACCAAACCCGGTGCGCCGACATTGCGTGCGGTCTCTGCCGAAACGATGAATATGCCTGAGCCGATCATGGAGCCGACGACGACCGCCACAGCATCGACAAGACCGAGAGACTTTTTGAAATGCCCCTGCTTGTGTTCTTCCACCGCTGCTTCAGATGTCATGCGCATTCTCCCCGCAGGGCTCCCCGAATCACGCTGAATCAGGGCGTTCCCATACGTAAGTAGAATACGCTAAAAGCTACAACTTGCCCGAACTTAGAGGGCGGCTTTAATTGATTCGAATGTGGATTTCAGTTGCTCTTCTTTTTGCGCGAAGTCTGAGCTGAGGCTGTGTTTCTTCCACATGCCGCCGACGAACGCGCTGACTGTGGTGACGGCAGCAATCGCCAGACCGATCTTGGCGCCGCCGACTTTCTCCAGCATGGCTGGTGCGAAGTACTTGGCTGCACCGGTGCCTGCCAAACTGGCAACGAGTCCGCCTCCGCCCCAGTAAAGGCGGGAAGATGATGCTTGATCGTCAATGAACTTGTTTCTCAAGTCGGCGTTGGTGATCAGCTTGAGAGCCGTGACGTCACCGCGGCTGATACCAAGCTCGGCATCCTTGCCATCGAGGTTGGCGAATGCGGTGAAACCGCGTTGTAGGATCGGACCCAGTCCGCGCGAGTCATCGAGAAGCCCGGTCAGACCGGCTTTGCCGTCGACTTCGTCGGTTTTGATATAGCCATCTTTATTGTTGTCCAGAATATCGAAATTGCCATCGAGCTTAAGGCTCATCTTGCCCGGGTCTTCCAGCAAGCCCAGAGCAAACTTGCGAGATGCGAATCCGCCGATCTCGCGACCGCCGATATTGAGAATCTGCGCTTGCGGAAAAAGAATCTTGCTTGCCGTGCCGATGACGCCTGCTGCGCCGTCGGTTTGTTGTCCGGTGACACCACCGACCACAGCTCTGCCGACATCCGAATTGATCGCTTTCTTGGCAGCATCCTGAACTTTGTCTGGGTCGATGTTCTGCACTTGTTCTTTGATTTCGCCGCCCAGTTTCTTGGCGCCATTGCCAATCTTGTCGCCCTGGCGTTTGAGCCAGCTGCCGAATCCATGTCCACCGCCGCCGCCTTGCTGTTGCTGTCCCTGTCCATCTTGATCGCCGGCATCAGCTACCTGAACCATTACTTGTCTGCCTTGCGGCGCGCCTTCGAAATCAGCCAGCATCAAAGGAGTAACGCCTTTCTCTGCTTGCGGTTGCGCTGTCAAATCGCCATCAAAACCCATGGCTTTCTCTCCTAACCAAAGGAAGCTGCGGTGCGGAACGGAATAATTTCACTATAGGCCCCAGTCTAATCTTGCGCAGTGGGGAAATTCCCACGCCCCCGTATTTCCCGCCCAGATTTGTCAAAAATCTGGCATAGCCGGATAGAAACGAGCAGCCCACATAATCCCTACGGTCTGTCCGCCAGAGGCGCACATGACGAACATTTACTATCCATACGAATCCTATACATCTCTAGAAGTACCGCTTTCGGCAGAACAACGAGCGATTGAAAACGCGAAAAACGCCATCGAGCGTAAAATCCAATCGCGTCAGGACATCGATCCTCGACTAAAACAAGCGGCGGCCGCCATCGGCAAAGCAATCGTGGAAGGCGATTTGCCGCAAGTGCAGCGAGCTCTGACGAAACATCATGAGGAAGTGCAGTTTCTCAAGAAACTGGGAAACGTGGTCGGCGCAACACTTTCCTGCCCCGGTGTAACTTTCATGGAAACCTGCGTCGCTAACTGGAAATTTGCCGGCGAGCAGCGCCAGGTGGAAATGGCAATTCTCTCCATCCGGCTGAACAACGCCCGGCGGACGCTCTGTTTAACCAGCGAGCCACGCTTCGGCACCAAGATATTCGGTCCGCCGCGCGGACAGGAAACCTCGAATGCCGCCGTGGAGTTAGCTGAAGATCCCCGACTCTTGCTCAAACAAATTGCAAGAGTGGTGGCTCTCTATGCCGACTCCGGACCACCGCCGTTTCAAACGCCGGCCGGCAAATAAGGACTTCCAGGCTTTCGGATCTACTTGCGAGCACCAGATGTAGTGGCTGGCTCTTTGGAGGCCGCAGCTGCCTGAGCTGGTTCTACTTTCCAGTAATGATCGCGATGCTGGCGATAGTATTCGAAGGTGTTTCTCAAGCCGTCAGCCAGGCTGAGGGTCGGACGCCAGTCTGTGGCTTTAGAGATCTTGGTGATGTCCGAATAGAAGTCGCCTGGCTCCTGAGCTTTGCGCTCGGCGGTGAATTCTGCGAATTCCCAGCTGCCTTGCTGACCTACTTCAATGATGGTCTTCACCAGTTCAAGGAAGCTGACCGGAATGTCGGAACCGACGTTGTAGATTTCGCCATAGCAGGCTGGTGTAACTGCGGTGCGCAAGATCGCGTCGACGCAATCGTCGACATGCAGGAAATCGCGCAATATGCCGCCGTCTCCAAAGACTTGCAGTTTGGCGTTGTCCATTGCCAGTCTGACGAACCAGTTGCACACGCCGAAACGCGAGTGCAGCATTTGCGAACGCGGTCCGTAAATGTTGCTCAAACGCAGCAGCACCGAACGGATGCCGTGCACATCGTTGTAGACGCGAATGATTTTTTCGGCGGTCAGGTTGGAGATTTCGTAGATGCCCTTGGGATTGGTCGGGGCTTCTTCGTTTACCGGCAGGCTGACCGAAGGACCGTACTGCCCGCGGGTTCCGGTATAGACGACAATCGCTTCTTTATTGAATTTGCGTAGCGCTTCCATCAAGACTGCGGTGCCCGTGATATTCATTTCAATATCCGGGAACGGGTTGTAGAGACTCATCAGGTGGCAAACTTGGCCAGCCAAATGGAATACGTAGTCTTTGCCACGCACTAAATAGTTGACGGCCGACTCATCTCGGATATCGCAAAAATTGATGCGTATCTGATCGGCGATAGGGGCGACGTTAAACTCGTTGCCGCCGTAGTCGGGGATCATCGAGTCGAGAATTGTTACTTTGGCGCCCAATTCGGCTAGCTTGATCGCCAGGTTGGATCCGATAAAACCCATCCCGCCGGTGATCAGCACTGTTTTATTGGCAAAATCTTTTTTCGTAATAGCTGGCACGCTTAGCTCTCGCTTATCTCAAAAATGTCTCATCTAACTGGTCTGAAGGCGCACTCTGTGCGGCTTTCACCGAGGTCCGTCGTATATTAGCACGATGCCGCCTGACAGGCGCTCGAACCAGTTAACCGCGCTTAATTCCAGGTCATACCTTCTTACTCTAGTATTGTCATGTACTTCAGCCCACGTGTGCGGCTGAGCCCCGTTATGAGGTGTTTTGCTTGAACATACCATTCGGCGATTTGAAGGCTCACTACCAGGCCTACAAGGCTGAGATTGATACCGCCGTTCTGCGCGTCTTGCACAGCGGACATTACATCTTGGGTCCTGAGCTCAAGCGTTTCGAAGAAGAGTTCGCCGCCTATCTGGGACTTCCCTATGCCGTCGGCTGCGCCTCCGGCACCGAAGCGATCTACCTCGCCCTGGCTGCCGCCGGCGTCAATCCCGGCGACCAGGTGATTACCGTAGCCCACACGGCCGTACCTACTATTAATGCCATCTCGATGGCCTACGCCGAGCCGGTTTTCGTCGACATCAATCCGCAAACCTATGTGATGGATGTGTCGAAAGTCGCCGCCAAAATCACGTCGCGCACCAAAGCCATTGTGCCGGTCCACCTCTACGGACAGATGGTGGATATGGATCCTCTTATGGAACTGGCCGACCGCTATGGCATTCCGGTTATTGAAGACGTCGCCCAGGCGACTGGCGCTACTTACAACATGCGCAAAGCAGGCTCCATCGGTCGTTTCAGCGCTTTCTCCTTCTACCCGAGCAAAAACCTGGGTGCTTTCGGTGATGGCGGCGCAGTTGCCTGCCAGACCGAAGAGGACTACCAGAAGCTCTTGAAGCTGCGCAATTACGGACAGACCGTGCGCTACCACCACGACGAGATTGGTATCAACAGCCGTCTCGATGAAATGCAAGCCGCGATTCTCGCCGCCCAGCTGCCTTTCTTGCCGCAGTGGAATCACAAACGCCGCTCGATCGCCCACAAATACACAGAAGGTTTGATGGACGTGGTGGTGGCACCATATGAAGTGCAGGGCGCTCCGAACGTCTACCACCTTTATGTGATTCGCACAGAAAACCGCGACGATCTGCAGAAACAACTGGCAGCGCGCGGCGTGCAAACCCTCATTCACTACCCGATACCGGCTCACCTGCAGCTGGCGTACCGCCACCTCGGCTATAAAGAAGGCGACCTGCCGCATACCGAGCGCGCCGCTAATTCGATTTTGAGTTTGCCGATGCATCCGCATCTGACAGACGAAGAAGTCGACACGGTAATCAAAGAAGTACGTGAAGCTTTGCAGCGCCAGAAGGCGCGCAAGTCTTCCGGAATATTTGTGCCGCAGCCGGCTCAACAGCCGATCATCACCCCGTAAGACTGGATGTACAAAGGAACGGACCACGTCATGCCTAACCAAACACAAAGAACAGGCGCTCTCCTGCAAAGCCGATTTGTGCTGCCACTATCTTCGGTGTCAGTGATTATTCCGGCTTATAACGACGAGACGACGGTACCGAAGCTGGTGCAAGACGCCGACTGTCTCTTGCAAGAAATCTGCGGCGACTATGAAATCATCGTCGTCAACGACGGCAGCAAAGACAACACGTTGAACGTCTTGCACGGATTGGCGGAAAAATTCCCCAAACTGAAAGTGATCAACCACGAGGTCAATCAGGGCTTCGGGCGCACCATTCGCGAACTCTATTACGCAGGCAGCATGGAGTACGTTTTCTCTCTGCCGGGCGATTATCAGTTTGCACCGAAAGAACTGATCAAGATGGCCGAAGGTCTTCTCAAGCACGACCTGGTCATCGGCTGGCGGGTGCAACGCAATGATCCGCCGCGCCGTAAGTTCCAATCGGGCGTCTACAACCTGATGTTGCGTCTGTGCTACGGCAGCTCTTTCAAGGATGTGAACTCGATCAAACTGTTCCGCCGCTCGATTCTCAACAAGATTGAGCTGGAATCGCATACACCGTTTGTCGATGCCGAACTGTGCATCCGCACCGCCCGCAATGGGTTTAGAGTAATCGAGATTCCCATCGAGCACCTGCCCCGCCTTTCGCAAGGCGCCTCCGGCGGCAAGTTCTCGGTGATCTTCGATACGTTCTCCGACCTCTTCCGTATGGCTGGTCGCATCTAGACCGCTAGCCAGCCCAGCAATCGGGTCCCTCATCAATCCGGCGGCTCCGCCGGATTAGATTTAATTATCTAGGCTCGCCGAGTACGTACATTTACCCTAGAGCAATCTCAGTCCCTGAACTACATTTGAGCAAATAGCGGCGGTCTTCCCACAACTTTCCCTGTGGGCTTATGGGCGTAGCAATATGCAACTATCAATAGATAACCCGGTCACCCGGCTTGTCGCTGCGGCGACGAGTGTTCTGGAGACTGCTGGAAACAAGCTTTTGAAAAAGACGGCGGATGCCGTCCCTGAAAACCCGGAAATGACCAAGCTCCGCCAGGAGCAGTCGGCCAAAATTCAGCTGCGGCTGCTGGTTTCTACCAGCAATTTCACTGAGCTGATTCGCTTTGCAGAAGCAGCGGTGGATGAAGATCTGGTCGAAGTGGCCATTCACGAGATTCACGAACTCAAAGAAAAAGAGGTCTCGCTGCAACTGCTGGAAAGCCTGGCGCGCGGCAATTCGGCGGCGGCTATTCCGGCTCTGCAAGGCATCGTTGATAGAGAAGACAGCGACCTGGCCCGCGGCATTTTGCTCGAGCGACTGCAGGCGGATCATATTCCGCTTTTGATCGCCGAAGGCAAAGCCAAGCTTTCGGCGGTGCTCAGTTTGATCGGGCAACTGACTGACGACAGCAACTGGTCCGCCTATTACTTTCCGCTTCTGTGGCAGTGCCTGAGCCTCGATCCGAAGCAACAGATGTCCGCCTTGTGCGAGATTCTCGGCGATCCGGAACCGGGTGGGTGCAAGTACCTCTATAAGTCCAATCACGTGCACAAGTGCGTCAAGACCGAATCGATCCGGATGCTGTCTTCGCTGCCGGGACCGATGCGCGAACGCGCCTACTGGTATGCCACCAGGGATGGTGACGATGAAATCTCGGCACTGGCGACGCGCTGGTTGATGCACCACTGGCAAACGGAAGGCGTCGTCCCGCAAGGGCTGGACTTCTTCCCCATGGCCGACGTCAGGCTACTCTATTACCTGGTGCAACTCGGTGCCAATTTCCGCTGGCAAGATGGACTGCCGGCAAATGATCTCTACCTGGAATTCGTGCGCGGCAGCAACGACCTGGCAGACCTTGAAGAAAGCGATCCGCAGCACGCGCTGCTAAACGAAAAGGTGGAAACTCTGCGCCACCAGCTCACGCAGATCAGCGAGCGACGCATTCAAGAATTGCAGCCGCTGGTAACGCAAATCACCACGCTTTTGAGTTTGCCGTACGCACAACTCAATCTTATCGATCGCAATGACAATTCCGTCGCTTCCTACATCGTCGGCGAAGGCATCGTCAACTTGCAGCGCTGGATCTTGTTCGAAGACGAGCCGATGTCGGAAGACGTCATGTCGGCGCTTTTGCACGAGCTGGGACACATGGGACAGGATGTGTTGATCATCCGCATGATTGCCGACGACTTGCGCTTGCAATACGGTCGCCATGCCGACAAGATTATGCCGCTCTGGGAAAAATATGCGGAGGGCGTCGGATACGCTCCCAGTCACATGTTTTTGCTGGCTGTGCTGCGATTGCGGGCCGATCAGCATTTGACGCCGGCTGAGCGGCAACGCGCCATGCATCTTTTCAAAGATGCGAAAAATGCCAAGCTCTGGACCGACTATGTGAGGGCGATCAACTCCAGACTTGATGTGCTCATCAGTTCGGCGGGACAGCTGCTTTCCGGCGAGTATGATTTTCAGCTGCTCTCCTGCCTGCGCGACATGAAGTCGGTGCAGACGCTGTTCAATTCCAATTGCGTTCCGGAAGTGCTCGTCTACGAATTGACCAAGTGTCGCGAACAACTGGAAGACTGTGTGCGCCTGGCGCTCGCCAACGGGCATCTGGGTGTGGGCGTTAAACTGCGAGACTACATCGCGCTTGCCGAACAATTATTCGGCACCGAGCACGGCGAGCCGATTCGCCAGGTGGCGGAGCGGGTGCGCAATGTCATCTACCAGACCATCGACGAGGAGTATCGTCATCTCCTGCGCAGCCGGTCGCAGTTTATGCGGGCGGGCTATCAGGAAGCTGAGTGCTACATCATTTCGGATCGCGTAGAAGTGGTCGTAAAAGCTATGCGCAAAGGCTGGTACTAGGCTATTCGCTTGTAAACCCAAATCGGGGTAGACCGCGCTCCAGGGAGCTGACAGGTATTTGGCCCAATGACCAAGGCTCGGAGTTCAAGTTGGGTGCCATACGGCACCGCACTTCCAGAATTGCAAGAAGGTCCGAACCTAAAGAAGCTAGGACTTGAACAAGACTTTGAGGATTTGCGGGTCCTCCTGCCTTCCAGTGGCCGCAGCTGGATATTCAGAGGTCGATTGGCGAACGCTGAAGAGGTCGTCATTAAACTGCTAAAAAAGAGAGACGAATTTTATTCAGACTCATTTTGCCAACAGCTTGCGCTAGTGAGAGGCGGAGCTGGTCATCATAGGAACATCGCCAGAATGCAGTCCTTCGGATGGATGAAAGGTTATTTCATGGTCGAAACGGATTACTGTGAAGGCGATTCTGTCGATTCGATTATTGGACAATTGTCTCTAAGGCAGGCACTGCACGTGTTCGTGCAGGTCTCAGAGGCGATGCGGCACGCTCACAAGTACAAGTTGTTTCACTGGAATCTTAAGCCAGCCGATATCTTGGTCGATGCATCAAATACGGTGCATGTGCTGGACTTCGGCACCCCAAGACCTTGGAGTTCAGATCAAATTGTGAGTCAGCCGGCTGATCAATTAGAGAGTCTTTTTGGAGATCTCAGTTATATTGCACCTGAGACTCGCAGATTCGAGGACGTCGATGCGCGAGCAAACATTTACTCGCTGGGATGCATAATGCATGTGTGTCTTGCGGCATGTGGTTCGGTTCCGGATGAACTAAACGAATTTGTCTTGCAATGCATGAGTGACGAACCGAGTCAACGCCCGAGCGGCATGAGCCAGCTCAGCCGCGAACTTGAATGGTGGCTACAGAAGCAACCTGCCGACACTTGCGGATCAAAGGGATAGTCAGCTGCGGGCTTCGTTTCGTACAGCTTCGATAGCTTCGGCGTTTCTAACCCGGCCTTTACACGGACCGGCTATGATTGCTTTGAAACGGTGCGCCCGCACAGTTTTTTGAATCACTCGGTGCATAGATGAAGTTAGAGCACGTCGCTGGAAAGCTATGTCTAGATGAGTGCACTGCGCTTGCAGTGTGTATCGCAGTGATGGCGTTCGTCTATTTGGCTGGGTGCTGCGCTCTGGTGCGGCTGATTGCCAATCGCGGCAGGAGACCAGTCAGCCTGCCCGACAAAGTAGCCCTTGCTCTGAGCGCTATCGGCTCGCTCTGCATTGCCTACGGGTTCTTCGTCGAGCCGTACACTTTGACGGTGACCGAAGTGCAGATTCCTACCGCCAAGCTGAAGGCGGACGCGCATCCGATTCGCATCGTGCATCTATCCGATATGCACAGCGATCCGCAGCCGCGGCTGGAGCCGGAATTGCCGGCTCGCGTGGCGGCGCTCAAGCCCGACATCATTGTTTTCACCGGAGATGCAGTCAATGCCCCTGCCGGAGTGGGCATCTTCAAAACCTGTTTGAAACAGCTGGCAGCAATCGCTCCCACCTACGCCGTTTTCGGCAATCACGACAGCCGCACTTGGACTCGCCTGGATCTCTACGAAGGCACCGGAGTGAAGGTCTTGCATGCCGAGAATGCTCACATCAACGTGGAAGGCGCAGATATAGCCATTATTGGTGTGGGCGTCGACGAGGAGTGGAAGCTGGAACGAGCCTTCAAGGGCGTTTCCGCCGATACGTTCAATGTTTTTCTGCATCACTTCCCGGCGGAAGTATCGAGAATCACTGACCGCAAGGTCGATTTGTTCTGTGCCGGGCACACCCATGGCGGACAGGTGGCTCTGCCGGGCTACGGCGCCATCATCACTCGGTCTAAGACAGGCAAGAAATATGAAGCCGGTTTGTATCAGGTAGGCGGCATGCGACTTTACGTCAACAGGGGTATCGGCATGGAAGGGGGCTCGCCACGCGTGCGTTTCATGGCTCCTCCGGAGATTACTGTTCTCGACATCGTGCCTGTCAGAGCCGGTCTTGCCGACGCCACTGAGACCTCACTGAGACCTCACTGACCCCTTGACTGACATGCCAGGGATTGAAATTCCTCCGCAAAAGAGGAAAAAATCTTGTGCCGCTTCCCGTATTGGCGGGCATATCCTAATTGTCCATATATGGATCTAAATGGTTGAGCTATAAGGCGGGGTGAGGTTAGAACCGTGGCTAAAGAAGAGAAGATGGCAATACTGCACGACGCGACGGTGACGCCACGTGACGACCGGCGGGCGCGCGGCAAGGTTCTGGCTGGTGCTGTGCCTCATGAAAAGCATTGCAATTGGGAGCCGGCGGACAAGCGTCCGGACCCGATCGACATCTTGCTGGCACAAGATGAGGGGCGCCTCCCGGAGCTGGTGCCGATTCGCTATGGACGGATGCTCAAGTCTCCCCATACTTTCTTTCGCGGGGCGGCGGCGGTCATGGCCAGCGACCTTTCGACTACCCCGATCAGCCGGGTGAAGGTGCAACTCTGCGGAGACTGTCACTCGCTCAACTTCGGCGCGTTCGCCACGCCCGAGAGAAACATTGTTTTCGACCTCAACGACTTTGACGAAACACTGCCCGGTCCCTGGGAGTGGGATCTCAAACGCCTGGCCGTGAGCGTAGTCCTGATCGCTCGCGAGAACGGTCTGAAGAAACGTGATGCGCTAGCTGCAGCTGAGCAGGTGGCGCGCGCCTACCGGATGAAGATGGCGGAACTGTCTTCATTGGCGATTCTGGATATCTGGTACTACAAGCTGGACTGGGAAGAAACAGTTAACAACGTCACGTGCGCCGCCCTCAAGAAGAACCTTCAGGATGATTTGAAGAAAGCGGTTAAGAAGACCAGCTGGCGCATGTTTCCGAAGCTGACCGAAAGCGATGCCGGCGGACTTTCGAAAATTAAAGACAACCCACCCCTGATCTACCATCCGGATAACGACCCTGACTTTATGGAACGTGCCGTCTGGGGTTTGAATGCCTACAAAGAATCCTTGCAAGACGACAAGCGCCATTTGTTCGAGCGCTACAAGCTGATCGATGCCGCCATCAAAGTAGTCGGCATCGGCAGTGTCGGCACTCGCTGCTACATTATCTTGATGATGTCACCGGATGGTGAGCCGCTCTTCTTGCAAGTCAAACAAGCCAACAACTCGGTGCTGGAAAAGTACACAGGAAAAAGTGAGTTCGAAAACCACGGACAGCGTGTCGTCACCGGACAGCGTGTCGTGCAATCAGCCAGCGATATCTTCCTGGGCTGGTTCCAGGGTAAACAGGGCGTGCACTTCTATGTCAGGCAACTGCGCGATACCAAAGTCAAGCTGACCACCGATACCTGGGAAGCTTCGCACTTGATCAAGATGGGCACTCTTTTCGGTGAGGTGCTGGCCAAGGCGCACGCCCGCAGCGGAGACGCGGCTACCATCGCCGGCTACCTCGGTGATGGGGATACCTTCGATAAAGCGCTTGGTTCGTGGGCGGTGCAGTATGCCGATCAAACTGAGCGAGACCATGAAGCCCTGCTCAAGGCAGTGAAGGACGGCCGCGTGAAGGCGGAGATACTAGAGGACGAATGAGCGAACACAGCATCGATTCATTGAGGATGCACGTGCCCAAGCGCATGGTCTGCTTGATCTGCGACGAGGAGTACGAAGAAGGAGAGCGTACGTGCCCGTTCGATCAATCGACGCTGGTTGAGCTGCAGGAACCCTGGAAACCCGACATGATCATCGGGGGCAAGTACGAGATCACCGAAGCCATTACTGACGGTGGCATGGGGCGTATATACAAGGCGCGCCACACCTTGATGAATCGCGTTGTTGCCATTAAAACCATATTGCCTACTTTGATCACCAGCAAAGCGGCGATGAAGCGCTTGCTGCAGGAAGCCAATGCGCTCAGCCTCCTGGATCATCCAAATATTTTGCGCGTCTCCGACGTCGGCGTTGAAGGCGGACAGCCGTACCTGGTCATGGATTACATCGAGGGAACCAACCTGGACCACATGGTCAAAAAGGGGCACCCGATTTTGGCGTCACGCGCGGTGCCGATGTTCATTTCTGCCGCAGCGGGACTGGCTCATGCTCATGCGCGCGGTGTCATTCACCGCGACATCAAACCGGCCAACATCATGATCTGCGATTACGACGGCAATCCGGATTTTGTCAAGATCGTCGATTTCGGAATTGCCAAACTTGATGAAACAGAACTGGGCGACGCCGCCAAGCTCACCGCCACAGGCGAGATATTCGGCAGCCCGCAGTATATGAGTCCTGAGCAGTGCGGCGCCAAACCGCAGGATGTGCGCTCAGACATCTATTCACTGGGCTGTGTCATGTATTTCGCGCTCACTGGACGCACACCGTTCAGCGGTGGCAGCCCGATTGAATGCATGTACCAGCAAGTGCATGGAGATATTCCATTATTTGCCGAGGCTGTTCCCGAAATAACTTTCCCGCGTGGTCTGGAAGATGTAGTCCGCAAGTGCATGTCTAAGTCTCCCGACGATCGTTTCCAGACCATGGACGAATTGCAGAAAGCCCTGGAAGCAATTCGTGCCGGGCACCACGTCACTCTTTCCATTCCGATCCCCGCCAATGTGGCCGCGCAAGTTCACGAGCAAATCGATCAAGTCCAGAAGACTTTCGGGCATGTGCACCCGGCGGTGCTCGGTCTTGCCGCGTTCGGTGTGGTGGCGATTTTTATTCTGGCCTTCCAGATGATGCATCCGGCCGCGCGCCCCGAGGCGGAGGATGAGTTGCAACCTGTCACCCGGTCGACCGCGTCGCGCACGACGTCCCCATCAGCGCTTCAACCGGTTTCGCAACAGCCGCAAGTGCAATCTCAACCCATCGCCGTGCAACCGCCCCCGGTGGTCGAACAGCCTGTTTCTCAACAAGCCGTCCCTCAGCCGGCTGCCACACAGCAGTATGCGCAGCCGGCTACCCAGCAGCAATACGCCCAGCGGTATCAACAAGCCGCACAGCCGGTGCGCCAGTATTCACTGGGCGACTATTACACTCAATACATGCAAGCGGCGCAGCGTGCGCAAAAGATGGGCGATCTCTATCAAGCTCGTTCTTACTTCAAATCAGCGCATGAAGTCGCCGGGCGCTTCGGCAATGCTGACCCGCGATACTGCGATAGTTTGCAATCGCTGGGTCGTGTCTATTACAAACTCGGTGACTACCAGGCAGCTAAGTCGGCGCTCGAGTGGGTGGTTTTTGAGAAGAAACGTCGTTATGGCGAGTCGTCTTCTGAGGCGAAGATGGCTGAGAAAGAACTTGGTGAAGTCAATCAGGCGTTGTCACGCTAAAGCGGCTTGCTCAGCGGATCGTAGCGAAATTTATATCCGACTTCGTCTTGGATGGGAAACGTCACCCACAACTCCTGCGCGTAATCGACATTCTGCTTGTATTCGATGTCCGCATCAACGCCTTTAACTAAGACTGCGGCTTTCAGCGCCTCCACAAACTGTTTGAATGTGCCGCCTTTGTTCAGGTAGTCTTTGACGAGCTGATCGAGATCGCCTTCACCCTGGCTGATGTGCTGAACGAGTGACTCGAGAATCTGGTGCTGTCCTTCGCTGATTTCGGGATTGGCAAGCAGTGCCTGGCTCTCGCAGACGCGATGAATCAAATCAGCTGTCCGCATCGCCGGCACCGCGATGTATGGCGTCGTTACTTCCTTTAGTTCGCCGTCGGCACCGACTTGATACACACGTTCGGTAAAGCCGGTTCCGCCGTCGTCTCGTTCGAAGACGACGGAGTAGGTTTTGCCGTTCAGTCCGGGGACTCTATCAACCTTCCAGCCATTTTCGGTCTCAGTCACTCCATAGACTGATTTGGCATCGATTCCGCTCCAGTCCGTAATCGAGAAAGGATCCGTCGAGCCTGTCATGGAGCGGATGGCGGACAGCGCATCACTTAGCTGTTGTTGATTGGTAACGTTGAGGAAGTCCCCAGGATTGAGACCCGGGTGCCGATCCTCTGCGTGCAGCGCCTCCGGCGGCGGGTATGGATGCGCTCCCTGGTCGCCGGTGGTGCGCGAATGATCGATTTGACTCATGATGTCACCTTCCTTAGATTGTCGAGTCACGCTTTGATCTGTTTCGGCAGATCGATGATCACGTCCGGCTTGTCGGACCCTTTGCCGAAGCCAATCATGATGCTGTCGCGGCCGTCCATTTTGTGAATGCCGACGATAACGCCTTCCACCTGACGCAGCATGAGCAGCGTGCCCAGCGCGTGGAACAGGCTGGACGGGGCACCGCCTGCCTTCAGGAATGCATCGACAGCGTCTTTTACGGCCTTTTGTTCAGGCTTTAAGTTCAAACTCTCGAGAAACTGCTTTCCGTCATGGATGGCTTCGAGATATTTTGCTTTTTGCAGAATATCTAAGATGATCAGCGGATCTTCAACTTTCTTCTTGTTGCCCTGTTCATCGACTTCCCAGACGGCGAGCCTACCGTCTTTGTTGTCGAGTTCCATGCTGTAGGTTTTGCCGTCGTCGCCGGGAATTTTATCGATGGTCAGTTTTTCTTCCGTCTTGGTAAATCCGAATTCTTTCCCTAAATCGATGTTTTCCCAGTCGTGTTTGCCGAACACATCCTTAATCTCCGTGCCGGCCGGTATCGGCGACAGCGGTTCATCCTTAAGCTGCATCGCCCGGATGGCGGACAGCGCCTCTGTCATACTCTGCTTGTCGAACACGTTCAGGTTAGTTTCTCCGGTGTCATCCACAGGCTGCCTGAGCGTCGGGTTATCGCCCGCGCGGGAGCCCACACCTAGCGGGCGTGTTACATCGCTCATATTGTCTCTCCCTACTGCTGCTTGGGCATTGTGACTTCGACTTCTCTCTCGTCGCCGTCTGCGCGTCTGTACTTGATCGTCAAAGTGTCTGAGTCGGTGTTCGGCTGGAAGACGAAGGACGCACCGGCATTGCGAACAGTGGCGGCTGCCTCGAATGCGTCGCCGCAGTCTTTGAGCGATGAGCCGGACTGCACGTATTCCGTCAGCAGATTTACGATTCTGGCGATATCGTCGGCCTTTACTGCCATCACCATCTTGTCCAGCATCTCTTTCTGCTCGTCGGTTTTAGTTGAGAGCAACTGCTGGCTTGCGTCGACGCGGTGAATCAAATTAGCCTTACGAGATATCTCCATGAGCACGCGCTGGTCGGTGACTTCGATGTCGTTGCCGAACGCATCCTGCTTGTACACATGTTGGCTGATGCCATCCATCACCCGGTTGAAGCGATAACTGTACGTCTCGCCGTCGATGCCGGGAATTTGATTGATCGAATACCCGCCCCCATCGTTGACGACTCCGTATGTGGTGGCAGCATTGATATTCGACCAGTCCTCCACTTTAAAAGGATCCGTTGTGCTGCCGTGAAATCCGGGTCTTTTCTCCATGTCTCTGAAACATTGCAGGACGCCATTCATTTGATTGGTGTCGCCGACCGCCAGGAGGTCACCGCCACTGATCGCGAGCGGCGCTTGCTCCGGATGAATCAACTTTGATTCTGGTAAACCCGGACCTTCCGGGTGTGACTGGTTGCTCATAAGAAAGCCTCATTTTGGAAAGGTGTAATTGAAATTGAAGTCGAACTCTCCGCTCGCTTCGTTGTACACCAGGAGTGAAATCGTATCGACGCCATCTTTGCTGTGACCGCCGGCGACCATGGCGTTGGCGGTCTTCACCTGCAATTCGGCGGGCAGCGCCATGAAGAGAGTTTCCTTTGTGCCACCATTCTTGAGGAAACTGTCGATCGCGTCTTTCAGAGATGCACTATCTTGGGCTCTGACTGCAGCTGCTATTGAGTCCAGGGCGGCCTTTTGCTCCGGCGTCAAAGCCAGAGCCGCGAGGCGATCTTTTGATAGGTCGACAACGTTGATCAACTTTGCTCTCTGGCTCAGTTCTTGCAGCAGTGCGGGGTCTGTGACTTCAGCGCGCTTGCCGTTTGCGTCTACTTCGAAGAAAGTAGCCCTGGCATCTTGACCTTCTCTGTTGTATTCCAGTGCGTACGTCTTGCCGTCTGGTCCCGGAATTCTGTCGATATGGAGTGACTCGCCGGTGCCGGTTACTGTGCGCGTAATGCCGAACTGTGCTTTCACGTCTACTGCTTCCCAATCTTTGATCGAGGACAGGTCCGTGATCAAAGCTTGTCCAGGAGTAACTGCAGAAACTCCGCTCTCGCGACTTTCCATCGCTTTGATAGATGCCAGCGCCGCTTGCATGCTTTCTCGATCGAAAGACAGCAATGAAGCATCGGCTTGCCAGGGCGATGTCTGCGAGTCGCCGCTTGCATCTTTGCGGGCTAAACTGATCGCTTGTGTGTCCGCGTCAATCCGGGCACCAGAATGGTGCATGTCGTAGCTCATGAATGTGATCTCCCCAGGTGCTAGTTGCCGTTATGATTTTGGTGGCCAGGTGAAGTCGAAGTTGCTGTGGTCGGAGCCGGCGAACGTGATGCTCATGGTGTCATGATCTGGTCCGTGCCCCCAGTTCATGTCCAGGTCCTTGACCTGTACTTTCGCCAGACTGCCAAGTCCAATCAGGAGTTTCTGGAAGTCGCCGCCATCCAAAAGGTATTGCATGACAGCCTTTTGCAGAGCCTTCGGATTTTTGTCACCGACGGCGTCGAGGATGTGTTGAGCGTCCTTTCGCTGGTCGTCTGTCCAGCCCAGTTTCGCAATGCGATCTTGGGAGGCATCAATGACTGCCAGATAGTTGCCGCGTGCCGCGATGTCTTTAATCACAGCGGGATCGGTGACTTCGACTTTGTTGCCGTAGATATCCCGCTCGTACACAGTCGGCCTGCCGGGACCGCCGTGGCTGTAGTCCATGTCGAGCGCATAGGTATTGCCGTCGGCTCCCTGAATCCGTTCGAAGGAATAACCTTTGTCGCGGCGCACGAGTCCAAACTGCGAATCTATATCTCTTCTGGTCCAATCTTTTACGTCGTAGATGTCGGTGCTCGGTATCGCGCAGCCGCATCCACCTTTTTTCATGTCGTTGACGGCCACCATGAAAGCCTGGACCGAAGCATCGTTCAGCGCTGGTAACATGATTTCCTTGATGTCCAATTTCAGGGTGGCGTTGTTATCGCCGCCGGCTGCGGGCGCGTCTATTTGCGCCTCCGCACCGGACTGGTGCGCAGTGTTAGCCATGTGTTCTCTCCTGCCAACGTTACGGGAACTTGTGGGGCTGTTCCGGATTATAGGCAGGGGGCAATAGCCATGCAATGCGCAAACCCGCACACCCGCGTGCGCAAACGGCGCAGGGCGGCTTTCTATGAGCATCACCTAATAGTCCTGATCTGAAAATATGCGTCCCGGTGCCTTAAGCAAGCAGTTGAATGGCCGGGTCGCAGATTTCGATCGTGCGGTCGATATCATCAGATGTATGGGCCGCGGAGAGGCAAGCGGCATCGACTGATGAAGGGGGCAAATAGATACCGTTGTTCAACAGATAATGGAAGAATTTGGCGAAGCTGCCGGCGTCTATAGTCAGGGAGTCTTGAAAATTGCGCACCGCATTTGGTGCGAAGATGATGGCGAACATTGAGCCGACTCGCTGCAACTGTATGGGGGCGCCGTATTTTTTGACGGACCTGGACAATCCATCGAAGAGATGAGCGGTACGCTCCTCCAGGTGTTCGTAGATATCCGGTTTGCCGAGAATCTGCAGCGTTTTGATGCCGCCTGCCATAGTGACCGGATTGCCCGAGAATGTGCCGGCCTGATAGACCTTGCCGATTGGTTCCAGGTGTTGCATTATGTCGCGGCGACCGCCGAACGCACCAATCGGGGCGCCGCCTGCCAGCGCTTTGCCCAGACAGGTCAGGTCTGGTTTGATTCCGTAATAGGACTGAGCACCGCCTCTGGCAATTCTCAGACCGGTGAGGACCTCGTCGAAAATCAGCACAACATCATGCGCGGCGCAAAGCTCCGCCACTTCCTGGAGATAGCCGTCTTCCGGCGGTACAACGCCCATCGAGCCGCAGACAGGTTCGATCACCAGCGCTGCTGCGCGCTTGCCGCGCACGCGCAGAATCTTCTGCAATGCCTTCGCATCATTGAAAGGCACGAGCACGGTATTGCGAGCGGTAGCTGCTGGAATGCCGGCGCTGGACCGGTGCGATACCGAAGCCAGCACCGAGTCGCTGTGCCCATGGTAGCCTCCCTCGCACATGATGATCAGGTCTTTGCCTGTAAATCCTCGGGCCAGGCGAATCGCGCTCATTACGGCTTCGGTGCCGGAATTGACGAAACGCACCTGCTCCATGCTGGGCATGGTTGCAGTCAATTCTCTCGCCATGGAAAGTTCGGCTTCGTGCGGCGCGCCGAATAGTGCGCCGGCGGCGACGGCTTGCTGACAGGCTGCCACCACCTCTGGGTAACAGTAGCCCAGAATTGCCGGTCCCCACGCGCCCAGATAATCAATGTATTCGTTGCCGTCAACATCAAAGATGTGCGAGCCCAAACCGCGATTGAAGAAAATCGTATCGCCGCCCACTTCTTTGAAAGAACGAAACGGGCTGTCGACGCCGCCGGGAATTAGTTCGGCGATCTCAATAGATAGTTGCCTGGACCGGGTGAATGAAGGCGTGGCGACGCTCATGATTGTTCTGGTTTCTTCTTCCAGATCTGCCACCAGCGACGTTTTGATTCGTTGTCCAGGTCTGGTTGAGCAGGAACTTCAACGACAGATGTTTTGGTGAATTGCACCGTGGTGTCGGCGTGAAAAGGGGCATTCTCGCTCGTCTTGATCTCGAGGTGATACTCACCGGGCATGAGCGGAAATCTTTTGCTGTGAAACGTCGTCGATTCACCTTTTTGATCGTAGACGCGCACTTCTACAAACTCGGCGGGTCCTTGCGGGCGCACTTCCACCAGACCGGTGTAAAAGTTTGCGGCGAGCCAGACGCCTAGCGTACCCACACCACCGAGAATCGCCAGCGTCGTCGACACGGTCGACAGATAAGCGTTTACTTTCTCTACTTTCGTCTTCCCGGCGCCGGTTTGCGGCACCGATGGTTGGGTGGCAGACGTTGCCGACGCTGCTGCGTCTTTGATGGGCCCTTCTGCAGACTTGGTCTTTTTAGCCATGCGGACCATTTTAACCCGGTTGCCGGGCGGCGGCTGTCGGGGCAAAGCCTTTCTTGAGGAACTGTTATCAAGCAGGCTTGCTGGAGATTGTCAAGGTCGCCTCTCGGCTATACGCCGCAGCCGGGTTCCTAATACGCGCGGCTGACTGCTGTAGGGGGCTCGACCCGGGTGTTGATGTTTACCGCGCCTTTGCCGACGCGCTGGGCGGTCACCATTGCATAGTTATCGGTGCCGCCTGCTGTCGTCACGAATTGCTCGTCGCCTTTGGCCAATCTCACCACCTCGGGAGAGCGATTGGTTAACTTAAGCGTCACTTTATTTTGAGTGCCGAGAACGCAAACTTTGATTCTTTTCAGGTCATCTTTGCCGAGTGTATCGATGCGCACCGAGACGACATCCACGAAGATCGGATTGCTGCGCAGTCCGGCTGTGCTGATGCTGATTGAATGGCGACCGGCGGCGATACCGCGCGGCAACTCCACTTTTAGTTGCACTGGTGAGGCGGCCAATACTTTGGCATCGCCGGCACCATCCACAATAACGCGATTGTTGTCGCCGACTCCATCGAAGCTGTGACCGTCGATCGTCAATACTTCGCCGGCCGCCACCATCGGGTTGGCTTTATCAATGCGCGGCACCTGCTGGGTTGCCGGCACCATCAGCGGTTGCAAAACTTCCATAGATCTCGGTGCATCCAGAGGATTGCCGGGCAGGGTGACGACCATCGTCGGACCAGGCGCTGAATCTTCCGGCACCATGTAATGAACGGTGCCGTCATTGGCTGTCGTCAAGGCGGCACCGTTGAATGCCAGTTCGACGTATGATTCGCCGACGTTGCTTTCATTCACTGCCGCCGCGGTCACATACTGTCCGGCGACTGCGCGGTCTGGGACGAGCAACGTAGTCTTGCCGCTGCCTGATTTAGGCAGCCCGCTTGCTTGCACCGGCGCCGGGCTGTCCCAGGTGCGGCTGCCGTAGTTGTAATTGGTACTGGGGGTAGTGGCAGCAACTTTTGCCCTGGCCGCGTCTTCTTCGGCTTTGGCTTTTGCTTCGGCTTCTTCCTTGGCTTTCGCTTCCGCTTTAGCCTTGGCCTCTATCTCCGCTTTGGCTTCGGCTTCTGCTTTAACTTTTGCCTCGGCTTCAGCCTTGGCTTTTGCTTCCGCTTCTACTTTGGCTTTTGCCTCGGCCTCTAGTTTGGCTTTTGCCTCTTCTTCGGCTTTCGCTTTGGCTTCGGCTTCTGCTGCTGCTGCTTCCGCTTTCGCCTTTTCGTCCATTTTGGAGCGCGCTTCCGCTTCCGCCAGTTCCTTAGCCTTTTGCTCGGCTACTGCCTTGAGCGCCGCTTCGGCAGCCAGCTTAGCGCGCACCTCATTTTCAAGGCGCTCTTTCTCGGCGGCGATTTTTGCCTCCATGGACAGCCGGTCTTGTTCTTTAGCTTTGACTTCGGCTGCCAGTTTGGCTTCTTCTTCAGTGCGTGTGCGTTCTTGCTCCGCTTGCAAGATTGCCAGCTTCTGAGCGCTTTGCCATGCCGTCACGGCTTCCAGGTGCTTGCGACCGCGTTCCGTCAGCACTGATTTGAGAACCAGTGCTGGCGACTGAGGCTTTTTTCCGGTTTCCTGTGCCTCCTGTGAGCAAACGGTTGCTTCGACCGTAAATCCACTCAGCTTGCCGAACCAGAAGGGCACCTCCTGCTGGGTCTGAATGTCAAATCCTTTATCGATGGCGGACTTACCGGTCAACACGACAATCCACTCACCGATCTTGGTGTCGGTGGTTCCACCGGGAACAGCCTTGCATCCGCAGGTGCCTGCGATGGAAATGTTTACCAGTCCGTTGGCCCGCTTCGCCCACAACGTAGACAACGATGCCGTGCAATTGGGACCCAGCTGTACCAGTTGCGAATCCCAGGTCTCGGCGACCAGGCGAGTCTCCACGCGAGGGCGGTCTTCGGTGGCGATGATCCGGTTGGTTCCGAGATCCGGATCGGCGAGCGCTTTACTGAGCGTGTCGGCGGCCAATTTGATCGCCACTTTCTGAGCCGGATCCTCGATGTTTTTGATATCGTCGTTGTCCGCCAGGCTCTTGCTTATGTCCTTGAGAATGCTGATCAAAGCGGCATCCGGAATATATTTCGGCTCGGCTCCCGTAGCGCTGTCAGTGGCGACCTGGGCAGCCGGCTTGGCTGCGGCCGGCGCTGGTGTTGCCGGTGCGGCCGGCACTGCCGGTGGTGTCGCTGCCGCGGCACCGCCGGCGGCGTCATCGCCGGCAGCCGGAGACTTGCTGGCGGCTGGTGAGGTTTCGGGCTTGCTGTCTTTGGCGGCGGCATTTTTGCCTTCTTCTTCCTTGCCGAAAATGCCTTTGAAGAAACCCTTGCCTTCCGCTTTCTCGTCTTTAGCGTCTTTAGCGTCTTTTGAGTCTTTTGAATCTTTAGCGTCTTTTTTGGCTGCTTTGGCGTCGGCTTTCGCCTTATCTTCGGCGGCTTTCTTTTCTTCCTTGGCTTTGCCTTTATCGGACTTTACGTCCTTGTCGATTTTGGCGTCTTTCTTGTCTTTGTCTTTTTCGTTATCAGCCTTGGCGTCTTTTTCGTTGGCGGCAATTTTTTCTTTGGTGGCGATCTTCAGTGCCACCTTCGCCGACTTGGGAATAGCCTGGTGTCTGGAACGGTCCTTGCTGGATGCATCGGCCGCAGTTTGCGACATGCCGATGGTGATAGACAGTGCCACCATAAGAAAAGTGATGCCGTGTCCCAATTCAGATGTTGGTTTATCCGTATTCATGAACCGCCTCGCTTGCAGATTGCTCCAAATATATCCTCAAATTGGCAAATTGTTTCTTCCGGAGTCAAACCATAACCCAGGTATTTTCCGTCAATCCAAACTTCGAAGTGCAGATGCGGATACTTGGGATGTCCTGGCAACGTGTTGCTGGTGCCTGAAACGCCCACATAGCCTATATGCTCTCCCCTTGACACCCTGGCGCCTACTTTCAATCCCTTCTTGATTCCATTCAAGTGCGCGTAACGAGTAATCACGCCGTTGCCATGGTCGATTTCGATTTGCCGTCCGCGGAAAAAATTCTCGTTGATTTCCGAGCAGTCATGTTGGCTGCGGCAGGCTTGAATTTTCGCCCAGTACTGCGCCGGCGGCAGATCCTTATATCCCCAGTCGGCGCGGATGACGGTGCCGCTTTCTACCGCCAGCACCGGTGTATCCATTTTTACGTTGGTACCGCAGCCGGGGTCATGAAACAGATCCAGCCCAGCGTGAATGCCCCGCCTGTAGAGGCGGCGTGAACCCGGAAATACGCCAGGATGTCGAGGCAGAGCGCCATTCTTGATCGGCATAGCAAAGCCTGCGAGACGCTCGTCAAGAACCCGCGAATTGGGTTTGGCATCCGGCTCATCCACATCAGCAAGACTGCGCAAAATCAGCTTATTGCGATCGAGAATCCAGAATGCATTCTGTCCGGGGATCAATCCGCGCAGATCGCTGTCGGCACCGAAGAGATATTGTTGCCAGGACAGTTTCTGATTGGAGCGAATCAATGCCAGCACGCGGTTGTTTTCGCGATCGACGATGTAGAGAGGTCCGCCGTTGGCGCAGGCATAAAAACGTGAAGGTCGCACATGCGCCGGTGGCTTCCAGTCCAATTTGGACTGGGCTTTGCCGCCTGTCCCGAAGGTGGTGATCCGTCCGTTGCGATGCAATACGAGGGCGGCACCATCGTATGCAATAGCCACGCCGTCGGCGACACTGACATCGCCCTTGCGCACGCGCCACGGCGCCGTTCCGGAGAAAACGCGGTTGGCTCCCGGCAGGCGCAGAAGTTGATTTAGCTCAGGATCGAGGAGACAAACATACTCCGCTGCCGCGCACAGCTCCACATAGTCAGGTTCGCCGGCCGACTGTGCGCTGTCCATGAGCAGGCTCCACTTTTTTGTGGACAGCGCGTATTCAAAGACATCACCTGTTTTGTCCAGCACGGCGATGCTGTTGCGCTTCGGCACGTAGGCGAAGTCACTCAATTCATGCAGCGGAATGCTGTTGACTTTGCCTTTGGCGGGTGTGATTGGGCGCGCGCGCAGTTGCTGCAAAGGCGGCAGGAAGTCGGTGGCATTTTCAACAAACCAGATATCGTTGGGGGTCAAGAAATAGACGTCCTTGCCGACGCGCAGCACCGCACTTGGTGCCAGCGGTTTGCCGGTGTGATCGGAGATGGAAAGACCTCTGCCACGCTCTTGTGCCATCACTTGCGGTATCGCCGCGCGCCCCGTCAAAAGCATCGACGCGGCCAGAGCTACTGCCGCGGTGGCGCTCAAGAGAAGCAGATGGCGTCTCGGGGTGCGACCGGGCTTCATCGGTTATCGGCCCGTCTTGCCGCCCGCCGCGGGCTTGGCCGTTGCGCTGGGCACCGCCGAGTCGACGATAAACCAGCGGTCGCCGATCTTCTCAATGGTGTAATTGACTTTGTAAGTGTCGTCTTTGTCGAGGACGACTTTGCCGGCGTCTTCACAGCGTTTGCTGTGTTCTTTGATGACTGTTGCCACGAGGAACTTTTTGTCGCTGCCGGCAGTCACCGGTGAGACTTTCTCCACCACTACCGATTGCGGAGTGATGTCGTAATACTGCTTGTTGTCGACCAACCACTTGATGGCGGTAGTCTGGCGGGAGAGCGCCTGCCCGGCGAGAAACTGTGACAGTTCGCCGGTCTGTTTCTGACGGACGGCAGTCTTCTTCAGGTTTTGCCAGTTGCGCACGAGAGTCTGGAATGTTTCTTTCAAATCGCCGCCTGGAGATGCCGCAGCGGTGCTGCCACCGGTGGTGGCGGGCGGCGTAGTCTTGGCGGGAGTCGTCTTGACCGGCTGTGTTTTGGCTGGCTGCGTTGTGGTGGGCGAGGTTTGCGGCGTCTTGTTCAGACCGAAAATGCCGGCGATTTTGTTGCCCGGGGTTTGCGGAGGTGTTTCCGGCGAGACTGAATGAGCTTGCAGAGCCGACCGATCGGCATCCAAGCTATTCACGGAGATGGCCAGCGCTGAGGAATCAGCAGCCGACTTCTGGATGGCTACAAAATATCTGCCGACGGTCATGTTCGGCATGCCATCGCCCTTGGTGACGAGGGTGCGATTCTTTTCCAGCTGCTCGTTGAACTCGACGATCTTCTTAGGTTTCACGCCTACCGATTCGAGCAGAAAGTCGGCGTTCATTTGCACGTCCAGGAAATCACTGCTCGGCTTTTGCAAATTTAGTTCGGCGCGGGTCACTTGTGTGCCGCTCACGTCCACTTTCAAGCGGTTGCCGTTAGGGTCGCTGAGGTCGAGCGGTGAGCCTTCTTCTTTGAAGGGACCGACACCAGGCCAGCCGCCTTTGTGACCAGCGAGCTGGTCTTGAAGTAATCGAGCGTGACCATGGGGGCAACAGTGTTGGGCGGCGTTTCGGCGGGCGCGGCACCGCCGGTTGTGGTGGCGGTGGACGGAGCGGCGGTGGTGCCGGCGGCTGAATCGGCCGAAGTTTCGATAGCCGGTGCGGGTGTTAATGACGGGGCGACGGCGGCCGGCTCTTTAGATTCTTTAGACTCTTTAGCTTCTTTCGATTCTTTAGAAGCGGGGCTGGACTTGGTCTTGTTGGATTTGGGAGTCGTCGTCGTCGTGGGCTTCGGCGATGCCGGATTGGGCGATTCGCCGGCAGGCGCCGGCTGCGGGGCATCCAGCCATATGGAATCCATCGAGGACGAGCCGTCATCGGCGGACAGAGCCGGGAAACCGGCGCCCATAGCCATCAGGCAGCCAACAACAAGCGAAACAGAGCGAGCGCGCATGTCACACCTTGCTTGATTTTAAGCCGATCCAACCATAACTAGCTCAGGTTAACACGTCTCCAAGCGCCTTGTCTTGGGCGGAAAACCCGGTGTTCTTAACTCTTTCTAGGGCTGCGCGGCGCTGCCGTCCAGTGCCGCCAGAGCCAGCAGGCTCGACTGTCGCTCAACTTCATATGGAACTTTGTGTTCGCCGGCAGGCAAGCTCTCGCCTCTGTCCAGAAGGGCGCCCAGGTAGTTAAGCGAAAGCATTTCGGTGGTCAGATGAATCAGGCATGGTTCGGCGGAGCCGGTGAGCATGACCACGTTCGCTGGGCTGCCGGACGTAGCCATGAGCACATGCGTCCCCTCTAACTGCACACGTTCCAGATGTTCACTGAAAGGCGTCACAGCAGTGGCGGTTTCTTTAAGAGAATCCAGTTCGCTGGCGAAGTGTGCCACATTCAAAACCACCATGCCGGGCCGGGCGGTGTGCCAGAGCTGCTCCGGCACAGGCGATCGACTGCCGCTGGCGGTTATCAAAAGCTCGCATTGGGGCAGCGCTTGTGCCAGCGATGTCAGCGCAAAACCGTCATAATGCGCCATCAATTGACGCACCGGATCGACTTCCACGATCGCCACCACTGCCCCCAGCTGCTGCAAGTAACGGGCTACCCCGGCGCCGACGCGGCCGTAGCCGAGAACGGCTACCGGTCGACCTGACCAGACTCTGCCGGTTAACTTGAAGAGCGCGTCGATGACACCATCGCCGACACCATGAAAGTTTTCGATATTATGTTTGAGTTGCCCATCGTTGATGTTGATCACCGGCATTGGCACCGCCGGCAGTGCACGTAAGGCGCTCACGCCCGAGCTGGTGATTTCGTTGCCGGCGAAGGGCAGGCACCCGCCGGCAATAGCCGCCCGGGTGAGCACGAAGCCGGTGTCCGAGGTCAAAACCGGCGCGGACGCCAGCACCTTCTCGACTGATTGGGCGCCGGTAAAAACTTGCGCACCCAGGCTCTGCATGTAGGACACCGAGTCATGGTCGGTGGTGTGCGGGTTGCACTCGGAAAGAAACAGACGTACACCGGCGGTCACCATCACTTGCGCAGTGGCCGCGGTGATCGAGGTCAGGTGGCAGTGCCAGCCGATCACTTTTCCGCGCAGGTGATTGTTTTGATCTGAATCCAGAAACTCCCCGAGTCTATCCATAATCGGAAAGCAAAACCGAAAGCCTTGCAGCTCGCGCTTCAGTCTTTCGGAGGCGGAGGTCTCTATGGCCATCAGGTGGGGATGTCGAGAACGCGCATCCCGGTTTTGCGCAGCATTGATACCGTCAGTGGTATCGGCAGCCCGATCACATTCGTGTAGCAGCCTTCGATTTTTTCCACAAAGCAGGAAGCGACGCCTTGCAGTGCGTAGGATCCGGCTTTGTCCATGGGCTCGTCCAGCTGTGCATACGCCCTGATCTCGGCGTCGCGTAATTCGCGGAAATAGACGCGCGTCACCTGGTGGTCAAGAAGCACTTCCTTGCGCGGCAGGCAAATCAGCGCCACCGCCGTGTAAACTTCGTGGGATTTGCCCGAGAGGCGGCGCAGTACCTTCACCACTTCCTCGCGCGATTCCGGCTTGCCCAGCGACTCACCGTCCAGGGCGACCGTGGTGTCGGCGCCCAGCACTACAGATTCGCTGCCGACCTCACTGAGGCGCGTGGCCACTTCATCGGCTTTCTTCTGTGCCAGCCGGCGCACCATGGCTGCCGGGTCTTCGCCGGGCTCGATAGTTTCGTCAGCCTGGCTGGGAATCACCTCAAAGCGCAAGCCCAGCGCGTGCAGCAGGTCGATGCGCCGTGGCGACTGAGATGCCAGTACCAGGCGCGGAACACGCCGCTGGTTCTGGGTACTATCGCCAACCGAATTGAATGCGATGTCAGCCATTTGAAACACCATAGACGCCCAATTTTATCAGAAGGCTCAGCACCACCTGTGGTGTGGACTGTGCGCGGGCATGTTAGATGCGTTTAGGCAACCGCAGTTAAAGCTCGAAAACCAGTTCGGTTCTGCCGATTTTTATGCGATCGCCCGGGAAAATCTGTTTGCGCTCGGAAAGCAGCTCGTCGTTGAGCAAGGTGCCGTTGGTAGAACCAAGGTCCTCCACCCAGTAGCTGCCTTTGATGAAGAGCACCCAGGCATGGTGGCGGGACACGTAGCTGTCGTTGTGCAGGGAGATATTGTTGGCCTTGTCTCGACCTATCTTCGATACTGATTGAGCCAGCGGAAAGCGCTCTGAAGTGTCTCTATTGATCAGCATTGCCATGCCCGAAGGCGCGCGCAGGTTGCTCGACTTAGAAAGAATGTCTTCCAGAGTTTCGGTCTGCGGATTGGGCACTCCGCCATGGGCTCCCGGGCTGGAACCGCCATTGTCGCCCTGCGAACTGGAGCCGAATTCGGCAATGCAATAGGGGCAGGCTCTGGTCGGGCTGACCGTCGCTCCGCATCTAGCGCACTTCTCGAAAATACCGCTCATTTATCAGTCGCAATCCACATTGGGGCTTGCCTGGTGCCAGCCTGCCACGAGATCAAAGTGGCTGCCGGCTATAGTCGGGCGTCTAGCCCTGTCCGTTGTCTGACTCGTAACGGACGGCAACTACCGTCACGTTGTCTGGGGCACCGCCGTCTATCGTGTGTTTTACCAGTTCGTCGCAAGCGGATTCCGGCTCGGTAACCCCTTCCACCACTTCACCGATTTGCTCGTCGCGCAGGACGGTCGGCAGTCCGTCCGTGCAGAGCACGATCCAGTCATCGGGTTTAAGTTCGACAGGCGTCTGGTCGATTTCCACCTTGTCGTCATGCCCGAGGCAGCGAGTTATTAAGTTTTTGTAAGGATTGATTCTGGCCTGCTCTTCGGTGAGGCGGCCGGCTCTGACCATTTCTTGCACGACTGAATGGTCTTGAGTCAACAATACCGGCTTCCCTTCGCGGACCAGATAGGCTCTGGAATCGCCTACGTGGGCGATGTGCAGGTGATTGTCATCGGATTGCACGGCGACCACTACGGTCGTGCCCATGCCGCGTACGCTGGAGTCTTGTTCAGCGACGGTAAATACCGAGCGATTAGCGGCGGTGACGGCGTCTACCAGCCACTGTCTGATGGCGTCACGGTCGGCGGAAGAGGGGGGATTTTCTTTCCAAAGGGCTTCAATTGCCTCAACGGTCAGTTTCGATGCGCGTGCGCCGCCAAGGGCGCCGCCCATGCCGTCCGCAACAGCGAACACACGATTGTCAGGACTAACGAAGTAGTTGTCCTCGTTCTTCTGGCGCTGGCAGCCTGGGTCTGTTTTCGCAGCCACACGCCATTTCAATGTTGTCATTTGCAATTGCCCTTCTTATCCCCGGCTGAATCAGGAACGTACGTCATTGCCTGGTGCAATTTCCTAATTATTATTGCCCCTAAAACAGAATTTCCTATCAATAAACATAAGATCGGTTGTAAATGGCTTTGCGAGCCCGTAGCCCCCAAAAATACCAATCCTGCGGTAGAAACTGCTACGTAACCATACCCCAATTTGATGCTTGTTATCAGCGTTTTCCTCAGACTATTTGCTCTTGAATTGTGATCTGTGCAGGATTTGCAGGGCTGAGCGTCCGAATATGCGGCGCCGGTGTTCAAAGCCGTGCTTTCGACAATTGCGGGCAAAGTAGCCGATTCGGCTGTCTTTTTGCGCTTGGCGCCGCCGTCTTTTGAGCGCAATTCTTCAAGGGCCAGGTTGGCGAATGCCAACAATTTGCCTTCGCGGGCCAGATAACTGAGCCCGTCCGAAAGCGCCCATTTGCGTATAACTGGCTGCACGGCGGCAATAAAGCTGAAGTCGGGCTTGAGGGTACGTGCGATGCCTTCCAGGGTGCTGCCGGCCCGCAACAGATATGCGAGGCTTGGTGGCAGGCGGAAACTGCGTTTTGTAATCAGGTTTTCGATGTCCTGCTCGAGGTGAGTGAAGTCGAGCTCCATCAGACCTTGCCCGCCGTAATAGTCGATGAAAGGCTGCACCGCACGGGCCAGTGCTTCCAGATCGGCGTCCGGAATCACAATCCCCAGTTTCACCAGTTGGTTGGCAATTTCCTGCGGGTCTTTCTTGACGGTGGCATGTACCAGCGCCGACATGCCGCGCCTTTGCTCTTCGGTAATCTCGCCCATCATGCCGAAGTCGTAAATGATCAGATTGCCGTATGGATCAATCGCCAGGTTGCCGGCATGCGGATCGGCGTGAAAGAAACCGGTGAGAATGAACTGCTCCAGATAGCAGTTGATCAGCATGTTGCCCAGTTCTTCGAGGTTGAAGCCCTGCGCTTTCAGCTCATCGACACGATCGATTTTTACGCCCGGAATGTATTCCAGCGCCAGTACTCGCCGTCCGGTGTACTTCCAGATTACCCGCGGAATGCGGATGTTGGCGTGCTTGTGCAGAATTTTGCGCAGACGATCCGCGTTGCGTCCTTCTTGCAAATAATCAATTTCGGCAAACAGCGTGCGCCCGAATTCATGCGACAGTTCGATCCAGGCGTCGAAGTTGAGTTGGCGCCGGCGCAACAGTCGGTTGGAGGCGCGCACGCCTTTGAAGACCGTAGAAAAACGTCGCCCCTGCGACGTCACCCAATTGCCGGCGCGCGCGAAAAGCCGCATCAGACCCAGGTCGCGATAAAACTCCGTAGCCAGATCAGGGCGCTGCACTTTGATGACGGCGCGCCGACCATCTTTGAGTTTCACCAGGTGTACCTGTCCGATGCTGGCGGAAGCGAGCGGTTTCTCGCTGAAATCGGAGAAAAGCTCTTCCGGTGCCTGTCCCAGGTCGGAGAGAATTGTCTTGCGCACCAACTGCAAATTGAACGGCGGCACTTTGTCTTGCAGACACTTCAGTTCATCCGCCACTTCTTCCGGCAATACATCGCGGCGCACCGAAAGAAACTGTCCGAGTTTGATGAAAGTCGGACCCAGTTCGATCAGCAAATCTTTGATGCGCTCAGCTTTCTCGCGCCGCCTTTGTTCGGCGGTCAGCCGCTTGTCGGGCAGGACGACAGAAAGAAACGAAACCACGAAAAATCGCGCCAGTGTCGTCGCCAGCTCCCAGAACCGCTCGTCGAACAAGAGTGTGGGCAGGTGCACTGCCGCATCAGCTTTGGCGGGGTCGTAGACCTCTTTGAGCGACAGCCCGCCAGGCAACGGTGGCGGCGAAGCATACGGCGCACCTTTTGCATCGGACGCCACATCAGGTGATGGCTTACTCAAAGACTGGGTCATTTGTGCAGGAAACATCGACAATGACAACTAGAAGTATAAGTCAAATAGAGCACCGACCGGCCCGCTTGACAAATTCCTCGCTACAGAAAGTGATTTCATCTGCCGACGCCAACCCAAAACTGAAGTGATATCAATTCAGTTCTTGGGACAGGGACCGGGTTTTGCTTGCGGATGCCGCTTGACTTCGATGTTGCGAGCTGAGGCAAGAAAAAAGGCGACACTGTGGAGTGTCGCCTTGTAATTCTTTGAAGCCGTGCTTAGGCCGTTGCTTTGCCTTTGAGGTCGTTGAGTTCGGCGCGCAGAGTGGCTAGCTCAGCACGAAGCTCGTTGATTTCAGTGGCATCGCCGAGAGCGCCAAGCGAGAAATCTGCAACTTGGCGTTTCAGTTTTTCACGCACCTGGCTTTCCAGCACTTCGGAACGCTGCCAAACTTGTTGGTAGAGTTCGCTGGCGACTTGTTTTACTTTGTCCTGACCTTCGTGCAGTCTTTCTTCGCCGGTGGATTTGGCTTCGCTGGCGCGAGCGGTGAGGGCATCGATCGCGTCTTCAACGCGTTCGCGACCGACTTCGAAAGTTGCGCGGGCAAGGAATGCGATTCTGACTAGTGGACGAAACACTGGCTTTACCTCCATTATTTCTTCCTCCCTTCTTCTTGAGACTCTGACTGGCCTGGGCCTCTACCATCGGAACAAATGATCGGCCCCAGCAGGGAGCACAACAAAAGTGAGACAAAAGCTGAGGCAGATTATACACCAGGGGCATTTCCGTACTGCGAAACGTATCGGTTCAATACATTTGCTGCAGTTCCAAGCCTGCTGGGCACGCGGTTCCCACGGCTGAGTCGTGTGCCGTTCAACTTTGCAAAAGGCATCGGAGAGGTGCGTTTGAGCCGTTTTGCCTACATGAAAACTTTAGTTAGTGATTGGTAAATCGGCGTCCGAACGCACCTGCTTCTGTGACGTTTAATTTACGTCTGTGACGAAACAGGCACCGCAATTGATGCCGTGCCTGTTTCTTAAGCTGCTAGTTTGCGTAGTTTCTCGAACCGGCATCCCGGCTCTGAAAACTCTAGAACACGTACATCTTCATGCAGAAGACGCTGCCGCCCGATTTCAGATATTCCGAAGTGTCGACTTCGATCACCTTGTAGCCGAGCTTCTGCAGAGCCGCAACCGTCTTGTCGTTGCCTTTCTGGATCGACACATGCTTCGCGCCGATGGCGGTGGCATTGCAAGCCATGCCTTCGTTGGCTTCTTGCTCATTGCACTCGATGACGTTCTTGAACACGGCACGGATCATCGCCACTCCCTCTTCGGTGAGTGAGCGCGGATTGATCAATACGGTCTCTTCGTCTATCGCGCAGAAGCACGTATCGAGGTGATAGAAGCGATCGGATTTAAGCGGCAGGCGAATGACGGGAACGCCGAAAAACGAGCTGATGTGCGGATAGACTTCGCTCTCGGTGCGGAAGCCGCTGCCGCCCCAGACCAGTGCTCTGCCTGGATGCCAGATGGCATCGCCCGATCCTTCGAAGCCGATCTGACCGGGGAGATTCTCCACGCGATAGCCGTGCTCGCCGAACCACTTTCCGAAAGCTGCCACTTCTCTTTGACGGGATGCGTGTTTCATCTGACTGAGCACGCAAAGTTTCTTGCCGTCGGCATCCAGTCCAACGAAGGTTTGATTGGCGCAGAACACCATGTCTTCGCAGTCCGGTACCGGCTCGATCAGTTCGACTTGCGCTTCTGATTGAAGAAACGCTTCGCGCACCGCATCCCATTGAGAAACGGCTTTGCCTTTGTCGACATTGCCGATGTTGCCTTCCATGTGCGGATTTTTCACATCGACTACGTCGAAATTTTCCGGACGGCACATGAGCATGGTGGTGGGCAACGGCATTTTACGGCAAGAGGCGAGGAAGTCCTGCGGCAGTTGATCCGCGCGGTCGTAAACGATGGATTTATTCATTGTGGAATTCATTTTGCACACGCCTCTTTCTTCGAAGTAACCTTTTCAATCATCTTGCGCAGGTGATCCGAGTCTTGTTCGACCAGGTCATAAGTGACGCGAGTTGTCGGCTTGTTGATTTTCAGCAAGCGAGACAAGTCAATCGGAGTGCCGATCAAGACCAGATCGCAGGGCGTCGAGTTGATCGTTTTCTCCAGCTCTGACATTTGTTTTTCGCCATAGCCCATCGCCGGCAAAATCTCGGTGATGTGGCGATAGTGCTCGAACGTATCTTTTATTGAACCGACTGCGGTCGGACGCGGGTCCACGATTTCCGAAGCACCGCCGCGCTTGGCGGCGACGTAGCCGGCACCGAAAGCCATTTCTCCGTGAGTCAATGTCGGTCCGTCTTCGACGACGAGCACGCGACTGCCTTTGACCAGTTCGGGATCGGCAACCGTGATTTGCGATTCGGCTTTCACGACTTTCGCATTCGGGTTAACGGCGCGAATGTTGGCTTCGACGATAGCGATATTGTCGATTGATGCTGTGTCGACTTTGTTGATGACAATGATGTCGGCCATGCGCAGGTTGGTTTCGCCCGGATAGTAGGACATCTCGTGTCCCGGACGATGCGGGTCGGTGACCACGATGTGCAGGCTCGGTTTGAAAAACGGCAGGTCGTTATTGCCGCCGTCCCAGACAATCACGTCGGCTTCTTTTTCTGCGGCTTCCAGAATGGCACCGTAATCGATACCAGCGAACAGCAGGTTGCCGGCCACGATATGTGGTTCGTACTCTTCGCGCTCTTCAATCGTGCACTCATGCTTATCGAGATCTTCGAGAGTGGCGAAGCGCTGACAGATTTGTTTCGTCAGATCACCGTAAGGCATCGGGTGACGGACGACCGCCACGCGCATGCCGGCTGCTTTCAGGTATTCGCAGACTTTGCGGGTTGTCTGGCTTTTGCCGCAGCCGGTGCGCACTGCGCAAATGGCAATCACCGGCTTTTTGGAAGGGATCATGGTCTGTTGCCAGCCCAGCATTTTGAAGGCGGCGCCGGCAGCATTGACGGCAGCAGCTTTGTGCATGACGTCCTTATGATTCAAATCGGAATACGCGAGAACGCATTCGTCGACTTCGTGCTCCTTGATCAGCTTGGCGATGTTCGCCTCGTCCTCGATGGCAATACCCTTCGGATAGTTAGGTCCAGCTAATTGAGCTGGATAAGTTCTTCCGGCGATGTCCGGAATCTGAGCGGCGGTGAATGCCACAACATTGCAGTTGGGCTCGTTTTTCCAGAACACGTTGAAGTCATGAAAGTCCCGTCCGGCGGCACCCATGATGATTACGTTCTTTTTCTGCTTCCCGGCTGTCATAAAACCCCTCGTTGTCAAAGGCTGATCTACACTTCCATCCGCGGACCAGGTCAACGCGTTTCCGCGTAGGATAGCTTGTAGTTGGTGCCCTCCGATCTCCCGTTGAGCGAAGCTTAATTTAGGAACGATCCCCAAATCGCCCAACCAACGACCGATATGAGGCCCAGCATCGATAGTAGGAAGGGCTGTTTCTCGTCGGCCGGAATCGACGAATCGCCATCTGCGACTCTATTCTACGAATCGGAAATGATCGGCGCCATCACGGTCAGCACAATCAAAACGGGCGCCAGCCATGCTGCAGCGATGATTGACAGGTCGCCCATCATCAGTGAGAAGAGCATCGCCCAGCCGACTGGATGCACCAGTACGCCGGCTGCGCAAGCCGCTCCCACCCAGGGCATGTATTTGCGTGAGTTGCCCAAACCCACAGTCTGATTGATTTTTTGCCCGAGCATGACACCGAAAAAGCCGACGATGACCAGGTTGAAACAGCTGAGCAAACCCATCACCGCACTGAGCATCATGGACAGACAACAGAGTCCGAATCCGGAAGCAAAACTGAAGAGCAAAGTTTTGGCCAGCGAAAACTTTGCAGATTTAGCCACATGGCTGGTGAACTTGCCGGTGCACTTAGGGCAGCGCTGACCGACCGCGCACTGCACCATGCAGCCCGGACATACCGGCTGCGAGCAATCGACGCAACTGAGTCTGGTATCACTGTGATCGCACTTAGCCATTACTATTGCCGCTGGTCTTGTTCAATGGCAGCCGCCCGGCGCTGTGCCTCGATTTGCGGTTTGACTTTGCTGAACTCGTCGAAAAATTGGATGGCTATCTGAGCGGTTTTCGGCAGATTGGTCTTCGAGGAACCAAACCAACGGTCGCGAAAGTTGATATCGACCCAGCGAATGCCGAAATATTTTTCGTAAATGTAAGAGAGCAGAATGTTCGAGAGAGGAAACCGCTCAGGCACCAGTATTACTGCCTGTTTGAGCGTGCTTCGATGCATGAGTCGATAAGGAACGTTGAGGTCGCGCACGTACGTACCGCCCGACGAAAGATAGAGGCAAACGCTCAGCACTCGCGACATCAAAAGACGAACGAAACCATCTTCGCGGGTGACGCGAAATCCCTGGACAGCAATTTTTTCATCGCGTTGCCGCCAGACTTCCGCGAAGTATTTCGGATCGCACTGCCCATCCGAATCGATCTGGAAAATCCACAGGTCGCCATTTTCGATCGCCTGCCGATAACCGCGCATGCAGCTGTCGGCGTGCCCGGTGTTTGGTTTGTCGAGTACCTCCAGTTCCGGCTCGCCGCCGGCGAGACCGCTTATTTCCTGGAGGGTGCCGTCGGTGGAGCCATCGTTCAACACTAGAAAGCGGAAATCTATCTGCAGGCGGCGCAACTCGGTCAGCCACTCCTGAACCGCTCCACGGATGGCTCGCTCCTCATTGAAAACCGGCATCACTACACAGAGTTCTGACACTTGATTTGGTTCCGAATTTCCGCGTATACAGAGAGCGCTCGCTCGATGGCTTCGTCCGTGTTCAGATAACGATACTCGGCAAGCCGCCCCACAAAGTATACGTTGTTTTTCTTCTCACCCTCAGCCAACTCGCGATAGCGGGCCAGCAGTTTTTGATTTTGAATGTCGGGCACCGGATAATAGGGATCGCCGGTGGCTTTGGAGTATTCATAGGACACCACTGTATTTGGTGCCTGCTGGGCGGTCACGTGTTTGATTTCCACCGTCCGCGTGTATTCGTGATCGTTTGGATAGTTGATCTGCACGCAGGGTTGTTTGAACTCCTGGTCGTAGCTTCTGAAGTCGAAATCCAGACTGCGCCACGGCAGCGAGCCCAGTTGGTAATTGAAATAATCGTCCAGAGGACCGCAATACACTGTGGCAAATCGCGGTTGGATCTTGTCTTTGATGTCGCGATAACTGGTATTGAGCATGACCTCGATTTTGGGATGCTCGATCATATTGGTGAACAATGCGGTGTAGCCGCGCGCGGGCATCTGCTGAAACTTCTGGTTCACATACCGATTGTCGCGATTGAATCTGATCGGAATGCGTCCGCATACAGAAGGATTGAGCTCGGCTGGAGTTTGACCCCATTGCTTACATGTATAGCCGTAGTAAAACGCTTCGTACAGTTCGCGTCCGACGCGCGACAAAACGAACTCTTCTGAGTTTTTCGGGTCTTCTATCTTCTCGCGAATCTGCTCCAGGTGCTCTTGAGCTTCTTCTGCGGTGAACTTGCGCCCGAAGAATTGTTCGAGGGTATCGAGATTGATCGGAAAGGGAAAGAGTTCGCCGCGCGTGAAGACCTTGACGACGTAGTTGCCCGGATGCCATTCGGTCCACTTCGACAGGTACTGGATTAGCGATTCGCTGTCGCTGCGGAAATAGTGCGGACCATACTGGTGGATCATCACCCCCGATTCGTGCGTGCGATCGTAGGTGTTGCCCGCGACATGTTTTCTCTGCTCGACGATCAGGACATTGAGATCAAGCTCGTTGGCGACGCGCTCAGCAATGACGCAACCGACCGGCCCGGCGCCAACAATGAGAACGTCAACTTCTTGCATACCTAGAATTTACCATGCTGCTCCCATTTCCAGGCAGTTTCGACAATGCGCTCCAGGCTGTATTGCGGCGTCCAGTTAAGCAACCGAGCCGCCTTGTCGTTGTTGGCGTAAATCACAGCAGCGTCCCCCGGACGCCGCGGCTGCAGGTTGGCGGGAATGTCGAAGCCGGTGACTTTGCGGCAGACGTCGATCACCTCCAGCACCGATGCACCATTTGCGGTGCCCAGGTTGATGAACTGGCAGATGGTTTCATCCCCGGCTCCTTCCAGGAGCTTGAGGGCGGCTATGTGGGCACGCGCCAGGTCCGTGACATGAATATAGTCGCGTATGCACGAGCCGTCACGAGTCGGGTAGTCAGTACCATACACGTCGATGTGACCACGGCGTGCCTTGGCGACTTTGAGCACCAGAGGGATCAGATGCGTTTCCGGGTCATGCCGTTCACCGATTTCACCTGATTCGTCGGCGCCGGCAGCATTGAAATATCGCAGGCTGATCGAGGACAATCCGCGGGTGCGGGCCAGTGACTGCAACATGATCTCGTTCATGTATTTCGTCTGTCCGTAGACACTCACCGGCTTCAGAGGATGGTTTTCGTCGACCGGCACTGTTTGCGGATCGCCGTAGACTGCACAACTGGAAGAGAAAACAATGCGCCGTACATTGTGCGCATCCATGACCTGCGTCAAGTTCACGAAGTTGACGACGTTGTTCTGGTAATACTTGAAAGGCTCGTTTTCCGAAACACCGACATAAGCTGAAGCGCCAAAGTGCATGACCCCTGTCGGCTTGTAGCGCGTGAAAAGGTCGTTGAGGGCAGCGGCGTCACCAAGGTTGCCTTCCTCGAAATGCACGCGCGGCGATTGCGGAATCGCCTGCTTGTGTCCTTCGGACAGGTCATCCAGCGCAACGATTTCTTCTGTTGAGTTTTCCGAGAGATACGTGCGCAAAACATGACTGGCGACATAGCCTGCAGCACCGGTAACGAGCAGCATAATTTCTCACCGAGATTCGGGATCGCAGGCTGCCATTGTTTCACATTTGAAACGGGTCTATGTTTTCAGCGGCTGGTCCGGCGCCGCAAGCTCAAGCCGCCTGCGCACCTTTTTTCTTGTACGCCACTACTTCGCCGTCGCGGTTGTGCACGAAGAGCGGGACCTGTTTTTTCTCCGCCTGCAGGCGGCCGAAATTTAACGCCAGCTCTTGCGTGGCGAACTCTACATACTTAATGCCAAGGGCTTCCACCGCCCAGGCTTCCCGGTAAGGCACCACATGTACCTCTCCATTATTTGTTGATTGCATTTTTGTCTCCCGTCCGGCGCTGGCTGGCCTCAATAAACCCACAGATAGCTGGAAAGCTGCACAGGTTCCTACTGTCGAGGTTCTCATTTGGGGGCTAGACATACAGATCGACGGGTACTATACTTACGTATGTGCCTTGTCAAAAGGCCCGTGTGGTGGACAAAAGGGGGATTACTTTACTAATGAGCGTTGAGCTTCCGCCCAGGCAGAAGGAAGTACTGCGGCTGATTCAAGAACTGACGAATGAGCGCGGCTTTCCTCCGACTCTGGCAGACCTGGCTAAGGCAATGGGACTGCGTAACCGCATGACGGTGCACCAGCACGTGGTGGCTTTGAAAAACAAGGGCATGGTTTCGTGGGAGCCTGGACTCAACCGCTCGCTGCGCGTAATCGGCGAAGGCGAAGAGGCGGAAGCTCCACCGCCGCCCGTTGTAGCGGCGCCAGCCGGCACCAAGCGTGGTGCAAGGGTGGCTGAGCCGGCTCAGACTTACAATACGCGGCAAAGCAAATTGCCGCTTGTTGGTGCCATCGCCGCCGGTACGCCGATTGATGCCATTCAATCCGACGAATATCTGGAAGTGGAAAGCCAGTATGCCGACTCAGGGTGCTACGCGCTCAAAGTCAAAGGCGAGTCGATGATCGAAGACGGTATCTTCGATGGTGACTTTGTTATCGTCAAACCAAAACCAACTCCTAACAACGGAGAGATCGCCGTCTGCCTCACCGAGGATGGTACCGCGACGCTAAAGCGTTTCTTCAAAGAAAAAGGACGCTTCCGCTTGCAGCCGGCAAATTCATCGATGGAGCCTATCTTCATTGATGCAGCCAGCGACCTGCAAATTCAAGGCGTGGTGGTGGCACTGTTCCGCAAGATGTAGTTAGCGCTGCTACTTGTTGAAGAGCTTGCGCAGTGCCGGCGGCATCGGGGCGCCGGTGTCGACTTCCAGGGTGCGTTCGTTTTCATAGCGAACCATGCCGGGTTTGTCCTTGCCGATCTTCTTCACGTATTTGACGTGAGTGTAGACAACTCGTACCTTTGCGCCTAGAGAAACTCGCGAGAAGCGCGCCGCCAGCTGTGCCGCCTCTTTTAGAGTGGAACCCGGTGGGTCCTGTTTGTTGGGATTTTTGATCAGAACATGCGCGCCTTCTTGCCCCTGTACGTGCAACCACAGATCATGGGGTGCCGCCAGCTTGCTGATCAAAACGTCATTTTCGATTCTGTTGCGACCGATGTAAATCAACCAGCCATCTGAAGAACGGGTGCTCATCAGGCGCGGATGCTTGGCACCGCCTCCTTGACCGGCTCCTCTGTCGCCACCGCCGGTGGGGACTCCCCTGCCGCCGCCTTTGCCGGGACCGGATGAACTCTGGCTAGAGCGGGACTGGTCCGGACGACGCGAACGATGCAAAATGAGGTCGCGCAGTTGTTCCAGGTCTTCCAGCGTAGAGGCATTGTCCAGGCGAGTCAGCTGGCTGCGCACCAGGTCAAGTTTGGTTTGGGCATCCGATTGCGCAGCGTCCGCCGTTTTCTGTCTCACCCTGGCTTTGGCGTACTGGCGGTAATAGCTCTGTGCGTTTTGTGAAGCGGTGAGATTGGGGTTGAGAGCGATAGCCACCTGTCCGCCATTGCCTGCATGCAGGTTGTCGCAAACCAACTGCTCCTGCCCGCGGTCGATACCGCCCAGATTTGCCAGAATCAAGTCGCCGTACTCTTTGAGTTGCTGGTGATTTTGCGCGGACTCCAGCTGTTTGCTGGCTGCGGCAAAGCGAGTATCCAGTTTGTCCAGCTCCAGCTTCAGGTCGGAGCGGATGCGGTCGCGCAACTGTTGTATCTGCTCGCGGGCGTGCAGAGCCCGGAAGTAGTCTTCCACCATGTCGTTGGCAGCGGGAAACTTCTTCCAGTTGGCTTCCCACTCTTCGGCGCTCGTGGTCTCCTGCCACCAGGAAAGCACCGTGTAGCGGGTCAAATCAAGCGCCATCGCCGGGTGATACCGGTCGATTTTTTGCAGCATCTGAATGCGATTGAAGAGGGTCTGCTCGCTTTCGCTGTTGACCGACAGAGCCGCCAGCTGGTCGGGCAGTTTAGTGGCGCCAATCAACTCTTCGGCCAGATGCCGCCCCATCCCGGAAAAGGTGCTCAATAGCCATTGTTCCAGCGTCGTCACCTCGCGCGACAGGTGGGACGGACCCGGTCCGTTGCCTGACTGTGGTTGCGCAGGTGGTGCTGGGTTGGAAGCGGTCGCTGACACCAGTGCCGGTATCTTCTGGAAAAGCTCGCCGAATTTTTCCTGACTGATATCAAAGACGCTCGGCTTGTCTTGCTGGGGTGGACGCACGTAGAGCAGTCCCGGCGCCACTTCCCGCTGTCGGCTCATCTCCGGCGTCACCACGTGCGAGGCGCCGATAATCTTATTGGTGTCCTTGTCCCAGAATATCAGGTTGCTGTGTCGGCCCATAATCTCGGCCGTCAGGACCTTGGTCGATTTGTTGCCCAGCTCATCCACGCAAGCCAGAATCAGGTCGCATACCCGTTCGCCCAGGAGTTGCTCGACGCCGACGATGGTCGCCCCCGTCAGGTGTTTTCGCAACAACATGCAAAACCCGGGAGGGTTCTGTTGTTTGGGCAGATTGGGCGTCATCACCAGGCAGAGTCGACCGTAGGATGCCTGCGCCGACATCAAGAAGTGACCCGGACCGGTTTTTGAGCGGAAGGCGATGACTACTTCGTCGCGCCCCAGCTGGTAGACCTTGTCCAGCTTACGGTTGAGAAGCAAAGGCGTCGCTTCTTGCAGGACGGCCCGCATGGTAAGTGCATCGAATGGCTGCATCGCTTTTGGGGTGAGCGGAATCTTGCTTGTTGTTCTTGCAAAATACTATCAGGGGGTAAGCCGTTTGAGGGGAGAATTCCCATGCGATTTCGCAATGCGCTCTTTACGAGCTAGAGACCTTAAGTTACCTTTGAAGTAACACGTACGTCCTAGACTTCGCATGGATACCTAAACCGGATGAAAGGCAGAGGCAGCGTGAAACAGAAAGAGAATCTGTATTCGCTGAAGGCAGATGAGGCAAATCTGCAAGAGTTCATGCCCGCGGACAAGACTCAACCTGGAAATCTCATCGTCTTCACCGGACCGTCCGGAGTTGGCAAGGGAACCCTTCGCAAGCTCTTAATTGAGCAGTGCCCTAATCTGGTGCGGTCGGTCTCGGTTACCACCCGCGAACAGCGGTTTGGCGAACAGGACGGCGTCGACTATTTTTTCCGGACCCAGGCGCAGTTCGATGAGCTGCGCGCGCAAGACGAGCTGATGGAATCGGCTGAGTTTGCCGGTTCTTATTACGGCACACCGCGCGTCTGGGTCAAAGAGCAGCTGGCGCTCGGCATCGACGTCCTGCTCGAAATCGAAGTACAGGGCGCCAAGCAGATCGCCAGAGCGTTTCCTCAAGCTGTTCTTATCTTCATATCGCCTCCGTCGTTCAACGCGCTCCGGGAGCGGCTCACGAACCGCGGCACCGAGAGCAAGGACAAAGTCGCCTTGCGCCTGCGGAAGGCCGAACAAGAGCTGAAAGAGCGGCACCTCTTCGATTACGAGGTTGTAAACGACGATGTAGAGGAAGCCGTGCGGAATCTCGTACACATAGTGTATGCTGAACGTTGCCGTATCAAACAACGCTGAGAGCACTAAACATGAGCACGACACGCATTCTCGACCAGCTTCTGGAAAACTACCCCAATCGGTACGAACTGGTACTGAAGGTCGCTCAGCGCGCCAAGCAGATCAAGAACGAAACGCGCGACCAGCCGCGCGCTACCAACCCCGTCATTCAAGCGCTGCAAATGGTTGCCGCTGAAGGCGACGGCACAATCCTGATCTCGACGGGCGGCGATTACCTGGTCGGTTTCTAAGCCGCAACGTCAGAACAACAACAAGCATTCAAAGCCGGTCCTTCTCGACTGGCTTTTTTCTTGGTTGGCTGCATACCTGGCTGCAAAGAATTCGGTGATTACGAAGCTTGACATCGTATAAATCCCACTCAGGTCGCGAAAATCCCGTGATTTCAAGGGTTTTCGGTATTGATCAAAAACGCAGCGCCAGTAAACTTTTACTTAAGTTGTAAATCACTTGTCAGGGTTCCTCCTTGCAACTAAATTGGCGATGGCGTTGAGCCGCATTCAGGCTAGGTATTAATGGATTTTTGGGCATTCATTCTGGTTCTTTCGGTGCTGGCCGGAATCATGGGCTGGTGCATCACGCCCTTCACCAACGCGGTTCTCTGGTTCTGTGACTGGAGAGACGGCATAGACATCAACTTCGGCTTGGACATGGTGTTCACGGTTGCCGTGCCCTTCGCCTGGGTTTTCGCCGTCCTGGAAATTACTATCCTCTACTGGCACTGAGCCGCCGCGGGCGCTCAGCAGCTCAGACGTGCACCGGAGCTGGTGCGCCGGCAACGGCAAAGCCGCCTGCTTCCAGCGACGCCTGGTAGCTCAAATAGCTGGTTTCAACTGCTGAGAGAAACATCGCCTTACCGGTCGGTCCTGCCGCTAACTCGGCCAGTTCGGCCAGCACTGCGAGACATTCGGCCGCGCTTTTGATTTGGGTCAGGCGGGCGCGAAATGGGGCAGCACCGCGGATGCCCTTGGTGTAGTGGGTGAGATGCCGGCGCGACTGGTCGGTTCCGACCTTGACGCCCTTGTATCTGATCAGCCCCAGACAATGCAGAAAAGCAGCGATCAGGCGTTCGATATCATCGGGTGGATCGTCGAGGATGCCGGTCTCGATAAATTTGGTGATGCGCGGAATCAGCCAGGGATTGCCGAGTGTGCCGCGGGCGACCGCCACACCGTCACAGCCGGTCATCTCTAGAAGGCGTATCGCATCTTCCGGTTCGAAAACATCGCCATTGCCAAATAGCGGCACCGAGACTGCCTTTTTGACTTTGGCAATGAAACTCCAGTCAGCTTTGCCGGCGTAAAGCTGCTGGCGGGTGCGGCCGTGCAACGTGATGGCACTGACACCGGAGTCTTCAGCCATCAGTCCAAACTCAACTGCATTGCGCGAATCATCGTCCCACCCGAGGCGAAACTTGACCGTGACCGGGATTTTGACCGCGCTCTTCATGGTTGTGAGAATCTCGCGCGCCAGTTCAGGTTCGCGCATCAATGCACAGCCGTCCTTGCCCTTGGTGATTTTCGGCACCGGGCATCCCATGTTCACGTCAATGAAGTCAGCTCCGCGAGCCTCCGCCATTTGCGCGGCGGCGGCCATGCAGTCAGGCTCGTGTCCAAACACCTGTATGCCGATCGGATGCTCCGTATCGGAAAGGTCCATAATTCGCGATTCGGGGCGGTACTGCAGGCTGCGGCTGGAAACCATCTCCGTCGACATAAGGCAATGCGGGTCGACCCGGCGCACGATGTCGCGAAAAACCAGATCCGTGACGCCGGCCATTGGCGGCACGTAAACGCGGCTCTTCAAGCTCAAAGGACCGATCTGGATGACCATGACTGAAGACTGGGAGACTCGGAAATTGCCTGGGATTCTAGATTTTAATAGAATACCTGTTCTCGGTCGAGGGATGCCAATGGACGACGCGGACGATCTTAACGGTTTCAAGTTAGAACCGCGCCGCCGCGGCACTTTGTCGACACAGATTGCCGAAAACTTCCGGCTTGCCGACTTCTCGATTACCCCCATGCGCGGTGGCGCTTCATCGACGGTAGCAAGAATTACCGATGACACCAGCGGACCGCGGGTTGTCTATTGCATCAAAAGTCATGCTCCGGGCAAAACTGCCCAGCGAATCGAAGCCCAACATGCGGCAATCGGCAAACTGCGCAGCACAGGGTTCCATCTGACGCCCGCGGCGATTCGCACCGTATCCGGTGCCACGCTGTTCCAGGCTGACGGTTGTCTCTGGTCGCTGTATGACTATGTCGAGAGCCTGCCGGCCAGTGACTGGACCTTTTGCACGTGGGGTGAAATCGAGTCCGCGGCTGGAGGCGAGACGCTCGCCTTGTTTCATGCCGCTTCTGCCAAGCTGTTATCAACCGGTTCCAAGTTGGATATTTCGGATGTCGGCGTGCTGGAAAATGTAACCGGCTGGCTGACCGGAGCGCTGGCGAAATTGGGCGGTGACGCCGTCCCGGGCTTTTCAATCAGAGAAACACTGGCTGATTCACTGACCGGACAACTGCAGAAAGTCATCGAAGAAGTGAGATCTTTGCCGGACAGCCAGCAAGCGCAGGCGAGCTTGTTGCATGGCGATTATCATCCCGCCAATCTTCTTTTCAGCAGTCCAGACAGGGTTGTCGGCTTAGTAGATTATGAGGACTTGCAAATCGGTGTCCGCGCCCAAGATATAGCCTATGGAGCTTTGACCTTCGCGCTGGCGACGGAGCGCGAAAATGCGGCCGCGTCTGAAGAAACCGCCGTCAGCGAAAAAAGACTGCAAGCCTTCCTCAAATCCTATGAGCGAGAATGGCAGCGGCGAGGACCGGGCGAAGCTTACGATAAGCAAACCGTCGCTCTCTGGATCAGGCTTTCAGCATTCTTGATAATTTACTGGTGCCTCGAACGAATGGCTCAGTCTAGAGACAGTGTGGCAATCTTCCGCGTACCGGTCGAATTGGCCGTGCGCGTAGCAACCGGAACTTGCGCCGCAACTGGACAGCTTCTCACCTCGGCTGGACGGTGATCGTGTATAGTTTTGCCCGTGTGCGTGAGCATGCGCACGACGACGCGAGATGGCTGGCAATGACAAAACAGTTTCTGTTCGATGGGCTGCGTGGTGCATTACTGCTTTGCGCATTCTCTCTGGCGCTCGCGCCCGCTATGGGTGGCGAGGAGAAAGTCGCACTGCGGGGCAAGATACTAGACCCGCTTTCGAAGCCGGTCGCCGGTGCCAAGGTCTTGCTGAGAAACCATGACAGCGGCGAACTGGTCTCGATCGTCACGAACGGCAAAGGCGATTTCTCTGTCAAACACGCGGCTTGTTCGGGCGTGTCCCTGGAAGTGATTGCCGACGAAAAGACGCGCCTGGCGCGGGCGCAGTATGGCAATCTGACCGGACGGGAGACCAAGCAAGTAATTATTCGACTGCATCGCGGATTCCTGATCACCGGGCGTGTGGTCGCGGGCGACAAAGGCGTGCGCGATGTCGACGTTGTCGTTGGACCGTCGGCGGCCAAACAAGCGACGCCCGAGGATCTCATCTCCGGCGGCGGACTCTCAAGAACAGCTCGGGACGGCACCTTTCGCCTGGTGCTCACGCCGGGGCACAAGACTCTAAAGGTGGTAGACAGCGAACATGGCGACGTGCAATCGCTGGCTGAACGGCAAATCAGTGTCACCGCCGACGGTGCGCTGCCGGAAATAGTTTTGAAGTCCCTGCCGACCGCAAGTCATTAGCATGAAAGTCGCCTACTTCGACTGCCAGTTTGGAGCTGCCGGTGATATGCTGCTTGGCGCTCTGCTTGACGCTGGACTGCCTTTTGAAGAGTGGCAGCAAGAATTGAGTAAGATCGAGCTGCCGGCCGGTTCCTTCAAGGTTGAGCTGCAAGATGTCAGCCGCGGCACGGTTGCCTGCAAGAAACTGTTGGTACTGATTCCTGCCGACGCCGCTAAAGAAGCCGGGAGTCAATGGACCTTTTTGTCCACGCCCGAGGCTGCGGGAGACAAGCAGAACGCACGGCATTCCCATGAACACGAACACGAACACGAACACGAACACGAACACGAACATGAACACGAACACGAACACGAACACCAACACACTCATGCCGATGGCACCCGGCATCTCAGAGATGTCCTGAAAATCATTGCCGACTCGGCAATTGCTCCCCGCGCCAAAGACCTGGCGGCGCGCATCTTCGAGAGACTTGCCGTGTCCGAAGCGCAGGTGCATGGCACAAGCAAGAATGACGTGCACTTTCACGAGGTCGGTGCGGTCGACGCCATTGTCGACATCGTCGGTTTCGCCATCGGCTACACCATGCTTGATATCGAATGCAGCTATGTGTCGGCGGTTCCGATTGGCAGCGGTTTCGTCACAGCCGCTCATGGCACTCTCGCGGTGCCCGGTCCGGCTGTGCTGTACCTGTTGCAACATGCGGGCGCTGCCACCATATCCAGTGAACACAAATTCGAGTGTCTGACGCCCACCGGCGCCGCGATACTCTGCGAAGTCGCCAGCCAGTGGGGAGTGCCGCCATCGTTCGACCGTATCACCGGTGTCGGCTATGGGGCCGGCAGCAAGGATCCGGCAGGATGGCCGAATGCTTGTCGCCTGGTTCTTGGCGATGCCACCGGCGGCAGTTCGACACAGTTCAAAAACGAATGCGTAGCCGTTGTCGAAACCAATCTGGATGACCTTTCTCCGCAAGCCCTCAGTTATGCCGTCGAACAATTGTTTGCCGCCGGTGCCCTCGATGTGGTGGTGTTGCCGGCGGTGATGAAGAAGGGGCGCAGCGGACATCTCGTGCAAGTGCTATCCCGAGTTGCGGATCGCTTCAAGATGGAAGCGGTGTTGCTTGCTCAAACAACCTCGCTGGGAGCGCGTTCCTATCTCGCTCAGCGCGTGTCGGCCGACCGCCAGTGGGTGGAAGTGCAGTTGTCGGCAGGCGAGGTGGTGCGTTTGAAAATCGGACGCGACCTCAGCGGACGGATCATCAACGTCCAACCGGAATTCGAAGATTGTGCGGCTTATGCCACCGCCCATGGTGTAGCGCTGAAAGAAGTGATGGCGGAAGTCATGTCTCTCTATCGTCAACAGTCGAAGTCGTAAACCACTGTATAATCAAGAAAGGTGATGGAGTTCCACCATGAATCTGCCCATGGAGCGTACCAGAGGACGGAAAATCCAGGAAGCCGAAGAGGCGCTGGCTCGTCGCGAGAAGGAAGCCGGCAAAGACGACCCGGCTGTCTGCATCGAACTCGATGTACTGGCTGAGCTCTATCACACCGAAGGTCAGTACGGGCGAGCCGAATTGCTCTATGTGCGCTCTCTCAACATCCGCACCAACTGCGGCACAGCCAGCGCCGAAGACCTGATTCAGTCCGCGCATCGCCTGGCCTTGATCTTGCGCATTCAGGACAAGTTTGCAGAAGCCGAGCCTTATTATTTGCGTGCTCTGCAGTTGTCCGAGCAAACTTATGGACCCGACAGCCTGCAAGTTGCCGAGCGGCGCAATTACCTGGGCGGGCTCTATCACGCTGCCGGCGACTATGCTCGCGCAGAAGATATCATCCGCAAGTCGTTGAGTCTGTATGACCGCAACCTCGGTGCCGGCAATTATTTTTCCGGGCTCTGTCACCTGGCCCTGGCAATCATGTGCAACCGCCAGGGCAAAAACACCGAAGCCAAGGAAGCTTATGAAAAGTCCGTGTCCATCACGTCGGCAGACCTGGGCTCCGGTAAGGCGAGCGATGCGCGTTCGATAACCGAGCTGGCTCAAATGTATTTCAATCAAGGGCGCGTCTCGGATGCGGAGGTTCTGTTCCGCTGCGCCTTGACTGCCGAGAAGGAGAAGCTCTTTCCGCAGCACCCGTTGGTGGCGCTGGCGCTCGCGACGCGAGCGGACCTGTTCCGCGCCCAAGGACGCTTCCGCGAAGCGGAGATGTTTCTTCAGAAGGCTCTGGAAATTCGGGAGCAGACTCTCGGGTTGAGTCATCCGGAAACGGCATCGTCAGCGTTCAACCTGGCAAACATTTATGTCTCTCAGCACCGGTATGAAGAGGCGGAAAAGATGCTCAAGCATGCGCTCAAGATTCGAGTGCGCGCCTTCGGCGTCGAGCATCCCAGCGTTGCCGCCTGCATCGAATGTTATGCGGGCGTTCTGAAGAAGACCAAGCGTGTGTCGATAGCAGCCAAGCTGGAAGGCCGTGCGCGCGCCATCCGCTCCGCGCTGGTCAGTCAAGCCGATCGCATGGCGAAGACAGCTTAGCGACCCATCACTCGGGCGCGCACCTTTTTGCAAAGCGCGATGTTTGCCGCTTGTTTGGGGGTGCGTTTGGGGGTGATGATGCGCGTGTCATCGGACCCGCGCGCTTGTACCTGCGGATCGTCCGCGCGCCAGTGATAGTCTGGGTCGGCAGAATACCAGGGCTGCGCATTGAAATAGTCTTGGATGCCCCGAGTTAGAAACTGGCGTCCGTGCCTGGCGAATGGTTCGTTGAGGACGCATTCCACTTGCAGTTGATTCATGCCTGCCAGTTCGTCCTCGGTAATTAATCGCGTGCCACTTTCCAGGGTCGGATCGCCTCCGCTGGCTCGCCAGTCGGTGGTCATCATCGGGCGGCGCAGAAGATAGGCAAATTTGCCGGAGTTGGCTGAGGCCGGCGAACCGACCGACGGCGTGACCGTTGCGGGTTTGACTGGTGGCTTGATAGCAGGTGTGGCAGTCGGTGCCGGAATCTGCGCTGTGCGGGCAGTGCTGGCGGCGGACTGTGTGCGAGGTGGTGGCGCGGGTGGTGGCGGCTCGCTGGGCACGACTCTTGGATTGGTGGGCGGCGCCAGAAGAGCCAGCGGCGGACCCTGCCATTTACTGAGCAGGAGTGGTGTTTGGGCGACGGTGCGGTCGAAGCGCACCTCCGCTTCCACCCCATCTTTGAGGGCGGAATACGCGTCGTCTATTTTTGTGTCTGCACCCTTGCTCTGTAAGGCTTCCATCAACTGGTGAGTGAACACGCCGTTTTTATAGCGCTTCGATTCCCACGACACTTGTTCAGGTTTGCTGGAGCTGATCACCACTTGTCCGGTGCCCACATAAGTGGTGGGGTCGATGCCGTTTCGTGTCAGTCCTTTTGCGTCGGCAGTGGCGGTGCCGCTATGGCAGGCATCCAGCATCAGCACCACTCGCTGACAGCCGGTTCGCTCTGTCACGTCTTTCAGCAAGGTTTGCAGTTTGATACCAGTGGCAAATGGTTTATCGGGGTCGGTGTCATGCGCGATGATAAAGTTGTTGCCTCGATTGTCGACTGCGCTGCCATGCGAAGAAACATAAACCAGCACCAGGTCGTCTTCCAAAACTCTCTTGGGCAGCCAGCCATCGCCGAACGCATCGAGGATGTTTTCGCGCGTCGCCAGCTCGTCGGTCAGCAGAAGGATGTGATCGCGTTTGAAATTACCGGATGCCACCAGGAAATCGGCAAGGTCCCTGGCGTCTTTAGCCGGATACTTGAGAGTGGGAATCTGCGGATTCTCGAACTTGCTGACGCCAATCAAAACAGCCCATTTGTCTTTAATCGGACTGCCGGCGACTGATTCGCTGGCGTGGACGGAAATGAGACCGCCGCCGCTCAAAAGAACGACAGCGATCAAAGAGACAATGCGGTGTCTGATGAGTCTCATGCCGTCGCCGGAGAAGCGACCATAGGCGCCGCCGATTCGGATTTTGTGAAGGTCAGGTCGTCCGAGTCCGGTTTGGCATCGATCACAATCGTATCGCCGTCGGCGAAGTTGCCTTCCAGCATCTTCAACGCGAGCGGATTCTCGATTTCTTTCTGGATCAGACGCTTGAGTGGGCGAGCACCATACATCGGATCGTAACCGACCTTAGCCAGCCATTCGCGGGCGGCCTCGGTGGGCTCCAATTTGATTTTCCGCTCTTCCAGTCGGCGATTGAGAAACTGAATCTGCAGGTCGACGATGTATTTTAGTTCGGCCGCGGTCAGCGCATGGAAGACGACTGTTTCGTCGATACGGTTCAAGAACTCCGGACGGAAGTGTTCGCGCAGCGCTTCCAGTACGCGCTCTTTCATGGCATCGTATGCCACTTCGCCTTTGGTCGAGGCTTCCATTTGATACTGCAAGATATGTTGACTGCCGATGTTTGACGTCATGATCAAGACTGTATTTTTGAAGTCGACCTGGCGTCCTTTGGAGTCGGTCAGGTGTCCTTCGTCGAGAACCTGCAGCAAGACGTTGAAAACATCACCGTGAGCTTTCTCGATTTCATCGAAGAGCACGCAGGAGTATGGACGTCTGCGCACCGCTTCGGTGAGTTGACCGCCTTCGTCATATCCGACATATCCAGGTGGTGCTCCGATCAGTCTGGCGACAGTGTGACGTTCTTGATACTCGGACATGTCGATGCGTACCATCGCCTGGTCGTCGTCGAAAAGGAACTCGGCGAGGGCTTTTGCCAGTTCGGTTTTTCCTACCCCGGTTGGACCTAAGAAGAGGAAGCTACCAATCGGGCGGTTGGGATCTTTCAATCCAGCCCGGGCGCGCCGCACTGCATTTGATACCACAACAATTGCTTCTTCCTGCCCGATGACGCGTTTGTGCAGGTGCTCTTCCAGGCGCAGCAGTTTTTGCACTTCGCCTTCAAGCAGCTTGGTGACAGGGATGCCGGTCCACTTCGAGACGATTTCCGCGATATCTTCTTCGCTGACTTCTTGTGACAAAAGGCGCGGTCCGCGTTTCTTCAAGAAGTGATCTTCAGCCTCTTTGATTTGCTTTTCAATCTCCATGAGCGTGCTGTACTTCAACTCGGCGGCCCGAGCCAGATCGGTAGCCCGCTCAGCCTGTTCAATCTGCACGTTAATCGCTTCTTTCTCCGCCTTCAGCATTTGCAGCTTGTTCAACGCATCCTTTTCAGATTGCCATTGTGCACGCAGTCCATCAGCTTTCTCTTTAATTTCCGCCAGTTCGCGCTCGATGCGCTCCAGCCGGTCTCGTGAACCTTGATCGGTTTCCTTCTTCAAGGCCTCGCGTTCGATCTCCAGTTGAATCTTGCGGCGTTCGAGTTCGTCGAGCTCCGCCGGCATCGAGTCGATCTCGATGCGCATCTTGGCTGCAGCTTCGTCGATCAAGTCGATAGCTTTGTCGGGCATGGCGCGATCAGTTATGTAGCGATGCGAGAGTACGGCCGCTCCCACCAGTGCTGAATCTTTAATTCGCACGCCGTGGTGCACTTCGTAACGCTCTTTGAGACCGCGCAAGATGGAGATCGTGTCTTCGACCGAGGGCTCTTCCACCAATACGGTTTGGAAGCGGCGTTCCAAAGCTGGATCCTTCTCGATGTACTTTCGATATTCATCGAGGGTGGTGGCGCCGATGCAATGCAATTCGCCGCGCGCCAGGGGCGGCTTCAGCAAATTTCCCGCATCCATTGAGCCTTCGCCGGAGGATCCGGCGCCGACCACCGTGTGCAATTCATCAATAAATAGAATGATTTTGCCTGCTGCTTGAATCACTTCGCTGAGGACTGCTTTCAAGCGCTCTTCGAATTCACCGCGATACTTGGCGCCGGCGATCAAAGAACCCATATCAAGCGACAAGAGCTTCTTGTTCTTCAATTGTTCGGGCACATCGCCCTTGGTAATCCGCTGGGCAAGCCCTTCTACGATGGCTGTTTTTCCAACGCCCGGTTCACCGACAAGCACCGGATTGTTTTTTGTGCGCCGTGACAACACCTGCATGATGCGACGAATTTCTTCATCGCGCCCGATGACCGGATCGAGTTTGCCTGCGGCGGCGGCTTCCGTCAGGTCGCGGCTGTAGCGCTTCAGTGCTTCGTAAGTCGCTTCCGGATCCTGGCTGGTGACGCCCTGTGCGCCGCGAATTTTGGTTAAGGTCTGGAAGATGCGATCTCTTGTAATACCGTTTTGTTTGAGGATGCTGCCGGCTTGCGATTTGGATGTGTCACACAGCGCCATCATCAAATGTTCGACACTAACAAATTGATCTTTAAGCTTCTCGGCCTCTTTGCCTGCTTCTTCCAGTTCGGCGATTAGTTTAGAGGAGACGTGAATCTCGTCTTTCTTGAAGCTGACCGAAGACGTTTTCGGCAAGGTGCCTAAATAGCGCGTCACTTCCTCGGTGATCGTCTCGGGATTACCGCCGCACGCGGTAATGATCTTCGGCGCCAGTCCGTCCTGCTGTTCCATGAGGGACAGCAGCAGATGTTCGGGCTGCACTTGCGCGTGCCCGAATCGCGCCAAGATTGTCTGGCAGTTCGTTACTGCTTCTTGAGCTTTGTGAGTGAATTTTTCCAGATTCATATTGCTGTCCTTGAGTCCTGGGCGCGAGGTAAGCCTAGTATGCCCTCCCGGCATCCTTCGAAACTAATTATGGGGTACTTAATGAGCGCCTGCTCATATTTTCACAATTCCTTTGGAATGGCTGTGCCTTGTGGTTGGCGGTTGTAGGGGACAAGCGCAGACGCCAGGAGAAATTATGGACTACGGGTCGTACCTTGTATCAACTGATCCGCAATACGTTCCAGACCAGACCGCCATCGACAAAGCGATGGCATCCCTGCGCGGCTTTTACGAGAGATACGAGGCATTCGAATCAATAGCTTCGGATCCGACGTTGCAAGTAACCCTGCCGTGCTGCGGAAAGCGCGGGTATCTGCCCGATTTGCGCGCGCTCGAAAAGCTATTGGGATGCCGGCTCCAGCCTATCTGGTACAGTGTTTGATGGCACTGCAGGTGGTGTGCTCGCTGCTGCGCTCGCTGGTGGTATCGTCGACGGTGCCCGACACGACAGATATCAGCGAACCGATGACGGCAGGTTTCGACGCTATCAAGGGTTGTCAATGGGCTTTGTCGACGCCTGCTTATGAGACGTAATCCAGCATCTAATGAACTTTCGTTCAAATGTTTACAACTTCTTCTTGTCATTAGCAACGCAAGCAGTTAGGCTATCTCCTTCAGCGCTTGGCATGAGCGAAGAAACGTGAAATTGGCCACCCGAATTCTGCCACCATTTGCTGCCGCAATTGTTTTGCTGGCGGCAACTGTTCCGGTAATTGCCGCCGATGCCACCACCGGCACGACAGGCAACGCTGCCACCACCGGTGATGTCGCGGCTCCGAAACCGCGTTTGCAGGGTGGAGTGTCGGAGTATGTCTCTCCGATCATCGAAGATGCCCCTCCGCAGGTAGTTCCGGAGGGTACATCAGTTAATTTGACGCTCAATACGACAGTCAACTCCGAGGTCAGCCAGGTCGGCGATCAGGTGGTGGGTGCGGTCAGCATGGACGTCAAAGACAAAGACAAGGTTGTCCTACCCGGGCAATGGTTTGTGCTCGGCAAGGTGACGCGTGTCGAAGGGCAGCGCCGCCTGGGACGCAACGGCTACGTCGAGGTGAAATTCGACAAGCTCGTCAGTCCTGACGGTAAGTATGTGATCCCTGTCGATGCATCCGTGTCCACGGGCGAATCCACCGCCAAGACCGTCGCGAAGCACCTGGTCACCGATACCAGAATGGTCTCTCAGGGCGCTGTCGGAGGCGCGCTGATGTCCGTGCAATTGACCGGGATTCCACTGGCGGTGGCCAGCCACGGCTATTCCGTGGCCATCGGTGCCGGCGCCGGTGCCACCATCGGTCTGATTGCCGCGCTCTGGCGCAAAGGCAAAATTTCAACCAATTTCACCGGTGAAGCCGCCAAATTCAGAGTGGTCGCGCCTATTTCACTGCCTACGTTCAATCCAAACGCTTTGCCGTCGGCGGAGCCGGAGCCAAACAAACTGGCTAACCTGGATATTGTGGTCAAAAAGGCCCGGTTTCAGCCGGACCAGTACGGCGACAAACGTTCCCGACTCCTGCGGGTCGAATTTGCACTCGACAACCGGACAAATAAGGAGTTCAGCCTGGCCAATCTGGTCGTTATGTCCGACACGAAGGTGCTCTACTACCCATCGCTGGGCATGACGAATATCGCAATGCGCTCGAAGAAGGTCTCTCCGAATACATCGGAGCAGGCGGCGATGACTTTTGACGTGGCCAGTCCTAAACATAAATATTGGTTAGTACTCCTGGATCAGGGCAACAGTACCGAGGTCACGAGAGTACCTGTTAATTAAATTCGTGGGATTATCCCCCCTATATTGCTAGTATTTAATCCTAAGTGGCGTTAATATGACTTCGGCTACTAAATAGTTGTCGAGCGGGAACTCAAATCCTACAGATAATGTGGGCGATGAGCGAAGAACCCGACAGGCTGACCGTTTGGGCCTCACGTTCCAAAAAGCTGGGGTTTGGAATTAAATGAAAACACGGCTAACTCAAATGTTGCAGCGCATCAATGGCACATCCCACCATCGGGTGGCGGAGCAACAGATGAAAAAAATGCAGAACACACCGTCCATGGCGTCTTCCGTCACGGACAAAATTCTGAAAGAAAAAGACCGCGAAATCGACCGTCTGCGTCACGCACTCGCCAATGCCGAAGCACGGCTGCAAGAGCTTGCGGGCAAAGACCTTCTGACGGGGCTCCCCAACCGACACATCTTCAAGGAGCACCTGACCCATTCGCTTAAACGCGCTTTGCGCCTGGGTTATTCGTTGTCACTGATGCTCGTCGACATCGATGGGATGCGAGACATCAATCTTCGCTACGGTCACGAAATTGGCGACAAAGTTTTGATCGAAGTGTCCAATATTTTGCGCACCTCTGTCCGGGAAATTGATATGCCGGCAAGATGGGGTGGGGAAGAACTGGTGGCTGTCCTTCACGAAACCGATTCGGAAGGCGCCAAGGCAGTTGCAGAACGCGTGCGCCGCCGGGTGGAAGCCCTGGAACTGCGCGATCCGCGTTCCGGCAAAATCATTCACGTGACAGCGACACTTTCAGTCACCTGTTATCCGAAGCACAGCTGCGATCCGCAAAGTCTCTTAGAAGCGGCCAGCGAAGCTCTCATTGAAGCCAAGGAAGCTGGCGGCAACGTCGTAATCGTCGCTGACTAGTCGACCGATCAAATACATTCGGTACCGGAGTCGTGGTGCGTATATGCCACCACTAACTTAATCACCGGAATCCCGCGTTCCTCTATCGGCTATGTGGAAGATATTCGCGACAGACGTCGTGCCATATCTCGGTCGCCACATTGCCACCACATACGATGACAGCCACTTTCTCCGAGGGTTGAAACGCCACCATCTTTCCAGACACGCACGCAATTGCCGCAGCCGCTGAGCCCTCAATCAACATGTGCTCGTGCGTCAAAAACTCGAACATCGCTTGCCTGATCAGGTGCTCCGGCACTGCCACCCACTCGTCGACCAGATCGCGAGCAACGGGAAACGTGATGCTGTCTTTTTCGATGTTACCGGCAATGGTGTCCGCAATAGTCGGAGTCTCGCCGACCTCGATAATCGCACCGGCTTCGACGCACGTCTTCATCACCGGAGAATTCTCTGCCACCACGCCCACAATGCGGATGTTCGGATTGTGATTGCGCGCAGCCAGGGCCACGCCGGACACCAGTCCGCCGCCGCCGACGGCGACCACAATAGTCTTCACTTCGGGAACGGCTCGCAAAATCTCCAGCGCCACCGTTCCCTGCCCAGCGATCACCAGCGGATCGTTGTAAGGCGAAACGTAGCGAAGGTCTTTGTGCGCGGCTGCGAGCCCGCGCGCATATAGTTCCGGAGCCAGACTATCGTCGCCTTCTTGAATAACCGTGCAGCCGTACCGCTGCAGTTTCTCAAGCTTGCTGCCGGCAATCGTGCGAGGCACGCAAATGGTGGCTTGCATGTCAGTCGATCGGGCTGCCTCTGCAATACCAAGAGCATGATTGCCAGCGGATGCTGTAACAACTTTTTGCTGCTCTTGTGCCCACAAAACCGACAGGCAATTCAACGCGCCTCTATACTTGAACGAGCCGGTGATTTGCAGATTCTCGAGTTTCAAGAAGATGTCAGCACCGGTGGCGGAGGAGAGCCAGGAACTCGTGCGTATGGGGGTCTGGACGACTTTTCCCGCCAGGCGTTCGCCCGCCTGCCGAATGTCTTCCGCCGAAATATCTCCGTAGAGCATGACAACAGATTTTATCTGTATGTGGAAAAAGATGAGTGCAAGACCTGGAGATTTTCGGTGAAGTCATGCGAAAAGTCGGGGTATAACGCCTATATGGAAGGGTAGGTGACGATGTCCTGGGACGGATATGTAAAGAGCGGCACGCTTGCTGCGGAGAAGCGGCAATTCGTCAGAGCTCAATTACAGCTCAAACAAGCAATTGAATTCGCGCAGAAAAACTTCCAGGCGGATGATTATCGTCTGGCGTCTGCTTTGAGCTTCCTCGGACAGATTTATTTTGCTGTCGGTGATTTCGACAAAGCGGCATTCCTCCTCGACCAATCTCTTTTCACCAACCTCACCCGCCATCCCTGGAACGAACCCTGCATCTTCATGGACCTCTTCGCGCTTGCGGAGATGAAGAAATACAAGGGCGAGATGCTGGAAGCCGCCCGCATTTACTACAACGCTGTGCTCTGTCTGGTTCCTACCGCCAAGTCGAAAGAGTCCAAAGTGGCTCTGGGTTACTTCCATCGTTTGCTACTGCAGACAGGCGTGCCGCTCGAGCAAATTGATGTCAATGCGCCGGCGGAGATAGCCAAGCTCGGACCCCCGCCGCCCGACCCGGCGGAAGTCGCCGCCAAACGGCAGGCTGAGCGCGCCGCCGCGCAGAGAGCCGCTGAGGAAGCCGCTGAGAGAGCGGCGTCCGAGCGATTGACCGCAGAGGTGCGGGCACGCGAAGCCGCCATGCGCGCCAATGTCATGTCGTCGGCAGCGCCCGACCCGGATGCAGAAGACGCCATCAGCAGATGGTTGAAAGCTACAGGCGAAGTGACGAAACCGACGCTGCCTCCGGCACCGCCGGCGCCGCCGGCGCCGCCGGCCGACAGCACCGCCACCACCGGCGAGAGTGTGAAACCCTCGCTAACAACCGGCGAACTTTTGAAACCGACCATTCCCACATCTCCCACCGGTGAGATCGCCAAACCTGCCCTGACAGGTGAAGTTCCTAAGCCGGCTCTGACTGGAGAAATCGCCAAACCTGCTCCCACCGGCGAGCACGCCATGCCTTCCGCCAGCGAACTGGCCGCAGCCAAAGCGGCCGAAGCCGTCGCTGCGGCCAAAGCCGCAGAAGCCCTGGCTCTCGCCAAAGCGGCCGAAGCTGCGGCTGCCCAGGCGGCGGCAGAAGCGGCCGCCGCCAAGGCGATGGCCGAGGCAGCTGCTGCCAAAGCGGCAGCGGAAGCGGCGATTGCCAAGGCTCAGGCGGATGCCGAAGCTATTCGCAGAGCCGCTGAAGAAGAGGTGGCGCGCAAGGCTGCCGAGGAAGAAATTGCTCGGCAGGCGGCTGAAGAAGAAGCGAAGCGCAAGGCTGCCGAAGAAGAAGCGAAGCGCAAGGCTGCCGAAGAACAAGCGAAACGCCTGGCTGAGGAAGAAGCTGCTCGGCTGGACGCTGAAGAAGAAGCTGCTCGACTCGCCGCTGAGGAAGAAGCTGCGCGGCTCGCCGCTGAAGAAGAAAAACGCAAAGAAGAAGAGTCCGCCGAGGCGAAGCGCTTAGCTGACGAGGAAGAAGCTGCACGCATTGCGGCGGAAGAAGAAGCCGCGCGTGTTGCAGTCGAGGAAGAAGCGAAGCGGAAAGCCGAAGAAGATGAGGCGGCACGTATCGCCGCTGAGGAAGAAGAAGCGAAGCGCAAAGCCGAAGAAGACGAGGCGGCACGCATCGCCGCCGAGGAAGAGGCGAAGCGCAAAGCAGAAGAAGACGAAGCCGCACGCATCGCGGCCGAAGAAGAAGCGAAGCGCAAAGCAGAGGAAGACGAAGCCGCACGCATTGCTGCCGAGGAAGAAGAAGCGAAGCGCAAAGCCGAAGAGGAAGAAGCGGCACGCATTGCGGCCGAAGAAGAAGCGAAGCGCAAAGCCGAAGAGGAAGAAGCCGCACGCATTGCGGCCGAAGAAGAAGCGAAGCGTAAAGCCGAAGAGGAAGAAGCTGCACGCATTGCGGCCGAAGAAGAAGCGAAGCGCAAAGCCGAAGAGGAAGAAGCTGCACGCATTGCGGCCGAAGAAGAAGCGAAGCGTAAAGCCGAAGAGGAAGAAGCGGCTCGCATCGAGGCTCTGAAAGAAGCGGCCAGAAAACTTGCTGAGGAAGAAGCCGAAGCGAAGCGCCGAGAAGCAGAAGAAGAGGCGCGACGCAAGACATTTGAAGAAGAAGAGCGCAGACGCCTGGCTCAAGAAGAAACGCTTCGCAAGGCCGCCGAGGAACTGGCTCGCAAGAAAGCTGCCGACCTGGCGAAACGCGAAGCCGACCAGATTGCCGCACGCAAAGCCGCCGCCGAAGAAGCTGCCCGCAAGGCGGCCGCCGATGAGGCTGCGCGAAGGGCCGCTGAGGAAGAAGGTTTCAGAAAGGCTGCCGAAGAAGCATATCTCAGAGCTAAGGCTGCGGAGGAAGAAGCTGCTAGATTGAAAGCGGAAGAAGAGGCTGCAGCTGTTCGTCGAGCGCAAGAAGAAGCAGAAGCGGCAATCAGAGCTGCAGAGGAAGCAGCTGCCGCTGCCAAAGCAGCTGAAGAGGCCGCAATTAGAGCAGCCGAAGAGGCAGTCGCTGCCAAAGCCGCTGAAGAAGCCGCTGCCGCCAGAGCTGCAGAAGAGGCTGCCAGGGCTGCGGAAGAGGCTGCCAGGGTCGCCGAGGAAGAAGCTGCCAGAGCTGCGGAAGAGGCAGCCAACGCCAAGGTCGCTGAAGAAGCCGCTGCCAAAGCCGCTGAAGAAGCTGCTGCCGCTAAAGCTGCTGAAGAAGCTGCTGCCGCTGCTCATGCCGCCCAGGAAGTGGCTGCGCAAAACGGTGGCTCCGATGTTGCGCATGCTTCAACGGCGACTGCCACTGCGGTCCGCGAAGCACCGGCCAGTACCGGACCCAGTGATGGACCGGCGCCTCCGGCAGCCGGTACCCCGCCTGCCACCACTCCGTCCAAAGCCGGCGGAGTCAGTGCGGCTCAAGGTCTGGCAATTCTCAAAGCCGCCAAGTCGTTCAAGCCCATTCAGAAAAACGCGCAACCTCCGGACGAGGCACAATCGCCTGCCGCTTCCCATGCACCTGCGGCTGGAATTCCAGCCACGCCGGCTGCCGAAGCGCCGCCACCGGTCATGCCACCGCCTGCACCGCCGCCCGGCGAATTGCAGCCACCGCCTGCACCCAGTCAGCCGACCGGCGGCGACGATCCACTGGTTCCTTCCTGGATGGCTGCATTGCAGCACGACCAGGGGGCAGTCAGCAAAGGACCCATGCCTTTGACTGCCAAGGAGCCTGAGAAAGACGATCTCGATCTGGCTCTGGACGCCGCATTCGCGAAAGTGGAAAAAGAGGCCGCTGAGGCTTTTGCTGCTAAGAAAGCCAAAGAACAAGCTGAAGCGCAAGCTGAGCAAGCACAATCCGAGGCCGAGGCCGCTACTCAGCGCGCCCAGGCAGAAGCTGCCGAAGCAGCTTCTGCCTGGGCCGATGAACAAATGGCCAACGAACTGGCGCGCGCTGCCAAAGCCGCTGCCGAAGCTGCTGCTGCCAATGCCGAAAGAGAACTGGCTGATGTTGAAAAAGCTAAGCAAGAACAAGAGGCCCTGGCTGCTATTGCTAAAGTTTCAGGTAACGGTCCCGATTTCGATCCCAACGAGACCGTGCCACCGGGCACGGTGGTGCCTATTCTTTTGAACGTGCCGCCACCGGCGGACGAAGAGGAACCAGACATTCCGATTCCTCAGAAAGTATTGACTACGGATCCTGACGCGATCAGCACATTGAGCGGACCGCCCATTCCGGCGGCGCCGTTGGCTTCGCAAGTGACGTCCGAAGCATTAGAAGATGCTCGCACCTGGTGGCGGCAACAGCTGGAGTCGGGGCTGCAGAAGCTGAGCGAAGACAAAACAGAATCTGACGTTGATGCTTATTCCACGCTGGAGCAAGCTCTGCGGGTGGCCTGGGAAATTTTCCCGTCTACCGACATGCGCATCGTGCAAAACTTGATGCCGCTGGCAATTGCTGCGAAGAAACTGAGACTGTTCCAGGTCGCGGAACAGTTGTATGACTCCGCTGAATCCATTGCCATATCTCAACCCCGGCGCAGTGCCACCGACCTCGCTTTGATCAAAGCGCAGGCCGCGTGCTGTTATGCCGAGCAAGACAAATTCCAGGTTGCAGAGCGCACGTACGTAGAAGCGCTGGGACTGAATGCCGATCTGTCCGATGCCGTGCTCGAGCAGCTGGCCATCGTCAACGCCACACTCGAACAGATGCGCGTGCGCGCCAAAGCGGTCCGTCAATCGCTTGAACTGATGAAGCAGGCCGAGTCCTCCGGCCGTCAGGGGCAATATCAGGATGCGGACGAACTGTACAACAAGGCTTTTGTCGCCATTCGCAACGCCTACAACCGTTATCACACCACCATGCCTGATCTGCTCGACAGGCGATCAGCCATCGTTCGCAAGTTGGGCGACACTGCTGAGGCCAAGAAACTGGAGCAGATGGCGCGCAAAGTCGAAACTTTCATCTCGGAAGATGCAGACCGCTGGGAATTCATCACCGGCGACCTCTACGAGCCGGAACTGCGCAGCCGCACCGGCAATCCGTTGCCCGACGAATAAGAGTACACCGCATTCGGTGCTTGGGATTCGGTGCTGTTGATCTAAAATCGCGGCAGGATGAATAATACGCCGGCGATGGCGGCAAAGATTCCAGGCAGCCACCACCATTGCAGCGGGGTGATGCCGAACACATCCATGCCAAGCACGTTCATACCCGCCGCCAGAAAACCGGTTGCCAGCGCACCGAACAGACAGACATAGAGAATGACATACTTCGTCGGGACGTCGTCTGGATTGCCGTCTTCGTACATGGTTTATTTATCGCTGAATTATCTGTTGTGCACTCGATCGCGATCAGTAGGCATCACCGATTCGCTGTCTTTGGGGCTGACGTCGGTGGTGCGCGGATTTTTCTGCATAGCTTCGACGAAACCGACGAAGAGCGGATGCGGCCTATCCGGACGAGAACGCAATTCCGGATGGAACTGGCAGGCAATGAAGTAAGGATGATCCGCCAGCTCGATCATTTCGACCAGACGTTCATCCGGTGACAGTCCCGAGAAAATCAATCCGCTCTGCTGCAGTTTGTCTCTGAAGTCGTTGTTCACTTCGTAGCGATGACGATGGCGTTCGTAAATCACCGGCTCGCCGTAAACCGTCTCGGTCTGTGTACCGGGTTTTATATTGCAGGGAAAACGTCCGAGGCGCATGGTGCCGCCCTTGTTGACGACGTTGTGCTGATCGGGCATCAGGTCGATGACCGGATATGGTGAATTGGGATCGAACTCGCTGGAATTCGCGCCCGCCATGCCGGCAACGTTTCTGGCAAATTCGATGACCGCCGTTTGCATACCCAGGCACAGTCCGAGGAACGGAATCTTGTGCGTGCGCGCATAGTTGATTGCCTGGATTTTGCCTTCGATGCCTCGATCTCCAAAGCCGCCGGGGACAAGAATGCCGTCGACATCGCTGAGGTAGTCTTCGCAACCGTGCTTCTCGATATCTTCCGAGAGTACCCACTTGATTTGCACCGCATTACCCGAACGGGCGCCGCCGTGCTTCAGCGATTCAACCACGGAGATATAAGCGTCGGACAACATCACGTACTTGCCGACGATTGCTACTTTAACGGTATGGGATGGATGCTTGATGCGTTCAACGAGATCTTTCCAGTCTTCCAGATCGGGCGGATCGTTGACAATGTGGAGGCGCTCGAGAACCCGCGCGGCCAGCCCTTCCTGCTCGAGGAAAATCGGTACTTCGTACAAGTGCTGCACGTCTTTGCACTGAATGACGCTCTTCACATCGACGTCTGTGAACAGCGAGAGTTTGTCTTTTATTGATGAAGACAGATGTTTATCGGTTCTGCAAACCAGGACATCCGGCTGGATACCCCGACTGCGCAGCATCTCGACGCTGTGCTGCGTCGGTTTGGTTTTCAATTCGTTAGTTGTGCGCAGATTTGGAATCAAGGTGACGTGGATATAGCAAACGTGATCTCGCCCAACTTCTTTGCGCATCTGGCGGATAGCTTCCAGGAAAATCAGGCTTTCGATGTCGCCCACCGTGCCGCCCACTTCGACGATCACGATGTCTGACCCGGAAGTTTGAGCAGCTTTGCGAATGAAGTTTTTGATTTCGTTGGTGACGTGAGGAATCATCTGGACCGTGCCACCCAGATAGTCGCCGCGTCGCTCTTTCTCCAGAACGTTCTTGTAAATCCACCCGGCGGTGACGTTGTTCATCCGGGAGAGGTCTTTGTTGATGAAACGCTCGTAGTGCCCCAGGTCGAGGTCGGTTTCGGCGCCGTCTTCGGTGACAAAGACCTCGCCGTGCTGATACGGACTCATGGTTCCCGGGTCGACGTTCAGGTACGGGTCCAGCTTGACGATGGTTGTGTCCAGCCCTCTGGCTCTCAAAAGGCGTCCCAGCGATGCGGCGACGATGCCTTTGCCCAAAGAGGAGACTACTCCACCAGTCACGAAGACATACCTGGTGTTCACCGAGACCTCCTTATAAAAATGAGCGCCTTAGCCTTCTCTCCGCCCCTCGAGAATTAACTCGAGGTCGATCTGCAGAGAAAGCTCAGATCGGATATCGCTCGCTGTTCTTTGCGGCATACCTAATCAAATATAAGCCACCGGCGCCATTTTAACCAGCGCCTGACGCTCGTTTAGCACAACTACTTTGTTGGAGTCGGTTAATCCCCGATTTTTGGGACCTTGAAAAAACCGTTTTCTTCGGCAGGGGCGTTCTTCATGAGAAGGTCTCGCCCGGGAGGTGTCACAACCTTATCTTCCCGCAGTACGTTGTATAGCGGCAGGGCATGGGTGAGCGGCTCAACGCCCTCGGTGTCGACTTCCTTGAGCGCATTGAAGTTGTCGATAATCTTCGCCAGTTGTTCAGCAAACTTGACCTTTTCTTCCTCGGTCAGCGCCAGGCGAGCCAGTTTGGCCACATGTTCGACATCTTTAATAGTGGTCAAGACAATCTCCCTGCGTAACTGCGAATGTGATTCGCGAGCGGATTGCTAATTTTTATCGTCAGCCAATATAACACGCTCAATAATCAGCTACTGTGTACTCACGGGCTACATACACTGTGCAGAAACAAGTACTACAAAACTAATGGCGCCTCATCCAGTGATAGATGGACTGGTACTTTTCGGTGCCCTCCTGATTATTCTCGGTTCAGCCGAGCTGTTTACTAACGGCGTCGAATGGTTGGGGCAGAAACTGCACTTGAGCGAGGGCGTGGTGGGCAGCGTTCTGGCTGCGGTCGGCACTGCCCTGCCCGAAACTTTAATTCCAGTCGTATCGGTGCTCTGCTTTGCGGGCGGTGATTCGATGGCCGTACACGCGGCGCACGCGGTCGGCATCGGTGCGATCGCCGGCGCTCCCTTCATGTTGACCACGCTGACTATGGGATTGTGCGGTTTTGCCATCCTCTGGTGTGCCAGGCGGGGGTTGCGCTCTGAGACGCTGTCCATCAACGAAGTTGTGCTCAAGCGCGATCTGAGCTTTTTCATCATGGGGTATGCCATGGCGCTGGTTTGTGCCTTTCCCATTTTCGATCGCCCGGATTTCAAATTGGTGCGCTGGATGGTGGCGGCGCTCATGGTCGGCATGTATTTTCTCTACCTGCGCAAGACGTTTGCTCATGAGGGCGAAGTAGGCGAAGCCCCCGAACACCTGCATCTAAACAGGCTGCTGAAGACCGGAACTAATGTTGCGGTGATTGTCATTCAGGTGCTGATCGGGCTGGCTGGTATCGTTGGCGGTGCAATTTTGTTCGTCGATCATGTGCGCGCCCTCAGTACCTTCCTGGCGGTGCCTCCGATGATTCTCGCGCTGATCGTGGCACCGGTGGCTACTGAGCTGCCCGAGAAAGTCAACAGTATCCTCTGGGCGCGCAAGGGCAAAGATACGCTGGCGTTGGGCAATATCACCGGTGCATTGGTTTTCCAGAGCTGCTGGCCGGCCGCTTTCGGGATTGTTTTCACCGAATGGGACCTCAGCCTTGGCACCACTATTAGTGGCATCGTCGCGATCGGCGCTGCTTTCTTCTATCTGGCATTACTAGATCGGCAGAGGCTTTCGGCGCGCTACATGCTTTGCGGCGCGATCGGTTATATCTCCGTGGTCGCCTGGCTGGTTTTTTCGATGCAGGGACACTGAGCCCGGCGTATCAGGTTCAGACGGCGTCCGTTTTCACGGACTCGGTTTGTGGAGCGCCTGCCTTCACGTCTTCGGTCTTCACGGCTTCGGTGCCGACCGCGTCTGCGACGGCTTCTTGCGTTGCTTCTTTGATCTCGGCGGACGCCTCGTGCCGTTCGTGTTTCTTGACACTGGAGGCGGTGGTGTGCGAGTGAGCGTGACCGTCATGCTTGCCGTTGTCGTGCGATGATTCGGGAACCTTTCCCAGATAGAAAAAGTCGAATGCCAGCTTGATGCAGGCGGCGACCGGAATGGCAATCAACATGCCCAGTCCGCCGGCCAGCACTTCGCCGCAAAGCACGGCAAAAATGACGGCCAATGCATGCATCTCGACGGCGTGTCCGATTACTTTCGGCACGATCACGTAGTCCTCGAACCAGCGAGCCAGCGTATAGAAGACGATGATACCGAGGGCAACTTTGGGACCGAACTGCGACATGCCGACGATGGCGGCGGTGGACGTAGCAAGAATCGGACCCAGCACTGGAATAATTTCCAGAAATCCGCTGAGCAGTGCCACCGGTAGCGCGTACTTCATGTGGATCACGAAGTGCAGGAAAATCCAGGCTACCGAAGACATGATGCAGATCAAAACCAGCTGGCCCTGCATATAGCGGCTGAGGATGCGGTTCATCTGCGCCGCCAGGTCTATGACCGGCTGACGTCGATCTTCAGGAACGTAGCGCAGCAAGAACTGACCGACCTTGTCGCTGTCCAGAGTCAAGTAGATGGACGTGACGACGCAAACCAAGATCGAGAGGGCCCCGTGCCCGAGCACGTGTCCCCAGTGAGCGATCTCCGCGGGCTTGGCGATCGACTCAGTGACGCTGCCGAGAATGTGTTGAGTGGTGGTGTCGACGTCCAGACCCCAGTTGGTGAGCCGGGCGAACTGTGATACCGAATTTGATACTATCTCTCGGCGATTCTCCACCAGCTCGCTCAGTTCTCGCACAATTCCCGGTCCCAAAAACCAGATGGCACCGCCAATCACCAGACCGAAGCTTATATAGACGATGGCTGTGGACAGACCGACAGGAATCTTGGCTGTGCGCGAAAGTTTCTGCACGATCGGCAGCAGCAAGTAGGCGATGATCGCGCCTACGATAATCGGTGGAAAGATGCTTCTGACGCTGTAGATAAACCAGATCAGTAAAAATGTCATGACCCACTTAATCATGGTCTTTCATCTTCCTTCTTTGGTTCTGGCAGTCTGGTTCCAGCGTCAGCCCACGCCCACGGGTGTCTGTTCGAGAGTCGAGAAATCATGGACGCGTGCTCGCACCAGTTTGCGCATCAGCCACGCCGGACAGAAACGCGACCCATAGGACTTTTCGTACTGATCCATTTCTTCCACGCACCACTGCATTCCTTTCTCTTCGGCCAAGCTTAAAAGTCCGCGCTTGAGACCGGTGCCGTGCTCCATCGCTACATCTACATCTTTGTGGTCGACGACGCCTTCCTGAACTGCGTAAACGGCCTCATTGAACATCGGCAGGATGATGCGGTGTACGTCGAAGGGACGCGAGCCGGCTGCCTGGTCGTGTCCTTTGCGGGCTTGTTCCAGCAGCGCTTTCAGGTCGGGGTTGAGTTGTTTCGGTTCGTCTTTCTTGGGCACCTGTCCTTTTTCGTGCTTGAAGAAACCGGCGCCGGACTTTTGTCCCATGTGTCCTTTGTCGACCAGCAGTTTGAGGATGCCGGCGGGTTTGAAACGCTCGCCGTACTCGCCGTACAAGAAATTCTGTACATGCAGGCAAACGTCAAGTCCGGTCATATCGAACAAAGTGAAAGGTCCCATCGGCAAGCCGAACTCAACTGCCGCCTTGTCGATTTCCTCGGGAGTTGTGCGACCTTCTTCCAGGACATGGCAGGCTTCATTGAGGTACGGGAAAAGAACACGATTGACCAGGAAGCCGGGGCATTCCTCGACTTTTACCGGTATTTTATGCAGATCCCGGCAGAGAGCCACCATCTGCTCGACGACTGTCTTGCTGGTGCGCAGACCGGGAATCACTTCCACCAGTTTCATGGTCTGCGCCGGATTGAAGAAATGCATGCCGATCACGCGCTCGGGGCGCTTGGTGCCGGCAGCGATTTCCGAAATGGAAAGCGCAGAAGTATTGGTTGCGAGAATGGCGTTCGGCGGGCAGTTGGCGTCCAGGTCCTGAAATATCTTCAGCTTCAGGTCAATGGTTTCCAGCGCGGCTTCGATCACCAGATCGACATCTTTGAAGCCATCGTATGTGGTGCTGAGCTTGACGTTGGCGATCAGGAAATCGGCTTCGGCTTGCGTGAGAATCTCTTTCTTGACTCGGGAATCGTACATGCGGCGAATGTTTGCCAGACCGCGGTCAAGCATGTCTTGTGCGATGTCTTTGAGTATTACTTCAATGCCCGCCTGGCTGAGCACCTGTGCGATACCTGCGCCCATGGTTCCCGCACCAATGACCGCTGCTTTCTGAATCTTCATTTCAACTCCTTGAAGTCCCGACTCCGGCTAGAAGCTTTTGAGGAAGGAAGGACCGCTTCGCGCGGTCCAGCTGAATTTCCTATCGCCTGGAATTTGAATGGCTATGCTAGCATAGCCAGGTTTTACAGTTCTCTCTTATTTACAAGATTCAGCCTATGTCAGACGTATTGACATCGCTTTTGCGGCGCACGCCGGATGCTCCCGCCGATTATCACGACAAGGATACGCCGAAGCATCTGGGCTGGTTGATGCTCACCGGACTGGGCATTGGTGCCACCATCGGTGCTGGCATCTTCGTCATGCCGGGCACCATCGCTGAGAAAGCCGGTCCGGCCGGGATTCTCTCGTTCGTGATTACCGGTTTTGTTTTCCTTTTCGTGGGCATCTGCTACGAGAAGTTCGCCGCCAAAGTTCCGCACGGCGTCTCTGCATACAGCTATGTCTATCACTCCATTGGCGAGCTGTTTGCCTGGATCGTGGCATTCGGGCTTTTCTTGGAGTACAGTTTCGGCGCCTCTGCAGTTGCCATCGGCTGGAGTCAGTACTTGAAGAAGGCCTGCAATTACACGTTGCCTTCGGTATTGATGGGACCGACTTTTGACAAGGGCGGTCACTTCGTTTTCGGTGTCAACATCGTCGCCATACTTGCTGTGATTGCGGTCACCTGCATTTTGATTTTCGGCGGCGTCACCAAGTCTGCTAAATTGAATTTCCTGCTGGTCGTGCTGAAGACTACTTTGCTGGCCATATTTATGATCGCCGGTGTCCAGCACATTCATCCGGAGAACTGGCAGCCCTTCATGCCGCGCGGCTGGCAAGGCGTAATGGCCGGTGCCGCAATCGCCGTTTTTCCGTATGTCGGTTTCGATGCACTCTACACGTTCGCGCGCGAATCGAAGAGTTTGCGCGACACTCGCGTTTCTACCTATGTATGTATCGGCATGGTGGCATTTCTCTATGTTGCCGTGATGGCGATTGCCACGGGTATCGAGCCGGTGTTTCCGCAGGCACTGAAAACGCCGCAGGCGATCACCGCGCCGCCACCCGCCACTGCGATGCCGCCAACCGGCTCCGCGGCTGAATCGGCCCCGTTGGCAGCGGCGGCACCAGAGCCGTGGCCGGGACCGGTCAATCCGGATTTCAAAGGCAATGAAGCCTCGGCTCCCCTGGCTACTCTATTGATGAATTCCGGCGAGAAATGGGCCGGCACCGCCATAGCCGTCGGCGCTGTGGTTGGCATCTTCAATGTTTTGTTGGTGCTGTCGATGGGAGGCCCGCGCATCTTCCGCAATATGGCGGAAGACGGCTTGTTGCCAGGTATCTTTGCCCGTTCGAAAAACGGCAATCCAATATTCGGCTTGCTGCTCAATGGAGTACTGGTTGCAACTTTCGCAGGTTTCGTCCCGTTCGAAAGCGTCACCGAAATGATGGTCTTAGGGACCCTGGTTGCGTTCGTTTTTGTTTGCGGGGGTGCCGTCCGGCTGAAGTTGGTCAACCCATTTGTCGGACTGATGGGGGCGGTCGGTTGCATAGCGCTGGCCTGTTTCTTAAATCCGCTGGTCCTGAAGGTCTATGCGATTACGTGTCCTGTGGGACTGGTCATCTATTTCCTGTACAGCCGCAAACACAGCAAGTTGGCGACCTCATCCGCGCCGAAGCCTGAAAACGCTGCGGTTTAAGCGAAAAAACCGGCTGGGATTGGGTATAAGGTCTTTTAGAAAGTGCAGACAGGCCTGGGTTTTTCCAGGCTTTCCGAGGTCGACGCCACTTAAAGGCGATTGACAACGGGGCAATTATGAAGGAGAATTAACTTAATCCGCGTTAATGCTTAGCCCTCTTTAATGAAGTCCAAGCACTGCAGTGCGGCATATTTGCCCTCTCTCTCCTTACTAAGTTCGCAGTTATTGAGTTAGTGAACTCTCGAGACCGTCCCTTACGGAGGCAGCCGAAAATGGCGCTACGAAACCAGAGTGGTGGCACTCTTTCCCTGGTTGCAATAAGCACCTTTGTCTTGATCTTAATAGGAGCTTGTTTCTTCCTGTTGGCCAAAATTCTTGGCGGAGCGCGGGAAGCTCAACACGCCACCGACTCCGGCGGGTTGAACGTTGCCAAACAAGCAATCAAGAGCCCTGGGTTTGGCTTGCGCGGCAGCTCCGATGACGAAAACTTTTTGAGTCTCGTCGACACCGACACGGGATATGTCGATCTCGAGTGCTACAACCGCCTGGTTGGTCGTTCGCTTCTGGTAGCCATCAACGCCTCCGCCGACGGCAACCAACAGGGTATCGACAACGCCAACACTTTGCTGCAGCGGCTGCAAGGGACTGATGGTATCGGCGATAACCTGGCTGCCAATCTCGGTGCCGGCAACAACGGCGGCGGTCAATTGACCGGCTTCTTCTCCAACCTGGCAGGACAGAACTCCACTCGCATGCTCGGCCGCAACAACCTGGCCCAGCGTGGTGTCACGGCTGCTTACATGGAACAACGTGCCGGCACCGATGTCGGTGCTACCAACCTGCGCTCACCGGTCACCACTGCCGATCGCAGTCAGATGCCGGTGATGGCGAGCGGCGCCAGATTCCAACTGCCGCCCGGCTGGCTGACCACAGACCAACGCACTCAGCAGACTTACATCCGTGGCTACTCGGCGATGAACGTCACCGGGATCAGTATGCCGGTCGTTGGCGTTCCCGTCCAGCCCCGCCACCAGCCACGTCTGGCTTCGCAAGCCGACTTCGATGCGGCTCGCAACATACCGGTAAACGGCGTGCGCATTCCTCCAAATGCGTTCCGCAGCTCGGCTGCCACCACTGAAGAGAAGAGCGTCACCAATCTCAATACCATCGCCTGTGCTCTCGTCGGTATCGTAGATGCTGCCGGCGGCGGTGCTGCTGGTGCCCAACCGAAAGAGTACGTGCCGGCGATTCCGGACGGCTACATCCGTATTCTCAACCCAGCCGGACTGGGCGCTGGTGCCAATCCCACCAACCCGGCCGCGTGGAACCTGTTCGATGACGAACTGGATCCCTCAATCGGTGTCAAAGTCGGTGGCGGTTGCATGACCTCCACGGACGGTTTGCTGGAAGACTGGGATCGATACAACCGGGCGATGGCTGCTGACCCCAACCAGACAGCAGTGCGTCAACCGACGTTGAACGACCTCTACACGACCAACGGCAACCCTGCCACCATCAACGATGCGCAAGGCATTCGTCTGCAGAATGGCGCTCCTTCCAACGTTTGCACCGACCGCAACACCTACCAACCCATTCAAGGTCAGGGTTTCCCATCTGAAGATCCGGCCTGCCGTAACCTGCTCGACAGCGGTGCTCTGGACAGAGCATTCTCGGGTGACGGACCGTACACCACACCAGCCGGTCCCTCAGACAACCTGATGGCTCTCGAGCAAGTGAAGTGCCGCGTCGTTGACCAGTTCAATACACCGGGCGGCATCGACACCTCCATTCCGGCAGTGACCGGCATGCGCCTGTGGAAACCTCTGGAGCCGGGCGTAGGACGTCCGTGGAGACAGAGCAGCAGCCTGCAACGCTGCCAGATCAGTGAAGACGGCACGCTCTGCGAACTGGTCTATCAGGCCGCTTCGACAGTCCAAGAACGCAACAGTGGTGCTTACAGCAGCAACGGCAACGCCGCCGCGTCCAAGATGCGCGACTTCGTGCGTCAACGCATGTTCCAGATGTGCCCGAACGTCGATCCGGACAAAGTCGATGACATCTGCGGTTGGCCGATCAATAACAACGGACGTAGCTCGCATCACGCCACCGACAATGTCCTGCCGCTCTCGGATACTCCCTACTTCCTCTATGTCGATTACGCCACACTGGATGCCCAGGGCAATCCGACCCCGAGACTCGGGCACCAACTGAACAACCAGACTCCGGTAAGCTGGCGCAACCAAGCTCCAGACGGCACGCCTGGCGGACCTAACAACCAGTGGCGCTTCTATCAGCAATACGACACGATGGAAGGCAACACCATGGAAGTGGTCAACCCCAGACACGAAGCTGGTATTCACGAGCGTATGTTCCAGTGCCAATCTGGTGAAGTGAGTGCTGAAGATCTCGCCCTCATCACCCCCAGCTGCGGCTACAGAAATATCCTTGGTGAAGTAAAACTGCAAAACCGTGTGGTAAGTTTTAGAAATGGTGGTAGTCTCGGTCAATCGCCGCAATTCAGCTGCCCCAACTAAAACAGAGCACGGAGGACCGATAAAGTATGCGTCCGAAATTTCGGGAAGGATTGGCGCTCATCGCGCTGGTCACCCTGGCCTTGCCCTGCGTCGCCCAACAGCAGCAGCCGAAGGCTAACAAATACAGGAATCGCGACAAAGGTACGCAGGTCCTCCAGCAAAATAGCGCCAAAGCCGTTTACACCCGTATGCAGCAACCGCCTGACTTGCCCAATCTGCCGAACTTCACCAGCGGCAAGTTCATGTACGCACGCTCCGGGGAAGTCGGACGCAACAATCAAAAGTCCGTCCACCTCGAATATGCGATCAACGAGCCGCCACCGTCGGTGATTGCCTGGTACGAGATGGTGCTTAAGCAATATGGCTGGAAGATGGGACCCAAAACGGATAATAGCCTCTATGCCATGAGACCGAAAGATGGCAACGTGGTCAACGTGTTTGTCGACAACATGAATCTGGTCGGCTATCGCTATCGCTTGAATATCGCCTACAAATTCTGCCAACCTCAAGAGGATGACGGCAGTGCCTCCAGAAACGTCAACAGCAATCTGAATCGGTCCGGTACCACGCAGACCCGGTAGGTAAATGTCGCGCACTGTCGCAACGGTTCTACCGATATGCCTGGCTTTCCAGCTTATTCAGGGCTTGGGATTTGTGCCGTCTCTGCGCGCCGAGGCGGAAGCTCAAAAGCCGATTGAAATGCAAGCACTGGAGCAGACCCTCGATAAAGGCGGTGGACAACCGGCGCCCGTGTTATTAGATCAGGCCCGCCAACTGGTCGACCAGCAGCCGCAAAGCGCCAGGGCTCGTTTCGTTCTGGCTCAGGCTTTGCAGAACGCCGGCATGTTCGAACTGGCGACTGACACCTACCGGTCGGCGAAAGCCCTGGATACGGCAACGGCGCAAGCGCGTCTGGAGAAGTTTCATGCCACTATGAATAGTGGCGATCTGGAACTGGCTATGAAGCAGTATCTGGAAATCAGCACCAACTTTCCAGCAGATCCATCTCTCAAAAAGTTGGAAGACATTTTGAAAGCCCGCTGGGGGACTGTCGAAAATGGCTGGTCCTGGTACCTGCAAGCGGTGGCGCACCATCAGAGGCTGAAGGGCATCAACGGGGTGCGCGGCTGGCAACTGCTGGTGGAAGGGAAATATGCAGAGGCGCTGAAATATGCGGAAGCCGATTCAGCAATTGATCCGCGCGATCCCGAGTTCCAAGCTCTTACCGGGCGTTGTCTCTATCACCTGCGCCGTTATGCCGAAGCATTACGCCCATTGCAGAAAGCGTTCATCAACCGTCCTTACGAGCGCGGCGCGGCCGGCGATTTGACCAGGACATACATGGCTCTCGGTATGAAGGAAGATGCGTTCAAGACATCACTCTACTACCTGACCATCAAACCGGAAGATGTGCAGCGTCAGGAACTGGTGGCACGCCTGTACAAGATGGTGCCGGATGCGGTGCGCCATCGAGAGATTGAAGAGGGCGGCCGTGCCGCTCACTTCGGTGACCGTGGCGGCGATCTGCACATTGGACTGGCGAGAGTTTTTCAGCGCCTGGGCGATCGCAAAAGAGTCCTGGAAGAGCTGACCGCCGCGGTCAAGGATCAGCCGCGCAATGTCAACGCTCAAATAGAATACGCTCGCGAACAACAACGCCTGGGGCACTATCAGCAGGCTTTGCAAGCTTGCGAGTACGCGCTGCTCTTCGAGCCGGACAATCGGGCGCTGCGCTTGATGCGCGACCGGCTGCAGCGGCGCATGCAAAATCAAGACAACGACGTGGCGGGACAGATCAAGAACGTGTTGAGGACTGGGCACCGCGTTTTCCAGTGAAGCAGAACGTGCGGCGCAGCCAGTCGCGTAGTTGCCAGGCCACGTCATTATCGCGATTAGCGAGGCGGTCTGCGAGGCGATTGAAGGCCAACTTGGCCGAAATATTCTCCTGATTGGAGAGAGCCGACAGGGCATAACAGTCGTGCGCTTCTTTATAGCGCCCGGCGTTCTGGTGCAGCCTGCCCATGCGGGACAGAGCCGTGGTCGGCGCTTTGTTGTATGAGCAGGCCAGCGCGTAGCAGCGCAGTGCCTGCTCCGGCTTATGTATCTGTTCGTAGGATTCGGCGAGCGCGAAATAAAACGTGTAAAACTGTGAGGTCCAGCGGGCTTTGCGAGTGACATCGCTGATGGTGGCATCGACGAACGGTCCGTCCAGTCGCAAAAGAAGTCGCGTCAAACGTTTTTCGAAGACCTTGAGCTGCGCGGCGTCGCTGGCTTGCGTCAGTGCGTAGAAAGCGGGTGCCAGCGCTTGCTTGTCCTGTCCGCAGGCAATCAAAGCCTGGGCGTACGATGGTGTGGTGCGCCCGTTCTCGGGATTGGCGGCGAATACTTCCGACAGGGGCTGTACGGATGCCTTCATGTTTCCTTGCTGAAATAGAGCCAACCCTTTCACCTGGTTGGCCAATTGCAAGTGCGGGTCTTTACGCAAGTCGATATCGGCGAATTCGATAGCCCGTGCATCATTGCCTTGCGTGTACTCTATGTGTCCCAGCAGTCCGCCGACGCCCGGCGGCCAGGTCTCTTTGTGCGATGCCAGGCGGGCAATTTCGACAGTTACTTTCTGCTTCAACTCCGCTTGTTTGTCAGCGGGTGCGACCAGCGCCTCCTCGTTAAAGTAGAAAGCAGTGAGGGCAATGCCGATATCGCTGTTGGAGTGCCAGTGATTGGCATATTTCATGACGTTGAGCGCCCGGTCGATCTCGGCATTGGCAACCTGCTGCTCCATCAGTTTTTTGAAGAAACCGGAGGCGTCCGGGCGGCTGTGGGCAGTATTGACCGTCTCGTCGGCGAGTTGTGTATAGCCCAACCGCCTCTGGTGGCGAGCCAGCAAGTAATGCAAATATGCTTCATCCGGATGGGACTTGATGAGCGCGTCCAGTTGCTGCAACTGAGATTCGCTGAGCGGGTATTTGGAATTGAGACGCTTCTCGAAAGGCGCGATATCAGCGTCGCTCAACCCCGCCGCCTGAGCTGCGGCACAAAAAATGATGGACGCCAGAACGGCGACGGCGATTAACCTGATTGCCAACATTCATGCCTCGGATCTGTGCTCCGCAGGCAATTATACAGAAAGGTCGATCAACTCAAGGTCTGGCTTGCCCGGTCGGCCACCCACGGATCTGCATCCAGGAAAAGACCGAGAAGAATGGAGTCCGGCATCGTCTCGTTGGCGGCGATGGCAAACCGCACTTCAGGATTTAAGTCGTCCGAAAGCTGTTGCAGGACCTGCGGGGGAGTTCTGCGATTGAGAGCCACCGCCAGGCGTACTTCATCTACGTCGTCCTGTGACAGCGCAGACAGCGCCTGTCCCGGTGTGTTGGGATTCTCGGCCACCCGCCTGCGCACATGATCGTTGTCGTCCGCGCTCAATTTAAGCAGCACCGCCGGTGCGGTATTGCGAGCTCCTGCCGCCAAATAACGTGAAACAAGGCTTTTCAACTCTCCTGCGGTCGAAAAAAAGGAGCTTGCGTCCATTGCCTGTTCTCATCCAGAAATCAACTTTCGTCTGGCAAGACGTGAACGGGCTGTTTCTGTTCCGCGCTAGGATGAAGTGAGGAGCAGCTACTTGCAGTCGCCCCAGTTGCTGCCGGAACCGACATCGATGCGCAAGGGCACTCGCAGTGGTTGATCCATGGACATCGCCAGCTTGATCGCTTCTTTTGTGGGTTCGAGCTGGTCTTTCGGCACATCGAAAACCAGTTCGTCGTGTACCTGCAGAATCAATTTGGCATCCAGGTTTGCTTGTTGGAAGTCTTTCTCCAGGCGCACCATCGCCAGTTTGATCAGATCGGCGGCGCTGCCTTGCAGCGGTGCGTTGCAAGCGGCGCGTTCGGCAGCTTTGCGAACCGCGTCGTTGCGATCGTTGATCATAGCGAAGTACCGGCGACGTCCCCACAATGTTTCCACATAACCGGTCTGGCGGGCACTGGCGATGGTGCCCGACATGAAAGCGCGCACTTTGGGATAGGTGGCGAAGTACTTGTCGATAAACTTTTGCGCTTCACGCGTCGGTATGCCGAGCGACTGGGCGGTGGCAAAGGGTCCTTGCTGATAGATGAGGGCGAAATTGAGTGTCTTGCCGACGCGGCGCATGTCGGCTGTCACTTCGTTTTCCTCCGACACATCGAAGATGTCACGGGCGGTGCGCGAGTGAATGTCTTCGTCGTTGCCGAAAGCTTCGATCAACCTCTCGTCGCCCGACATGTGTGCCAGGAGTCGCAACTCGATCTGCGAATAATCGGCGGACACCAGCAGGTGATCGCTGTCGCTGGCTATGAAACCTTTCCTGATGCGACCTCCGCGCTCTGTGCGGATGGGAATGTTTTGCAGATTGGGGTTGGTCGAAGAAAGGCGACCGGTGGCGGTGGTGGTTTGATTGAATTCGCCGTGGAGTCTGTTGTCGCGTGATGAAATCTGGCGGGGCAATGCCACCACGTAAGTGGACTGCAATTTGCTCAACTGCCGGTATTCCAGAATCTTGGCGACGATTTCGTGTTCTTTCAAAGATTCCAGAACCGATGCATCGGTGGAATATCCGGTTTTGGTCTTTGCCTTAGTGGGCAATTGCAGTTCTTCGAAGAGCACCTTTTGCAGTTGCAGCGGTGAGCCTATATTGAAGGCATGACCGGCAAGTTCGAAGATCTCTTTCTCGAGTCGCTCGATATCAGCCGCCAACTCTACGGCATAGCTTTCGAAAAACGGCACGTCCAGTTTGACGCCGTTTTGTTCCATGCGGGCCAGCACGGTCGCCAGGGGCAGATCCATCTCCCACATCAGGTAGTCTTGATCGGTGTTGACCGATTGCGCGTAATAGCGCGTCAACTCCAGACTGACGCGAGCCGCATCGGCCAGGGCTTGCGCCGCGCTTTCGACCGGCAGGTAGTCGACAGTGATCTGTTTCTTGCCCGTGCCCAGGAGCTCTGAGATGTCCTGCAGCGAGTACGAAAGAGCTCGCTCTGCCTGCTCTTTCAATTTGTGTTTGTCATCAGGGTTGACGATGTAGCTGGCCAGCATCGGGTCGAAGAGCAAAGGTGCTATTGCGATGCCTTTCAACGAAGCGGCGTTCATAGAGTGTTTTAAGTTGAAGCCTACTTTGCCGATTGCCTTGTTTTCCAGAATCGGTTTCAGCGCTTTGAGAACAGTGCCGCTGTCCACCTGCTCGCCGTCGCTCTTGTGTGCCAGGGGAATATATGCCGAACGCACGCTCCATTTCTCGGCGTCCGCAGCAAATCGACTTTCGCTTGTGTAGGAGGCAGCCGCTGACCAGGCCAGCGCTATGCCGGCGATGTCACCCTCCAGGGAAGCTGTGTTGGTCAGACCCAGTTCGATGGAGAGCACCGTGCAACTGCTTACTTCCGAAAGCAGGTCGCTCAGTTGTTGGGCAGTGCGCACCACAAGCGGCGTCGGCTTGTCCATGGGCTGCACCGTATATAGTGGCAGGCGCTCCTGGATGGCGATGGTGGCGGCCGCCGGTGCGACTTGATCGTAATGCCCCGGCTCCACCTCTTCGGTGTTCGGGCGCCGGCTGCGGCGAGCCTTGTTGAGCGGCTCCAGAAGTGCCGGGTCGATATCCGGGGTGACGCCGTTATTGAAGCGCGACAGAATTTTCGGCAGACGTTTGAGGATGGCGTTGAATTCCATGTCGCGGAAAAAGCTGGTGGCGGTTTCGATTTCCGGCATGGTCAGCCGGCAATGCTCGAAGTCCAGTTCGAAAGGCACATCCGCATGAATAGTGGCCAGGTTCTTGCTCATGAAAGCACTTTGTTTGCCCTCATCGAGTTTCTTGCGCATCGCATCAGATTTCAGTTCGCTGAGATGCTCGTAGATGCCTTCTACAGTTTTGTATTGCGTCAGCAATTGCACGGCGGTCTTCGGACCGATGCCCCGCACTCCGGGAATATTGTCGGAGGTGTCGCCGCACAATCCTTTGTAGTCTGTGATTTGATCCGGCCAGACACCCAGTTTGTCGAAACATTCTTGCGGGCCGTATGTCTTCAACCCTTCTTTGGTGCTCGGCATCAGGACCTGGATTTTGCCGTCCAGTAGTTGGAACGCATCGTGGTCGCCGGTGAGAATGAAGACCTGCAAATTCTGGTCGATGGATTTCTTGGCGACGGTGCCGATCACGTCATCAGCCTCGAAGCCTTCCAGCTCGTAGATGGGAATCTTCAAGGCTTCCAGCCCCTGCTTGATCACGGGCCATTGCACAGACAGGTCATCGGGCATAGCCGCTCGTCCGGCTTTGTAGTCCTGGAATTCTTCGTGCCGGAATGTTTTCTTTTTCGCCACGTCGAATGCCACAGCGATGCAATCGGGCGTCCAACGTTCGAGAACGTCGAAGAGCGAATTGAAAAATCCATAGACAGCCCAGGTTGGCTGTCCGTCAGAGCGTCGCAAACCGGAAGTCAGCAGCGCGAAGAAAGAACGGAATGCCAGAGAGCTTCCGTCGACGAGCAACAGAGTTTTTTGATTTGACATAGCAAAAAGATACCAGACTTGCCGTTATCTTTCCGCTCTAAACCACGATGCCATGCGGCATCTGCACTCTAGGACTAGATGGACTTTATTTCACTTGCCCATCGGCCGGGGCCGCAAGCGGCATGTTGGCGGGACGGGGCGGACCCTGCACTTGCGAGAGACACTCGGTGAGCACGCGTCCCTCGCACAGCGACGGCGCCGCCGTGCCGACCACAGTGGCCAGCGTCGGCGCGATGTCTTGCGGAGCGCAGCTGTTGCCGTATTTGCCTGCCCGAATACCGGTACCGTAAAGCAAGAGCGGCACTTGCGCGTCGTAGGCATAAGGGCTGCCGTGGCTGGTGCCCGTCGGTTCGGAACTGAATATATATCCCGGCTTCGGCAGTATCACCAGTTCGCCGCTGCGCCCCCAGTAGTAGCCCTGACGCACGCTTTCGGTGAGCGGGCCGTTGGGCATGTTGTTGGCGAACAACTGCCCTGCTGTATATGCTTCGGAGATACCGGGGATGCCGTGCGACAACTTCGCGGCTAGCGATTCTACTTCCGGCTGTCTGTATTTTTGCTTATCGATTGTCGCCAGGTTTAAGTAAAGGTTAGGCGGTTGGAAAGACGTTATCCAATCATCCGCTCCCAACCGCGCGTCAAGAGCCGAATCGAGCAGCGTCTTGAAGGCTTTGGGATCAATCCGTCCGGCATCCAGACCGCGCTCTTTGAGAAACTCCGGAATCGGCATCGAGCCGTGATCGCCGGTGACGACAATCAAGCAGCGGTCCAGTCCGATCTTCTGATCGATGTAGACAAACAGGCTGGCCAGGCTCTGGTCCAGGCGCAAGAACATGTCTTCCGCTTCCTGGCTATACGGTCCAAAGCTGTGACCTACGTAGTCGGTGGCGGAAAAACTGATGCCGAGCATGTCGGGGTCGGTGTGCTGACCGAGGCTCTCGCGGTCGATGGCTTCGCGAGCCAGATCGGCGAGCATCTGATTGGCAAACGGTGACATGGCGAAGGCGCCGTAAAACTCAGGTCCTGGACCCGCGCCACCACCGGTGATGACATGCGGAAACTGGCGACCGTCTCCGGGTATCGGGCGTTCGTAAATGTAGTCGTCTTTGGTCGAGGCACCATACGCGGTTTCAGGCAGCAGGCGCTGCCAGGGCTTGCCATAGAACTTGTCGGCATAATGGCTGTCGTTGAAAGTCTTGGCCCAGCCGGAGAGTGTCGAACCGTACTGCGAGGACGTGACGAAAGTGCCGGTGCGCATGTCCCACCAGTAAGCTTCATTGGCCAGCTTGCCGGCCAGAAAAACGGCACCGCGGTCTTTGAGCGAAATCGTGATCACCTTGCTGCGGCCGTTGGTGGCCAGCTTCATCTGGTCGCCGATAGTGCTGCCCTGCATGGCGCGGGCGCTGGCGCCGGGGCCGTTGGCGCCCACCATCTGTGCGGAGTCGTCGGAGACCGCCAGCACTTCTTTGTCCTTGCCGCGGCTGTACCAATCGTTGGCGATGACGCCGGTCGCCCAGGGCAGAGCACCGGTTGCGATAATCGAATGCCCGACGGCCGTTTGTGTGGTCGCCTGGGTGTACTTGCAGTTGGTGAAGTGAGCTCCACCTTCCATCAGCAACCGGAAGCCGCCCGTGCCCAGTTTGTCCTGGAAGCGGTTCAGGTAATCGTAGTTGAACTGATCGAGCACAATCATCAGCACCAGTTTCGGCTGGCTGGATTGCCACGTCTGAGCGCGCACCGCAGGTGGTTGCACGACCAGGGCGAGAATCATCAGAGTGTGGAGAGCCAGAGTTAAGAAACCGACGCGCTTGCTCACGAGATACCTCCCACAGATACGTGCAGGATCATATCCCCATGAAATCGTCACCTGGCTTTGTTCACGTTACGCCACAAAAACGACTTCAACTGCCCTGCCACGTCGCGGGGCCGGTTGCGGCAGCGGTCTACCGTGCGTGCGGTCACCCGCTGGACCTGATTGTCGTATGGTTTAAGGACGGCGGCTTGGCGGTAATAAGGCAGAGCTCTTTCCGGATCCTGAAATTTTGTATCCAGGTTGTGGGCGAGGTGGAAGCAAGCACTGCCTTCGAATGGCGAATGCGTCTCTATGGCTTGCAAATACTCCTCATTTGCCTGAGCGTACTGCGCCTTGCCGTCGAAAATACTTCCCAGGCGCATGTGAAAGTAGCCTTTCATGAAAGGGTCGGGTATCCCGGCTGCCAGCTTATCTGCTTGCAACTTGACCGAGCTGCCTGGCAGGTGGTCCAGCACGGTCGCCAGCAGTGCGTCTGTTTCATCGATTTCTTGCGGAGGAGCCAGTGCGGAGATGTTGTAGAGCAGAGGCGGCAGACACTTCTGATATTGCCCCTGCCGGATCAGGCAGCGGGCGAAAAGCAGACTCTTGTCGCGATTCTTAGGATCTTGCTGGTAGGCTGCTTGCAACGTGTCGCTGACAAACTGTGATTGATTGCCCAGCTCCAGAAGTGCGCGCGCGTACTCGAAGCGCGCCGAAGCGCTGGTTGGGTCGAGGGCAAGCTCCTGGGCGGCGGCGGCGTAAGCCGGCGCAAACTGCTTCTGATCGTTGAGCACGCGCGCCAACTCCGCATGCAACCCGAGATGGCGTGGTGCATTTCTGATGGCTTTCTCGAGAACTGAGCGCGACAGGTCCGCCTGTCCCCCGGCGGTGAGTAAAGTCGCGGTGAGCAGCAATGCATCGGCGTCTTCGGGGTTTTGACGGAGGATGTAAAAGACAATCCACTTACAGTTGTCCCGCAGTTCTGACTGCAGTCCGGACTGCATGAAACTATGGAATCGTTCGCGCACGAAGCCGGGCTTGATGCGGTCGGCTTCCTGTAATTGATCTGCCGCCAGGCTGCGAAAGCCGTTTTTGGCCAGTGCCAGCGCCAACTGCAGACGAGCCTGCGCATCGTCTGGATGGCTTTTGACGCTGTTTGTCAGTTGCTGCATGTCGGCGGCGTCCGCCACTGGCGCCGCCGCTGCGGACGAATCTGCGCCAAGGATACACACACAGACGGTTGCCAGGGCGATCGGTCTGGCACCATATATGGTGAATGAACGCATCAACTGTTTTTAGCTGCCGGTAGACGCCGTTGGTGGAATAGAAACAATCGGTTCTGTGGCGCGGGCGTTGAAGTTGAACTGGCTGAATCCAGGGAAGACGACCGGCGGTCTGACGACGATTTGCGTGCCGACGGTGACGTTGCCGGTGCTCATGTCGTAATCGAACGTCGGCATTGTTTTGGATGTAATGATCGAAGAGGTGGCAAAGTTGTTGAGTACGCGTTGAGCGGCTGCCTGTCCGGCGGACGAGGTGCCAGTCTGTCCCGGTCCTGGAGTAGCGCTGGCGGCGGCGCGAGCGGCGCTTTTCGCCAGGTTGTCGTTGGCGGTCTGGGCCATTACCAGCACTGAAACGTCGAGCAGAAACAGAACAATTGGTATCAGAAAAATGATGCCAACCACTGTCTCAACTATGCTTTGTCCGCGTCGGAGTCGTTTTGATGTCTTCATGTCAGTCTAAGTCGTTCTCTCGAGGTCTTTCGGATGAGAATCTAAAAGTCACCGGTCCGGAAAGTCCAGGAATAGAACCGGGAATTGGTAATTGCAGAAATGGCGCACAGGTGACGGTGCTGTCGCACTGCACCTTCATGCGCTCACCGTCGGTCGGCTGGCCGACATTGATCGGCACATGAGAGCTGCCGGTTATGTGCATGAACTGTCCGACTCCGGCGTTCGTGAACGGAGTGACGACTTGCGAGATGGCATTCGGCCACTCGGATTTTTTGCGCAGAGCCAGTTCGCGCACCACCAGATGATTCATGTACCAGGAACCGCAGAAGTCGACGCCCATGAAAACCAAATCTACCATCGGGAAAAAGATCAAGAGCAAAAACACATACAGCGCCGGACCAGTTTCCATGATGGCGGAACCAGACGTACGACGACGACGCAACATGATTCTATTTCCTCTCAAGGGAAATCGGACTTTAGTAAAGTGAGGTCGGGAGTTCTATTTGGAATCCCAAGAACTCTATGCCCAGTTCAGGGGAGAGAGCTCCTGGAAACATTAATATTGTATCAACTTAATGCCATTTCACAATAGCTGGGCGGCTCGGACCGGTTATAACTTTTATTGACTGGGTGCGGCATTCGGGAAATGAGGTATTTGTGAGAACTGGACTTTTAATGGCTCTGGCGATTTCGGTCCTGGCATTACCAGCCGCTGCGTCCAAACCGGAGGCGCCTGCCGGCAAACCAGCGCCCAAGGCGGCAAAGTTCACACCTGCCGGTCAAAGCGCTGCGACGCCGGCCGGTAAGGCGACTCCGGCCGCTCTGCACCGGGCGGATTTCAGAGTCACTGGAGCCAGTTGCGTCGCCTGTCTGCGCCGTGTGGCCCAGAGAATGCGTACCTCTCCCGGCGTACTTAAAGCCGATGTTTCTATCTTCAAGCCCTACTGGGGGCTGGTGATTTACGACAAGAAGCAGACGACGCTCAAACAAATATTCGATAAATCAATCGAGGAAAACGTCAAGTTTGCTGATGTGGATGACAAGGCAATCTCCGACATGCCGACAGTGATCTTGCCGAAGACCAAATAACTCGCCGTATCAACTCATTTAGCCTCGAACGGATCGCCGCCGGCTGGCGGTGTTGAGGATGGTGGCGTCGTGCTGGACTCTTCCGACGAGGGCGCAGTTGTGGTGGCAGGCGGCTCGCTGGCAGGCGTCTCGGGAGCGGCTGCCGGCGGCATCTCCATGGGCGGAGAGGCGGCCGGTATGTCTGGCGCCGGTGCGGCGGTGGTATCAGCGCCGGTGCGGCGGTATCGACTGTCGGCACCGTGGTGTCCAGGGCGGGCGCTCGCGCAGCCGCCGGTGCGATTGCCGGTTTGGCGGCGGGCGCTTTGGCGGCGGCTCGCGGAGCCGCTGTCGGTGCGGTTTTTGCCGCCTGTTGTTGTTGGACTTTGTAGTCAAAAGTGATTTCCACCGTCATCGCCGGTACCCCCTTGGGGAAGGCTACTGGCGGCGGCGCTACCGGACCGGTGTCGGCGAACGCTTTGGAGACTGATTCATCGAGAGCCTTCACTCCTGAAGACTTCTGCAACTTAGTGCCCACAATCTTGCCGCTGGCGTCGATGTCGCAATACATAATCGTGTTGTCGCTGACGTTGCATTGCGGTGGATGCCAGTTCTGTTTGACCTGTTTCGTGATGCGGTCGGTCCAGGCCTCTAAAGATTCGCCGCGCGCCGCTGCTTTCGCCGGCGCCGCCAGCGCTGCCGCCGGACTCTTCGTCAATCAGATGAGCGCTGAGACAAGGAACGGACAGCAAAGTGCAAGTGGTGGCAATCACGAAAGAAACACGATGGCGGGCTGTTTTCATTTTTCTCAGTCCTGCGCGGTGCTGCTGCCAGTCTAGATCAGTTCGCCGGTGTTTTGAAGCGATCATAGGCCGAACGCAGAGAGGTCGTCTCGGGAGACTCGCCGCCGGTGGCGCGGGTGGCGGCTTCTATAGCCAGTTTGTAGAACATCTCAGCCTGCGGACGCCGATTGAGATGTGCGTTGGTGGTGGCAAGTTCGCCGTAGATTCGATAGCGATCGGGAGATTGCGGGTTGGTGGCAATCAGCCGTGCAGCGCTGTTCAATGCTTGCTCCGCTTCTGTATACCGGCCCTCTAAATTGTAGAGCCGACCGATGCCGGACAGCAGCGCCGGCAAAAGCTGCGGATTTCTGTTTTGTGCGGAACGCACGCAAGTCATATAAATCTCGCGGGCTTGCGCATATTTTTTGCGGCGCTCGCAATTTTCGGCGTACATCATACTGGCGCTCAAAGTGTGTTCGTGATCGGCACCGAACTCACGCGTGCGTACCGCGATCAACCTCTTGTAGAGCGGTTCTGCATCGATGCACTTGCCCCCGGCGCAACTGGCTGAAATCAGTCCGCCGAGAATTTCGCTAAACGCCAGGTCGTCGGGTTGACGGGCCGCATCGTGCAAAGACAAGGCGCGGCTATAAAACTTTTCCGCCGTTTCGAAGTCGTGGTGCCGGTATGCTACCTGACCGGCACAACTCAAATAAGGAATGATGCGTGGATCGGCGATTCCATACTTTTGCTCGGCCAGCTCGACGGCTCGGTTGGCCAGTTCGGACGGGCGCTTTCCGGTCGGGTCCGTTCCTATAGATAGGATCGCCGCCTGCCGGTAACTCTCCAGCGTGTCCGCCGGCTGTCCAGTCTGATTGGCACTCTCGATCGCCTGATTAAACAGTGCTTTAGCGACGACCGGTTTCCCTTCTTTAAGCGCCTGAGCAGCTTGCTCTTGGAGTGCCAGCGATCTCGGTTTTATACTACAAGATGCCAACGTGCTCAGGGCCAGCGATGCTGCTAACAAACGCATTCCGGCGTTCTTCTTGAGCAGGGTGGAAAATACGCTGAATCGCACTTGACTTTACTCCATTAAATGCAGATAATGTTCCAGAACACAAGATTATCGCGCGCTAATCTTCAGCCGAAGCGGTAACTGTGTGCAGCTTTGGGGTCGCGATTCCTTGATTCGCGTCCGCTCTTCCATTCGTCCGGTACACACCTTTTCCTTTTCCTTCTTACTCTTCTTTGAGGTTCGATTACATGGCTACGCGACGTCGAAGTATCGGAGGCACCCTGGCTTTCGTGGCATCGCTCGGATTGCTGCTGGTACTCCTTGGAATCGCTTTCTTCTTCTATCAAATGATTACCGGTGGTGGCACCGAATTGCAACGAGCCACCGATGCCGGCAACCTCAACGTCGCCAAGCAAGCCTTGCGTTCGCCAGGATTTACGCTTTCGGGCAACGAACTGAATGAGTTCGGCGATTTGACCGACGTCAACGGCGAAGTCAATTTGCTCACCTTCAACCGCCTGGTCGGCAAAGCGACTTTGGTGGCACTGAATGCCCAAGCTGAGGGCACTCCGCAGGCGCGCACCAATGCCCAGGCGATCTTCAATATGCTGGAAGGCGACACGGGCATCGGCAACCGGCTGGCTACGAACCTCTCGCAACACAACAACGTCAAAGGCTTCTTCCAGAATGTGTCGACGCAGAATGCTCTGCGCATGCTGGGCAATACCAATACGCAAGACGTTCAAGGAGAAACTCAGAATGCGTTCATGAAGCGCAACGCCGCCAGTAACGTCTACATCAGAAACAACCAGATTCCCAACGGGCTCAATTTCGCCAACGACAATTCCAGTGTCTTCAACCAGAGTGGCAAACTCTTCCTGCGCGGCTACACCAGCCTCGGCACCGGCACGGTGCGTCCAGTCGCAGTGCCGCTGCGCCCCGGTGAACAACCGCACGGCGTCTCACTCGACGATTTCCATGCCACCGTCTCGCAAACACCGATACTCGGCACTCGCGCCAATCCGCTTCTGCCGCCCAATGCCTTCCGTTCAGGCGGTCGCGCTAACGAGACGCTGCAAACAAACAATTCGATCTTGACCAGAGCATGCGCCGTCGTCGGCTCGCTCAACCTCGACTACGGCACTGCCATCCCTCGCGGTTTCATCCTGGTAGACAATGCCGGCGCGTCACTCTCCGGACCGGTGCAGACTCTACCCAGCCCGCCCGGACGCGCTCCCGATATGTTCGTCGCCCTGATGAACGTCGTCAACGTCGCTCAATCGAACGGACACACATACATTTCGGAAAACGCTGATTACAACGCGCTCCGTCAAGACATCGCCAATGCTCAACCGCAGACTCAATCGGGTCGCGAAGCGGCAGCCACCAACTGGCTGAGCCAGGGTAACTTCATTGACTCACCATCGAGCTTCTCCGCTACGCAGCTCGTCAATGACTTCGGACCTGGCTCCAACCCCACGGTATTCAACTGCGACAACACACCGGCGAGCGTCGGTTCTCCTCCGTGCAACGGATTGCAGACTGCCTTCAACAACACCTACTCGCCGTCGCGTTTCGGACCACCGCAACAGACAGACAACCTGATGGCCATCGAACGCTTCAAGGCGCTCGTCCTGGAAGTGAGAGCCGGCGTAGACTTCGGCGGATCCGCTTGCCGGACGGCTTTCGGAAACTATCCTTGCACCGGTTTGAAGACCTACCCGCTGGACATTCGCAGCAACCCGTCGCAAATTCCGTTTGGTGACGCCAACCCGACTCTTGGCGGTTTGCTCAACCAGATGACCACCAGCACCAGCTTCATCCAATCCGACATGCGCACACGCATGCACCAGATGGATCCGCTGGTGCGCGACCAGGATATCGACGCCTTGCTGGCCAACGGCCGCGTGCCTTTCGGCGAAGTGCGCATCATCTTCGTCAACCCCAACACGCACCAGTTGACTATGGGACCGGTAAGCCAGTATCCGCAAGGCTGGCAGGTTCCGCAAAACATCGACTTCGACAATCCCAACTCCGTCATTCCCGATGGTCCGTTCCCGAATCCGGGCACGCCTGGTTATGCAACCAGACAAGCCAACGTGGAAGGCTTCACCCATGGTGGCGGATTGATCAACCTGCCCAACGAGGGCGGCTATCCGAACCCGTGGGATTGCCCCGCCGGTCCTGGTGCCACCACTCTCGACAGAACGCAGTGGCGTCCGCACTCGGGCAGCAACAACCTGCTCGGCGTCCTGCGCTTCCGCAACTGCTCCAGCGGCGGCGGACAATGGTGCTGCCCATGTTGAGCAGACGCCAGGCGCTGACTGCGACTGCGGCCGTGTTGCTGCTGACGCCGGCGATGCCGGGGTTTGCGCAGCAGCAACATCCGACCCAGACGCAACCGGCGCCGCGGACTGCCGGCAAAACCCAGATCGATCAACTGCAAGCCAGCGGCGAGTTTAAAGTATTATCGAAACCCATTGATCTGCCCAACTTCCCGGCCTGGGCTGGTGGCGGACAGTTTCTCTGGGGCAACGTGCGTTATCGCAAGGATGGCGGTGCTGAAATAACCATGCGTTATGCCTGCACCGATGCGGCTGCTGCGGTGCTGGGTTGGTACAAGCAAGCGCTGATCAACTTTCACTGGACCGTCGGGCAAACGACCGAAAGAATGGTGACCGCCCGCTACAAAAACATGAACACCACGATCATCACCTTCCCCTCCAACAACGCTCAGTACGCCTGCCAGTTAAATGTCGTCTTCAACATGCCGAAGTCGGTTCCATCTGAATAACCGTCGCCTGACCTTGAAGTTTTCTCTGGCAGTTGGTTTCATCCTCTGCTCATCCGTGACGCTTCCAACCGGCAGCGCCTGGTCGGCGCCGGCTCTGGCACCGCATGCGGTGGCGGCTACCGAAGCCGCTGCGCCGGGATCCGAGCTGGCAGCCCTGGAAAAACAGGTGGAGGATGGCAACGCCACCACCGAAGTGATCGAGAAATTGGGACACGTCGTCGAGCGCGACCCGAAAAATGCACGGGCGCATTTCATTCTCGGGCGAGCCCTCGATATGTCCGGGTATGCCAGTCTGGCTGAACTCGAGTTCCGTAAAGCCGACGAGCTGGACCCGACCAGACCGGGCGCTTTGCTTGAGCTATTCCAGTCCAAATTGGATGCCGAGGATCGCGTCGGCGCATACAAACTTCTCGGCTATATGGCTTATCGTTTTCCCGAAGATCCGGCAGTCCTTTATATGCAGGGGCTCTACGAATTTTCGCAGGGCCGCAATCAGAAAGCAGAAGACAAGCTCAATCAGGCATTGCATTCGCCGCGAGCCGTCACCGGCGTCAAGTCGATGATCGCCGCTTTGCGCATTAATCAAGGCCGTTATGCGGACGCCATCAAGCTGGCTGATGATGACCTCAAAGTGAAACCTGACCACTTCTACGCCAACTTGATGAAAGGGCAAGCCCTTTTCCTGTCGGGACACCCCACTCAGGCAGTGCCCTATCTGAAGAAGGCCTATGAAGAGCGCTCCACACATCCAGGCATCGCTGAATTGCTGTCCCGCAGCTATCAAGCGCAGGGCTTTTACGCAGACGCTCTGGAGCCGGCTCTCTACCAGATGGCATTGACCACCAAGCAAGAAGACATGGAGCGTGTCAAAAAACGTGTGGCTTATCTGGAGCGGTTTTTGAACGCCTCCCAGACAGCCAATGTGGCCGCCATGGCCAGACGTCGCCTGGGCGGGCGGGCTGAGGGGCCTCGTCTTTATTTCGGACTTGCCGATGTGCTCGACCGTTTGGGGCGGCGGCGGGAAGCAATTGCCACTTACGAGAAGGGGCTGCTTGAAGATCCGCGACTGGCTAGAGGCTGGTACCGGTTGGCTCGTGACTTTGAGGCGGCCGGCGACATGGGATCGGCTGCAATTTGCTATCGAAAAGCGCTCGATCTGGCGCCCCAGGACACCCAAATCGTCTTGTCGGCACTCAGATTTAGCAATAGACTAGAGAACAGCAAGCGTGACGTAGCCTGGCAAATCAAGCAACTGTTACGCCGCCGCAAACAGGGCACCGTCAGCAGTGCCTGAGGAGAGAATATGAAGTTGAGACTGCGCTCTCGTCGGGGCAGCGCCATTACTGAGACAGGTCCGGCACTCTTTGTGCTGTTGCTCCTGATCTTCTTTCCCTTGATCGACTTGCTCGGCATTGCCGCCAACTACTGCTTCTGCTTCTTGATGCACAACGCGGAACTGCGCGAGATAGCCCTGCGTCGTCCGATCGCTGCTGATGCCAGTCAGGGGATTCAGCGTGTGGACAATGAATTCACCAGAACAGCATTTGCCAATTTTTTGAAACTGTCCTCCAGCGACGTTACGCACGTCGGCCCGACCTGGGTGACTCATCCGGACAACTCGATGACTGTCCAGCTGCAGACGCGCGTAGTATGCGAACCGTTCTTGCGCATCCCCTTTTTCGTTGCTATTCCCGGGCTCAGCGCCGATATGCCGTTTACCTTCTCGACCACGAGACCTCAGGAAGAACTGGGTCGCGACCCGGGCATCTAAGTCCAAACAAAAGGATTGCACCAATGAAAAAATCTGCGGCCCTGCGTGGGGCACTGGCTGTCTGTCTGAGCGTGACTAACCTGGTTTTGATCTGCGCCCCCTGTCTGGCGGGATGTCCGGCTGAACTCAACGGCGCCGTCGCCGATTACAACGCTAAGAAATATCCGGAAGCGATTGCCAAACTGAAGAAAGTTTCGGCTGCCAACCGCAATCATCCTTACACTCACTATTACCTGGGACTGGCTTACCAAGCCATCGGCAACTGGGCCGGTGCCAAGCAGGAATTCAAATGGAACTACGATAACTCCAAAGATGCCGAAGTGCGTTATCGCTCTTGGGCGGCTTACACTGCGCTGGAGAAGGCAAAGCCTGGCTTGAGCTCCGGCTCGACAGTCGCTCAGGCCAGTGGCGCTGGAGCAACCGCCAAGAAAGACTCTACCTCCAACTGGGGTTCGGCGGCCACGCTGGATAAGAAGGCTCAAGTGCTTGATGCCAGCCAGTTCGAGACCGTGACCGTGACGCCGACTGCCTGCGGGCGCCGCCGCTGACAGGAAGTTTGTATGCCGCAACAATCAAAGTTGTGTATTTCGCTCTTTTGTCTCGTCATCCTCTGCCTGCCTGCAGCAGTCGCACCAGGATTGGCTGCGGATCCCGTGAAGAAACCGGCGGTGCCGACCGCCGGGAAACCCGCCTCCGGACATCTGGCACCGGTGGCGGTGCCGGTTGAACTGGTCGGCGAAGTCGTAGACTCATGGTGCTATGCCTCGCAAGTGATGGGTGACGGACGCGGGGCTCACCATCAATCATGCGCGCTCGCCTGCGTAATGGGTGGCGTCACTCCCGGTATCGTCGACGACAAAGGACTGCTCTACTTGTGCGTCAAGCACAAAGCCTATACCGGCTGCAAAGATTTGCTGGCGCCCTATGTGGCTAAGCGTGTGAAAGTGAAAGGACACCTGGCGACTAAGGGCGGTGTGCGGGTGCTGAAGGTCACTTCTGTGGAACTGGTCAAATAGCTGCTGGCACCATCAGAGCATGCTGAGCGGTGTCGGTGGTATCAAAGCTGTGCGCTCGGCGCCACGCGGGCTGATCACGCTTGGTCCGGCCGGCAGATCGGGCAGCAGCGGCAGCGGCGCCCGCATTTGAATTTCACAGGCCAGCCCAGGGCATTCCTCAAAACTGAGTGAGTTCTCCGCGCACCATCCCTGGTGACCACGAACCGGTTCACCGGCGGCGGCTCCTTTTGATGCCACCTCGTCTCTGATCAAGAGCGTCCAGGTCACCTCCGGATTTTGTCCGGTGCGAATGGCGTCGGCAGCCAGGTACAGCAACTGGGTGTTCTCGATGCCGGTATTTTCGAAGGGTGATTGCCGCAGCGAACGCGACTCGAGTTTTTGATCGCTGATCAACTGCGACGACGTCCAGGCATAGAAAGCCGGCGGCGCTGTGTCCGGAGCGCGAAAGCGCTGCCGCACTTCCGAGAGCGGCAAGCCTTCGACGATAAAACCGTCGTCGGCCGGCAGCAGCACTTGCAGATTAGGCGTCAACCAGAAAGCCGCGCTTTGCTGCGGGGGCTGGTGTTGATCGGGGGATTTTTCGTAGATGTCTTCTTCCGCAATCGGCACCGGCTGCGGAGTGAATACTTGCTTCAGTCCAAGCAAATAGCCCGAGCAGGGAGAACCAACTCGGTGCAAGCCGCCGCGTGTGTAAAGGCTCAACTTGCTGCCGATATCCCAGGTGGATAACCATGCGGCATCGGCGTTGCGCAGCGCCAGGCGAGCTCGCTCGCGCACCGCTTCGTGTTCATTCAGAAGTCCGGCGATTGCCCCTACTTTCTCCAGTTTTGCCTTGTGCAAGTTTTCCTGTTTCTCCAACTCGAGAGCATGCTGCGGGTCGGCATCGTGTTCTTTGACTTTCTTCAGGCGTGCCAGGCGCAACTCGATGGAGTGCAGTTCTTCGCGTTCGATGGAGAGATTCTGCAGTTGCTGCTCGATGGCGGTATTCATGCGGTCCAAGATCGTGCGGGCAATGTTGTGGGTTTCGATGCTGGCCAGGTTTGTTTCATAGAGATCTTGAATGAAACTGAGCACGAAACTCTTGTCCATGCCCTGACGACCAGGCAAATTGCAGTTTCCTTGCTGATCGATGAAGAGAGGCAGCGCCGAAGCCGGAAAGGATTTCTGCGAAATCTTGGCCTTGAAGACTTCGGAGAGCAATTGCTGACCGCTGCCGCCCGGCTCTGACTGGTTGATCACGGCGTAGCTGCGGGCGCCCGTCTCGTAGGTGACGGCGCTGTTTTGTCGTGTCGACGCTTCGCCCTCGGCCGTAGCGACCGGCCATGGGGCATCCAGTAATTCGCGAACCCGTTCCAGCTGGATAGCGGGACCTGATTGCCTGAGCCAGTCGTAGAAGGCGACTTGAATGGCTTGCTGCGGTAGAAGATTCTCCTGGGTTGCATGCGTGTCGGCGACCAGATGCCCCGTGCCCGGTACGGGACCGTCCACCGCGCGCAGCCAGGTGCCGTCGCCGGTCCAGTTGGAGAAGCCCAGCAGCGAGCGCACGGTGGTAAATTGCGGTGGTGCGCCGAACGGGAACGATACCAGCAAAGTGGCGGGAGCCGGTGGCTCAGATGGACCGCCGATTACTGCGCAGGCGGTGCGCACCAGCTTGCGGGACGGGGTTTTGCCTTGAGCGGGAACATCGAAGTTGGCCGTGATCCGCACCACCGTCGGTGGCAGGTATTGAGGTTCTGCTGTGAACAGATTGGCGTCGACGAAAGTGGTTTTCGGGCGAATCTCGGTGAAGCGCAGCGGCTTGCCGTGCGGCATCGTTATGTCCACGCCGCTCAGATAAAACCCGTCTTTGCTGGATGTCGGTTCGAAAGACGGCGAGACGGTGGTGGTGACCATCGGCTTGGTGAGGTGTCCGAGGCTGACACTATAAGTGGTGAGTTTTTCGCCTGTGTTGGACGTGGATTTCTCGAGAATCTGCCCGACGCGCGACCAGATTGCATGCCCTTCTTTGCTGTTGGGATTGGTTTCGACGAAGGAGGCTGCCAGCAGCTTGGAGCGCAACGACTCGCGTACTTCGTCGGCCTTTTCCAGATCGGCTGAGACCATCGAGGCGATGCTGCGCAAACCCAGTTTTTCTGCAATCAAAAGGTCGATGCGCAAGGTGGCAAACATCGTGTTGATGCCGGTGACGCGTCGCGCTTTGGAAGCCGGCTGCCCCGGCAAAGAGATCAAACGATCCGTAAGACCGACTTCGCCAAAACGGGGGTCGGAGACTGTGACTGTCGACAGCTCCTCGGCTGCCATCCGGGCGGCATGTTCGACGGCGTTTTGCCGGCGGCCCTGAATCGCTCCTTGATGAACGCCAAGGATATAGACGCTGGTGATCAATCCCGACAAAAGGACGAGTGCCGCGATCAAGACGATCGATTCGGAGCGGGCTGTGTCTGCCGGGTACGCGCTGTTGATCATGAAAGTGAATGATACTGGAACATTTAACGTGTCTGATACCATATCAATATGTCTTTTTTCATGCGCGCACAATTAGCTTCCCTTGTCAGCTTGTTTGTCGCCTTGTCGCTGACTGCGGAAGCGAAAGTGGTGGCGGCGCCGTCCGCTGCTGAGAAACTGCACCAGCTGTTCAAGGAAGGCAAGCTGTATCAGGCGCAGTCCGAAGCGGTGGAATTGCTCAAGCAGCATCCCAACGACGTGCCCTTGCTGGTCGAGTACGGAACTATTTTGCGCAGCTCGGGGAAACCGCGCCAGGCATTGCAGATGTTTCAGCGGGTGGTGGCACTGCAACCGCAAAATGTGGAAGCTCATGTTGTCATCTCACAACTGCAGCTGGACAACCTCGACTTCAAGGAAGCCCTGTCTTCGGCTATCAGAGCCAAGAATCTCGACCCTGCCAACCTGGGCGCACGGCTGGCTTACGTTGAAGCTTTGCTTGATACCGACAAAGTCAACGACGCGGAAAGAGAGTTGCAGTCGATGATCGGGACCGGTGCCGCCAATCCGGAGGTGCTGCATCTCTGTTATGAAGTGAAAGTGCGCAAAGGCGACTTCAATCAGGCCAGTCGTTATCTGGAAACCGCAATTGCGCTTTCGCAAGATCCCACCGCCTGGCAGATCGAACTGGCAGATCTGGAACAACGCATGAATCATCCGGACCGGGCGCGGCAGGTGTTGAGAACCATCCTCACCAAAAATCCCTTTGAAACGGAAGCTCGCTTGCGACTGGCGCGCAACCTGGAGCTTTTCGGAGGCGACTTCGACGGGGCGATCGCCGAATATCGCACTCTACTGGAATACGACCCGGATTCGGCATCGGCGTTGACCGGCATCGAACGTTGCCGCGCCAAAAAGAACAACGTCGCTTTGCGCATCCGCACTGGTCTGCACGGACTGGCCGCTGAGGTTGGCAAGTTTTTTTCCCAGTGGCAGCACTAGCGCATTTGAGCTTGCGGCTGGTTGAGATTGACGGCCGGGCGAGTCAAGACGCGCTTCGGTCCGTGAATCGGGTCTTCGATGATGATTGTTTGATCGCGATTTTGGCCGACGCTGACAATTGCCACCGGCACATCCAGTTCATCCTGAATGAAGTTGAGGTAGCGTTGTGCCGCTTGCGGCAGGTCTGAGAAAGACCGGCAGTCGGTGGTGGATTTCTGCCAGCCCGGGAAGGTCTCGTAGACAGCTTCCATGCGCCCGAACACCGAACCGGCGATGCTGGGCAACTCTCTGTAAATCTCGTCGTTTTTCGGATCGCGGTAGCCGACGCAAACTTTGATTTCTTTGAAATCATCGAGGACATCGAGTTTGGTGATGGCCAGGCAATCGAGTCCGTTGATGCGCACCGAGTATCTGCCCAGGACGGCGTCGAACCAGCCGCAGCGGCGCGGGCGTCCGGTGGTCACCCCGACTTCCGCCCAGGGCTTGCCGACCTGACGCAATTGTTCGCCGACTTCGCCAAATTGTTCGGTCGGGAAGGGACCTTCGCCGACGCGGGTCATGTAGGCTTTCGACACACCGATTACCCGGTCGACAATCGTCGGTCCGATGCCGGCGCCGACGCAGGCGCCGCCGGCCGAGGGGCTGGACGAAGTGACATACGGATAGCTGCCGTGATCGAGGTCGAGCAAAGTGCCTTGCGCGCCTTCGAAAAGAATGTTCTTGCGGGCGTGCACCGCTTCGAAAATGATGGCCGAAGTGTCGGTGACGTACTTGGCGATGCGCTCACCGTACTGGCTGTACTCGTCGAAAATCTCTTGCACTGAGAGCGGCGGCAGGTTGAAGAGCCGCTCCAACAGTACGTTTTTCTTGGGCACGATGTATTCCAGTTTCGTCCTGAGAGCATCTTTGTCAATCAGGTCTTCCATGCGGATGCCGATGCGGGCGCACTTGTCGGCATATGTGGGGCCGATACCGCGCTTGGTCGTGCCGATCTTCTGAGAGCCGCGCGCTTCTTCTTCCGCGGCGTCCAGAATCAGGTGGTAGGGCATCGTTACGTGGGCGGTGGAAGAAACTTTCAGGTTCTTGTCGTCCAGACCGCGGTCGACAAGCGCCTTCAGCTCGTTCAAGTACGCCTTCGGATCGATCACCATGCCCGGTCCGAGGATGCAGGTCTTGCCACTATATATGATGCCACTGGGGATGAGGTGCAGCTTATAGGTCTCGCCGTCGACGACGACGGTGTGACCTGCGTTCGCTCCACCCTGGTAGCGGACGACAAAGTCCGCATTCTTGGAAAGCAAGTCGGTTACTTTTGCCTTGCCTTCATCACCGAATTGTGCGCCGACGACAACTACGTTTGCCAATTTGTTGACTCCCCTAAACATCTTACGGGTCGTCAAACGGGAGAGTTCTTTGCCGCCCGCTTTTCCGCAGGCCATGCCTCTCTTCCGCCTTAATTAAATCGTTGCTGGCAGCTATGCTCAGCACTCGACCGGCGGAAAGGAGCATCCACTCAGGCTTCTACCCCTTTGACCGACATATTTTAACGACAACCGCTACGGCTGTCAATTTCAGGGGGTTTCAGGTCTTGCGAATTTTAACGCCCGATAATCTTCGCGGGCATGCGCCGTAACGAGTCACTAAAATCCGTGTATTCTTAACTTCTAGAGGGAATATTGGCCGCGTTTCGCCATGAAACTCGGGTTGAGCGATGATTTTCGACTTGCAACTGAATTCCAGGCAGCCCCTGGCGACAAAACTGCTTGAAGCCGCAGTCCGTCGCGGACGGGTGGCGAATGCCTACCTGCTGACCGGGCGCTCTCTCGATGACAAGTGGCGACTGGCGCGCCAGACGGCGGCTTTCCTCAACTGTCTGCGGGTTTTCGGCGATAGCCGCGACCAGGTGCTGTTGGAGGAGTTGCCAAATCGCCGCTCCTGCCTGGTGGAGAGCCCGGAAGCGCTGTGCCAGAACTGCGACTGGATAATGCAGAACAGCCACCCGCAAGCCTGGTTCAACCTCTCCGGTGAGAAAGTCGGTCAAAAGGTGCCGGTGGACAAGGCGCGCGCCCTGGTCGGCGAGTTGCAGAAGACTTCGCGCTATTTTCGCGTCGTCGTCATCCCGGAAGCCGATGAAGAGATATTTCACAGACCGGCTGCCAACGCTCTTTTGAAGAGCATCGAGCAGCCTCCCGCGGGCAACTGCTTATTCTTCATGTTTGCCACTAATGTGGAAGCCGTGTTGCCGACCATCGTCAGTCGCGCCCAGACCATCCTGGTCAGCAAATCCGCGGCTCTGGCGCTCTGGTCGCAGGCGACCAGCAAAGAACAAGCCGATCTGGAAGCGACACTACAGGCGGTGCGAGCCAAGCTGGTGGGCAATGCCCGCCGGGCCTGGACAGCCGGTCAATCAGGCTCGTTTCTGAAGGCGGTTTGCAATGGACAGGAGTTGCTCGGTGAACTGAACGGCTTGTTGGAAGATGGTGCACCGCCAGGCGCACTGGTCGACATCATCGCCGACAGCGAACTGGAAGTCTTGCGAACACAGGCGCTCGACAATGATCAGCGCGGCGCCGCTACTTATCTGAGCGAATTGCTCGTCCTCAGTGAAAACACCAAAGAGCAGATGGAGCACTACGTGAAGCCGACAACGGCTCTGGAGTCCTTCGTCTACTCGCTAAACAATCTGCGTGCTCAATATCAGGGAGAGGGTCACCTTGCAAAACCTTAGTTCCATGGGCGGACAGCCCGGCGATGAAAACAACATCATTCGCGCTTTCTTGTCGCTGAATGCGATATTCGCCATCGCCGCCACCTATGTCTTTTCGATTACGGTGGCCACACCTGATGAAGGACCGGTGCCGGCAGGCGAGCGCCAGAGACTGAAGGAATACGATACACCGCGCGTGGTGGCAATGGCTGAGGAGCTGGAGCCGGGCAAACTGGCTGCCAAAGGACAACTCGCCGAAGCGACAATGAAAGCCGACAAACTGCTGGCGGCCAAACCGCACGACATTCTCGTCAATCTGTGCGCCGGCAATGTCTACATGAAGAGCAACTCTCCTCAGGAGGGGCTGCGGCTTCTCAACCGCGCACTGGCACTCTCGCACGGCAACAAATACATCCGCATGAATCTGGCTGAAAAACTGCGGAACGCCAACATGGATGCTGAGGCTATCAAGCAGCTAAAGATAGTGAGCAAGGCAGAACCCAAATGGTCTGAGCCGCACATGATGCTCGCCCAACTGTACGAGAGAGCCAATCCACCCACTTACCAGCTGGCTGCCGACGAGTACAAAGCGGTGACTTTGATCAACTCCAATAACGTCGAGGCCAAAAAGCGGCGGGGCATCTTGATTGCCCGCATGGGTAATCCCACAGAGGGTCTCAACGAGTACATGTTCGGCGTCAATATGGAGACACAATCAGGCGGTCTGCCGGACGTCATCGAAGAAATGGTAAAGAGCTGGGGCGGCGTCGATCGCACCATCTATCAGCTGAATACCGAAATATCCGCCAATCCTAATGAGATTCTGCCGAAGGTTCGCCTGGCGCAGATTTACACATACATCGGGCAGTACGACAAAGCGAAAGAGCTCCTGGAAGACGCCAAACGCATCAACCAGGACAATGCTGAACTGCACCGCACGCTGTCCGTCGTCCTCAAGAAATTGAAGGAAGACTCGCAGGCTGATGCTGAGTTCAATCTGTCGATTGCGCTTGAAGATCGCGCCAATCAGGAGAAAGCCGCGAAAGAAGCGGAAGCGGCCGCGAAGAAACAGCAAGGCAACCAACCACCCAGGTGAGTTAGCTCGCTGATGCGGAAGCTTGAGTTTCGCTGCGACGATTTTCGATTTCGAGCAGCTGGCGGTAGAGTTCGCGCTCTTCTTCGGTGATATTGGCCGGAACGTTGACTTTCAAGCGCACCAGATGATCGCCTTTGATCTTCTGCTTGAGCTTGGGCAATCCGCGCTCGCGCAAACGCAACATGCGCCCTGACTGGCTGTTGGCGGGAATGTTGATGCGCACCGGACCATCCAGCGTGTTCACCTGCACTTCGCCGCCGAGAACTGCCAGCGCCGGTGATACCACCAGTTCGGAAACCAGATTATCGCCTTCCACAGAAAAATATGGATGCGGCTTCAGTTTGACCTTCAAATACAGGTCTCCGGGCGGCCCGCCCATCGGGTTGGGACCAGCTTCGCCGGCGACCCGCACTTTCGAACCGGTGCGCACCCCGGGCGGAATCTTTACCTGCAGCGTGCGCTGCTTCTGCCCGGGCGCACTGATATGCACGTTGCGCGCTGAGCCTTTGGCCGCCTCTTCGATCGTCAGTTCGATGTCAGCTTCCTGGTCGGCACCCTTCATCGTACCGCCGCGCCGTGCGCCGCCCGGTCCGCCTGCCCCGGGCTGTCCCGTGAAGGTTTGACCGAAGAGTGTTTCGAAAAAATCAGAAAACGGCGAATTCTGTCCGAAGCCGCGCAAATCATTGAAATCGAAGCTGAATCCGCTGAATCCCGGCGGCGGTGTGAAGTCGGCACCGGCTTTCCAGTTGGCTCCCAGCGTGTCGTACCGCTTGCGCTTATCGGCATCGCTCAGTACTTCATAGGCTTCTGCGATGTCCTTGAACTTATCCTCAGCCGTCTTATCGCCTTGATTGACGTCGGGGTGGTGCTGGCGTGCGAGCTTGCGGTATGCCGATTTGATCTCCTTTTCGGAGGCGTTGCGCGGCACGCCGAGCGTTGAGTAGTAATCTTTGTACTTGACCAAAGCGCCTGGACTCCTTCAGTTCTTTAGATCCCGCCGTCTGTAAGTAGGCTGCCGCTACGCGCGCCCGTCGAGTTTACCGGCGGCTATCGCGGCCGCTGCTGAGATTAATTTTAATGGGTCGGCGGGGTTTCCGGTGAAGCTCGATGAAAACCTTAACGGACGCCGAGAGACGCATCACGTGATCCCATCTAAAATGTCTGTCTCTCAGATCAAAGATACCCGTTGTGGAAACGCGTCGCTTACTACTCGATGTTGTCGACGGAAAACGTCTCAACTTTGCCGAAGGCGTTCATTTGCTCAAGCATGCGCCGTTGCTCGACCTGGGCTGGGCTGCCGATCAAATTCGCCGCCGCTTTCATGCCGACGAAGAGCCGATCACATTTGTCATCGATCGTAACGTCAACTACACCAACGTCTGCGATGCATACTGCTCGTTCTGCGCCTTCTATGCACCCCCCGGGTCGAAGAAAGGCTATGTGTTGCCCTACGAGGCGATCAAAGAAAAGATCGACGAGCTGGTGGCACTGGGCGGCACTCAACTTTTGATTCAGGGCGGACACAATCCCGAACTGGGCATTGAATACTACGAAGAGTTGCTGGGCAACATGCGCCGCGACTTTCCGGAGCTGACCATCCACGGCTTTTCACCTTCAGAGATAGACCACATCACGCGCGTCAGCAATCTCTCTCTGGAAGAAACTCTCGAACGCTTGATCAAGGCAGGACTTTCATCGCTGCCTGGCGGCGGCGCGGAGATATTGACCGAGCGCGTCAAAGAAGCAATCAGCCCGCTGAAAATCCCGGCGGCGCGCTGGCTGGAAGTGATGGAAGTGGCTCAAAATCTCGGTTTGAAGACGAGCGGTACCATGATGTACGGCACCGTGGACGAGGCCGAAGATCGCATCGAACACCTGATTCGCCTGCGTGATCTGCAAGACAAGACCGGCGGCTTCACGGCTTTCATAGCCTGGTCGTTCCAACCGGGCAACACCCCGCTTTCCAAACGCGTCAAGCGTCCCACCACTGCCTCCGAGTACCTACGCATGGTGGCAATCTCGCGCATCGTCTTCGATAACGTGCGCAACGTACAGACCTCATGGGTGACTCAGGGAGCGGGGCTTGGACAGAGTGCCTTCGCATTCGGTGCCAACGATTTTGGCGGCACCATGATGGAAGAGAATGTCGTGTCGGCTGCCGGCACCTACCACGAAGTGACGCTCAAGCAAATGATTGCGTCCATCCATCAATCAGGACACGATGCCGCACAGCGCGATACCCAGTACAACATTTTGCAGGTCTACAAACGCGACGGCTCACTGGTGAATCAAAGAGCCGTTGCCGCGGCGCGGTAGATTGAGTTAAATTGCTGGATGTGTGCTTAAAGCTACATTGATTTGTCCAAAATGGGCATAATCGATCTGAATAGTGCGCGCAGGTGCTGAAGAAATGCCAGTTCCCCAGAGAAGAAGGCTTCGTTATAGAAGGCCGAGAATTACAGGCAGCTCGCTGGCGGAGTTTGGACCTGCCATGTGGCTCTTCTTCATCATGATCTTTTTCCCTTTGCTCAATCTGGCCAGTTTCTTGACCGGCGTCGTCACCGTCATGCTGACCGCCAACTTCGGTGCCCGCAATGCTGGCGCTGCCCAGAGCATGACCGAGGCTCAAAATGCGGTCAATGCGACAGTCACCCAATTGCAGCCGTTTCAAAGTTTCTCGCGCATGACGCCCAACACGACACCCAACGGCGCCGCTCTCTCGGCAGTCGTCACACAGACGGGCTCGGGCTCGGTCCAGAGTTATCCACCGCCTGCCGTCTCCGGACGAATTGATGTGTCGGACAACGCTCAAAACGCTGCTGTTTATCAGTACCAGGTGAGAGCCACTTACGACGTGGCTCCGCTCATGAATTTCAGCGGATTGCCCCTTCTGGGCGGTGTGCCGATTCTTGGCACCGCTGTGCCGGTGGAGTTCACCGCTACCGCCAGCGTCGAGCATCCCGAAGGTCTAAACCGTTAAGCCTCACCAGCGCTGTAAAACTGAATTGATATCAATTCAGTTTTACAGCGCTGTGGCGTAACGACGGGGGACTTATAACTCTCCAAATTCACCCACTTGACTGATGTTCGCTGTAGAATGGGTCTAGGCTCTGCTTGGCAACTTTTAAACCACTGAAGGCGGTTCAAGCGGGGTGCGCGATTAGTAGACAGGCTGATTGGTCTCGTTGAGATTTTGCAGCGCGGTTCAACTGGATGGACAGCAAGGAAATTAACTGGTCTGAGATAAGCCAGCACGGCTACCAGGCTCTCTCCGAGGGCAACTATGACCGTGCCGAGCGTTATTTCCGGCTGGCCGTAGAGTCTGGAATGCTGGCCGAGACGGACGTGCGCCTGGCCTACAGTTTTTTGATTCTGGGCAAATGCGTCAGCCATCGCGGCGATTATGTGGGTGCAGCGTCGCTTTACCAGCGCGCTCTTTCGATTTATGAGCTGGCTTACGGACCCAATCATGAGGACGTGGCTTACAGCCTGACCGGAGTGGCCCGCTGCCGCATGCAATGCGGCAAGTTCAGCGAAGCACGCCCTCTTTATTCACGCGCACTGACGATTTATGAGCGCTTGCGAGGTCCTGAGCACGAGGATGTGGCGCACGCCATGGAAAATCTGGCGCGTTGTTGCACTTATCAGCGCGACTACGGTTATGCTGTGCCGCTCTATGAGCGGGCCATCGGGTTATTCAAGAAACTCTACGGCGCCGAGCACGAACATGTAGCGGCGACCACCTTCGCTCTGGCGCGCTGCTATGACGATCAGAACCTCGATAAGCTTGCTGAGCCGCACTTCAAACGGGCGCTGGCTATCTACGAGCAGCTGGGTGACGACGAGCAGATTGCGCACTGTCGGTATAACCTGGGGCGCTGCTACCAGGGCATGCGGGAGTTTCCGAAAGCCGAGCAATGGTACAAGCGAGCTCTGGATTCGTTCGAGCGCGTGCCGGATGCGCAGAGAAACCTGGCTTACTGCGCGTTCGGGCTGGCTACGTGCTATTTGCTCTCCGGCGACTACCGGGCCGAGCAAGCCTTTAAGCGAGCCGGCGACCTTTACGAGAAAGTCTTCGGACCGGATCACCCGCAGATGGCGCACTGGATGGATGCCTACGCCCGGCTGTTGCACAACACGTGCCGGGCTGCCGAAGCCCAGCGCCTGGAGAAACGCGCCCAGGAGATCCGCGCCAAATACGAAGAATCGTACGCTCTAGCCGAGCGAGTCAACTGACCGTTTGCACCATATTTGGTGGCATAAACAGTCGGTTTAGGCAGATGCTTGTGGCAGTTGCGTATCTTCATGAGGCGGAATTCCGGCCGACTTATGTGTAAACTATAAATCTATTGTGCTTGAAGTCAGGTTTGGCTGTACGAATACGCGATTCCGTCGACTATAATAAGCACAGGCATCAAATGGCATCCCGGAGGCCCGGCAACATGAAAGGTGACGCTCAAACGGTTATGCAACTGTCCGCCTTTGCGGACATTGTAAGGCAGACACGTAAACGCAAAGGTTTCACACAAGACGAGCTGGCAAAGCGCTCGGGGCTCAATAGAGCGTATATATCGGATGTAGAGCGCGGCGAGCGCAACATTTCTCTGGGCGCACTATTCTCGCTAGCTTCAGGCTTAGCAGTGCCCCCGTCGGAGTTATTAACCGCCGTTGAAAACGAAATCGCCACTAACCCCGCCAAGTGGGCAGCGCCTGGCGAGGTCAAGTCCGATGCGCCAGCTGCAGGTGGCGAAGTGCACGATGACCCCGTCTCGTCCAGAATGTGACATCGCGCGTGCAGTCAAGCGATTGCCCGCGCTTTGCGGGCTGCTCGCCCTGACCTGCTTGTTTCCGCCCAACTTATCTTTAGCCCAACCTCTGGACCAATCGCCCGGAGGGATTCCTGGCGCATCCGGACAGGATGCACCAGACGGGGAACCGGGTGTCTCTTCGCCGGGTTCTATGGGCATGGAGGAGCAAGGAGAACCGGCGTTTAAAGCGCCGGTGGCTGTAGCTCGCAAGAAATTCGGCGAGCGTTCCAAAGAGTACATGTGCTCGCTCTTGGATCTGGGCATGTATTACAACCGCCACCAGCGGTATGCTGACGCTCTCAAAGTATTGTCCGCGTCACTAACCCTCGCCGATAGTGGTGTACTGTCCAAAATGGCACCAAAGGCGGTGCCAAATAGGAAACCGGCACCACCCCCGCAGCCCGTCACGTCCGCCGATGGAACTGTGGTCAGCATCGATGCCGGTCCCGGACCGCCGGCCGATGTGCAGTTTCTTCAGGGTATCTTGCCGGCATTGATCGAGGCTGAGACGCATCAGAGGTTGTACGGACCAGCCGAGACTCATATAAAGAGGCTGATCGCGGTTTGTCGAGCCGGCGGCGTGGCAGATAAAGTCGCCCTCATGGGTGCATATTCTCAGTATGCGGAGCTCTTGCGCAAGGTCAATCGCAAAGCGGAAGCCGCAAAAATGCAGAAGCAGGCGGACGACATCAACAGCTCCTTCGTCGGGCTCTAAAAATGTGGCAAAAAAACAGGCACCGCTTGCGGTGCCTGTTCGAGAGTTGTCTGTCTGTATGCCTGATTATGCGTGCAGGTACTTGCTCAGCGCTTGCAGGCTGTTGGGGTCGAGGCGCAGACCGGGACCCATGGTGGAGCTCAGGTAGACAGCCTTGATGTAGGTGCCTTTGACCGTCGCTGGTTTCACCTTGTTGATCTGGTCGACAACAGCGGCAACGTTCTTCAAGATGCGCGAATCATCGAACGACATCTTGCCGATGCCCATCTGCACTACGCCGCCGTCTTTCTCGGCGCGGAAGGAAACCTTACCGGCTTTGAGGTCCTGGACTGCTTTGGCGATGTCGAAGGTGACGGTGCCGTCTTTCGGGTTGGGCATCAAGCCGCGTGGACCAAGCAATTTACCCAGTTTGGACAGGCCTGCCATGGCATCTGGTGTGGCCACCAGTTTGTCGAAGTCCATGAAACCTTCCGAGATCTTCTGGATCAATTCTTCGGCGCCGACTTCATCGGCTCCGGCTTGACGAGCTTCTTCGAGCTTTTCGCCTTTGGCGACGACAGCCACTCGTACTTCTTTACCGGTGCCGCCAGGCAAGCTGACGGTCGAACGAACTTGCTGGTCGTTCATTTTGGGGTTGATGCCGAGCTTGAAGTGGATTTCGACTGTCTCGTCGAACTTGGACTTTCTGAACTTCTTCAGCGTGGCGACTGCTTCTTCGGCCGTGTACAAAGAAGTGGTTTCGCTGCGCAGCTTCTTCAGTTCTTTCTGACGTTTCGTGAGGACTGGCATTTTTCTGATCTCTCCTTTTCGCTTCGCAGTCGGTTGTTTCTTCCGTCTGCTGCTGCTCCCCCGCGTGACCGGTCGTGCCGGGGCAGGGTGTGTGTATTACTGGTTGATTACTCTTGGACGATGATGCCCATGTTGCGGGCGGTGCCCATGATCATGCGCTCAGCGGCTTCGAGAGTGGTGGCGTTCAGGTCGGGCATCTTTTCCTTGGCGATTTCCGTAACCTTGGCGCGGCTGATGGTGGCGACTTTCGTCTTGTTCGGGGTGGCCGAACCTTTTTCCACATTGGCTGCCTTCTTGAGCATTTCTGCTGCGGGCGGCGTTTTCAAAATGAAGTCGAACGAGCGATCTTCGAACACGGTGATTTCCACCGGGATCACTGATCCGGCCTTATCTTGAGTCTTGGCATTGTATTCCTTGCAGAACTGCATGATGTTGACACCATGCTGACCAAGCGCGGGACCAATCGGCGGTGCCGGGTTGGCCTTGCCTGCCTGGATCTGCAGTTTGATTTTCCCTACGACCTTTTTCACGGCTTATATCCTTTGTGCTTTGTTCTTTTGGACTAGGACCAGGACATGGACTGGACAGGACTTGGACATGTTTGCGGATTCAAACGAATCCTCAATTTTATGGCAGCCAATCAGGCTGCCATGGGCGTTTTTACACTTTTATAACTTGGTTGAATTCCAGTTCGACTGGCGTGGCGCGACCGAAGATGATGACCGATGCCTTGATGCGCTCGCGCTCCATGTTGACTTCCGTGACTTCGCCGGTGAAGTCCGCGAACGGACCGCCCGTGATGCGCACGTAATCGCCGACTTTGACATCGATGACGGCGGCTTTCTTGCCTTTGACACCGGAGACGGCCATTTGACGGCGCAGGATCTTGCGGATTTCGCTATCCTGCACGGGAATCGGCTTTTTGCCGGCGCCGACGTATTTGGTGACACCGGGAGCCTCGCGGACTACTCGCCAGGAATCGTCATCGAGGATCATTTCAACGAAAACGTAGCCCGGGTATTCGCGCTCCTTCTTTTCAAGGCGCTTACCGTCTTTGACCTTGGTTACCATCTTCTCGGGGACGATCACGCCGAAGATTTTGTCCTGGGCGCCCATCGTCACGATGCGTTTTTCGATGTGCTCTTTTACTTTGTTTTCGTGGCCGGAAGCCGTTTGCACGGCATACCAGCGACGGAGTCCATCGCTCTTGATAAAGGCCATTGACCTTTGTACTTTTGCTTCACCTTCCAACGCCGCCACCCAATGTCCTCGCTAGATGATCCAACGGTTCAAAGACGACCTTGGCGACGCCGAAATCGAACGCCAGAACGGCACAGGTGATGAGGGCTACAAGGACGATGACGCTGTAGGTTTCTTTGATGACCTGCTCGCGCGGAGGCCAGCTGATCTTTTTGAACTCGACAACGACGCCCTTGAGAAACTCGACTATGCCTTCTGCTCGCTCGCTGACAGACAACTCGTCCTTTTCCTTCTTGGAAGGTGGACCTTTTTTGTCTGGGCGATCTGAAGTCACTGATGAACCCACTGTAATTCCCCATAAAACTCGCGCCCTGTAGGAGTCGAACCCACACTGATGGTTTTGGAGACCATAGTTCTACCATTGAACTAAGGGCGCTTGAGGCGTCCGCCGACCGCATCTTCGAGACTTTAAAGTCCGGCAGCGGGCGGCGGTCCCGCTTATTTCTTTGTTTCTTTGTGCTCTACATGCTTCTTGCAATGCCGGCAGTATTTGCTGATATTCAGCCTGTCCGGATCGTTCTTCTTGTTCTTCATTGTGGTGTAGTTGCGCCGCTTGCAGTCACCACACGCGAGCGTGAGGATGATGCGGTCGTCTTTCTTAGCCATGGACTTAAGCTCCTTTTGGGCTGGGCAACCGGCTATGCCGGCGAAAATACCCTTGAGACAGAAAGATGGCGGGCTCTTTGAAAAGAACCCAGAAAAAAACACCTCTTGCCAGGTGTCAATCACGCAGTATACCTATATTTGGCGAAACCTGTCAAATTCTGGCGCCTTTTGTGAGCCTGCGATCCCAACATAAATTCAAACAAACATTGCGCAAATGTGACAACATTGGCGCTGCTGAGGCGCTCAACAGGCGCGCAAGCGGCGGTTTTCAAGTGGGCGGCGGTTAAGGGCAAGCATGAGCTTCGGCAAGCGGTTTTTAGCAAAATCTTCGTTTTTGGTCCTCCGTCTGATCCTGTGCGCGCTGGCAATCTCTGCCGTTTCCGCGCTCTCCGCTTGCGGTCTGCGTGGCGGACCTGAGCCGGGTACTTTGCGCATAAACCTCGGCGCCGAGCCGCCCAGCCTCGATTGGCACGTGACCACCGACTCGGTTTCGTTCGACGTTGTTTCGAACATCATGATCGGACTGGCGCAATACACCAATGATTTGAAGGTGGTGCCCGGTTGCGCCGGCTCGTGGGACATCTCCGATGGTGGCAAGCATTACGTCTTCCATATTCGCAAAGACATAAAGTGGACCGATGGAAAACAGCTCACCGCCCACGACTTCGAATACGCATGGAAGCGTCTACTCAATCCGGAAACCGGCGCCGAGTATTCGTTTTTTCTCTACCCGATAGTCAACGCCTTCGAATACAACACCGGCAAAATCAAAGATCCCAGCTTAATCGGCGTCAAATGCACAGACGACTTCACCCTCGATGTGCGTTTGAAGAAACCAGCGGCGTATTTCATCAACCTGGCTGCTTTCTGCCCCACTTATCCCATGCGCGAAGACATCGTCAAAAAACACGGCGACCGCTGGACCGAGCCGGAAAATATCGTCACCAACGGACCGTTTCTGGTGAAAGCCTGGCGGCACGAATACAAGATCGAGCTGGATTCCAATCCGACATTTTTCGAAGGCGAGCCGGAACTCAAACACATCAAACTGTTTATGGTGCCTGAGCAGGCAACGGCATTTGCGCTTTATGAAAATGATGAACTCGACTTCGTGGACAACCGCAGTTTTTCCACACCAGATGTGACGCGCTATCGCAACTCGCCGGAATACCACAACTTCCCGCTCTTGCGCGTCAACTACATGGGCTTCAATGTCGACAAGAAGCCGGTCAATGATCCGCGCGTTCGCAAGGCAATCGCCATGGCGATCGACAGAAGTGTTTTTCCGAGAATCCTGCGGCGCGGTGAGCAGCCGATTTACACATGGATACCACCGGCGCTACCGGGATATTCCCCGGAATCGGCGATCAACTACGATCCCGAAGGTGCGCGCAAACTGTTGGCGGAGGCCGGGTATCCAGGCGGGAAGGGCTTTCCCACGCTCGGACTTTTGTTTCCCAACCGCGAAGATGTGCGAGTGCAAGTCGAGGTGATGCAGGATCAGCTTAAACGCAATCTCGGCATACCGGTTGAACTGGTCAATCAGGAATGGAAGGTCTATCTGGCCACGTTGCGCAGAGATGCACCGCCCATGTACAGGGCGTCCTGGGGCGCCGATTTTGCCGACCCGGAGACCTTCGCCAATCTGTTTACGAGCAACAACGGCAACAACAACACGCGCTGGAAAAATCCCGAGTACGACCACATTGTCGATATGGCCAGTGCCGAACAAGATCCGGAGAAGCGCAAACAGCTTTATATCCAGGCAGACACGATGCTCTGCCGCGATCAGGTGCCGATGACACCGACATTTCAGGCGACCCAAAACTGCATGGTCAAACCATGGGTTTCGGGAATCGCCTTCAATGCTCTGGACTTTCAATTTTTCAAGACTGTGAAAATCGACCCGACGCGCACTAAGTAAGGACGAAACTGCAAAATGTTCTGGCTGATACTGAAACGATTACTGGCAGCAATTCCGATACTGTTCATTCTGGCTTCGCTCTGTTTCTTGCTGGTGCGCAGCGTTCCCGGCGGACCGTTCGACCTGGAAAAGAACTTGCCGCCCGAAGTAATTGCCAACATCAAACGCAAGTATTATCTGGACCGTCCACTCCACGAGCAGTATTTCCGCTACATCAACCGGTTGGCGCACGGCGACCTGGGCGTTTCATACAAATACGTCAACCGCACCGTCAACGACATCATGCGTGATGCCTTGCCTGTTTCTGTACAACTCGGATCCATGGGTCTGTTGCTTTCTATTTTGATCGGCGTACCACTGGGCACCCTGGCCGCCATCAAGAGGAACACACCTTTCGACTGGATATCCATGATCATTGCCACCGCGGGCATATCAGTGCCCGCCTTCGTGGTGGGCGCACTTTTGATTTATGTTTTTGGCATTCAGTTCAAAATATTGCCGGTGGGGCTCTGGGAAAACGCTCGCAGTATGGTGTTGCCGGCCCTCACTCTGGCTGCCAGTCCGGCAGCTTATCTGGCGCGTTTGACACGCGCCAGTGTGCTGGAGGTGCTGGAAAAAGACTGGGTGCGCACGGCGCGTTCCAAAGGACTGTCGCAACAGTCGACGGTGCTCAAGCACGTTCTGCGTAATGCTCTGGTGCCGATCGTCACGGTGCTCGGTCCGCTCACCGCAGTGTTGATCACCGGTTCGTTCATCGTCGAATATGTCTATGCCATCCCGGGCATGGGCCGGTTTTTCATCACAGCAGTCGGCAATCGCGATTACGACTTGCTGATTGGCACCACGCTCGTTTTCGGGATCATTCTTTTGGTCACCAATACCATTGTGGACATCCTGTACACGGTTCTGGATCCACGCATTCAGGTCGAGGGCTGAGGAAACAATGGCCGAAGAGAACAACACCTCCACGTTGCAGGCGCCTGATCCGCTGCCGATTCCCTCGAAAGAACCGGTGTTCGACGACACACCGGCTCGCGGTCCGCTGGCCGAAGCATGGCACCGTCTGCGCAAGATTCCTGCCGCCTGGACCTGTCTGTGGATTATCGTGGCGCTGCTCGTCGTTTCTCTCATATCGGCGTTTGTGCCCCTGACGCCCTACTCGTTCGATCAGACCTCCACCGAGATTCTGGTGAAACCCTGCGCGCAACATATAATGGGGACGGACGAACTGGGACGCGATTTGCTGACCCGCATCATATTCGGTGCCAGGGTCTCGATCAGCATCGGCGTCTTCACCGCTTTGATCGCCTTTGTGATCGGTACGGTTTACGGCTCTGTTTCCGGCTTTTATGGCGGCAAAGTTGATGCAGTGTTGATGCGAGTGGTGGATATTCTTTACTCGCTGCCGGATCTGCTCGTGATGATTTTGATCGGAGTCATTGTCGGACGGGACAAAGGAACCCTCGGTGTCCTGATGGCGCTCGGTCTGGTGTCATGGAAGAGCACCGCCAGACTGGTGCGCGCCCAACTGCTGCAACTCAAGCATGAAGAGTTTGTTGATGCAGCGCGCGCGTCGGGTCAGGCGGGCGTGCCGATTGTTCTGAAGCACCTGCTGCCCAATGCCATGGGACCGATTATCGTCACGCTCACCTTCATCGTGCCGTATGCCATTCTTTCCGAATCGACGCTCAGCTTTATCGGGCTGGGATTGTCGCCGCCGGCCGCGAGTTGGGGCACTCTTGCCAGCGACGGCTGGCGCGCGCTGCGCTCCGACCCGCATCTGATATTCTTTCCGAGCATGTTCATTTTCATCACGGTGCTTTCGTTCAACCTGCTAGGCGACGGACTGCGTGATGCGCTCGATCCGCGCACTCGTTTCACCAAGC
>JAXLXI010000039.1:0-143061 GCA_046328035.1 Candidatus Obscuribacterales bacterium | reverse complement strand
CACAAGTTCGACGGCCGCTGCCTTTATCACGCCGCCTGGCAAGCGTTCTGGGAGTCGGACCTGGCGCTCGCGAACAATCAACAGTTGCGCCAGTCTTTCCTCAAGTGGGAGCACAAGTTCGACGAGACCGGCGACCTCGATTGTCCGAACGCCACGGCGGAAAACCGCTTCAGCTGCCCGGCTGCTGACCGCGCTATCCGCATGATGCGCGATGTTCTGCAGGGCCCGTTCGACTATTACTTCGACCCTGACGAAACGGCGCTCTCCGAGCAGCGCTCTCACTCGGCACTGGAGGGCATCGGCGCGCCCGTAGAGCTGCGCAACGCCGAAGCGTTGTTGCGTGGTCTCGGGGCCGTCACCGAAATCGAAGCCCGCAAAGCCATGATCATCGGGACCGGACACGAGCTCGTGGTTGCGCAAGATCCGGCGCCGGAAGCCGGTGCCGCCGGCATCTTGCGTAAGGGCGACGTAATCCTGGCGGTCAAGGAGGCGGATGCATCCGGCGACGCCACCACTCTCGATGGCATGAACATCGATGAGGCGGTGCGCTTGATCCGCGGCACAGACGGCAACAAAACTGTCGCCGGCACCAAAGTGGAGCTTTTAATAGAACGTCAAAACGAGCAGGGACAGCCGGTGCGCGAGACGAAGCTGGTGCCGCGCAAAAAGATGGTGATGCACGCGGTCACCAGCGTCAAGCAGCGTGACACGACAGTGATCAAGATCAAAAGCTTCGACATGGACAATATGGGCGAAGACGCGGTCAAGGCACTGTCGCAAGCCGAGCAGAACAGCAAAGGCATCGTGCTCGACCTGCGCTCCAACCCGGGCGGCAAACTGCCTTTCGCCCTCGGCATCCTGAGCAGCCTCGAGCTGCACGGTCCGCTTTTGACGCGCATCGATCGGGTGTTCAATGCCGATGCCCTGGTAGTGCAAGAGACTTTTCTGCAGCCGGGCTTCGCCGTTGTCGTCGAGCGCCGTTCAGACACAGACCAGGCTCACGTCACGGTGCAGGGACGCGCGCCGCTTCTGGTCAATCCCCAAAAACCGGTGCGTGTGCTTCTCGATGGCGGCTCGGCGAGCGCCAGCGAAGTGGTAGCCGGCGGCTTGCAAGCCGCCGGACGCGCCAAAATTATGGCCGCCCGCCTCTCCGGCAGCCCTTCGGTAGCCCGCTCTGTAGGCAAGGATCAAGGACAGATCTCGGTGCCCCTGCCCTACAACCGCATGGCGCGAGTTCCGCTCTTCGTCTACCTGCCGGGCGGTCTGAAAATGCCGGGCGGACTGGTGCCCGACATCGAAGTGCCAATCAGCGAGGATGACATCAAATCGGGGCGCGACCCTCTTCTGGAGGCAGCCCTTGCTTCTATCGAAACTGAGCTGGCGGAAAAGCAGGACTTTGCCGAGCGATCCAAAGCCGCCGCCCTGGACAGTCAGCGCTTCTGGCAAACAGAGCTCTGCGCTCGGTCGAAAATCGACGCTATGCCCCCCGGGCAGCGAGCAACGGAAGACGTATTGAAGTCCTGCGCCGGCAACACTGAGCCCGCTCCGGCTAAGTAGCGCCGAAACGCACCTTCAGCTCTCAAACACACCTGAACTAAAACATCTAACCAGAAGGAGGATCAGATGACCTATCAGGATAGCACCGCTGTCGACGAGCTGGCCAGGCTGGTGGAGTCGCAAGAGATCGTGCAGGTCGGCGCACCACTTGTGGTGGCGCTCAAAAAGCAACTGCGAGCTTCCGGACGGCGCATTCACGAAATTCATTTCGGTCTGCCCTACGAAATTCACCAGGCCGTCTCGCTTTTGGCGTTCGACAACCCGGTGCTGGTATTGCCCGCCGACCTGGACGGGCTGCAGTCCGTCATCGACTGGCTGCGCAAACAGCGCACGTCGCTGCACATCATCCTGGCGGGCGCGCCGGCGCCCAGTCAATTGCAGGCAGCTGCCTGAGGCTAACTGCGGAGACGGCTTGCCGCCTCCGCAAATTTGAACCAGAGGAAACGCCAATGTCAACCGCAGATCGGCATCATCAGGATCGCATTTTGGATATCGGGCGCCGCCGTGACCTTTTGCTCGCCCGGTTCAAAGACAGGCTGGACAAGGGCGGCGACAAACATGCGCGCATGTCCCAGCAGGGCCTCGAGCATCTGGAACGAGTGATGAATTTGATGCAGGGCTACGAAGGATCGGTCACAGACGTCAAGTTTCGGGACGCCTGCATCGAACTGGCTGAGCTTGACTTAAAGCTCGCAGAACAACTGCTCACCGGCGACGAGAGTAAATAGTCTCGCCGCCGGCACAACCTCAATCTCAATGTTCAACGAACGGAGAATGTCATGAGACTTACAGACAGAATCAAAAATTGGTGGACGCGAATGTTCGCCAAGAAAACGGATGAATCCGGCGAGCCGGTGCCCTTCGAGCCCTTTGGACAAAGGGTGAAGCGACTGGCCGGCACCTACTGGATCGTGCTCTTCTTTGGCGGTCTGTTAGCGGCGTCGGCCGGCTACATGCAATATGGGCACTACCTGTGGGATTCGGAGAAACCCAAGCAGGCGAAGAACTGGTCGCCGTCGGTCCCGGGCGAGTTGACTGGGTCGATCGATGCTCTCGCCTTCGAGCTCGAGCGCCATCCCGAACGATATGTGCGGATCACGACCGTGATCGATCCGTGCACCAAATTCGTCACGAAGATCTGGCTGCGCAGTCGGGATCCCAATGTCTCCGACAAATTGGCCCAGCTTCTCAATCCGGGCAATCCGAAGGAGGTCGAGGCGATCCTCTCTAGGATTCCGAAAAGCGAGGCCCTCGATCCGGAACATCCCGGGGCATTCACGGTGGGTCCGAGCATCGCTCGCGATTCCATCCTGGATCCCAAAGGTTGCTCTGGCCGCGGAGCAGGCGTCGCCTCCAGCGACACCACCGATCTGTCCGGCGTCCGGACGGCCGAGAGCTTCCTCAGCAACATCAGCAGCTGGTTGATCGCTCTCTTGCCGACGATCTTGATCTTCGGCGCCGGCTGGTATCTGTTCAATCGTCTGAGCAAAATGCCACTGATGTCCGGCGTTCCGGCCGGCGGCGGCAGCAAGGTCCCCGGACAGAAGGAAGGTCCGCTCGCCGACGTTTGGTTGCCTGACACCAAACGCTTCGATGAGCTGCCCAGACTTCGCGAGGTCAAGGGTCTTGAGCCGGTGGTCGCAGAATTGCGCCCGACGCTCGAATTCATGATCGAGCTCGGGCAGGCAAGTCGAGCCGAAAAGGCCAGGCTGGAAGAGGAGCACAAAAAGAGCAAGGGCAAGAAGCCACTGGGCAAAGTCGACTTGCGGACCTTGAAGCTCTCCGCTTCTCCCCTCGGCGAGACCGCCCACACCCGGTTTGGCCTGCATGGCAAGCCCGGCGGCGGCAAAACCATGATCGCGCGAGCAATGGCAAGAGAAGCTGGGGTGCCGTGCCTGGTCTTCGATCTGGCTCGCCTGCACGACACCTTCATCGGAGTTGGCGCTCGCCACGCCAACGAGATGTTTGAAGAGATGGCGGCGCACGCGCCGTGCATCGCCGTCTGGGACGAGGTGGACAGCATTGGCAGTCGCAACGATCCCATGCTCAGCGATCAAAAACGCGAAGTCATCAACGTGCTTCTCAAGGCGTTGGATGGCTTCGACCAGTCGAGACTCTTTGGCGTGTGCCTTTTGGGCATGACCAACGAGATCAAGTTGCTCGACCCGGCGTTTCTCCGTCCCGGACGGTTCCATCCTCAGATCGAGGTCCCGGAACCGGATATCGACGGAATCGCACAGATCTTCGAAAGCCACATCGAAAAAGCGAAGATCAAGCTCGCGGCGGATGTGCGGTTGAACTCCCTGTTTTCGCTGTTCATCGGGGAAACGGGCGCCACCATCGCCGGTTGCGTCAAAGAAGCCAAGCTGGTGGCCGCCAGAGAGTGGAAAGCTGAAGAGCGCCGCCTGATCAACAAGGAGAAAAAGACGAGGGATGAGGCTGCTGCCCTTCTTCAGCCTCTCACCTTCGTCGGGCACGCTCACCTTGTGGAAGGCTTCATGAAGACCAAATATGGTCTGAAGAAGCCCCGGCCGCAGCGCCCCGACACCTGGGCGGTGACGGTCGTGCACGAGGGGCTCGGGCACGCCTGCGTGCAGGCGTTCTTGTGCTCCGAGTTCTACAAGAAACACACCGAGTGGCACAAGTGGATGACCAGCCTCAACTTCGTCGTCCGGCTGGTGGCTACTGGCGAGCCGCGCACCAAGTCGCTGGGCATGGTCATTGCCACGCCTGAACACCAGATCGAGGCGATGACACACCTCCAGATCTGGGGTCGGGCGGCCATGGGTCTGGCTGGCGGCATCGCGCAGCAGGTTGTGTTTGGGCTCGGCGCCGCTTGCTCGGGACAGGCAAGCGATCTCGATCAGGTCACCAAGCAGGTTCACCAGGCGATCACCCAGCTCGGAGCCTCGGCCCGAGTCGGACGCTTGATGATCGGCAAGGAGGGCTACTCGTCCGCAACCGAGATCGGTCCGGACAAGAAAAAGGTGATCGACGACGAAGTCTTGCTGCGCGTCAAGTTGATCGAGGCCATGTCCTGGTGGATCATCTCGACTATGGCGAGAAGCGAAAAGTTGCACGAGATGCTTCTCGACATGCAGACAAGCCGAGTCATGTTCGAAGAGGGCTTCTATCAGCGGTTTGCGGACGTCATGTGCGACGTCGAAGCCAACTGGGAGAAGTGGCAGCCGAAACCTCTGGAAACGCTTCTCACCGAGGTCAAGTCCAACTTCCTCGATTGGTCGTTGCCCGACCAGTCCCCGGAGGCGCAGCAGTATCTTGCCCCCAAGGCAGCCAAGCTTCTCCAGATCTGCGAGACGGCTTATGCTGCTGAAGAGGTGAAATACAGGAATCGGCTGGCCGAAGAAGCCGCCGAATTTGCAGCGGAGGAAGCGGCGAAAGAAGCCGCGAAAGAAGCTGCGAACGAAGCGGAGAAGGCGCCAGCCGACCCCGAAGCCAAGACTGAAGACAAGCCGGAAGCGATAGCTTGAGGCAAGTCCGAAGTAACAACGCAGGAGACGGTCTACCCCGCCTCCTGCACCACCGGTGATATCGATCGATGCCACCGAAAATCAAATGCCATCAAGGCAACCAGGAGAAAACCATGTATTCGAATAACCTGAGAAAGTTTCTGCTGTTGGCGTCGCTGGCCGCCGCCGGCGCTGTCGTCACCTGGACTCTGGCTGACTTCGTGGCCGGCGCGGCTCCCGATTACGTTCAGGACTTCCGGAGGCATTGAACGCAACCGGCGCGCGGTGACGACGAAGTCCCAAACCTGAGCGCTGGCTTCCAGCCTCAGGCGGGCAATCTCAAACCCGGCGCCGGCACCGTATATGGTGCCAGCGCCTTCGACTCATCTTCGAAACACGGAGTTGCAAAATGAGCAACCATAAGCCCGCTCACTGGGGGCAGATCCTCTCGCGCCTTCTGGTGATGGCTATCTTCACCACCCTCGGACTGCTGCTCAACATGGGGCACTGGTCCTTCCTCTTCGGCTTCACAGCCGGCGTCGTCTGGCATGAGTTCGGGCACTGGTTTTGTTGCCGGGTGTTCGGGATTCCTGTGCAGACGTTCTCTATCGGCGCCGACACCGAGCTGATCGGCATCGCCGGATATGTGCCGCCCCTGCGCCTCAGGCTCGGCGAAGTCTGGGGCACGCAGTTTCAGATCACGCCTTACCTTGTGGGCGGGCTGGTCGACATCGACAGCCGCGCTTTCAAACAGGCCGCCGCCTGGAAACGCGCCATCGTGCTACTGGGCGGCGTCACAATGAATGCAGCACTGGCCCTGACGATCATGATCGGTCTGAACGCCACCCTCGGCAAACCGCAACCGGCAGCAGCCCTTGTGCATGGGTTCAGCGGACAGTCCAGCTTAGCCGCAGCATCGGGACTGGTGGCGGGCGACCGCATTACTTACATCGACGGCGTGCGTATTAAAAGCGCCCGCGAAGCGGTCAACTATATCGAGGGTCACGCCGCCCACGGCGACCTGACGTTCAACACCGAGCGCGGTCGCTTCACCGTCGCTCGCACCGAGAGCGCCCTGGGCATCCAGCTTCTGGATTACACCGAGGCGCACCCGATGCCGCTTTTGCAGGCAGTCAAAAGCGGTGCTCAGGACGTGCGGGGCATGTTCGGCGACCTGACGGCCGGCGTCGGCATGCTGGTCGGAATGGTGCAGCCGCCTCCCGGGGCAGACGTGCACCTGCGCAGCGTCGTTGCCGTGACGCAGATCGGCGGCGCCCTGTTCGACCGGGGCGACTGGTACCACTTCCTGTGGTTCCTCGCTTATCTCAACGTCATGCTCGTCATTTTCAATTTGCTCCCCTTTGCACATCTCGATGGAGGGCAACTGATGCAGCTGGCGTACGAGTGGTGCGCCGGTCGGGAGATGCCGCCTGCGGCCCGCAGTTTCTTGCAGCACATCTCGCTGGGCTTCCTTGTGGCCGCCGGGCTGACCGGGCTGTTCAGCGACTTCATGTTTCCGATTCTTCGCCAGTGACGCCATCTGGTGTCGCGGATGGTGCTGAAAGCGGAACTCAATCAGACCGCGCCATCAGCGCCATCGCAACCGGAGAATCGCCATGAATGAGCACTTAAGAACCGCCAGACGGCTATGGCTGATCGTCAAGCCGTTCTGGACCTCGGAAATGAAATGGCGGGGGGCTGCCATGCTCGCCGCCATCACTGCTCTCAACTTTCTCACCGCCTACGTGACGGTGAAAGCAGGCCAGCTCACCGGCAACGCCATCACGGCCATGCAACTGCAACAAGAGCATGCGTGGCTTGTCGTGCTGGTTTCGTACGCAGCGCTCGGCGTCGTCCTGACGCCGGCCAACTGCATCGCAGACTTTCTGCGAACCCGCCTGGCACTGATGTGGTACCAGTGGAAATCACGTTTTCTCTTCCATCGCGCATATCACCTGGGCATTCTCAACATCATCGGTCACGATCCCCGCACCGACAACCCGGGACAGATTCTCACCCAGGAGATCGAGTCCTTCATCAACACTTTCATCGGACTGGCTTTGCCCTTCGTCGACGCGGTGATCAAAGTGACGTTCTTCTTGACACAGCTTTTCTTCATCGCCTACACCCTCACCGCCGCCGGGTTAATCTGGTCGACCGTGGGGGTTCTGGTCGTCTTCTTCGTCGGACGTTCGCTGCCTCGATTGGCGGCTGAACTTTCCTCGACCGACGCCAGCCTGCGAGAAGAGCTTCAGGAAGCAGCGGATGGCGAGAACTGGCACGAGACCACGGACTTCGCGTCGGAAGAAGCGCTGGCCGACGAGCGCCTGCGGGCCAAGATGCAAGTGCTGGTACGGCAGATGTGGGTCAATTTCTACATCAGCCTAGTGAACGTGCCGTTCAATCATCTCTCGCCGATCGTACCGATTGTCGTCATCGGTCCTTTTTACTTCCATTCACTGATGGAGATCGGCACGGTGACGACGGCGGTTTATGCCTTCGGCAAGGCCATCGACTCGGCCACCATGTTCGCCAAGCAGTACGGCGGCGTCAGCTCCCTGGGGGGAAACATTCGCAGGCTCGGCACTTTCTTCGAAATACTGGAGGAATACACGCAAGTCGCCGCCGCTCATCCGCAGGCGCCGCGCCTGGCTATGCAGAGGCACTTACTGGTTTGCCGCCTCAAACAGCGCGCCCAGGATCTCACTGAATTGCAAAACCACTTGGCACCGCCCGCGGTTTCATCTCGCGCGGGCAAAACTGGCAGGGAGAACGGACAATGACCCAGCACCACACGGGCGACAAAGCTTGCCGCCAGGACGGCAAACTCGATCAGATCATCATCGCCAGCCGCTGGCTTCTCTACCCAATCAACCTGGGATTGATCGGCGCCCTGGTTGCTTATGTCGGCAAGTTCCTGATCGAGGAATACGAGATTGTCATGCGCGCTCAGCACCTCGATACGGAGGAGCTTCTAGTGGGCGTTCTCGGTCTGGTCGACATCGCCATGGTGGCCAACCTGGTGGTGATGATTATCCAGGGCGGCCATCAGATCTTCATTCGCCGGCTGTTTGTCGCCGACCAGTGCTCGCGCCCGCAGTGGCTCGATCACATCGATAGCGGCATCTTGAAGGTGAAGATGGCCATGTCCATCGCCGGCATCACGATGATTCGCATCCTCAAGGACTTCATCGACCTCGAGCACGTCGAATGGACCGTCGTGCAGCGGCGCATGATCATCCACGCCATGTGCCTGGGCTCGGCCCTCGTCATGGCGCTGATCTGGCGCCTCACCCATCCCACCAAACCCGCCGCCGCCTCGGGAGACGCTCACATCTGAGACCGCTCATCCCGTGATCATGATCCGGCAGGCAACCGCAGGGAACAGACATGACAGTCCACCACCACACCGTGGAGCGCACTGACGATGCCTTGCTGGATCTGATTCAGCGCGCTCACTTCAACTACTTTCTGGTCAATCGCCACCGGCTGACCGGACTGATTAAAGATCGCAACACCGCCTATTCGCCGGCCAGCGTCGCCGGCTGCGGCTTCGCACTGACCGCATATTGCGTGGGCGTTTCGCGCCGCTGGTTGAGCCGCGACCAGGGCGCCCGCTTATGCCTGGACATCTTGACCAGTTTGCTCTCAGCTGAGCAGGGCGTGAATCTGGATGGCAACTCGGGCACACGTGGCTTCTTCTACCACTTTCTCGACCCGTCCACGGCAACGCGAGCCAGCGACCTGAAGTTCTGGCCCCAACTGAGCCGCTGGTTCAAGACGCCACCGGAGCGCATCGACGTGGAAGTATCCGCCATCGACACAGCACTTCTGGTGGCCGGCTGCCTGGCAGCGAGAAACTTTTTCGACCGCCCAACCGGTCTGGAAAAACGTGTCAGGAAGCTGTCTACGCGCCTTTATGAGCGTGTCGACTGGACGTGGCTTCTGGGCAGGGACAACTTGCTGCGCATGGGTTGGAAGCCGGAGTCGGGGCTGCTCGAGTCTCGATTCCAGGGGCTCACTGAAGCACTGCTTCTTTATGTCATCGCACTGGGGTCGCCGACCCACGCCATTTCTCCAGAGTCCTGGGGCAGCCAGCTCCAAGGCGTCCAGGCAGTTGATCTTTACGGCGAACACTTCGTCGCCGTTCCCGATAACCCTCTTTTCGCCTACCAGTATCCGCTGTGCTGGCTGGATCTGCGTGGCATCATGGACGATACCAATGTCCGGCTTGGATTCGACTGGTTCGAGAATGCCCGGCGGGCAACCCTCTCGCATCACCGCTATGCCCTCGCTAATCCGCTCGATTTTCGAGGCTACGGACCCTGGGCGTGGGGACTGTCGGCATGCGACGGCCCAGGCGACCGGAAAGAAAAGCGCTCCGGTCGCGAATATGTCTTCCACGCATACGGCGTGCGCGGTGCCGGCGGTCCCGACGACGGCACGATTGCGCCGACCGCCGCTGCCTCGTCGCTGCCGCTGACACCAGATCTGGTGCTGCCGCTGCTGCGGCACTGGGTGCAAAGGTGCCCGCAAATCCTCACTGAAACGGGCTTCACCGATGCCTTCAATGCCACCGCCGATCTCACCACAGAAATCGGCTGGATCGGTGCCGACCAGCTATCGATCGACCAGGGACCGATCGTGATCATGATCGAAAACTTTCGCAGCGGCCTCGTCTGGCGACTTTTGCGAGGCGACCGCGCAATACAAACCGGTCTTGCCCGCGCCGGCTTCTCCGGCGGCTGGTTGGCTGAAACTTGCAAAGGAACCTGATGCCATGCTTCTTGATCTGACAAAAGCCACAGTGGCAACCAGCGAAGGCGTCTCGGCGGAGCTTTCAATGGAAACCTGTGTCGGCAGCGACAGCACGCAAACTCTGCGCGTCGACTATGAATTCAAAGGCGGCGGCTTTTTCAGCCTCGTGCTGCCGGTGACGCTGACTCTGCCCGCCAACTATCTCCTTTCGCTCTGCCTGCGTGGCGATCCCTCGAACAACACGGTGCAGGTGAAGTTGCTCGATGCAGCGCGAGAGAATGTCTGGTGGGTCGAGCGACGCCAGCTGGAGATCGGCAAAAAGCCGCAGGTTTTGCTCAACAAGAAACGGCACTTCAGCTTCGCCTGGGGCAAGACGCGCGAGCCTCTGGCGCAGGTCGCTTACGTCGAAGTGACCGTGCAGGCGGTGGCCGGCTCGTCCAGGCACGGGTCATTCTACCTGAGCGGGCTGAGCTTCGACGAACTGGCGCCCGCCGTTGCGCCGCCACCGCTTGTGGTGCGAGCTTCATCCGGGCAAAACGGCTCACCAGTCGTGCAGGACGGCGAGCAGCTCGTGCCCTGGTCAAGCGGGCGGGCGCAGCGCCAGTGGCTTGTGCTCGATCTGCAGGGCGTGCGCGAGTTCGGCGGGCTGGTCATCGATTGGGATGAGCGCCGGTTCGCCCGCCAGTACAGCCTGCAAATAAAGACCGGGGGCGGGCGCTGGCAGACGATCGACACGGTCAGCACCGGCCGCGGCGGCCGCCAGTACCACTGGCTGCCTGAAACCGAGACCACCGCGATCCGCATCGTCATGACCAGGCCGCATTCGACCGAGGGTTATCTCATCACGCGCGTCGAGATCAAGCCGCTCGAGTTCGCATCCTCGAAAAACGACTTCTGGCTGGCCATCGCACCAGACTTCGCTCCCGGGCACCTGCCGGGCTATCTGCGCGGTCGCGCCACCTACTGGACGACAGTCGGAGTCAGCGGCGCTGCCAACGAATGCCTGCTCAGCGAAGAGGGTGTCCTCGAGATGGGCAGACACGGTCCAAGCCTGGAGCCCTTCATCTGGAGCGCCAGCCAGTCCACCCTGCTCACCTGGCACGACGGCGAGCACAGTCAGTCTCTGACGGGCGGCTATCTGCCACTGCCGGTGGTGACACGCCGGCACGCGCAGGCCGGGTTGCAATTAACCGTCGACGCGTTCGCGGCCGGACAGCCTGCCAGTTCAACGGCATACGCCCGCTACAGGGTCGTCAACTGCGGCAAAAGCCGTCACCAGGGCAGCCTCTGCCTGGCGGTGCGTCCTTTCCAGGTCAATCCGCCCTGGCAAAGCTTGCGCCCCTGCGGGCACGCCCCGATCGAACAACTGGCGCGCACCGCTAGCGGTGTCGCCGTCAACGGTCACACGCTTTGCGTGCCGCTGCAGCGCGAAACGGAATTCCTGGCCACATGCCTTTCCCGGGGCGATGTCAGCGAGATTTTGTCCAGCGGCCGGCACAGCGGCAACGCCAGCCAGGTTCAAGACAGGCAAGGATGCGCCTCCGGCGCTCTCATCTATTCCTTCGATCTGGCGCCGGGAGAGGCGGTCACCTGCGAAGTCGCGGTGCCGCTTTCCGAACAGTCGCCGGTTGCCATTGATACCGCGGGCAGCGCCGAACTGCGCGGCGAGACGGTGCGTTCCTGGGAGGAAAAACTATCGCGCATCCAACTCTCGTGCGGCGGCGAAGCCGCTGAGGACTTGCTGGAGATCATCGACACGATCAAAGCGCAAGTTGCTTATATCCTGATCAACCGCCAGGGTCCGGCAATCGAGCCGGGCAAACGCAACTACCTGCGGACATGGATACGCGACAGCGCTCTTATCTGCGAGGCGCTCATGCAACTGGGCTATTTCGAAGAAGTGCGCGAATTCATTTTGTGGTTCGCTCCATATATCTTCGAAAACGGCAAAGTGCCTTGCTGCGTCGATGAGCGCGGCGCCGATCCCACACCGGAGAACGACTCGCATGGCGAGTTCATTCATCTGGTCAATCGCTACTTCCGCTACACCGGCGACGAAAGTCTGCTGCGTCAGGTCTTCCCGACAATCGCGCGCGTAGTCGATTACATCAACCAGCTGCGCCTCTCCACTCAGAATCGGGAGTTTCGGCTCAGCGACAAGAAGCACCTCTTCGGGCTTCTGCCGCCCACCATCAGCCACGAAGGCTACGGCACGCCGGCATATTCCTACTTCGACGATATCTTCGCGTTAGTGGGTCTTGAAGCGGCGTCCTGCCTGGCTCTCGAACTGAAAGAGGCGACGCTCGCCCAAAAGTGGGCGCAGGACGCCGCCGCCTTGCGGCACGACCTGGAGACCTCGGTGCAGCGAGTGCTCGTCAACCGCGATGTCGAAGACGCGGATGCGCTCGAATTCATCCCCGGCTCCGCAGACCTCGATGACTTCGACCCCACGTCGATTACCATCTGGCTGGAACTGACCAATCTGATCGCCCGGTTTCCGCGCGCACTGCCAGCCACATTCGAGCGTTACTGGCGCTTCTTTCTGGAACGCCAGCAAAGCTTCTGGTCCGACTACACACCTTACGAATTGCGCAACGTCGGCGCATTTGTTCGGCTCAATCAGGTGGATCGGGCCCACTCGGCACTGCGTTTTTTCATGGCGCATCGTCGGCCGCAATCCTGGCGGCACTGGGCGGAGGTCGTGACCGGAGATCCGCGCTTCGGCCGCTATATTGGCGACATGCCCCACACATGGGTGGGCTCGGACTTCCTGCGCACGGCGCTGGCGCTCTTCTGTTATGAGCGGACGGACCAACCCGGTCTGATCATCGGCCGCGGACTGACCCCGGAGTGGCTGACGGCCGGAGTCAATCTGTCGGGACTGCGGACGATACATGGGCGACTGTCCATCACTGCCCGCCAGGATGACGACAAAGTCGTCTATGCCCTCATGGGAGACATCAAGGCGCCACTGCACGTATCGGTCCCTACCGGCTTCAGCCGCGCCAGCGTCTGCCGCCAACCGGCTGCCATCGATGACGCCACCAACACCGTCAAAGTGGCAGGATTGCCGGCTGACGTCGTCTTTTTGCGGGATCGGCGTTCTTAGTCGGCCACACCAACCAGTCGCAAGGTCCGCTCTGGCTCTACACCATGGACCTCGATCAAGACAAGCAACCCTGGCTGGCACCATAAGCGGTGCCCGTCCCGTTCAGCTAAATCAAACAGGAAAGGAACACGACAATGGACCAGCTGATGACCTGGCTGACCATCCTCGGAATCGTTGGTATGGTTTTTAAAGTAGTGGGCACCAAAGTGAAAGAGCGCCTCGAGCAAGGTTCGCTTGAGCAAATTCACTTCGACACCTTCTACAAGCGCCTGCGGCAAAGAGAGCCGCACGCGAAAGAAGCGGACCGCCGCAAGCGGCGCAGCCCGATGCGGCGAGCTCAAGGTAAGCCCGCGGTGGTGCTCTCCTTCGAAGGTGACTCCAAAGCTTCCGACCGCGACGACTTCGCGCGCCGCGCCGACGAAGTTGTGGAGAACATCACACGCATCGGCAAGGTGATCGTCCATATCGAGTCGATGGGCGGCCGTGTCAGTGAATATGGCATTGTCTTTTCGCACATGGAGCGGATCAGACAAGCCTGCGATCGGGTCGGCATCGAACTGGTCGCCTGCCTGGGCACGGGCGCTGCCTCCGGAGGCTATCTGGCGGCGGTTCCCGCGCACCGCATCCTCTCGCCGGAGATGTCGATCGCCGGCAGTATCGGCGTGGTGGTCCAGTTTCTCAACTTCAACGCCTTTCTGGAGACATGGGGCATCGACGCTCACGTCTGGACAGCCGGTCCGTTGAAGAGAACCATCACAACGATCGGCAAGATCACAAGCGAAGCGGAGGAGCACGTTCTCGGTCAGCTGAAAAAAATGCACGAGAAATTCATCGAGAAGGTGACGTTCTATCGTCCCAGCATCGATGTCGCCATGGCTTGCAGCGGCGATCACTTCCTGGGCGACGAGGCGCGCGAACTTTTCCTCGTCGACAAGTTGATCACCTATGAAGCCTTCGTGCTCGACGTGAACAAAGAGACCGACGTGGTCTACATCGGCTCACGGCCAAACAAGAAATTGCCGCAGCTGATCGCTCAACTTTTCGGAATGTCGCTCGCCCATGCCGGCGCGCAACTGATCGATCGGCTGAGTCCGAAGCTTTAAGAAGCCGCCGCCGGCGGGCACTGCGACTTGACGGCGCGACGCCTTTAACACGGCGCCGCGCTCTGCCGACCTGGCAAATCCACAAACATGACCTCACTCGAACCGGAAAGTACGACTATGGAGGAATTCCTGAAACTCTCGCTTGCTCCAGGCAAGCACAAAGTCTACGGGCGCCGCAGCGGATTGGCGCTCGTCAAGGGCGGCGGCAAAAGACAGCCGGATCTGGGCACCGCCGCCGACCTCGCGAAGACGGTTTTGAAAAAGACGAAGGGGCGCTCCCGCAAGCGAGAGCCTCTGCCCGAGCCGATCGCCGAAATTATCGAAGGCTTTCGCCTCACCGACCCCTCGCCGCAGCCGGCTAAATCACGACGACGCCGCCAGTCTTCCCGGGCACAGTCTCCCGCTCGCCGCCGGCTCGCTGCGCCCGGCGGCGAACAACTGGACCCGCTCACCCATGCCTGCGAAGTCGTGCAGTCTCTCCTCGAGGACGGCGCCTACGACGGAATTTGGGATCGCATTTTTGGCTCGATGCTGCGCATCGCCGACCAGGCACAGTCGAACCCGCAACTCGCCAAGTTCAAGCGTCCGATGGCTGACCATGCGGCCGCCGTGCGCAAGGTGCGCGCCACTGTCAGCGAGGCACTGCCCCAGATCATCGACGAGCTGCAGTCGGAGCATCCAGACGCGCCGCACTCGCAACTCCTGTCGCAAGCCGTGCAAGGCATCTACGAACAGATCGCCCCATATCTGCAATTGCTCGAGCTCTACACCACGGCGCTCAGTCAATACGCAGGCGGCGAGGACGCGGAGGCCCTGAAGGTGATCAACGCCTTCATGGAATCTACTTTCGTCCTGTCACTGACGGGCGATCTGGACGCAGTGGCTGAAGGCAAGCAGGTCAAGCAGATCATCCCCACGCAGAACATCAAAGTGGGCGACTTGATCTTGACTGGGTTCATGGGCGAACGCGGCGGGCTGGGCACCATTCCGCTGGGTCCGGTCAACTGTCACCTGCTTTTGGTTCCTCCGGACATGAAGCGGGCCATGGCGGCCTTCATGACGCCGCTCACCCACGAGGGCGGCCACCAGTTCAATGCCGATGTGGAGGGCTTTCAAAAAGAGCAACGCCAGATTGTCGAGAAGGCGGTGCGCAAAGCGTTCAGCGATGGACTGGTGCTGTCGGTTTCGCAATACAAGCTGGGCAAGGCCGTCCTTCCTGCCAACGACCTGATGGTCAAGCTCTTCACAGACTGGGCCGAGGAGATCACGGGCGACCTGCGAGCGCTGCTCGGGCACGGCGTTGCCTTCGGGCTCAACTCGCTGTTTGCCTTTCCGGCCATGAGCTCGACGCCGGCGCGATTGCAGCGACAGAAGTTGCGGTCGCACACGAGCTTCAGCCTGGTGAAAACGCGCACCGGCACCAAGCTGGAATTCGAGGCGCATCCGATCGACATCGTGCGTTCTTTCGGGGTGCACGCCGATGCGCTCGAGCTGCTGTCGCTCACCGACAATGCGGACTACATCCGCCAGCAGTCGCTGCTGGCCGTCGGCGGTCGGCTGCCGGAATCGGTCTTTTTCGAACTCGACGGCGTAGGTCCGGATCTGACCATCGAGATGCCGATGTCCGATGTGCTGGCCGTGTCGAAAGTGGTGACCGATGCCATTATGCACACGCCGATGAAATCATTGAACAACGGCCAGTGCGACACTTGCGATCTCAGCCTCAGGTCAATCGTCAGCTGGGACGGCAAGCGCGAAGCAAAGGCTCTGGATATCGGTCGGGCTTTCGCGCAGGGACACTCGGTGGTGCCGGCGAATATCGGCACGGTGTTCCGCCCTTATGTGGTATCGGGCGCGGTGCATTACCTCTGGGAGACGGCGCAGAAAGGGCTGCTCTCCAAAGCGGTGATGGTTCAGCTGTGGAGCAACATGACGGCGATGCTCATGCAGTGCCGCGCCTGAGACCACACCCCGGGGCGTCCCGGGCGCCGTCCCGGGGTGCTGCAGAGGCCTGCTGCACCGCCAGTGGTGCGACTTAGCAAATCACAGAGAAGGAGATGACTATGACAATGGAACCCGTCCCGCAAAAGAAATCCACTTCCCCCGTGGTCGTGGTCGGTGCCGCGCTGCTCTCGCTGTGCCTCTCGGCCGTCGCCACCACCTCTATCCTGGGCGCTGCCCTGGTCTGGATCGTGCCTCGCGAGTTGATTGACGTCGACTTGGTGACGCTTACGGGGCTGATCGCCCTTGCCTTTGCGCTGGCCACCGCGATGCTGCGCTTCCTGCGCATTCCCCGCAAAGTGGCGATCGCTCTGGTGACACTTTGCGCCCTCTCCGTCAGCCTGGGCATCGGCAAGCCATCGATTCTGGACCTGCCCACGTATGTGACGCTGCAACTGGTCGGTTTTTGCGGGCTGACCGCGCTCGCCCTGGCAGTCACAGCCAGCTTCTGCTTCAATCGCGCGCTCGAGGTTTTGCTCGGCTGCGCACCGGGCGGATCGCAATGCCAGCGCCAGTAGTGAGGCGGCTCTGGACACCCAACGTTTCTAACCAGGAGTAAAAGCGATGAACAATGGTATTTTCGGCGCGCGCGCCAGGATCAAAACCAACCGCACGATCGACGCGGTCCTGCAGACGACGGCACTTTTGCCGACGCTGTTCGGACTTCTTTCGGTAATCATGTTCAGCAAACTGAAGCAACGCTACCGCCGCAAACACGCGCTGCTCGAGTCGGCGCGGCAAGGACTACGCGCGCCCCGCCTTCGCCGCTAAATCCGCAGGAAAGGACCAGTCATGGATCAGCCAGACGCCACCATTCGCCCGCTGAATCCGAGCGATCAACCCTCTTTTTATCAGCTGCGCCTCCGGGCGCTGTTCGAAGAACCGGAAATCTTTATGCTCGCCGCCGGCGAGTTCGCAAGAATGACGCTGCCCGATCAGACTCGGATGATGCGATCCACTCCCGATCAGTTCATATTGGGAGCTTTCAACGCGGAAGGGACGCTGGTCGGACTGGTCGATTTCCACCGTCGCCAGCGTCACAAAATCAGACATCTGGGCGACATATCCGGAATGTACGTCGCTCCGGAGCACCGAGCCCGCGGCATCGGCCGGGCACTGCTGTCCGCAGCCATATCGCGCGCACGCAACCTGGCAGATCTGGAAGCGCTGACTTTGATCGTCAGCGCCAATGACCAACCGGCCCGACGCCTCTATCTCTCAGCCGGCTTCCAGAGCTATGGCCTTGAGCCGCTTTCATTGAAGGTCGAAGGCAAATATGTCGACGGCGAGTTCATGATGCTGAAGCTTCGCTGAACGGCGCCGCTGTTCAGCAATTCACCAATCGCAAACCTGAACAATGGAGTGCACCAAATGTGTATGATCTGCCACGCCGATGTCGGCACGGGCGCCACCACGCGCATCGGTCCACGTTTCCGCCTGGGAGACCAGGTGGTTCCCCGGCACTATGATCTGCGCCTCGAGCCCAACTGCGACAACAATGCCACTTTCAAAGGCAGCGTCGCCATCACGCTCGATATCCGGTCGCCGACCAACGCGGTCACGCTGCACGCGCGCGATCTTCTGATCACCAAGGGGCGCATCGTCAGCGCCTCCGGCACGCAACTCAACGCGCGTTCGCAGCTTTTGATGTCGAACACGCCGCTGGGCAAGCGCGGCTACATCAGCGCCGCCACGCACGACGCCGACCTGCAGTTTGCCACTTGCAAGTTCGACGGTCTGCTCTCGCCCGGAGAATGGACTCTCGTCTTGGAGTTCGAAGGTTCGCTCGTTCAGCCTTCCTTGCAGGGCTTTTACCGCAGCGAGTGGACCGATGCCGGGGGCGCCGTGCACTGGCTGTTCTCGACGCAATTCCAGGACACGCATGCTCGCCGCGCCTTCCCCTGCTTCGACGAGCCGGCGTTCAAAGCCACGTTCGACGTGTCGCTGGTGCTGCCGGAGCAACTGACCGCGCTCTCCAACGGCCGCATGATCGATGAGCAAAGCCTGGGCAACGGCAAGAAACTGGTCAGGTTCGCCACCACGCCGAGGCAGTCGACTTATCTGGTCGCCTTCGCGGTGGGCGACCTGGAAAGCTCGCGGTCTGTTTCGGTCAACGGCGTCGAGATCCGCATCTGGTCGGTGCCGGGCAAGAATCACCTGAAAGAGTTCGCGCTGCGTTGTGCGCAGTTCGGGCTGCGGTGGTTCGAGGAAAAGCTGGGCATCAAATATTTCGGTGGCGATAAGCTTGATCTGATCGCCATCCCGGCCTTCAGCTTCGGCGCCATGGAAAACACGGGACTGATCACCTTCCGCGAAGTCTTGCTGCTGGTCGATGAGTCTCAGGCAAAGCTCGCCGACTTGAAACAGCTGGCCATGGTGATCTTCCACGAGCTCGCCCACCAGTGGTTCGGCAATCTGGTCACCATGCTCTGGTGGGACGGGCTGCCGCTCAACGAGTCGAACGCCACGTTCTTCGGCTATTTGGTATTGGCCGCATTCATGCCGGAGCTCAAGGGTCTGGAGGACTTCGCCCGCAAACGGTCCGGAGCTTTTGTTCTCGACGCATTGCAGACGACCCACCCCTGCTGGACTGCGATCGGTCACCCGAGCGAAGTCGCGCAAATCTTCGATGACATCACCTACTACAAAGGCGGCGCGCTCGAATTGTGGCTCCTCAACGCCCTCGGACCCGACGCCTTTCTGCAGGGGATGAAGATCTACCTCGAGCGCTTTCAATATGGCAACGCGGTGATCACCGACCTCTGGGACGCTCTTGAAGAAGGGGCGCGTCGCAGCGGCTCTCATCTGCCAGTCCGGCAGATCATGGACGACTGGTTTTTGACCTCCGGGCACCCGCTGGTCACCGTCGATGCCGGCGCCCGCGCCGGTCACATTCATCTGACGCAAGAGCACTTCTGTTCGTCAGGTGAAGCCGATCTCGGCCGCACCTGGCCGATTATGCTGAAGCTGCGCTATGTGACAGCCGCGGGAGTGGTGCAGGAAAAATCACTGCTCTTCGGTGAACGCGAAGCAGAAATCGACCTGGGCGGCGAATTCCGTTTCGTTGTTGCGAACGCAGGCGGCGACGGCTTTTTCCGCGTCCGCTACACTCCGGCAATGCTGTCCAGGCTGACGCAGAAGGGCGCCATCAATTCGCTCTCGGTGGTCGAACGGTATAACCTCGTGAATGACTGCTGGGCGCTGACGAAGGCCCAGAAAATCGAGGCTGGCGACTTTCTCGAGCTGATGGGCTGCTTCAAAGGCGAACGCAGCCCGATTGTCTGGGCGCCGCTCAGCGAAGCTCTTTCCACTCTGCACACCTTTACGACGGGCGCAGGGCGAGAGCACTTCGAGCACTGCGTGCGCTCCCTGGCGCGCCCGATCTTCAACGAACTCAGTTGGTATCGCCAGCCAGACGATCAGCCGGAGATTCTGGAACTGCGCGGATCATTGGTCTCTCTACTCGGCACCATCGGCGGTGACGTCGACATCCAGGAGCGCGCCCAGTCTATCTTCGACTTCTGGACCAGAGACCGCTCCGCCGTCGACGGCGACGTGGCGGCTGCCGCCTTGGCGGTCACCGCTCACGTCGGTGACGGCGCGCGTTTTGATGAATTCATCGCGTTCTCCCGCCAGGCGACGACGGCACAAGAGAAACTGCGCTTCTTGAGCGCGCTCGGCGATTTCCGCGATGAGCAGTTGATCGCCCGCGCCATCAAGATGATGCTCGAGGAAGTGAAAGTAGACGACGCGCCCAGCCTTTTGTCCGGCTTCCTGAGCAGCGAAACCGCCGGGCTTATCACCTGGCGGGCAATCGTGGACAACTGGGACTTCATCGTCCGCAAGTTCCCGCCGGCGCGCGTTGTGCGCATGGTGGAAAGTTGCTCGGCTCTCGACTCCGTCGAGGCAGCCGCACAAGTGCGCGACTTCTTCGCCCGCACCAAAGTCGAAGAAGGCGAGCATGCAGTGGCGCGCATGCTCGAGAGCCTGACAAACAACGAAGCCTTCCGCGCCCGCGTCACACCGGCGCTGTCGGCCAGGTTCGCCTGAATCCAGTAGCGTCGCCGCCCCGCTTTGGAGCGGCGACACTGATCATCTCGCCCACTTAAACCCAGAGGGATCCTCATGAGTGAAACCAACCAACTCCAGAGCGAGCGGCGCCCGGTAGTTTTGATTGCCTCCCGGCGCACGCCCATTTTGAGCATGAAGCGCGATCGCATCAGCGCCATCGACCTGGGGGCGGCAGCTATCAGAGCCGCTCTGCGGGAAACAAAGCTCACCGACCTGTCGCGCATCGACGCCTTGATCACCGGCGAAGTTGCACAAACGGCCTTCACTTCCAACTCGGCCAAACATCTGGCGCGGCGGGTCCACTTGCCGCATTCCATACATTGCCTGACTGTCAACCGGCAATGCAGCTCGAGCATGGACGCCACCTGGAAGGCCTTCGACCTGATCGCCGGCGGTCACGGACAGCTGGCGCTGGTTGTCGGCATCGAAGCCATGGCCGACACACCATATCTGGTGCCGGCGGCGGCACGCCACTCCGCCTTAAATCGCTGGTTGCGCACCGCATCCGGAAAGTCGTGGGGCAAGTGGCTGAGGATGTTCGGGTTTGGCAAGCCCTACGGCTCCGGAGTGTTGTTTGGGTGGTACGGCAACAGCGGCCTTGCCACCATGAGCAACGCACTCGACCCGGAAGCGGCCAATATGGCAAAAACAGCCCAGATCGTGGCGAACCTGTGCGCAATCGACAGGCAGGAAGCCGACCGCCTGGCGCATCTGTCTCAGGCTCGCGCCGCGGACTCCCGAGACGTGCTGTCCCGCGACATCGTGCCCTTCTTCGTCCCCGGCGTCGGCATGATTACCGAAGACGAGAACATCCGCGCCACTTCCCAGTCCGAACTGGCCGCCCTGCCGGCGGTGCCCGACACGGGCGGGCTGGTCACCGCCGGCAATGCCTCCAGCATGGGCGGCTGCGGAGTCGCTCTTTTGCTGTCCACGCCGGAGATGGCGGCCGAGCTGGGAGCGGAGATCCTCTGCGAAATCGTCGATTGCCAGGCGTCCGGTTTCGACGCCAAAGCCATGGGGCTGGGCCCGGTGCCGGCGATCGAGCAGATACTCGCTCGCCAGAAGCTGAGCCTCGGCGACATCGACTATTTCGAGATCAACGAGGCGTTCACCCATGTCTGGGCGGCGATCATGAAGGCTGTCGGCATCGACGAAACCCGCTGCAACCTCTTCGGCGGCGGCGCCTCCGTTGGGCATCCGCTCGGGTCTACAGGAGCTCGACTGCTGGGGCTGATCGGCCGTCAGGTGCATGATCGCCAGCTGGAGCTGGCTCTGGCTGCCCAGTGCGCCGCAGGCGGGATGGGCACCGCTATTCTGGCCCGCCCCTGGCGCGGACGGCGTCAGCCTCTTAAATCAATGCGCCCGCGAGGCGGGTAATCGACCGCATCGAGAAGGAAACAACTATGCAACAGGCAATTCCACATCTGGCTGGCAGCCCGTTTCCCGGGTTCGCCGAATCTCTGGCGGCGCTGCAATGCCACGACAGCCCGGTAGCGCAAGGCGCTTTCTGGCATGTGCAACTTTCAGCGTCAGGAGTGGTCACCGCCACCATCGCCTGCCCGGGCGAAGGCGTCAACACCTTGCGGGCCGCCGCCCTCGAAGAGCTGGGGCTGATCGTAGACCGCGCCGCAGAAGCCGCCGCCACTCGGTCGTGGCGCGGGCTGATCATCACCACCGGCGGTGACACTGCCGGTGGTGCCGGCGCCAACGTCCACGAGATTGCCGCGCTCGCAGCGACCTACGACGAAAACGCCATCATCACCGCCTGCCAGCAGGCCAAGGCGGTACTGGCCCGCCTCAACGCTCTGCCGCTACCGGTGGTGGCGTTAATGAACGGCGAAAAGTGGCTGGGCGGATTCTTCGAGCTATCGCTCTTTTGCCACTGGCGCCTGGCAGTGTGCGGTCTGTCCGTCGGCTTGCCCGAGATCAAGCTGAGCATCTTCCCTGGTTTCGGCGCCACTCAGCTTTTGCCGCGCCTGATGCCCAGATTGACCGATGCCATCGAGCTGGTCACCGGGCTCAAGAACCTGACAGCCGAAGAGGCGCTCGCCAAAGGTCTGATTGATCAGATCGTCGACGCCGGACAGGCCGCTGATTGCGCCCGAGCATTTTGCCTGGAAAGCCCCTACCGCCGCCGCTTGAAGCGCCGGCGGCGCCGCCTGATCACCCACCTGCGACGAGCTCTGGCAACGCTGTCCGACTTGCGGGCGCTCGCCGGTCCCGGGCGGCAGAAAATATTGACGGAACGACTTCTCCCCGGGCTGCTCGAGCGCGCGGGAAGCAGCGGTCGCTTCTGGCTTTTGCAGTCAATCAATCAGGAGATCAGAAAGCGGACGATCTTGAGCGCCCCGCTGACGGCCGCCCGCTTGCTGATGCAGAGCCGCGATTGGACGCTCAGCGAGGGACTCGATGAGGAGTCACGTGCGTTCGCAGAGGAAGCGCTGTCGCCTTTCGGGCGCGGCAGCCTCGGTCTGTTTACGCAGAAAGGCGGCGCTCGTTCGGCGTTCTGCCACGTGCCCACATTGCCTGTCTCCAGGCTGGCGATTGTCGGGGCGGGCGGCCCGATGGGCTCCGGGATCGCGGCGCTCTATGCAGCCGCCAGCCAGATTGAGAAACTGGTGCTCGTCGATATCAGCCCCGAGGCGCTTGAGGAGGCGCGGGCTCGCGTGCATTCTCATCTGGTGACCGCGGTGGGCGAGGAGAGCGCCGATGAAGCGATGCAGAAAATTGTCTTCAGCGTGGACTTGCAGGCGGTGGTTGGTTGCCAGTCCATCATCGAAGCGGTGACCGAAAACCTCGAGCTCAAGCAGAAGATCTTTAGCCAGATTCGCTCACTACTGTTCAACCGCGGGAGTGGCGAAGCAAAAGTTTTCCTCTTCTCCAACACTTCCGCGCTCGACCTCGACGAACTGACCGCGGACCTCGAAGCACTGGGCGACCGTTTCGCCGGGCTGCACTTCTTCAATCCACCGGAAGCCATGCACGTCGTGGAGATCGCCCGCGCCGAGAGCACCACGGACGAAACCATGGCCGTGGCCGTGCAGCTGGCGACGATCGCCGGCAAGGCGCCGATACCGTGCCGCAACCGGCGCGGTTTCGTGGTCAACCGCATCCTGGGAGCCTACCTCGTTGTAACTGATTGGCTCCTGTCGATGGGCGTACCGCCGCATGCCATCGATCAGTCCATGAAGGCGACGGGCGTCCCCATGGGTCCCCTGGAACTGCTCGATCTGGTCGGCGTCGACGTCGCTACCAGCGTCGCCAAAACTCTGTCGAAAGCGTTCGGCAGTCGCTTCTGCTTGCCACCTGCAGATTGCGATGTGTTGTCGGTCTTGTTAAAAGCCCGAGAATTGGGCAAGAAAACCGGCATCGGCGCGTATGTCTGGAAAAATGACGGGCGTGCCGCTCGTGATGAGCGCGGCCAGCCGCAATTAAATCCACGGCTGTCCAAGCTCATACCCGGCTTTGCCGGCAACCAGAGCTTCTCGCGTGAGGCGATCCAGTATCTGCTTCTCGGCGCCGTGATCAACGAAGCTTTGCGCGCCGTCGAGGACGGCGTGGTCGCGCCCGAACACCTGCAATGGATCGACGTGGCGTTCTCACTCGGCACGGGCATCGACGCCGTATACGGTGGACCGTTGCAGCATCTCGACGCCTGGGGAGTGCGCACCTTCGAGCAACTGTCGCGCACCATCCACCGCTGCGGCAGCGAAGGCTGGCGAGAACTCTTCGCTCCCTGCGATTTACTGCAGCAACTCGCCTCCACAGGCGAATCATTCGCAAGCTACTGCAAGCGTCAGAGGGACACGGTGCCGGCACCGCAGTCAACCTGACCTCCAGCGGAAGCGCCCATTTTCGTGGGGCTGGGACACTCCCGGCCCTGCGAATCTGGTCGGCACCGACCCAGCCAAAGCAAGGGATACCGACTCATGACCTCAATATCACCAGCGGGCGGCCGCCTTCTGCGCGCCGCCCTCCTGTCGCTCTGGTGGTCGCTGGCGCTGGTCTTGCGCCTGCTCACCTTCGGCGGCTTCGACCTGACCAAGGGCAAATTCAATCGCGGAGCTTTGTCTCGCATCTGGGGATTTCTCGGACCCTTCCTGATATCGACCGAGAGGATGAACCTTTCCCTGCCCAGCGCCGTCCGTTTACCTTTCATCAGATGGCGAGGGCTGGCGGCTCTGGCTGCCTTTGTGCGGCACTGGGGAGAAACCGCCGCGGTCTGGCTGCTCGTCGCAGTTTCATTCCTGAGCCTGTTCGCAGTGCTGCTTCTGGGAGGAGGCTCGCCCGTGACACCGTCAGCGGTGCTGGAGATCTACAGTGTTTACGGATTGACCTTTCCGGCGCTGGCTCTGCAAGCACTGGCGGCTATTTTACTTGCGCGGGCGCTGGTCTGCCACTGCCTGCAGCTGGCTCCCTGGCAAGTTGTCTGGAAGACGGTGGCTCTGCCGGGCGGCGGCCGCACAATTGTGCGCGGCGTCCCCGAGTGGTGCCTGACCTGGTCGTTGATCCTCATGATTGCCTTTGGCACGTGGCTCACCAATCACTACTCGGTGATGGTCAACGATCTCAACGGCACTTTTCTGAATGCCGTCACGGAAAAGGATGCGCAGACTTTCACGGCCGTTATCTTCACTTTCGGCACCGTCCTGGCCACCTACCGCATCGTCATCGAGCCTGTTTATTCGCTGCTCAAGCAGGCGATCATGCTCATGTGGATCAGGTTTTCCACCCGCCTTCTTTTGCGACTCTGGTCGGGCGACAGCCGGCAATATGTGCTGTCACTGCTCGGGCACCCGGACAATCCCAGCCAGCGCATTGAGCAAAACGCCAGGACCATGTGCATGGAAGTGATGCAGATGCTCTTTATCTTCCTGGACGCAGTCGTAACACTGTTCGCCTTCTGGGGGATCCTCTGGCAGCGTGAAGCCGGACTCTCCTATGCAACGCAAATCGGCGATCACCAGCTCGTCCTCGAGCACGTCGTCCTCTCCTTCGTTATCATCTACGCCCTCGTCGGCAACAACGGCGTGGTGCGAATCGGGCGGCGTCTGATCGTCAAGTATGGCGAGCTGGCAGAGCGGGTCGGCGACTGGCGCTCGAGCATGGTCTTGTTCGGCAAGAATGCCGAACCGATTGCGGCTTATCGCGGCGAAGAGCGTGAAATGCGGCACCTCTGGGGCCAGTATGCACGCGCCTTTCGCGTCAGCTTTGAAATTGTCGGCTGGCAGCGCCTGGTGCAATTGTTCACCGGCATCTATTCTCAGATTTCCTCCTTCGTGCCCTATGTGCTCCTGGCGCCCTTCTTTTTCGAAGCCGGCTCTGTGACAGTAGGCTCGCTGATCTTCACCGTGCACGGGCATACCGACTTCGGGTCGATCAGTCGCGCCGCCGGCGCCTGCGATCAGATATTGACCTCGTTCACACTGATCGTCTCACAATTCGAGCGCATCGCCGAGACGCTCGCCAGCGTCAACCGCTGCGCCGAATTGAAAGAAGCACTGCTGGAGATCGAAGGCGAGTCAAGCCAGGCACGACCGCGGGTGGCCCGCCGAGAAGGCACCACCGGCAATGGCAACATGCTGGCGGTCTCCCGGCTGACTCTCAAAACTCCCTTCGGGACCACCGGCATCATCCGCGATCTCGACCTGCAACTGGATGCGGGAGAACTGGTCTTCCTGGTCGGACCGAGCGGTTGCGGCAAGACCTCGATTTTCCGCGCCATCGCCGGTTTCCCTTACTGGGACTGGGGCTCCGGCTCTATAGACATTGTCGAACGGCGCCGCATGATCGTCCTTTCCCAGTCGACCTATACGCTGGAGGGAGCCGACCTGCGCAGTCAGCTGATCTATCCGGGCGACCGATCAGTGAACGACGAACAACTGATCGACCATCTGGACGCGGCGCAACTGGGCGACTGGTTGCGCGGCAAGTTTACCGATCAGCTGCTGTCGAGCATGGTGCCAGCCTGGGATGCGCTCAGCGAAGCAGAGCAATCGGCAGCGCTGTCAGCCCAGCGCGGCCGCTGGATGCTGCTCGATGAAGGAGAGCGTCATAGCCGGCTGCTCGCGGCTGTGCTCCCCTGGGATCTCTCCATGTCGGGCGGCGAACGGCAAAGGCTGATGGTGGCCCGCGCCCTCGCCAACGACGTCGACCTGATCATCGCAGACGAACCGACGGCCGGACTTGACGGCAAGAATGCCGCAGCCATCTACCAGACCATCGATCGCGCCGGCATCACGATGCTCAGTTCAACACACAACCGCGACCTGCTTCGCCTTGCCGACCGGGTGGTGGTTCTGGACGGCAAAGGCGGCTGGCGCATCGTTGCGCCCGGACAACTGGAGCAGCTGCCGCTCTGACACAGCCCCGGCACCGTGGTGCCTGGCATCGCCCGTGGTGCAGTCCGGCGAGCAACCCGAAAAGGAAAGCAAGCATGACTCAAGTTCCCAAAAGAATCTGGGTCTGCACGACAGGCCCTAATTGCACTTCCCTGGCTGCGCAACCTCAGAAAGTGCTGGAGGCTCTGCAAGCCGCAATCGCCGTCCGCCAGGCCGGCGATCGGCTGGAGGCTCTGGGCACAGGCTGCCTGGGCATGTGCGGTCTGGGACCGAACGCCCGCGTCAAATGCGGACGCAGCGCTTCCGCCGCCTACTGCCGGCTTGAGCCGGAGGACGCAGCGCCGATCGTTGACGCCCATCTCAAGGGCGATAGCCCCTGGGCAGACAAGCTTCTCAAACGGACGTGAACAAACCAACCGCAGACATGGAGGGTCAATTGTCCGACCACCAGCAGATTCGACTGAGCGCGGCCCGGGGGTGCGGGCGGCGCTACTTGGAGGAATTCCGGTCTCACCCGACACCAATCAGCGCGGACGTCTTCGCCCGCGCTACGCTCGCTCCGGACATACCGTTTGCCTGGGTGAAAAATCCCGGCTGGCGGGGACTTGTGCCCGGACACCAGACGATCGCGGTCACCAACCGCACTTATGCCCTGCTCGTGGCAGGAGCGACGCTGGCTCTGCGCGATGCAGGCGTCGAGAAGGGTGACTGGGTATGCCTTCTGGGGAGCAACAGCCTGCGCTGGGCAGTGTTGCACCGCGCCATTCAAGCCCTCGGCGCCGTCTGCGTCCCCATCCACATTCTCGGGCGAGCCGCGGATGTGGCAGGCACCATCAACGACGCCCAGCCGAAGCTGACTCTCTGCGACAGCCAGTCGACGCTGGCTGACAAAATCGACCGCGGCTTGATTCACAGCCGCTACCAGAACATCCGGCTCTTCGCCGATCTGCTGGAAAGCAGCCGCTTCGGGTGCTGTGATTACATGACCGCCGGCAGGCAACGCATGCGAGCAGCAGCACCGCCTGCCGTCCAGCAAGAATTTCGGCGACTGGTCGGGCTGTTCAACCGAGATTGGCGCCAGGAAGACCGGTTTCAGCCCTTCTCCATGCACGACATCTGCCTGGCCATTTACACATCGGGGCAGTCCGGTGACCCGAAAGCCGTCCTGCACACGCACTCGACTCTGGCGGCCGGCAGCGCCATGGTCATGGACCACGGCTTTGCTCTGACGGGCGACGATCTGGTGCTGCATTTTTTGCCGCTCAGCCACATCTTCGCCCTCGGCAACGCGGGTCTGGCGACATGCGAGCGCTACGGCATTCAGTGCGCCTTTTCGCCGGCTCGCGAGCTGTCCGAGAGCCTGAGGCTGTTTCGTCCGACCGTGCTGGCCGGCGTGCCCGCCGCCTGGGAGTTGATTCTCCAGGGACTGACCCGGCACCGGCTGGTGAACTGGGCGACAGATCAAATTCTGGCGGCGCCCGCCTCCCCTTGCAGAGCGGCGCGCCTGATCCTCTCCGTAGCTCGCCGGGTGGGCGGACTGGAGCGCCTCAGACTCGCCATCACAGGCGGTGCGGCAGCCGATCGGGACGTGTTGTCGCGACTGGCCGCCGCCGGCCTCAAAGTCTGCCCCGGCTACGGTTCCAGTGAAGCTCAGGCAACTTTCTGCAATCTCCCGGACGCAAACGACCCACGGTCAATCGGTCTGCGCCTGCCCGGCGTGCTCTACTCTATTAGAGAGCCCGGAGCCGGTTTCAACATGCCACCAGATAAGGTGGCGGGCACACTCTGGTTGAAAGGTCGCCACCTGTTTGTCGGCTACCGGCGAGACGGGGCTATCGATCGCCGGGCGTTCGATCAATTTGGCTACTTCGACACGGGCGACCTGGTGGAAGAGCTCGCCGACGGCTCGATGCGCTTTCTGGGCCGCGAAAAAGGACGCAAAAAACTGTCCAACGCCCAGTTTTATGTCGAGGAGGAAATACAGGCTGCCATCGAAAACGCCCAGGCAGAGCTGGGGTGCGCGGGACTGGCGTCCACGCTCGTCGTGGGAGAAAACCGCCCTTATCCGACCGTGCTTTTCTTCTTGAGACCGCAGAAGGCGCAGATCTACTTCGAGGCGCCACCTTTGGGCAGCGACCCCCAGGCATTTTTCGCTGCCCACGCCGGAGTGCAGGCAACTTTGAAACAGGTCGTGGAGCGCGCCAATCGAGCGCTTTCCGCCACCAATAAGATGCAGGTCGTTAGAGGCTGGCTGACAGTTCCGGAAAGCCCCAGCTTCGACAACGGACTGCTCGGACCGACCGGCAAGCATTCGCTGTCCGGGGCGCTCAAACGCTATGGGGCGCAGATCGAAAAGCTCTATGAGTGACGGGAGAAAAGACATGGGTCTGATCATGCTGGATGCCAAAGGCAACTATGATGAAGAAGCAAGCCTGCGAGCGAATCGCGCGCACCTGCGTATGATGGAGATCGGCCTCGCCGAACAGAGAGGCGAGAGCGTCGACCCACAAGCAGCGGCTGCGGCTATGACGGAAGTCCTGAGCGGGCTGGCTGGCAACGTCGGCGTCGCCGCAGCAGCTCTTGCCGATGCCACATCGGCTGTGCCCGCAACCGCGGACGGTGGCTATGCGGCAATCGTGAGTTTGCTGCGGACGATTTAGCACACTCAGGCGGCAGGCACTTTTGCCTGCCGTCTGCGCAGCCGCTGCGCCCGAAAAGCAGCAGCAGAGAAAAAGAGGAGGCAGTCATGACTGCAAGCAAAACGCGCCTGGCCGCCGTCGACATCGACAACACGCTTCTGGTGGACGGCAGCATCAGCGATGGAAACCGAGAGGCTATTCAATCGCTCACCGCCGCCGGAGTCCAGGTGGTTCTTTCCACCGGGCGCAGCTTTCACCACACGCTGCCCTGCTACCAGCGGCTCAATCTGAATACACCGATTGTCACCACCGACGGTGCGCTGGTCATGGACTGCGCAGCGGGCGCAGTGCTGAGCGAGACCTTCCTGCCCCGGGACATCTCGTCCTTCATCATGCACGCGGCGGCCGACTCGGGCATCACCTGCCTTAACTTTGTTCGCGAAGGCATTGCCACCACCAGTCGCTTTGACTGGGCGACCAGTCTCGAGCGTCACGCCCAGGAGATGGGCAGGCGCTTTCGCAGCTGCACGGCTCAAAAGCTTTGTCGGCGGTCTGTTTTTAAGGCGCACGTCTATTGCCGCGAGCAAGCTCGCCTGCAAACGCTGGTCGATCTCATCACCTGCCGTTTTGCGGACAGGGTTGAGCCGGTGTTTTGCGGTCGGCACGGCTGCGAGCTGGTGGTCAAAGGCGTAAGCAAATTGTCGGCGCTCGAGACGCTTGCCGCGCGGCTGGGCATCCGCCCGCAGCAGGTGATCGCCTTCGGCGACGGTCTCAACGACATCGGCATGTTGAGCTGGGCCGGCATGAGCTTCTGCATGTTCCACGGCACCGAGGCAGCCAAGCAAGCCGCTCATCTGGTGGCGCCCGCCACCGATCCGCGTGTCAACCTGGCGGCGGCGATCGCGGACCCAGCCACCAAAAAATGGTTGAACAACTGAACAGCAAGCAAAGGAATCTCACATGAGTCAGCAACGAGAGTGCTGCCGCGCCGGGCTTGTCCCCGAGACACCCGATGAACGGCAAGCCATCACCGATGGCATCACAATGTACGGGCAACCACTTTCCCAGGTGAGCTGGTTGCAGGTCGACAACCTGGTGCCCATACATCTTCCGGATGGCTTCCGGGGGATTATTTATCCCGACTCCCACTCGCCTTACCAGGACGACGGGGTGCTGCGAGCAATCTGGCGATTCGCTGAAATGTGGCGGCCGCACCTGTGCTTCGACATCGGCGACTTTCTCGACTTCAAAGGACTGTCGCGCTTTGCGCCCAATGCCAAAGAGCCGACCGCAGGACTTTTTGCAGAACTGGAGGCAGGCAAAAGGCAGTTGCGCGCCAAGATGCGCGCGGGACGGCCGGCCAAGCTGATCGTTATTCCGGGCAATCACGACGACCGGGAGCGCCGACAGCTCTCGGACGGAGCCGCCATGTTCGCCGGCGCCGTCAACGCCAGCAACCGCAATCAGCTCACCGACGTGGCCACCAATCTACTGGGCTTCTCAGAGGCGGACAACATCATGTTCGCCTGGGGAGTTGGGCAGCAAGGCGGGCTGGACGGCGGCGTCATGGCCGGCGATGTGCGCCTGCGGCACGGGAATGTGGTGAATGCCCGTCCCGGCTATTCTTCGTATGCCACCTTCATGAGGCAGTTGCAAAACGTCTTCATCGGCCACGTGCACCGCGCCGGCAGCTGGGCTTACGAACTGCCCACCGGTGAAGTGCGCCGCGGCGGCGACCTGGGCAACAACGTCGATGCGCGCAAGCCCGGCTTCAACTACATCGGCAGCGACCACGACTGGATTCATGCCTTTGGGGTCATGCAAACGCTCAACGGCGTCACCCACGTGCAGGTGGTGCCCTTCCTGCTGGGCGAACAGGACGGCAAGCTCGTCGAATTTTTCACCTGGACCGACAAGAACCACCAGATCCTCACCTTCGGGGCCGAGGAGAGCTAGGAATTCACATGCGCAAAAGTTCCAAAATCATCATCCCCCCGACGGTGCTGTCGCGCCCGCGGGGGTTCTGGGATCGAGCCCTGGCCGTCGACGCGGACGAAGTGCTGGTGCGCTTCGGCGCCCGCGTCAACGACCACATCAACCGCTCGCGGCGCAGTCACGGACAGGCACCGCTGGATGTGCTGCGCTCAAAGACTTACTACTTCCATGCCGACCCTTCCGTGGGTCTGTCCAAGGAAGAAGAGGGCGAGGTGATCCGCCAGGTGGCACTGGCTACGCAAGGCGGCATGGGCACGCTGGAGTTCTACGATGGCGCCGTCGACGCCATGAAAACTTTGCGGGCTTCCTGCATCCAGCCTTTCGTCCTCACCAATGTTCCCAACGCGCTGGAGAACTCGCCCGATCACGAACAGCGGTACGGCTGGGGCACCGCACAAGCGGCCCGCACCGAGCAGCTGCGAGCGGCCGGCGTCATCCGTGACTCAGAAGATGTAATCTTCTGCGCCGCTGCCGACAAACCGCGCTGGATGCTCGAGCGCATGTATCACCTGCCACTACTTGTCGATGACCGTCCGAGCACGCTCATCTCGGCGCGCTGGGACTACGGTCTGATCGCGGTGGGCATCCGCAGCGCCCAGACCGGATACCACCAGGGCGCCTTTGATGACGTCACCTGGTTCGACAGCTTCGCAGCGGCCGTACCGGCGATTCAAGAAGTCTTCGCCGAGCTCGAGCGCCGAGACTTGCTCGGCTCTTCGCCACACATCAAGGAGGCTGGCTGCCATGAATGAAGCGTTTGCAAAAATAGTGGTGCCTTTTGCGCAGCGTACTTCCGCACGCAAAGCCGGCACCACTTATCTCAATCTGCCCGACGGCACCAAAGTGATCGTCATGGCCAACCTGTTGGCCCCCGATCATGACCGCAGTCTCTTCGAGCCGACGCTGGAGTTTCTCTCCCGCTACCGCCCGCACGTGATCATCTTCGCCGGTCGCATCATCCACGCCAAAGTGGTCAAGCTGCTTGACCCCAGCAACTCGCTGGCGCCCGATGAAGACGAGGCGCCGCTGGCGCCGGAGGTGCAGGCGGCGATCGCCCACTCGCAAATCTTCGAGGAGCGGGCGATCGAGCTTTTTCGCCGGCTCGGCGAAAGCGTCTTCAAGCAAGTGCTGCAAGCAGCCGGGCCGCAATGCCGCCTGTACTATTTGCCGGCTCTGGACGGCGGCTCAGCCAAGAATCTGCCTCCGGAGGGCACCATCCGCGGTGATCTGCAGCGCCTGCAAAAGAAAGTGGACGCGCAGCGGGCGCGGCTCTGGCGCCGGGAGATGGCAGCCTGGCGCAAAGATAATCAGGACGAAACCGGACCGCCGCCGGAACCGCCTGAGTATGCAGCCATTCCCATGGCGCGCCGGCAGTTTGCCGAGTTGCTCCAGATCCACGACGAGCCGCGCATCAAAGTCTTACCGTTCGGCAGCTCGATCACGCTGCGCTGCCAGGTCACAGGAGGCGCGCTCACAGGGCAAACGGCACCAGACCCGCGGGTGCTCAGCGCGGTGCGCGTAGACGTCGGCAGCCGTCGGGTTGCCAACCCGATCATGGAAGCCCACACGATGTCTATGGTCAATGACGTCTCGACCATTCTCGGATATCCGCCCAATCTGTCGTCGGGCTGGTTCACCAAAAGCGCCGCCATCAACACGCTCAACCGCAAATATCTCTTCTTTGCGCAGGTGGGCATGATGTGGCGGCGCGAGCGCGTCGACTTCGGAGACACGCGCATCGATCGCTTCGCCTCCGGATTTTTTGTCGGACATAACTGTCGCGGCTTCCTGCACGGAACTTCCATCCCCTTCGTGCGCGGCGCCGATGGCAGACGGCAGGCGGTCGTTTACGCAGATGTGATCAGCGAGAGCGAACCCGGCGATCTGGGCCGCCGCGACAGCGAACAGATCAGCCTCGATTAGCGCTTCGGCGCACAACAACAACCCGATCGCGATGACCTGCCTCTGTGGTGGCACCGCGATCGGCGACTCCCACATTCGTCGCGAACAACAGAAGGAGACCTTTCATGGTCGACCAGACTTACTTTGCCGGGCCGGTAGCACCGCGCCTGGAAAAACTGCGCGCTGAACTGAGCAGCCGCAGACTGCAAGGCCTTTTGATCCCCAAGCGCAACCGCTACGGCGTCATGGAGTTTTTGCCGCCGCAAGACGAAAGGCTAGCCTGGATGACCGGGTTTACCGGCTCGGCCGGACTGGGCATCGTCTTGCCAGGCGGCGCCGCGGTCCTCTCCGACTCGCGCTACAGCGAGCAGATGAAAGTGCAGCTTACACCAGGCCTTGTCCATGGCATCGACACTTTCGGCTGCGCCGCCGATATCGTCTGCGCCCGCTCCTGGCTTGCAGGCAACGTCAATTCCGGTTATGTGATCGGCTACGATCCCTGGTTGCACCCGTCCGATGAAATCGCCGCCTTTGCCGGCGTCTTCAACGACCTGGGCTGCCAGCTGCAACCGGTCACCGACAACCCGGTCGACGCTGTCTGGTGCGAGCGCCCGTCCTGGCAACCGCCGCACATAGTTGCGCACCGGCAGAAATATGCCGGTCGGTCGCGGCGCTCAAAGCTCAACGAGCTGCTGCAAGCGATCGTCCGGGATGGCAGTTACAACGCGCTCTTGATCACCGACCTCGCCTCGATCGCCTGGCTGCTCAACATTCGCGGCGACGGTGATGTGCCTTACGCGCCTTTGCCGCAATGCTTCTGCATCGTCGAGTCCGGCGGTCGGATCAGGCTCTATGTCGAGGGCGGCAAACTCAAGGTCCGACTGCCCGTCACAGTCAGGCCGCTCTCTGATCTGCCCGGCGACTTGCAGGACCTGGGACGGGCGCAGGCAAAAGTGGCGCTCGACAGAACCAGTGCGCCCATTTTCATGGTCGACTGTCTGTCCGGATCGGGAGCGACTCTGGTGGAGAGCCCCAGCCATCTTCTGCTCGCCAAGTCCTGCAAAAATGCCGGCGAAGTCGCCGGTGCGCGCAGCGCTCACCAGCGCGACGGCGCGGCGCTGACGACGGCGATCGCGCGACTGAAACTGGCACACGCTGCCGGTCTTCAAGGTTCTGCTGCTGCTTTTACCGAGCTGGGCGTCGCCGATCTGCTGCTGACGCTGCGGCGGCAGTCGCCTCTCTACAAAAGTCTCTCTTTCCCGACCATCGCCGCGGCCGACGAGCATGGCGCGATTGTGCACTATCAGCCCTCTGCGGAGAGCAACAGGACAATCGCCAACAGTATTTTGATCGACTCGGGCGCTCAGTATCTGGACGGCACCACTGATGTGACGCGCACGCTCTTACTGGGCGAAAGCGATCCGTCGTTTACCGCGGCCTATACCCGCGTGCTCAAAGGCTTGATCGCCCTTTCAAGCTGCGTATTTCCCAGCGGCACGCGCGGCTTCCAGCTCGATGTTCTGTCGCGCCAGTTTCTCTGGGAAGCCGGGCTGGACTTCGGGCATGGCACCGGCCATGGTGTCGGGTCCTATCTGTCGGTTCACGAATATCCGCCCCGCATCTCCTACGGACTGAGCATCGGCAGCAAGGCGGTGTTGCAGCCCGGCATGATTCACTCCAACGAGCCGGGCTATTACGCGGCCGGAAAGTTCGGCATCCGCCTGGAGAATTTGCAGGTGGTGCAGCCTGTGCAAATCGCCGGCGCGGAAAAGGTCATGCTCGGCTTCGAAATCTTGACGCTGGCGCCCTTCGACCGCGACGCCATCGCCGCGTCCCTGCTCACCGCCCGGGAGGCAGATTGGCTCAACGCCTACCATGAGCGCGTGCGCCGCGAGTTGACACCGCTTGTCGATGAAACGACGGCCCGCTGGCTGCAAGAGGCTACCGCGCCGATCGCCGCCGGCGTGCCGGCTTGAGCCCTGCCTGCAACGCCAGTTCATCAGGAGAAAAAAATGGCGGACAAAACCAAGCCGCGATTCAAAGTCAAAACCAAGCAGGGCAAGGTGGTGCTGAAAGTGCGTCCGTGGCATCACGGGCGAGTGCGCCTGAAACCGTGGGTGGTGCTCCTCTCCAGAAGGGCGATCAGGTCGACCTTTAACGGCAATGAGCGCTCCTGAGCGCTCGTCCGGATTGCGGCCGCGGGCGCCGTCAGCCTGCAGACAGACAGACAGACAGACAAGGGAGTGCAACATTGAGCGCACCGACAGCAAAAATCGTCTACTTCGGGGGCGGTGGCAGCCGCGGACCCGGCACGATGGAATCATTCATCCATCACGGTCCGGACGGCAGCGACTTTGACCGCTGCCGGATCACCATCTATGACGTCGATCCCACCAACCTCGATCTGGTGGTGCGCCTGTCCGAGAAGATGGCCGCCGCAGCCGGACGGCACATTGAAATCACGGGCAGTACCGACCTGTCAACAGCACTGGACGGCTGCGACTTCGTGCTTTCCAGTTTTCGCCCGGGCGGCTTTCAAATGCGGTCCTTCGATGAGCGCATTCCTCTGCGTCACGGGCTGATTGGCAATGAAACCGAGGGCGCCGGCGGCTTCATGATGGCGTTGCGCTCGGTGCATGTTGCCCGCCGGCTGACCGACGCCATGGCGCAGGTCTGCCCGCGCGCCATCCTCGTCAACTACACCAATCCCGTTTCCATCGTGTCCCAGGCGATCACAGCCAATTGCGGCATTCGCACCTATTCATTGTGCGAGGGCTCGATTGCTTCACCACCCTGGTACGCGCGCATCGTCGGACTGGATGAAAGCAAACTCTGCGCCACCATGGTCGGTGTCAATCACGGCACCTGGACCGTCAAGGCCACCTACGACGGGCAAGACTTCTTGCCCCTTCTGGAGCGGGCTTACGAGCAGCGCCGCGAGCAGATCACAGACCCGATCGCGCACGGTCTCCTGCGGCTGGCCATCACCCTGGGCTCGCTGCCCAATTACTACTACCAGTGGTATTACCTGGAGCGCACGTGGCTGAGTATCTTACGAAGCAAGAAAACTACGCGCGCTGAAGATCTGCTGGAGCAGTTGCCTGGCATATTCGCCCATTACCGCGAGCAGCTTGACGCGGCGGGCGTCCCGCGCCTGGACCCGCAGCGCTCGCGCGGCGGTTTGCACGAGCTCGAGCTGGCCCTCGACCTGATGGCAGCCATCCTGCACAACCGCCGCCACCGCTTGCCCGTCAATCTCCCCAACCAGAACGCTGTCGCCGGACTGGACAGAGACCTGGTGGTGGAAGTGCCGGCCATAGTCGATGGACGCGGCGCCCGCCCGGTGCCCCTGGATGGGCTGCCGAGCGGCATGTCCCCGCGGCATCCCTACCAGTTGCCGGATACGGTGATGCCGCTGCTTCTGCATCGGGCTCACTTTCAAAAGCTGGCCGCAGACGCCGCCTGGAAGGGCACCCGGCGTGACGCCATAGCGGCAATGGCCGCTCACCCTCTGGTGCGCGATCTGGACATCGCCGAACGAGTCTACGACGAGCTGTGCGCCGCCCAGGCTAATTACTTGCCGGAGCGGCTGCTGAAGTGATGGAGCAAGGCAAATGGACTGCGATCAAGCACACGTGATAGCTGCCGATGGCGGCAACACCAAGACGATCTTGGTTGTGGCAACACTCTCCGGCAAAATCGTCGGCGCCGGGCGCAGCGGCAGCGGCGACTTGCGCGCCGGCGACCAGATGCAGCCAGCTCTGGCAGCGCTGCAGGAAGCATGCCAGCAGGCACTGCGGCAGGCACGCCTGCCGGATATGAGCAGCATCGGCGCCGGCGCTTTCTGCATGTCCGGCGCCGACTGGCCGGAGGATGCCGCAGCATTGCGCTCGGCTCTGCAAAAGCACGGTTATCCGGGCTCTTTGATCGTTCGCAACGACGGCATCGCATCAGTGATCGCCGGCTGCCCTGAGGGCTTCGGCGTGTCGATCACTGCCGGCACATACGCTGCCACCGCAGCCCGCTCGCGAGACGGTCGGCATCTCTGGCACTCCGGCTTCTGGCAGATCGGCGGCGGCGCCACAGCGCTCGGGTATGAGGCGTTGCAGCAGGTCTACCGGTCACACATGGGACTGGTCGATGGCAGCTCACTGACCGTGCGCGTACTCGAACATTTCGGCTGCGCATCGGGAGCGGACCTCCTGCATGCCTTCACTCGCCGGGACGCGCCGCCGCCCGGGCGTTGCGATCAAATCGCGCGCATCGTCCTCGACTGCGCCACCGCCGGCGATGCGGCAGCGCTGGCAATAGTGCGCGAGGAAGCCGCCAAACTTTGCACGACGGCTATATATGCCGCCCGCCAGGCGGGTCTGGACAGAAGCCCGGAACCCTTCCCGCTGGCCCTGCTGGGCGGCGTCTTCCGCCATTCGTCGAACTTGCTGTCCGCTTGCATCGGCAGCGCCTTCCGTCGCTGCTTTCCGCAGTCCTACGTCGTGCAACCGCGCGTGCAGCCGATTGCCGGCGCTGTCGTTCTGGCGCTCGCCCAGTCAGGCGTGCGCATTGACGATACCGTATACGCCACCATCGAGTCGTCGCTGCCGGCGCTCGAATTTTTCAACACATGAGCAACACGAAAGGACAAGTCATGTCCCGAGATCTAGCCACCTTACCAGAGCGCGCCGAGATACCCGAAAATCAGAGATGGGACTTGACGCTCATCTACGCCACCGAAGCCGACTGGCTGTCCGACCACGAGCGGGTCAAAAAGCTGATCCCGCAGATATGCGCCTACAAAGGCAGTCTCGATACGGCGGACAATCTCACGTGGGCCCTCGAGCTGCAGTTCGAGGCCGAGATTGCCCTGGGTAAGCTGAATGCCTACGCAGCGCATCTTTACTGCGTCGATTGCAGCAACCCCACCGCCGGACGGCTCTACAGCCTGAGCCAGTCGCTGCTCAACCTCTACAATCAAGAAACCTCCTGGTTTACACCGGAATTGATCGCCCTGGGCGAGGACAGGCTCCATGCCTCCATGGCGTCCAGCCCGGCACTGCGGAAATACGAGCGCCTCTTTGAGCTGACCTTCAGGCAGTCCGAGCACATGGGCAGCGCCGAGGTCGAGCAAGCGATTGCAACTTTGCAGCCCAGCACCGGTTCGCCCGGCTCGATTTTCGAGACCTTTCTGGCCGGTCTGACTTTCCCCGCCGTCGATGACGGCGAGGGCAACCAGCTGCCGGTGAGCCTGGCGTCCTACGACAAGCTTTGCGAGCACCCCAACCGCACCGTGCGCCGCCAGGCTTTCCAGTCGATCTACGGGCAAGTCGCTCGCTTCGAGAACGCCATCGCCACCATGTTGATCGAAAGCATCAAGGGTGACGTAGCCGTGGCCCGCGTGCGCGGCTATGAGAGTGCGCTGGCCGCAAAGCTTGCGCCCATCAATCTTTCGGTCGCTCAATACAAAGAACTGATCGCGATGGCGCGCAGCCACCTCGGACTCCTGCATCGCCTGCTGCGACTGCGCCAGCAAGTGATGGGCGTCGACAAGCTGCAGTTCTACGATCTGTCGGTGCCGCTGGTCAGCCCGACCGGCCGCTTCGTCGACATAAGCTTCGAATCGGCTCGTCGCCTGGTTCTCGACTCACTTGCCCCCATGGGCTCAGATTATGTCGCGAGTCTGCAACGCGCCTTCGATGAGCGCTGGATCGACTGGGCGGTCAACCAGAACAAGATGCCGGGCGCATTCAGCGGCGGCAGCTTCGGGACGCCGCCCCTGATTTTGTTGAGCTGGATGGGCACCTTGCGTTCTACATTCACGCTCGCGCACGAACTGGGGCACAGCGGCCACTCGCTTTCCTCGCGGGCGCACCAGCCGTTTTCGACGCATCAGTACACTCTTCTGACGGCAGAGACGGCCTCGACGGTGCACGAAGCCTTGCTCGCCCACCATCTCCTGGCGATCGCCGGCAATTCTTCTGAGCGCCAGCTGGTGCTCGCCACCTATCTCGATATGATCCGCGCCGTGTTCTTCCGGCAGGTGCTCTTTGCCGAGTTCGAACTGATCACTCACACGCTGGTCGAGAATGGCGAAGCGCTGTCGGCGAGCGTTCTGAAAGACATCTACACTCGCCTCTTGCGCGACTATTATGGCGACGCGGTGGAGATCGACGAGGGCGGACTGATCGCGCTGGAATGTCTGCGCATTCCGCACTTCTACAACGCATTCTACGTCCATCAGTATGCCTGGGGCATGATCTCTCGCACCACCATCGCCGACAACATCTTGCAGGATTGGCGATCTGGCGTGAGCGGCAACACGGCCGTCTCCAGGCATCTGGACTTCCTGGCGTCGGGCAACGCCGCCGACAGCATCGCACTTCTCGATCGCAACGGCGCCGACCCCACGTCTCGCCGCGTGCAGCAGTTCGCCATGAACGACCTCGGTCGTCACCTCGGCGAGCTGGAGATGCTTCTGCAAAAGGACCTCCTGCCGCGCTGAGATCCGCAAGTTCCAGCGCCAAAGACTATCGAGAAACCCGCGGCTGCGCTGCGGGTTTCTTTCGCGAATATCGTCAATCTCAACCAACCATGGAGTAGTGCATCATGTTCGCACGCAAAGCTTTCCAGACGCTGCTCACCGCGGCATCCCTGACGGTTTTTGCCGCTTGCAGCGCCGCCGGACAACCGCGCGATGCATTGTGCAACGGCAGCTTCCTCAATCCCGACCTGAGCCAAGCAATGGTTCAGCACGGACTGTCCGACTTGTTCGCCGCTATCGATCCGATCGTGGTCTACATCGAGGCCGCCTCGGTGCCGGTTTCTCCCAAAGGAGTTCGCAAAACGCGTCCGGCACCGCAACCGAGTGAGAGCGCCGGCACCGGTTTTGTGATTCGACAGGAGAACGACACGAGCTACATCCTCACCAACTGGCATGTCGTCGACAACTCGACGGCCTTGCGCGTGACCCTGGCGGACGGGCGTCGTTTCAAGGCCGAGACGGTTGCGCACGACAGCTTCACCGACGTGGCGATCATCAAGATCAGCGCCTCCGGACTGCCGGTTGCGACCCTCGGCGACAGCGCTGATCTGCGCGTCGGCGATCCAGCGATTATCATCGGCAACCCCTATAGCTACCGCCACTCCCTCACGGTCGGCATCATAAGCGGGCTGGGCGGCCCGGAGCGTTACCTGTCGAATGTCCAGGTAATTCAAGTGAGCGCCGCCGTTAATTTCGGCAACTCCGGGGGTCCGCTCCTGGACAGCTGCGGCCGCGTGCTGGGCATCGTCACACTCAAGGGCAGAGGGGAAGCGCTCGGCTACGCCGTGCCTGTCGACCTGGTCAAAGACGTCATCGAGCAGCTCTTCGCCAAAGGATTCGCCGAACACACCTTTGCCGGCATCAAAACCGGGGTTCGCAAGGCGCGCCCGCAAGACCTGCCGGCCGACGAGACGGTGGTGATCAACGAAGTGCTGCCCGACACCCCGGCTCAAAAAGCCGGCTTGAAGAAAGGCGATCTGATCGTCAAGCTGGGAGAGCAGGAGATCGTGGCGCACAGCGACGTGGCTCGCATCATCGTCGCCCACAAAGGCGGCGACCAGCTCGTGTTCAGCGTCTTGCGCGCAGGCAAGCCGCTGCAATTCACCGTCACGCTCGGCGCCATCTCAGCTGAGAAACCGAACCACTGATCGAACACGACCACCATTTCGAAACAGTCGAGGAATCATGCCATGAACGCCATGCTGTTGGGCGCCTGGGGGGCGGCTGTCTATGCCGCTCTGCGCACCATGTTCTACCTGGAACTACTCGCTTATCTGAGCACAAAACTGGAGTTTCTGCCGGTCTTCACCGACACACGTCTGGCCCGCCTTTTCTGCTCGGCAGCCACAGCCCTGGCGGCCGGCATTGCGTTCGCGCTGGCGACTCCGATCATGAAATTGCTCGTAGCCGGCGGCATGCTCGGTGCCGCCGGCGCGGCACTGCTGGCGGTGGCATGCGTGCATGTCGTCGAGTGGCTGTTCTTCCTGCTCTACCTCTGGCGATTCGCCCCGCCCCTGGTGAGCCTGGAATTCTGGCGCCGGCACGGGCGCCAGTTGCAAGAGTCCCTGTCAGCGAGGAAAGCCGAACTGCGACTGCGCATAGCCCATGCGCTTCGCCGCCTGTTGAAGCTCTGACAGACCGCATCGAGAAAGCTGGCGGGCAGACTGCCATCGCGACAGCGTGACGTCATGCAATCGCATCCGAAACTATCAGGAGAACTGCTGTGAGAACACTCCCCGAATCATCACCCACCAACATTGCCACGTCGCTCGCGCCGGCGTTTCTCGAGCGCATGCGCAGCAGCGTGCGGCTGATCATGGAGCCTGACGAGTTGGCGCGCCGCTTCGGCGGACAGCGGCAGGGGCAGCCGCTCCACACCGTATACGGTGGCGCAGACATCTTCAAAAGCGGCAGCGCCGCCAAGTTGAGCCAGTTAGCTTTGTCCTGCCTGTCGACCTACGCCGGCGATTGGGCGACGTTCTGCCGCGCGCTCAAGCTGCCGGGTCACGAGCGCCTGCCCGATCAGATCGATGACCGGCGCCGGATGCTGGCGGGCTTCGACCCGCAGCACGCCGCCCCCGACCTGCGCCTGGCTTACACGCTTTACGAGCGCGTTTGCCAGCGCCTGTCGTCCGGCAACAGTGTTGTCGACATGCGCGTCGACTTCGAAGACGGCTTCGGCTATCGCGCCGCGGACGTCGAGGACCACTTCGCCCAGAAGGCGGCGCTGGAAATGGCCAAAGGTCTGCAGTCCGGACAACTGCCTCCGTTCATCGGCATCCGCATCAAACCGCTCACCATCGAGTCCGCAGACCGCAGCCTGCGCACTCTGGATATCTTCATCACTACCCTGGCGCAGGCCACAGGAGGTCGCCTGCCCGACAACTTCGTGGTCACTTTGCCCAAGGTCACCGATCCCGGACAGGTGCACGTGCTCCTGGACGTGCTCGAGCGGCTGGAATCGCAAACCGGCTTGCCGCGCCGGTCAATCCCGATCGAGATCATGGTCGAGACACCGCGGGCGATACTGAGCAGCGACGGCAAAGTGGCGCTCTTTTCGCTGGCCGGCGCCTCGGGTCTTTTGCGGGGCATGCACTTCGGCACCTACGACCACACCGCGGCGCTGGGCGTGGTCGGCACTCACCAGAGCATGCAACATCCAGCTTGCGATTTCGCTCGCCAGATGATGCTGCATGCCTTTGCCGGCACCAGCATCTGGCTGAGCGACGGCGCCACCACCAAGATGCCGATCGGGCGCCACAAGCCAGACGGCACCACATTTACGACCACACAGCTGGCGCAAAATCAAAAGGACGTCCACGAAGCCTGGTCCGTCTGCTTCGCCGATGTCCTCCAGTCGCTGACGCTGGGTCTCTATCAGGGCTGGGATCTGCATCCCGGACAGATAGTCACCCGCTATGCAGCCAACTACTACTTCTTCCTCGCGGGCTTCGATCATGCGGCGCGGCGACTGAGCGAATTCGTCAGCAAGGCGGCTCAGGCAAGCCTGGTCGGCAACTCCTTCGACGATGCGGCTACCGGCCAGGGCTGGCTCAACTTCATGCTACGCGCGGTCGACTGCGGGGCGGTCACGGAAGATGCGGTGCGATCAGCCACCGGTCTTTCACTGTCAGAAATCCGCAGTCGCTCGTTCGTTTCGATCATCGCCGGACGACAGCAAGTTGCCTGACGAGTCCGAACAACCTCGCAGCCGGCTCGCATGAGCCGGCGCTTCCCAAATTGGCTGCGTTATATGTGAATGGAGAATGACATGTTGAATAAAGTCGGATCATTCAGACTGATCGACCGTGTGCGTGCGGAGTTCGGCGAGCTGCCGCCGCCCAAAGAACCGATCGGTCTTTACCGACCGGCGGTGATCACCGGCAACGAAGTGATCGTCTCCGGTCATGGTCCCTGGCTGAATGGCAAGCCGGTGACCGGCAAAGTCGGCGCCACCATCGACGTCGAACGCGGCGCTGAAATCGCGCGGCTGGTCGGCATGGGCATTCTGTCGACGCTCGAGCACGAGGTCGGGCTGCACCGCATCAAGCGCGTCCTTTACTTGCACGGCATGGTCAATGCCGTCGACGACTTCACCGCACACCCCCGCGTCATCGACGGCTGCGCGCGCCTTTTCGAGCAGCTGTGGGGTCCGCAGTGCGGTGTCGGTGCGCGCAGCGCAGTCGGGCACAACTCGCTCCCGGAGAACATCGCCGTGGAGATCTGGGGACGCTTCGAGCTTAAAGATGAGGAGGACGGTCGCGCTTGAGCAAAAGGATTCGCGGTGAAACCCGATCGCCCTCAATATCTGGTCGTGCTGCGCCACGGCGAGTCGGAGGCCAATGCCTCACTGTCAGCCGGCGGCGACGGCTTGCGATACAGCATCAGCGGTTCCGACCCGGCGGTGCGCTGCACCACCTGCGGAGTCGCCCAGGGACACGCGGCAGGACGCCGACTGTCCCTCCTGTTTCCTCTCGACCGACCGCTCAAACGCATCTACGAAACGAAGTTCATGCGCGTCATCGAGACCGTCGAGGCCGTCATTGACGAGTTGGGCTACCAACCAGAGCGCCGTCCTGATGCGCGACTGTACAAACGCAACTACGGACGCTTCTGGAATCTGACGCGCCCGGGGGTGCAACAACTGCATCCTCTGGAGTGGAAGCGCTACTGTCAGGAAGGCGATTTGAAATACCGCCCTCCTGACGGTGGCGAAAACTACTTTGATGTCTTCTGCCGCGTCGACAACTTCATCACCAGCGAATTGCCGGCGGTCACCGGCAATGTGCTGATCGTCACTCATCTCTTGCCGGCTCTCTGCTTCCGTCGCCGGCTGGAAGGTTGGAGCGACCAGTCCGTGCTGCGGCACTACGAAGACTGCGGTCTCGCCAACGGCGATTTTTTGCTCTATCGCAAAGGTCGCGGGCGCAGGCTGTGGCACCTTTGCGCCAAGCCGTAAGCGGGCGCCGCTTACACCAGATGTGATACCACTTGCAACGGAGATTGACATGCAGACTCGAAACTTCATCCCGCCGTCCGGCATCAGCTTCATTGCTGAAGAGGGCGGCATCAGCGAATTCAGGCTGGACGCCAATGCGCTCAAAATCGTCATCGCGCCCGACCCGACCGCCAAGGCCGTCTCGGTCGTGCAACACATAAATGTCGGCTCGATTAACGAAGGTGCCGGCAACTCCGGCTACAGCCATCTGCTCGAGCATATGAACTTCAAAGGCACGCCCGACCACAACCATCAGAGCGGCAACAGTTATGACGACCTGATGAAGCGCCTGGGAGGCATCTACAACGCCACCACTTCCCTGGACCGCACCAACTATCACGCCAAGATCCCCTCGCAGGCGCTGGATGCTTATCTGGAACAGGAGGCCGATCGGCTGCGCAACGCCATTCTCAAGGACGCCGATCTGGCAACCGAAATGCCGGTCGTCGTCGACGAGTTCGACCAGGGCGAAAACGAACCGGATGTGGTGCTGGACAAGCACCTGATGGCGGCCGCCTTCATGGAGCATCCTTACAGGATGCCGATCATCGGCGCCCGCTCCGAAGTCTTGAAAGTGACTGCGGAGCAGCTGCAACGTCGCCTTTACGACGTCTACTACCACCCCAATAACACGACGCTGATCTTTGTCGGCGGAGTGGAAATCGAGGAAGCTCTGCGCCTGACCCTCAAACATTACGGCTCTATTCCTCCGTCTGCGCAGCCGATACCGCCTGTCTACACCGTCGAGCCGCGCCAGCAGGGCGAGCGGCGCACCATCGTCAATCGACCCGGTGATTTGGCTCGCGTGTCGATCGCCTTCCACATTCCGCCGACCGATCACGCCGACACGTTCGCGCTCACCGCCCTGTCCATGATCCTGGGCGGTCACGAAGCGAGCCGCTTGCACCGCCGCCTGGTGGAACACGGTTTGGCTTCGCAAGCATTTTGCTGGGCACAGCACCTGCGCCATCCAGGATTGCTGCGCCTTTACGCCAAGCTGACTCCCGGCACGCCGGTCAAGAAAGTAGAACGGATGCTGCTGGCGGAAGTCGAGCGCATCGGGCAGCACGGCGTCAGCGCCCGCGAATTGCGGCATGTGAAAGTCATGAACCGCAACGGCACGGTGCACCTGAAGGCCAACCGCCATAAGTGGGCGCTCAGCCTCAGTGAAAGCGAAGCCAACTCCAGCTGGCTCTTCGGCGAACGCTGGGACGACCGCTTCGAGGCCGTCACCGGCGAGGATATACGGAACGCGGCCAGGCGATATCTGCATGCCGACAACCGCACGGTGGCTATCTTCCAGCCGATCGAAGCGGTGCCTGAGCCGGCGCCGGCCGCGTCGACACCGGCCGCGGTGCCTGAGCCGGTGCCGGCTGCCTCGACACCGGCGGCGGTGCCGTCCACGGCGCCTGCCTCTGCAGCTGTCGCTCTGTCTGCACCGGCGGGGGCGGTCGAGCTGGCCACCGATTACGGTCAGAAAGTGCAGAAACAGGTTTTGCCCAACGGGCTTACCGTGCAGTTTTTGCCCACGGCCGCCGCGGGCGCCATCGCCGTCACACTCGCCGTCCGGGCCGGCTACTTTCAACCGGGCGACAGCCGCCGCTTCATCGGGCAGGTGGTGGCGCGCATGCTCGACCGCGGCTCAGAGCGCTTCAGCAAGCGGCGCATCGCCTCGATCACGTCCGAGCTTCTGACGGACTTCAGCTTCGGCGTCTCGCCCTTTGCGATCAACCTCGGAACCAACGTGCCGCCGCAAGATTTGCCGCGCTTCTTCGCCGTTTTGTCCGACGTCGTACAACATCCGCGTTTTGAAACGGACGAACTGGCTCTCTTGCGCTGCCACCTGGAAGCTGAGTTGCAAGAGCAGGACAGCGAACCCTACGAACGCGCCCTCACCGCGCTGACGCGGCGTCTCTATGGGGCGGACACCCCCCACTGGAGGCAGTCCGCCGCCGAAGAACTGTCCGAGCTATCGGGGTTGACCGCCGCGGATTTGCGGGCCTGGCACGACACCATATTCAGTGCCGAGGGCGCGGTGCTGACCGTGGTGGGCAACTTCGAACCGCGCCAGATGCTGGCCCTGATCGAAAAGCATTTCGGTCTCTGGAAAGGCAGCCCGCGGGCTGTCCTGCCCTGTCCGGCTGCGCCCTCAGCTTCGACTCAGCGCCAGCGTATTGATGTGCGCCTGCCCGGCAAGGACAATCTGTCCATTTTGATTGGCGTGCCCACGGTGCTCAACCCGCCGCATAACGACTATCTGGCGGCATTCATCGCCAACCGAGCTTTGGGCGGCAACCCGCTTACCTCGCGGCTGGGGATGGAAGTGCGCGAGAAGCGCGGGCTCACCTACGGCATTTACTCGGGTCTGCAAGACTTCGGCTCCTGCGGCTCGCCGTGGTTGATCCGCATGACCACCAATGCCGGCAAGCTGTCCGCAGCGCTGCCAGTCATCGACCAGGTGGTCGCCGACTTCATCGCAAGCGGCATTGGCGAAGAAGAATTGGCCAGCGAAAAGGCAAGCGCCATCAACGCCCTTTCGCTGTCGCTGGATGACCCGCTGCCAATCGCCAACCGGCTCATGCGCTACGAGCTGGCCGGGCTGGGTGAGCCGCATAATGCCGGTTTCCAGATCGACACCTATGCTGCGCGTGTCAATGCGCTCACGAAAGCCGAGGTTGATGCCGCCATCCGGACTCATTACAGCCTGGACGGCGCTGTCACCGTGGTGGCCGGTACTTTGCCGGCTTGATCGTCGCCAGAAAAGTGGGGTAAAAATGACTGAAAGAGTAATTCCAACACTTCCCGCGGTGGACAACGCCGCGCTGCGCGACTTCATCGAGAGAACGGCTCGACTTTGTCGTCCGCAGCGCGTTCATCTTTGCGACGGCTCGCAGCAAGAGTTTGATCTGATGTGCCGGCTGATGTGCGAAGCCGGCACTGTGGTGCCGCTCAATCCCGAGTTGCGTCCGGGCAGCTTCCTGGCTCGCTCAGCTGCCTCGGATGTGGCGCGGGTCGAAGACCGCACCTTCATCTGTTGCGACTCTCCTGAAGACGCCGGTCCCACCAACAAATGGTGGGAAAGCGGCGCCGCGCGAGCTCGGCTGCTGGAACTTTTCGACGGCTGCATGGCGGGGCGCACTATGTACGTCATCCCGTTCGTCATGGGACCACTGGGCTCGCCTGTCTCCAGAATCGGCGTCGAGATCAGCGACTCACCATATGTGGTGGCGAGTATGCAGATCATGACGCGCATGGGCGCCATCGCACTGTCGGCACTCGGACAGCAGGGCACTTTCGTGCCGTGTTTGCACTCGGTCGGCAAGCCGCTGGCGGCAGGCGAAAGCGATGTCGCCTGGCCGTGCAACCCGCAGAAATACATCTGCCACTTCACCCAGACGGGCGAAATTTTCTCCTTCGGGTCGGGTTATGGCGGCAATGCACTTCTGGGCAAGAAGTGCTTGGCGCTTCGCCTTGCATCTTGCCAGTCCCGCGAAAGCGGTTGGCTCGCGGAACACATGCTGATTCTGGGGCTCGAGGCTCCGAGCGGAGAAAAGCGCTACTTTGCCGCGGCCTTCCCAAGCGCCTGCGGCAAGACCAATCTGGCGATGCTGATACCGCCGGCGGCACTACCGGGGTGGAAGCTGACCACACTCGGCGACGACATAGCCTGGATCTGGGTGGACAGCCGCGGGCGGTTCCGCGCCGTCAACCCCGAAGCCGGCTTCTTCGGCGTAGCACCGCAGACTTCCGCCGCCACCAATCCCAACGCCATAGCGTCGATCGCCCGGCGGTGCATTTTCACCAACACCGCACTCACCCCTGAGGGCGATGTCTGGTGGGAGGGCAAGACGCCCACCCCGCCTGCCGGGCTCATAGACTGGCAGGATCGCGAATGGACGCCAGGCGGCGGCACTGCCGCGCATGCCAACAGCCGTTTTACGGTGTCCGCCAGCAACTGCCCTTCGCTGGACGATCAATTCGATAGTCCCGAAGGCGTTGAGATTAGCGGCTTCATATTCGGCGGGCGCAGTCCGTCTTTGATGCCGCTTGTCGTGCAGTCGTTCGATTGGTCGCATGGAGTCTACCTCGGCGCCGTGCTCGGTTCACAAACGACCGCGGCCGCCGAAGGGACGGTTGGGGTGATGCGCCGCGATCCGATGGCGATGCGGCCATTTTGCGGCTATAACATGGGTGACTATTTCGCCCACTGGTTGCGCATCGGCACCACAGCCAGGCAGAGAATGGCTGCGGCAGGCGACGCGCCCCGGCTGCCGCCGATTTTCGCAGTCAACTGGTTCAGAAAGGATCCGCAAGGAAACTTTCTCTGGCCCGGCTACAGCGAAAACTTGCGCGTGTTGCAGTGGATGTTCAGCCGCTGCCGGGGCGATGCTCAGGCTTGCAACCGAACGCCCTTGGGTTTCATGCCCCGGCACGAAGATCTCGACTGGCGCGGACTCAGCCTGACGCCGTGGGCTTTTGAGCGCCTCACCTCACTTGCCTCGGACCTCTGGAGAACCGAGTTCGAAGATCAAATGCAGTTTCTCGAGCAGTTCGGCTCTCACCTGCCGGCGGCGCTCATGCAGCAATGGCAAGCAGCGCGTCAGCGCTTTTTGTGCGGCACTTAGCCGCGCCCAACCGGCAGTGCCGGCGCGGCCGAAGCGACTGCATGTGCTTCGGCCGCGTTGTGTCGGCGGCTGCTGTCCTTTATCCTCCCGACCAAAAGAAATAAGGAAGGAACACAATGACTGCAAAATTCCCAATCTCTCCGGCAAGACCCTCTTCATCACCGGAGCTTCGCGCGGCATCGGCAAAGAGATCGCCTTGCGCGCCGCCCGCGACGGGGCCAACATCGCCATCGCCGCCAAATCGCAAACCGAAAATGCCAAGCTGCCCGGCACCATATTCAGTGCGGCACGCGAGATCGAAGCGGCGGGCGGACAGTCTTTGGCGCTTGCTTGCGACATTCGCTTCGAAGAGCAGGTAGAGGCGGCAATCGATGCGGCGGTCTCGCACTTCGGCGGCATCGACATCCTGGTCAACAACGCCAGCGCCATCGACCTCCGTCGCACAAAAGACCTGCCGATGAAGCGCTTCGACCTGATGCACGCAGTCAACGCCCGGGGCACCGTTATGTGCAGCCGGCTGGCGCTGCCGCATCTTATGCGGGCCAGCAACCCTCACATTTTGACGCTCTCGCCCCCGCTCAGCGTGGACCCGCGCTGGTATGGGGCGCACCTGGCTTACACCATGTCCAAATTCGGCATGAGCATGACCACCCTCGGGCTGTCACGCGAATTTCGAACCCAGGGCATCGCCGTCAATTCTTTGTGGCCGCAGACAACCATCGCCACTGCTGCCGTAAAGAATCTTCTGGGCGGCGACCAGCTCATGCGCCGCTCGCGCCGTGCCGAAATAGTCGCGGATGCGGCTTATGAAATTCTGCGTCGCGACTCGAGGGAGTGCACCGGCAACTTCTTTCTGGACGAAGACGTGCTGCGGGCGGCCGGGGTCACCGAATTCCAGCATTACGCCATCGATCCGGAGCAGGGGTTGCAACGCGACCTCTTCCTCTGACAATCAGTGCTCTGAAAATTGAAACGGAAAGGAAACCCGATGTTCAGATTGCTCATGAACTACGCGCGGCGCAGACGACTGCTGCCGCAGATCTCGCCCACGGAAAGACAAGCTCTGACCGCCGGCGCCACGTGGATCGACCGCGACTTCTTCTCGGGCCAGCTCGACTGGATGCAGCTGACACAGCAGCCCTACAACGCACTGACCAGCGAAGAGCAGGGCTTCATCGACGGTCCCTGCCACGAACTGCTCGGCATGTTCGATCCCTGGGAAGTGGCGCAGTCCCGCAAAATTCCCGAACCAGTGATGAAATTCATCAACGAAGCGGGATTCATGGGTCTGATCATTCCCAAGGAATATGGCGGCAAGGGCTTCTCGCGCCTGGCTGTCTCGACCATCATGCACATGCTGTCGCCTCGCTCGATGACGGTGGCGACGGTGGTAATTATCGCTAACAGCTTGAGCGCCGCGGAGCTCATTCTCCACTACGGCACCGAAGAGCAAAAGAGCCACTATTTGCCCCTTCTGGCGCAGGGCAAATATGTTCCATGCTTCGCGCTCACCGAGCTTGAATCCGGCTCCGACGCCGCGTCCATCAAAGCGGAAGCTATCGTCTTTCGTGATCCGGTGGATGAAAAATTGAAACTGCGACTCAACTTCGAAAAGCGTTTCATGACGCTGGGGCCAATCGCCAATCTGGCCACCCTGGCCTGTGTCGTGCGGGACCCGCAGAACTTGCTGAAACGGCGACCTTCCAATGCAATCGATGACAGCCTCGGCATCACCTGCGTTCTCGTTCACAAGGGCACGCCGGGTTTCACCAGCGGCCGTCACCATCTGCCGATCGGCACGCCCTTCGAGAATGGACCATTGAGCGGCGAGAACGTGGTTGTGCCAATTGAAAATGTCATCGGGGGCGAGCCTCAGATTGGCAACGGTTGGCGCATGCTGATGGAGCAGCTGGCAGGAGGTCGGGCTATCTCGCTGCCGGCGGGAGGCGTCGGAGCGACGAAACTTGCCACAGCCGCCGCGGCGGCATATTCGATGGTGCGCTGGCAGTTCGGGCGGGCCATCGGGCGCATGGAAGGCGTCGAAGACGAGGTCGGTCGCATGGCGGCCATCTCGTACCTGAGCGAGGCGGCGCGCATCGCTGTCTGCTCGGTGATCGACGGTGGTCTCCACCCGCCGGTCGTGTCGGGGGTTTTGAAGACCTACACAACTAAGCTGTGCGGCGATGTCACCAGTGCTTGCATGGACGTCTTTGCCGGCGCCGGCGTCATTGAGGGACGAAACAACATCCCCGCTCCGCTATACGCGGGTGCCCCGGTCGGCAAAACCGTGGAAGGGGCGTTCATCATGGGACGCACGTTTCTCACGCTCGGACAGGGCGCGGTGCGCTCACATCCCTATGCACTGGCGCTCGTGGAGGCTATCGAGGACAACGATGTGCAGGCATTTCGCAAGACCTGTCTGCGCTGGGTGCGGCACTGCCTGATGGGAGCGGCCCGCCTGGCGTTGTTGGAACTCACGCGTGGACACGCGGTGCGTGTGCCCGAGCGCGTCAAAAGAGGGGCGCCGGAAACCGTGCGGTATTACCAGTTGCTCAGCTGGTCGGCCGCACGCTTCGGAGTGCTTGCGGATCTGGCACTGATTTTCATCGGCGGCCGGTTGAAAAAGACGGGCAAGCTGAACGGTCGCTATGCGGACGTTTTTGCCTGGATGCTGCTCGGCTATTGCGGGCTCTTGCGCTTTCAGTCTGAGGGCTTCCGGACGGCAGACCTGCCGCTGGTGGACCACGGATTGCAGATAGCGATGGCAGAGGCGCAGCGGGCCTTTGAAGGCATTTTTGCCAACTTCAAATCGCCTTTGCTGAAGAAATTCATGCGCACATTGGGTCTTTTCTGCGTGCGCCTGAATCCGCTTTCGCTCGGTCCCGATGATGAACTCACCGGCAGATCGGCGCGATTGATGCAATCTTATGGCAAGCAGTATGAGCGGCTGTCGGCCGGGGTCTATTTCCCGGATGAGTCGCAGCCGGCGATGGGCAGATTGCTGAAGGCGTTTCGCCTGGTCACCGCAATCGAGCCGACGCTGACTTTGATTCGGCGGGCGCAAAAATCGCAGCTCCTGCCCGCGAAAATGTCGCCCTTCGATTTAGCCGACCAGGCTTTGCGGCTCGGCGTCATCACGCCCAGCCAGTCCGCAGCGGTCAAGGAAGCGCGCAGTGCCAGCCTGTCCGCCTGCGCCGTTGACGTCCTCGACGCCCAGGACTATTACGTCGAGACGAACTCTGCCCAGGCATCGGGCTGATCGCATCCCTCCGCCACCAGTTGTGGTGAAGGATAACCACGACGCGGCGCCGCAAAGTACAGTAGCGCCGCGTTCTTGATCAAAAGACCTGTCGCAGGCGAGCACTTACAAGGATGGAAATCATGACTTCACCAAGACCCACTTTTGCGCAATGCTTCACAGCCGAAGAGCCGCTTCTAGTTGCGGTTGCCGCTCACGCTGAACTGGTGCGCGTCTTATCTGGTCTGGGCTACCCAGATATCAAAATTCGCCGAGATGGCTGGGAAGCCATACGCTTCGGTCCCCTGACAGTCCTGTACACCGGTGTCGGAAAAGCCAATGCGGCCGGTGCGCTCGCGCGCGAGCTCTGTTTCCACCCGCGATACAAAGGCGTGGTCAGCCTCGGCATCGCCGGCAGCTATGCGGACCACCTGCCGATCGCCTCCACCGTAGTATCAAGTCGAGCGGTGCTGGCAGATGAGGGCACCCAAAACGGCGAAAGCTTCAAGAGCTTCGTATCCCGCTCGCTACCGGCCTTCGCCCTTTTGGAGCACGATGCGTCCGGCACCGTCAACACGGTGTCTTGCATTTCCGGCACAGCGGCGCTAGCGGCCGAGTATCTGCGGCGGGTGCCCGAAGCACTCATCGAGGACATGGAGCTGGCGGCGCTGGCCGGCGTCTGCGCGCAATTCGGACTACCCCTTTGCGGGCTGAAAATAGTGAGCAGCTATTGCGGGCGTCCTAAGACCGGGGATGCTGCGACCGGCCTGGCGCGCATCGAGCAGATCGTGCGCGGCTGGTGCTTCCCGGTGAGGGCGGGCGAGCCGGCTCGAAACCAGGGGAGTAGCTGAGATGCGTGCATCGATCAAAGTTAGAGCTCTGGCTCTCTATCAAGCAGTCTGGGAGAAGGTTGGCAGGACCTATGTCGACCCAACCCGGCTGGGCGACTGGGGGCGGTGGCAGCACCGCTTTGATGCCGAGATTGCCACCATGGGCGATGCCGAGCGCTGCATCGGACTGATGCTGGACTCCATCGGTGACGACTATACATTTTTGCAAACACCGGACCAAGTCAGGCAGGACAAAGAGGCAGGAGGACGGCGCGCCTTCGGCATCGGCGTCGACCTCTCCACCTGCGAGACCGGCGACTACCCACAAGTGACGGCAGTGACGAACGGGGAGCCTGCATACCAGAAAGGGCTGCGAGTCAATGATCGCATCGTCAGCGCCGACGGCGCTTCCTGTGCGGACATGACGCTCGACGAAATAACCGCCAGGCTGCGGGGCGCTTACGGGACTGCGGTATCACTGGTCGTCCAGCGTGGCAAGCGTCGACTGCGCCCGAAACTCATGCGCCGCAGCACCTGCGTCGACGGATCGGTAGAGGCGACCTTGCTGCCGGGTGGGCGCATCGGCATCATCAAAGTCCAGCACTTCCACCACGCAGACCTGATGCTGCAACTGCGCACCGCGCTCAACAAACTGCGCGGCGCGCAGGCCTTCGTGCTCAACTTGATTGATAACGGCGGCGGCACTATCGACCTTGGACTGGATCTGATCACCTTCTTTCTACGGTCAGGTCAGGTCGCCACATTCGAAACGCGCAATCGCAAGGGCGCCAAGGAAATGCAAGCCGTGAAAGTGAACGCCGGCCGCATTCGCACTCGCACCAAATGCGGCACTAAAGTCAGTTATCGGTGGCGGCGCCGGCAGCGGTACTTCCTGAACGGGAGACCACTGGTGATCTGCCTGAATAGAGCGACTGCGTCAACAGGCGAATTGGTATCGGGTTGCTTCAAGGACAACGGATTTGCCGTATTCGGCAGAACCGCCTCCTGGGGAAAAGCCATCGGACAAGACTACCTGGGACTGCCGGGCGGTTATGGTCTGGTGGTCACCAGCCTGCGCTGGTTCACACCGGCAGGCGTGTGGGGAGGCGACATCGGTCAAACGATGCGCATTGGCGTAATCCCAACGCACGCCGTCGAATGCGACGAACACGAGGAACATCAAGCCGTGGTCGCTGCCGCCGTCGCCCATTTAAAACGCGCGTTGCGTCGCCGAGCGCGTACCGCAGCCCGCTCTCTGTAGCAAGCTCTATCCTTCCTGCCGCTTACTTAGCAGCACCAATTAACCAACCAACCAACCAACCAACCAACCAACGTCTTGCAAGCAATGCACAGGGTGCACTGCTTCGCTCTCGCGTCAACGACGGAGATATCCATGTGTGTCAACTGCGATTCAAAAAACAGAACCATCCCCGGCTACCCGGATACAACAGCTCGGCACCGCCACAACGGCAAGCTGCCCAAGGTGGTCGATCGAGTACTGGGCATTCCGCTTGTCCGGGACGACGTCAGGGGGCTGATGCAGGCCGCCTTCATCACAAAGACCGGCCGCAACCAGCACGAGCAGCACGCCCTCATCTATAAAGGTGACATTGCGAACATCAGGTCGGACACCGTAGTGACTGTGCGGATCAATTCGGCTTGCTATACCGGCGACATCTTCCACGACCAGCTCTGCGATTGCAACTGGCAAATGGAAGAGGCATTCCGGATCATCGAGGCCAACGACGGCATCGGGATGCTGCTCTACCACTTTGCCCATGAGGGCAAAGGGTTCGGTTACTTCCGCAAGCTGAAGTCATTCGACGAGAAGTTACGGATGTACCCGGTCCCCGGCGACATCCGTAACTTCCTGCACGCCGTCGCTATCCTCAAGGACCTGGGCGTCAAGACGGTCCGACTGATGACCAACAACCCCGAGAAACAGCAGGTGCTTCGAGACCACGGTATCGAAATCGTGGAGACTGTGCCGATTGTTTCCAGGGACCAGCGTCACAAGGGCTTCTACGCGTACAAGCGCGCCGTGTGGCATCATGCCCTGCCTGGTCTCGACGACTGGGGAAAAAGCGCCTAAAAGTGACGCTCCAGCTATGGGAGACTCAATATGACGACCAGGTTGCACTATCGAGTCGCCGCCTGTGATCTGGACAGCACGCTTCTTTTCGGCAGTGGTCTCAGCCGAGAGAATCGCGATGCGGTTCAAGCACTCAAGGAGCACGGTGTGATGGTTGTTCTCGCCACCGGGCGAAACTTCCATCATGCCGTGCCCTACTACCGGGACCTGGGTCTCAAGGGTCCGCTGGTCAGCTCGGATGGAGCGCTCGTCACCATCCCTGGTGCTGGCGGTCAGATCATTGGCGAGCGGGTTCTGCCTCTCCCGGTGTCATCCGCCATCATGAAGGCAGCCAACCGGAGGCGTGTCACCTGCCTGTGTTTCTTCCGTCACGGCATCTACACCTCCAGCAAGTTCGACTGGCACGAAAGCATGGAGCGCCACCGGGACATCGGTCGTCACTTCCGCTTCAGCAACCTGCAAGCGATGACCGGTCGCTCCATCTACAAGTTGCTGCTCTTCTCCCAGACTGCCGCCGACCTCGACGCCCTGCAAAAGGAAATCCTGGACCAGCAAGGTTTTGAAGTGGATGCCATCCGCAACAACCTGCATACCCTGGAGCTGATATCGAAGGGCATCAGCAAAGCCTCGGGACTGCAGGTCGTGGCGCGCCATCTCGGAATCTCACCGTCTCAGGTGATGGCGCTCGGCGATGGAGTCAACGACGTAGGCATGTTCCGCTGGGCTGGATTGAGCGTCTGCATGCACCACGGACACCCAACGGCGCAGGAGGTCGCCGACATGGTGGCGCCGCCCACCGACCCGCATGTGAACTTCGCAACTGCCATTGCTGCGCTGCTCGCGGCGCACACTGTCACCACAGGCACTGCGCCGCTGCCAACAGCGGCTCGCAGAGAACAAGAGTAGCTTTGATGAACGACATCAAAATAACAGCAGCAGCCGGTGAGATTCATAACGCCTGGGTGCTGCGGTTTGTCGACCGCGGGTTGCGCCAGCCGCTTGTGATCGTCGAGCTGGAAACAAGCGAGGAAGCGGTTCTACCGCTCTCCGAGCTAAAGGAGACCGAAGCGGTCTCGCAGTGGCAGCGATACAACTCGCTGCAGCTGCCGACCGACACGGACGAGGGTACGCTGCTGACGGTGCGCATCGTTGAAGCGTTCCCGACTTCGCGAAACGGACGAAACATTCTTGTCTCCGAGCGTCTCGTCGAAGAGCGTCTGTACGTCCGTCTGGTCGGCGACACCGATGACGACCGCCTGCCCTCCAACGTGATTCCACCCGCGGCTCTCGCCAAGGCGCGGCACCATCAAGACAACAATCACGTCGTCCGCGGCGTGATCAAGGGCGATGCCCCGAACGGGGCTCTGCGCGTGGAAATCGGTGACTTCGTGACGATACTGCCGCGGTCAGAGTTCTTCGTGAAGAGCCCCGCTTCTTTGAAGAAGGGTGCCACCGTGCGGGTTAGGTTTCTCGACATCGGCGAGACGGTGATCACCGTCACCCGCAAGGATGTCGCTTAGCCTCAGCCGCGCCAGTCGCCCACATGTACCAGACAGCAGGGCACCGCGAACGGTGCCCTGCTGTCTGGTTTCTCTGCGCACCGCCCGGGTCCTGGATTTGTTTTTTCAAAATATAACTATATAGACTAGTATGAGCGGATAACAAGAGAAAAACAGAACCCGCTGCACCATCGGCGGTGCCGACAAACAGATTAGCAGATTAGCCTTGGTGCGTTCTGCGCTTCTGCTATCATGCCCTTGAAGTCTTGATCGTGGAGTTAACGTGTGACAGAGCCGCCGGCAACAATTCGCGATCACTCGGGCTTCCTGATCGTTATGGTCGGAGTCTATGTCACCGTGCTCATCGTCACCATCGGGGTGGCATCTAAATTTGTCGCCATCGGTCCAATTGTCCTTAACGGCGCCACGCTGATCTTCCCGATCACCTTCATCTTCAACGACATCTTCACCGAAGTCTACGGCTACGATCGATCGCGCAAGATCATCTGGACCGGGCTTGCCGCGCAGGCTTTCGCGGCATTTGCATACTGGTTGGTTTGCGTTTTACCCGCGCCTGATTTCTGGACCAATCAGCAGGCGTTTGAAACCATACTCGGTCAATCGCCGCGCATAGCTTTAGCCAGTCTGACTGCCTATTTCTGGGGTGAGTACGCCAACAGTGTGGTGATGTCGAAGATGAAATTCCACCAGCAAGGCGCGCGCGGATGGAGCCAGAGCTGGCGTTTCGTCTCCTCCACGATCATCGGAGAGGCAGTCGACACCTGCATCTTCTTTCCAATTGGATTCCTCGGTGTTATTTCGACCTTTGATCTGGCAAAAACAATGGTGACGGTCTACGCCGCCAAGGTTCTCTATGAAGTAGCGGCCTTGCCGCTCAGCACACGAGCTGCAAACTGGGTGAAAAACAAGGAGCACGTCGATCAGCTCGACGATCCCAATTCAACTAATTACAGTCCGCTTCTGCAAGGTTGAACACCGCTCAGACAGGAAAGGCGCCGGCGGACCATCGTGGCATAAGCACCGATAGCTTATGCAAGCGGCGCCGACCATAAACCAGTAGTTGCGGCTGAAATTTTGACTTTGATTTCACAAGCACGCCATACAATGGACACGAGATTTGGTATCGGGGCGTAGTGTGCTTCTGCGTGAATTGCTGAAATCAGCCAGCTCGTCCACTGTGCTAATTGCCGGAACCGGTTACTTAGTGGACATGTTCGACCTCTTCATGTTCAACATAGTACGCGTTACATCACTCAGCGATCTTGGTCTTGTCAGTCAACAGGTTACCCAGACTGGAATTCAGATCATCAATTCACAGCTGGCAGGCCTGATTGTCGGCTCTTACGTGTGGGGGGTTCTGGGAGACAAGTATGGGCGGAAGCGCGTCTTACTTGGCAGCATATTGCTCTATTCGCTGACATCTTGCCTGACTTCAGCTGTCACCGAGACCTGGCACTATGCCGCTCTCCGTTTCCTGACCGGCATGGGGTTGGCTGGCGAGTTGGGCGCCGGCATCGCCTTGATCTCCGAAGAACATGCCGATACGAAACGCGGACTTGGGATCGGCATGTTTATCATCATGGGCTTCGTGGGTGTTCTAGTGGCGACAGCTTGCGCGCAGATCTTACCGTGGCGAGCCTGTTATTTTTTTGGCGGAGGATTGGGCCTAAGTCTTTTAGTGTTTCGCATGCGGCTGCGCGAATCAACCCTGTTCGAACAGACAAGAAGCCGTCCGGGACTGAAGTTCGGCGGACTGAGCCAGATTCTCACCAACCGCACACTCTTGCGGAAATATGCGGCGGGCATTCTCATGCTCACCCCGACCGTATTCATACCGCAAATTGTCTGGAGTCTGTCTCCGGAAATTGCTACCGCCAAACACCTGCCAGGCGTGCAACCAGCCAGCATTCTAGCTTGTGGTTACACCTGCGTGATCGCCAGTGACTTCCTGGCAATCTGTCTGGCCGAAAAACTGAAGAGCCGGCGTCTGTGCATCGCTATTTTCTCCGTCCTGGGCTGCCTGGTTTTCGCCCTCTTTCTTGTTTATCCTTACAAGACCGCTTTTGAATACTACGCTCTCAGCTCTCTGCTTGGCTTAGCGTTTGGAACATGGGTGGTGGGTTCTACCATGGTCGCGGAGATGTTCGGGACCAACTTGCGCGCGACTGCCTCCACGACCATCCCAAATTTCTGTCGCGGTACTGTCATTCTCATGAACACCGTCATGGTGGCAATTAAGCCCTATATGGGACTTACCGAGGCAATCGCCGTCGTAGGCACAGTCATATCACTAATCTCGATCACGAGCCTGCTTTTTCTTCAGGACACATACGGGCGAGACTTAAGCTTCACAGACGGCTAAAGCTGGACGAATCGCGACGCGTAAATCCGACATTTCAACTAATGCGGCAGGAAACCGTTACTGGTTAGATAACTAGGCAGCAGTTTGGTGCGCGCGTTCATGCTGCGGATTAGTTTGTCTCGGTCGAGCCCGACAACACGAATGCGGTCGTGAATTCCGTCCTGCGTCGCAACTCCGTCGGTCTGCGGACAGCGCGCCAACCTTTCATTCAGGATCCTCAACATGTAGGAGTCCAACCAGCGCAATACGCACAGAGCTGCTGGAGGCAGTTGTTGGTTCCGGTCGTGTGCTGCAGACTCGAATTTTTCGTAATGCCTGCTCAGAACGTCGACAGCTCGATCGTATTCCAAACATGCGGCAGCCCATTGATGCTGTCGCTGAAATACCCGAGCGCAAGCGACGTGGAGTCTGGCGCTGTCTTCATTTTCCTCGTCGCCGAACTCAGCGTCAAGCTGCTTCAAGGTAAGTTCTGCTTTTCCACGCTTCCCCAACATGTACTCGATCTCGGCGCCAACGGCTCTTTCGAACCGAGGATCGGCTATGAAAGGCGAAAGCTTTTTTAGAGCCGAAGACGCCTTTCGATAATCGCCGCTGGCGCAGTACGCGTCAACACAGTTGCGGGTAAAACGCGGGCTCAGATCGGTTTCTGTAATTGCGGCATCGTCCGCGTCCAGCAGACAATCGAGAACTGCAGTGGCACTTTTGTACCTGTTCGTGTCGTAGTAAACATTGACCAAATATAACTTCTGGTCTCCCGGGAACCTTCCGCGTGCAAGACTTTCCTTGATTGAATTCTTCAGCGCTGTTTCCGCTCTATCATATTTTCCGCTGACAAGGTAACTTCCACCCAGAAATAGCAGCAGTCGATCTGTCTCCAATCCTGCCCGCTCTGAGACCAATAGCGTCCGCTCCAAAACAAGCTCTGTCTCCAGAGGACAACCACTGAGTGTATAAAGCTCCGCGAGCGCGCTTAGTTTCTCTACGAGCTGCGCTGGTGGCGCACCACTATTTCTGAGCAGCTTGATGCCAGAAAGTAGTTGCGACTCCTCAGCAGATACGCCATCCAAAACGTTACCAACATATTGCTCGTAGCGAGGTGGTGGACTAGCTCCTGTTGGCAGAGGCAGGTTATTCCCTCCCAATATCAGAAGAACTCCGCCGGCTGCCGTGGCGGCTGTAGCAAGAAGTCGCCGGCTCTTGCCAGTCCAGCGCGGCGCGGCGGCGCGTGTCACATTGTCGACGTGGGTGGCACCTATTTCCAGGCGATCTAGAGCGTGCATCCGAGCCACTTTTTCCAAGCAATCTGCGACTATCTGCATGGACGCCGGTCTTCTCGCGACCTCTTTCTGCATCATCCAATCGATTAAAAACTGGAGGTCATCTGGTATGTGGGCATCGTGATTGGCCACGTTTACAAGCGCAGCCTGTTCGTGGCACTGCTTGTTGATGGTATCGTATATGGTATCTCCGACAAACGGCGGCGCGCCTGTCAACGCCTCAAAAAAACTGCAGCCCACAGAATATATGTCCGAGCGTGTATCCGCGGCTCGTCCTTGCAGCTGTTCTGGACTCAAATAGAATGCACTACCTGGCAGCATGTTCGTCAGCGTGAGCTGTGGCGCTCCCGCCTTGAGCAACTTTACTATTCCGAAATCAATGACCTTTATGGATTGAACTTGTCCGTTTGAGGTAGTGCCTGAGAGCATTACATTTGACGGTTTTATGTCTCGATGAACGACCGACCGCTGGTGGGCATACGCAAGTGCCTCACACAATTGCTTGAACAATGGAATGGCTTCCCGCCATCTCATCGGACCGTTTGCTCGAATGTGCTGGCTCAGCTGGATTCCCTCAATCATCTCCATTGCTATGTAGGGCTTGCGCTCCCCGTCAACCCCAACAGCGAGTATCTTAACGATGTGCGGATGTTCTAGAGAGCTGAGGACTCGCGCCTCGTTCCGGAATCGCAAAAGAGGTTCCGGACTCTGCGCCGAATCGCGGCGCAACATTTTTATGGCTACGGTGCGATTCATGTTCAGGTGCGTAGCGGCGTACACGACCCCCATGCCACCTTGTCCCAGTAGGCGCAGCAACTTGAAGCGGCCATCAACTATCGTGCCCGGCTGAAGGTTGTCACCACTAATTGTTTGTTGCATGTAAACAAATTTTGGTTACTGAAAGTTAGTATCAGTAGATCGCACAGTGCATGTTTATCGAGTCTCTTCACTGCGGAGAGATCATGACTCGTAGTCAGCCCACAGCGTTGCCGCTAATACGAAATCATCATCGTTCTCTGGACCTTTTTATGATGCAGTTCAGCTCGGACGAATCGCGGCGCGCACCCTGATTACCCAGTGAGTAGTATCCGCCGGCCACGCCAAATAGCCCCTGCACGGCAGGGCGCAAAAAAGGTACGCGCGCGGTCAAGACAGACCCGACGGTGACCGCGAACGAAGCCGTCAGAAGCGGCTCCGCCCAGAACCAGGAGTCGTCAGTTTTCCGCGGTTTCTGGCGGGCGCAATCGGTTCGGTACAGGTTCAACTGCTCTTCAAACACCGAAGCCGATAGCTGCTCACGGGCAAGCCCACGGGGTGCAGGCTGCAGAGGCGGTTCAGGCGCCTCTGTAATGGGGTTCTCCTCGGTATTGCCGAATGGTTGAATCGCGTCTTGATATGGATTGTCCATGGCTGTTTTTCCGCAAATTTGCGTGATAGGGGAGAACCTATCCTAAGCCGCTCGGGTTGAAACACGCGTGAAATGTGATTTAGCGTGAATCTACGAAGTCCGTTTCACGGCCGCTTAACCTCAATCAGCTTACGTTTCCAGTCGCATCCGCACGGATGCAACCCCAGACATTTCGTAGAGGAACACCATGAGCGCACTAGACTCCGCATCGCGAAGGGATATGTACGATTTTGCCGGCGAGCCGGCAGGAGATGCCCGACGAGCAGTAAAAGCAGGCAACCAGTGCCATGCCGACCGCGAAGCGCACCATCTGACTCCGCGAGAATTAGCATGGCGGCCAGATCCGCATTCGCAAAGCGAAAGTGCCCGCCACTGGCGAACCGCCAACGAGCAGTCGCGCAAAGAGCAACTGAAGTTGAGCGCTGACGGAACATATGCGGTCACCGATGCAGACTCACTTTCGACCATCGCGGAACGCTCTTTGCGCGGACAGGGCACCAAATTGACTGGCAAAGCCATACATGAGGAGATGGCACGCATTCTCGAACTGAACCGCGATGCCTACCCGGACCTGGCACGCAATCTACACCTTTTAAAGCGTGGAATGGAGCTGCGCATGAAAGCAGACAGTTGCTCCGAAGATACCGGCGCAGAAAAAGAGCACCACGAGATAAAACAAGCACTTCCAGTTCGCTCACGCGTTCACAGCGATACGAACCAGGCAGATGCGCACTTGGCGCCCTCCCGGCACCCGGCATCGGCAGGCGATCAGGTGGTGCGCAGCGTCCTGCCTCTGATGGCCGGACTGTTGGGAAATTCTATGTTTGGCGGCGGACAGCATTTCATGCACACAGCGCCCTGGCGCGGAATGACGGGAGGCAATGACATGCTCTGGCAACGACGAGGAGGGATCGGGCTGAGCGGCGATCCTCGTTTCTATGGCGGATACAGTGATGGTGAATTTTATCCCGGCCGCGAATCGCGCTTCTATGACTTCGGCCGAGGTGCAAACCGTTACATGGGCGCCGGCGGTTATATGGACTCCCAGCCGGGATATAACCCACTTTACGGCCGCAGCCGTGCACCCTGGTACTACGGCGCCGGCGGTTACGACGGTCTCAGTCAATGGGGGTGAGCCAGCCCGCAGAAAATTTCTCGCAGGAGAAACAGGCGGCGGTCTTCGGTGGCGCCGAAGATTGCTTGCAACGCAAACTTTCACAGGAGGCGCTGGAGCTGTTTCCTGCCCTCAAAACGGTCCTTGACTGGAAGGATCTCTCAGCAGTACAGGTGCATGAGACGAAACACGATTACGATCTGTCGGACCGCATTGAAGATATGGTCTACCAGGCATGGCCATTTCCCTACCCGCCTTATCTCTATCGCCGGATGAGCATCGGTCCGGCGCAAATGCAGTTGCAGCAAATCGACGAATTGAAGCGTGAATACAATCAACAACTGCAAGCGGTGGAGCCGCTCACGTCCAGTGGTGCCCAGCGCTTGATCGCCGCCTACCTGACACGAGAGATGCAACGCTTCGATCGCAGACAATACGCCACCGATGCTCCGGCAAATCCCAGAGCCGATGAGGATCTTTCCACGCAAAATAAATTCCAGCGTTTGCAGTCGCGCTGGGACGAAGCTCGCCACGGCCAAAATGCAGCCGCGCTGCGGCGACTCCTTTTGGAGAGCTACAATGTGGGAGCAGGCTCCGCTCAGGTCAGTCGCATCGACAAAATCAAGTCGCATCTGGAAGAATATCTACCTGACTGCAGCTTCTGAACAAAGTTCAGGCACAAAGTTCAGGAAACCACCCGGAAGATGCGCGTCCCGCCATAACCCTGACCGCGAATCAGCTGCTGGATGTGATCGCTTGCCTCCATGCCGTGTCCCAGATAGACAGCTATGTGCCCCGCATACCGTTGCCCTTTGGTTCTCCCAAATCCGGCCGGCTGATGCACAAGAATGTCGCCGGTTCGCAAGTCAGCGGGGGAAACCTCCTGAACACGCGAGTTGCTGGCCAGTTGTCCCGCCGCTTGCTTGGCGTACTCTCCACCTAGGTGAATGCCAAATGGTTCGAGGGCCTGGCGAACACCAGTCTTGCACCAGCCGACACTGCCCATTCTGGAGGCAACGTGTTGAGCGCTGTGAGCAATCTGGATACCCAGCGGAGAGCCATCGCCGCCGTCCTGAAAATGGATCTGATCGTTTTTGCCGGACATCATTTTTCCGACCGCCAGACTGTATGCCTTGTTGGCGGCGTCTTTGATCTGTTTGGCGTCGGGGTCCGCCAGATCCGTTTGATTGAGGTCGCCGATAGCCTTGCCTTTAAGCCAGGCGAGGGCAGCGCTGCCGGTGTCCGCGCGCGAGGCGTCCACATATTTTTTGCTCAAGTCGGTGGCAATTGTTTCTTGGAGCTCTTTGGGCATGAACGCCTTAACTTCCCCGGCGGTCAGCTCGCCTTTGCTTCCGTCCAGCTTGGAGAGGCAGTCTTGAAGTCTCTTCACCTGCTCGGGATCTTTAAATTGCTCTGCAAACCCATTGGGCAGTTTGCCTTCCTTCTCCAACTTTGCCAGCAACTCAGGCAATTTGGCATAGTCAATTGGGTGCCCGAGCAGGCCGCTGAGCCAGGTCCTAAAATGATGGTCGGTCAACCCGTAGCGGCCCACGGCATAGCCACCAGATTTGGTGTGACGCACCGTCTCGTAAGGATGCTGACGATCTGCGTTGAAGAGCGCCGCCACTGTTTCTTTGAAAGCCGCGGAGGCGTGCGTTTCACCCTGCTGAATAGGCACATCGCGTTTCGGAAAGTATTGTTCGGCACCATCATGACTGATCGAGCCATGGCGCACACCGCGAAAGCGAGACAACTTCTCGACGGCGTGCTGCGTTTCGGCTGAATAGTCGCGGCTCAGTGTCGACGAGTTGCGCACCGTAAGTGCGGACTCGACGGCATGTGGTATCAGGTCTTGCGCATCGTGCAGCACCACGCCTGCCGCGACCGCCTCCGGGTGAGTTTGCTTGATGGCCCGGGAGAGGTAATCGAGCAAATCGGCTTGGGCTCTGGCTTGCAACGAGGAGGAGGGATTTTTATCGATATCAACCTGTCCTGGCGCTCGTTCGATGGCGACGACAACCTGCTTTTGATTGTTGAGGTCTACATTGTGATGGACCTCGATCGTGCCATCTTTGCGTATGGCAAAGTCAGGCTTAGGCTCAAGACCGCTTTGCTTACCGTCGCTCTGGAACCCGACCACTATTTCGGGCGGTTTGTCGTTTTTGTCCCGGGGAGCGCCGGCTTGAACAGCCGCCTTTCGTTCCTCTGGCGGGCGCCGATCGTAGAATACGCCTTCCCTTATAAGCTGGTGAATTCCTTTGCCGGCGTCACGAGCCGGGTTCAGTGTCGTGTGAATGATGTGTAGTAAGGGGAGATTGTCGGAACCACCCGCGGCAAGTAAGCGCTCGCCGGGTGGGGCACCAGCGTGAGCACTCTGTTGGTCGGGTTTGGCCGCCGGACGCAGGGGCGTCCGTTCCTGCCCCGCGCCAGGGCCGCTGATCTCCACAGGAAGAATATGGTGTTGGGCGGGGAGCCTTTCTACTAACGAATTCGGTCGGTGGCGTGCCGCCAGGTCATGCCCTTCATGTCCCATTTGATTTTCTCCATTGCGATCAGCCTAGTGCAAAGCGCGTGAAATCGAAGCAAAACGCAGTCCAGTTAGCCGACAACGAACGCTATCAAGAGTTGCTATCGGCAGTGACTTTTACAACTTGCTATCGGCAGTAGCTATCGGACTAAGATATCCAAAGCAAATATTGGCAGATGGTATTCTTCGACCTATGGAGATTGTGCTCAATCTTGAATACGGTACGTATGCGCCTCTTTTCAGGCGGTTATCGGATGCGCTGCGCAAAGCCATCTTGGATGGACGGCTGGCGCCGGGCACCGCCATACCTTCAGTGCGAGACCTTTCCGCTTCGCTTAACATCTCACGCGCGACCGTGCTGAGAGCATTCGCCGACCTGCAAGCGCAGGGGTATCTAGACAGTTTCAGTGGCGCGGCCACTTATGTCAGCCGCAGGCTGCCTGGTGAGTTAGGCGATGTCAGCGTCATTCGCACGCCCTCCCAGGGTGCTGCCTGGAAAGCTCCGGACCTTTCGGAATACGGCCGGCGGCTTATTCAAAATCAGTCCAGGCAGAAAGATTTGCGCCTCCAGTTCTCCAAAATCAACTTCCCGGTGGTGCCATTGAACTGACACCACTTGCACAATGCAGAACCTGCTTCAGATACCGCCACTTCCGTCAACCAGACCATGCCGCCTTCTCCATTGAGCGTTCGATACAACCCCTTACGCGAGTCACTGTCCGCATATCTGTACAGATTTCGAGCAGTTCGCTCGACGGAGAACGAGTCTGTGTTTTCGCCAACAAACAACTAGCTCTGGATGCGGTCGTCAATCTGGTGCTTAACCCAGGCGATCTGGTGGCATTCGAGGAGCGAAGTTTCGTGATGCCAGATAGCACCTAGAGGTGACGGGCGCGCAAGATCGTCCTGGTACCGCCGACAGTCACGGGCTGACGTCAAAGCCATCTGGAGTCGCTATCCGAACCGACTCGGTTGGTGTATGTCACTCCGTCACACTAGGATCCTACAGGCGCCGTGCTTCCTGCGGAAAGGCGGCGCGGCTGCTGTCGCCAGCCAAACGCACCGAGCATTCATCATCGAAGATGATTACGATGGTGAATATCGATACGGTGACAGCTTTCGCTACCACCCTGCAGGGACTCGACGAAGATGATTGCGTTATCTACGTGGGCTCTCTCTGGAAGATGCTGTTCCAGGTGCTGCGCGTCTGTTACGTGGTCATTCCGGAATGTTTGAAGTTTCCGCTCTTGCTGTCCAAAATGCAGACCGAACGGCATTTGCCGGTGCCGGAACAACTGGCGCTTACCGACTTGATGAATGAAGGCTCAGATCGAACGGCACATCAAGAAGACCGTCCGCTTTACGCAGCGCCGCTGTCTCGCTGGCGGTTCTCGACAAGCGCTTTGGAGAAGTCCTGCAAATCTTGCCGGAAAGTGGTGCGTACTCATGTGGTTGCCGATTGAGTTCGCCGCCGCCGATGCAATCATCTTAGAACGGGGCCACGCGCTTCGGCATACCAATTATGAGCACTGGTACTACTTCGACGCCCTCGAAAGGCGAATTGGCGATCGAATGGCTGGACTGATCCAGAGCGGATCGAGCGTCAAGAAAGAGTGGTGCGCGCGCATGCGCGCCAGGAGCGCTGACGTGAGCGAGATTTCTACGCATCGACAGCCAGTCTTACGTTCCGCCTACTGCCAGATTGCCGATGATCGCGCGCACCCGCTTTAGCGAGGTTGGGTTTTGGATAACCTTGCCTCATCGCGATCTTTCGAGCACCTCGCTCTACGAGCGACACTCTGGAAAGCGTTCGAAGATCTACAGCATCAAGGTTATGTGCAAAACATTCATGGAAAAGGCACGTTCGTGGCCGATGCACTGCCCGGCGACAGCAGTAATATGCCGGAGTTGTCCGTTCGGGTCGCGCCGGACCGCTGCACGCCAAAGCGTCAGGCTCTCTGGCTACGCCGAGCGCCTCTTAGAGCACGCGGTACGTCCAGCCGAAGTGGGACAGTGGATCGACGGCGGTCCGACGCTGCATATGACACCACTGAGCTTGTGGCGCCAGCTGCTGCAAAAACATTGCCGCATGCGAGATCTATCAGTTTTAGAATACACGCGTGAAAGTTTCGGGTATCCGCCTTTGCGCGAAGCCTATGCCGCTTATCTCAGGCGAGCCCGAGCCGTAAATGCCACAGCCGATCGGGTGGCTGTATTTTCTGCCCGCGAATTGCGCATCGACTTGATCTGCCGCCTGCTTTTGGAGCCCGGTGATGCGGTGGCAGTAGAGAACCCCTGTTACCCACCGGTGCGCCAGTGCCTCCTGGTCAGAGGCGCACAACTCGTGCCGGTGCCGGTGGACGACCAGGGCATGGATGTCGACTTCCTGGTCAAGTGCACGCAGAAAATCAAGCTCGTGCATGTCACACCATCGCACCACGAACCTACGGGCGCTGTGCTTTCTCTCGAGCGGCGACGCAAGCTGCTGAAATGGGCTGAGCATACGGGCGCTTTTATAATCGAAGACGACTATGACAGTGAATTCCGGTATGGCACCACCCCCTTGCCGTCGCTGCAAGGAATGGACACCACCGACTCAGTCATCTTTCGCAGTTGCTTCTGGAAGCTTTTGTCACCAGTTCTAAAACTTGGCTTTCTGGTGATACCGGAACGGTTGAAAAACGTGGTGGCACTGGCCAAAACGATGGTGGAAAGAGATCTCCCCCTCACGGATCAGCTGGCGCTGACGGACTTTATAAATGAGGGACATCTGGAGCGACACATCCGCTGGTTGAGAAAAAAGTACGGGCAACGCCGCGAAGCTCTGGTCACAGCACTGCACGACTGTTTAGGCGACATGGTCAAAACGGCAGGCGAAAGTGCCGGCATGGACCTGCTGGTGCACTTGCAAACATCTTTGAGTGACCAGCAACTAGTTGCACTGGCCGCGCAGTCCGATTTGCCTCTCTTGAGCACACAACATTACTATTATCAGGACCGCGGCAAACCAGGCGAATTCACAATTCAGTTCAGCGATCTGACCGAGGATCAGCTGCGCGACGCTGTGCGAAAACTAACTGAGCTTATAAAAAGCTAGAGGCTGTGGGACCTGCGTAACCCGAGACTCACCGGTCGGTGAGCGAGCGCAGGAGTCCGCGCGCGCAGCTAGCCTGCGATTTTGTGGAGTGATTGAATACCGTTCAGAAGCAACGATTCCGCCGTTGAACTGCTGCCAAATCGAGTGCCGTTAATGGCAGCAGCTTGCTCGATCGGGCTAAGTCCGAGAGCGGCCGCGGCCCTCGCCGCAGCACGACTTTCCGCAGTGATCGGTAGTCCGGTTGAGATCAGTGCCTCGGTTGCATTGGCACCGAACAGGCGCGTTCCGGCATTCTCCAACCCGCCGCCAACGGCCGGCAACAATTTCCATGGCTTGAAATATGCCACAGCAGCTGTGGCAGCCATAGTGGTGATGGCCATGCCGGCAACCTCCAATTTGTTGTTTGATGCATACCCCCACGTATCGTAAATGGACTGCATAAAATCAGGTCCTGCAGATTGTTGCGGCGTGACGAGCTCAGTCGCCTCGGCAACTCGAGCGGCTGGTTCTAGGTTCAGTCCGCGCTCAGAGCTTCCCTTCTGGTCTTGATCAAAAATCATGGTATTTCTCCTGCCTGAATTAAAATCGAAGCAGCTCAACTTACCTCTTAAGAAGTACCGTCGTCGCCGGTTGCCAGAAGATTATCCATTCGACAATGAAACGCCTGTGAAACGACCAGCGTAGAAACCGCGACCCGCGCATAGAATAGGTACGCACCATCGACGGTGCGGTGTGCAAATCTTCCGCTGGCGCCCCTGCCCGATCTAGGTAGGATCAACTGCGTAACGGCGTGCGCATCAGATTGAACTTCTACGGAAGTGGCCGGGTTGAGCCATTCCAACTGGCCACTCGATTATTTGTAAATGTGGCCAATTCAGCGGCCTCTTTGCATCATAAAATTCACCCATACTGATTACAGCTGGAGTGAATATGGACCAACACGAATTCTGGAGAGGGATAGTTCGGGCGGGCGCCAGGTCGTTCGCCCGCGGGCAATTCAAACTTGCCCACGCCTACTTCTCGGCTGCGGCGATTGACGCCAAAAAGAGAAATCACAAAGTGCACCTTGCTCTCAGTCTGCATAACGTGGCGCTGGTTTACGCGCGACTCGGACGCAAAATGAAAGCAATCGCCTGCCTGGAGATTTCCATTGATGCCCTAAGGCAAGCATCTCCTTCCGGCAGCCGCCTGGAGCCGCAGCTTCTCGACCGTCTGGCGCAGTTGGTGCTCACCGAGGACGATCCGGCGCATGCCACGACCAACGAAGAGAGACAAAGTGCCATCGAGCTATTGGAGGTGGCCCACCAGGTTGACTGCAATATTGGTGGTGCCTATCAGCAGCACGTGCCTAAACGATTGAAGCACCTCGCTCAGCTGTACTACGAAGTCGGCGACTACGAGCAAGCTTACTGGCGGTACCGTGAAGCCTGCGACACAGAGTTGCTGCGCCATGATCGCGAAGTGTTGCTGTCCCGGAAGAGGGCGCTGACAGCCGGCCAAGATCGTCTCGACGAGCTGAGCGCGCCGGTGATGCACCTGGACTTCGCTCCGGCATCGGAAATTTTCTCCGTCACGACGCTGTAGAAGGAACTTCAATATGCAATTCCCCCTGGATGTCGAGTTTACGGCCAAAACAGAACGCTATAAGGATCTGACAGTAGCTGCTCGCAAAGCTATCATTGAAAGCAATTTGCGCGGCGGGCAACGCATGCCGTCAGCGAAAGAGCTCGCCAACCAGATGGGCGTCAGCCGCACCACTATGGTCAAGGTCTATCAGCAACTGGTGGCGGAAGGCTATTTAGAGACCAAAGTCGGCTCCGGAACGTTCGTTAAAGAGCACTTGCATGCCTGTACCCCGACAGATTCATCCGACGACGTTACATCGGATACGGATGTACCTGTCAACTTCACGCCTCCGGCCGACACCTGCCCGGACGACAGTGGCAACAGCATCTGACCCGCTACATTCGTAGCGGTGGCGTCACAGGTGGTGCCGGAATTCTGGGCTACCGTCCTCTGCGACAGCGCGTGGCAGAATTTCTGCGCATAACCAAAGGCGTAAAGTGCAGCGCCGACCAGGTAGTAATTCTTTCCGGTGCTCAGTCCGCCCTATCATTTGTGGCTTCCCTGTTAGTTCGCAGCGGAGACCTGGTGGTCACAGAAGATCCTGGCGATGCCGCTATCAGCAGTCGCTACCGTATGTCGGGAGCGAGAATACAGAGTGTACCGGTGGACGCAGCCGGGTTGAAAGTGGAAGAGCTGGATCAAATTACAGAGCCATGCCGGCTGATTCACGTATCTCCGGCGCATCATTTTCCCAGTGGCGCTACCATGCCGATTGAGAAACGGAAAGCGCTGCTTGCCTGGGCGGAGCGGCAAAATGCCTTCATCGTAGAAGATGCGCGCGACAGCGACTACTTTTATGGTCGCGGCGGTGCACGATCGATTCAGGGGCTGAGCAATGACGAGCGCGTCATATTGTTCTACGACTTCCAGATAGTGCTGCATCCATTGGCAAACCTGGCTGTCTTAGTCCTGCCGTCATCTTTGATTGAGCAAGCAAAACAAACCATGCTGCTGTGCGGTTCCAGCCTGCCGACCATAGAGCAGTTTGCCCTGACCGATTTTATAGCGTCCGGTGACCTGCAACGGCACATTCACCGCAGTCGGTCAATCTACCAGAACCGGCGGCAGCATCTGATCTTCAACCTCTCGCAGCACTTTTTGCGCGAAGTCACCATTCCCAGCCATAGTGCGGGGCTGCATCAGGTGGTCCGTTTTCACGTGCCTCTGCAGGAAGCCGACATTCTAACCTGCGCGGTCATGTCTGGACTGCCCATGGTGCCCACACGTGCCTACTACCAAGGGGTCCCGCCTCACGGACTGGAGTTCTTGCTCCCCTTCTGCATGCTGGAGGAAAAAAGCACGGCAGTTAAGATTGCCGCCTTCAAGGCGCTGGTCGAACAACAGATCAGCCAGCAATTCGCGCCGGTGGATCTGCCACCGTTTCCGGTGGCGTTCACCAGCTCCCTGGCAATGGCCTGAAGTTTTCGCCGTCCGGCCGTTTCACGACGATTTCAAGTCGACTGCGCTCAAATATCGGCAGCGAACCGGAGGCACACATGAGCGAGTCAAGTTTAAATAACCCCGCCGAGAGCAATCGATGCATCAAGAACTACGCGCGGGACGACGAATCGACCCTTCTCGATGGTCTCTTCGGCAGACATCATTATGTGTACAGGTCGGATCTGATCGGCGATAACTCGGCCAATGCCACAGACATCCACGTCAAAACCGACGTCTTAACCAATTCAGTAATTTCATCGGGATCCGCTGAGACTGCCTTTACCGTAAACGGCTCAAACTACGCCGTGCACGATGACCTGGGTGGTAGAGCTATAACCAGAGGCACTGGCAAAGATTCCCAGCCGGTTGCCCCCGACTCGGAAGAGTATCTGGAGGTAAGCAACATCTACCAGACCATTCATGAGGATTTCGATCTGGCGGAAAAGTGCCGCAAGTAACAATCCTTAGTAAGATTGCGGGCCGATGCGCAACGCTGGACGATGACGTCCGACGCTGCCGCCCGGCCCGCGACGTTTCTCCCGTTCTAAACTCTGCCGCCGACAAATATTCGATAAAGGTGCGAAATCAATCTGCAAAACATTTCGATCACCGAGTCAGCAAATTCGCCGACCACTACCAGGTCAAAACCTTCATCTCGGTCGCCGCTTGGCGCATGAATTGAAAGTGGAAGCATCTCAACATACCTCTCGATAAAAGTGCCATCGCTACTGGTTGCAAAGAGGTTAGCCGTGCGCCAGTGAAACGCCTGTGAAACCATTTGCGTAGAAACACGATGCCACCGCCATTTCACGATGTCAGTCAGCACCATCAATAGATTCAGGTTTGGCACCGCAAATGGTGCCAGACCTATTGACGGTGCCATAGCATTTCACACGTCTTTTAGAGAGGAGAGAGTATCTTGAGAGAACTGGCAATTGAAAGCGGAGGCTGTTATGACCGTACAGTTTGTGCATCCGGAGAACCTGGGCGAGTCCATACACTTATTAGTGCAGCAAGCCGAAACTGGGGTTCCCGGCATCTTAGATCCGAGATTGACACTGGCCGCGGCTGAGATTTTGAGCCATCAGGATGCTCAGGAAAACAGAGCGATCAGTGACGGCGTTTCAGCCCAGGGGTATCCTGATGAATCGGCGGTTGTATTTATGAACGCATATCGCGAGACGTTGATCGTGCGGGTCACTCCTGCCAGTCGCCGTCATGAAGTGCCGACAATAACCAGGCACTAATAGCGCTGGTCTCCGTGTCCGCCTCCAAACCCGATGATGGTCAGCAGGTATTTTTGCTCTAAAGTCGTGCGCCCCATCAAAACTTAAGTTCTGCTTCAGATGCGAGCCCCAAAAAACCCGTCTGGCTGTAAAATATTCATTGACCGATTGGTCGGTAAATCAACCGGAGCAGGATAATATGACGGGTATTGCTCAGATGTCCCTGGAAAATCAGCTTATTGCCCCGCCCTCGACGCAAACGGAGATGCCAAACCCGGAGCAGCTATTGCTCGAAACGGAGTCGGCGCCAAAGATTTTGGACCGGCTAAACATCTTCCCCTTCGACTGGCGAGTCGAAACTCCCCGGCTGATGGAGATTTACGAGCAGTCGCGCGATTGCCCCTGGTCGCCCAGTAAGTTACCCTGGGATACCCTGAATGCCGAAGACTTTTCGCTGGATGAGCGCTACGCGATCGCTTACTGGTGGTCTCTGTTGTCCGTTTTCGATGCTTCCGGACCGGCTGTCTTTGCCAGGGCCATGATTCATGCTTACGAAGTACACGAGGAAGACCCGATTCGTAAATGTTTCTTCTCCGTCACTCGCGACGAAATGAATCATGAGGAAGTCTGCGGGCGTGCAATCAATAAGATGACGCCTGGCGGCCCGCTTGGTTATGAGCCGCTCACACCGCTGGGAAAGCTGGCTCGCAATAATATCGAATGGCTTTACCACAATGGTGCCCGCTACTGGAGCGGCTATAAGAAGGCAGTTGAGTTGTACTCCATGCCAATTCTGTTCAGCTCGTTCCTGTTCGGTGAGGTGGCGGCAGCAACGCTCTTCCACAGCATGAGTGAAACCACAACCATTCCGGTATTTAAAGAAGCGTTCCGCAATATCGGGCGGGACGAAGGACGTCATCTGAGTTTCTGCCTGGCTCTTCTCAAGCATGTCTTGCCCGGGTTGTCGGCTGAGGACAAGTCGATGATCACCAAACAGATTCGTGCCGGTTTTGTTTTCTTGTCCGGCGTTCTTTACGAGCCGCCGGCCGAGTTCTGGCACTTGCCCGAGACGTTCATACCAGCCCAGCGGGCGCTGGAAGAAACAGCGCGGAAAGCCGGTCTGGGTGTCCTCAGCCTGGAACAACGCCGCGAAAACTGGCGCACCGCGATTCTGCGCCTGAAAGCGGTGCTGGAGCCGCACGACATCAAATTCCCGGCGCTGCCCGAGATCGGCGTGGACGGCGAATCAGTCTCCTTCGAAGCCGACAAAATAGTCCCGATCTTCTAAATTTCACGGCTGTTTCACCGGCTGACCGATAAGCTTGCGTGGTTGGCTCTGAATGCTCACCGTCATAAGCGGCGAGCTTCCAGATGGCGTGGCTTGAGAGTGGAGATATAACTATGCATGCAGTCGGTTTGTTGAACAGTGCGCTGAGCCGCATGAGCGGGCTGGCAGCCAGATTTGAATCTCTGGAGAGAAGTTGCGCCGTTTTGAAAGTGAACAGCCAGGAGCCCCTGGTCAAAACCCTGATCGCCGAGGAAACCCAGCGAACCGAGCTGGAAATTATCGATGCCCTGGACGAGCTGGAGGGCGAAGCTCTCACCAAAACTCTCTGGGCCCTCGATGAACTGCGCAACGCCCGCGATGCGTTTTCGCTGATCACCGAGGACTCAGCGGTGAAAGCCAATCATCACGCCCGTAAGGCAGCTTCTGCCATGTTCAGCGCCATCAATACGATCAATCGCGATACTACCCATAGTACCGGGTTCAATCCTCGTCATAGTTGACCAGCCCTTTAAGAAAAAGCGCAGTCGCCAACGCGGCGAAATCTTCTGCAGACATCGAACCTCGCGGATTGAACCAGGTGTAGGTCCAGTTGATGGCACCCATCAGATACATGGACAGGGCGGTGCAAGTGGCCGGCGCCAGCTCCGGACGCAATTCCAAGACCAGCTCTTTGAGCGTCTGCACTACTTGTTTTTCCAGGTCGCGCACCTGCTTCTGCTGCCGGGACGGCAAGCAATGCAGATCGTTGAGCAAAACTACATGCTTGTGCTTGGCCTCCGAGTAAAGCGCCATCAGCTCCGAGATGAAGGTACCCAGACGTTCTTCCGCCGACCGCCTGCCGGACACAGCCCGCGACGATGTCTCGACCAACAGCTGGCAGTGCGAGTTGAGCATGTCGAATAGAAGCGCTTCTTTCGATTCGTAGTAGTGATAGAGAAGCGCCTTTGATGTGCCGCAATAGTCAGCTATGGCTGCTATCGAAGTGCCGCTGAATCCCTGTTCGGAGAACAGCTTGGCGGCATTGTCGAGAATATACCGGCGCTTCTCGTTGTAATCATCCGCGCGAGGTCTTGCCAAACAAAAATCCTGCCCGTACATCTCCTCGCTTGAGTGTACTAGATAGAAATCAATCCTGACCGCCGAGGGTTGTCAACCGGTCGACCGGGCTTACTAAGTGGCGGCCGGGGCTCTCGAGCGGCGCAGCAATCTGCTCAGTAAAAGGCGAGAGACCGGTCCGGGCTGGTCGCCTGCCGCGTTTGCATGATTGCCGTTCCAACTGTGGCGGGCTCCGTCCACATGTACATCCGTGATTTTCAGTCCCTTGTTGTCGGTGAACTGCTGGACCGTCACGCGCCCCGCGTGGTGCACTTTCTTCAGTTCGATTCCATTAGCCTGCTGCAAAGACTGAATGAGGTCGCCCTGCGGACGGAGCCCTAGAGCGGTCAATAATCCGCGTCCGCTGGAGAGATAATCGCCGGAAATGACGGTTGTCTGCACGCCCGTCGGTATGTCCGCACCCACATGCGGAGCAGCCACCAGTCCCAACGCAGACACGCGCTCCGGATAGTTAGTGGCAATCGATCTGGCCACCGTCCCGCCGGCCGACATGCCCCATACCTCTGTTCGCCCCGGATCGCCGCCGTACCGCTTTTGCACATCGGCGATCAAAGCGGCAACAGAGCGCGCGTCAGCAGCTATTCCACCTCGATTAGACAGCCCGGGCACTGGAATATGCCAGACGCGCAAGGACCGATCGGCCAGCACATCGTTTCCTTCAGGAAACAGCAGCATCAGGCCGTGTGCATCAGCCTTTTGAAACAGGCGCGTCTTGGCGGCCATCTCACCGGCACTACCGGCGGTGCCATGTAACAGTACCACCAGCGGCAGCTTCGCATCACGGCTTCCACGACCGGCAGGCAGGCGCAGAAGCGCTTCCCGTCCATCCACCATGATGCGCTGAAGCGTCCCCGGCAGGGGCGGCGACTTTGTCTGTTCGAGCAGCTCGGCTCGCCGCAAAAGGTCCTGGTGCTGCCGCACCACACCGCCGGGCAGCGCCGCCAGAGCTCCCAGCAAAGCGTGTCCTGAGCCGCTGACCAACGAGCGCGTCGGAGAAATTGGCACCCCCAGTTCGAAATAGTTGCGGAGATCACCGGAAATACTGCAGTTAAACCCGCTCATTGCTCCCAACACCATGGTCAACACAAGTGGATTGCGACCGATGCTCCCGGCCGTCAGGTAGTTGAGACCCACGGCGGCGGCCGCAGATAGCGCCTGGCTGCCGGCATCCGCTCCCAGACTGTAAGGGTTGAAAACAACGCGAGCTGTTCGCGAAAGCCCGCCGGACACGTCGATGCCTCCAGTTGCAAAATCTAAATAGGTGCTGCGGTTCAACGACACATCGAGAGCCCGCTGTCCCGACGCCATAAAGACCGTGCGCGTCAGAAATCCACCCGGCAGTCCTGCCGAGGCAGTGAAAACGCCTTTGAACGCCAGTCCCTTCGCCGCTCCTAGAAAGGCATCGGCGGTCTGATTTTGCCGGCTGTCCCGCGGCGAGGCGCCATTCAGTGCTCCCAGTGCGGCACTGGCAAGCCAGCCGATTTTGCCCGGCACAAACAATGGTGCGCTGCTCAGCAAACCGCTGACCGTGGTTGATACCTGGAGCGAATGCCCAAGAGCCTGGCGATCGGCCTCGATTTTTTGCCTGATGCTGTCCGCCCGCTGCGCGTCGTTTGAGATATAACCGCGCCCATGGTCTCTTTCGAGCTCTTCGCCCACCAGCACCAACTCACGCAAAGTAACGGCGGCCGGGTTGTAAACCGTGCTAGCGGCCCGCGCCAGATAACTTTGTGCGGACATAGCTGCATGATGCGCCTCAACTTGCTCCGTTACCTGGCGCGTTACCTGACTTTCCAAAGTATCTGCAGACATCTTTCACCTGATTCTCAGCTTCTAAAAAGTGAAAAAGACAGCACAAAATATTGGAGCAGAGACGGTATAAAATCCGCATGAAGCGCCATCATTTATCGGCTCGTTTCACACTCATTTAATTCGGTCGCGCTTTTACTCCAGCCAGCCCCACCAGCGGAATTGATTCTTGTGTGCCCCAACGGTATTTCCGTCGAAAAGTACTGCCCGTCATGCGGGCAACGATTTGCAGCGGGAGATGAGACAGTCAAATGCTCGGCAGACGACACAATTTTGTTGCCGGTTTCGCGTGATGAATTTATCGGCAAGGTAGTCGCCGACAAGTTCCAGCTTTTGCAATTGATAGGCGCTGGTGCGTCAAGCCTGGTTTATCGCGCTCTGCAAGTCGACCTGGGGCGCACAGTGGCGTTCAAATTACTGCGCACCGACCTGGTCTCCAACGCCCTGAAGATTCAAAGATTCAGCCAGGAAGCCCGGCTCGTCGCCCGTCTCGATCATCCAAACATTTGCCGTGTCTTCGACTTCGGTATTCTCAGCTCCGGGCAACCGTATCTGGTGCTGGAGCTTGTCGATGGCACGAGCCTGTCCAGCGTACTTAAGACAGAAAAGTTGTTGCCTGTGCCGCGCGCTGTGCGCCTTATGAACGAAATCGCCCTCGGGCTTCAGGAAGCACACGCGCACGGGATTATGCACCGCGATCTCAAACCGGGCAACATCATGGTGGTCACAGGCAAAGATGATGAAAGCGTCAAGATAGTCGACTTCGGACTGGCAAAAGCTTTCGACGCCGAGAGGGAGGAGCAGCTGTCCTCGAGCGGATATCTGATCGGCACGCCCTCCTACATGAGCCCTGAACAGGTGGTCGGGCACTCGCTCGATGCCCGCACCGACATTTACTCGCTGGGTTGCATCTTTTACGAAATGCTGACCGGCAAGAAAGCAGTAGAAGGACACACGGCTTTCGAGATCATGGGCGAGCATTTACGAAACCGCTCCAATCGCCTCAAATACGAGAATCTCGACATTCCACCGGCGATTCAAGAGATAGCGCTGAAGTGCATGCAAAGAGAGGCAGATCAGCGCTATCAGAGCGTGCGAGAATTGCTGGCGGCACTCTCGGATTTGAGCAAGCCCAGACGCCGATTGAGACCGGCTCAGGTGGTCGGTGGCATACTAGCGCTGGCCGCGACGGCCGCACTCTTGCACTTTGCCTTCCATCCACTGTCAACACCAGGTCCGGACTCACGAGCGCAAAAGCAAAACGATAGTGCGTCTGCGATGCTGGCTGAACTGAGTAGCCTGGAGCGAAGCAACGACCTGGATCGCGCCGAAGCGCTGGGAAAGAGAGCTTTCCAGTGGCTGAAAACCCACGGTCGATTGCACTCGGCTGAGATGGTGGAACTTGGACGGACCATGCAACGCATATACGGGCGCGAAGTGCGCACACAAGAGTCTGCCGTCTTTATCAAGGCGGTGCTGGAAGCGCAACTGGCCCTGGCGTCCGACTCGCCTCGGGAAAGCCGCGCTCAGTTGCGCTGCGATGCCTGGCGCGAGGCCAGCCTGGCATCGCTCGACGCAAACGCCGATCGGGAGGCGCTCGGCTATCTCACGCAGTGGCTTGCCCTGACTGAGATAGCGCACGGCAGGAACAGCGCGCAGTGCATCGAGCCGTTGCGAAAACTGTGCCAGGCTGAGTCCAACTGCCGGCTGCAGTCGGACGCTGACCGCGATTGCGCCCGTTTGCTCAGTCTCTGTCAAAGTGCGTACGCCGCAAACGACCCCATGCAGCTCAGCGTTGCCCAGGACGCCTGTAGTTTTTACCTGAAGTTGGGTGAGTTCAGAAGAGCCAGCCAGCTTGCAGATCGCAGCATTGATTTGAGCGCCGGTGCCGATGCCGAGAAGCGCACGCGCATTTACGAGAAAGCGGCGCTGTGCGCTGCGTCCTGCCAGGAATACAAAAAGGCCAGCCGCCTGATCCAGAGAGCGCTGCAGACTCACCGCCTGGGAGGTGCACAGCGAGACGACCTGCAGTTGCTCGTTCTGCAGGGACGCTATCTGCGCCAGTCCAAACAATATAGCGAAGCAGAAACAGTTGCGCGCAAAGCCGTCCTGCAGGCAGCTGCCCATAGCACAGACAGCAACCTGTACAAGTGGGCACTGGAGGAATATACAAAAGTCTTGATCGCCAACGGCAAACGGTCACAGGCCGCCTCAATACGCCTTTCAGGCAAACTCGACTGAGTGCCCCTGATTACTGCGATTGCCGATCAACCGGCACCGCCGGCGGTGCAAGGAAAACATTCATGTCAAGTTCATGAGTCGGGCTGGCAGCGGCTTTCATATATACACGCTCGGCCATTTTCATCTCCACCTCTGTATAAGGCCACAGTTCCCAGGTGTCACTCAACTTCCGACACTGAGTCATTTGCTCGCCCGCGTCTTGCATCCGCCCCTGCCAGATGGCATGCTCGGCGAGCAGCACGCGCGCCATCAATTCACAGTCCGGGTTGGGGTTATCTTCAGTGAACTCCAGTGCGCGAGAGGCATAATGAGCAACGGCGGGCCACTGGGCACGCAGTCTGGCTGCCTGTCCAGCGCCCAAAAATCTCAGCATGATCAACTGCCCGTTGCGCTTGGCCGTAATGGAATTGTGAGCGAGGGTCTCGGCAACCAGCTCATCGAAAATCTGGAAATTGCTATCAACGCGCACCTGAGGCTGTCCGTCACGGTTAATGCGACTGTCGTGCATCAGCACAGGTTGCAACAACACGCGCCATTGGTCCTCCGTCAAATGAGCATTGAGGAGAAAGTCAGTCGCCTCCTGCAAGTGGCGCGAGTCACTGTCCGACATTGACTGCCGGCCGGCGATGGTGGCGTCCATCTTGTCCAGCGCCGCACCAAGCAACTTGAGTGCCACCGCAAATCTGGCCGGCGCGGATTGTGTTGACAGTTTCTTGCCCAGCAAGTGCCTCAGTAGTCGTTCGCTCAAGTCCGCCTGTTGGTCGGGCGTCCACATCAGAAATTGCGGGCTTTCCAGGGTGGATAAGGACAGTCCAGCTGCTTTATCCTCTCCGAAGACTCGCCCAACGGTGGCGACCCATTGAGCCACGAAAGCCGGTCTTCCACCGGCATCGATACAGTCGGAGACGGCCATCACCGGCCGTCCATCGAACGCACACAGGCAAGTCAAACCGCCGGCGGCCAGTGCCAGCAAGATCAACGACAATAAAATCACTTTTCTGGTCCACCAGTGTCCGGCGGCTTGCTCTTCGACATCGTCCAGAGAGAGCGGTCCACTATCTGCCAGTCCCGGCTTTGCCTTGAGTTCGCTCAGGTCGGCCAGCAATTCTTCAAAACTGGCATACCGTTGATCTGGTTGCTTGCTCAAACAACGCGCCAGGATGCGTTTGAGTTCAATCGGGCAACCGGAAGCTTTGGGATCGGTTAACACCTTGGGCAGCGGTTGCGAGATATGCATCCGCATCAGGTCGGCCGGGGACTGCGAGGCAAACGGCGGCAGACCAAACACAGTTTCAAAAAGAGTACACCCGAACGAATATATATCCGACCGTGAATCAGCCTGCCGTCCCACGCACTGCTCCGGACTCATATATTGCAGCGTGCCGACAACAGCATTGGTGCGAGTGATTTCTTCGGCCGCTCCAGTCGCCGCCTCCCTGACTTTCGAAAGTCCGAAGTCGGCCAGCTTGACCTGTAACGCACCGCTTTCAGTTTTCGTCAGCAAGACATTAGCTGGCTTTATATCGCGGTGCACAACCCGGTGCTCTTGCGCACAAATCATTGCCAGGCATAGCTGCTCGGCCACCGCCAGGCAATCTTTGAGCGGTAACGATCCGCCGTCCAGTCGATCTTCCAGTGACTGACCCGGTACGAATTCCATGCACAAATAGACTTCTTGATCGTCGGTGAGCCCGATGCTGTACACCTGTACGATATTGGGATGCTCAAGCTGACTGAGGATCAGCGCTTCACGTTGCAAACGCTGCACGGCTGCGGGGTCGACATGGCTGGTATAAGCGTGGACAAACTTCAATGCCACCGGTCTGCCGAGGACCAAGTCCTGGGCCAGACAAACCTTACCAGCACCGCCCATGCCCAGCACTTGCTCGATGCGATAGCGACCGCTGATCGTGGCGTCAATCGAATCCATTTGGTTTGCTGATTGGTTGTAAGACCGCTCCCCAGACATTACTTTAACTCCGAACACTATATTCCCGGCAACTAAGCTGCGGTCGGCTCAAGTTTGTGAAGTTGTCGGCGATTGCGCGGTCGAGGCGGACCACAGCCGTATAGAGCTGCCTTCGCTTATACTTTGAGCTGTTTAGGCATGCGGAGGCAAGAGGGCGCTGGTTTCCAAGCAACAATCGCCATTCACGCTGCCAGCGATTTTCTCCAGTTGCACCCTGTTGATCGTTCTGGCGATTGTCCGCACTGTGGATACAGATCCGGTCAGAGTCTTCTTCGAACTGCTCGCCGAGATCTTCTCGGCAATCGTGCTGGTGTGGCAATGCGTGGTTTCCAGTCGAGCAGCAAATGTGACTCGTGCCGATGTCAATCGCACACTGCAGTCGCTGCCCAAATCCGCAACAGATGACCTGGAGAAACACACCGAACTGGACGACTTCGGACGGCTGGAACTGGCTCTCAATCGAATTTCTCTTGACGCCGTCGAATCTCGCCGTAAAGAAAAGCTGCTCATCGAACGGGCAGTGGACGTTATTTGTGTGATTGACACGGATGCGCGCATCATCTCCATCAACGATGCCTGTCAGAAGTCCTGGGGTTACGACCGTGCCAGCTTAATCGGCAGCCACCTGAGCACGCTGCTGGACAGCGCCGAGTCGGAGCGCGTCACCAAGCAAATTCTGGGCGGCATGCAGAGCATCGACAAGGTTGTTTTCGAGTCACAACTGCGGGCGGCCGACGGCAGCCAGCTGGATGTAGTCTGGACCGGTCACTGGTCTGCCAGTGAGGGAGGGCTTTTTTGCATAGTGCACGATATCTCACAACAAAAGCTGGTGGAAAAAGCCATTCGACTGAGCGAACAACGGTTGCGAGACATACTCGAGTCATTGCCGGCCGCCGTGCTGGTAGCCGATAATGCCGACCGAATAGAATTCGCCAATCGTGCGGCTACGGGTTTACTCGGCTATCACAACGACGAACTGTCGGAACTCACGATCGCCGATATCCTGGCGCAGTCGTCCGGGATGGGCAGGCCCTCAACAAAACAGTCGTCCGATGCCAGCAGCGAAGCTCTGGCCAGCACCAAAGGCGGTGCGACCATCGCGATTGCCCTGTCGCGGACGCGCATCAGCATGTCCGACGGCGAGAAACTTTTATGCGTCTTTCTCGATCGGCGCGCCGAAGAAGAACTCGAGCGAACCAAGCGCGAACTGACCGCTATGATCACGCACGATCTGAAGAGCCCGCTAACCGCAGTTCAAAGCATATTTTCGCTGCTTGAAGACGGTATTTGCGGAGAGCTGTCACAACATGGACTGCAGTTGATTGGTACATCACGCAAACAGCTCAACAACATCGTGCGCCTGCTCGACGACATGCTGCAGGTGGCATCGATTGATGCCGGGTCTTTCGAACTGCGGTGCGCTGAAGTGAGTCTGCACGATGTGGTGCTGGATGCAGTGGAAACCGTTCGAGCAACTGCGCCGGATCGAACTTTTGCCATCGACTCGGACACAGCACCAATGATCGCCATGGCCGATAAGCAGCGACTGAGTCAGGTACTGGTAAACCTTTTGACCAACGCAGTCAAATACTCGCTACCGAAATCACCAATCACGGTGACTCTGCAACGCAACGGGAACACCGCCACTTTGTCGATTATTGACCTGGGACGCGGGATACCGCCTGAGAAACTTGATTGCATATTCGAGCGTTTCACCCAGGTCGAGCATTCCGATGCCACAGACAAAGGTGGTTACGGGCTTGGTCTGGCTATCTGCAAGGAGATCGTGCAGAGCCACGAAGGCGAAATCGGCGTCCGCAGTGAAGTCGGCAAAGGCAGCACATTCTGGTTTTCTCTGCCACTGACCGTTTCACAATGATTTTAGCCCGGACCTCCTAACCTACTGGCAGAGGAAATCGCAACTCACTGCCGCCACTTACTATTTATGTCGAAAAATCCATTGGAAAGCTCCGGTGACAATCGGGGTAAATCTCAGCAGCACGATGTGTTACCTGAATTCGCCCGTGGCTCCGGACTCAGTCCGCTCGGACAGGAAGCCGCTGCCTGCCTGTCGAGCCCACAAGGCAACCAGGCTTTTGCGTTCAGGCACGCCGCGGCATCAGCGATGTCATCATTCGACGCATGCGGCAAGGGAGACTGGCCGCCTAAACTGGACCTCTTCGAATCGGCCTCTACTTTGCCTTTCTTCGCCAGTCGCGAAGCCGCAACCAAGATACCAATGGTGGTGACAGCAGATGGAGCGCCCAAACAGATGAGCGTCCGCACTCATGTCGGCGAGAATACCGGCGCTGCCATTCGCCTCGTCGACCATGCCAACCTTGATGCCCATGGCGAATCGGCTCGCGTCCATGACGGTCGCCAACCCCATCACGGTCACCGTGGGCATCAAATCGATTTTTCACACGACTCCACCGATGCCATCAAAAAGGCCGTGGCAGCAGTTTCAAAACCGGACTTGCACCATCCCTACGAGACAGTGCACCGGCACCATGATGGGCATTATCGGGTCGGCCGTTACGGTTTCTCCGGTCAGCACTTGCTGAAATTCCTGGACAATCTCGGTCATCCGCCCTCACCCGAGAAGATTGATGAACTGGTACGCACGGGCGCATTGGCGAGCGATTTTGCCAGCATGCTGAAAAGTCCTGATTATCAGGCAAAGCTGAAAGAGCTGGGTACCAAGCTTGAGAATGGGCAGAAGGTGGAGAAGTCCGAGTTGCAAGGCGTGCTGCCGCCGCAGGCGCAAGAAGCAATAGCCTCCTCCTTGATCGACCAATTCAAGGCTCAAAAAGGTGGTGCCAATGATGCCCATCTAGACCTGACTAACGGACTACAACAAAAGGGTAAAGGAACAGACAGTCAATTCAACGTTGTAAACACGGCAGTAGACAAATCGTTGACTCCACTGCAACGCGGGCTGCTCGACGCTCTTTCCGGACCGGAATCGGGCGGACACTATGACATGCTGTTCGGTGGATATCGCCTCAATTCCTATGCCTGGCATCCCGGCAAAGGACCGTCGGGACATACCGATGCCGGCCGCTATCAATTTGTACGCTCGACCTGGAACGAAGTAGCCAAAACGCTTGGACTGCACGATTTTTCGCCGGCCAGCCAGGATAAAGCCGCCTGGTATCTGGCCGCGCGCGATTACCGAATCAATACCGGTCACGACCTGAACTCCGACCTGGAACGCGGTCGCTTCAATGCAAAGGGCTTGCAAAACACCTGGGTATCAATCAAGGCGCACGGCTCGGGCACCTGGATGACGCACCAGTTTTATCCGGCCGTCAAACGGGCGCTATCAATACAGCGCGACCTGGCAAGTCCGTCCACCGGTTCTGATGCTGGTTCGGCTGTCTAAGACTGCATATCGCAGCGACGGCGCTGCATCAAAATTCAATCTATCAAGTACACAGGGCGGTACCAAATATGGTACCGCCCTGTATAGCTTCCCGCATCAAATCTATTCGTCCTCTGCGATCGACAACTTCATCGATTACCGGGTTGACGATGATTAGATAATAGGTGACCCGACCTGAAACCGACGTGAAAAGCAGGCAGTGCGCATTAATCAAGTCGGCCGTTCGACTGCGTGCTCGATGACATAACCGGAGCCCGGGATCGTCTTTATGAGGTCTGGCTTTCCGACAGCGGACAGTTTGTTGCGCAAGTACTTCATCCAGGTACGCACCGTATCGGCCGACGCCTCGTGCTCGGAGGGCCAAACTGCGTTCAGTAATGCCTGGGCGCCGCTGGGGCGGTTCGGGTGTCGCATCAGATATTCAAGCAGGGCTGATTCTTTGGGTCGGAGCTGCACCTGCTTATCACCCACGACAAGCAGGTGCAACTCGGTGTCGAGCAACACATCCCCGAGGCGGACCTCGACCGGCAAGAGTCCAGCCGGTCTGCGCATTACGCTACGAATGCGAGCAGCCAGTTCTCGAACATCGTAAGGTTTGACGAGATAGTCATCGCCACCGAGATCGAAAGCCTCCTCTTTGCTGTCGATATCGTGACGAGCGGTCGTGAAAATAATCGGGCAGGTCCCACCTGAATCCCGATACTTCTTGCAAACATCGCGTCCGGTGATGCCTGGCAGGTGCCAGTCGAGGATAATCGCATCGTACTTAAAGTTGCCGAGCAGTTGCAGTGCATCTTCGCCGCTCTGGGCATGCTCGAGGATATGACCCGCCGCGGCAAACCAGGCTGACGCAACGGCAGCTACCTGGGCATCGTCTTCGACTAGTAAAAACTTAGGCACACAAGAGCGTCCGATAACAACAACAGAGCATACGATGGAGTCATCCTAACATAACTGTAAGCCAACAGAAACTTCAGCTCCGCCCTCTCAATCATGCATCGGCCGGCAGTATCATCGACACACTCACTGTCTGCGCACCGCATATGATACCGGACTTAAACCACTTCCGCCACCAGGGAACTCCCCGGAGCGTGTAGAAGCGTCAATCGAAACGCGTCGTAAGGCCTGTTCACGGTCGATCAGGTCACTCCTGCGGCGGGTCTTGCAGAGCGGACATGTTCCAAGAACTGATTTCCTGATTTTGCTGGATCATGATCAGCGCGGCTATGGGTGTTTTGCTATAGAACACGTTATCGATGGCGCTTGCTCCATAGATTCCCGCAGTGACAATACTTGTCGCGCCTGCGATTTGCGAGAATCCAGTCGGCGTGCTCATAAACAATCCGGCAGCAATAGTCTGTCCAATGGCTGAAGCTCCGGAGAACGAGCCGGAAATGATTTCCGCAGTTCGCATTTGGTCCAAAAAGTTGATCGCCTTCTCAGTGGAGCCCACCATCTCAATCACAGACAAGTCTTTTCTACTGACTCCTTCAGAGGCGGAGTCGCGCCAAAAAGTTTCGTTGAGCACGTCCATGCCCTTCGAGTTTAATCCAGCCGGGGACAGGTCCCCTTCCCTCGCCATCATCGCGGCCGAATGAATGTTGTCCAGAAACAACTCTGCTGCTTGATTCACGACAGGAGCGACCGAGGAATCAACTGAGGCGAAAAGCAGTTCGGACTGATCAAGGACGCCTGGCGTCTTGCCGTTGTTGTCGTACAGGGGAAAAACAGCTTGCAGAGCATCCGCCATCATTGCGACGCGCGCCGCGCGAGTTGATACGGAATTGCGCACATTATCAATTTGTACGCACAGCCACACGGTTCGGTGCGTGAATGCGCACTCGACCCCGGACTGCCGAAGGCGCACACCTTCCATGGGGATTTCAGCGGACGATCCATTCCGGCAGGTGGGGAGACAGGGAGACCGGCGAACCAGTCTCCCTGCTCCCTAATTACAGCCGACCGAGCGGCTCGGCCCTCACTTATCACTTTTACTTATCTAAAAGGTCACTGACAGAGAAGATTGTCTTTTGATCGGCAATCACCGCTTTGACATTTGGCGCCAGCTTCGCCACATACTCGTATTTGACGAGCAATGGATTTTCTCTGAGCGCCAGTCCGCGTCTGCGTATCGCTTCGGCTTCGCCGCTGGCCGCAATGATTTTGCGTTCCTTCTCGGCTTCCTCTTTCTGCAACACGTACTTCATTCGCTCGGCTTCCTGGAGAGCAACTTGCTTTTGCTCGATGGCGTTCGTGAACGCATCGGAAAACCCGATGTTGCGCAATAACAGTTCAGCCAACTCGATATGATACTTAACCAATCCGGTTCGCATTTGACCGCAGATACTGTTTTGTATCTCCGTCCGCTCCGCTGAATAAAGCTGGGTCACCGTGTACTTCGAAATCACATTTCGCACTACGGTCTGGGCCTCCGGACGGATCACCTTTTCGACATAGTCCGAGCCCAGATCGCGGTGAAGCTGCCAGACTTCGCCCGGGCGCAGGTGATAGCGCACAGACAGGTCGATTTTCACTGTTTGTCCATCTGCGCTCAACGCCGAAATGGAATCGTCGCCTTTCTTGTCGCCCTCGTCGTATGTCACAGACATTGTGTATGTTTGCGTTCTAACATCGTATTTAACCGGTGTTTCGACAAACGGAATGAGAAGATGCGTGCCGTCAGCGAGAGTGCGCGGTTCTACGCCGGTGAAGGCGTTGAACACCACTGCTCGGTGTCCGGCTGGTACGACTACGCATGCACCGCTCACGGCAACGATGGAGATTACAGATAAGATCCCGTAACCCAGGATCCATGGCTTTTTGAATAAGAACATCATATAGATCACCGTCCCTTGCGGCGAACCTACTTAGTTTTTGTGTTTAAGTAATTCGTCTTTCTTGCTGTGGTCTGCCATTCGTGACCGGCAGAACAGAGTCATTGGTACCATATATAACACCAGACATACGACAAGTCCGGTTCGTTCACAATTGATTTATCAAGCGATCCGGTGCAGGAGATCGAGCAATTTTGCCTGGTCGGAGCGTCCCCAAGCCATGCCGACTTGAATTAGTATGATTGCTCCAATCATAAAGGGCAGGACCGCCAGGTGCGGCTCCACCGCCAGGCACATGGCAGCTGAAGCGAGCCACCAAAAGACCATGAACCCCTTGCACCAGGGCGATAAATCGAAATGCGCGATAATCTTGCTGCCCGCATCGGTGCCTTCGATCTTTCCGTAAAGCACGGGAATGTGTCCATTGCGCCGGAATGCTTCAAACCACTGGATGTCGAAGTTCTCGCCATCGACCCGTCCGGCATACTTCCCTTTGACAGAGAACGAAACCGGGAAGGACTCGATGTTTGCGGATAGATCGTTGAGCACTTCTGCTGGAGGGCGCGACGACTCGATTACAATCACATCCCCCCGATATGGATAGCTGATTCGCAGCAATAGCAGCATCGGTCTGAGTGTTACACGATAGACTTGCCGGAGAACAGGCCTGTCAGCCGCTTTGTCATCGCTGTTGCTGGTGGACAAGATGAATACTCCAAGGCTGCCGACCTCGCATGCAAAATGTATCACGGACAGACCATGCTGACGCCTTTCTTATAAATAGTCCGCGAGGGCCCATCAAATCGCTTTTGCCTTTATCTTTTGCGCGGCCAAAATGCCACGCAATATTTGCCAGGGGTGGGGCGGACAACCAGGGATGAAGACATCGACAGGAAGAAGAGGCTCGACGCCATTGGCGGCTGTGTAGGAGTTTTTGTGAACGCCGCCTGATATCGCACAGGTTCCGCAGGCAATGACTATCTTGGGATTGGGCATTGCTTCGTAGCAGCTTTTCAGTGCCTCGTGCATCGCCTTTGGCACAGGACCTGTGATCAAAAGGGCATCGGCAAAGCGGGGAGATGCCACAACGGTGACGCCGAAACGCTCCATGTCGAAGATTGGATTGTTCGCCGCAGAAACTTCCAGATCGCATGCCGAACAGCCTGTTGAGACCACGCGGATAGCAAGTGACTTGTTGAAAGTGCCCTTGTCTTTGCTGTCGCCGTTTTTTTGCGGTACTGAAGACATGATCAAATCCTGCCGATCGTAAGCGAAAGTTGCTGTGGATAAGTCGTTCTCGATCGTTTGCGGGACAATGTGCAATACATTGCCCACAGGCGATGCAGGCGCCGCGGTCGACCGTGACAGACTGTCCGGCACTCACTATGGCGTCCGTCGGGCACACATCGATGCAGGATGCGCACTGAGAATCGCAGGGAGCAGCTGTGACGTTCGGAAGGCCAATGAGACCTTCTTCAAGAGTATCTGGAATCACTTTATTAGTGACTATGCCTTTGCTCAACAAGTAGACTAATAAGCGCAACATTGGGGCACCTCAGAGATCATGTCCGCTGTAAGACAGGCTAAAGCTCTTATTGCACAGCGGAAAATCTGCAATCAAGTTGTTTCGAACAGCGATTGCCAAGCCAGTCCAGTTGTTCACGCTGGGGTCTTTTATGCAGTACCTCTGAATTTGCCCCAGGCTATTGGTAAATATCAGGTGAATTAATTCGCCTCGATGAGATTCGACCAGTCCAACAGCTGTGCAATTGGCTGGTAAGGTTTCAGGTACGGGCACCGAGCTGGGACTGGGCGTGGAGCTGATTTCTTCGATGATGTCGAGCAATATTTGCAGGCTCGATTGAATCTCGCCCACCCTGACTTTGGCTCGCGCTAAAACATCTCCCGCATCATCAGTGGTGGCAATGAAGTGATCTTTCGGAAAGGTTGCATGAGACCAGAACTTTCTGCAGTCATAGTCGATGCCACAAGCACGACCGGCGATACCGACAAGCCCGAAGTCGGTTGCCAGTTTAGAGGAAACTTTGCCGACGCCTTGCATACGGTCGATCGCTACCTGGTTTTCTGTGAAGAACTCAACTACTGGATTGACCTGAGCGCTCAGCTCTTTGGCAGTACTCGTCAATTCCTTGATATTGCTGTCGGGGAAGTGCCTGGTTGTGCCTCCCGGACAAATATAGCCACGCATAAATCGATTTCCAGCCAGGAGATCTCCCATGCGCAACGCCAGTCCGCGCAACCTGGCCATCGATGAGGAGATAGCCAGAAAACCGATGTCGCCAGCTAATCCACCGAGATCCGACAGATGCATTGCCAGTCTTTCAACTTCCATAGCAGCCGTTCTGAGCAATTGAGGGCGACGCGGAAGCTCAATTTCAAGCAACGACTCAATCGCAACGCAATGTGCAAGCGCGTTGGCTACCGCCATATCGCTGGCAGCCGCTTCAACAACGAAGCGAGCTTTGCGCCACGGCACTTCTGAGAGTTTCTTCTCAACACCTCTATGCACATAACCGAGCCTGATCTCCAGATTGACTATAACTTCGCCGTAGCAACTAAATCTAAAGTGTCCGGGCTCAATAATGCCGGCATGTATTGGTCCCACCGGCAGCTCGTACACTCCTTCTCCTTCTACGTTGAGAAATTGATAGGCGTGGTCGGACGGTTCATTGGAAGTCACTGCCAAGGGCGGCGCTGAGAAAGAGTAAGGCTCGTGTAAATGGGTCCTTTTCAGTCGAGGATGTTTTTCAGGTAGCAATCCGAACATATCCCACGTAGTTCTTTCGAACCAATGCGCCTGCGGTATTACCGGCGTTATAGAAGGGTATTGCAATGTTTCGAGCGGTGTTTCGTAGCAAGTTATTGCGTGAGTCTCCGGACAAAGGAGGAGGGTGACGAGTTGCTTGCCATCGATCGAGGTGATCAGTCCCAGCCGAGCACCATCGGCCATAGCTGATTTTATAGCTGCGGTACGTTCTTCGATTTTAAGTGGCACCATCTGCAATTTCATGTATTTCACAAAAAGAAACTGGGAATGGCTGTGATGCCACAAAGCAGCGTCAAAAGGATAAGCGCTGCGGGGACCAAACTGGAGCGAAGAGGCGGCAAGTTCGTGCCTTGCTTATTTGGTGGAGTGCCACAAACAAGCTTGCCGACATGCATGGTAACTGAAATGAAACTCAGTGTCAGCACCAGCAAGATAACGATCATCGCGGGCCACAAATTCAATGCAGTGACGTTTACCAACAACTGCCACTCGGCAACGAAGGCACCAAAAGGAGGAGCACCGGTAACGGCAAAGGCACCAAGAACAAACATCACCGTCCAATAAGGATTGATGAGCAGCAAACCGCGAATTTGACTGAGTTCTTTTGTGCCGGTTGCCTGGATGATGTTTCCAGAGAGGAGAAACAGGGCTACCTTAGCAGCGCTGTGATTGAGGGCGAGGATGAAAAACAAAGGGCCCGAGCCCAGTCCGATGGCTGTCAGCATTAGCCCGACATTCTCGATGCTTGAATAAGCAAATAGCCTTTTGATGCCATGCTGCCTGATTAAAAACAGGCTGGCAACTAAGACCGTCAGTATGCCTGCGTTAATGACTATTTCGTGCACTAGTGCTTGGTGACCAGCAGCAATCATAACTTCAGAGATTCTCCAGATGGCAAATTGAGCGCAATTGAGAAGACCGCCCGACAGCATGGCCGATGCCGGCGCTGGTGCTTCCGAGTGCGCATCCGGCAGCCAGCTGTGCAAGGGGAAAATGCCGGCCTTCGTGCCGTAACCTAACAAGCAAAAGAGAAAACCTATCTTCAAAAGCGGATACTGAAGTAGAGTCGCATGGCTGATTAGTTCGTTGAGATTAAGCGATCCGTGGGGAAGTGCTCCATGTTGGCCTGAGGCAAAAATGAACATGGTGCCAAATAGTGCGAAGGCGATACCGACGCTGCAAATCATCAAATACTTCCAGGCAGCCTCCAGGGAATGTTTGGTGCGATTGAAATAAACCAGCGGAGCCGAGCACAATGTAGTTGCTTCAACACTGATCCAGAGAAACCCTAAGTTGTTGCAAAAGAAAACGGAGGTCATTGCAACGAGAAACAGGGTCGTGCAGGTATAAAAGATGCGCATTTGCTGACGGTCTTCTCTGGAGTGTGCTCCCTCGTGCTGAAAAAAAATGTGTGCGTGTGTCATCGAACCGGCAACGACTACTTGCGTGAGAAGGGCAAAGAGAGCCGCTAAACGATCAACAGAGAAATCTTCGAGAAGTGTCAGCGTCTGACTTTGCCCGCTGAGCACCGGAAATAGAAAGTGCGTGACCAGGGCGGCCTGAGCCCAGAACAAGAAGGCAGCAAGTAAGGTGAGCGCTCGCGTGTTCTTGACCAGCCAGATGAGGACGATGAGAATAAGCGGGACGGCTAATAACTGAATGAGCGGGTGCATAGTTACTCCTTCAATTCAGCCAGCATGGTGACGTCGATATGCTCGAAGTTTTTCTTGATCCGGAAGATTATCAAGCCTGCAATCATTACTCCAGCCAAAACATCGAGCAAGATTCCCATCTCAATCAGCATCGGCATAGCGTGTGTTTGACCCAGTCCAAACAAATAGATCCCGTTTTCCATCACAAGAAATCCGATGATTTGACTGAGAGCCACACGCCTTGTGAGCATCAAAATCAGGCCGGTACAAACCAGGGAAATAGCTGCAGTGGCTGTCGGCCAGCCGGCGATACTGCCAACAGGAATCGGAAGCTGTCGCGCTAATAAGTATGCGGTGACTAAAAAGCCGATCGAAAGATGCATTGCGATAGGGGTGGGCACGAATGTGCCGCTGTCTCGTTGAACGTTGACCTTGCGGATGATGACCATGAGGAACTTCGGCACTGCGAGGGCTTTAAGCAGAAAGAGAACGACCGCTATGCCGTAAAGCTGGATCTCGTGTCGCTGCCCCGCATAGAGCCATGTCGCGTAGGACAGCAGAGATGTTTGCAGTGCGAATAACCAGAGATTGAGTCGCAGGTGGGTGGAACCCACCATCAGAATGGCCACAAATGCTGCAAGCAGCGCCAACATGTCAGAAAGCGTAAGATTCATAAGAGGTCAGCTCCGACGGCGATTAGTGACGCCATAAATGAGAGCGTGAGAGCATAGGCGATGAACTCTGGTGCTTTTCTCCAGTTGAGTTTGACAGCAAGCGATTCAAAAATTCCGACAATGACAGCCATGAGGGCAAGCCCGAGGATGCTGGCCGCAGCAAGGGTGGGCGAATTCCATAAAGCTGTGTTTGGAATGGCACACAAATAACACTGGGCTGAGAGACCAAGCAAAACAGACAGCTTGATGGCGGTGGCATATTCGATCAACGCCAGGTTACTGCCGGAAGCCTCGAGGATCATCGCTTCATGCACCATAGTCAGCTCAAGGTGAGTGGTGGGATCATCGATTGGCATGCGTGAAAGTTCCACCAGGCCGGCAAGGAATAGAGCCGTGCCCGATACTATCCACAAAGCTGAATGTTTGCCTGCCAACTGGGAGAACACGATACTGAGATCAGAAGTTTGTGCGACCGTGCCGAGCGCCGCCAGACTGAGTATTGCAGCCGGTTCCACGAGAAACGAAAGAGTTGCCTCTCGACTGGCAGCAAAGGCACCAAAAGGCGACGCCGTGTCCATTGCGGCAAGCAATGCGACAAGACGCATGGCAGCAAACATATAAAGCAACAAGAAAAGATCGCAGGAGGCGAAATGGGGCTGCGGCTTAATCCAGGGTGTAATGAAAGCCAGATAGAGCACCATGGATAGACCTGCTGCAGCCGAGAAACGAAATACCCAGGAGGCTGTCTCACTTATGGTTTCTTCTTTCCTGAATAGTTTGAGAAGGTCCAGAGCAGGCTGCCAAACGGGCGCACCAATGCGATTTTGCAGTCGCGCCTTGGTCTTTCTAATCACACCCAGCATTAAAGGGGGCAGAACGAGAAGCAGGGCAATGAAACAGACCGAATCAACAACAGCCGCCATCATCATAGTAGTGTCCCCAGCGCTATCAGCAAAATGAGGGCCACACACACATAGGTTAGATAGAGGTGAATGCTGCCAGCCTGTAACTTAACGACCAGCTTCGAGAGCTTGTCTACGAAATGTGCAGCGGGTCCGTAGACCCTGGTTTCAAGAAGTGACACCATATTCGGTTCCACGACAATCCTTTCTGGAAAATGCCGGCGATCATGACCTGATATATCGACCGTTAGGTGGTACTGCAATACGGGAGTGAAAATTCTGGCGATCGGTTGCGCGAAGCTGTCGGCTGTAACCTGGCTTTTGCTGGAGCTTTTGCCAAACCCACAATCCCAAGTTATGAATGGCTTCGGTTTGCGGTGCAGAACAAGCACATAGATGACGAGCAACGACACAAAAAGAACGATGCCCACCTGCCACAAGGGGATAGAGGCAAAGACATCAGGCGGCAGGTGTGGATCGATGGTCCCTAAGATAGGAGCAAGCGGCTGCACTAACCATTGCACGCAAAGACCCATGAGAAGACAGGCGGCAGCCAGGAGAATTTGCGGAAGGTACATGGAAGCAGGGACTTCATGAGCATTGGTTGCGTAATGGGACCTCGGACTGCCGAGGAAGGCAACGCCGATTGCTTTGGCGAAACAGGCGACAGCAAGTGCGCCGACAGCAGAAAGAACTCCTATCGTGCCAAGGCAAATGGCACGATCAAAGACAAGTGGCATGGTGAAAGATGATTTGAGCAATCCTTCGTAAAGGCACCATTTGCTGGCGAACCCGTTCAATGGTGGCAAAGCACAGACGGCTGCGCTCCCTACTATGAAGGTGATGCCGGTAACAGGCATGCGCTTGTTGAGCCCACCCAGCATCGCGAGTTTCCGCGAGTGAGCAGCGTAATCAACAGAGCCGGCACATAAGAATAGAAGCGTTTTGAAAAGTCCATGTCCGAATGTCTGCAACAGAACGCTGAGCAGGGCAAGTTGACTGATTGCCGTCATACCCACATTGCGAGCCCACAAACAAAGCGCTAAAGACAGAAATATCAAACCCACGTTTTCAACCGTGCTGTAGGCAAGCAGTCTTTTCAGTTCGCGCTGATTGATAGCAAATAAGACGCCCCAGAAGGCGGAAACGGCAGAGAGAAAGAAGAGGGTATAAACGATGAACCCGCAAGTGAGATGACCATAGACAAAAAACCTGAGAGCGGCATAAACAGCTATCTTAACCATGACCCCGCTCATTAGAGCCGACACCGGACTTGGTGCTTCCGGGTGAGCATGGGGCAGCCAGATGTGGAACGGCCAGATACCCGCTTTGATGATCAAGCCAGTTAGAATCAAGCCTGCAGGCAACCATGATCGTTGGTCGGTAAAGGTCCAGGAGGCAAGTGAAAGATCGCGGAATTGGGAGAATAGCAGGAGAAAGCCGGCAGTAAGGAAAACGGTGGCGATGCGCGTGGCAACGACGTAGATGAAGGCTGCACGCTGGGCTTTGTGCTTTTTGTAGTCAGAGACAACCAGTATCGCGGATGACAGCGACATGAGCTCCCACGCAACCAGAAAGGTCACGGCATTGGCGGACAGCACGACTAGCACCATGCCCAGAATGAAGCTAAACAGGGCGGACCAGTAGAGACGGGTGTTTACACTGTCAGCCAGATGCTGCACGTATCTTGACGAGAAAACTGCACAACAGACGCAGACCAGACCTAGCAACAGAATGAAGAACGCGGACAATGTGTCGCAGTGCAATGCGACTGGAATCCAGCCGATGGCGAGCATGCTCGGGACTGACAGCGTTGTCACTTGATACCACGAACATAGCGCGGCAGCGGTTAGCAACACTCCCTCGAGAAGCATAAGGGCCGGGGAAATACGTTGCCCCGCCTTCGTAAGCAAACTTGCCACCGCACCGAGTATCGGGAGCAAGCAGACGGACCAGAGCATGATCGTTATCGTCATTGCCTGTTCACCTGAGACCGCGCACCTCGAACTTCACACATAAACACTTGCAGATGTGCGCATATGCTATCATGCAGCGATACTGTATGCAAACAACAATTCGAACCTCGCAACCGCAGACAAGCAGGCTTGAGCAGCTAGTGATACAGCTGGTCTTGAGCGAGCAGCTAAAGGTCTTCCAGCATGTTTTTCACGCCCACCAACCGGTTGTTGAAGATTTTTTTGGCAACGTCCAGAAGCTTCCAGATAGTTGCGTCGGTGCAGCTGTAGTAGATATTACTTCCCTGCTTGCGTCCCACAACAAGATCCTTCGAACGAAGAATAGCCAGTTGTTGTGAAACGTTGGTAGGTTCGACACCGAGGCGGACTCTCAATTCAGAGACGGTCAATTCGCCTTCGCGCAATTCATCCAGTATTCGGATTCGCAACGGATTGGCGAGCGCCTTGAAAAACTCAGCCTTGAAATTAACCAGCTTGCTTGTCATAACTGAAACTTCGATTCCACAGGATTGAAGGAATCTGCATATTCGAATATGCGTACTCATCGAATTGTAACATACGAACTACCTCGCCCCACCTAACTGAGGTGGAGAGGACACTACTTCGGCTTTCGATGCCCCTGCCTGCCTCAGTGAGTTGGTTTCCGCATCAGAGACAGCGAGTAATCGCGAGAGAGAGCCTGGGGCCCGGCAGTCGAGGCGGCCGATAGCGATAGGAGAGAAGCCGCCACGACGAAGAGCTTGAATTCATCCATGCGCCAATTACTACATTGCCAGACGCCCTACCAGCATCTGCCAGAACATGAGCCAGAACGCGATCAAGCTCCAGAGCGGGTTTCTGAAAGTGGCGGGCTTGTTCCTCTCGAACGCGAAGTGCCCGAACCACGCCGGAGCGTACCCAACTATGGGAACGTAGAGGAGGACCCACGCCCCCGCCACCACTGATAAGACGCAGACCGCCAGGACAAGCCAGCCTCCCAGGAAGTGCAGGAAACGGTTGCGTCTGTCCGTGTGCTCGGATAGATAGTATGAGTAGAACTCTTCAAAGCTCTGAGACCTCTGCATATGGGCATCCTCAGGCTCAAGCAGTTGGTGGCGACTCGCACCACCCTCGGTGCTTATATACCCAAAACCGCCATTTTATAACGGTTTGCGGGTTTCGCCTGCCGGCCGGCCGCCACGGCGGTCACGAGGCGGCGAAGCCGAACAAGTGCGAAGCAAAGCGATGAGGTAGAGTATGCTTGCGCCGATACCGATCGGCTAGCATCAGGTATCAGGCATCACAGGCATCCCGGTGTCCCATCTCGGCGTTCGCCCCATACCTATTGAGGAAACCATGCAACAACTGCGCGGTCTTGGCGCTATTGCTATCGTGTCGACGATGCTCGTAGGCGCAAATAATCTATCTTGTCAGGCACAGAAGCCGCCAGCGGAGGCAACACAAAAACCGGCAACGGCGTCGCCCGCACCGCCTGCAGCGACTGCGCAGCAGAAGGCTGAGCTGGTGCTGCCCACAGTTCACTGGGCGGGCATATCCGACATGGTGCTCAGCCCGGACGGCAAGACCTTCGCAACCGCCGGCACCGACTGGACCGTGAAGACCTGGGACACCCGCACAGCGAAGCAACTCAAAACATTTCCCGGCGGCGAGTTCGAACCTCTTTACGGGGCTCGATACAGTCTCGACGGCAAGTTGTTGGCAAGCAATACCACCAGCACGGTCCCCATCTGGGACGTGGCGACAGGCAAGAGCGTGCGCGTCATAGACTTGGGTGACCGCATAATCTCGTCAATCGCATTCTTTCCTGCGGGACCGCAACCCGTCGTAGCCGTCGCCCTGGAAGACGGTGTCATCGAATTCTACGACGCCGCCTCCGGAACCAAGGCGCGCTCCCTCAAAGTAGAGAGCAATCCGCGCAGTATTGGGTTCAGCCGTGATGGGAAAAATCTGGTCGTCGGCGGCCAAACCAACGCATCGCTGTGGAACATTCCAACTCGGCAGAAGGTGCGCACATTCTCCGACGGTCTGGTCATGCCCACGAAATGCGTGCGCCTCAGTCCCGATGAAAAGACGCTGGCATGCGGCACCGACGAAGGGAAGGTAAGTCTCTTCAACGTCGACAGCGGTGCCAAGCTTCGCACCCTCACGGGGCACAATAACTGGATCTTCGCGGTCGGGTTCAGTCAGGACGGCAAGACGCTTGCCTCGGCCAGCCGCGATGATTCGATCAAGCTCTGGGACGTTTCTTCAGGAAAAGAGCTGAGGACGCTGAAGGAGAGTGCACCGCTGGCGGTGATGTTCACACCGGACGGCAAGAAACTGTATAGCACAGGCAGCGAAGCATCTATCAAGATATGGGACCCCGCTACCGGCAACAAGTTGCAGACTCTGGCGAAACGTTCCAGCCCGGTGGGAACGGTGGTCTTCGCCCCGGGAGGCAAATTGCTTGCGATCGGGACCGGCGGCAGCGTAAAACTCTGGGATCTCACCAGCGGCAAACAAACCGCCTCGATTGACGCACACGATTTGGCAGTCAGCAGCATCGCCTTTAGCAAAGACGGCAAGTACCTCGTCACCGCCACCGAGCAAGGAGTCGTCGCAAAGCTGTGGGACCTGCCCGCGCGCAAGGAGTTGACCGAACTCAACCAAAACGATGACGAACTCAGCATGGTCAACACCTACGGAACGGCATTCACACCGGACGGCAAGCAATTCATCTGTGCCACCGCCAGCGGAGTCACCGTCTGGGATGTGGCAAGTCGCAAACGCGTGAAGACCTACCCTCATGATGGAACACTCTGGTCGCTGAGCCTCAGCCCCGATGGCAAATCGGCCGCGACCGGCTCCGACGATTCGCTCTTCATATGGAACATCGCGACCGGAAAGAAAGACGCCATTCCCAGCGGAGGACAACGAGTCGTCGCCCTCGCATACAGCGCGGACGGGAAGACATTGCTCAGCGGCACAACGGACGGTGCTGTCACCTTGTGGGATGTGGCTTCTAAGAAGAAACTGCGCAGCTACGCCGGTCACCGCGACAGCGCCACGTGCGTGGCGTTCAGTCCGGACGGAACCAGGGTGGCTGCCGGCAGCGACGACAAAACTGTGATCCTCTGGGAAACAGCTTCCGGCAAGAAACTCCAGAGCCTGTCGGGACACGGCAATTCCGTGAAGACGTTAGCATTTGCTCCCGGCGGCAAGATATTGGCGAGCGGCGGACTCGACGCCACAGTCAAACTGTGGAGTTTGCCGGCAGGAAAAGAGGTGGCATCGCTTTGCTCATGCGATAAGTCCGACTGGGCAGTGGTCGCGCCGCAAGGCAACTTCGATGCCTCACCCGAGGCAATGAAGGCGATGCACTGGCGCCTCGGCGACAAGTGCGTCGAACTCGGACAGCTAAAGTCTTCGTACGCTGAGCCGGGCTTGTTGCCCAAAGTAATGAGCGGCAGCTCACCGCGGACGGTGCCCAACCTGGAGCAATCGGTTACTTCGCAGAAATAATCGCGGGGCAGCCGGGGGGGGGGGCAAGCAACCATAGGTGGTGGCACAGATGCTTACGACTTTCGAGGCGCGGTCTCAGGTTGCACCACCGCGTCCGCGGCACACGGATTGGCATCGAACGCTTCCAGACATATTTCCAAAGCTCTGCGGTAGTCCTGAACGGCGCGCTTCATTTCCGGATCGGCCTGGTGCAACCGTCGTGACTTACTCTGGAGCGCCTCAAGGCGCCAGTGCGAACTGGCCCGAAACTGCTTCTGCCCACGGGCAAGCTCAGCAAGCCGCTCATAGATGCTTTCTCTGCACTCAATTTGCAGCCCGTATGAGCGCAATGCGGCCGCATATAATTCCTCAGCCAGACCGACTTCGCCGTCTGTAGCCGCCCTTTCAGCGCGATCTATGAATTGCTGAGCCAGGTTACCTTTGATCAATTTGGACTCCATGCACTGAATAAAGCAGTGCCTTCAGTAAACATTCTGCCTGGATAGACATAGTGTTCGCCCAATTTGTTTCGCCAGTCGCCGCAATTGTTTCGCGACAGTCGCACCGTCAGCATACACATCCGCTCTTTGGGCGCCAACTTGAAGGTGTGGATCGTTTTCGATGTTGACCTCGAATTCGATGCTCCGCACCGCGTCCTGGGCGAATTCCCACTGGACATAGCTCATGCGTCCGGGAGGACTATCCGCACGAACCGACGTCGAACAAGCGACCAGCGCACTGACAACCGACACCAGCGTGGGTAGCAACTTTACCGCAACCCGACTGATGCGCGTGGCAACCATCGGCGGCGGTTCGGTGTGCGTGCTGGTCGGGTTATTGGTCGCCTTCCTGCGCACATACTGAGGCGGCGCGCCCAGAAGCGTACACAACTTTTACACAAAGTGTTCCGGATTTGTTCTGATGCGCCGTCGTAACCTCGGACCTATCCCGCCCGCCGCTTACTAATAGATTGCTCGCAGGTTTATGCAGTTCCGCATCTGCTTCATGTCGAGGTACCGAAATGGCTCCGCAACTCGAGAGTTTCAAGCCGCAACAAGCCGGTGACGATACTGGTTCGTCGCACGCAGCATCAACTGCAATGCTGGAAGAAACAAACCAAAGCCTCCGCAGCGACACACCGAATACGCTCCGCCTGCAGTCGGAACCGCAAGTGCTCGACTTCGGTACGCATAATATTTATGGCAACGATATGCCACCTCTGGCTCCAGTTGACGGCAACGGCGAACCGCCCAGCCCCCAGGACAAAGACAAGCCCCCAACGCACCCGACGCCGCCGACAGAGTTGCCGGATGGCTGGAAACAACGCCAGGAAGGCGACCAACCAATCATACTGCAGACGCCGAACGGCGAGAACGTCACCCTACCCAAAGACGCGAAAAACATCCAGATTCATGACGGCAAGGCGAGCTACGAACAGAACGGCGTCACCGTCGATATCGACAAGCACGGCAAACCAGTCGCTTACCACAGCCAGGGATTCTCGTTCGAATACCATGCCGACGTGGACAAATGGTACTACCATCAGGATTCCGGCGGCGACTACGTGCAGATTGATGTTCCGAACGTGAGCGCCGACGGCTCGGTGCACACCCGTGAACACGGCGGATTCAACTCCGGACGCACACACGATCTGACCGCATCCGGACAAACTACTGAGAGCCAACTCACCACAATCCAAGACAAACTGCGAGCGGTAGGCTTCAATCCCGACGCGCCGTTTGTTGAAGGTTTCTACCCATTCCTCGGAGACGTCAACGGACGCAAGCCCACTATCGTCAATGCAGTCGACAACAACGAAAGCGGACCGGGCTCCGGTGCGGGCGACGTCACGGCACTGGAAGAGGCAGCGAAGAAGGCGCTCGGCGCCAACCTGATCGACCATCCGAAAGACCTCAAAGACATGGTCGATCAACTGCTGCAATCGGGACAACCGCTGGGCAACATCGTCATCGATGCACACGGCGCTCCGGGTGGATTCGGCATCGGCGGGCACTACTATGATCTCAACGACCCTGCGGTGATCGAACAGTTTGCCCGCCTGAAGGGGCACATGGAGAATGGTGCGCGCATAGTCATTCAGGCTTGCCAGACCGGTCACGGACCGGACGCGGTGAACCAACTGCAAACACTAGCGGATGCTACCGGCGCCGATGTTCAGGCTTTCTCCTGGGTGCAAACCTCCGGGACGCCCGGATACGGACCCAACATCGTCGCGCATCCGCGAGCGACTAATTCCTGAACGACTTCACTCGATGAAACACATCAACGTAGTCACCCGTGGTGCCCCGGAAACGTGTCAGGCGTTCGGCGTGATCGGGGCGCGGACTTCCACAACTCTTTGTCAAACGAGCGACTCGATGGAGAAGGCGAAGAGAATATGGCGTTCAGTTCCCACGGTGTGGGAGCTTCCTCAGCGCGAGTCTTTGTATTGCTCGTTTTTGGGATCTGACAGCACTTCGAGAAGTTGTGCATAACCATGGTATCCGCCGCAGTCTTCGGGCGGTGCCGACCGGGCGCCGGCGAGGCAGCGGGGAAAGACGGTTCCGTCAGGGCTGGGAGTGAAGTCATCAACGACTTGCACTTCGTGGATCCAATCGTCGCCGAAGTCGTAGCGATACTAGAAGCCGTATGTGTGGTATTTCAAAACATCGTCCAGCTTGATGCCTTTTTCATCGAATGTGTTCTTATCTTCGTCAAACGGATCTTGTGGATTGGTGATACCGTACTCGGTGCCGTCAATATAGAACGCATGCAAGTGGCTGTTGCCCCAGCCGAAGGCGTCTTGCAAGACACGGTGCAACCGGTCAAGCGTCATCGAGCGAGGCACTTGAATACGCCGCCACACCGCAGGCTCCACTCCGCGGAGCGTAATGTGCAGAGTTTCAATGCGTTCGGAATCGGGTCGGCGAAAAGGGGGCATGGCACGGCTCCGTCATTGTGTCCAAGGCTGCAACAACGATAAAGGGGAGCAGCTATTTCTGAAAGACTGTCCCATAAATCTGAGAGCACTCTTATATGAGGGCACGGGATAGAATACTCCGTATGGATTTCAGCCCTACGTCCACGCCGACAGTTTCAGACACGGTGAGCAAACTCATCGAAGCCGGCTGCATCAAAAATGTTGTCGGGTGCTCGGAAGCGGACATAGCCAGACTGGAGTCCCGCTACGAGCTGAAACTACCGGAGTCGTATAAAGAGTTTTTGCGCCTGATGGGCAGAAACGCTGATGGCTTCCACGATGGAGATTCGTGGAAGTACGGCTCCTTGTCGTGGATTCGGCAAGAAACCGAAGACTTACTGCTCTGCGGCTACGACGAATACGATGTGATGTTCGGTTTCGACGACGAGTGGTTTGCGCGACCGCCGCTGCCGAAAACTGCGTTTCCGTTTTTCATGATTCTGGCAGAGGTGTCTTATTTCTTCGACACCGCCGATGGTGCGGAACCTGCTGTGTGCATGTTCGAGGACCGCGGCGAGAACTTCGAGGAACCATTCGCTAGCTTTCCGGCATGGCTTGCGGAAGTGTCGAAGTATATGTTAGCCCGCCAGGAAGCGCATGGTGCCCGCCACGCAGCCGGCGATGACGATGATGGCGCCGAAGATGACGATGACGCCGAAGATGACGATGACGATGACGACGGCGACGACGATGGCCCTAATATCCAGGTCACCATATCCTGGGGCTACAGCGGGCAAGAACAGCGGTGGGCCAATGTACGTTATCGCTCGCAACTCTACCAACTCAAAGAGTCCGGAATAATCGGGGAAGGCGAAGCGACACGCTGCTCGGAAGAAGAATTAGACCAACTGGAAAGCGAGTTGCAGACCTCGTTTCCCTACATCTATCGCGTCTTTCTCGCGCAGTTTGGCAAGGGAGCCGGCACGTTTCTTGCAGATTGCCAGTGGCGATACAGCGAAATCAAAAGCCTGAGAGCGACCGCGGAGGAAACACTGAAATCCGCGAACGCGGAGTTCACACTGTCGCCGACCGACTTTGTTTTTTTGACGAGAAACAATGACCTCTTCCTCTATTTCGACACGGCGAACGACGATCTGGACCCACCCGTCTACCGATTTATCGCCGGCGAGAAACAGCCGCTAGTCGCGGCAAAGCGTTTCTCGGATTGGACAAATACATACCGGTCGGGCATGGTGCGCGGTAAGTCCAACGTCTTAAAACTGGAGATCGAGCATCCCCTCGACGAATCGGAATTCGACCGGTCCGACTCGGATCCACTGTTCCTGCTCAAGGTCGCCTCCGTCGCTTTGGTCGCCATTCTTGGCGTATTCTCAATACCGGGAATGCTTGCCCACAAAGCTCTGCCAGCGCTCATCAGTGATGCTTTTACAAGCGTATTGGGAACCACGTTGCTCTGGTTCTTCTTCTCTGCAGTGCTCACCAGTTTCATGCCGGCAAAAAATAGCGCACAGAGGCAGGCGTTACGACGCAAGTTCGGCTATACGCATTCCACGATCACATTCGCGGCCACTGAATATGGTGTCACTACCTTCGCGCGCGGGGATGACGGAGAGTGCTCCTTCAGCGAGCACACCTGGTTTCCCGGTTCATCGGTTACAGTGGATGGCGACAAGGTTCAGTGCCTGACTGAATATATGTACCATGCGATGAGCGTTCCAATTCCACGCAAATACCTTGGGGAGTGGGAAGGCGAACTGAAGCGAATCTGCGAGACTTCAAAGAACATCGAGCGAGACCCGGCGAGAGGACTGTATGAATCCGACCTCCTCGGGAAGATGGAGCTGGATTCATCGGATCATCCAGTCACCTTCAGCTATGCCACTCCATTCACCCCCTGGTACGTCAAGTTCCTTCAACGATCAGCAATGGTGACGCCCTTTGCGGTGCTGTTTTTGATCTACAGCGTACTGATAGGGCCGCTCTTCGCGAAGCACTGGTTGTTTGGATGGACCCACCCGCCCGGCGGATATTTGCCCATGGTCATTCCGTTTATTCTGGCGGTACTGTTTGCCAGAAGAATGTACGTGCGAAACCGCCCGAAGCAAAACCGTCCGTACGAAGCTGTTGTCGATCTGCTTGATGATCGCATATGGACCAAAACTCAATTCTATACAAACTCCTATGTAAGCAACGTGTTCAAATGGCACTGGAACTGGGAGCTGCACGCCAACAACACAGGCGTGCGACTGTTCGCGCCCGAGATCAGCTTCGCTGTCGTATTGTACAAAGGAAAAATGCCTGACGACCAACTCGCGCAGGTCAAAGAGTTTGTAAAAGCCCGAGGCTGCACGCTTAAATGCTAATGGTGGCGGAGAAAGTTACTGAAAAATTGTGGAGACTCTCGCCATAACCTCATCCATGATGTCTTGAGGGAGGGACTCTACCTTCTTGCCGTTGCGAGCTTCCAGATCTAGTACACGAGGCTGGTCGCAGCGGACAACTCCGGTTGTTTTACTGCCGGACAGTGGAACCGCAAACCCTATTCTTTTAGCAAACTCGCCCCCGGTCGTTATAGGCAAAATCACTGGCAACTTTGTTGCGTCATTGAATTCTGCAGGAGAAACAATCAATACAGGCCGATAACCGCGTTGCTCTCGTCCCTCGGTTGGATCGAGTTTTACTAAATAAACATCGCCGCGCTTCATGGCAGTTCGCGACCAGCTTCTGGTGCGTCGACCCACTCACGCTCTTCAGGCGGTTGCGGTCGGGAGTAGTCCGAAGCAGCCAACAGCTCAGCCATCGTGTACCGCTGGCGAGGATGAGTTTGGATGACCAGGCGCTCACCATCGACGGTGATGCCGACAGTTGCACCCGCTTGCAGGTGAAGCAGCTCAAGGAGGGCTGGCGGCACTGCCAACATAACCGAGCCACCAACTTTGCGAAGTGTGGTTGTGTGCATAGGGGCAGGCCTCTCAATTAGTTATACTAAAGTATAACACATCTTCGCGAGGCTGCCCAAGCGAAGCCTGGGAAATTGTCCCGGAAAGCCGGGATTGCCAGGAGGCGCACGGCTCGGTTGTATCGCCAGCCGAGAGCCACAGCCCTAGCCTGTTTCGGCGAGTAGTCCGCTTGCACTTATTTCTTCGCGTAGGCAATGTCGCTGAAGAGCCGGCTGAAGTCGTACAGACTCATCTGGAACTTGCCGCCACCGAGATCGGTGATGCAGTCCGGAGGCTTGCCATTAAACCACGAGTTTTCGCCGTACGGGTTGCGCAAGGTGATCATCGCTTTCTGCGGGTCAGCAGGATTCGGCGAGAAATTCAGCACTGAGTACGCGTGACCGCATTGCAAGCCGGTGCTATCCTCCTTGTTGTCGGAAAGCCCGAATAGGCTCCAGAACTCATTGTTGATACCGGCGATCATGGGGCGGTGATTCTTCAGGTTCGCCTCCAGTTTGGAATGCATGGTACCGTATGTGGTGAGGAAGTTCTGGTCAATGTCGACACCGTGCCCGCCAAGAATTTTCAGTCCGTATGCCGCGATTGATCCGCCGGCGCCTTCCATGTCACGAGCGGTGCTCGGACTGGAGAACTTGCCGAAAGCCTTCATCAGGACGGCAGGCCAGGTGCCGTTCTTGGAGGGCATCTCATAGTAGAGCATCTCGCCGCGCGTAGGCGCATTGACCGTCACCGGCTTTTGACCGGGAAACGTGACCGTAAAAGTGCCATTCTTGTTGTCGGTGATCATCTCCTTTATACGCGCCGGATTGAGTGCGGCAAGCGATGCCATCGCCGCCACAAAGTGGCAATTGCCTACACCGATGGGCTGCACACACGCCTCCGGAGTTATGCTCTTCAGCGGGTCAGCCTCGTTGGCGTAGACCTTCGGATTGACCTCGTTAAGGTCGCGCCGGTACGCCCAGTTCATCACGTTCAGACCTTCCGCAGTGGAGGTCTGGTCAGCGGTCATCGGTTGCCCGGTGACCTTGCGTTCAAGCGCGGTGCACATAGTATTGAAATGCTCGCGCGTGATGTTGCCGCGCACGCTATTAGCCTTCGCCCACCAATCGAGGGTGAAGAGCGCGCTTGTTTCAGGAATACTCAGTCCGGGACTGCACATCGCGGTCTTCAACTGTTCCTGCGTCAACTTGCCGTTGCTGCCGAATCTGTCAATTGCCGTTTTGAGAAACGCAGCCAGCTCGCCGTCAGCGAACTCAGTGGTGCGCTCCGCTGCGACGTCGCCCGGTCGCGCGGCGGCGGCAGTGAGTAGCTTCTCTTTGACTTGCGCCGGAGAGGACAAGCCGCGCCAATCCGTAATTGAGATGGAATCGAGCAAATTATTCGCGGTCTCGGCTGCAATGGCGCCAAAGTCCGCACCCGCGTATTCGCGGGTTTCGAGGACAAAGTTCGACATAGTAGTTGCCTACCTTTGCCTGCCCGCGACCAGGTATATCCGGTCAAGGGAGGTTTTGGACAGAGTTTTATCCCATCAGCAAAATGTGGGGGTGGCTCCGGCGGCGCTTAGGAAATTGTTGATCTATAAGGTAATACGTCTTACATGCAGTGAAAAGCGCGGTCGACGCACGGAAGCCGCACCACGACTGACTTTGCAGCGCGCCAGTGTTTACGTCGGGCTTCCTGCGCCTATTATCGTATAGATCAACAATTTCCCAGGCGCGTCCAGAGCACCCAGCAAACTGCCACGGACCTGACAATATCCACCGAAACTCTCTCACTTCGCTGATTCCATTGTGCCACTCGCGCGCGACGGTGGTGACCTGCACCATTTTGTTGTCCCCTCGAGCCACTCCAGTGCGACAATCTGGCTGTATGGCCAACTGCTTGCGCTTGCCGTTAGGAAGCACAAGCAGTGACCTGGTACAAACTTACTCGGGCGGCTAGAGGGCCTCTAGCATATCTTTCACGTCTACCAGATGGTTGTTGAACACAACTTTGGCCGCATCGAGCAGTCCAAATATGGCTGGATCGCGGCAGCTATAGTAAACGTTGCTGCTTTGTTTTCGGGCGGCGACAATATTTTTTGCTTTCAGTATCGCTAGCTGTTGTGAGAGGTTCGTTGCTTCCACGCCAAGGCGTAGCCGCAATTCGGTAACACTAAGCTCTCCATCTCGCAGCTGGTCCAGGATCTTAATCCTTAGCGGGCTACCGAGTGCCTTGAAGAATTCGGACTTGAATTGAACTAGTTCGTCGCTCATTACGCTCACAAATCCTGCTAGCTAGATGACCAATAAGAGCCGTTCACGGTCGATAAGGATAGCACCGCCGGCGGAGAGGACGTAAGACCAGAGACCCAACAACGGACATCAAACACGCAAGAGCCTGTTAGCTCGACAGAATCGAGTGGTATTGTTATGATATAGGCAATTACGAATATATGCAATTGCTCAAATACTGTAGACTAAGCGCTGAAACCCTTACGAATGCAAACTACTGAGAAAATTGAAACTGGCAAGCAATGGGTTGAGCTAACGCTCAAATCAATGGCCAGCTCATTCAACGCAGACATCGCAGGGCTCACGTGGCAATCAGCCAGAGAGAATGGCGGACTTGTGTACACTTGCCTGGTCCAGGGCCGTTCAAAACGTGCAGCAAAGTTATTTACCGAGCCCGAACTCGAGTCTTGTCACATGGACACGCACCTTCAGCAAACACTGACCGCGCGCCTGGCGGGGCTCATGCGCTATCTGGCAACGTAACCGTCCAAACGAATGCAGTCACTGGTTGTAGCCGGAGAACATCATTCGTGAATAAATCGCCGCGGTCTGCAAGGTTCAATCGTGTTCTGGTCGGCAATTTGCCTCTAGAAGTAAATGACGTGGAGATCTATGACCTGCTGTCTAAGGCAGGTGATGTGCGACACATTGAAATTCTCTGCCATCCGAAAACGGGAAAACAGCTTGGTTTTGCGGAAGTGGAGCTGGCGAACGCTGAGCATGCTCGTATGGTGGTGCAACTGATGGACGGAATGGAGATGCAAGGACGAAAACTGAGCGTCCAGCCAATCTTGATTGATATGAAAACCAATTTTTGGAATAGCTTGATTGGTCTCTTGGGGTTCACGAAGCGCTCTACCTGAGATCAAGAATGTCACCAATCTTTTTGAGTAACTGTTCCTGCTCGATTTCGTCTGCAAACAGAGTGTCCGTTGCACCTAGAGTCCTGGCTGATTCCAGCAATGTGTGCTGAATGGTCTTAGTAAGACTACTCGGAGCCAAACACAAGAACAGAAAAGGCAGATCAGGAGAGCGTCGCCTGATGTCCTGCAAAAGATCAAAGACATTTTCGTTGGAGTCGATGTGTAAAGCTGACAACACCATATCAAACGAATGCGAACGGGAACTTTCTAACGCAGACTCTACGCTGGAGACGACAAATAACTCATAGTCTCCGTGAAGGAATGCTGTGAGCTGCTTCCGCCAGGCAGGGCGCTGCTCAAGAATCAGGATTCTCTTCTTCGGGTTTTTCACGATTGGCGTTTGGCTGTTGACAAATTGAGGTATATTAGCAATTACGTAAATGCGCAATTATTCCAATTAAGTATCCCCGACCTTAAAGGTTGAGAGGGCGAATTTTAATAGCAGGACGCTGGAGCCAACTTGATCCGGCGTCCTGCCCGGCGTTGAAGGTGTAACAATTTGAATACCACACGTAATTGCGTAATTGCGCAATTGCTAATATAATTCAAACGCGTCGAAATGAGGTACACCTATGAAAACGCCAGTGCTTCAGAAAGCATCTTCGAAAGTCACTAAGAAGGCAGCACCACAGCCAACCTCAGCAAATGCAGTTTCTCAACAAATTGCAGCGCGAGCCTATGCCATCTGGCAACGCCATGGCTGCCTTCATGGTCGCGATCAGCAGGATTGGTTCCAAGCGGAACAAGAACTGCTCGAAGCATTCAGGAAATGAGGCGGACCACTGTAACTGAGACGCAGATTGAGCAGGTCATGTCACAGTATCAGGAATCGATGCTGCGCATGACCATCAGCTTTCTGAACGCTCAAGAGGTAGTGATGCTTGCGTATCTCTCAAATTCAAGCCGTTCACCTCTTCAATCAGTCTTGCCGGCGGTATCGCCGCCACACGCGGTATCGCCGGTGCCCATATTTCCTACAGCGCTACATGGACACAGTGTCAGTGTGGCAGCCGTGGTCGAGGACCCAGCAACTGCGACAGAGGCAGACCAAGAGCCTGCCATGTTAACGACGGACAACCTGTTTGCTGCTTTCTTGGACCTGGTCAGCCAACGAACAGGCTATCCGGTCGAAATGCTGGAACTCTCGATGGACCTCGAAAGCGACCTCGGCATTGACTCCATCAAGCGTATTGAGATATTTGCCAACTTCAAGCGTCTGCTACCAGAGAGCATGATGTCGGCGTTCGAAGAGAGGCTGGAAGAACTGGCGAGCATCAGGACTCTGCAATCTATTAAGGACCATCTGCTCAAATTCTCGAAATAGTGGCAGCTCACAACTTCATCGAAGCACGATTGGATTCGACAATCGATGAGTAATTGATCTGCTGCTCTGGCGGCAGCCCTGACAGTTCGAGGACTTCCAATAATTCTCTTCTGATGCTCCCTGCCGTGCCTCAGCGAGATCGGTGAGTATGCTACCGTATCCGGTGCCGGCGTTCCTCCTAATTAGCCGGGAAGCAACCACATTATGATGGAGGACTTATCCTGAATCCGGACAGGAAAATCTTTCCGTTGATCGGAGTCAGAGTTGCTGCCGTACTGCGTGAAAGATGCCAGTTCGGCTGAAGTTTTCCGATAACCGCGAGGAGATTTTCCAGTATCAACTGTTCCGGGTCGGTCTCCTAGTCGTCAGCGTAGACATCACGGGCTATTCGATTCGAACTCCACGCGCCGCAGCAGTTCGAATCGCCGCTCTCCGGCACCGGCTGTCCGAAATGCTAGGAGTTTAGGCACTGAAAATTTGCCACGACGTGGCATAAATTCTGCCATGTCGTGGCAAATTACGCACGCCGATCAGCCAGCGCAGGCCCGCCATCCTCGAAGGCCTCGCCACTTGGTCAAGTGGTGGCGCGGACAACGCCAAGCGACGTTTTACTTCTAGATTAAGGTTACCGCCCACCGCCTGCGGTATTACAGAACGAGCAGAGCACTCCATGTTTTTTCCAGCGAGTTACCACGTACCAGATTTGCGCTTCCCAAACATGGTCGGCCGACTCCTTGCACCGCCAGAAAACCTTTTTGTTGCTCATGGCCGTAACCTGCTTGGGAAAGAGCGACAGGTTGCGCGCGCGATCCCACAACGCGGCAACTTCTGGGTATAGGGCACTCAGGCTATCTTCTTTTTTCACACGGTGCCCACTGCAAAATGGGCAGCCTTTGCTTGAGAAACGCTGTGCGCGGACCATGTTAGAAACTGCGGCAGCCCAAACATGATTATCACGTTTGGGGCACTGCCACCAGACGATTCGCGCGGAAGCGGGCGCAATCTGGTCTGGTGTCAGAGGCAGATTGCGAGAGGGGTGCCAGCGCGCTGCCACCTGCGGTGCCTTTGCGCGAAGACTATTTTCCACCCCGATGCGACGACCGCTACAAAAGGGACAACCCGAATGCCCCAGCTTCTGCTTCCTCACCATGGACTGAATCGGCTCAGACCAAATGTGCGCAGCCGATCTGAAACAGCGCCAGTAGATTATCTGTTTAGATCGCACCGTAACCAGCTCTGGAGTAAGCGGCAAATTCCGGGTGGGATGCCACTGCTTTGCCAGCCGTTTATGCGTGACTGCCAGGCAGTTATCTTGCACCACTGTCTTTCCGCTGCACATTGGACACTTCTGTCCTTTAGCGGTGCGATCGCAAATGCGAGCTTTCCATACGTGTTTGACAGAGAATGGACACTGCCACCAGACTTCCTCCTTGCTGTGTGCAGCTACATCACGCGGTTTGATCCGCCGATTTTTCTGTACGCGAAGGGGTTCCAGGCGAAGTAGCTTTGGGTTCCAGCGGGGGAAGAGATAGCGATTTTTAGTTGGATGCCACTCGGCGGCGACCTCTGGATAAAGATCAGCGAGGCTTCCCTTTCGCTCGATCAGTCGACATTGCCGGCAGCCTCGTTCGGTTTCTTGATTGGTTCTTTTGGCGACTGATTGTTGCCACTCGTGGCGGCGACTGGCGCAAAGCCACCATACCCGGCGATTAGATCCGCAGGTGACATCACATGGCGTCAACTTCTCGTTTAGCCGCGGATGCCACTGGGCTGCTAAGTCTGAGCGCAAGAAAGCAAGTGAGTTTTCGGATGGCGCCACTGTGCCCGGAACTGCAGCGATGCGTCCAGCACAATGAGGACAACCGCTGCTTTGACCGGTTCGATTGGAAACGGTTGCCTGCCAGACATGCTTCTTGTTTTCGGGGCACAACCAGAAGACTCTTTGTTTCGAGTAAGCCATTAGCTTGTCTGCTGTCAGGTCACCGTTGAGCTTCGGATGAAGTTGAGTGGCGACGGCGGGATACATTTTAGACAAACATCGTCTCTCGAGCCGGCAGTGGGGACAACCTCGAAACGCTCTTCGCCACACATACTCCTGCCATTCGTGGCGCGAGTTTTGCGAGCAGCGCCACCAAACTTTGTAAGTCGAAGTTGCTGTCACCTTATCATCAAGGTTCAGATTTTTGTTCTTTGAGGGGTGCCATTCTGCCGCCACTTTGGGGTTGTCCACCGTCAGGGGCGGATGCGCCTCTCTTCTGCAATCAGGGCAGGAACGCCCCTGCGCTGTACGTTGAGATATCAGGCACTCCCAGACATGCCGCGGGTTTTTGGGACACTGCCACCAGACCTTTTGGCTAGATTGTGCTGTAACATCAGACGGATTCAGTGAGCCATTTCTCGACTTATGCCATTCTGCTGCAATAGACGGCCGCAATGCGGCCAAGGAATTAGAATCGGAAACTCTTCTACCTGAGCAATAAGGACAGTTGATGGTGCCGTTGCTGCGCTTAGATACGGCGGTTTCGTACACGTGCCGCTGATCAACTGGACACTGCCAGTAGACTACCTTTCTGGAGCCTGGCGTTACATGCGCGGGAGTCAGCTTGCCATTCTTCGTTGGGTGCCATTCGCGGGCTATGTCCGGACGTACGTTTGCCAGGCAGTTCGATGTACAGACTTTAGTATTTGAACAATACGGGCAACCAGTGTTCATGCACGTTCGGCGGGCGGGTGCAGCACTCCATTCGTGACCCGATTGGCAGCGCCACCAGATGTCCAAACTCGAAGACGGCAAAAGGTCGAAGATGGTCAAACCGGCGTTGTTCTTCGTCGGGTGCCACTGTTCCACTAAATGGGGATATAGCACCCCAAGATTGTTTTCTGGAGTTGGCAGCTTGTGCTGGCAGTAAGGGCAGCCGCTAGGGATCTTGCTGGTGCGGTTGCTTATGGTTGCTGCCCAGATGTGCGCGGGATCGCGCGCGCACTTCCACCACGCCTTTGTATTCGATCCGTGGCTGAAATCCTCAGGTCCCCAACCACAGTTCCTCTCATAGCACCACTCAGCGGCAACCGCAGGATCCGCTTCCGACAAGGGAACCATATGCTTGCGCCAAACGGGTTGAATGATGTTTTCAATGCTCTTCATGTGAAGTCGGAACTGAAGCAAGTCGTCTATAAATGCATGCTATCAAAATCCTCGACCCAACCGCGACTTGTACGGGATCGCTTCACTCTTTACGATAGCTCTACGCTATTTTGTGCATGGATAGGCTCCTCCAAAGACAGCGTCGCCGAAGGGTTTGCCTCAAGGTCGGCTACCATCTGTGGCTGCGGCGGGGTCTCCGCACTCTTGCTGTGCCTGCGCAACGTCTCACGTAACTTAAAGAGCCCGAAGAAAACCAGCGCATTGCCAGCAGCGAGGGGCACGGACATCCATACTGGATATTTGAACACGCCGGCGTATCCCGAGGCGAATGTCACCAGCCATGGCGCCACTCCAGGCAGTACCATTCCCGCCGCCATTATCGACGCGGGACGGAGCCACTTCCCCGATGCACAGTTGGTTGCGAGATATAAGGAAAGACCGAACATCACACCGACAGCAAGCAGCAAGGGCAAAATCATTTGCAGAGGAATATAATAAACGACAGCTGGGCTCAGCCAGCCGCCGGCAACAGCGAGAAATAGCATCAATGCGAGCCAATCGCGACGCACAACCCTGCTATAGGATTCGCCCTCGACAATGCACATCTCGCGGCGAAATCGGTCCACGAGCCATGCCCAGTAGATCCAGGGCACTAACAGCCCCAGCCAATCCAACCAGGCTGCATACACGAATCCGGGTAGATAGCCATTGACACAAAATGCCGGATAAATGAGATTGCAGAGACATAGTGCACCGGCTATGGTGACATGCTTCCCGATTGATTTATCGAACGGCAGCTCTCGCCAGGTTCCCTCGTCTTCAGACGATTGTTCGTCAGTTGACCGAGCCGGAACTCGAGCCCCATTTATCACCCACACGCCGGCGTATGCGAGCGCGAAGGCAATTGCGTGTGAAAGATACCAGCCCTCCATTACTTCAATCGATGGCAAAAATCCGCATATCATTGACCACGCGACCAGCGACGGCGTCGACGCCGCCAACCAGATAAGTAGTCCGCTGATTGCGGCCCGCCATAGTGGTTCGCTGCTGCCAAAGAGGCGGATGATCGTGTGAATTGCAGCGGGTAAACTCAGAACCACGGGCGCAAAAATGCCCACGTAAAACATCTCTCGTCCGTGTAATCCGAAGTGCATATGGAATGCATTCCATCCGAGAAACGCCAGTTCCATCCACAACACACCGCCAACAAGGAGCAAGTCTTCGGCTTCCGCGAGCAGCCCATCGCCTCGGCGCCGCCGCACTTTCCACAGCGTAGCGAGAATGAACAACCAGGGGATGAATCCGATTGCGCTGATCGCGAACTGCAAGCTGTGCTGCGGTGAGTGATCGATGAAACAGTCGGCTTGCTTGAAAAAGAAGAATGAGCCGACGACAGCCGCGATGCTAATTCCGGCGCCAACAAAAATATCGAAGGTCACCTTGGGTGGTGAAACCTCCGTGGCGAGATCATCGGACACTCTGCATCTCCTTTGGGTCGCTAGGTCATTTTAGCTGTTGAAAGCATCATACAGCGGCAATGGACCCAGGTGGGCATAATGCAGATAGCTATGCGGAGGTCTGACATGTCTAAACCTGACTCAAGCGACGCCGGAGAACGTAAACTTGCTCAAAATGAAGTGCAGACAACACCCAAAGTTGCTGGTGAGAGCATCACTAGCGAGGCTATGGCTGTGGCGTATGAGCCTCACTTCAAGTCATTTTCCGGCTCCGGGGACAATCGCTTGAGCGCAGCCGGGAAGTCGGTCTCTGAATTTTGCATCGAAGACAAGGAAGGTGGCAAGCTGATTACGGCCGAAGGCGAGCGTCCGGCCTATGAACCCAGACCATCGTTTCTCCTGGGTCTAAAACAAGCCTTGCAGGGAGATCATTCGCCGGAAGAAACGGCGCGCCTACAAGCCGAATTCTCGATCAGCTACATGACTCGAAAGGCTAGCGAGTTCGTGCGACAAACTGCGGAAAACTTGATGGATGGTATTCAGCACTGTTTTGGGTCAAAAGATCAGCTTCTCAACACCGACCCGATTACGGGCGAACAGACGGTCACAATAGGCAAGCACACTTATGCGGCAACGGACATCGTTGCTCAGAATCCAAGCCAGCAATCGGACGCGCATAGCCCATCTGCAGGCGCACCTGTCAATTTCATCTTTAAACTCGGAGAGTTTCTAAAGGTGAAGCCAGCAAAGGAGTACGTTGAAAGCTGGGATCGCTCAGGTTCCGTGCACCCAATACCGAGCGTTGGAAAAGCTGTACTCGAAACGTACAAGAGCGTGCTGAATGATCCTCGACGAAACATCGGCGAGTTCAATTTTGCGATCGGCGAAAAGGATGGGAAGTTGTACGAATCAAGCCTATGGTACAACCCCGGCTTCAAGTTCGGCGAATTCGAGATGCAAGAGACTGTAGGCGTAACCGAGCTGAAAGATCACGGAATGAGGGTCACAGATTTCGGACACTCGCACCCATATCGGAAAGGTATGGGCTATGACATTTTCTCGGAACCCGATCTGACAACCGCCCACAAACTGGATGGTGACCTCCATATAGGACCATTAGCGGGTAGCGGTACGTTCAAAGAATTCTTGCTCACTCCCGCCCCCGACAATAAATTGCTGCTCTACTGCGCAGACTATAACGACAAAGCCAGTAATCATCCAGCAGCGGAAAAAGAAGGGCGAATTGTCGAATTGGGAAGGTTCTCCGGTACGGGGCAGTTTGTTCCCGACGTGAAACAATCGAAGCTGCTGAAGGAACTTGGGTTTATAGAGTGATGACGAAGAAAACCTTTTTGCTTTTCGCTTATCTCGGTTTGACACTGATCGCGTATGGTTTGTGGGCTGCCATTCAATATCAACTCAACTGGGCTACAGGGCAATGGTCGCTTTTGTATGGCGGCGCCGGGTGTTGGCTAGCGCTGATTTTGCACATAGCTATCCGTCGCAGATTCGCCAAAGAGGGCGCGGTTAGCTGGAGCAGCCAAAGTAACTTCCATCACAACCTACTCGTCACACTCTGCGGACTAATGCTTTCTGTTGCGGGATTTATGATTCTCGGATGGGAGATTCACAACATACGATACTCGGCTGGATTTGATTCGCTGCTGTTTTTGTCGGCGGGACTATTCTACATTTTGAGTGCTGCAGGATTTCCGTTGGCACTGCATGTGGTGCTCAAGAGGTGCGAGGCAAAGCAACAGAAGGCTCAGAATACGGAAGTGCTGATCTCGGGGGAAAGCAATTCCCAAGAATGCATTCTGACTGACCAAGTTGTCTCAAAACTTCAGGACGAAACTAGGCATTAGACGGCACATCTGACGGAACCAATATCTCCCGTGGCAATTCATTCAGCTTTCGGTTTCATTGGCTGGAAATTGACGGACGGAAAGCCGGTGTCCAACAGACCTACTGGGTTGAAAACCATATTAGTTTTGTACTCCTCGGAACGCCTGTTTCCTGCAGCGAAGCACCAGCTCACTAGCTTGTTGTGCTCGTAAGTGATTTGCACGAATAGCCCGCTATCGGGAGTGCAGCCACCCGACGTCAATCGATAGTTTACCGAATCAGACGTGGCGCGCAGAGGGGGCGGTCCGTTGAAGGCGAACATGAAGTGGTTTGGCGATGGAAAACGCGCTGCCGAACCCCGACCAAGCTGTTTTTCAATCTCGGTCTTATCCATGCCAATCAAGTTGAAGTCTTTGAGAAAACGCGACCAAGATTCGGACCGTGTCATCAAATAGTGCGTCCACCGCTCGCTATCAAATCGGCCGTCGTCTGCCCCGACTGTAATTCTGACACGATTGAATGGCATCCACTTGTTGGTGTCACTATTTTCGTATTCGAGATGGGGTTCTTCGGTTTTTGCGATGAGCGTCCCGCTCAAGTTAAAGTACAAACACTCGGTAGAAAGAGCGTGGCAGTTATGCGCTCGCAAAACGCCATCTCCACTGTAGGTAATATTGCAGAAGCCCTCTGGGAACCTGAAAATAGCCTTCCCCTGGGGCGATAAAGCAACTGCATTCGGTCCGTTCTTCGCAATAAAAAGTTTGGGGTCGTCTCTGTAGCGTGACGGGGCGCTAGCCGACTTGAAACCAGGTCTCAAGCTGGAAAGAGGCTCGATTTCATCGTACTGCGGCGTTATCACATATTCAAATTTGCGATTCACTACGCCCCGGCGCCAGTCATTGCCAAACGCGGATCGAGCGACAGCGTAGTGACCGTAAAACTGTTCGACATCCATATCAGCGGGCGAAACATAGACGCCCTTCCGGTTGATTGTTCGCCTCTGCGGGTCGTGTTTCGCTCTATGAGTAAAAACCCTTACCGTGGCGACACCGTTGACGAAGGGCCCAGCTTCAAAAAATCTCGGACCGATAACTACTTTTCCATTCAAGTCTTTATAACCAGATTTAGGTATGAAACGCGGACAGCCTTTACGTTCATGTATTCCAAAACCGATCAATCCCTCGCTTGAATGCTCAAAGTCCCAAACCGAAATAGTCGGACTGAGCGTTGTTAGCTCTCTTGTTCGGACGTTGAACGCGAACTGCTTTTGGTTTCCTCTATTGTCACGCTCGTCTGAAGTCAGGGAAACTAGATCTCCTGATCCCGTTGAGATCCTTATGTACTTCGTGTCGAGAACGGTGTTTCCCAGTCCGTCGCAGATGCCGAATTTCCCATCACGTGCAATTCGGATCAACGCGTCGGACGGAATGCTCGATAATTGAATGTCCGCGTCTGCTTCGCTCTGCGCGCCGAAAGAGAGAATGCCTAAAACTGTCGCCCCGGCTGGGGGATGGAGATCTAATTCATTTCCGTCTTTGTCGAAAATATGCCTGTCACTAGCGCAAATCCACTTGTTCTTTGGATCGATTCCCCACGCCATAAAGATTCCATGCCCCAGGTAGTCGATGCGCGAGTATTTGGGCGGAATGATCCTCTTGCCGGCGCTATCGGTAATGCCGACCGGAAAACCAGAACATCTCCGGAAGTCCGGGTTATGTGCCTCAAGATCTACGACATACGCGAGTGACGGACTGTCCACAAACATCAGGACTGCCGTCGCCGCCACAACAGTCAGTGCGAATGCTGGCGATAGTCTTCTTGGTCTTGGGTGCACGCACGAACTCCTTTCTCCACAGAATAGCCGAGAATCACTGGGGTGTCTTTGACCTGCCCCCCAAAAGTTGATCCACGCAAGCTGGACTGCTGACATCCAAAGCAGTACACTCACCAGCAGAAAGGCAGGTCCTCATGAAAAAAAGCCGCTTCACCGAAGAACAGATAGTTGGAATTCTGAAAGAAGCCGAGTCCGGCGTGCCCGTCAAAGACGTTTGCCGCAAGGCCGGAATTTCAGACGGCACCTACTATCACTGGCGCTCCAAATATGGTGGCATGACGGTGAATGACGTTAAACGCCTGAAGTCCCTCGAGGATGAGAACGCACAATTGAAGCGCCTGGTCGGCGAGCAGGCACTGCTCATTGACGGCTACAAGAATGCGCTATCAAAAAAGTGGTAGCCGCCTCGCAGCGTCGCGCACTCGTAGCGGCGTTTGTTGAGGCGGGAGTCAGTGAACGGAAAGCCACAGCCGAGGTCGGCATCGCCCGATCGACGCAGCGGTATGCGAGCGTCCGCAAGGACGATCCGCAACTGCGAGCACAGATCATCGACCTCGCGGCTGCCCGCCGGCGTTTTGGGTATCGCAGAATAACCTGGCTCGTCCAGCAGGACGGCAAGCATGTAAATCACAAACGGGTTTACCGAATCTACTGCGAGGAAAACCTACAGGTGCGGAAGCGCGTCCGAAAGAAAGTTCGGCTCTTTCGCAAGCCGCTTGCACCAGCGTCACGACCGCATGAACGGTGGTCAATGGATTTCGTCAGCGACAGCCTGGCGACAGGCAGGCGCTATCGCACTCTCAACGTGGTGGACAACTGCACACGAGAGTGCCTGGCGATCGAGATTGACTTCAGCTTGACCGGATATCGTGTCGCGCGAGTCCTCGATCGACTGATCTGGTGCCACGGAAAGCCTGAGCGGATTGTGCTAGATAACGGTCCGGAATTCACATCAAAAGCGCTCCTCAGCTGGTCGACCAGGAACAATGTTTTCCTAGACTTCATCTCGCCAGGAAAGCCCATGGAGAATGCTTTCTGTGAATCATTCAACGGGAAATTCCGCGACGAATGCCTCAATGAAAATTGGTTCGTCGACATCCAGGAAGCACGTCATCTCATCGAAGACTGGCGCGTAGACTTCAATACTGTAAGACCGCACAGCTCATTAGGAAACCTAACACCAACAGAATTTGCAAACTCATTCATGCGAGCAGTGTCCGCTTGACGTGGTACAACAAAATGGTGCAGGTCATCTTCACGGCGTCTTTTTTGAAGCGTTGGCATTAAACGTCAAATAGAAGACGATGCACTCGATTTGATCAACCGGTTCTGGAAATCGCGGAACCTGAGACACAGAAAGCTTTTCCAATGACCTTGCGATGGTTTGACTAGATTTCTCAGAGTAGCCTTCCTGTGGAAAGAGTCCGACGAGATTGAATGTAGGGATCACGTCCGGAACAGAAATGGCACGAATTGTCTTGTTCGGATAGACATGTACCTGAATTAAACTCTGACAAGCCGACATCAAGCGCCAGATTTTTGCGACTTCTTGCGCGAACTCGATGCGCCAACTCTGCCATGCCCAGACTCGCTCCCATATTTTGAAGATACGGGGTGAAGGCAATTCTGCTCCCTCGCTGTCCCTTGGTGAAATTCGCCATGTTATGACCTCTACGCCGTTCGAGCCTTCTACCAGCTGAATCAATGCCTGACTTTTTAAGAAACCTCTCCATCGAATCGTCGGATCGCCTGGATCGCTCCAAGAACTTGAGTAGACTTCGCTATCCCATTGTTCCTCGAAAGGAAGAAGTTCGGGACTCATCACTCGCTCATCACGCAACGTAATCAGGTCCAGGTTCTGCGGCATCTTAATTTTCCTGGCTAAACGATCTGCATAGAATTCGTGTTGCACCTGATACAGGGAGATTCCAGATTCTGCCAATTTCTCGAGTTCGTTTACCGTTAGCAGCCCAGGCAGTTTGTGGGCAACAAGTCTAGCTTGCTGCTTCCTCTCTCTGTCTGACTGCTCGCGCAGGCGCTGCAACGATGTCATCGCTTCGTTAACAACCCAATCAGTTAACTCGAGGTTCTGCATCTCTGCAGAGAAACTTGTCCGCCAATCTTCATTCTGGTGTGACAAGACTTTTTCAAGCAGCAAATCTGCTGCCTCAAGTCGATGCTTGATTTGCGACTGGCGATACCACATATAGTTCTTCACCAAGCGGTTCCGCTGAGCGGTATCCAGCTCGCGTCGAACCCAAATCGTGTAGAAGCACTCTCGGACTCTTCGTGCGATCAGACCATCGAGCTGAGCACGAACTTCTTTGGCAAATGATTTTTGACCAATTCCATAGACCTTTCGGACGCTGGTTGTTGCCTCTATTTCATACGGCGTCCGCCGTTCATTCAGAGCGTCGAATTTTTTTCCGGCGACGTAACAGGCGAGCGCCACCAGCATATTTTGAGTTGTTAGAGGTGGTTTGGTGGATAATCTCTCCCTGAGTCCTTCCCGGAGATCTTCAAGCGCGCACACCTCCAACAGATCATTGGTAGCCCTGATAAGAGATTTGATGCTCGAGGGATCATCTGTGAGGTCTAGCCACCGGTCAAATCCTTGTCCACGATTGGGACTAAGTCCTCTGAGGCAGAAACGACAACTGCGGGCGGTGCGGCGAACCTTTCTCTTGCAAGATGTACATCTGAGAAAATGTGCGACAGAAAGCCCGTGTTCGCAGTAACGACACAGTATTGCGTTTACTGGAACAGATCTGCGACATTCAGGGCAGCGTTTTGTTTGCTCAGTCATTCCTCTTCCGCTTCCTGGGCGAAACCAATGGCTTTAACGGCAACTCCTCCTCAGGTTCCTCGATTTCAGGTAAGGCTACAGCCGCTTCTTCCTCCTTAGACGGAGGGATCGGTTTCTTTGGCACTCGGGAAGGTGCGGGCGGAACAGAGCCTGACGGACCCGTGCTTGGAGAATTGGGCGGCGACGGCGAATTTGATGGACCATAGGGACAACTGGACATTCTCGAGAGCGAAGCTCGTCCAATGTCCGATGGCAGAAACGGCACACTCTCGAATCAGTGCGATTACTTTCGCCGCAGTGTTGGCATGGTGTTTCAGAAACGGTCACGATGGAGCATCTCCAAGCCGCTTCATTGCGTAGGTATTACAATTTTAGCTCGGGGCAGCGGACCACGGCTCTACTTCTCTTCTTTGATCAGTTCGCGGACCACCGCATATTGAAAGATCCCGAATTGTCTCTCCAGATAGCTACCGAATATTCGCAAAATTTCTATCTCTCGGGCATCTGCAGAAAGCTGTTCATCAAGTTCGGGAAACAATTCCGCGAGGGTTGAGCGCGAGACGCCGCTGGTTCGTGATTCTAAAGCGGCATCTACCACGCTCTGGAGCCACGATCCAAGAGGTCGCGAAGACACGGGAACCGCTCGGGGTGAATGAAAACAGACAGCGTGCCCATTCGACGTGAAGCTGTACTTGTGATAGTCGCTATCGCTTATTTGAGCGTGAGGCGGAACGGAGATGTGCGCCTTGAATGCTGGGACATCCCTAATGGTGACTCCGGCGGTGTTTCCCGCAATAGGTTGGGCAGCGGAGTGGATCAAGACTGAGGTGGATTTGACCACCTCAAGCAGACCGAGGTAGTGCAGTAGGAGTTCCAAGATTCCCACCTGCATGCTCGCTTGGTATGGCGCTAACTCAACAAAAATCGGGCAGACATAAGCGACTCGGTTCGCCAAAGTGTTAGACAGCTTGAACATTGCGTCATGCTGCTGATAATGAGGTTGCTTCTTTCGTCGATGCAGACTGAAGCAAAGGACAGAAGGCATATTGGAGACACCAGCGGTTTCGCGTTGTTCGGTGTACGGCGAGGAAGAGCGAACTGCATCAGGACACTTGAACTGCATGTAGAACGTGTAGTATTGCAGCTTGACATGCGCGTCATATCCCAGTACGCCTTCCGCATTTTGGCTTATTGGTACTATGCGATATGGGCGATCGGGAAAGCCGATTATCGATAAATGACTCTGCAGGAGAATCGGTATGAGGCTTTCGGGATACGGGCGTGGCTTGGTCATTTGTTCACCTTGCGGCTGGATTTCTGCAGGGTGTATGGAAACTTGTTGCCGAAAAGAGCCGGGGATATCGAAGCAGGCGATATCACGTCGTTGGTTTTGACTAAAGGTGAATCGCCACCCAGGCGAGTAAAACACCAGCCTGAAACTTGATTGCCTTCGAATAGGAATTTTGCTTTCAGATCCCGATCGTCATCGCGACCGTTGTTTTCGAGCCACACGATTATTTCTCCTCCGCTTTCACGCGGGTCGACAGTTTCGCTCATCCCCAGCTGTTTCAGCAATGTTTCTTTTGTCATGCCAATCAGATTATTCTCTCGCAGAAGTCTATTGAACATGTCCATCCTGGAGATTGGAAACACACGTCCCTCGGCCCAGTACTTCGGATCGAACCTGCCTGAATCGGTAAGAATCGTTTTTCGGAAAAGCCCCGGTGCAATCTCCGTGAACGTCGCTCCTTTTGATTTTGGAGTGTGCAAATCAGGTTGAATGAATTTCCCCGTGCTATCGAGCCAAACGACCCGCGCATCCTGCGAGTCAGTTGCTTGGCGCAGACAAGAAAGTCCTCCCGGCGCCGATTCTACCGGGATTCCTATTCCTTCTGGAAAGTCAAACAACACATCGCCACTTACGGACAAAGCGACCAGGCGTCCTGGCAATCGTCCCGGAGCAATGAACATTGTCGGAGAATCTGCAAAATGATCTCGGTACTCCCGAAATTCCCATGGCGGACGATACTTGGGCCTGCCGCTTATGTAAGGGTGCACCGGAGGAATTACAAATCTAAAACTGGAATCGACTATACCTCGCTCCTTGCCGCCCACGGGCCACGCGACCGCATAATCTCCGGTAAATCCCTCGACGTTCAAGTCATCAGGCGATATCACTTTTCCTGTTTTATCAATGATTTGATAGTGACTTGATTTGTTTTCTCCGGCGGTAATCACAGCTGCCTTTCCATTGACGAAAGAATTTGCGTTGCGAAATTTAGGTTCGATAACAATCTTGCCGTCGGCGTCCATGTAACCCATTTTTGCATTGGTATGGAAACAGACCAAACCTTCGCTAAAAACAAAAGTGAGTCCTGCTCGCTCCTCAAGAGAGACATCCACGCGCTTCCGGGTCTTCAAGTCAAAGATATGATAGGTACCTCGCCCTTCAACACCGCGTCTCATGACCAAGTGCCCTTCTCTGACGACGCCCATAGCGCTGTAGAGTGGCTCTTCTATCAATTTCCCGCGGGTATCACAAATTCCGAGCTTGCCGTTTGCGGAGAATCTGAACAGTGCATCGTCCGGGAGCCGGTCGAGATACATTTTCGGATCCCGCGCGGCATCGTCGCCGAGCCACAGCACCTCTAGTAGCTTCCCACCCTCGGGAACGACTACATCCAGCTTCTGTCCCTTGCGATTGAAAATTAGTCTCGTGCTGCCGCATTCGTACTTATCTGCGTCACTCAATGTTCTCGCAATGAACAGCCCATTTCCGACGTACTCGATCTTTGAGAAATTCGTTGGTATCAAGACGCGTCCGCTGGCATCCGTCAATCCTACAGGGTCTCCTGAAAAGGTGCGCATCTCACGCTCCAAAAGCTCCTCAGCGCATGTGGACCGAACTGCGCAAGCGGGTGCGCATCCACTAGCGACAAGCAGAACGAGGACTGCAAGGGCAGATGTTAGTTGCTTACTGTTTCGATCTGAAATTGACATAAGCCAGCACCCGGTTATTTGGTGCCCGGGATCGTCGCGCTCGGCGGCACGGTGCCCGGTAATGCTAAGGTTCTTGCGGAGCGTCCGGTGCGCATGAATCGCTCATCGATGATCGAGAGTAAGACGCTGTTGTCCGGGGCGGACGGGAGCTCATCAGTTACTCCGTATACCTCTTGTTCGACCGGCGTGCGCGAGGTGACCTGCGGTTGCACTTCAGAAATTGTGGATCCTACTCGAAGAGGCGGCCTTGTCATGCCACCATTTCGAGGCTCTAATCTGTAACGGGTGACACGGTTGGCTTCGTAGTGAATTTGCAGGTATGTGCTTGGCGGCGTACCGCAAATCATTGGCGACTTAACACAATACCACTCACACTTTTTCTCCGATGGAGTGAGCTTGTCGTGCGCTCCATCGTAAGCGAAAACAACGACTCCGTCTTTTGTTGGATAGGTCGGTAAACCCAAAAGTTCGTGAACAGTCTCGCGATGCATACCAATCAATGGGTAGCTGTGACAGAGATCGAACAACATCTGGTCGCGAGACATCGAACAATTCTTTGCCCAATCCTCTGGCGTGAATTTGCGATCTGGTATCAGCAACCGCCGGTCCACGCCGGTTCCACACCATTGATCAGAGACTCCGGACAGTCTTTGGTAGGTCGTCATGTCGGCTCTCAGATTCGCGGTCTGCCACCGACTTGGCACCAGCCTTTTCCCAGGTGACGGACGGTAATACAACCGGAACCTCGTGACTGTGGAATTGTCGTAACTGTAATGAAGCTGCAGCTGACCCATCAAATGATCACGGCTCCCGACGAGATGTTGAGAAATCCTGCCGAAGGTGTTCTGCAGTTGATTATTGACGGGCATGCCTACCAGGAAGAAACTCTCATTGATTCGTGCGGCAGCTTGATCGCCGCTGTCGTTCCGAGTTATCCAGCCGAAGTCCGACGCACGGGCGCGACCATCGGTGCAGAACAAAACGGTAAGACTTCTCAGCGCTCCCTGGTGGTACTCAGCTCTGAGCAGCACCTGCTGCTGCTCGCAGGTGCCCAGGTCGTATAGGTCAGTGGTGTCTTTCATCCAACCCCAGCGTCTTGGCTGAGCGTCCGGCTCGCCGAGAAGCGCGCGGACCTCTGGGACAGATTTGTTGAATAGCCTCATGCGCCCAAGCTGAAACAGCATGGACCACCGCGCCGCGGTATCGCTTTTCCACAATTCGCTGTTGAAGGCGCGAGAGCCTTTCGGCGGAATGACAAATGCGGTGTTCAGCTGTTTTGTCGTAGGACCAGCTGTGCTCTCAGGCTGCGGATGCGGCTTTGCATAGCCTGTAGCGCCAGAGTGTGCTGCAGCAAGGATTAGGAATACCGTCAGAAAGAAACGGTTGGGCACGGAATGCTACGGACCGCTGGAGTGAATGCTCAATAACATAGCCGGAACGACCATGCTATGGAATGCAACCCAGTAAATCTAAGAGCAGTCTTATGCGGGAACGGTTGCTATGGTAAATCCGGCAATGCCGTCGGCGCCCCGCGGCGGCTTCTTTTCTCGACTTGCTCGGCTTCCTTGACCTTGCCATCGCGACGGGGTCTCCAAACCTTGATGAGTTTCGAGCTTCTCGAGCTTTTGCTTGCACATCTTGAGCACCGCATGCAATACCAGCACGGGCATTGTTGTCAGAAGTGCGAGATTCGACAGTTATAATTGACCTTGTGGAAGAAACTACACCTAACCAACTTGTCTCAGACCCAAAGACCAAACGTCTTTTAACAGCGTCGGACGGCGTCGGGCTGATCCTCGGCGTTGCGGGCTTCCCTGCAGCATTGGCAAGTTTTATCCTCATACAATCCGGGTGGCGCGGTTGGCCGGAGTTTGCGGTCGCAGCCGGCACGAGCTGCCTTCTCTCCCTGTACCTTCATCTGTTGATGAAGGTAATCGCATTCAGAAATCGATTGTTTGCATCGGAATCGTTGCGGTGTATCAACGATTTGCTGTCCCCACTTATTTGCTTATCGCTTGCCGTAGTAGGTATTGTGTTGGCAGCAGCAATTCGATATCAGCTTTTCTTTGATACTTTGTTTGGAATTCCTCGGTCGGCAGCCGAAGTTGCTTCCCTGGTGTTCATTTTCGGTGCGGCCGCATTTCCGATCGCCGCTTGGTGGGTAAGCAGGTGCACCAAGTCTCCCGGGACAGACCTGCGAAAAGCTGGAGAGAAATGATTCTCTTCGACCACGTCGAACGCGTTAATGTGACTCCGAGAATTTCTTGATTGCGTCCCAATCTTTTGCTGATATCGGAGTAGAATACGGTCCCCGCGGATGTCCCGTGGGATCAAAGAGAATCGCCGGCTCTCCTTTTTCGCTCTGACGAAAGGCACTTTTGACGGTTTTGCCGGTGGGACCAATGACGGTCGAGCCGTAGCCGATGGTCCAGGTGTGGGTGTCCCTGGCGATCCTAGCTGCCATTGAATTAATTTCGTCATGATTGGTTTTGTCATGATTTGGACCTATGGCACTGTCACAACTTACCACTTCAATGATGGGAGGTTTGTGCAATGTTCGATGGTCTCGAATCTGATTGGCGATCAATGTGCTCTGTGTTTTCTTGACCTCGCCCAAGAATTTCTCGTAAGTTTCGTAAACGGGTTTGCCTGGCTGTCCGTGACACGAGACACTGATCACATCGGAAGGTGCGATGGTTTGTGCGTCGATCGTCTCGCGATAATCACAAGCCCGCCTCATGCCTCTGTTGAAGTCGAAATTGGTCATGGCAATGTCTCGCACCTTTGACCACTGTTCCGCCGATTTCAAATTAGCTATCGTGTACGGCAGCTCTTGCCCTTTGGGATCAAAGAGGTGCAGTTCTTCGTTGAGGCCCTTTCCCAGCACATATAGGTGCAGTCGGCGAGCGACCTCAGCTGCCACAGCCGGGTGATCAGAAGCCCCTATAGCGCTTTGCTCGACATCCAGGCACACCAGGGGCGGTGCTGCCGGGTGAGATGACACCAACTCTTCTCTACGAGTCTTAATCTCTTTGCAAAAGTCGTCTATCGACTTCTCTCCAAATGGCAGTGCCCGCACACCAAATTGTGGTATCAAAGTTCCGGCTTTGCCTGCCTGGTACACGGTTAGCACGTCGGAAGGCGATACGAACTGCTTGCCTTCTTTTTGTCCCAAATCAATGACTCTTGGCACAACACTTTCGATAGCAGGGTTGGACTTGGCGGTCGGGGCAGCATCAGAGGCTCGGTTTGGATCTTTCGCTGGATTATTGGCAATCAGCGTTTCTTCAGACGATCCAGCGAGTGACGGTTTCGAAAACACGCTGCCAATCTCTCTCGCTTTGCGCAGCATGTATTCGATGGAAAAGAGTCCCTGAATCTGTTGCGCCTCCTCAGGGGATCGAGCATGCTTGAGCTGCGCATCGAGTCCGTGGTGAAACGAGGGACGAGCAATATAGCGCTCGCCAGCCGCAGCATATTCCTTGCCGGCATTCTTGTCCTCAATCACAAACTCCGAAATGCTCGGCTCCGGGCTTCTTTCTCGTGCGGTTAAGTCCGCAGTGCTGCGATGATGCTTAACAGCTCCTAAAGACCTTCCAGGCTCTCCGGAGAAGGATTTAAATACAGGTTCGTATGCAGCCGCCTGCGGTTCGTTGGTGATGGCTTCGGTGGATACCTTCGGCGTGGTATGGGTAGCGCGGTCTCCGCTATCGGAATTTCTATCAAACTTTCGCTCAGGCTGCTCTCTTTGACTCATGCCACCGGACGCTCCTGTACACAGTCAGGGTATATATACCCCGACGCGTGAACGACAAGATTCAAGCGGGGCGAGCGGAGAGATTTTTTCGGTTTTTTGCACCTGGGGTGATTTGGCGGTAGTGTCTGATTGGCACCTGGGAAACATTCCCGGAATACCGGGATTGTCATGAAGGCGGTGCTGCGATCGGCGCATCGGTCGAGAGCCGCAGCCCAGCCTGTTTCGGCGAGCCTCGAGCGTCTTTGGCGTGCTTCGAAGGAGTTACGCTAAACCGGGAGCTTTTCCCAGGCGGCGATCCAGACCGGTCGCCCGAATTTTTAATCGTCGCGGCGCTTCCGGCGTGCTTCGGCGGCTTCTTTGGCTTCTTTCTCGACCGCCTCGGCTTCCTTGACCTTGCCGACCTTGCGGTACATCTCGGCCATGGCGTCAGGAACGCGTTCCGACCGAGATTCCTCTGGGAATTTCTTCGTCAGCGCGTACGCCTTTTCCATCATGGCGACGGCTTCAGCCGAAGCTCCGCCTTCCATCAATATCTTAGCCTGGTGCTGCAGCGGACCGATCATTTGTCGCGCCTCCCAACCACCGTCTTCTGCATGCCCTTTGGCAATGCCTTCCATGATTTCGTTCGTGATTTTGATCAGGTTCTTCGTGTCTTTGTTGTCAGCGTAGTAGTCGCGCAACGCGCACTGCAACGAGCCGAACTCCCAATTGCGCCGCTTGTCGTCCGTGGGCGGATCCTTCGACATTTTCGCGTGCGTCGCTTCCATCTCGGCGATCATCTTGCGATAGTCGTCTTTTCTCTCCGGCATCGATTCCAGCATGTGCGCCAGATCGATCTTGTTGCGCAGAACCTTAGGATCGGTGTCGCCCTTCTCTTTCTCGAGCGTGCGGTTTTCGGTGAGCAGTTGTTCGAACATCTTTCTGCCCGCATCGCCGTAGCCCATCTCCGCCAAATCTTTCACGGCATAGCGAGACATCTGCCGGAACGCACCATGCTCGGTATCAGACTGTCTGCGTTTCTCGGCAATCGTGACGAAGTCATTGACCAGTTTAGCAGCGCTTTCTTTGTCACCATACTCGGTCTGCAGTTTATGCAATGCCTTTATTTGATTCATGGAGTCATGCGGTTCGTTCGTGGCACTTATCTTGTCGAGCAAGCTCTTATTCAAGTATCCCAACGAATCTTTAATAGCATCCGTCATCCCGGCTTTCTTCAGCAGGGGCAATAAGTCCTGGCTCAAACTGACTTTGCTTTCGTATGACTGTTTGCCGTCCGCCATCATGGCTTTGAAGGACTTCGCGATATCAGGCATCAGCTTCTGAGCTTCGGCGTCGCCCTTCCAGTGTTGAACATAGCGTTGCAAGGTCAAGCGCTCAGCCAAGAGCTTGGACGGCTTGACGTCAGGATCCGCCGCCAGCTCGTCGACAAATTTCTTCTGCTCGGCGATGTATTCGTCGCCGGTCGGTTTCTTCTCTTCGCGCGGCTTCGCAGGAACCGCCTTGTCGTCCTCACCCTTGTACGCCTTGAACAAGTCGTCGATGTGAATCTTCGCCTTACTGCCCGGAGCACCAGTGTGATCGACATCGAGACCCCACTGATTCTCGACTGTCACCATCCCGGTCTTCGGATCATAGTCGAACGCGCTGACGGCATGGTGCGCGTGCATCGTCGAGAGGCGCTCTTCTTCCTTCTTCGCGTCTTTGGGATCCTTAGCTTTGCCACCATCAGGAGTCAACACTCTCATGTCAGAACGGAACGGTTCGAGGTTCGCATGCACGCCCAACACGATGGGAAACTTCATGCCATTCTCGCCGGCAGCCGCTTGCTCGAAGAGTTTCTTGAAGTCGGCTGCTGTCTTCGGGCTGTGGTTGCGCGGATGTTCGTAAGAGCTGACGAGAGTCATCTCCTTGTGCCCGCGCAGCTGGCTGTAGATGTCGCCGATCTTGCCGATGCTCATCGCCGGCGAATCAATCGGGGTCTCCACCGGAAGGAGCGGCAGGGCCGCGCCCGGCTCCTGGGTCGGGTCCATGCGGTATGAGGTTGTGGTGATCGGGGTGGGCGGATTAGTCGAGTGGTCCATGATGCGCACCTGCGAATCGCCCATGTTGTCCTTGGGATGCCCCTCTTCGTAGAACAACTTGCCTTTCTTGCCGCCTACCGGCGCGCGGTCGCCTTCGCCCTCGGTGCCGCTGACGCCGCCGAATGCGTCCTGGCGGTTCCAGTGAACGTTGAGCAGCGTGATTTGCGCAATCTGGTTGGCGCTGGAACGCTTGTTGTCGGGTGAGTCGTGATTGTATTTGTCTGGCTTGAGATTGCGTTCGGGCGGTGTGATGACTGTGCCGTCGACGGTCTTGTACTGCCCGGTGATGGCGACGTCGGCGACGAGCGTGGCGATGGTGGCGGGCTCGGCTTTGTAGAGCGATTCTTCTAATGCCGCCGCGGTGCAGGTCGGGTAGCCACCCTGATTGACGGTGCCGGGCGCGGCGCCGTGGCGCATGACGTCGGACGCGAGTTTGCGCATTTCTTCGGGCTTGAATCTGGTGTTGCCGCCGGCGTCCGCACTCTGCAAAATGCGCCCGACTTGCGCGTAGAACTTCTCGCGGTCTTCCCTGGATATCTTGTCGGTGTCGGCGCGCTTTTCGAATTTGTCGAGGTTGGTGAGAAACGCTTCGCGCTCGGCTGCATTGGGGAAGGACTTCGCGGCGAGGGTTCGGAGGTCGGTGGCGGTTAGGGTATCGCCGGCGGAGAGGGCTTTGAGGGGGGCGCTGTCGGCGCCGTCTTTGGTGTCTTTAGGCGCGTCCTTGCTGTCCTTGGGGGCTTTGGCTCCGGCCGCAGCGGGGCGGTCGTCGCCGCCTAGTCCACCGAATAGAAGCACGGTAGGAAGCGCGTATCCCGCAGCTTCTTTGGCGCGCGAGATTAGTGTTCCGAATTGCGACAGGGTCTCGGGAATGTCGATGTCGATGCCGCCGGCTTTGGCTGCGTCATTGGATCCCTTCGTCCCGTCGTTCGGAACACCGCCAGCAGACTGGTGTTCGACCGGTGGCTCGAAATCATCGTCGTGATCCGGCGCGTCGATAACAGGCTTGTTGCCTTCTGGGGGTGCCATCGGCGGTTCCTCGCGAGGTGGGGAGTACGAGGGGACTTAGTAATGGCTTTATCGTAGGCGTGAGTCACGCACTTGTAACTGTGCGGGGGCACGGGGCTGAACTGTACAATTGTGCAGTTCTCTATCGCCCTAATGGAAGATGGTCATCAAAGCACCGGAGACACACTTGCCGTCCTTTATTGTTAGGCAAGCAACTGAACTGTCGCAGAAGTCGTAGTTCCACACCTCAGCGCCATACTCCTCAAGTACTCGGTTTGGCTTACCGAAAGCATTCCAAATCTCCTCTCTGCCTTTTCCATTTTGAGCAATTGATGTCGGTGAATGAGGGTTGCAGATCGGCTGTTCCCAATAATCGATTCCTGATGCAAACTTGAGGCAGGACCATGCTTTCCATTCCGCATAGTCAAAGTATTTTCCAAAACCGAAGTGTTGCGCCGAGGTGCATCGCCCCTCGCTCAGAGAAATGAGCAGGTACTGGTCGTATGTGCCTCCGACGTTATATATCAAGTTTTCGTCGGCGCTGCGAGCTGCGGTCCAGTCACTCGTCCTGGTATTCCATGAGTCATCGCTGCTTGTCGGAAGGCAAATTGGTCCTTCGGTATGTGTCGGTTTACCTAGAACTGCGAGAATATCGCTTCTGGATTTTCCCGGCAACCACACTGCAGCAATATCGGCAGCATTGCTCGCCCGAAGCATGATTGGGATGTTGTGAGAAATACGGAAGACCTCGGCTATGAGCTCGCAAGAAGCGGTCCGAGGCTTTACTGAAGCCTTCCCGTGACTATGTCTAGACAGCCGCAAACCTCAGACGAGATAGCAACTATCAAACTGGCGATGAGTAAAAGCTTGCACCACCCATGAGACTCGTGGAGGTCTGTAGCAGCCACTGAGGGTTCCTCCCATCATCAGTGTCGCACAAAAGCGCTCAGAGGGCAGTGGTGAAACTATCACTGACACTGACAGAGCCCTAAATCTGGGTGAGATCGACTCCGTAGAGTGAGGTGTCGAATACCAGGGTAAGATTTCCTTCCGCGATGATTTCTCTGGCTACGATGGCACCGAAGAAGGTTACGTTGTTCGGTCCAACCAGGACTCGCGCATTAGGTGCATAGATCAAAGCCGCCACTCGCGAGTTGTGTTCGATGCGGATTTCGCGCGTTCCGTTGTACCAGATTTGCAAATCCCGGGGACGACCCTGGTGAGTCTCGAGAATCGCAGCAGGCGCGTCCGTTGTGAACTCGTCGGTTATAAATATTCGCTGCGGGGGCGGAGTCCTATGATAGTTTGCTTCGAAGGAAGAAACGATATCGTCTCCGTCTCGGTCATCCTCCCCGCCGGTTAGGAGCGGTGGCTGTATATGATATGTGCTCAAATCAATCGCGGGAAGTGAGTCCACGGCGCTCGAAGACTTCGATTGGAACTGCGCGAGATGCCTTGCGCGAGATCCCAGCTCACGCTTCGCTTCGGTGGTCATTGGTTGAACAATTGTTCCGCCGTCCCAGCTCTGCTTCACATCGACAGTCCCAAAGGATCCGATGTGCGCCGAGTTGCCGGTCGACCGCACCGTGACTGCGGACAGGTCAACCGGATTGCTTCCATCCATCGAGCCGATTCGCAGATTGCCGCCGACGAATAGGTGTTCAGTCGCAAATAGGAGAAAGTACACCTTGGGCACGCCGATTCCAACTCCAGCAGGCAAGCGTTTCTGCATCTCGTCTGCTTTCTCAAAATAACCGGCTCGACGCAAAAACTCGATTCGCTGCTGCAAAAGTGGATGGGTCGGTGCTCCCGACAGGAGAGCGATCTGAAACGCTTTTTCGAAAGTCTGTTCTGAGTCAGAAATCTTGTTGAGCGCAAGCTGAACCTCCGACAGCCGAATCAGCCAACGAGTCGATGATGCTCCGCCTGAAGCCGGCGAGGAAATTCTCGCGTGCAACATCGATTCGGCGTCTTCAGTCTGCCCGCGGCTGATGAACCGTCTGATCACATCATCCAGAACGGGATCAATCTCATCCAGCCCATCGGCACATGCTCTTGCTATCAAGTGATTCAAGATCTCTAAAGTCTCCGGGGGGACCAAACCTCCGATTAGATAACGAGCTAGCTCTGCGAGTCTTCGCACGGTGTAGCGGTCGAATAGGTCCTTGTATTCCCGATCTGTCAGCGAGCGATCGCGAAACCCGCAAGCTCGCATGAGCCGCTCATACGCACGTTGCACTCCCTCGTGATCATGTTCACCGCGCAAACGCCGAACTTCTTCCACCATTGCTTCGATTGCAGAAGAATCTATTGCGATGCCATCCCGAGTACCGAGGTCAATTACTCGCTCTTGCAATGCGTCAGCGCCGGCTTCATCTCCAGATTGTCTTCTGAAAGTGGATGCCATCCGAAGGAGGGGAATGAGAAGCACGTCCGAGTCAATCGGCAGTGACTCTACATGCGGTATCAGCTGATTGGCAATTGCCGCGGCTTCCGCTGCATTTTGATTGCGCGCGTTGCGGGGAGCACCCAAGATGTGTCTCGCGAAATCACGCTGGTCGAATGATTCAGCTGGAAGTATGGCAATCAATTCGAACCACTTCCGAACGCTATCTTCGCCTCTGATGAGTCGATAGTAGTGCTCGTATATCCTGCCCGAGAGTCGAGTCAGCGTTCTTATTTTGTTAGACTCGGTCTGCGTTCTCAGGGTTTCGAGCAGGTGGTCCCAACACATGTCCAAGAGTGATTGCTGGCGCCCCGCAGCAGCCATAGAAATCGCTTCGTGCATCGCATTGCCATACTCTAGCGAATCATCGAGCACTCGCTGCATCAGATTTATCGCGGCACCGGTGTCTCCAACGCTTGAAAGTACGCAACTATGCAGAAGGGTCATTCGCGACAGAACGCGCGGCGAGCTTGAATGTTGATGGCAAATGATTATCAAGTCGGCAGAAATGGATTCTCTGGTATCATCTGAAATCTCGTTCAATACAGACCAATACGAAGCAGGGTAAAAATCGTTCTCTTCACGTTTAGTCAATTCCAGCGTGAACGCGCGTTTTACTAGATCCGGCAAGTCCTCATGTTCGCGGGTTCTCATTGCGGAATCGCGAAGTGCGATGTGCAATTCAGTCGAAACTGCGGATGCGTAGTCCGTATTTAACTCGGAAAAGATTTCTAGAATCTCGTTTAAGAGACCGATGGATGCTGCCCCATCGATCCCACGGATCTTGCGGCACAAGGCTCGGATACGAGCTATTCGTTCAATATTTAAAGCGTCTTCGTCTGTCAGAGTTCGCTTCTCCTCAGTCTTGAGACCGTCCATTTGCACCACAGGAAGAAACTTGCGCAGCCTGAAGCAACTATGAGGACTACAACTTGCGCCAGGTACGTAGCAAGCATGAGCCCCCAGTCGTTCTCATGTTCGCGCACCGAATGGGACAGGTAGACTGGCAATCCAACGGCTGTCACCAGGCATGTCACGGCAAGCCACGAGTACGGAATTCTGTGATGAAACCATGAAATCGTCCGGTCTACTCGCTCGATTTTGCACAGTGCGCATAAGCCAAGTTGGATCAGAAAGAAGATCAAAATTCCCCAGTGAAACTCCGTAGATCTCCAAAGCAACCAGAGTGTGCCGACGCTTAGGTGGCAGGCTGCGATGACGAAATCGTGTATTGAGAGCGCCTCGTCTGGCATGATGGCGGTTCCAGCAATGGCGGCGAATATCGTTCCCAGCGTGAATGAGATTGCCAGCCAAATGGTTCGATTCGCGGCCCGCGCTAAAATGAACCGCTTTGCGAAGTCGCTCAGTTTAAGCAATGCGCAGAGAAACAGCGGAGGGACAAGCAGGAACGCGAGCCCCTGGTCCAAGAATATGTGCAGCGTCCGCAACAGAACCGCCTGGTCGCCCAGCGCTATAGCCCGCGGTGTCGCAGGAAAGCTCGTGGACCCCCAATTTGGGATTTCCCACGCTGACTCGTACTGCTCCGCAAAACCCAGTGTCGGCGAGCCAAATACCCCCGCCACGAATAGTCCGACCAGCCCGATGGCGAGCCCTGTAAGGATGGCAGGCGTGTAGCGACTGTTCGTCGTCATATACCAAAATTATCACGATTACCGGCCGGCGAGCCTTTGCCGTTCTCGGCAAATTCGAACTGCAGACATAGTGCAGCCTCAGCGCCCATAATCGAAAGACTTTACCCAAGATCGGCAGGGCAAAAATCGCGAAAGATGCAAGCGAGCCGTCATTGCAGCACGCGATGTCATACGATTCGACAACGTGTTGAACGTTTGTCACAAACCCCAGTCCAGGATAATGACACTGAAGGCTGCAACATCTACCGCTGTGAGCCCCAGCCAACCGCGCCACGCTGCCAAGCGGTTCTGCTGTTGCACGGACTAGACTTAGGATCTAGTGTAGCAATACGTGAGGGTTCAAGTCCCTCCTCGCCCACCATCTACGTTTCCGCCGAAAGGCGGTTTTCTTTTTGGGGGAGGCAAACAGCATTTTTCCGATCAATAACCGATCAAATTTGGTTGCGACTCTCCCGGCAATAAATTGAGCTCATTGTGTCTCATTCGTGATAGACAGTCATTGACACGAATACGAACAGAACCGATTCGAAAGACACAGCGGCGATAATATAAGTCCCGAGCCGTCGGTTCGCTCAGATCGCAAGTTATTCATCAGTGTGCCATGAAAAAATCAGGAATGTCATCGGGATTGAAGCTTACCCCAAGAGAAATTATGGAGCAACGGCATCCCGAGCTGTTTTCGGACTCCATTCAAGTTACCGAATCATCTGCGGTGCCCCGCAGCTTGCTGCTCTTTCATCTGGGCAATATCACAGCGGAGAAACAAGAGAACCAGTTCGAGCAATTCTGTACGAGACTGGCTTCTCGGGAGATCTGCCCCAATCTAATTCCTCAGACCGGACCAAGTGGTGGCGGCGACAGTAAAGTCGACTCAGAAACCTATCCTGTCGCCAAAGAAATAGCAATCCGCTGGTGCATAGGTGATGCCTCTGCCACAGAAAAGTGGGCAATTGCAATTAGCGCGAAGAAAACTTGGCGCAGCAAATGCAAGGATGATGTACGAGGAATTGCCGCTACAGGGCGATCTTATTCTCGAATTTATTTCATCACCAGCCAAACGGTCAAAGACAAGAGTCGTTCCGATCTTGCAGAGGAACTTTCAAAAGAAGTTTCTGCGCAAGTGATAATAATGGACCGCAACTGGATTGCGACCAAAATTATCGAGAATAAGCATTGGGATCTGGTGACGCATCTGGATATGGAAATACCAGCCGAAGTGCTGAGAACCGTTACCGGTCCTAGAGATGCCCAGAGAAAGCTTGAGTTCGATGAGTTCGAGCGGCAAATCAACGATCTAAGCACCCCTCCCGCTAAGCTGGTTGAATACAGTCTGGATTCTGCAATTCTGGCGCGTGACCTCGATCTTCCACGTCAGCAGATTGTTGATCGATTTAATCGCGCCGAGCGTATTGCCCGAGAGAAGGGCAGCTCTGGCGATGCCTTCCGTGCACTGTATAAACACGCTTGGACAATTTACTGGTGGTTCAACGACTTCCTTGAAATGGACAGAATCTATGACCTGGCGGAGCCTTTGGCACTGTCTTCCGACTGGATCTGGGATCTCGATAAGCTTTACTGCCTGCACCAAATCGGGCGATCTTGGAAGCATGTCGAGCCAAAGGATTACGACGATCAGAAATGGCAGGGACGCACAAAACGGCTAGTGGATGCGCTTTCTCGCTTTGCTGCTGAGCAAAGGACTTCTTCTGGGTTATGGGCTCGCACACAACTGATCATGCTCGACTTACTTGATACCACTTCTGGTATGACGCGCGATGACGTTTTCACTCGCCTAAAGGAGACGCTTGATCAGATTGACGGCCATTTGGAGTATCCGCTCGATTCGGTCTTCCAAATAATCCAGGAGATGGGCGCATACGTTACTGATAGTGACGCCTATGATGAGCTGCTCGAATCCGTTATCAAACTGGATAGGAGGCGCGGTGAGCAAGTCCGTGAGGGAGCCATCCGGCTAAAACGGGGGCTCCAAAAGCTTGAGGCGGGCTTGAACTATCAGGCCATCGATCAATTTTCCAAGGCTCAATTTCTGTTCATCCAGGAAGATCAGAAGAAGAATTTTATTGCTTCCGTAGTTTTCGCCGCGCAAGCCTACGAGCGCGCGGGTCTGCTATGGGCAGCCCGTGCTAATTACATACATGCCATTGATCGAGCCATTGTTGAAGTTTTCAAAGATGGGCAATTGCCACCACTAACCTTGAAACTCATTGATCGAGTTATTTGGGTCGACCTCCGGCTTGGCTTGCCCTTATCCGTCTTTTCGTGGTGGGAACTAATCAACGCTGCTGCCCATAAGGTAGGAACTCCTCCGCTTTCGCAAGAAGAACAAATGATCATGGAGGGTGCTTTAGGCATACTAATCTTACGCACACAGTTTTCACACCTACCTCATCTCAGCCGAGTGTTTGGTGTGCTCGACAGGCTCGGATTGTCCATTTCGGCAATGGTGGCACTGTTTGCCCTTGGTCACGAAGATCGGCTGCAGCGTGAGTATCCTGACGTTGCGACTGAGCCTGAACGATTCTTCTCACTTTGGGCAAGGCAACCCGTAGCCGATTCGCTGCCAGTCCATGCTGAATGGCATTGCGACAAAACTATCAAGCTCCGAACCGTCATTTTGGGCTGCAGCCTCGAATTCAATGTGGAGAACAATACTGAGAGCATAATCCTGGCGGAAGCTTTATTGGCTTCAGTCGAGGCTTTCTTCTCCACAGCAATATCGTTTCTTTTAAGTGGCCGTTTCCCGACGCGACCTCTGCTGTCGGTTGAAATCAAATCGTCGGAATATGCAGAACATCCTTTCGGACACAGAGTCGAAGAGGATGATAGCGGCGAAAATCGCATAACCGTGACTCACACAAAACTGTCAGCCTCTGCTCTGGCTCAAGATCCTTCGTACAAGGATGCCTTGCTTGATTTCATTGCTCGGATACTCGCCGAGTTACAAATCCCGTCAGCAGAATCTCTGCTCGAACCATTATTTGCCGAGCACAGGGCCATGGACCGTGCCTTATATGCGGCGCAGTCTCCAGTTTCTCTGACGAATTTGTTCAAACCAGTACGATACCAGATTGAGGACTGGGTAAAGGACTGTGAGGCTAGCGAGGACTTCTCGGTCTTACGCTCGGAACCATGGCGGCCGAATCCCGAGTACACATTTGAGTCGTGTGAAAACGAACTCGAAGAAGAACTGGATACTGGAATACCTGAAGGAAAGTTCGAGCTGGAACGCCTAAAGCACTCGGACTTTAGTATAGACTCTCCAATCAATCTTAGATTATGGGATAGGATGGAGTGGTGCGGACTGGCGTTCATGCTGGCTAAGAAGGACGAGATCCCCGAGCTCATCCTCATGTTTAGAAATCCAGAAGCTGCATATTCGCATGAATCTGGCCACCTGTTCGCATTGAATCTGGCCGGTTGATAGTATGAATTTGGCCGCTCATTCGCATTTAATCTGGCCGCCTGCAAAGCAGTACTGATCTCAGTGGACTCGTTTAGTTCTTGTTTCCTTTTCTTTTCTGGTTGTGTTCCGGATCGCGTTGAGTGCCACCACCCAGATCTAACCTGTATGATTCATGTACCACGCGGTCAAGGATTGCATCTGCCAACGTTTCGTTCGCGAATGTTTGATACCAAGATTTAACTGGCAGTTGTGACGCAATGACGAGGGAGCTGCGGCCGTAGCGGTCGTCAGTAACTTCCAGGAGATCGCGACATTGTTCTTCTGTGATCGGAACGAGAGCGAAGTCGTCCAATATGATGAGTTCCGTTTTTGCTAATGTATTGAGGTGTCGGGAGTAGGTTCCTTTGATTCGAGCCACTGTCAGATCCTGGAAGAATCGTGGCGCTCTCAAGTAGAGAGTGCTGAAACCCATACGGCAGGCTTTCTGGGCCAGCGCGCAGGCAACGTAACTCTTGCCGACGCCGGTTTTACCGGTGATGAGAACATTCAATCCTTCTCTGATCCACGTACAAGTGGACAATTGAGCGATCATTTTTCGATCTAATCCGCGGGATGGTTCGAAGTCCAAATCTTCGATGCAGGCCGCTTGTCTAAGCTTAGCTGCCTTCAGGCGTTTGGTGTACGCAGCATTGTCTCTGTCGCTGTATTCAGCGTCGACGAGCAGCCCAAAGCGTTCGTCGAAAGAGAGCTTAGCGGCCTCCGGCAATTGTGCTTGCTGCTTGAAGGCCTCTGCCATTCCGAGCAGATTGAGTTCGAGCAGTTTGTCTAGGGTGGGATGATTTAACATGCTTCCTCCTTACTGGAACTGATTTGGACCTCTGATGTTTGGATGTGAAACCCGCGTCAACTCAAGCGGCATTTGCTTTGGCAAGTTTTCGATGCCGCGTTCCAAAATGCTTTTAACAACGCGATAGCCTGGGCTGCTCAGAAGCAGGGCGTGACCGCACGCCGTCTCCACAGCTTCGTTGCCGAACTTCCCAGTTAGTGAACGCAAAATTCCCCAGCATTGATCGAAACAAAGCTGCGGATATGGCTTGGACCGCAAGATTTCAGAGATCACGAGTTTTGTTGACGGCCCAACAGCTGTAGCCCATTCTAGAAACTTCTCGGGCGACATTCCTTGATACGCCGCGTGCGCGGCCGGCATGTGTTCTTCCGAAGTAGTTTTCTGCCCTTCTGCCCAGTTCCGCATGTGACTGGCAACACGGCCGTTTCTGTAAAACGCTTCGATTGTCGTGTCGGTCAATCTGATGTCGACGATCTCGCCGACAAGGCGGTACGGCACCGAGTAGAAATGTCCATCCACGGAAATGTGATAATCCTTCGGGATCTTTACCGATAGGTCCCATTCCTCAAGCGTGAAATCTGCCTTTGGTAATGGTTTCAGTTCTGGAGCGTCAACGTTCTCAAACCACGTGCGACGACAACCAGAGAGCTTCTGAAACGGCTCATTGTTCAACTCCTCGACTCGCCGCAAAATTTCTTGGTTCAAGTCGTCGAGAGTAAAGAAGGTCATGTCGCGCATGGGAGCCAGTATCCATTGCTCCACCACTTGAACGCCCTTCTCAACTTTGGCCTTGTCCTTCGGTCTCATTGGTCTCGCCGGTAGAATGCCAAACCCGTAATGTTCTGCCAGACGCTGGTAACTTCTGTTCAAGAGCGGATCGAATCGCCGCGCCTTTGTGACCGCGCTTTTTAAATTGTCTGGCACGACGTATTGAGGGACCCCGCCGAAGAATCGCAGCGTGCGAATGTGCACGGTAAGCCAGTCACGTAATTGTTCAGACGCGCAAGCCTGGGCGTAACAATAGTTGCTTGCGCCGAGCACTGCGACGAAGACAGGTACGTCAACGACTTCACCGGTAAACCGGCACGTCAGTGGAAACTTTAGTCCAGCGAAATCTACGAACATCTTTTCGCCGGCGCGATGCTCCTGGCGCATTACCAAATCGCGCTGCGATGCCCAGCGACGAAAGCGACGACAAAATTGCGAATAGCTGTAGCCATCCGCATGTTCGCGAATGTACTCTTGCCAGAGAAGCTGCAGCGTCACGCCCTTTCTCCGCAGTTGAGCATCTATCTTTTCCCAGCTGGGCACAGGCGGTTCTTGCTTCGGATTTGCAGCGCGCGGATAGAGCCTGTCCGCAAGCACCGTGTCGTCATCCAATACGGGCCATTCGACATTGGCTGCGCGAGCCCTACGAACGACGTCCTGCACTTTGCCGCGCGACACCCCCGTTGCGCGGCTAATCTCGTTCGCGCTCAGCTGCAACTGAATGGCGAGCCGAAGAATTTCTCTGATCTCGTGCATGGACGTCCTCGGTCTGGGCATTTCAATTCTCCTGTTCGCCGGTCGCGACAAGAAGAATCGAAGTCTTCTTTGAGTTCGTCCACTGAGACTGACTGCTGGCTATACGATCGCTATGCGCTGCATTGATTCAAAGCGGCCAGATTCATGCGAATGCCCGGCCAGATTAAATGCGAAATGCCGGCCAAATTCATGCGAATCGGTGGCCAGATTCGTTGCGAAACCCCGGCCAAATTCGGTGCGAATATGCACAGAAGCCGTGAAAATCTTCAAAGGATGGAAAAAACAGGTTGGTGATGTCGATCACAATGAGGCTATTGGGGTATTGACCTGACCCCCAAAAGTTGAACCAAGCAAGCTGGACTGCTGACATCCAAAGCAGTACACTCACCAGCAGAAAGGCAGGTCCACATGAAGAAAAGCCGCTTCACCGAAGAACAGATTGTCGCAGTCCTCAAGGAAGCCGAATCAGGCGTCAGCGTGAAAGACGTTTGCCGCAAGAATGCGATCTCGGATGGCACCTTCTACCACTGGCGCGCCAAGTATGGTGGCATGACCGTCAGCGACGTGAAACGCCTCAAGTCCCTTGAAGATGAGAATGCACAATTGAAGCGTCTTGTCGGCGAGCAAGCATTGCTCATCGACGGCTACAAGAATGCACTTTCAAAAAAGTGGTAACCACCTCGCAGCGTCGCGAACTCGTCGCGGCGTTTGTTGAGGTGGGAGTCAGTGAACGAAAAGCAACCGAAGAAGTAGGCATCGCGCGCTCTACGCAACGATACGAGAGCAGGCGAACTGACGATCCGGAACTGCGCGCACAGATTATCGATCTGGCAGCAGCGCGCCGGCGGTTTGGATATCGGCGGATCACGTGGTTGGTTCAGCAAGACGGGAAGCACGTCAACCATAAGCGCGTCTACCGCATCTACTGCGAGGAAAACCTGCAGGTGCGAAAACGCTCCCGCAAGAAAGTCAGACTGTTCCGCAAGCCGCTCGCCCCGGCTGCGCGGCCGCACGAGCGATGGTCAATGGATTTCGTTAGTGACAGCCTGGCGACCGGCCGGCGTTATCGCACCCTGAACGTCGTAGATAACTGCACGCGAGAATGCCTCGCGATCGAGATCGACTTCAGTCTCACCGGCCATCGAGTGGCGCGCGTCTTGGATCGACTCGTCTGGTGCTACGGCAAGCCGGAACGGATCGTATTGGACAACGGTCCGGAGTTCACCTCCAAGTCCGTCCTCAGCTGGTCGACCAGGAACAACGTTTTCCTAGACTTTATCTCACCGGGCAAACCCATGGAAAATGCTTTTTGTGAATCGTTCAACGGAAAATTCCGCGACGAATGCCTCAACGAACACTGGTTCGTCGACATTCAGGAAGCGAGGCACGTCATCGAAGAGTGGCGTGTCGACTTCAACACAGCAAGACCACACAGTGCATTAGGAAATCTCACACCAACTGAATTTGCAAACTCGTTCATGCAAGCAGTGTCCGCTTGACGTGGTACAACAAAATGGTGCAGGTCAAATTAACCGTCATTCTCCTTCCGATTTTCGTATCGCCATTGGCACCGATGATCAACAGTTCTCTCGGCGGATTTCAGGGAAGCGCATGCTTGCAAATATATGTAGAATGCGCGATATCACGCAGATTGATAAAGAACAGTTAGATCAATTCCTGGCGTCGGTTGCTCAAACCGGACGCTACCATCTACTGCCGGGTCTCATGTTACCGGGACAATCGCAGCCGCGATTTGCTTACGATTTGGCTATCGAAAAACGCAAATTGACTGTCATGCCGGCCTGGCAGATCTGTGATCCACCCCTTTGCGCAGCTTTGGGCGGCATCGAAGATCCAGTCGTACCAGCAGGCATGACAGACCCACCGTTCAACCAGTGGAAACATAGGATACAGCAATTGCCCGAGTAGAGTAGGCATAATATCGCACTATCCGTAAACGACTACGAGCGGCTGGTGGCGCCGGTAGTGCGGGAATCGCAAAGTGTTGTTCTGATGCCGGAGTTACTTCATGGTTGTACGAATTTGATCCTTTTGTGGCGAGGTTGATACTAGTAAGCCAACGACCTCGAAGACTCCCCCAATCGATATAACGTCTTTGACGTACTGTTACTGTGGTTGGTGTGAGTGCTCTACCGTTTCTAGTTGGAGGCCATACTCTGTACGTCCGATTGGCAGCATCGCTATTAGGTTCGCAAAGAATGTAGATCAAGCGTGCCAGGTTATCCAGCAGACACCCTGCATGAAAGTAGAATTGCTTTACGTTCTGCTTGAACTGGGCACGATTAGTTTCTACTGCATCATTCAAACAAAGCTGCATGTATAGAAGTGAACAAATTACTTCATGGTGGGATTTCCCCACTTCCAAAAATGATTCTTCGACCTCTGCACGCCTTGGTCCCGACCAATTCATCGTTGCAGTATTGGTGCCACTATTAATTGCATACCGAAATCTTTGCCAGTTCAAGATATCCAATCCGATGGCTCGCGCGCGATTCTCACTGGGAGACAGCCCCTCAGTCGCGAAGTTATACGTCGTAGGGATATTTCGGATCTTTTCTCTCCTTCGTGGGGTGGCTTGCTAGATTGAGCTTCGCCCTTACTGGCCTTCTGCACTTTCTCGGTATGTAGAAACGTCATAGCGATTGACCGCCCAACGAACTGCGTCCACATATCGCTGCAAACGCACTGGATTGTCAGCAAGGCTCTCGCGCTCTCCACGCGATAGTTCCAGCTGCACTCCCTGATGTTCTGTCCGATTCACGAAGTTTTTGTCGCTCAGCCCGGCCAATCTGCCACTTCCCAACACAACCGAAAAGCCGTGTGCATTAAGGCTATCCCAAATCGAATCGCGCAGAATATGATTCTTTCCGCCCATGTGCGTTACTCGCTCGGGAATGTCATTGTTGTTCGCTGCACCATGGATCGACAGTGTAACCTTACAGCTCCCTTGGAGCCGCTCTAAATCAGGGTGCGCAAAACTTTCTGAACTAACATGCAGCCAGCTCCGGGTCTCAGTTTTTCTACGGAGACCTTCAAAAACGAACAAACTGTGATCCTCTCCGGCAACTTCCTTTGCGATCAATTCTGTGAAAGGTTCTATAGTTTTTGCGTGAGGTGCAACAACCACGAGCCATGTGCCTCTTTCGATGAAAGATATATCCCAGTCTCGATGCCGTTGTTCGTGGCGCATCAATTCATCCAATGATGGATAATCTCTTACCGCAGCTACGGTTGCTTTTGATTCGGTCGGCATTATTTTACTCCCATTCGTAAAAGCGTATCCAAGGATGCATTCAGTTTGTTGAGTGCTTTATCGAGGTC
>JAXLXI010000038.1:0-5584 GCA_046328035.1 Candidatus Obscuribacterales bacterium | reverse complement strand
CATAAATACAACCGCCGATTGATCGGGATACCCCTGGGCTGAAACGCCGTCACTGATCGCTCTGTTTTCCTGAGCATCCTGATGGCTCAAAATCTCAGCCGCGGCCAGTGTCAATCTCGGATCTAAGATGCCGGGAACCCCAGTTTCGGCTTGCTGCACTAATAAGTGTATGGACTCGCCCAGGTTCTCCGGATGCACAAACTGTACGGTCATAACAGCCTCCGCTTTCAATTGCCAGTTCTCTCAAGATACTCTCTCCTCTCTAAAAGACGTGTGAAATGCTATGGCACCGTCAATAGGTCTGGCACCATTTGCGGTGCCAAACCTGAATCTATTGATGGTGCTGACTGACATCGTGAAATGGCGGTGGCATCGTGTTTCTACGCAAATGGTTTCACAGGCGTTTCACTGGCGCACGGCTAACCTCTTTGCAACCAGTAGCGATGGCACTTTTATCGAGAGGTATGTTGAGATGCTTCCACTTTCAATTCATGCGCCAAGCGGCGACCGAGATGAAGGTTTTGACCTGGTAGTGGTCGGCGAATTTGCTGACTCGGTGATCGAAATGTTTTGCAGATTGATTTCGCACCTTTATCGAATATTTGTCGGCGGCAGAGTTTAGAACGGGAGAAACGTCGCGGGCCGGGCGGCAGCGTCGGACGTCATCGTCCAGCGTTGCGCATCGGCCCGCAATCTTACTAAGGATTGTTACTTGCGGCACTTTTCCGCCAGATCGAAATCCTCATGAATGGTCTGGTAGATGTTGCTTACCTCCAGATACTCTTCCGAGTCGGGGGCAACCGGCTGGGAATCTTTGCCAGTGCCTCTGGTTATAGCTCTACCACCCAGGTCATCGTGCACGGCGTAGTTTGAGCCGTTTACGGTAAAGGCAGTCTCAGCGGATCCCGATGAAATTACTGAATTGGTTAAGACGTCGGTTTTGACGTGGATGTCTGTGGCATTGGCCGAGTTATCGCCGATCAGATCCGACCTGTACACATAATGATGTCTGCCGAAGAGACCATCGAGAAGGGTCGATTCGTCGTCCCGCGCGTAGTTCTTGATGCATCGATTGCTCTCGGCGGGGTTATTTAAACTTGACTCGCTCATGTGTGCCTCCGGTTCGCTGCCGATATTTGAGCGCAGTCGACTTGAAATCGTCGTGAAACGGCCGGACGGCGAAAACTTCAGGCCATTGCCAGGGAGCTGGTGAACGCCACCGGAAACGGTGGCAGATCCACCGGCGCGAATTGCTGGCTGATCTGTTGTTCGACCAGCGCCTTGAAGGCGGCAATCTTAACTGCCGTGCTTTTTTCCTCCAGCATGCAGAAGGGGAGCAAGAACTCCAGTCCGTGAGGCGGGACCCCTTGGTAGTAGGCACGTGTGGGCACCATGGGCAGTCCAGACATGACCGCGCAGGTTAGAATGTCGGCTTCCTGCAGAGGCACGTGAAAACGGACCACCTGATGCAGCCCCGCACTATGGCTGGGAATGGTGACTTCGCGCAAAAAGTGCTGCGAGAGGTTGAAGATCAGATGCTGCCGCCGGTTCTGGTAGATTGACCGACTGCGGTGAATGTGCCGTTGCAGGTCACCGGACGCTATAAAATCGGTCAGGGCAAACTGCTCTATGGTCGGCAGGCTGGAGCCGCAAAGCAGCATGGTTTGTTTTGCTTGCTCAATCAAAGATGACGGCAGGACTAAGACAGCCAGGTTTGCCAATGGATGCAGCACTATCTGGAAGTCGTAGAACAATATGACGCGCTCGTCATTGCTCAGCCCCTGAATCGATCGTGGGCCGCCGCGACCATAAAAGTAGTCGCTGTCGCGCGCATCTTCTACGATGAAGGCATTTTGCCGCTCCGCCCAGGCAAGTAGCGCTTTCCGTTTCTCAATCGGCATGGTAGCGCCGCTGGGAAAGTGATGCGCCGGAGATACGTGAATCAGCCGGCATGGCTCTGTAATTTGATCCAGCTCTTCCACTTTCAACCCGGCTGCGTCCACCGGTACACTCTGTATTCTCGCTCCCGACATACGGTAGCGACTGCTGATAGCGGCATCGCCAGGATCTTCTGTGACCACCAGGTCTCCACTGCGAACTAACAGGGAAGCCACAAATGATAGGGCGGACTGAGCACCGGAAAGAATTACTACCTGGTCGGCGCTGCACTTTACGCCTTTGGTTATGCGCAGAAATTCTGCCACGCGCTGTCGCAGAGGACGGTAGCCCAGAATTCCGGCACCACCTGTGACGCCACCGCTACGAATGTAGCGGGTCAGATGCTGTTGCCACTGTCGTCCGGGCAGGATGTCGGCCGGAGGCGTGAAGTTGACAGGTACATCCGTATCCGATGTAACGTCGTCGGATGAATCTGTCGGGGTACAGGCATGCAAGTGCTCTTTAACGAACGTTCCGGAGCCGACTTTGGTCTCTAAATAGCCTTCCGCCACCAGTTGCTGATAGACCTTGACCATAGTGGTGCGGCTGACGCCCATCTGGTTGGCGAGCTCTTTCGCTGACGGCATGCGTTGCCCGCCGCGCAAATTGCTTTCAATGATAGCTTTGCGAGCAGCTACTGTCAGATCCTTATAGCGTTCTGTTTTGGCGGTAAACTCGACATCCAGGGGGAATTGCATATTGAAGTTCCTTCTACAGCGTCGTGACGGAGAAAATTTCCGATGCCGGAGCGAAGTCCAGTTGCATCACCGGCGCGCTCAGCTCGTCGAGACGATCTTGGCCGGCTGTCAGCGCCCTCTTCCGGGACAGCAACACTTCGCGATCATGGCGCAGCAACTCTGTGTCGCAGGCTTCACGGTACCGCCAGTAAGCTTGCTCGTAGTCGCCGACTTCGTAGTACAGCTGAGCGAGGTGCTTCAATCGTTTAGGCACGTGCTGCTGATAGGCACCACCAATATTGCAGTCAACCTGGTGGGCCACTTCCAATAGCTCGATGGCACTTTGTCTCTCTTCGTTGGTCGTGGCATGCGCCGGATCGTCCTCGGTGAGCACCAACTGCGCCAGACGGTCGAGAAGCTGCGGCTCCAGGCGGCTGCCGGAAGGAGATGCTTGCCGGAGGGCATCAATGGAAATCTCCAGGCAGGCGATTGCTTTCATTTTGCGTCCGAGTCGCGCGTAAACCAGCGCTACGTTATGCAGACTGAGAGCAAGATGCACTTTGTGATTTCTCTTTTTGGCGTCAATCGCTGCAGCCGAGAAGTAGCCGTGGGCAAGTTTGAATTGCCCGCGGGCGAACGACCTGGCGCCCGCCCGAACTATCCCTCTCCAGAATTCGTGTTGGTCCATGTTCACTCCAGCTGTAATCAGTATGGGTGAATTTTATGATGCAAAGAGGCCGCTGAATTGGCCACATTTACAAATAATCGAGTGGCCAGTTGGAATGGCTCAACCCGGCCACTTCCGTAGAAGTTCAATCTGATGCGCACGCCGTTACGCAGTTGATCCTACCTAGATCGGGCAGGGGCGCCAGCGGAAGATTTGCACACCGCACCGTCGATGGTGCGTACCTATTCTATGCGCGGGTCGCGGTTTCTACGCTGGTCGTTTCACAGGCGTTTCATTGTCGAATGGATAATCTTCTGGCAACCGGCGACGACGGTACTTCTTAAGAGGTAAGTTGAGCTGCTTCCGATTTCAATTCAGGCAGGAGAAATACTATGATTTTTGATCAAGACCAGAAGGGAAGCTCTGAGCGCGGACTGAACCTAGAACCAGCCGCTCGAGTTGCCGAGGCGACTGAGCTCGTCACGCCGCAACAATCTGCAGGACCTGATTTTATGCAGTCCATTTACGATACGTGGGGGTATGCATCAAACAACAAATTGGAGGTTGCCGGCATGGCCATCACCACTATGGCTGCCACAGCTGCTGTGGCATATTTCAAGCCATGGAAATTGTTGCCGGCCGTTGGCGGCGGGTTGGAGAATGCCGGAACGAGCCTGTTCGGTGCCAATGCAACCGAGGCACTGATCTCAACTGGACTACCGATCACTGCGGAAAGTCGTGCTGCGGCGAGGGCCGCGGCCGCTCTCGGACTTAGCCCGATCGAGCAAGCTGCTGCCATTAACGGCACTCGATTTGGTAGCAGTTCATCGGCGGAATCGTTGCTTCTGAACGGTATTCCAATCACTCCTGAAAATCGCAGGCTAGCTGCGCGCGGACTGCTGCGCTCGCTCACCGACCGGTGAGTCTCGGGTTACGCAAGTCCCACAGCCTCTAGCTTTTTAGAAGCTGAGTTAGTTTTCGCACAGCGTCGCGCAGCTGATCCTCGGTCAGATCGCTGAACTGAATTGTGAATTCGCCTGGTTTGCCGCGGTCCTGATAATAGTAATGTTGTGTGCTCAAGAGAGGCAAATCGGACTGCGCGGCCAGTGCAACTAGTTGCTGGTCACTCAAAGATGTTTGCAAGTGCACCAGCAGGTCCATGCCGGCACTTTCGCCTGCCGTTTTGACCATGTCGCCTAAACAGTCGTGCAGTGCTGTGACCAGAGCTTCGCGGCGTTGCCCGTACTTTTTTCTCAACCAGCGGATGTGTCGCTCCAGATGTCCCTCATTTATAAAGTCCGTCAGCGCCAGCTGATCCGTGAGGGGGAGATCTCTTTCCACCATCGTTTTGGCCAGTGCCACCACGTTTTTCAACCGTTCCGGTATCACCAGAAAGCCAAGTTTTAGAACTGGTGACAAAAGCTTCCAGAAGCAACTGCGAAAGATGACTGAGTCGGTGGTGTCCATTCCTTGCAGCGACGGCAAGGGGGTGGTGCCATACCGGAATTCACTGTCATAGTCGTCTTCGATTATAAAAGCGCCCGTATGCTCAGCCCATTTCAGCAGCTTGCGTCGCCGCTCGAGAGAAAGCACAGCGCCCGTAGGTTCGTGGTGCGATGGTGTGACATGCACGAGCTTGATTTTCTGCGTGCACTTGACCAGGAAGTCGACATCCATGCCCTGGTCGTCCACCGGCACCGGCACGAGTTGTGCGCCTCTGACCAGGAGGCACTGGCGCACCGGTGGGTAACAGGGGTTCTCTACTGCCACCGCATCACCGGGCTCCAAAAGCAGGCGGCAGATCAAGTCGATGCGCAATTCGCGGGCAGAAAATACAGCCACCCGATCGGCTGTGGCATTTACGGCTCGGGCTCGCCTGAGATAAGCGGCATAGGCTTCGCGCAAAGGCGGATACCCGAAACTTTCACGCGTGTATTCTAAAACTGATAGATCTCGCATGCGGCAATGTTTTTGCAGCAGCTGGCGCCACAAGCTCAGTGGTGTCATATGCAGCGTCGGACCGCCGTCGATCCACTGTCCCACTTCGGCTGGACGTACCGCGTGCTCTAAGAGGCGCTCGGCGTAGCCAGAGAGCCTGACGCTTTTGCGTGCAGAGTCCGGCGTGACCCGAACGGACAACTCCGGCATATTACTGCTGTCGCCGGGCAGTGCATCGGCCACGAACGTGCCTTTTCCATGAATGTTTTGCACATAACCTTGATGCTGTAGATCTTCGAACGCTTTCCAGAGTGTCGCTCGTGAAACCCCGAGGCGCTCCGAAAGGTCGCGATATGAGGGCAAA
>JAXLXI010000037.1:0-15951 GCA_046328035.1 Candidatus Obscuribacterales bacterium | reverse complement strand
GCTTGTATTCCGACCTCGCGCCCAAGTGCTGTTAGAAGCGCGTATATCTCGCGCGCGGTGGGTTCGGCTTCGTTCTTTTCAATCCGGGCGACTCTCCAGCGAGACACACCAGTCGCTTCGGAGAGCTCTGTTCTGCTGTAGCCGGCCTTCTCTCTCAAATCCGAGAGGTTTTTCCCGACGTCCTCGAGGAAATCCGAAAGGCTGACGCTTGATGCAATCGGTTTGCGTGCCTCGTGGCATGAGACGCACTTGCGAGTCACTTTGCGTTTGATAACCGCCAACGCAGCAACGGGATCGACTTTTCGCAGCATCAATTCCTCCGTGTCGTAATGACTCAAGATGTTCAGGCTGCCGAGCCAAAGGATGCAGCCATCGATGACACCGATTTTCTTGTGAATCTTCCTAACCAGGTTGACGTGAATGCCGTGCTGCTCAAGCAGTTCGATCACCGACTCCAAATCGCGATTGCTTGCCGCCTCGATGGCGTCGCCGTCGCCCTTCCAATTGCGTGGCATCTGCACGAAGACGCACACGCGAATCCCGCGACTGGGCAACTGCAACAACGTATCTTTGAGGTATCTGAGCCGATTCAACTTCGCCCAGCCGCTGAAAACAACGACTGAGAATCGTGCCGCGTTGATGTCGGCAATGAATTGTTTGTAGAAGCCGTCCTCATCGTACAGGTCGTCACACGAGATGTCCCAGTCAACGAATGATGCGCGCGTCGGAACCATGCTGTTTCCTCCAGCATTGTGCTGCAATCCTGAGTCAGAGCCGATTTCGTCACTGCGGTAGCTCGACACGAAGGAGTGTAAGGCGCGGTTGTGAATTCGCCGTGTCCATTATGTGGAGAAAGTGTGGAGCACGGGGGAGGAAACCGCGGTGCCGGCAAGCGGGGAGGAAACTGCTGCTCGCACTAAATAGGGAGTCCGCGAAGCTGTCCGAGCGGATGCTCGTCTTTCCATTTTTTCTCGGCGTCGCGGCACTGATCGCAGTATTCGGTTTTGCGCACTTCCGGCGACTGATTGGAGACGACGCTACCACCATCATGGTACGAATTTGCCAGAGGAAACAGCGTTATCTTCGCGTTGCGATACGCTTTCGGAACTGATACCAACCCGTAAACAACCGGCACCTCCTCGATCTTGAGTGGGCAGTTGTGTAAGAAACATTGCTTTTGTGCACCACCCATCAGTTGTCTCTCCCTGAGGGCGCGTCCGGGTTCGGACTGTCCGGTTCGTCCTGATTCGGCGCGTCCGGGTTCGGTGTCTCCGGATGAAGATGCCCGCGGTCCATTTTGTGAAGCGCCCACTCCAGATCCAGTCCCGTCAGCCTCTGACTCGGGTCGGTGGGGATATTGAATGTCTCTTTGATCGCTCTCAGCGGGTCCTCCGGATTTGCTTCGTTCCATTCTTTTTCCGCTGCCCGACACTGCTCGCAATAGTGGACGTACATGGTGCGTGGCGAGTCTTTCGAAACACGGCATCCTCCGTTCATGAAGGAGACTGCCTTCGGGAATAGTTTGTTTCGTGCGGCGCGATATTCATTGCTCAGATACCTGAGCCCATACTGAATCGGAACGGGTCCCCGCACGAGCGCCACATGATGTAGCGGGCACTCGCCGTTGATCATGTCCATCGTCTTCCGCACTAAGCCATAGAGCTTGTCGAGCAATTCGTCGATTCTCGTCGGAGAGGAAAGTTATGCGTCTGACTCTATCTTAGTAGACAGGTGCGCTATTGTGGTGTCGCCGGTTGGCTTTAATAAGCAATCCAAAAAACGAGCGAGCGACATCTTGCTCGCTCGCCCACTCGCTCAGGATGGATGTGCCGTGCTTCTTGGCTGCGCGGCGGGCCGTCGCTATTCAGGCCAGACGACAGGTTGCTCGGATCTGATGCCATCTTCGAACGTGTCGATATTTAGCGAATTCTGCCGGGCTTGAATACACAAGAAGTAGAGCGGTTCGTTGCCCGATGTGTTGCGCAGCGAGCGGCTGCCGTCCGTATTGACGCGCACGATGGTGCCTTCTTGGACCGGAAAAACTTCGCCGTCAATCTGCATTTGCCCTTCGCCACCCATGAAGATGTACGCCTCTTCGTTTTCCTTGTGTTGGTGATAAAACGGCACGCCGGCGCCGACCGGCAGTTTGTTGAACGAGACCTGCATGCCGGTAAAGGCCAGCACGTCTTTTATAAATAGCTTGCCGCGCACATCGCGATTGAGCGCAGGCACGTGCAGTCGATACTGATCGAGCTCGTTCATCGGCCCGAGGTTGACTGCGGAAAAATTCTTGCCGGTGCGGACTTCGGCTTCGACTGTTTGAGTAATTGGCATGAAATCCTCCAGGGGAGAAACTATCCAAGCGCTGCGAAACGCTCGAAAAGCTCGTCCTTTGCCACTTTGAAATTTATACCAACCAGTATATAATTGCCCCAGGAGTAATGCAAATGAATTCTGTACCATTCGGTATGAAATTGTGAAAAGAGGGCGCCCGCGCGAGTTTGACCAGACGCAAGCGCTGGACAGGGCGATGGTGCTCTTCTGGCGCAATGGCTACCGTGGCGTTTCGCTGGACGACCTCACGGAAGCCATGGAGATAACGCGCCCCAGTCTCTACGGGGCGTTCGGCGACAAAGAGCGGCTGTTTCTGCAAGCGGTCGATCACTATCGCGAGACCGTTCTGTTTCCGCCATTCAAAAGATTGCTCGAATCGCCAGACTTGAAGTCCGGTCTGATGGCGTTCTTCATGGAATTGACCGAAGTGATGACATGCGGCGACAGACCCGGATGTTTCATCGCCTGCATGCTCAGCCAGGAGAGCGTCGAGTCACCGGCCATCAAAGAGAAGCTGGCCACTCTGCTACACGGCGCCGATTTCGGTTTCACAAAGCTCTTTACTCAACACAAGGCGCAGCTCAGGCGCGGGCTCGAACCGGAAGATGCGGCGCGGGTGCTCACTTCGGTGTTGCACGGCATCGCCATTCGCGCTCGCACTGGTGCTGCTCCGGAGGAGTTGCGTGTGATCGGAATCGCCGCACTAAATGCGCTGTGCGCTGACTAGCGTGGCTTACAATTGAAGCGTCAGAAAAATGGGATAAGCAATGGTAAATCAGAAAGCAGCGCCGGCCGGTTCGGCCGCGTCCGGTGTGATGAAACGCTTGAAGCGCGGCGACTTGTTTCGTGAAGCCGCTTACATAGATGGCGAGTGGATCGAAGTCGGCGGTGCAGGTAGCGCCGTGGCGGCGAGCTATGCAGTCACCAACCCGGTCGACAATTCTCAAATAGCGACCATGCCCAGTCTTGGCGAGGCCGAAACGCGCCGCGCCATTGAAGCGGCCGCCCGGGCGTTTCCCGCGTGGCGCGAGCGCAGTGCCAAAGACAGAGCGGCCGTGTTGCGCCGCTGGTTCAATTTGATTATGGAAAATCAGGATGACCTGGCGATGATACTGACCATCGAGCAGGGAAAACCGCTTGCAGAGGCACGCGGGGAAGTGGCTTACGGAGCGGCGTTCCTCGAGTGGTTCGCGGAAGAAGGCAAGCGCGTCTACGGTGATGTGGTTCCTGCCGGTAGCGCGCGCCAGAAAATTCTCGTCACGAAACAACCCGTCGGGGTCTGCGCCGCTATCACCCCCTGGAATTTTCCTAGCGCCATGATCACACGCAAAGTGGGACCGGCTCTGGCTGCCGGTTGCACGATGGTGCTCAAGCCGGCCGAAGATACACCGATGTCGGCGGTGGCACTGGCGGTGCTGGCCGAGGAGGCCGGTGTACCGCCCGGCGTGTTCAATGTCGTGACTACCGAAGATCCAGCTCCCGTCGGTACAGAATTGGCTACCAATCCACTGGTGCGCAAGCTTTCGTTTACCGGATCGACAGCTGTGGGCAAGCTGCTTATGCGGCAATCAGCTGACACTGTCAAGAAACTTTCTCTAGAGCTGGGCGGCAACGCACCGTTTCTTGTTTTCGCCGATGCCGATCTGGATGCGGCAGTGAAAGGTGCGGTCACCTGCAAGTTTCGCAACAGCGGGCAAACTTGCGTTTGCGTTAATCGCATCTATGTGCAAGACAGTATTTATGAGCAGTTCTCGGTGCGCCTTGCCGAAGCGGTCGCCAAACTGCAGGTCGGTGACGGCACCGAATCTGGTACCAATCAGGGACCGCTGATCAACGAGCAGGCGGTGCTCAAAGTTGAGGAGCACATAGCTGATGCCGTCAACAAAGGTGCGACTGTCGTCTGCGGCGGCAAGCGGCATGGGCGCGGCGGCACATTTTTCGAGCCCACAGTCCTCAGTGGAGTGACTGAGTCCATGGTTATAGCCAGGGAAGAAACCTTCGGTCCGGTGGCGCCGTTGTTCCGCTTTCGCGACGAAGCGGAAGCGATCAAGATGGCCAACGATACGGAATTCGGATTGGCTTCTTATCTGTACACACGCGATCTCGGGCGCGCCATGCGCGTGAGCGAAGCGCTCGATTACGGCATTGTCGGCGTCAACGAAGGAATAATCTCCACCGAGTCGGCGCCCTTTGGTGGCATGAAGGAATCCGGTCTGGGACGCGAAGGTTCCAAGTACGGTATCGATGAATATTTGGAACTCAAGTACATCTTGCTCGGCGGGCTCTAGGCTGTAGAGCTGCAGAGGCTGCCTACATCGACTGCACGCGGCTGACCGTCTGCGCCAGTGCGCGGGCTAACCCGGTTGATGTCACTTGCGTGAAAGGCTTGACGTCGACTATGTCATAGCGGGCATGCTGCGCCATCAGTCGATGATTCAGTTCGCCGAGAAACCGCGAGCCGTTGGTATCATTGCCGATTTGCAAAAATGTGATTGCTACTTCCTGCGCGTCATTCATGTGCTGAGTCGCTTCAACAATAGCCTCCCGCAAATGAATGGGGCTGTCCGGGCAGCCGTCGGTGACGATGGCGATCAGCAGCGGCTTGGCATGAGCATCTTGTTGGCGATTGGCAAAATAGGCTGCCAGTTGGCTGCGCAGAGCGGCTGCCGTGTCAGTTCCGCCGTCGCACTGCGCTTTCTCAAAGATGGGCGCGACGGCATCGGCGCGAACGTTGTCGTTGACGTCGATGTTATCTGAATAGAGCACCACTTTGATGCCCGACGGCAGGACATCGCGCGTCTGCACGGCGATGTCCTGAGCTTGTTCACGGCACCACTGCCAGCGGCTGATCCGATTGCCGGACGCTGCACTTGTGCAATCGGTCTTGGTCATCGAACGCGATTTGTCGATGATCAAAACGACGTCGCGTCCACCAAGTTGATTCAGTTCCTCGGCGGAGAGTTGCGTGGCGTTGTTGCCGACTACCGCGCTCAAGGTGCGTTCCGTCGCCGGGCTCGGCGACTGCGCCTTCAGCGTACCGAAGTACATCGTCAAGTTACCAGCGAAGCAAGGTGCGAGGAAAAAATTGGACAGCAGCATAGCGCACGTCCAACCCATAAGGGGTCGACTGATGTTCATCCCGATGTTCTCTCAAACTATGTGGGAGAACATGACGGCGCAACTCTACATTAGTTCCAATCGCGCTGGTTGGAATCAAGTAACGCAGCTGTTCAATTCAAAACTCAATTCTTCGGAATGGCGAACTCTTCCATCGCATGGAAGTCATCGACTATGACTTGTGCTGATTTGCGCCAGAGTCGTTTCATGGTTTCATCATTCTCGAAAGCGATCATCTCATCGCGATCTATAACTTCGGACTTGGTAATTTCAGCTTTGATAAATTCAAGCAATGCCATCTAGTTTGCCCCCGCAAAACATCGACCGCCCTAACCGCACATTTATATCGAACGAGTGTCTGCCTATATACGGGGTTTTCCAAATTTGGACACTTAAAGCCCACAATTTATCTGACTGCCGCGATTCGGTATCGGTATCGCCGGCGGTATCACATTTCTGCGCTTCGACCAGGGCTCAAGCTGCACCAGGTCGTCACTGCGGAGATTTCCAGGGAAAATACTGGTCAAATCGCCAAAACTGCGCTTATACTGATGATGTCAGTGGTTTCCTCTGTCGTCCCCTTACTAAGCAAAATCATCATGAAGCTATCTATTTGCACTGCTGTGGCGGTTTTACTCCTGTCTCCCGCGATTGCATTGGCGCAAAACGGCAACCTGCCTGCCGTTCAGAACTCATACATGTCCGGATCGTCGAGCCGCAGCGCTGCCATGCAGGAGCAGCAGAAAATGCAGCAACGCATGAAGCTCCAGCAGATGCAGGCGGGCGCTCGCCAGGGTGCCGGAGCCGGCAGAGCCAATCTGGGGCAGACATACGGGCAACCGCAACCCCAGCAACAGGTGATGATGCAGCAGCAACAAGCAGCGGCTGGAATGCCGGTGCAGTCGATGATCAACAACGGGCTGCCGCAGGTTAGAACCAGTCGCTACTGTGGGATGCCGGGCGAGGACAGGGTGAAAAACAACGTCCGGTCGGCAGCCATCCAGGCGCGTAATCCCAAGCCGGTGGTGAGGGCACAGCCCAAGCCGCAAGTGCCGCAGGGGCCCACTTATTCATACTCGGGCGGCTACGACTATAAGAGCAGTCCGGGCGATCAGGGCGGTAGCAATAGTCTTCTCTCGAAACCAGGCTAAGTTCGTCCTTGACTGTGTGTTTGTCCAGAAAACTGCGCCCGCGCAACCAGGTCCCGGAGCTGGTATCCACCGTGCCGCCCTCGACCGCATCGCCGTCGGCGGCAATCGAGCCAGCCGTGCCTGCATCGCGTGCGCCGGTGGCGCTGTCGACTGATCGGCAAACATGTCCGCGCCCCATTCCGGTACGTCAGGCACGGTCAGGGAGATAGCAAATATAGGACAGCATGATGGCGCACAAGAATGGAAAGACGATGTAGCAAAACTCGGCAATCCTCTGGAATGGCAAGAAAATCGGTGCAAACAGTCTGTAGAGCGCCGGTCCAAAGATTATTGGTGACCGGACAAATGGTGATTAAGTTGAGCGTAGCCGGCATCCAGAACGCGTGGGAGGCTTTGCGTTTGCCCGCAGGCAAGAGGGCCAGTTTGATGGAAACCCAGTAGGCTGGATAAATGGGTAGGAGGCTGAGCCAGGTAGCTGGAACCGGACCCTCGCTGCTGTCCACCCCAAGCATCGGCGAGATCAAAGCCGTGATCAGGATTAAAGGCACGCTGACGATAAAGCAGATAATAGAATACAAACCAGGCGACCGTTTCGCAAAAACGAAAAGTGCATAGATTAACGCAATTCCAGCAAAGGTCTGTCTGCGGGTAGTATGCACCCCGGTTTGCTTCCACCGGATGCTTTTGGGAGAACATCACCTCCAGCAGGTGGCTGGAATAGTCTTCTTCGGGCGCCATAAATAGCACTTCTTGCAGGCGCTCGCCCCGTGCCGTCGCTGTCGACAAGAATCCAGAACAATTCCTCTTTGGATTGCAGTAAAGATTGCCGCTGATTATCAGCACTTTCCGGCTGTTCCAGAGCTCCAGCGCCAGCTTGCTCGGCTGAAACCGTCTACAGTCTTCGGCTCCACGCACCAGAGACGATATCGACTCAAGGTCTGTTTGTTGGGTATGTCCTGTCGGCGGTGCGAAAAATCTGCACCGCGCCGCATCGGCAAGCAATGTGTGATTGGGTTTTGCGGACAGAAATATGCTGAACTTCGCCCGCGTGTTGCGCGGCGAAAAGCAGGTCAGGCTGTCTCGTTTAGAGAAAACCGCCAGCGAATCCTGGGCTTCGCAAATCCACCCGGACGGCAAAAGCAGGCGCTCGATGCAACCGATGTCTTCTATCTCTATGCGTGTAGCTGGCACGGTCATCATAGTATCGCTTTGAATACCTCTTCGGCGGGAACTGTCTTGTTGCTGGCGTAACCCCACTGGTTGCTGATGTCAACCAGGAAGTGTCCGGGGCGCGCCGGATCTGGTCTGTAGCCGGTGATCAAAAGTGCGTGCCCGCCGCCGCCTTGAGCAGCGCTGCCAAACAGTGCCGGGCTCTTCGAAACATCGACGCCCACCAACAAAGGCAGCTTGTCTCGATTGGCTTGCAGCATCTGTTCGAATTCGGCAGCGGTGTTGGGGGCCAGTACTTCGCCCTGGATGCCGGCGCGGGCGGCGGTATTGGGACTGACAATCAAGAATCGATTTTCTGTGCCGAGCGCAATTGATCCATCCGCACCACGTGTCGGCACTACCAGGTTGTAAGCGCGCTGCAGGTCTTCCGCGTAGAATTGGGGATCGGTGTTGATCTCCACTGCTTCCAGGCGGCCGTTGTTGGTGCGATAAAGCACCAGATGTTCGCCCGACGGATTTCCGGGTGTCGGTGCGCCTTTGACGTACTGAATCTGTTCGCCCGGCTGCAGCTGCACCACTTTTCCGAGTTGTCTGTCGTAGTATTCGGTGGCTTCCGCCCATCTGGCGTTGACCGAGACATTCTGGAAAATCTGATCTGCCCAGTTTCTGTAGCCATCGAGTTTTACATCGCCCGGATACTGGTTGAAGGGAGTGTTGCGATCGAAGGCTCGGTTGAGAACATTCGGGTCTGGGTCGAAGCCGTTCAGAGGCGAATCGGCGATGTTTCGTAAACCGCCTACGCGCTCGATGTTGACGACCTTGCCGTCGGCGAGAGTGGTTTTGCCGGTCAAAGCTGCATCGACGATAACGCGCGCTGCTTCTTCCGGGTTGCGCGTGAAGGCGCGGGTCTCATTTGAGGCGACGGCGCAAGTCTTGTTGAAGCCCTGGTCGATGGTGGTCGGGTGGGCGGCGTTGTACATGATTTGTTCGGCGAGCCGAGCCCGGTCTGCGGCATTGAGACTGGCATTGGCGCCGGCGGAGAGCAGCCGATCTACCTGCTGGTAAACGCCGGCAATTTGTTGATCGGTCAAGCCCTGAGCGCGGGCTGTTTGTTCAAACTCGTTTGCGAAACGCAGGAAACGATCACGTTGTGCGACATCACCAAATGCGGTATCAGCAACCTGCTTGAAGTTTTGGCGGGCGGTCTCCAGTTTTGGTGGCACCCAGTCATGGTAGCCGTTGCGATGAATGAGTTCGACGCTGCCGTCGATGCTGCGCACTTCCACCGGTTTGGCCGGATCGTTCGGGGTTACCCGAATGCTGCCGTCGAATTGCGCCTCGACACGACCGTTAAGAGGTTCCGGCGCTTTCCAGTTGCCTTGTTGATCGCGAGTGTACTTGTACCAGTTGCCGTCCTTGTCGGCGGAATAAACGAGATTTGGTGTCGCGCCGTCGCCGATGGAGGCTTCGGTGAGCACGCCTTGCTGGTTGTACTTGAAGTTGGTGTTTTTGCCGTCGGCGCTGACCCCTCGCAAGACCTTGCCCTGGCTGTCGCTGTAAATCTCTTCGCCGGCATTGGTTTTGAAGGCTGAGCTGCCGTCCGGTCTGACAATCACGTCACCTTCGGGCTTTCTGTATAAGTAGCTGCCGTCGGATAGTGGGCGGCCATGCGTGCCGCCGATCATCAGTTCTGGTCCTTGCTCCTGTCCGAGGTGGACGCGGTCGCCCACTTTGACTTCCAGAGTATCGCCGGCTTGCACAGGCACATATTGATTCGAGCCTTTCGCTTTGTACGAGATCTGACCATTTTGAATCAGGTGCACCGAGCCGTCCGAATGTTCGATGAACGTTCCGTTTCTCGAGGTGTCTGTGAAAGTGACTTGTCCGGTCTGGGGGTTCTTAGTAAGGTAGCCGTGGTTCGAAGAAACTAGGTTGTCTAAGTTTTCTGTGGAGCCGCTGTTCAGTCCGAAGTGATTTCTTCCTACTGGTATTCGTCCGTCTGGTCCAGGCTGAAGATAGTTGCCGTTGAGCGTAAACTCGTGGAACAGCGGACCGTTGTCCTTGAACACATCCAGTGGTGGACCGTTGACTCCACCGAGTCGAATCTGATCTCCTGGCTTGATTTCGTACGGTTGGTTTTTCGGAATCTGTTTCCATTCTCCGGTGCCGTTCTCGCGAACGAAAGTGCCGTTGAGCGAAGTGTCGGTAAAGTAGACCTTGCCGTCCTTGAAGTTGAGAGTGCCATGGTCGCGTGAAACGGTCGGGTAGTTTTCCAGTCCGGTTGTTTGTTCGCGACCGATTTTTAATTCGCCGTTTACCAGTTTGAAGTCGTGGTGGTTGATGTCTACGACGATATCTTCGGCACCGGCATAGGTTTCTTTCTTGAATGTGAGCTTGTTCCAGACATCGCTCCAGGCTTGCTTCAGGCGGTCGGCCCAGCGCGCGAAGAAACCTTTCTCGCCCGCTGCCGCAGGTCCGCCGACGGCCGGCAAATCGATGGCATTGATCTCGCCTACTTCAGCATTAAACTGTTGGGTGCGATAGGCGAAGACTTCGCCTTCAGCTGAAGCTTGAGTTTCTTTCAGAAGAGCCTGTCTGGCCGCTTGTGCCTTTTCGCCGGTGATGCCGGATTTGGCAAGAATCTGATCTACTTCTGCCTCGGTCAGGCGCGCGCGTCCTTGAGCGAGAGCATCGCTGAGCACTGGTTCGATATTCGATTTGAGAGTGGCAGTGGCTGCTTCATCCAGACCGATGCCCGCCGCTGTTTTGGTGGCGGCCGCAGCGGCTGCCTTGCCGGAAATTTCGAGGGCAGCGCCGCCCACAATGGGCGCGAAGTTCAGGGCGCCGTCCAGAAGTCCCAATCCGATTTGCTTGAGAATATTGCCGGCGGAGCCGTCAAAATCATTTCCTTCCACAGCCTTGAGTACTGCAATGCGAGCAACCGGGTCAAGCGCGGCGGCAGTAGCGCCGATAGCCAGCACCACCTCTGGTGCAAGCGTGCCGCCCGAAGCCGCGATAGCCAGAATGCCGCTGGCAACGAACAGAGCCGTTTCACCGAATTGGATCAGCTTTTCAGCGAATTCCTTCTTGGAGTCTTTGTACTGTTGCAGACTCTCTTCGAAAAACTTCATCAGCTGTGCCTGATCGGCGACCGAAAGATTGCGACCGTCCAGTTGGAATTTTTGCAGGGCTTCGGCATAAAGCTGCAGAGCGCGTTCGCTGGTCTGCAGTGTGCCGTCGGGGCTGTAGCCGCTGTCGCTGTGCTGCAGCCTGCCCAGGGCGTCGAAGTAAAACTGGCGACCGTCGTTGGAGACCGGCGTCAGCAAAGTCTCGAACGATGATTTGTCTTTGTCGTCGACTCTGCGCAAGAAGTCGTCGTCAAGATCCGAGCCGTAGCGTTTGGCATAATCTTGTTTGAGTTGTTGCAGTGCTTTGGGATCAAGCTTTTGCAAGTCGGTTCTGAAGTCGCCGTATTTGGTGCCGTCGCCGACGACGAATGAGCGCAACCGGTCGGACAGGTCGACTTCGCCACCGCGTTCTATGAGCGCCTTGGCGAACTTCTCCTGGTCCGAGCTGGTCAACTGCAGCCGGTAGAGGTAGTCGTTTTGTTTGTCTTTTGGTTGTCTGGCAATCTCGGCGAGAACGTCGGTGCGCGGGAAGCCCATCCAGATCTTGTCGTCGAGCGTCAGCTTGCCGTCCTGCAGCATGCGGGCGAAGAACGGCTGCGGATCGTTTCCTCCCAGAAAAGATCCAGGCGGGCGGCGGCTCTGACCTTCGCGCAAGATGCGGTCGAAGGTTCCGGCCATCACACTGGCGATGGCGAAGACGCGCGGATCTTCTTCACGAGGATTCCAGCCCAGTCCGATGGAAGAATTGAGACGCCCGTCTTTTTTCAGTTGGTCGCGCAGACTTTTGTCCTGCAATACGACTTCCAGATCTTTATAGAGCTGCTGGGCGCTGGCGCCCGTCACCGAATCGTAGAACAGTTTGTCTTGCGGATTGAGTTCGTTCTCACGCGGAATCTTGCCCGTTTCCTGGAGTTGTTTCAACAAATCTTGGGCCAGGAATTTGTGCGCATCCGACAGTTCTTTGTTGATTTTTTCGTCGACTTGCTTGCGGTATGCTTCATCAGTGCGGTAGCGCAATTGCTCTGCCGGACCCATGTAGTAAATGCTTTCGATGATGCCGTTTTTGTTGTTTTTAGAGACGTCGAGCACGGAGCGGCGTACTGCTTGCGAGAGCTCATAGGAGGAGGCTCCTACTTTGTTGTCGTAGAGATCCAGTGCTCGTTGCTTGACGGCCGGATCCAGACCGAATGAATCAAGTGCCCGCTCCAGGTCTTTGCGGAAGGCTGGGTTGAGTTTGGGATCGTGACCCCGACGGTAGTCGGTCTCGCCGAGATGTTCGATCGAAGAGTAGATCTCTTCCGGCTTATGATGATTGGCGAGGTCAGTGATTAGCGAACCGCCGCGAATCAGCTTGTCTTCCCACTTTGTGATTTCATTCGTGGTCTTGCCGCGGTCCGGCTCGCGCTGCTCGATCAGCTGTTTAGCTGAATCGACTTCATTTTTACTGGCGCCTTCATAACGTGACTCGATTATGTCGCGTGGAAAGCCAAGCTCGGCCAGCTCCCACGGACCCCACTTACCTTTTTCCAGCAAGTTGAAGATCCAGCTGTCTGATGATCCGCCCTGATTTAGCCCGTTGCTGTTGTAGCCGTCATAGATGGCTTGTTTGATGATGCCGTTTACTATGCGGTCTTGCAGCCACTGTTCCCGGTCACCACTGGGAATCCCGGTAGGATCGTTATTTATGCGCTTGAGCCGGTCACGCATTTTTGGGTCTGATTGAATCAAGGCTTCGGCGTCGAGCATGATGCGCTGCGGGCTGGCATGCATGGCGCGGTCGTACAGAAGTTTGTCGAGCGGGTTGAGGTCTTGAATATTTTCGCCGTTCTGCAAACGCTTGAGCAGGTCTCTGGTCAAGACTGCGTCGGCGTCTTTGAGCTTGTCGGCTTTCTCATTAATGGACTTGCGAAAACCTTCGTCTGTGCGATAGCGCTCATAGTCAGCGGTTGTGAAACCGACTTTGTCTTGCAAGTAGCGTCCGACATTCGGTTTGGTTTCATTGTACAGATCCGGTGCGGGCGATTGACCGGTAGACAGATTGTCCAGAGCGCGGCGCACTTTCACGTAAAAGTCGCGGTCAGCCTGGTCTTCGGGAAGCAACGGACCTTGCCATCCCCCTTTGATTTGCAGGTCGAGTTCGCGACCATGCGCATAGCGCCGGCGTTCTTCCGGGGACGCATTTTCCAGAGCCAGTTCGACGTTCTTCTTGTTGCTGCCACCGAAATAGCCGGCATTGTTGGCGTCGGCAATTGTTTCCAGTGAGATGTGCCCTTGCTGCAGAATGTCGTTGGCAATGCGCTTATCGTTACCGAATGCGTCATTTAGATGCTGAACGAAATCGGCGTTGTGTTGTAGCGTGATACGTGCCGCTACCGCTGAACTGTCGCTGCCTCTAAGCGCGATAGCCAGTAAGTTCATGTCTTTGTTTTGCACGGCCAGCTCTGCTAGTGATACGTCATCAGCGGCGGTGCGATTTTCGATGCCCTTGGTGAGAATCTTCAGCGCCTGTTTCGTGGTGTCGCTGACATTCGGCGTTTCATTGATAGCATCGAGGTACGATTTGCCGTAGACGGCGCGATAATCTGCATCGAGTTGCTGAATCTGATCTGATCTCAGCGTGGCGAAAATCTCGCGGATGTTTTTGTCGGAGTCTTTGTTGCCGTCGTGCAGCCTTTGGAGTTCGTAAGCGAGCTGTCCGGCGTCGTTTGTGTGGTCGTCTTTGCGATTGAGGATGGCGATCAGCTTTTCAGAATCGGAGCCGCCCAGCTTTTTGATGTCGTTCAGAAGGGCATCAGGTCCCTGATTATTGAACTTCTGCTGATAAGTGCTGGTAAGCGCTTTGCGATCATCTTCGCTGAGCGTGGAGAGAATGCGTTCCGCGCGATTTTTGTCTTTGTCGTTCAGCGCATCATGCAGCTTCTGCGCAATCACCTGGCGAGTGGGATCGTCGAGGGTCGGCGGTTTATCGACCGTGACGGATGGCAGCCCGGTATTGTCCGCAGTGGCACCGGCTCGCTGTTGTATGATGATTGCCGAGTTGCCTGGCGCTGTCAACGACGTGTCGTCTTCGACCTTGGAATTATCGGCAGGTTTAGCTTGAACTGGACGGTCGGCGACCGCAGCTTGATCGGTTTCACCCATGTTTACTAAAACGAATCCTTCGCTTACGAGTTGCGTAAGCGTGTGTTCGCGAGCACACATCAGTCTTCATCGCCGCAGCTCGCAATCAGCTGCCGGCGAATAGACAATGTGAAGTCTGGTGGTGTCGAACGGGGTCAGTGAAGTATAGAAGTGGCCGCTCGGGATGTCAACAAGTTCTGGCTTGACGCTCTAGCGGGTTTCTTTTGCGGGGGTGATTTGCATGTTAGCGCTCCTCTATGGAGGAGTCTTGGATCATTTATGGAGTTTTTGTGGAGTTGCCGGTGTTTTGCAATTGCTGTGTCTTCCATTCTTCGATGGTGAGGCGGTAGAGCACGTGCGGCTTCAATGGATGACCGTTATCCAGCATGGGATGTTCGAAATCGTCAACCGGGTTGCGCTTCATGTGGAGGCGTTCCATGACGCGCATCGAGCGCTGATTCAAAACTGCCGTCATCGAAACTATCTCGGTCAGACCAATGCGTTCAAATCCGTCACGCATTGATTCTTCAGCGGCTTCCGACGCAAATCCTTTTCCCCAGTAGTTCTTGTCCAGGCGCCAACCGACCTCCACACATGGTGTGAAGTGGGCGTCGAATTTCGGTTTGCACAGACCGACCATGCCGATGAACTTGCCGGTGTCCTTGAGCGTCACAGCCCACAGTCCATAATCATCTTCGCTGAATGCAGTTTCGATGGTGTGCACCATTGATGCAGTCTGCTCAAAGGTGGCGGTGCGCGGAAAGTATTCCATCACTTGCGGGTCGCTGTTCATCTCGGCAAAAGGTTGAATGTCGGAGATGTGCCAGCGCCTCAAAACCAACCTGGAAGTTTCCAAAGGTGCTGTCATGGACCCGATTCCTGTCGCCGCTGATTTATCCTGAGCACTGTAGCCGGTTGAGTGCATTCCTGCAAATGATTTGCTCTCAGCAACTGGTACAATTTGACGCTTCCACAACTTGAGGAGTGCTCGGAAATCGTGTCTGCGAGCTGCACACTGGTAACTTACTCCGGTTTGCCGGATCTCGATCCGGACGATCTGCCGCTTGTGGAGGCGCTTTCGCGGCTTGGTGTCGACTGTCGTGTGGCGCGCTGGGACGACCCTGATTACAGGTGGGACGCTACCGAGCACGTGTTGCTGCGCACAACCTGGGACTATCACTTGCACTTGCTCGATTTCATGTCCTGGCTGGACCGCATTAAGAGCGTGACTCGTGTCTGGAATCCAGTCGATCTTGTCAAATGGAACGTCAACAAAACCTATCTATTGCGTTTGCAAAAAGCCGGTGTACCTGTCGTGCCGACACGCCTTTTGTCGCATGGACTGCCGGCAGATCTCAGCGCGCTTCTGGACGAAACTGGTTGGGAGGAAGCGATCATCAAGCCGGTGGTCGGACTGGCAACGCACGGGGTGAAACGCCTGTCGCGTGCCGACCTCAATGAGGGGCAGACAGCTCTGACAGCGCTTCTGGAAGGCGATGATGTCTTGCTGCAAAAGTTTTTGCCATCGGTAAATGACTACGGCGAGCGAGCGCTGATGTTTTTCAATGGCGAGTATTCACATGCGGTGCGCAAGACAGCCTTTCAGGCGCTCGCGCATACAGGTGGTGCCGGCGAAACAGCTGCCGAAGCCACGCAGGCGGAATTGGCTGTCGCTCGTCAGGCTTTGCAGTTTCTCGATAAACCTCCACTTTATGCTCGGGTTGATCTGGTGCCCGACGACAGAGGGCAGCCGGTGATTATGGAACTGGAGCTGGTGGAGCCGAGTTTGTTTTTTGCGTACAAGCCAGGTTCTGCTGAGCGATTTGCTTCCATATTTGTCGATGTAGCCGGCATAAAGTAGCTAGCACCGTCACTATATATGGTGCCCGGCGGGCAGTAGATTGGGGGCGGAACAGTTAAATTGTCAAGCG
>JAXLXI010000036.1:0-16026 GCA_046328035.1 Candidatus Obscuribacterales bacterium | reverse complement strand
CCGAAGTTGCTATCTGCAACTTTTCCCAGAGCCTTGGTTCGCTTTGCTGTAGCCTGTTCATGATTGTGGGCGCGTTAGTGCTGATTACTAACCAATGATCTCAGCCGCAATTTCCGGGCTGCCGGGAACAGCGGCAATTCTATCAACATTCTGACTATCTACGGCCGGAACTTCAAAATCATGTTGCTGCGCCTGTTCGGCAAGCGTCCGCTGCGCCTGTGATTGCCGCGCCTTCCACCGTTTGAAAGCCGCACCCAGTGTTTCAGCGACTACATAAGTGGGGCGCGCCCGCACTTCATCGAGCACCTTGGACAGATAAGCGGCGATGCACCCCATGCAAAGGATCTGCAATCCGGCGAAAGCACCCACGGAGAGAGCAAGAGCAATATTGTCAAAAGCTGGTCTGCCGGCTTGAGACTGGAAAACTAACCAACCCACCAGCGCGAAAACGCAAACTGCCAATAGCGTCGAGCCGATGGTAGAAATCAGATAGAGCGGCGAGCTGCTGAAGCCAAGCAGTCCATCCAGCGCCAGGGTGAAGAGCTTGCGGAGGGTGTAAGTGCTTTCTCCGACTTCGCGGGCGCCGCGATCGATAGGAATGCCGATCTGTTTAAAGCCGAGCCACGGAATCTGTCCGCGCAAGAAGCGGGTCTTCTCCGGCATGCTCTGCAGCGCTTGCACCACTTTGCGGTCTATCAAACGAAAATCGCCTGTGTCCCACGGAATGCGCACCGAAGAGAATGCGCCCAGAACACGATAGAACAGAAACGCCGAAACTCGCTTCATGAAACGGTCGCGGCGAGCTAGACGTTGTGCATAGACGACATCGTAGCCTTCCTGCCACTTCTGCACCATTTCCGGTATCAGCTCGGGCGGGTCTTGCAGATCGGAGTCGATGTTAACGACGGCCGCACCCTCGGCATAATCGAAACCGGCAGAGATGGCGGCTTGCTGCCCGAAGTTGCGAGACAGCACAACCAGTTTGACATGGTCTACCTGGCGAGCCAGCTGCACAAGCGCATCGCTGGTTTTTTCGCGACTGCCATCATTGACGAAAATCACTTCGTAAGACAGACGCAGCGGGGACAGCACCTTCCAGAGGCGCTCCAGCATTGCTACTAAATTGCGCGGGTCCTCGTTGTAGACCGCAACGACAATGGACAGGTCAACAGTCATAACCAATCTGGTCTTAACATCTCAACAACCTCGCCATTGTCCTTGGTGATCGAGACAAAGATCAACATGACAATCCTAATTCTTAGACTAACGTTATCCGCTAAGTGAGAACTTTTTCGAGTGACTTGATCCAGACCCACGTGTCGCGCAGTCCGTCCTTCAAATCGACTTGCGGCTCCCACTGCAAATAGGTTTTCGCTCGGGTGATATCGAGCACGTTGGCCGGCACATCCAGCGCGCGGGCCGGCGTGTATTGCACCGCCACCGGTACGTCCACGACTTCTTTGATGCGGGCGATGATGTCGTTAAGTGTGTACCCGATGCCCGACCCGATGTTGAAAACGCGCGGCTCGTCAGCCTTTGGCTTGTATTCGCCGGCTTTGACCAGCGCCCGGGCGGCATCTCTTATATATAGATAATCTCGGACAGCACCACCGTCACCCCAGATAGTGATCGGTTTGCCCTGGGCGACATTGCCCAGAAACACGCCGACGGCGCCCTGCTTCGCATTCGGGTTCTGCCCCTCTCCATAAGGATTGGAAATGCGCGCCACCACAAACTCCAGTCCATGCAGGTGGTGGAAAAGACTGAGGTACTTCTCGATAGTCAGCTTACTGATCCCATAAGAGCAGATGGGATCAGTCGGGTGCTCTTCTTTGATGGGCGTCGTTTGCGGTACACCATATATGGTGCCACCGGAGGAGATGAAGATCACTTTCTTGACGGCTGAAGCCACGCAGCATTGCAAGAGTTGCAGCGTATCTATGACGTTGGAACGCACGTCGTAGGTCGGGTCTTCATTGGAAGTCTGCGGCAAGGTCGTATAGGCGAGATGATAAATCCAGTCCATGCCGCGCACAGCTTCTTCCACTTCGCCATGATTGGCAAAATCGCCGGTGACGTATTCGACGCGGGCATCGGGCTGCCGGTAGCGACTGGGATATCGGTCGAAGACGCGCACGCTGTGGCCAGCTTGCAACAACTCATCTACGAGATTGATGCCGATAAATCCATTACCGCCAATGACCAGCGCTTTCATGTCACCTCTTCGGACCTTCAGACTCGGGCTTGGGCTTGGGCTTGGTCGCAAGACGCGCCCATCGGCTTTTCGGTGCAGCGTTCGCGATATACCTTCTCGATATCGTCGACCATCTCAGCCGTAGTGCGCTCGGGGGGAATATTATCCGACAAGCGCTTCGCCAGGGAAGGGTCATCAAGCAAGCTTTGCAATTGCACTTTCAGCGACTCGACGTCGTTGAGGGTAAACAGAAGCCCGTTTTCCCCGTGCTTGACGATCTCGGACATGCCGCCCAGATCAGTCACCAGAAGTGGAGTTCTGGTCGCCAGCGACGATTGGATAACCAGCGGCGTATTCTCGTACCAGCGCGATGGCACGACCAGAATATCCAGATTTGCTAAGACTTCGCCCAGTTGCTCGTTCGGGAAGGTGCCCAGGAATTCGATTTGCTCCCTGTGCCGGCCCTCCGCCGCCAGTTTCTTTAACAGCGAACCGTATTCAGGAAACTGATTGGGGTCGCCGTAAATCTTCAAGACAGCCGGCGCATCGGCTGGGAGCTGATGGAAAGCCTTGATTAGCAGGTCGGTGCCTTTGTGCTCGAAGAGAGTCCCGATAAACCCAATCCGCAACACATTGGACGGCACCTTCTTCTGATAAGGAATTAAGGGCGCCGTATCGATGCCGAAAGGGACGTGTTCGATTAAATCGGCACGGATGCCGTTTTCGACGAATATGTCGCGCATGAGTTTAGTCGGCACCATAATGGCGCGGGTACGGTTGGCCGCGTCGCGCAACACGCCCGGGCGCTTCAATGTGGCGTCTTCAGCCTGCGGTCGCTTCTTAGTCTTGTATGTCTCGAACAAAAAGCGCGAAAGCGGTTTAGCCGCCGAGAGAGCCGATGCCAGCCCGGGATAACGTTTTGCCAGTGCCTCATCGAACTGACTCTGGGGCGGAAACAAGTTTGGTGTATAGCAGGTCAAACAGTTACGCCCGCCGGGTCCTGGACCACGGCAGACACTGCCGTCGGGGCGCTTGAGTTGCACGATCGGGCACACAAACCAGAAGTCGGTGGTCGAGCAAACCACCGGTACGCCCCGCTCACAGGCTTCATCGATGATCGAGGAGGAAAGATTTTGCGCATGGAATATGTGCAAGATATCCGGTTTAAATCGCTCCATCACTTCCCCGAAGTGCGTTTTCACGCCCGGGTGAAAATATTCATGATGAAAGGTATATCCACGCAACCGCAAAGGTTCGCCGATGACATGCACCGGAACGTCCTGAAATACGTAATCTTCCGTTTCATTGCCGACAGCGTGACGGGCATCGAGATCGGGCGGATTAGCCGTGACTACTAAAACTTCGTAGCCTCGAGCCATCAGTTCGCGAGCTACTTTCAACGTCAAAACTTCAGTACCGGCGCGGTGTTCGGGAAAGAACTTGTGCACCGTTAATAAGATACGTTTCATTCCGAATGTCATGAAGAGACACCAATCATATCAGCCTGAGAGAGGTTTCAATAAATGATGCACTGACAACCGTAAAATATAGGCTGCACAGGCGTGTTACCCGCCGGGAGAAAGTTTTGCAATTGCAGTCGCAACTGACGCCGCAAACTGATCAGGAAGTTCAGGAAGTTCGGATCAGCGTCGAGCACAAACCCGAGCGCACCACCTCCCACCTGACCAATGTGTCGTTGGCAGCCGGAGTTTTTGTGGTGGCACTGGCACTGCGCCTGGCGTTCAACTTCGCCGGCGATCACTACAACGCCTTCGCCATTGGCGACGCGGCCGAATATTTGCGCAACGCGCAGGTGCTGTGCACCTTCTCACAACATGCCGGCGCCGCTGATTACGCGCAGCTGAAATGCCTGGGCATGTCCGGCCCGATCTTTCCCGGCTTCCTGGCGGCCTGCCATCTGATCAGCGGTGCGCCGGTTACAGCGGAGAACTGGGCGATTGCAGTGGTGCCGCAATGCATCGTCTCGGCGCTCACCAGTGTGTTGATCATGCTGACTGCGTGGACTGCATACAATCGCAAAACCGCCATCGTTGCCGGCATCTTCGCGGCTGCCTACCCCGCCTTCATCGTCAACAGCGGTCGGCTGTGCAGCGAAACCTTGGCTGCGTTTTTGCTGGCAGCCATCTCGCTGCTGGTAGTGCGCGGATTTTGCGCTTCCGCTGCAGATAAGGGACCATCACTTCTGTCGGTGTTCGTCACCGGAGTTCTGACCGCAGCATTGCAGCTGACTCGCTCGGCGCTGATCGTCGTCTCACCACTGGTAGTGGCAGCAGCGCTTTATCAACGCTCAAGGAAGAAACTTCCGGCGGCCATCGTCGCCATGGTGCTCGGCTTCGCTTCCATACTTATGCCCTGGGCGACGGTGCAAAAGCTGGCTACCGGCGTAGCCAGCCCCTTTGTAGATCGGGTCGGCAACTACAACTTCTACACCGGCAACAGCACAGACGGGCTGGGATGGCTATCCTTTCCCTATCCCGACAGCCACGGCATGAACGAGAAATCGCTTTTGCAATTGGGCAAAGAAGCCATCGCTCCAAGTCCCGCGCGCTGGCTGCGGCTGATGCAGGACAAGCCGGCCAGACTCTTCAAGTTTCCGTGGAACGACTTCCGCGTATCAATCGGACAGGTCGACTTCCAGATGCAAGTGTTCGCTCACCAGTTGCTGATGCTTCTGGCAGCCTTGGGCATTTGTCTGACTCTCGGCGCCACAGCCTACGTCAGCGCTGCAGCTGACGGCAGCAGTAGCCCCAGGGGTGCGCGCGCACTGTTTTTGGCTCGCTTGTTCTTGCTGACGGTTGTCGCCCTGCACTTGCCGTACTTCCTCTTTATCACCTTGCCACGCTACAACTTGACGGCTATGCCGGCGCTTCTGGTCTTCGCGGCGGCCGGCGCTGTTTGCCTCTACAACCTGGTGACCAACCGGGCGACGCGCGCCACCGGCTTGTTCGTGCTGAGCGGCGCATTGTTGTTTTTCTGCGCCCAACAGATCAACTGGTTTGCCATCACCGAAACTGTCTTACTCGGCAAACACACCAACCTGTCGCTGGTTCTGGTAGCTCTTTTGAAAGCCGGCACGGTTCTCGCGTTCGGGTTTGCTCTTTGGAAGGCAGCCGCTTTCCAAGCCGGTTATAAAGTCGCCAGCCGGGCGCTGATCATATTTATGGCCATCGGCACACTCGCTGTTGCCACCATCCCGGTGCGCGCCAACGGTCGTTGTTTCGAATGGACCTGCCCCTTAACGGACGGATCGACAGTCACCCAGACAATCGTCCTCGACCCGGCAGTGCGGCAAACTCTGCCCGGTCGGCAGGCGTTCATCGCGGTCGATACGAACGGCGCTTCGGACCTCTCCAATCTATCCGTGAGCGTCAACGGCAAACCGCTGGACGTGGCCGGCATCCCCGTTATGTCGCTGCATCAGTATTGCGGCAGCTGGGTCAATTCATCACCGCAGATAATTCTGCGGGAATGCGAATGGATCTTCGATTGCCTGGCCAAACCAGCCTCCACCAGCAACCGCGAACTGCGGCAATGGTTCTTGCTGCCGGTGCCGCTGGATACCATGCGCGCCGGCTTGCAAACCGGCAAACTGGATGTCGTCATTACCGCCAGAGGTCCCGCCACCTTATATGGTGCGTACCCGACGCGCAAGACACACGTGCACTTGCCTGACTTCACATATTACTCGTGGGAGAAAGCGTTTTACGGGGTCGAGAGCGACCGCGGATTGGGCGATGCGCGTTACGACACCCAGGTCGAAACCAGGGCAGTCGCGCCACGTTACACTGACCTCTCAGGCGAACCCGGCGCTCAGACAGGCGCATACAACGTCAGACTTTTCGTGGGCTCCAATCTAGAGCTGACACACAATAAGATAGTGCCGACCGAAGCCGATCAATCATTTGCATTACAGTCCGAACAGAACCAAGCAGCTGTCGCCATCGCCGAGCCTTTGACGCTGTCCTTCAAGGACTTCCCGAAAGGGAACGGACACGAAGTCTGGGTACTGCGGGTCTCAGGTGTGGCGATCGGCAAGCAACCGACACTCATGAATGTCGCCGTCAGTGCCAACATGCCGGCTACACGTTATGACTCGCCGTGGGGCGGACGCGCCATCGCTGTCACCACCACACCAAAACCTTTTGATATTGCGGTACCGCTAAATTCGGCGCCGCTGCCCGCCAATTTGCAATCAATAGAGTCGGTGATTACCACCGACCAGCCCATCGAAATCAGGAATCTCAGAGCACAGTTAGTCAAGCTGCCCTGCAACCCCCTCTGGGGCGGGCACCACATATGGTGAAGAATGATAAGTCAAACCGTCAGCGCTAAAATCGACCGCAAATGGGGACAAGGTGAGGCTCAGAAGCCCTTCCCAGTGCTGGAGATACTCGCCCTGGGGGTTGTCTTCCTGATTGCGCTGGGGCTGCGGGCGTGGTTCGTGTTTCTGGAACCGCACATCAACATTGCTTCAGTATCTGATGCGTCGGAGTTTCTCCGCAACGCACAGGCTATGCTGGAACTGCCGAAGCTGCCAACCGAATTCGGCTGGCAGTGCTGGCAAGCGTTGACCAGCGGCACAGCGTCGCCGGAGTCGCTCGCCCAGATCAAGCAGACCCTCTCTCCTCTCAAAGGCCTGTACATCAGCGGTCCGATCATTCCGCTCTTCTTCGCATTCACATACGCCGTCTCGCTGACGCCGTTCAGCTTCGCCAACTGCACGCCTCCACTGGTCGGCAATGTCATCCTGTCCGCGCTTACCTGCGTCTTCTTCGCTCTGACGGCTACTTACGCCTTCGACAAGAAAACGGGTTTCTTCGCCGGCATTGGCTGCGCGCTCTATCCCGCCTTCATCATCAATAGTTCTCGCTTGTACTGCGAGACGCTGGCAGCGTTTCTTCTCAGCGTCGTCTGCTTCCTCACCGTGCGCGGTTTCGCCAAAGAACTGTCGATTAAGGACACGGTCTTCTCGGCTTTCGTGAACGGCATATTCGCTGCGTCCCTGCAATTCACCCGTTCGATAACTGTATTTATCTCGCTGGCGTTGTTGCCGGTTGTGTTTATGCAGCAGGGCTGGCGCAAGGGTCTTCTGGCATTGCCGGCCTTTCTTTTGGGATTTGCATTGGTTGCCTTGCCCTGGTTGGGCTTGCAGCAACTGACGTTCGGCTCAGCCGGACTGGTCGTCGACCGGGTCGGCAACTACAACTTCTTCATGGGCAACCATGTAGACGGTGCCGGTTTCGTGACCTTCCCTTATGAAGACGGCACCGACATCGAAAAACGTCCGATGGCACAACTGGCGAAAGAAGCCATTTCGCGCAGCCCGTCGCGCTGGGCGCATCTGATGGTGCAGGACAAGCCGCTCCGGCTCTTCAAAATGCCGTGGAACGACTTCCGCATGCCACTCGGTCCCGTTTCTTTTTACTGGCAGACCATAATTCATCAGGCACTGCTACTGCTCGCCGCCGTCGGTGCTGCGCTCTGCTTCACGGTCGACTTCACTAACCCTGACCGCAGCCGCCAGCCTCAATTGCGCCGCGTCAATCCGGTGACGCCCGCGAAAGTGTTTTTGCTTTCAATCTTTGTACTGCATTGCGCCTACATGCTCTTCATCACGGTGCCTCGCTACAACCTGACAGTCATGCCGATCGTGATCGTGTTCGCGGCCGCCGGCATCAGCTCGCTGGTGGCACTGTGCCGCGAGCGTGGCGGTTTCACAACCATCACGGGTTTAGGCATGAGCAGCCTGTTTCTCTTCGCCATCGCCAATATTCCGCTCGCCGCCTTCGTGCAAGTGGTCGGTGCAAAACAGGCAGCGATCGCGCTCACAGTGCAATGCACGCTCAAGTTTCTCGCTTTCACCAGTCTGGCATTCTGCCTCTGGCAAGCACTGATGATATTCGCCGGTGCCGCCAAACGCGGCTCCACTGCCGCCCCTCAGGGCGGGGCGATTTTAGGACGCGCAGCAGTGGCGATGCTCTTCGTGGCAGCGGTTTTGACGATGGTGATTCCAGCGCGCGGCAATGGTCGCTGGGACGAATGGCAGGCGCCGGTCACCGCCGATCGTGCCAATTTAGAGCAGCAGCTCGTCCTGCCTAAGCGCGTCGTCAACGACCTCGCCCACGGCCGCCGTTCTGCCTATTTGTTGATCGACACCACCGATGCCGACGCGGCGCAGTCGCTGCGCGTGGCAGTCAACGGACAGACTGTGCAGGCACCAGTGATCGCCGGCAACGCATTCGTGGACCAGAATGACTTCACCATGTTCGCCAAGCTTCCGGAAGGCGGTTTCATGCGCGAAGGCGAATGGGTCTTCCGATGCCTGACGGAACCGGCAGGCATCAGCAACGCCGACTTGCGTCAGTGGTTCATGGTGCCCTTGCCGGCAGAGTTAATCAGCGGCAAGCCGGAGGTCAAAGTTTCGCTCGCCAACAATCGCCCGGAAGACGCCGTACCGGTCGTCTTCGGCAGCTACAGCACGCGACGGGGCAAGTCCATCATTCCCGGACTGACACCATACTCTTGGGAGAAGACTTTCTTCGGCGTCGAAAACGACCGCGGATTCTGTGACACCAGATATGATACCAAGCTGGCCGAAGATTTGAGCGTTCCTCAATATAAGGATATGAGCCCGGCGCTCGGACTGCAGAGCGGACGCTACAACGTGCGCCTGTTGATGGACACGCCGGACGACGGGTCTAAGACAACTCTGGCACCGACTCCGGTGTGCACGGTGGACGTCGGCGAGGTGCGTTTGAGCAAGGCGCTGGCGCCTTTCAAAGTATCGAGCGGCGAACTGCCGGCGATCGGTGCCAATGACTGGTGGCTGGTGCGCGTACGTGGCAGCGTGCGCAGGCTGGGCGGCGAAGGCAAGGTAAATCTGGATGTGCGCGCCACATCTGCCGACAACTTCTACCGCTCGCCATGGGCTGGTACGCTCTCTGCCGGCGAAAACTGGCGGACGTTCGACACAGCAGTGCCTTTGATGCCGGGCAAGTTGCGCGACATCATGCCCAATGCCATCACCTGCCAGTTCAGTGCCACCGACAAAGATCGGGCGGCAGACACCGAATTCAAAAATGTCCAGTTCGAAATTCTGCATATCCCGGGCAATCCGTTAGCTCGCGGATATGAAGTCTTCTAAGGAGAAACTTTTGGTCGCCGTCCCTCAAAGCAGCAACGCCAGCACGACGCCGGATGACAGCGCCGTCATCAGTGGCCATCCTGCCGTTGAAACCAAGCCGGTCCGCTGGCAACTGGTGACGGCGGTGCTCTGTTTTGTGCTGGTGGCAATGGTTGCCTTTTGCTATCGCAACACGCTCAATAGTTATTTTCTGGCAGATGACTTCGGAGAAGTCTTCTACATGAGTCGCATCTGGAACGGCGAGTGGAATCTCTACTTGTCAGACTGGATATCCAACACCATGAACAATCCGGGCATGGCTGTGTACCGTCCCTGGTTCATCACCACGCTGGTGATTGACTATTTCTTCTTCCACGGCAACGCCGCCGGCTACTATGCAAGCAACATAGCCTACTTCGCCGCCGATGTGGTTTTGTTCTTCTTTGTCGTGCGGCAGTTGACGAGCACCTGGACGCCTGCGCGTTCGCTGGCATGCAGTTTTACCGCCGCAGCGTTGTTCGGCCTCAGTCCGCTGCATTGCGAGAGCATCTCGTGGGTGGGCGGGCGCACCGACACCGTTTGCGCAACCTTTTTCCTGGCTGGTTTGCTGTGCTTCTTGCTGGCACGAGCGCGCAATTCGTGGCTTCTGACTGCGGGCGCCGTTCTGGCATACACGCTGGGAATACTGACCAAAGAGATGGCTATCGGATTACCGGTGGTCGCCGCCGGCATCGCATTTATCTATCCCAAGAACGCGCCGCACCCAGAAACGCCGTTGCTGAGCAGCGTCTGGCAACGAGCTGCCGGCGCACTCAAAGAAACCAGCGGTCTCTGGATCGCCACCACGATCTATTTTGTTGCTCGCTACCTGGCGCTCGGCACCATGCTCGGTGGCTACACCGCCGGATTGGGAGCAGCACAATCGATGGGCGCGCTGAGCGCCTGGATGGATCTGGACAGCTATCGCCGTTTCATCCTGCCGTTCGGCATCGATATCGTCTCACCCACGGGCTCGCTGGCATACATGCTGATCGCCGCTTATGCGGTCGCGACATTCTTATTGATATTGCGGCTGGGGCGCGGCGAGATTTCCGGTAAGAACCTGCTGCTCCTTGGCGTCTGGATTATCGCCAGCATCCTGCCGATCTACAAATTGTGGGGCATCGGTCCCAATCTCGAAGGTGCACGTTACTGTTTCTTCCTGACCATTCCGTGCAGTTTAGTCTTGCCCTTTTTACTCTTCTCGCCGCCCAAGTCTGCCGAGACGGAGAAATCCAAATTCACAATCATGACCACGATTGTCGCGGTGCTGGCATTGGGGCTGATGCTTTTCGTGAATGCACGAGCGTTGATGCGAACCAACCGCGAGTGGGTGGCAGCCGGGCAACAAGTGCACGCCATTACCAATGGTGTCGTGCGGTTGGTTGAGAAACTGCCGCAGGGCAAAGAACGCGCGTTGATTTTCAGCGTGCCCAAAACGCATATGGGTGCCCACATGATCTACAACGGTCCGACTCTGATGACGGCACTAAAACCGCCTTTCAGACAACAGGACTACGAAAGCAAAGTCGAATCTACCGATCATCTGTTCTTCGGACTGGATCGGTTCATCAACGCGACCCGATTTAAACAACGGCTTGCCTCAGGTCGCGTCGATGGACCCTATGCCTGGGATTTGCGCAAACACAACTTCATCAAGATGAGCTATGGTGCCGTTTCTTCAACAGATGGCACGCGCGTGCTGCCTTTGAACGTCGCGACCACATCGGTGCAGGTGTACACCAATGGCGGTGCCGAAGTGGCAGCCTCACCGGACGGGCAAACAGTGCACCTGAGCAAAGTCCGTCCCAACGAGGGACTTCGCTTTGGCGGTCTCAATCTGAATCCGCTCGATGTTGATTTTGTCGAAATCCAGTACCGCTTTCCTAAAGAATCCCCGACTGGTGCCACTGCCTTCGAAGCGCGCTGGCAGGGCAGTGAGAAAGCCGCCAGCCTTCCTGAAGATCTGCGAGCCACCAGGGAAATCGACGCCGCTACGTCACCGGTACCGGGCGATTGGCAGACGGTGCGCATTCCACTTTCTCACTATTGGCGCTGGTATGGTTGCGGCAGAATTGATTCCGTATCGGTCTTTCCGCCGTCGGGATATGACGTGGAGATTCGCAAAATTGCTCTTCTCTCGGATAGCAGGGTGAGACCGCGCGTCAGTGTCGTCGGAGCAAAAGTCGATGGCTCGGGCGTTCACTACGTCAACAAAGACTGCACCATCACCTTCGATGCCAGCAAGATTCCAGGCGCCGCCGCACTGCGCATCGAGAACACGAAACAAGACTTCTTCTTCGACCAGGGAGCGAGCGCTAAGACCGGTTTGCACAGCACTCAGAACGTGCCGTCCGTGCAGGTAACGCTGCCATTCTCCTCTACACTGTCTCCACGCAACTGTTTCTCCGAGATTCGCGCGCAAGCGCTGGACAGCCAGGGTCGCCCGATCGGTGAGCCCTCCGACGCCCAGGTCATCTTCGCCCAGGTCCAATAGCCACTCAGCTAGTGCGGGGAGTCAGAGCCGCAATCGGCGATAATCCAGACCTGTAGAGTGAGACGGTTTGCCTTGCGGCGCGCGCAGAGCGGCTTATAATATGGCTTGCGCGGTCGGTCAGGGCTGCCGCTGTCAAGGCTGTATGAGGAAGTGACTGGTGCAAGACGAACACACCAACGCCCAGCAACCCGAGATTTCGATCTGTTTGCCCGTTTACAACGGCGCCAAGTATCTGCGGCAGGCGATTGAAAGCGCACTGAGCCAGACTTACGCTGACTTCGAATTACTGATTTCAGATGACGGATCCAGCGACGATAGCGTTTCGATAGCACAAGAATATGCCGACAAAGACAAGCGCGTGATCGCCTGGCGCAACGAACAGAATCTTGGTTTGTTCGAGAACTACAACCTCTGCATGGAGAGGGCACGCGGCAAATTTATCAAGCTGTTCGCGCAAGACGATGTTTTCGCGCCCAAGCTGCTCGAAAAGATGCGCGATGCACTGCTTGAAGAAGAAGGCGTCAGCCTGGTGGTTTCAGGCAGAAAATGGATCGATGCCGAAGGCAAAGAGTACGAACCCAAGCATGAGTGTCTGCGCAGAATCTGGAAACCGTTTCCTTGCGTCACTCGCTTGCCGGGCAAGGATGTCATTGCAGAAACTCTGCGCACGCTCACTAATTGGATTGGCGAGCCGAGCACCGTCATGTTCCGCAAAGAACATCAGGGCGAGGGATTCGACTGTAACTTCCGGCAGATTGGTGATCTGGAGTTGTGGTATCGCATTCTTCAACAGGGTGATTATTTCTATCTGTCAGAGCAGCTGTGCCATTTCAGACAGCACCCGGAGAGCACGACCAACAAGAACAAGAAGACGCTGATTGCGTGGTGCGATGCGTTTTTGATCGGCGAGAAACACAAAGCGTACTTCGAAACCATCGGAGAGTCCGAAGAGACTTATGCGGACAAGGTGACACAATTCCTGGGGACGTGGCTGGAATTCGATGTGCGCGATCAAGATGACTTGCTGTGGAGATTTCTGGGAGTGCCCGAAGAAGAGCGCGGCAAGCACGCGTCAGTATTGGCTTACATGGCCAACCTGCATCGCGACCGCGGTTCGGTGAATCAGACCAACCTGGCACTGGCAGTTTTGGCGCTGCGCGAAATCGGAAAACTGGTGGCGGCACGAGATGAAAACATCGCGCTGAAAAATGAAGTTGAAGAATTACGAGACGAATTAACCTTGATGGGCGAGAGCACGTCATGGCGTATAACCGCGCCCCTGCGCGAGGTCTCGAAGATCCTCACCTCTCAGCGCACCTAATTTACAACAGAGCAATTTCCTAAACATTGACTGCCGATTTATTTTGTTGGCATATAATGAATTGCATAGGGGGAATTGCCGGCAAATGCTGAACCGCATCCTGAGCACGATATTCATGTTGGCGCTGTGCCTGTGCACCGGCTGCCCGACTGCGGATGCGTTCCCTGAGCTGCAGGCTGTTGCCCAACATGCTTGCTGCTGCGATGAGGAAGTCGCACAAGCTTGTTCAGTCTCGGATACCTGTTGCTGCACCATCTCCGATGCCGGTCATTCACTGCCGGTCAATTCAGAGTCGCCGTCAGTCCAAAGCGCTGACCAGCAGCCAATTGCGCCCCGCGACGTCGTAGCATTTCTCAGTCAGAATGTGCGCGTTTTAGACGCCGGCACCATCAGAGGTGCACAACGCAAACCGTTGCACCTGGCAAGCAATAAAGTCTATCTCTACAATCGATCTCTCCTGATTTAAAGCCGGTCTGCGAGCGGTTTTTTAAATCAATTCAATTTCAATCAGGAGTAAAGTCATGAAGAACTTTTTGACTCTAGTGGCCCTTGTCGTGTCTTTTATCGGAGCGCTCGCAGCCGCGCCCGCATTCGCTCAGCAATCCAGCAACGCAGCCAGCTGCTGCGCTGTCAGTGAGCCCTGCTGCGACAGCGGAGCCCCGTGCTGCCTTGGTGCAGTAGAAGGGCTGCAACAAGCAGCTGTCGGCGCATCGGGTCTGGCGGCAGCAGCCGTCAGCAAAGCAAGCAGTGCCACCGCTAACACGAAAGCGGCTGCCGAATGCTGCCCCGGAGCGTGCTGCGAAACCGCCGCGCCCTGCTGCGGCTAACAAGTAGCGAGTTCTACGGAACCATGGAGGCACCGCGTACGCGGTGCCTCCATTTCGCGCCCGCACACACGGACGACCTGTCCAATTGCACATTCAATTCGCGAACTGCAAATCATATAGTCATACAGGTGCCCCTGTGATTGCCACTCCTTTGCCAGAAGGACAGCGCTATGACAGAACTCGAGACGTCCCCATTTAAGACGCAACAACGTCCAATCGGTGTTGAGCCCAGACTGGGCATGGACTCGTCTGATGAAGAAGGAGACGAGCCCATCGATCCGCAAGGCGGACTTGCCGACCTCTCGCACTCGCTCTTCGTCGCCCTCGACCAGAGCCTGCAAGGGCGACGCACCGCCTCAACGCGTACTGGCGCAGCTGAGGCTGAGTCAACGCCCCGAAGCGGCGCTGAGTCCCCGCCGGAAGCGGCACCGCACAAGCCGGAAGTTAAAGAGCAAACGCTCAATTTCCGCGACAGCAAAATTACCATCAAGACCAGCAACGGTGTCGCTACATACGTCAACGACGGCTCAAGCGAATGGGATAGTACCGACGGCAAGGTATGGACTCGCCGCGGATCTAACGGAGTGCACACCTGGCGCGGCACGATCCGATTTGACGAAAACAACAACTACATCGAAGAGGGCACCACCCACGGCGTGACGCGCATCAGCCGCCCGGACGGCAGCACCACCACGTCTATCAAGACCAAGGCAGGTAAGGAAATCAGCCTCACCGAGTCCAAAGACGGCAAACTGGAATATACCGGAACCGAGAAAAAGTGGCAAAGCAACGACGGCGGCAAGACCTGGACGAGCGGCACCAGCACCTGGAAAGGGCAGCTGGGCATCGACAGCATGGGTCGGATGTGGCGCGAGCCCGAAGGCGGCAAGCGCGAAATCGGCGAGGTTTCTGAAAAGACTCAGGCGATCAACGAGCGGGTTGCCGCTCTGGAGAGGAAGTACAACATCTCAATCGGCGAAGCAGGCAAGCAAATCAAATACGACTACAGCGATCCGGAGACAGACACCACCAAGTCGGTGAACGTGGCGCTGCGTCTGCCTACCATGGATGAGCTGGAGACGCTGGACAAATGCCTGGCGCAATACCAGCATCTGGCGCCGAAGACAGCCGACGGTTTCGACTTCAAAGGCATGAAGTTCAGTTTCGTCTCTGGGGCTGGCGATGGTGAGAAGGTAACCCTCTGGGGCTGGTACAACGCCCAGAAAGAAGGATTGCCGCAGATATTCTTCGGTCCGCGCAACGCGGCTAATGCCCACGGCTGGGAGGGTTTCGAAGGAACTGTACTGCATGAAACAGCGCATCACCTGCAGTCCCAAAGATGGACTAAGGACGGCGGCAGAGAAGTTCCGAAAGACGTGATGGACACGCTTGGATGGCGCTACGACAAGGCAAGCGGCAACTATCAGCTGCGCGACAAAGACGGCAAGTACTGGGAAAACCACTCGGTGCGCCTCAAAGATAAGGACAGCGGCAAGTGGTACTACTCCAATCGCTGGTATCCAGTGGTTGACGGCACCGTGGTCAAAGAAGACTCGCGCGCTCGCACTACACGGCAAATGTTCGACAGCATTCCTGAGAAAAATCGCCCGTCCACTCAATACTTCACATACCCCACCGAGGCGCATGCGGAGGCACTGGCGATGCTCTTGCAGAAGCCGGAGATGCTCTACAAGCGCAATGCCAACCTGTATCAAGCGACGCGCCGGTGGGATCAAGGCGACATCACCCAGCGCTATGGACTGAATGCGGACAAGCAACCAGCGATGATTCGGGGCGCCGACGGCAATATCGTCGCCAACACGCCCGAAAATCGCAAGAAAGTCGCCGACATGGAAGCCAAATGGAGTCCCGCAGGCCACAACAAGGTCTCTGCGACCAGCTGGGAAGAGATGACCGGTAGCGGCAATCGAGAAGAGCATCGTCCTGGGTGCGAGCACTGCCGCCCGCGCCGCGAGGCTTAGCTGAAGCAGGCTTCACATTTGG
>JAXLXI010000035.1:0-18075 GCA_046328035.1 Candidatus Obscuribacterales bacterium | reverse complement strand
CACCCACACCCGCAGTATTCCTGAAATTGGTGGCGGTCTGGCCAAGCAGATGCCGTATGTGTTCTATTTCTGGATGCTGGCAGCCATGGCTAATCTCGGATTGCCGGGGCTGGCCGGATTTGTGGCTGAAGTCACTTGTTTTTATGGTGCCTTTACCGGTGCCATGGCGACGGTCGGCCCGGATCCGGAACTGGTGCACACCGCTTTGATCATCGCCTGCACAGGCGTCATCCTCACAGCCGGCTATATGCTCGGGCTATTGAAACGACTCTTCTACGGTCCGGAACAACCGAAATGGGTTGGTCACCTCAGTGACATGAATCCCACTGAAAAAATCGTCGCCTATGGGCTCAGCGTCTTCATTCTGGCGTTGGGTATCTATCCGATGATGCTGACCAAGACATACACTCCGTACTCCGATCATGTCGCCAAAGAAACTGCATCGCGCATCTCGGCGCCGACGTTCTAACTTGTACAAACTAAATACGTTTTGAGCGAGAAACATGGCAATCCTCAATATGCTTGGACTCCGCCTCGGCGGACCTGAATACACAGACGAATTTCTGAAACTGACCGAGGAATCGATTCGCGTTAACCGCGACGATCCCAAATGCAAATACATTGAAGCCTGGCAGGACCCGGCTGATTCACTGCGCTTCATGGTCGCCAGCATCTGGGAGACCGAAGAAGCTCTAGGCGAATGGTATAAGAGCCCGTTCCACATGGACCTGCGCAAGCGCGGCATGCAGGGCATGCTGGAGAGCTATTTCAATCGCCAGGGACCTCTGGACGAAACTAAGAACCACGAGTGGAAACGCCCGGTCAAAGCCTGACTACCTGAGGCTGACCGCTCCGTCTACTGCTGATCGGGTTGCGCCGGCACCGGCATGACCATCGGCACTTCGCCGCCCTGCTCATCGTTGTTTTGATCTGCCGGTGCTGATTGCTGTTGTTCATCTTGAGGCGGCGTCGCCGGTTTCATCCGGGTGATCACTTTGCCCTGGATGGCTTGCTTGACGCTGGTCGTGATGCTGTCCAAAAGTTCGCCGGCGGTATTGGCATCGTAGAACTTGCCGCCCGATGCTTCGCTTATGCAGTTGAGCTGCCGTTTCGCATCCATGCCCTGCGCGCCGTGCCCGAGTCCCAACCCAACGATATCGATCTTGATATGGATACCCCGGGCTTCCAGGCGTCGAATCAATTCGCACGGATCCTGTCCGCAAGTATCGACGCCATCCGAAATCAGAATGATTGTCTTGTTGCCTTCGATCGGTTCCAGATCTTTCTCGGCCTGGTACAGAGCGTAGGTGAGGGGTGTCAGTCCAAAAGGCTTAAGGGTGCCCACAGCGTCGCGAATGATGCGGCGGTTGTTCTTGCCGACAGGCACCAGCAGAGCCGTCTGGAGGCAGTCATTGCCGTCATTGTTGAAAGTTTGACCGAACACGCGCAAGCCGAGGCTGACATCCAGAGGAATGCGTGCCAGAGTGTTTTCCAGCACCACTTTCGCGGCGTCCATTTTTTGCTGATCCTTCGCCTGGGCGCCCAGTCCAAGCATGCCGCCGACCAGCGAGCCGTTGATTTTCTCGCTCATGCTGCGAGAAGCATCGACAAGCACCAGAATGCTGACAGGTCCACCCTGACGGGTTGCGCCTCCTTGCAAAATGGTGCCGTAGGCGCCGCCCTGCAATGTGGTGCTCTGGGTGCCGGTTTGCAGCATCGTAGACTGGGTGCCGGTTTGCAACGTCGTTGATTGCGTGCCCGACTGCAACAGCGTTGACTGCGTGCCTGTCTGCAACATGGTTGAATCGGTGCCGCCCTGCAGCGCACTGGGCGCGGGACTGGGCGTCGCCGAGAAACTGTCGGGGGTGCCCGTGGAGTTGGTTGGTTTAAAAGGTGGTGCCGGGGCTGGCGCTGTAGTTGCTGGAGCAACCTTTTTATTCACGAAGTCCATCAGTTCGTGTTCAGGGAGTTGCTTGCCTTTAGCAGCCCCTTCCACTGCGGCTTGCACTTTCTTCTGGCAGCCAACGCACTTTGCCGAAACGACCGGCGCAGCAGACATCGTTAGCGCCAAAGCAGCCAGAAGGGCAATCCCAGCGTGGTGGCTAGTTTGGTGAAGTGCTGCCTTGATCAAGATCTTTGTTAACATCCGTGGGGACTGGCGTATCGTCGGCGTTCAAACTGGGCGGTGCCGGAGCTTCGTCGTAAGCCTGTTTTTCGTCCTTGTCGTGCTTGCCTTTGTCCTTCTTGCCTTTCTCTTCTTTCTCGTCGCGATCTTTGTCTTTGTCCTTGGCTTTGTCCTTGGTCTTCTCCAGCTTTATTTCGGGCTGAGCGTTGTCGTCGCCGTCATTATCGTTGCCGGATTGCGTGATACCACGGGCGATGACAGCTCGGCGACTGAGCGGAACCGGTGTTGCGCCTTCTCCCGTCGTTGCCCATACCGTTATGTAGTATATCCCTTCTTTTCCGTCCTTGCTTACGGTTACTTTATGCGCGAAGGAGCCCGAGCCGTCTACCTTTACGCCCCCGTGGACGGGGATGTCGGACACGGCCTTCGGTTTGCTGGAACCGGACATCGCCGGTGCCGCCATGATTAGCGGCGCGGCCAGCGCTACCGGTGGCATGAAGAAACTGCCTGCGGCGATACCGGCGATCGCCACGATTTGCATGAACTTGATGCGGCCTTCCCAGTTGCGTTCGGCTTTCTGTCCGTGTGCTTCGTAATCGAGCGGCGCGGCAGGCAACGCTTCATCCGATTCTTCGAATGGCTCGCCGCCAGGCAAACGCCTTCCACGCTAAACTGATTTTGTCGAAATGGTAGCCGCCTTCGATTTTGCCCTTTACCTCGATCTTATCGCCGACGCTCACCTCAGCCGGTATCGGCGCGAATTCACCGTGTTTGGTGATCACTTCGCAGACACCGATCAGCCGGTCGTTCTCGGGAGTCTGCCCGAAGCCGAAACCAAACTGCGTGGCATCGGGCGAAAACAGCGACATTTTGTCGTCCTGGCGCTGCTCCATAATGTCGAAGAGCTGGCGTACCAGCGCTCGGTTCAGTTTCAATCTTCCGGATGTGCGAGCGGCGACCACACTCTCCAGCATGGCGTCGGTGCCACCAGATTTGGTGTATCTTATGTCGGGGTTTTCATTCTTGGAGTTGTTGTGCGACACGGTATTGTTCTGGCAAAGGTCCTTGAGCAGCTCTTTGCCGATTTTTTCTGCCAGCGGGTCCCAGCTGAGCGCATTCAGTCCCTGCTCGCTGCGCCGCTTATTGAGATACTCGAGGGCAAACTTATCGAGTTGTTCGTGGGAGAGAGCCTCTTGCCAGAAAGGCGTGTTGTCGTCTTCTTGCGGCGGTTGCGGTGCGGCACCGACATTGGCAGAGCGGTTGCTCGGGCGGGCGTGACATGCGCAGTCCGGCGTGGGGGTCTGCGTTGTAGCCCGGAACCGGCGAATAGGGTGGCTGTGAGGCTCCCTCCAGCCCTGGAATCTCGACGCCGGTCAGATCACGTGCCAGATTGGTGATGCGCTCAGGCTGAGCAATCCACGGCGACGTTTTCTTGTAGAGGGCATTTTCCAGGTTGTCCAAGCGGTTTCGATGGCGACTGCTTAAACAGAGGCTGTCCGAACATCATCTTCTCCAGTTCTCACATCGGGATATTTGTCTTGAGAGAGGCTGGGAGCCGTCGGCGGCATGGTACTGGTTTGCGTCGGCGGTGGTGCAGCTTTGCCGGCGGCGCCGCCGGGTGTACGCATATGGGGCGCTGTGGATGGACCCTTCGGTTCGGGCGAGGGCGGCGGCGCTGTCGCAGCCGGCGTTTGCCGATCTGCTTGCTTGCTGCTTCTGGAGGACGGGATGCGCCGGCTGTCCGGAAGTGGCGGGCGCAGCCGCTGAAGCGTTCGACAGAAACACCACGACGAGCCCAGCGCCAGAACGGCGCGGGACTGGATCGTCCCTTTGGCTTGATGCGACTTGTCATGTCCTGTGTTAACGCGCAGGCTGCGGCATTAAGAGAGAAACCAGCATTGGTCGAGGTTATCTATATTCTGTATTAAACAGGATAGATCTGGCTCAAAAAATTAGCTGGTAGGCAGAAATATGTTATTGCGTTACCGAATGCAGGCGAGCGCTCCCTGCCGGCCTGTCTTGCCGCCCGATTGCCGGTGCGAGTAGAAAATTTCCGGATGGCAGGCGGTGCACCATTGGGTGACGTCTACCTGCCCGGCGCCGGCTTCCAGAAGCTGCATGGCATTGATTGCTTTGAGATCGGGATGTGGTTTGCCGTTTTTGCGCGTAATGAATGGCTCGATGTTGCTGACTGTGCCCGCCAGGGCGCTGGGCACGTTTTCGCCGGTTTCGTAACAGCAACTGCCGATCGCCGGTCCGACAGCTCCGATCACGTGGCGGGGGTCGCTCTGGAAAGTTTCTTTCAGAAACTGCATACCTTTGCTCGCGATACCACCGGCAGTGCCGCGCCAGCCGGCGTGCAAAACAGCCAGAACCCGTTTTTCTGTGTCGAAAAGCATGACCGGCACGCAATCGGCGAAGTGCAGGAGAATCGGCCAGCCGACGCGAGCAGAAATTACGCCGTCGTAGTCCGGCAGGCGAGTGCCGTGATCTTTTTCGCTTTCCAAAAGAAATATGTTCGTCGAATGCACCTGTCCGGGTACTGTCAACGCCTCGGCATCCAGTCCCAGTGCGCTGCACAGAATGCCGCGATTGCGCATGGCATCGGTGCGGGATTCTTCGGTGTTCCAGTGTCTGGCCAGATTGAATGAATCGAGAGGCGCGGGCGAATTGCCGCCGTGGCGGGTGGTGAAGGCGTGAATCAACTGTTCGGTGGCGTTCAGCTTAGGTGAGCGGATCAAAGACAGACCGCCAATTTCTTCGATCGGCCAGGGGTGTTTCTCCAGAGCTTTAGCAGCCAGCGTTCCCTGAGTAGTGGTCAATGCAGACTCATGCCTCCGCAGATATTGATCGATTGTCCGGTGATACCGCGTGCGGCATCGGTGGCCAGAAACAAGGCCAGATCGGCCACTTCTTCTGGCTCGATGAGGCGCTCTTGCGGGACTGACATACAGGCAATCGCTTGGGATTCCGAAGGTTCTATGGAATTCAGATTACACCATTTTGGATCTTCCAGCTGGCTGATCGCCATCTCAGTTTTCACCCACCCGGGGCAGACGGCATTGACGGTGATGCCGTGCTTTGCCACTTCCAGTGCCAGAGATTGCGTCAAGCCGATCATGCCGAATTTGCTGGCGGAGTAGGCGCTGCCGAATGCTTCGCCAGTCCTTCCGGATATGCTCGATATGTTGATGATGCGTCCCCAACCGCGCTCGATCATCGGGGTAAGCGCGGCTCGGGAGACAAGCATCGCCCCGGTCAGATTAGTCTGCAAAACCTGGTTCCAGCTCTCTGTGTCATGGTCTTTCACTGGATACGTAACGTATATGCCCGCGTTATTGATGACGATGTCCGGGTCGCCGAAAGTCTCCTCCAGACGAGCGAAGGCGTTTTTGACGTCGACTTCGCTGGACACGTCGCAACGTATTGCAACAGATGGGGCGCCGCCCTGGTCGCGGATCTCCTGGGACAGTGCATTGAGCGCTTCTTGATTCCGAGACAGCAAAGCCACACGGGCGCCGGCTTTCGAGAATGCCAGGGCCAGTGCCCTGCCAATGCCGCGACTGGCGCCTGTAACGACCGCCGTATGGTCGTTTAGCCGTGCTTGAAAACTATCGCCTTTTATCAATCTCTCAGACAAGCTGAACGGGAACATTGCTACACTGTGTTAGTCTACCGGCATAGCGACTTCCACGTAAGGGGGATAGGCAGGCTGTTATGAGTTCTTCAACTGGTTACTGGAAGCGCACCGCCCTGGTCATCGCTGTGGCCATGAGTCAGAGCTACCTGGTGATACCAAATATGGTGCAGGCAGCCGATGGCGCAGTCAGACTGGCCGGACAAACGCTCTTCGTAAACAGCTCCGCATCCGGCGGCATGACCGTCGAGCAGCGCGCGGAGACCATTCAGAAAAATCTCGACAATGCGCTGGTGGCGACAAAAGATCGCACGCCGGCCAGCGTCAACATCGTGTACGTGAAAGGACTGCCCGTGATCACCCTGGGCGGCTATCAAGTCGCCACGGTCGACGCAGACAACGCCAAGGCAGCCAATACGACACCGGCATTGCTGGCGCAAAAATGGGCCAGTGCCATTCGCAACGCTCTTGCCGACACGGGTTCGGTAGACAGTTACATAGGGCAGTTGACCGGCTCGTTCCAGTCCAGCGCACCGGCGGCGGCACCATACGCACCACCGGCTAACACAGCTTACGCTCCGCCGGCGCAAAACTACGGCGGACCACCTGCCGGTGGTTTTAACGGCGGCGGACAGCCGGGAGGATATGGCGGACCGGGTCCTGGCGCCTACGGCGGCGGTGGCGGTGGATATGGTCAGCCGGGCGGAGGTTATCCGCAAGGCGCTTATGGAGATACATTCAATCGTCAGACTCCTGCATACCAGCAGCCGACCATGGGCGGACCGCCCATGCGCGGTCGCGTCGTGTACGCACCGGCAGGACTGGTGATACCGGTCAATTTGAACACTTCTATTTCCACTGATGTGGCGCGACCTGGCGACTTGATTCAAGCCACCGTCAGCCAGAACGTCTTGCTTGGCGATGCTCAGATTCCCGCCGGCGCCACCGTGCTCGGACAGGTATCGGAAGCCAAAGGCGGCGGACTCATGGGACGCGCCGGTTTGATTCAAATTAAGTTCAACAGACTGCGTACTCCCGATGGAGTAGAGACGCCAATCAGCGCCCACATTGTTGGTGGCATCGAGAAATATTCCGAGACCGGCGGCGACCAGAGTGACACCTTCCGCGGTGAGACCTGGAAGACCAAAGCCGGACAGGCTGCCATTCGTGGCGGTATCGGAGCCGGCACCGGTGCCGCCCTTGGTACTGCCATCGGTGCCATCGCGGCGGGCAGCGGACGGGGAGCCGGACGCGGTGCCTGGAGTGGTGCCGCCATCGGTGGTGGTGTCGGCGTCGCGCAGAGCGTGTTTCTCCGTCGCGGCAAGCAGGTCAACATTCCATCCGGACTGGCGATGCAATTGCAGCTCGATGCACCGGTCAACGTATCGGTCGGCGGCAGCATGCCTCCCTACACCGGCGCGTTCTAACCGCGACCTTTTGTCAGTCTCGAAGGCGCTTGCCCATGATGCGGTACAGACGTCCTGACCCGGCTTTAAAGTCGTCCTTCAGAAGCGTCCAGCCCTGGCGTTCGTACATGCGCGGTAGATTTCCACGACTGTGTCCTGCGCTGAGGCAGCCCGAGCGCTGTCAAAGAGCGATACCGAATACACCGGCTGCGGTGCGGTCAATGAAGTTACTTCGTTTTCTTCTTGGTGGGTGCTTTGACGCCGCTCAGCACTTCGCCTTTGACCTTGGTGCCGCCGCCCGGAAGCATGCTGGCATCGGTAACGGCTTCGCCTTTGAACTCTTCCTTGAAGACGGCGAGGAACTCATCACCCGGTTTGATAATCGCTTCCTGTCCGCGCACTGTGGTGTCTTCGATCAGCCAACTGCCAGGAATGCCGCTCAAGAAACCCCAGGCAAAGCCTTTGATGCGGCGGTGGCGGACGTTCAGTCCGACCGGCTTCATGAAGGCGAACGACGGGTTGGCGGCGCCCATGACGCCCAGTGCCACAGGCATGGCGCCGAAGGTGAGCGGACCGAGAGGAGCCATGGCGAAGTTCATGCCGACGCGAATGGCCTTGTAGCGCAATTGCTGCGAGAACGGACCGGCAACCTGACCATTGTGGTTGACGCCCAGTTCGCGTCCTTCGTATTTGTTTTTGACGATGCGATCCATCATTGCCGGCTTGGCTTGCAGAGCAAAGTGTTCGCCGCTTTCGTTAATCAGTTCGTCGAAGGCGATGCCGAGCACGCCTGAGTTACGGTAGAAGCGCTGGGTGGTGACCATGGAGCCGATCACGGTGCGCGCTTTCAAAACGTAGTCGAGGTGACCGCGAACGCGCGATCCTTTATTGGCGATGTGACGCGGACCGATTTTCAGGTCGTACTTCAAGCGCGCTTCAATAGGGTCGCCTTTCTTGGCGGTTTTGCTGTTGATCTCGGACATCATCACGACCGGGAAGCGCGCGCCGGCTTTGACGGCGGTATTGCCTTCAGTCGTCTGCATCTCTTCGTAGGCGATCGTGACCGTCTGCTCCTTTTCTTCATCGTTATCGATGACAATCACGCCTTGCGAAACTTCGCCCTGCAGCGCCGGGCTGGAGGTGATCATGGCGTCGCCCATGGCCGGGTTCATGGCCACGGAGTCAGCCGACTTGATTAGTTCGGTGCCGTTCAGGGTTGGGACGTTGAATTCGCCGACTTTGGTGGTGGCGGTTGCCGCCGCCGTGGTATCGCTGGTGGTGGTAGTCTCGGTCGCGGTGGCGGCAGTCGTCTCGGTCGCTGTGGTGCTGGCGGCGGTGGCTTCCGTCTCTGCATTGGCCGTCGTGCTAGCGGGGGCAGTGGCTGCCGGCGCAGTTGCTGTCGGTGCATTCGGGGCTGCCGCCGCGGTTGCTTCGGCTGGCGCGGCAGTAGTGGTCGCGGGCGGGGTGGCTGTCGGCGTCAGCGAGCGCGCATTGCCATTTGCCGACTGCTGCTGCAAAGCATCGGGATCGTCTTGCCAGCCGGGCGAGGTGGTTTCACCAGTGGTCGGCGAAGTGACGGAAATTGGCGGACGCAGTGTTTCTGCCACCGTTGCTGGTGCGGCACCGCCGGTCATGGCCACTTGCGGCTTAGCAGCCGGCGCGGGTTTCTTGCCCAGGCGCATAGCCGATTGCATCTTAGCTTTCAAATTGGCTGCGGAAAGCAGTCGGCGGGTCTGTTTCTCGGAGAGAGTGCCGACCGGCAGGGAAGTATTGGTCAGCGTTTGCGGCTCGGCGAGCGCGGGACCGATGAGCACCGTGGTTGCGGCGATGACTGCCGTGACTCGAATGAACTGTTTGTTGATATTGGCGCTGACCATGTTCATACTTCTGATTTCCTTGAACTGCGCTTGAGCTGAGAGTGAGTATCCTTAATTACCTGGACCGACCAGTTGGAACGCTGCCCACGAGCGAGGCGAGGGGTCTTTCGAGATTGCCAGCAACTGGGCTTTGCGCAAGGACTGAGCTTGATTCAGTCCGGATTGCGTGCCGCGATAGAAGTCGACAAGCTCGGTGGTCCGTTCGGGACTCTGGCTGACCCAGAGGCTCATCAGCAGGTTCCGCACTCCGGCATACTCGAGGCCGCGGCTGAATACTTTCACGCCGTTGCCCTGGTAGTCCTTGGAGTTGATGGAAGTACCGCTCATGACCGCCAGGTCACTGGGCAGTGAAAGGCCAAACAATCGATTGGCTTCCACTTTCTGGTTGGGATCGTTGCCGGCACTGAGCGGTACAACGGAGCGCAGCGGGTTGCTCTCGTGGATGTTGACCGTCGATGCAAAGTGCAGCATTGAGTTGTTGTTTCTTGCCTGATCTTGGAACGCGCTCAACTGCGCTTCCTTGCCGGAGAGGCGGATGAATTGCGCCGGCTCGAAGACGCCGCTGATGCCGGTGGCTTCCTCGGCTTCGCGGCCCTCGCCACCATCGCTGGTGCCGACCACGACCGAGGCATCATGCGAGTAGCGCGGCACGCCGGCGATGTTGCCCAGTGAGGAAGCCAGGGTCAGAGTATGGCTTTCGATGAAGTACTTGCCGTTCTGATTCATGAGAGCGGCAAACGGTAGATTGAAGAGCACGGCATCCGGAACGATCACAACTGTATTGTCCGCGTTGGGAGGCAGTGCGCGTTGCACCGGTTCGGGCATCAGTTCTGCATAGAGGACGGTGAGCAGGCGACGTTCGGTTTCGCGAGCGGTTTCGTCGCCCTTGCCAGAAGCCGTCAGCAATGCTGCCACTTGGGCTTGCAGCTTGTCGCGTCCGACATTCAGTCTCGACGCCATCAAGCGTCCGCCACCATCGACGGTGAACACCAGCGATTGCTGCGGGCCGACCAAATAGTCGACAACCGTGGAATGAGTTGATTGAGCTGATTTGATTACGTCGGCGAGGCTTATGGGAACCGGTGCGACTAAAGCGGCTAGCTGGCGGTTTTCGCGGGCCAGTGCCGTGAATCGCTGCAGCCATTCGCGCCAGTCTTTGAGGAGTTGAGACGGTGGGCTGACGCTTTCTGCTGCGTGCAGGTGAGCGCGTTGTGTGACGAGGTCCCAGTAGAGTTCGCGGTCACCCGGTTTTACTTCGCCGCCGCGACGGTGCCATTCATTGATGAACGATTCGTCTTTGAGTTGTTCAGCGGTCAAAAGCGCGGCGTCCACCATACCAGCGGAAACCAGTTGCGATACCAGCTGGAAACCAGCTTCTTCACGGGTGGAGGGATATGTCATGCGCTCAGGCGCGGCAAACTTACCGGCTTGCGGCGAGCGGAAGAAACTGACGGCGCTCACCAATGCATCTTTAGATGGTAATCCTTGCGCGTTCAGAATGCGCACTTTATTGCTGTAGTGCCGCCACAGGGCCGAGTCATCGTTCAATGCCGTGCTCTGTTTGATGCCCTCGTCCGCGTACACTTGGGCTTGCGCGATTTCTTTGAGGTTCAAGCAAACCTCTTCCAGCGCGCAAAGAATGTGTGATTGTGTGTAGACATCCTTGAATGATTTCGAGTTGCAGGCATTCAGAGCCGCCAAGTAGTGGCTCTTCGCATTGCGATTTTCGCCGGCTCGCGCCTCAGCTGAAGCCAGATTGATAGTGGTGAGAATGCCGGGTCTCGGATTCTTGCCGGTGACACCTTGAATGTCCAATGCCTCTCTCAACGACTGGAGGGCGCTTGAGTGGCGCCCTTTCAGGGAGTCAATGATGCCGAGCGTGTTGAGGGCTTCGGCAGTCTGCTCCGCCGATCCTCTGTCCTTGCGCAAAACCGGCAAGGCTTTCTCAAGATAGGATTTAGCTTGCTCGGTGTCTCCAGTCGCGGCTAGAGCATAGGCATAACCGATATAGTTGTTGGCGGTGACGACAGCATTGTTGCTGGCGGTGGAACTGACCTTCAATGCCTCTTCAAACGACTTGCGGGAGGCTGCGAACTCGCACAAGTCATATTGGCAGTTGCCCAACAATATGAGCGCGTTTTGCAGCAGGTCGGTTCTCTTGGATTTGCGAGCGGCGACCACGGCGTTGCGGGCTTCTTCCGAAGCTGCGGTGAAGTAGCCCCGCATCTGACAGCGTTTAACGAGCAAGCTGAGCAGACCGATTTCGCGGGCACTGTCTCCGGAGTGTCCGTAGAAAGTCGCGGCGCCCTTCAAGAACTGAATCTCTTCTTTGGACTGTCCGAGCCGGGCAGCCAGTTCGGCGGCGGTGAGCATCACTTGTCCGGCGTCGGCGCCGTCTACGTCTTTGATGCTCTCCATACACTTGAGGGCGAGCCCGAGTTGCTCAACTGCCCATGTCGGGTTGTCGAGTGCCAGGTAGACTTCTGCCAAAACCACACGGGCCTTAGCCAAGGCTTTCTTATCAGTCGAGTCACAGAGGACTTCGACGGCGTTTTCGCAGAGCATTTTGGCGCGCGGTATCTGTCCGCGCTGTTGATAAATCGCCGCCATGTCGGTGAGTACTTGCCCTTCACCGTCGGCGTACTTCATGTCCTTGCAGAGGCCGTAAGCTTCCTGCAACTTAGCCAGCGCCTTTTCGAGGTCTTTCTTGCCGACAAAGACTTGCGCGTCTTTGCGCAGCTTCTGTACGGTTTCGATGCTGCCGGTTGTTTCTTGACGTTCAGTGAACTCGAAAACCTTGTCCAGCACTTCCTCGTTGCTCATTTGCTTGGCTGGTGTCGTCGGTGCACCAAAGGTGACACCAATACTGGCTGCCAGCAACAAGACGGCGGCACAACGGGCGAGTACGTTTTTATTGAACATGAATCCTTCTTCTACCCCTAGGGACGCAGCTGAGCGTTCCGAAATTGCATTCTGCAAGCGAGCAATGCTGATATCCGTCTTCAGAGAGGTCATAATTGTGGAAAGACCTGTAGAGCCCAATTTTCCTAAGGATAGGTCAATACTTCAACCTTCATGGCCAAATCTTAAAGTTGCTAAGAACCTGCACGAAACAATCAATATCTAGCTCATGAAAACCCGTCCCGAGTCCGTTGGCGCTGCTGTTTCGACCGAATTTGATCTGCTAATCGTCGGTGGTGGCATAATCGGTGCCGGAATCGCCCAAAATGCGGCATCGCGTGGGCTTTCCGTCTGTTTGCTGGAGAAAGACGACTTCGCCTCCGGCGCCTCAAGCAAGACTACTAAATTAATCCATGGCGGGCTGCGTCATCTGGAGCAGCTGAACCTCGAACTGACCGTTCAGCTGTGCAAGGAGAGGTCCCTGCTCGCACGCCTGGCACCACATATGGTGCGAGAGAGCAATTTTGTGCTGCCGCTCAGCAAGTATCGTCCGCTTTTCAACTTGAAAGCCGGACTGTCCCTGGGAATCTATGACCTGCTCCAGGGCGCGCCGATGGGGCGGCACGCGCAGCGGCATGTTGGTCAGCGAGAAACCTTCGAACGCGCACCGGCGCTTGACCGCAGCTTGGTAGTCGGCGGTCTGAATTTTCGCGAATGCACAACCGACGATTCGCGATTGGTTTTGGACGTGGTTAAAAGTGCTTGCGACCGCGGGGCGTTGGCGCTCAATTACTGTCAGGCGAATGCCTTTGCGTACGATCATGCCGGCGGGCTGCATACGCTGACGGTGCGCGACAGATACAACGGCGTTGAATTGTCCGTGCGCGGACGGACGCTCGCAGTGGCTGCCGGTGCGTGGAGCAACGGGGTGATGAAACTTGCCGACGCCGCCGGTTCGGAACCCTTTGTGCTGTCCAAGAGCACCCATATTGTGGTGCCGCCGTCGGTGTTCGAGACGAACACGGCACTGCTTCTACCTGGCGATGATCAGCGGTATGTGGTAGTGGTGCCATGGCAGCGGGCGCTCTTGATCGGCACCACCGATGAAAAGTTCGATGGCGACATCGAGAGTCCCGTCCCGACAACCGAAGAGATCGATTATCTGTTGCGCGCCGTCAATCGCTATACTGCGACGCAGAAGCTGCAGCGCTCGCACGTGATCGCCAGTTTCGCCGGGGTGGGGGCACTGGCACGCTCGCACAAGCGTGGCGGCGCCGCCGGAGACTACGCGCTCCTGCAGGCGGAGAGCAACGGCACAGTTACCGTGGTGGGCGGCGACCTCACCACTTACCGCCTGATTGCCGAAGCAGCGATGGCGAAGATTTTGCCGCGCCTGCCGAACGGCGGTCAAATCAAGCCGGCCGGCACGCAGACCCTGATGCTGGGCGGTTGGACCGGCAAGGATGATTACCTGACCCGCAGCGCGGTGATCAGCATGTCGGCGCGCAAGCAATCGCTGGAGCCGGCGATTATCGAACACTTGCTGTCCAATTATGGCGCCGACGCGCAACTGGTTGTGGATATTGTGGAAAGAAACTCGGCGTACGCCGAGCGCATTTGCCCTGATTTCCCCGCGATCATGGCTGAAATTGCTTTTTGCGTCACCTGCGAGTCTTCCGTTTCATTGCAAGACCTGCTCTTCCGTCGTCTGCGCCTGGGGATTCTGCACCACAAGCAATGCCTGGATGCGGCACCGAGAGTCGGTGAACTTATGAAGGTCTTGTTGTCTTGGGACGACCGGCGCTATGATGCTGAGCTTGCGGCAGTGAAATCTCTGATAGCCGAGCACATGGCAGCTCTCAAGGAGCCCGTAGGAGCAAGATAAGATGCTAGTCCGCCCCAAGGTGTTTGTTACTTCACAGCATCCCGGCAATGCTGTCAACAGGTTGCGCGAACAGACCGAAGTCGACGCCTGGGAATCCGACGAACTGCCGGAAGCTGATTTGCTGTCCCACATGAAGGACAAAGATGCAGTACTGTCGGTGGTGCCCAACAGATTTTCTGCAGATGTTATCAATGCTCTTCCCAAGCTGATGTTGATCGCCAATGCGGCTGTCGGCTACGACAACATCGATGTGCCAGCGGCGACAGAGCGTGGTATTCCTGTGGTCAACACCCCGGGTGTACTCGATGACACCACTGCCGACCTGGCTTTTGCGCTGATGCTGGCTGTGGCGCGGCGTATCGTCGAAGCTGACAAATTTGTGCGTGCCGATCAATGGAAAAGCTTTACCGCCGATCTTATGTTAGGCACCGATGTGCATGGCAAAGTACTCGGCATCATCGGACTGGGGCGCATTGGGCAAGCGATGGCTCGGCGGGCCCGCGGATTTGATATGGAGATTTTGTATTTTCAGCGCAATCGCGCTCCCAAGGAATTGGAAGAGAAATTGCAGGCGACGCACGTATCGCTGGCGACCCTCTTGCAAAGGTCGGAGTTTATCAGCGTGCATTGCCCGCTTACTCCCAATACCCGAGCGCTGCTCGGGGCCCGCGCCTTCTCGTTGGCCAAGCATCGTCCGATTTTGATCAATACCGCGCGCGGACCGATTGTCGACGAGGCGGCTCTCATTCAGGCGCTCAAAGAAGGCACCATCGCTGGTGCCGGATTGGATGTCTTTCAGAACGAACCGAATGTGCCGCGCGAGTTGATCGAAATGGACAACGTCGTGCTGGCGCCTCATATCGGCAGTTCAACTTCTGCCACCCGAGCGGCGATGGCTAACCTGGCTGTAGACGGACTTCTGAAAGCCTTCGCCGGGGATAAACCGCACAATCTGGTCAACCCCCAGTCCTGGGACAAGTTTATGGAACGCCTGCAGGTCGGTGCTTCCAGATCTTGATTGCCTGGCGGCGTCGCCTATTTGATCGGATGCGGGATCGAATCGACTTTGCAATCCGGGAGTTTCTCCTCCAGACTGGTGATCGCCGCTTCGGTGGTCGGTGTGTCACGCAAGTTGAGTTTCAACAAGTGATTCAGTCCGTATAAAGAGCGCAATCCCTCGTCGGTGACGGCGGTGTTGGCTAAGCTGAGGATCAAGAGTGTCTTCATCTGTCCGATGATCTTGGCCCCCGCATCGGTAACAGCGCATTCGGCGACATTCAATTCTTCCAGCGCCGTCATTTTGGCGATCACCGGCAGACTCTTGTCGCTGACCTTTGTGCCTTGCAGTGTGAACTGGCGCATCGCCGAAAGCCCACTCAAATATGGTATGCCGGCGTCAGTGACCTTGGTGCCCGAGAGGTTCAAACGAACCAGTTGCTTGAAGGCACCCAGGGTTTTCAGCCCGGTATCGCCGACGCGAGTGTGCTCCAGTCGCAACTGTTTCAGGTCTTTGGACAGAGGCAGAAGTCTTTGAATGCCGATGTCACCGAAATTGGTGTCATCGGCTTGCAGCAGCAGCAGATGCTTCATTTTGGCAATGGTTGTGCAGCAGTCGTCGCCTAGCTCTTTGCCCGATATCCAGAGGCTCTCCAGCTCCGGCAAGTCAGCAAGTTTGGCGATACCGGCACTGGTGACTTTGGTGTCTCTGATGTCTATTTCGGACAGTGTCGGAATCTTGGAAAGCGAGTCCATGCCCGCATCGGTCACTTTATAGCAACGGCGCAGCACAAGCGTCTTCAAGCGCGGCAGTCCAACGAGCAAGGCGATGCCCTTGTCGCTGACGCGAGAATCAGAAAGGTCCAGCTCCTGGTAGCCTGAGTACGACTTGAGTCGTTCCTTCAAAATTTCGTCGGTGATTCGTTTGGAATCGATGATCGAGAGCGATGATTCGTCGAGCATGGTATTGAACGAATCGAGAGACGACTCTTGTTTCTCGACCTGCTCCTGTTTCTTTTCTGCTTTGTCCTGTTCGGTTGCTTTGTGATAAATGGCATAAACTCCCACACCAGCCGCCAGAGCCAGGGCGACTGAGGCGGCAATCAGAGGCGAGACCTGTTTCTTCGGGGTAATGATGCGTGCGATGGCGCTTTGCCCCATTGGTGTGCCGCACGTTTCGACAGCGGCGCGGCGGAGCTCGGTGGACAGTTCTTTAGCCGTTTGAAAGCGATGCGCCGGATCCTTAGCCAGACAACGAAACACCGCTCGCTCCAGCGATGGTGGCACCGAGACCGGGCTGTGCTGGCTGGCGAAGGCGAGAGGCGGCTCGTTAAGGTGCTTGAGCATGCAGTCGAAAGGTGTTTCGCCCGTAAAGGGTTTCTCGCCCAACAGCGCTTCATACATGATGCAACCGATGGCGTAAATGTCGGAGCGCCGGTCGAGCGTTCTGCCCATGCACTGCTCGGGGCTCATGTACGCGGGTGTGCCGAGGGTTGCTCCGGTCTCGGTCAAACTGGCGGCGGCAAGCCCTTGCCCCGTCTCCACGACTTTAGCCAGACCGAAATCGACGACCTTCACCACTTCTTCGCCGTCTTTGTCGCGGGTGACGAAGATATTGGCCGGCTTCAGGTCGCGGTGTACCAGCCCCTTTTCGTGTGCCGTGTGCATGCCCTCGCAAACCGGCAGCATCAAGTCAATCAGCCGCTTGTAGTGTATGCGACCCTCTTCCATGAGCAATGTATTGAGACTGCGCCCCGACAAAAATTCCATGACGATGTAGGGCTGACCGTCTGTGAGGACACCAAAGTCATAGGTGACGACCACATTGTTATGAGTCAGTTGGGCAGCCGACTCGGCTTCTTGCTGGAAGCGCTTGACCTTTTCCGCGCTTGATACCAGGTGCCGGTGTAATAGCTTGACGGCCACCAGCCGGTTCAGCTTTATATCCTTGGCCTTGTAAACCGTGCTCCAGCCACCTTCTCCAATCACCCCGATCATCTGATAACGTTCGTTGATCAGCTCTTTGTCCATTGGGTCGCTGGTCACAACGTGAAGCAGCGAGTGATCGACCGGACAGGTTGAAACCTGCTCGTCCGGTCCAAATTCCCGACTGCAGGTCGGGCAAAATCTGGAGACCACCTTTTTCATAGGTTTTATGCAAGGGCTTGCATTTATGTAATGCCCATAGGAGCTAGAATCTAGTCATGTCTGACCTGACCAAGAAACTCTGGTTCGCCTATATAACCGCGCTCGCCGTCTGGGGGCTCTGTGGCTTTGGTCTTTTGGGCAAGTGGCAGTACGAAGGCACACTCTTCGCCCGACGCATAGATAACAAGCCCTACACCAACGACTTCGTCAACATGTACAGCGCGGCGCTTCTGGCTCGCCAGTGTCTTACCGGTCCAACCAAACCGAACGTCTATGACATCAATGTACAAGCGGCATCGGTGGCGGAGTTAACCAAGCCGATCATTCCGGAGTTGCCCTTCTACTTCCAGTATCCTCCTTATGCGTTCGTGCTGGCGCTGCCTCTTTCGGTCATGCCGATGTTTCCGGCCTGGCTGGCCTGGGATTTAACTGGACTGGGGCTCTCCGCCTGGGCACTGTGGATGGTGGCGAAGCAGTGTTTTCAGACTCCTTTTAGGCGAACGTTTGCGATGGTGGCGGCTTTCGGTTCTTTTCCAGCCTGGATGTCTGCTCAGTTAGGCCAGCCGGCGCTGTTTGCCTGCGCGGGCGTCACCGGATTTTTTCTTTGTGTTTTCGCCAAACGCCCCTATTTGGCTGCCCTCTGCACGATTCCCGTGATGGTGAAAATTCAGTATCTGCCGGTCGTGGGGCTGATTGGCACGCTCATGCTGGGACTGCCGTATGCAGTGGCGACAGCGGCCATCTTGCTGACTCTGGTGTTATCGGCGGTGGCAATTCTCGGACCGGCTAACGTCATGGATTTTCCTCATGCGCTGTCTCAGGAAACCACCACGGCGGTGAGTGGTGTGGCAGCCGAAATGATGCAAAACCTTCGTGGTGAACTGACTTTGCTCATGCCACAGTCCCCCGACGTCGTCAAAATCGTGTCTTTCAGCGTCTGGTTGTTGACCACTGTGGCGCTGTCGTTTATCTGGTTCTCGACGAAACGCAAGGGTCTTTTTGTGCGGCGAGAAACGCTCTTCTTTGCCGCCGCGATGACCACGCTGGCGATGTTGATGACCAGTGTACACACTCACACCCAGGACTACTGGCTGACCGCA
>JAXLXI010000034.1:0-21736 GCA_046328035.1 Candidatus Obscuribacterales bacterium | reverse complement strand
AGCAAGCAGCACCGTAAGTAGCACAGCACAAGCAAATGTTAGAGCGACGAGCCGATGCTCAAGCCGATGCCCTAAAGTGACGAGCGCGCTTGCAGCACCATATGCGCGGCGTCGAGATAGTTGACTGCATTGGCTGCCGAGGTCGGCACCGCCGGCATGGCTGCCGCGGCTGGCGGAGTCAGATGCCCGCCAATCAACGCGCCGACACTGCCGCGTCCGATCGCTGAGATATGCCGACTGCGCCCGTGATGCCCGCCGTGTTTGGAGGCGACCACATGGGCAATCAGAGACGTCGCTTCTTGTTGCGATATAGGCAGAATCAGCCTTTCGCACGCATCCCCCATCTTGGTGGGCTGGGGTAACATACCGCTGTTGAGCAACAACTGATAGGCTTCCAACTGGCTCAAGTCGCGCATGCTGGTTGCTTTGGCGCTGCCGCGCAGCACCAGTTGCTTGCAGACCAGTGCGTAGAAGTCGCCACGGTTGATCGGCTGCGACGGGTCGCTGAGGGGCGGGGCATTCAGGTCACCGCCATTCATCATTTCTTTGAATGCCGCCAGGCGCACGCGCGAGTTGGCTTTGAAGTAGTCACTGTAGCGCGACATCGATGCCAGCTGTTCGTCGGTCACCTTGTGGTTGGGATACAGACTGGCGCTGGTCGCCTCGGCGCGCTGGCAGCCTTTCATGAACATGGCAATCGCGTCTTTCTTGGTGCCCATGCCATCGCCGATCACGTGAATCTCCATGTCCGGGCGCGCGGTCAGTTCGCGGATGCGCTGGACAGTCTCGACCGTGTACTCATAGGCATCGAGCTTGGCCCACTTGCTGTTCCAGTAAGCCATCGGCGCGATCACGTCGTAGTACTTGGCCAGCAAGCGCCACGGTGTGCGAGCCACTTCCGGAGCCTTGTTGAGCGGGCTGTAGACCACGGCGGTCAAAGGATAGTTGTTGCCCAGTTTCTCGCGCAACCGCTTGCTGTAGGCTTCGACGCGCCACAGCTCGAGGTTGGTCTCCAGATCCGGTGCCAGTCCGTCGATGCGGTCGCCGCCTGGAGAGGTAAACTCAGCGGCTGCCACCATTTTGTCGGCATCGGCTACCGGGCTGGTGAGAGTGGCGAAGGACCAGGCAACGACGCGGATTTGATGGCGGTGACAGGCGTCGATCAAATTGCCCAGTTCGGTCGGTTTGACGATCGCAGGTGTATTGCTGCGGGAGGTCTGCACGAAGAGGTTGCGGATGCCGTTGGCACGCAGGTTGTTGCAGTAGGCATCGAGGTCTCCGCTCGGATAGTCCCACATGGTGATCCATAGTCCGGCACCATCGGCGGTGTGTCCGGCGGCGGACGATTCACGAGCCGTAGCGGCTTGCGGCACCACCAGGGATGTGGCTGCGGAAGTGAGGATTGCAAGGGCGGATAAAAGGGCGAACAACGGTCGCCGGCGGGGTGCGAGACTCATGCGGAGGGGCGGCCTTCCTAGTAAGGTGGGAGGAAAGTCAAGGATAATTCGATTATAGCTGTTGACATGGAACTGACAAGGCCTTAGTCATATAATGGCGTTCGGCTTGGAATGCGGACCTGCGCCGATATCGGGCGAATAGGGACAGCTGATGAAAATCGCTCTGGCACAAATTAATCCAACGGTCGGTGATATCACCGGTAATGTTGAGCGGATCGTCGATTACGGGCTCCGGGCCAGCGATTTGGGCGCTGATATGGTTGTGTTTCCGGAGCTGGCCGTCTGCGGATATCCACCGCTCGATCTGCTACTGAAGCCTAGTTTCGTGGATGCGACTTTACAGGGTGTTGCAGATATACAAGCACGACTGGCGCATATAGCTGTGGTTCTCGGCTTTGTCGACAGAAACGAGCATCTCGGTCGGCCGTTGCGAAACGCGTGTGCCTTCCTCCATGGCGGCGTCATGCAGACCGTGCAATATAAGACTCTTCTACCCACTTACGACGTCTTTGACGAAGACCGTTATTTCGAGCCGGCAGTGACGCACGGCTGTGCCACGCTGGGAGAAAAACTAATCGGTCTATCTATTTGCGAAGATATCTGGAACGAGGGTTCGATATATCCCCGCCCGCGGTATCAGCATGATCCGATCGCCAAGCTCATATCGAGCACATCCGGCAAACCTCAGCTGCTCATCAATATCTCGGCGTCTCCCTATTCGATCGGCAAGCAGCATATTCGCCACGAACTGGTGCGCAGCCACGCGCAGAAAAACCAGATTCCCGTCGTCTACGTCAATCAAGTCGGCGGCAACGACGAGCTGATATTCGACGGGCGTTCCATCGTTGTCGACGCCGGCGGCACCTTAATTGCGCAGGCGGCGGCATTCCAGGAAGACCTGATTCTGGTCGACCTGCAAACCGGTGCCGGTCCGATTCGCCAGTGTCCGGAAGACAACGTTGAAAACATCCACAAGGCGCTCGTGTTAGGCACGCGCGACTATATGCGCAAGTGTGGTTTTGCCAAAGCGGTGGTCGGACTTTCCGGCGGCATCGATTCGGCCGTGGTGGCGGCGCTGGCTGTGGATGCGCTGGGCGCCGAGAGCGTCATGGGTGTGTTGATGCCTTCGCCGCACTCATCTGAGGGCAGCATCACCGACGCCAAACAGCTGGCCGCCAACCTGGGTATTCGCCACGAAGTGGTGCCGATCAATCTCGGCATGGCGGCTATGGAAGAAACCCTGGCGCCGCTCTTCGCGGATACCAAGCCCGACCTCACGGAAGAGAACATGCAGGCGCGACTGCGTGGACTGATCTTGATGTCCCTTTCCAATAAATTCGGCTATCTGGTTTTGACCACCGGCAACAAGTCCGAGCTGGCTGTCGGCTATTGCACTTTGTACGGCGACATGTGCGGTGGTCTGGCAGTGATATCGGACCTGCCGAAGATGATGGTGTACGAGCTGGCCAACTACATCAACGAAATCAACGGGCACGAAATAATTCCTGCCGCCACCATCGAGAAGCCACCATCGGCGGAGCTGCGTCCGGACCAAAAAGACCAGGACACCCTGCCTCCATATGTGGTGCTGGACGGCATACTGCGGGCTTATGTCGAAGAGCGCAAATCGGCAGCCGAGATTGTCAAGCTGGGGTATCGCCCGGATGTGGTTATGGATGTAGTCAACCGCATCGACCGCAACGAATACAAACGATATCAAGCGGCGCCGGGGCTCAAGGTGACCTCGCAGTCGTTCGGATTTGGCTGGCGCATGCCTATTGCACAACGTTTCAGAGAGCAGGCAGAGGCTGGAAAAACCGCTGACAAGTCTGTATTGTAAGCACCCGGCTCATTTGAGGAAGCCAGCAAGCCATGCCCAAGAAACGGGATGACGAAATCGAAAACAAGCTCGAGCAGCTAGAACTGGCTCTACACCAGGAAGAGCTCAAGCAAGACGAAGTGGCGCGCGAAGAAGAAAAGCGCGAGGCCAAGTCTGGAGGCTCCAGAAAGCACGCAGTCGCCGACGACGGCGAGGAGCTGAGAGCCGATCTCTATATGATTGGCGGTCTGGTGGCTCTGGCGGTTGGCATCCTGATGGTGTTCAGCAATATTCGCATCGGCACTGGTGCTCTCGCCTGGCTGGGATTTGGAGCGGGAGGCGGTGGTTTCGTCTTTTTGCCTTTGCTGATCGGTATCGGCATGATCTTCTACAACAGCAAGTGGCGAGCCGGTTACATCGTCACCGGACTGGGGCTGGCGCTGGTAATCTTTACCATTCTCTCGCAGCTGGTCATCACCTTCCCGATGGTGAGCGCCATTAGCTTTATACTGATGTTCGTCCCCCTAGCCGCTGGTGTTGCCCTCATGCTGAAAGGCGTGGGCATCCGTAAGCAATTGAAGTTGACTAAAGACAATGACTGAAACGGCCACCCCCACCCGTCAGCTGATGCTGATCAAGAAACCTTCCGGTTGCGCCCTGGTGCTGCTCGACGGGCCGGGCAAGGTGAATGCCATTGGCGGCATCACCGTCGCCGAACTCGAAGAATTGATGGACCATGTCCTCAAGGACAAAGACATCAAGGCTCTGGTCGTCGCCAGCGGCAAGCCTGATTCGTTCTGTCTGGGAGCGGACTTGCAAGAAGTGCGCAAGCTGACCACTCGTGAGTCGATAGGCGATCTCTCCCGGCGTGGTCAACGCGGTTTGCACCGACTCTCCCAGTTGCCCATACCGGTGGTGGCGGCTATCAATGGTATCTGTCTCGGTGGCGGATTAGAGCTGGCGCTCAGCTGCACGGCTCGCATCGCCACCAACAGCAAGTCGACGCTGCTTGGTCTGCCTGAGACACGCATCGGGCTGATCCCCGGTTTGGGCGGAACCCAGCGCTTGCCGCGCCTGTCCGGTCTGAAGACAGCTCTCGATGTGATTTTGAGCGCCGAGCCGTTGTGCGCCCAGGACGCACTGGCAAAGAACATCGTTGATCGACTTTGCGAGCGCGACCAGCTTCTTGACGAAGCGGAGAAGTTTGCCCTGGAGCTTGCCGCCGGCAAAGTCACTCTCAAACGCGATCTCGGCAATGAACTGTCCGATGAGCGGTCGAAGAAACTTCTGGCGATCACTGAGCGCGCTGTTCGCGTCAAGACACGCGGCAACTATCCGGCTCAAACGAAAGCCATTGAAGTAATTCGCTGTGGTATCACCAACGGTATCGAGGCAGGTTTGCAGCTGGAAAGCGAGACTTTTGCCGACCTGGCATTGGGCGAGGTCAGCGCTAATTTGATGAGCCTCTTCTTTGCCACAGACTTCGCCAAACAGTCGGCGCAAAATATGGCTGCCAAATTTGGTGCCCGTGACGTCGGCACCATCGCTGTGCTCGGGGGCGGCATGATGGCCACCAGCATCGCAGCGCTGGCTGCGGCTTACGGTGTCAAAGTAATCCTCTGCGTCGATGAAGGACGGACCGGACGCACCTTAGAGCGCCTGAACGCAGCGGCTGCCCGCGTGCGCGTGGTGCACGATTTCCCGCCCGAGTTGGTCAGCGAGTCGATCAGTATCGAGCCGGATCTAAAAGCCATAGCCGATGTTAACTTCGTGCTGGAAACCACCGTTGAAGACATGCCGGTGAAGACGGATCTCTTGCGGGCAGTCAGTCAGGTGGTGCGCCCCGATTGCGTGATTGCCAGCAACACCTCTTGCTTGCCCCTTAAAGAACTGTCCGCCGCAGTGGAGCACCCTGAGCGATTTCTCGGCGTGCACTTCTTCACGCCGGTAGAGCGCATGCCGCTTGCCGAGATTATCTCCGTGCCGCCACATCGAAAGCCGCGGTCGCCACCGCCGCTGGTGTGGTGTGCGCCCTCGACAAAACTCCGGTGTTATTGAAGGACGGACCGGGATTTTGATCAATCGTCTGATCACGTGCTGTTTGTATGAAGCGGCGCAGATGGCTGCCGAAGGGCTGCCTCTTTCCTGGATAGATTCCGCGATTGTGGAATTCGGCATGCCGATGGGTCCGTGGGAAGTGCTGGATCAAGTGGGTCTGGACCTTTCGTGCGAAGTGGCGCAGACCCTGCACAATGCCTTCGGAACACGCTTTGCCTCCACCGATGTTATGGAGCGTGTGGAAGCGGTACGTGCGTATGGACAGCGGACAGGCACGCGCATTTTTTACTATGACGAAACCGGCAAGAAGGGCGGCTACAACGAAGGTATGGTTGCCGAATCCGGCTTCAAGCTTTCCAGCGAGAAACCGGATGAAGCCACCAAGCAGGAAATTGTCTATAAGCTGTTTCTGCCGATGGTTGATGAAGCCGCTCGCTGCCTGGAGGAGCGCATTGTTATGCGTCCGCGGGAAGTGGACATGGCTCTGGTTCAGGGCATCGGCTTCCCGGCGTTTCGCGGTGGCGTCTTGCGCTGGGCCGACAGTTTGACTTTGCCGTTTGCCATGGCCAAGCTGGAAGAAATTTATGCGCGCAGCAAGCCGCCGCGTCAGGTCTCCCAACTGGTGCGTAAGTACGTGAGCACCGGGAGAGGCTTCTACTCACTCGGTTCCGGACAGGAAGAATAGTGACAGACCGGCGGCGCGTCTTCATCGGCACGTTTCTTGCCGCGCCGGATCAGGAGCGTCTGGGGCGACTGCGCGAATACGAAGCGCAATTGACCGAGCAGTGGCAGTGCAAGTTTCGGTTTGTCCGCCCTGAAAAACTGCATCTGACCTGGTTCTTTATCGGGTCGGTGTCGTCGGCGGAGATTGAAGAAATCCGCACCATCTGCGCCGAGGAAGTGCGCCACTATGAACCCATGCGAATGCAATTTGCTACGCCGACGTTTTGGCCAAAAGCTCGCGGCGCGCGCATGCTGGTGCTGCAGCCAGAGGTTGTGCCGCATCCGGTAGTGCAACTGGCGACCGCGTTAAAAAGCCGTTGCCGCACCTGGGCGGAGCACGAAGACAAACGATACCGTCCGCACATAACGCTCATGCGCTTTGATGGCGTAGACGGCAAGCAGCGGCTGGAGCTGCCGGAATTCTTCCCGTTAGCCGATAACCTGCCCTTTTCCTTAGACATACAGATGATTTCTTTGATTGAGAGCCATCTGGGCACCGGTGGTGCCTACGAATGTTTAGAGAACTTCCCGCTGAAGTAGAAAACGCCTTGTCCCCGCAGGCGCATGCATGTTCCCGTTTTGACGGCAGGTTTAATCGGAACTGTTGCCGACGTACTACGTCGAAATCCCGTAAGCGGCAAAGCTCTGCGAGCAAGAATTGCCCTTCTAAAAGAGGAACTGGAGGCTATTATGCGTATTGATAAACTTGCTTCGGCTGGTCTGGTCGCCATGGTGGCGCTGGGAGTTAATCTCCAGCCGGCGAATGCTTATGATCCCAACCAAGCCATGATTGATAACAACATGGAGACGGGATTTGCGAATTACGAAAATCAGATTTCCACCGGCATCAATTCGGGGCACATCACCCCGGCGGAAGCAGCTCAGCTGCGCGGCGAACTCAACGATATCATGGCCATGCGGAATTCATATGCCGCTGGGGGATATTCACAGAATGAAGTCAGTTCGTTGTTGAATTCATTCAATAATTTGAACGCACACATATCTTCCGCGGTCAGCAATAGTGCCACCAACGTCGCCGGCAACGGCTATTGGGGCGGCAACTACGGCGGTCCTTACGGAAGCAACTATAACGGCAACAGCCGTCTTGGCTACAATCCGAACTTCGACTATAGCTTCAACAACTACAGTCAGCTAACTAACTGGAGAAACGGCTTGAGCATGCGTATCGAACGCGCTCGCCAGCGTGGTGTCATCTCGCCCGGCGAAGCTGTGGCGATGCGGAACGAATACAACAACATCATCAGCCGTATGAACCAGCGTCAAATGAACGGCAACTATGGCCGTGGCAACTGGCTGGTACGTCGTCTAGAAAGCCTGGATCAGCGCTTGAACAATGCGATTGCGGCGCGTGGCGGCAACCGTTTCTTCTAAAAGCGACTGTTGGAATCGGTGCTAAGCACCAAAGTGAACAGCTAAGAATTGAAGCGCGACGCGGAGACGTGTCGCGTTTCTTTCACTCAGCGCTTCTTATTGCACCAGCTCCGCCGGTGGTGGCGTGTTGAGGATATTGTTGTAGGCTTTGAAAAATTCCTGCAGGTGAGGCACGTAATCCGGGGCTTGATGTTTGCCGATTTCTGTCAAAGCAATACTCTCCCGCGACCGGGTGATGTGGTGGGAACCGCCGAGTGACATATATCCGCCGGATTGAATTGACAGCAAATCGAAAGCGGAACACAAAGTGTTCCGCCCTCGGTCCACATAGCAGCACCGCGTCGGTGCTTATCCCGTCAACTTGAATGAACTATGAGTTGTCGTCAGCAGGGCCTTCCGGCATGGTGTTGGCGGTGTTGTCCGGTCCATCGATGCTGGCTGAGCCTGCCGGTCCGCCGGGTCCACCAGGACCGCCGAAGCCGCGTTTGCCATGGAAGCCGCCGTGTCCGCCGCCATGATGACCTTTGCCACCACGGAAGCCGCCACCGCATCCGCCACCACCACCGTGGTGTCTATGTCCGCCCATGCCACGCATGAGAGCGCGACGATGCATTTGCTCGCGTTGCTCGGTGGTGAACACGGTGCTGGCATCAGCCATGAAGCTGACGCGGCTGTTGGCCAGATCGGCTTTGATGGCGTTGATTTTGCCCTGCAGGGACAAGGCTTGCGACTTGTCGACGGAAACCGCCGTCAGCACATCGCGCAGTTGCCCTTTCAAAGTTTTCAGTTCAGCTTTCTTGGCGCTGTTGGCGGTGCTGTACTGGTTTTTCAATGCATGCAATTTTTCCAACTGTTCCGTCGATAGCTCGAACTTCTTCTTATCCGGCACTGAAGCGGTTGTCGAAAGCTGTGCGATCAAGTCTGGTGACGAATCGCTGGCCATTGCTGGAGAAAGTTGAGACTCCTGCGCCATCACGGGGGCCATTGCCAGACCCAGAACCGCTGCCACTGCTACGAATATGGGGGTTTTCATTACGTTCGCTCCTTGTTTCCTTCACCGGTCTCTGCCGGTGACCACAGGATCTAAAACGCTCGACCCCCTCAAAAAGTTCAAAGGTTTTGCATTAAATGTCAAAAAATTTCCAGATTTTTTGAACTCAGCAGTTCAAAGCCCGCCAGGAAGGGGCGCGGCACTGCTCTGCTGGGTGTCGCTGGCTGGGATGTCTTTAAGCGGTCCGTGTATTTCCATATATACGGATGCGGTCGGGAAGTCGAAATCAGGGAGCTCTTCCCCGGCCGCCGGGCGCTTGAGCGGCTGGGCTGCCAGCCTGAACTGATCTTTTTGAGCCAGGAAACCTTCCCAGTCGAAAGCAACCGGATCCGTATGATCTCCCTGTTGCGCATAACGGTGAGTGATGACGTTCTCGTCCAAGACGTGATAGCGATCCTGCAAGTATGCAACCAGCATTTTGCAGGCTTGCCGTTGTTCCGCCGGGTAGGTGATGTGTCCCCAGTGGCACATTTCAATACCGATGGTGTTGTCGTTGTTGATGCCCGGCAATGTTTTGAAGATGTTGACGTGCACGGTGCCCCAGTCCGGGTGCACAGGCTGAAAGATGGTGCCGTCACGATCGATGATGTATTGGGTGCCGGGATGCCGGCGACCGCCGGACGACCAGGCATCGATCACGTGTTTTGCATCTTGAGGCACACCGGTTTCTGTCGAGTGGACTACAATGTACTTAACAGTATCGCGCCGTTTGAAGATGCCACCACGCAACGGGTAATGGTAGACCGCGCCGGCCCGCACCAGAAAGTTGGGTGGGTAGACATCGGCTGTGCCGATACGAAACGCTTCGCGCACCTTCGCCGCCGTGTCGGCATCGAGTGGGCTGTGGTCGTAGTCGGAGGTCTTGTAGGAGAAGAAATCCAGCGGGTACGCGTAACGCGGTTTTGGAGCTGCGTGAACGGCATGGCGATACCGCCCATGGTGCCCGGTGCTGCGCGCGCCGCGTCTGCCGCGGGACGACGTGCCGCCGCGCCTGCTCGCTGGGGCGCGCCGACGCGATGAACTGGCGGATGACCGCCCGCGACGGGCTTGCGCCGCTGCGTTGGCATTAATGGTTATGCCGTCGCCACAGTTGTCGAACGCCGAAAAATCAGGCATAAAGGGCGTGAGCATGGTGGCAAGAAACGCTGCCGCCACCGCGGCTGTCGATCGAATCGCCTGAATGCGAAACTTGCCCATCAAAACTCGCTCAACGCTGATGGAAATTACTCAGGCTTGATTATAAACGATCGGGCAAAACCTGTCTGGAGAGCCTTGGAATCAGTCTATCCAACCTCCACCCAATATATAGGTGTCGGTGTCATCGTAAATTCCAAGTACCTGTCCTGGAGTTATCGCCGGTTGTGGATTGTCAAAAACTACTTGCACGCGTCCGTCGGCAAGCGGCGTAATCAGAGCTTTCTCCGTTGGACTGTTGTAGCGAATCTTGGCCAGTGCGCGAAACGGCTGCGGCGGTATATCCGGTGTCAGCCAGTTAACTTCGGAGGCAGTCAGCTCGCAGCGCAAAAGCGCTTCTTTGGGTCCGACATATACAGTGTTCATATCCGGATCTATAGATGTGACGTAGAGCGGCTCCGGATGAGCGACGCCGATTCCGCGCCGTTGCCCGATCGTGAAATTGTGCGTACCCGTATGTCCACCCAATACGTCGCCCGTGATCGTGTGCACGATGGGACCGGGCTTTTCGGGCAGGAAGACGGCCAGATATTGTTGTGTGGTTGTGCCTTGTGGAATGAAGCAGAGGTCCTGGCTGTCCGGACGATTTGCAACCACAAGTCCTGCCTCTTCAGCGATGGCGCGAATTTCTTCCTTCGTGTAGTCGCCCAGAGGAAGCAGTGTTTCCGCCAGTTGTTCGCGGGTGATGCCCCAGAGTACGTATGATTGATCCTTTTTGAGATCGCGCGAGCGAGCCAGTCTGACAGAGCCGTCTTCACTGCGTTCTACGCGCCCGTAGTGACCGGTGGCCACATAGCTGGCTCCCAACACTTTTTTGCCGAATTGCAGAAGCGCGCCCCACTTCACCAGCGTGTTGCACATGCTGCAAGGCAGAGGTGTACGCGCTTGCGCGTAGGATTGATGGAAGTTATCAATGATGTTGGACTTGAACATTTCGCGCAGATCGACAGCATGGTGCTCGACACCCAGTTGTTCGCAAACCCGGGCTGCATCGATCATGCCCGTATCGCAGCAACGCGAGCCCGACTTGATCAGCCAGCCCGTCACTCCCACGACGTCATAACCTGCTTTTTGCAACAGCAATGCCGTCACGCTGCTGTCAACGCCACCACTCATGCAAACTGCAACGCGTGTGGCACTCTTCGTCACCGGACCCGCGTTTTTGCGGGCGGCCAGTGAGCATTCCAGCACTGCTTCCAGTTCTTGTGTTCTATCTGTTTCGTGCGTGGTCACGGTGGTGCTTCCTGTTTTCCTTGAAATCGAAGACTGCACTTCGATCTGGTCGAAGTCGAAATACGCCGCGCAGATATTCAATCTACTACAAAAGCCAAACACTTGTCATTATGTCCGTTACAGTGTTTCTCGCGGAATCGCGCGCAATAACCATATTGGAGCCCGATGGTTTGTCAACTTCTAAATCGAAAAAGTTGACAGATCCGGGCTGCGACCGGCTTTTTGTCAACCCGGAAGTCGAAAAAGTTGACAAATTGGTGTTGCGAACGCTGTTTTGTCAACTCGGCGGCGGCAAAACTTGACAGATATGGGGGAACGAGCGGTCGCCGGTGGAGAGCGCTCGCTGCACTGCCAGGCGCGCTAGTCGTCTTGCGCTGAAGACGGGGTCAGCTTAACGCCCTGGGCATTCAGCTTGTCAGCCCGCGCCTGTACCCGTGGTCGGTTGGGAGAGGCGGGCGATGCGGTGTTCAAATAAACCCGATAATGATGTAGCGCCTTGTCGGGCTTACCCATTTTCTCGTAGCACAGCCCCCAGTTGTAGTGGATCACGTGCAACTCGTCGCCCGATTGCATGATTGCCAGTTTGTATTCATGGCACGCCTCCGCGCACTTGCCGCGGTCCTTCAGCAGTATGCCGAGCGAGTTGTGCGCCAGGGCATGCTGACCGCCGCCGGCTCGAACTGCGGCATTAAAAGCCCGTTCCGCTCCAGCCTTGTCGCCGAGCATCAGCAGCGAGTGCCCCAGATTGTAGTAAGCCGCCGGCAAAGGCGGTTTCATCGCCGTCGCCTTGCCGAATTTTTGCACAGCTTCGGTGTGCTTGCCGAGCCGCGCCAGCACATATCCGTAATTGTTCCAGGCGACGGGACTGCGTGGTGCGGTCGAGCGCGGGTCGCTCATTGCGTTGGCAAACGCATCTGCCGCCTCGGCCCACTTGCCCTGGCTCATCTTTACGTTGGCGACGGAAAGCAGCTTTGCCGTGCCCATCTTCAGCTCAACGCGCTCGATATGGCGCATGGTGGCCAGTCGATTGGACTCATATTGCTCGTTTTCATAGGAAGCGCGGTAATGCTGCATGGCTTGCTGCAGCTTGTCCTGTGCCTCGTACAACTCGGCGAGATTGAAGTGCGCGAAGGCGTAGGTCGGTTCGAGATTGAGTGCCTTCTGTAACTCCCGCTCCGCATCAGCCGCTCGGCCCATAAACAGATAGCACTGCCCGAGATTGGCATGCGCCTTTGCAAAATCAGGATCTATGTGAATGGCTTCCTGAAAGGCTTTGATTGCTTCCTGATAGGTGGCGGCCTTTTGCTGTTCGGACAGCGACTTATCGTTGGCAGCCCAGAAGTTATAGGCGGCGCCCAGGCTGACATAAGCTTCTTTGCTCTGCGGATCGAGTTCGATTACCTTCTTGAGCAGCTCCACCGATTCCGGATAGCGCTTCATGCGCACCCAGTAGAGTGTGGCGAGATTGTTGAGCGCCGGCTTGTTTTGCGGATCGAGTTTGATGGCTTGTTTGTAGGCTTGTTCTGCCAGACGCGGCGCTTCCTGTCTCTCCAGGCAAGTGCCTAGCGTTGCGTATGCTTCGGCATTTTGCGGGTCTTTCTGAATCGCTTGCTCGAGCAACTGGCGCGCTTCCAAAAGCTTGCCCTGCTCCAGCATGTCCTGCCCTTCACGCAGCAGCGCCTCGGCGCCGCCAAATATGTCGAATGCCGCAACTTGTGTTGGACTGCCGGCAGCCAGGATAATGCCTGCAATCAGGCACACTGCCGGTTTTGCAACGCTCCGCGCCGACTGGCGACCGCAAAGGATAGTTACGAAATTGAGGAAGATATTTCCCATATTTCCTTCATTCCCTGACAGATTTCAGTGTAAATCGCTTCCGGCGCTACGGCAATCGGGCATTTACGGGTTAATGCGCTGGCGGCAGCCTGACGCAGGCGGATAGCGCCTGTTGGCAACCCGTCCAGCGGGCGTTTCTATGTGGTAAAATTACCAGTTCGCTTGACGGGGAAGGCGCACTCGGCGTGCATATCGCGTTATTCGCCAAACTAAATCACACGCTGGTTAGCCAAGAACTGGCGGCGTGCGGCTGCTGCTGTCGGCACACAAAGAGGAAACCCACTGGTGACATCGATGTTGACTATGCGAGATAACATGCTGGCCCAGGTGCTGCATCCGCGGTTCTTGGAGTGTTCTCAATACGCCAAACTGTTAGCCCGCACCGCGCGCGCCGCCCGCGGTGAACTGCACATTACCGGACTGTCTGATTCAGCCAAATCGTTGATCCTGGCGCTTTTGCACCATGAAGTGAAACGGCCCTTTTTCCTGGTCGCCACCGACCAGAATCATGCGTCGCGATACTTCCAGGAAATCAGCAATCTCAGCCGGTTCCCGGTGTTTCTGTATCCGGCGTCTGAAGTATCGCCGTACGAACAGGTGCTGCACAGCCCTGATACCGTCGCTGCGCAGATGGAAGTCCTCGAGCACGTCGCTCAAAATTCGACGACCCCGTATATCGTCATATTGCCGGCGCGCGCCCTTGTGCAGCGCGTTCTCGATCGGCAGACGCTGGTGGAAAATACATTCACCATCAAGAAAGGCGATGAGGTCGATATTCGCCAGTTGGCTCGCCAGGTCGCAGAACTGGGCTATACCAAAGAGAATCTGGTCACACTGAGAGGGGAGTTCTGCACCAGGGGCGATATCATCGACATCTTCCCGTCTTGCGGCCCGCCCGTGCGTATTGAACTTTTCGGTGACGAAATCGAATCGATTCGTACCTTCTCAACCGAGACGCAACGCTCGGTTGAAGAGCTCTCTGAGATTTCTGTTCCGCCGCGCTTCTGGGTGGTTTTGCATAAGCCGGAGGAATTCAAAGGTCGCCTGGCGGAAGCCGTCGAGAAAGCGCTCGCCGCATTGGACGATGAGGCGAGAGAGACCCTGCGCTGCGTGATGGAGAACGACCAGCACGCTCTGCAAAACACACAATATCCGGAGTCGACCGAGTACTACGCACCTTACGTGCACGAGCAGTTCTCCACCATCATGCATTACATGCCTGACGATGCGCTGCTTTTATTCGATGAATGGGACACGATCTCAATGGCGCTCAAGAGCTATGAGCAAAAGATGGAGGAGGCGTATACCGAAGGCACCAGCCACGGACGACTGCTGCCCCTGCCGCGTCCACTGCACCTGACTATTTCCGAATTCACAGAACTGTCGCAGGCGAAACAGCGCGGCTTTCTTGTGCAGATGCCCGGTGTCGAATCCAGCTACGACGACACCGAATCTGGTGCCAATCAGGGGATCGTCAGATTCGAGTGCACCAGCGTCGAGCGCTTCAACAGCAATGTTCAGCAGTTCGTCACCCGTATTAAAGAGTGGACGGCAGGCGGCTATCGCGTCGTTGTTTCTACAGAGCAAGCGCAGCGCGTTCTCGGTCTCCTGAAAGAATGGGATTGCGATGCCACGTTTTTGAGCACCGGCGCTGAAGGGCGCACCGGCAGCGGTGTGCTCGGCGACCAGGCGGAAGATGCCGCAGCAGCGCCCGGCGAGGGCGGCAGCCGCTCTGGCGACAATCCGCTGGCTGGCCATGGGCTGGGCGGCTCGGCCAATTCCAATGCCGTCTGTATTACACGCCAGGGCTTCACAGGCGGTTTCCGGCTGGACGATGTGCGTCTGGTGTCGGTCACCGATTCCGAACTTTTCGGTGTGAAACGCAAACCGGCCACTTATCGCAAGCCAAATCTGGAGAAAAACTACGAGCGCTTCACGAGCGTCTCCGATTTGCAGGTCGGCGATTATGTCGTGCACATCAAGCACGGCATCGGACAGTTTGTCGGCAACCAGCGCATCGCTTACGATGGGCAGACCCGCGAATATCTGACCATCAACTACCTCGGCGAAGACCGTGTCTATGTGCCGGTGGATCAGATCAACCTGTTGTCGCGCTATCGCGGTGCCGGTGATACCGTACCGCGCCTCTCACGATTGGGCGGCGCCGATTGGGAAAGCACCAAGAAACGCGTCAAGAAGTCAGTCAAGCAGATTGCCGAGGACCTCACAAACTTGTACGCGATGCGGGCTAAACAAGAAGGTTTCGCCAGCATCCCCGACACACCGTGGCAGTATGAAATGGAAGAGGCATTCCCTTATGAGGAAACGCCCGACCAGTGGCAGGCCATTCAAGATGTGAAGTCGGACATGGAGGCTGTGAAACCGATGGACCGCCTTATTTGCGGCGACGTCGGATTCGGCAAAACCGAAGTTGCCATCCGCGCAATCTTCAAGACCGTCATGTCGGGACGCCAGGCTGTAATTCTGGTGCCCACCACAATTCTTGCGCAACAGCACTTCAATACGATGGCGGAGAGATTCGCCGCGTATCCGATACGGGTTGGACTGCTGTCGCGTTTCCGCACAGCCAAAGAACAGCGAGAAACTGCCAGGCGCATGGCGACCGGCGAATGCGATGTCGTTGTAGGAACACACCGGCTGCTGCAAAAGGATGTTATTTTCAAAGATCTGGGACTGGTGGTGATCGACGAAGAGCACCGCTTCGGTGTCGGTCACAAGGAGAAACTGAAACAGCTGCGCGTCATGGTCGATGTGATCACAATGTCGGCGACACCAATCCCGCGCACGCTGCACATGGCCCTCTCCGGCGCCCGCGATATGTCATTGATCAACACGCCGCCCATCAACCGCGCGCCGATTAAGACTTACGTCGGTGAGTATCGTCCGCAAGTGGTGCGTACTGCCATCCTGCACGAATTGGAACGCGGCGGGCAGGTCTTCTTCGTTCACAACCGCGTGGAGACCATCGAAGGTATTGCCTTCGAACTGCAAGAGTTGATGCCGGGGACGAAGATCCTGGTCGGTCACGGTCAGATGAATGAGCGAGATCTGGAAAACGTGATGCTGGCATTTGCCAATCACGAAGCCGACATTCTCGTCTGTACGACCATTATCGAATCAGGACTGGACATTCCCAATTGCAACACAATCATTGTCGACTCGGCCGACAAATTGGGATTGGCGCAACTGTATCAGTTGCGCGGACGCGTCGGGCGTTCCGATGTGCAAGCTTATGCATACTGCTTCTACCGTCCGGAGCGTGTCTTGAGCGATACCGCGCAAAACAGGCTGAAGGCAATTCGCGAATTTACAAGCCTGGGGTCAGGTTATCAAATCGCCTTGCGCGATATGGAAATTCGCGGCGTCGGCAATATTCTAGGTGCCGAACAGCACGGACACATGGTGGCGGTCGGCTTCGACCTCTATTGCAAACTGCTCGAAGAATCGGTTGCCGAACTGAAAGGTCAGGCTGTCTCCAGCGATTACGACACGCAGATAGATATCAACGTCACAGCGTTCATTCCGGACAGCTATGTCGAAGATTCGCAGCATCGCATCATCGAATACAAGCGTCTTGCTGATGTGAAGTCCGAGCGCGAGTTGATCATGCTTACAGAAGAATGGCGCGACCGGTTTGGACCGCCGCCGGTGGAAGTGAAGCAACTCTGTCAAATCGTCAAACTGCGCTTGCTGGCTAGCTCCGTAGGCGTGTCGTTACCATCAAACCTGATATGGTGGGGTTGCGCCTGCTCGTCAATTACCGCCTGCAGACGTGGCTGCCCATTCAGCAGCGATTGCCCAAGCATCTCGGCAGTCGCACCACCTACAAGCCTGGTTCTGCCGGGGCCGTCGGTCCGTCACCTTACGTGCTGATTCGCTCCGAAGGACTGGACCCAGTCGAGCAGCTCAATCTTCTGGAAGAACTTCTGAACAGCATGGTCACCTATCAAGCAGCTACCAAAGCCGGTTAGGGCGGGGAACGTCTCTTAAATGAACAAGCAATCTCAATCTCTGTTGGTCGCCTTGAGCGTCGCATTGCTGGCGGGCTGCAACGGTGCCAACATGCAGACGAACCTCAACCCGGCACAGACCCCCGACCCCAAGACGCCCGCCGCGACGACTGCTACCGGCACCGCTACTGCAACTGATGCCGCCGCGACCGCCACCGCGACTGGTACCGCAACGGACAGCACCGCGACCGCCACCGCTACTGACAGCGCCACGACGACCGGAACCGGCACTGCAACTGACAGCGCCACGGCAACCACCACCGGCAAGCCGGACGTGGAAACTCGCACCTTGCCAGACGGGCAAAAAGAAATCAGCATCAGCATGAAGGACCTGCCGAACGAAACGGTGATTTGCACCGTCGGCGGCGCTCCGCTGCGCATCAGCACCTACAAGAGCATGCTGGTGCTTCAACAAGTGCAGGCGAGCTCCGGCATCGGCGCTGATCCGGCGGTGCGGGCTAAGCTGCTCGCGGAAGCCAAAGCGCGCAACCTCACGCTGTCTCCCAGCGACAAGGAAAAACTGCTCAAAACCGCTAAGGAAGGGCAGTCCAAAGAACCGGGCGGCTTCGAAAAGTTTCTCAAAGACAGAGGATTGACCGAAGCGCAATACGCCGAAGAAATCTACAACATCGGGCTGGCTTACAAAATGTCCAGCGTGCTTTTACAACAGGGTTTGCTGCCTGAACTGGTCAATCGCGAAATTCTCTGCAACGCCGCCAAGGCAGGCGGCCTTGAGAAGGACGCAATGAACAAATACTTCCTGTTCAAGCATTCGCGCAGCTATCCGCTGGTGCTGCAACAAACCGGGTTGCCGCAGGATGCTCTCAAGGACGAGATCGTCAAAACCGAAATGGCTAAGTTGCAAGCCGAAAAGGTGACCAAAGGTTCCAAAGTCACTGATGCCGAACTCAAGGCTGTGTACGCGAAGAACAAAGAACTGTTCAAGCACGGCGAGCGCGTGCGGCTTTCATCGATTCTGATTCTGGCGCCCAGCGCTGATGTGCCGCCGGCAATCCGCAGCATCAAGACCGAGATCAAAAACCAGAACCCCAAACTCACCGATGCGGAAGTCGATGCGCGCGTAGCTCTGGTCAATAAAGAGCTTGAGCAGAAGGCGCTGGTGATCCTTGGAAAAGCTCAGGCGACCAAAGATTTCGGCAAACTCGCCAACGAAAGCACCGATGACATGCAAGCAAAAATGCGCGGCACCGGCGGTGAACTGGGCTGGCTCGACAAAGAGTCGCTGACGCCGGCAGTGGCAGACGCCGTCTGGACCCAGCCGACGGGCACCGTGTTGCCCCGCTTGATCAAGACCGAACTGGGCTACCAGATCATCAAAGTCACCGGTCACGAAAAGCCAGGTTACCTCTCCTTCAATGACGTCAAGCCGATTGTGGCGCTGCAAGTGCAGCAGTTGAAGACTCAGCTTGTGCTGGAGAAGTGGCTGCAAGACAAACACAAGACGACGAAGATCGAGTACTCTCCCAAGTTTCTCGCCATCGCCAATGGTGGCAAGGCTAAATAGCGGAAATTCCGAGGTGGGCGGTAGTTGATTAGTCCGCGACCGGATAGATGTTCCCGGCCGGTCGTCCCATTGCAGTCCGGCCTTACGATGCCTGTGCGGCGGTGCTCGGTTGGTTCGCTAGGGTTCTTGGCTTGGTTCCTTTAGTCAGAGGGATTACCATGAGGCGAAATCTCATTAAGTCATCCATTGTCTTTACCGGCTCTGAACAACTCCAAACGTCGAGTCCATATTCTGGACGCTGAACGGGAATTTCCCGGTGCACATTCAGCCTGGCAAACAGATTTTGTATGAGCCAAGACCGGGCCGCTTCATTAGCTTGGGTTCTTGGCGTATCGTGCCGTCTTGCATCTACGGCTTTTCGCCTTTCATGATTCGCTTCAATTCGGCAATCTTCTCAATGTAGTCGGGACCTAAGGTTTCTTTAGTCAGCGGGATCGCCATGAGGCGAAATCTCATTAAGTCATCCATTGTTTTTACCGGCTCTGAACAACTCCAAAGGTCGAGTCCATATTCTGGACGCTGAACGGGAATTTCCCGGTGTACATTCAGCCTGGAAAACAGATTTTGTATGAGCCAAGACCGAGTCGCTTCAAAAGGCCTATCTTTCTCAGTGAGGCGCCTAAGTTGTATTTTCTCTTCGTGTGTTGTTTTATCGCGCCACATTTTGCAAAACTCGATCATCTTGCACGTATGAAAGATACCAACGTCGAAATAGATGTCGTTTGACACCTTTTCGTGTGTCAACTGTTCCTCGCTGCTCGCATTTGCGCACAAATACGCACAGGGAGTGCAGCCAGCATTGTCACTAATTTTCTTGTAATCATCTTCCTGCTCAATCGCTACTTCATTCGTTGAAGCTTGCCCCGTTGCAGGGTACTTCGTTGGATCACTACCAAATGGGGGGCGATATGGCTCCCATCCGGGTGCGCCAAAGTGTCCTGGATGTACAGGTTCTCCCGGCCATCCAAAACCGCCACCAAATCCATCGTCCAAAGTGACTTGACACTTTTCACAGGTGGCAACGCCGGGAGGCGCAAGGAGTCAGCCCTACGTGCACCTTATATCTGTTTCCTTCAATTTGCTGTCGCTGCCAGTTATATTCTGTTTGAAACGACTGCTGGTGGGCATTTCTGATGGCATTGTTTAAGCCCCAAGCCCATTCATAGCACCAATAGCCATTTACGGGATCACCTTTAGGCGCAGTACCGTGTTTACTGTTGAATTTTTCAAAGAACTTGTTAATCGCGTCTTGAATTTTGTCTGCGGCCTTCAAACAGTCTGCCTGATTATCGGGCGCAACACAGTCTGGATCTCGGCAGATGGCTTTTAGGCTGTCGCTGAGGCTGGAAAGAGGATTGAGCCCTAGCGGATCAACTGCAGATAATGGCTCGTTTCCAACATACGCAAAAAGGTTTACGCCTCCTGCCTCTCCAATTGGATCGCGATTCAGCCATCTCCCGAGAGTAGGACTATACGCTCTATACAAGGCGAGGGCGAGTCCAGAACGACCGTGAACGTAATATCCGCCATATTGAAAGTCTGCGTCAGCTGTACCCTGTTGTCTTGCAGCGCGTCCAAACGGATCAAAAGAATATTGGACAAGGACATTGCCCGCACTATCAACCAAGTCGTGAATCGATCCAAGGTGATCCCTGCAATATAAATTGGAGGATGCACTCTTGATCTGACCATAGGCGTAGAATCGCTTGATGAGCACGCCCGCCGCGTCACGTTGCTCACACCGGGCTGCATTGCAGCAAACGAATTGCTCGGTGTTGGTAACAGTGCCGCCTATGCGCTCTTCTATCTTTGTGTTCTGTGACAGCGGATCGTAAGCAAACTGAGTGTTGTTACCGCTGCCAGCGAAGGTAATCTGAATCAGTCTATTTTCCGCATCCCATGAGTAGGAGTTCGTACCGTCAGAGGTCATATTGCCATTGGCGTCGAAGGTCAGCGTTGCATTTGCACCGACATAGCCGAGCTTGTAACCGTTGGTTGTGGTGCCGGTGCCGCCACCCGCAGTGGCGCTCACGGAAATGCTATCGGGATTTGTGTCCAGAACCGCATTACCGCTGAAGCCTTGGGAGGTGGGCATGTCGGTTGTGTTCCCGTCCACAGTGGGCACTTTACTTTGAATTTCGCATCGACACGGCGCGTTGTTATCAGAAGCATGACCTCCTAGACTGTTGGACGTTCTGGAACTGACCGCCCTCGCGGATGCAAGAAGCGCGCAGGTCTGGGAGTGAATCGAGACGCGAAAAAATATACATCGCGCATACAGGAGGCGCTAGTTAGTTTTTGGCAAGCTGAGAGTTCGGGATTGTGTGTCGGCTTACCGTCTCAGCGAAGCGGGCTTCCTGGGAGGAACCAGATGGGATGTTTATAGCGGGCGGTCGGTTTGATTCCGGCGTCCATATCGGGTTTCACCCCGCGCGGCTAGGCGCCGACGAACGGGTTGAGTTTCTTCTCTTGATGAATTGTGGTGTTCGGTCCGTGACCAGGCACCACCGTCGTCGAATCATCGAGGCGGAACAACTTTCCGCGAATCGATTTGATTATCTCGTCGAAGCTGCCGCCCCAGAGATCCGTGCGCCCGATGCTGTGCTGGAACAGCGTATCGCCTGAATAGAGCAAGTTGTCTTTGGCGGACATCTCAAAACACAAACTGCCTGGCGTATGCCCTGGAGTGTGAATGACTTTGGTTTTGATGTTGCCTATCTTCAATTCTTCTTCGTCGTTCAAGTGCACGTCGACGGGCAGCGGTTCATCCGACTTAAATCCGAACAAGCCGCATTGCATGCCGAGGTTCTCGTAAAGCCAGTCATCACCTTCGTGCAGGCAGATCTTGGCGCCCGTCTTTTCCTTCAGTTCGCGAGAACCGAGAATGTGGTCGAAGTGCGCGTGCGTATGCAGCAAGTATTTGACGGTCAAGCCGTTCTCTTGCAGCATTTTCAAAATCTCGTCCACGTCGCCGCCAGGATCGATGACAGCGGCTTCTTTAGTTTCCGGACACGCGATGATCGAGCAGTTGCACTGCAACGGGCCGGCTGGAAAAGTGATGACGTGCATTTATTTGGATTACTCGAACAATTCGCTGACGGAGCAGTCTTCGTGGATGCGAGCAATCGCTTCGCCCAGCAATCTGGCGACGCTGACTTGCTGAATCTTCTTGCTTAGCTTGGACTGTTCAACCGGTATCGAATTGGTGACGATCAGTTGCTCGATTGGCGAGTGCTCGAGGCGCTCGAAAGCCGGTCCGGACAAGACTCCGTGCGTGGCACAGGCGTAGACGGCTTTGGCGCCTTCGCGTTTCAAAAGCTCGGCGCCTTTGACCAGCGTGCCGGCTGTGTCGACCATGTCGTCGACCATAATTGCGGTTTTGTTTTTGACATCGCCGACAACCGACAGGACTTCAGC
>JAXLXI010000033.1:0-24498 GCA_046328035.1 Candidatus Obscuribacterales bacterium | reverse complement strand
GATTGCGCGTCGGCATACTGCTCCATCGCTACCAAAACGCTCGCATAGCCAGTTAAGTCGACACCCAGATCCGGACTGCCGGCACCCCGGACTTTTTCATCGATGGCAACGGCCTGTTTCCAGAGTTCCACCGCCTCGGCGGTCTTGCTGCGATTGACCTTCACTTCGGCAAGCGTACGCAGCAAGTCGCGCTTACGGGGGTCTTTTTCGGGGAAATCGGCAGTTTCTTTGAGAGCAGATTGGAACTGGCGCTCAGCTTCCGCATACTTACCGCGGTCTAAAGCCGCGAAACCGGCATCATTGAGGCTCTTGTACAACACCGCATCGGCGAACGCAGGCTGCGACAGCAGCATAAAGGCGACCGAGAGCATGATCGCCAGTTTGACCGACCGGGAAAGAGTCATATTGGAAAGAAACATGGGGTTTTTCAGCACTACTTCAGTTTATCCGGCAAGTACCCGTGTGGGCGAGGTATCCTATATTTTTGACAGGGAAAGGCGCAACTTTAGGTGTCTGTTGACAACGAATTAATATCCGCGGCTCGGGCAGCTCTGGGCGAACCGAACGGCGAGCTGGCGGAAAAGCTCTACGACGACCTGATTGCCCTGATCGAGGCCAAGCACTCCGGCAACCAGCGCGAGGTGGCGGCCACCCTGGGGGCGCTGGCAAAAGCTCTGGAAGCTGAGGACTCGCCCGAGAAGTCGATGCAATTCAAGCAGCGCACGACGGAGATCATGCTCAAACGCAGCATGGCCGCCCGCATGGCTGAGCGCCAGCTGCCTAAAATGCAGAACCAGCCGACTCTACATTCGGCGCCTCCGCCGCCTTTTGCCAAGCTGGAGTACCTGTACATAGGTTGCGCCGATTTCGAGCGTGACCTCAAATATTACCGCGAGGTGCTCGGCGCGCAGGTCTTGTGGGCTTTCGACAAGTTCGACGCCAAGGTTGCCGCGCTGAAAGTGGCTTCAGGACCGCCGCTTCTTCTGGCGACCCACCGTCCGGCACCGTCCTGCCAGCCTATTTTTTCACTGCCAGTGGGCGGTTCTCTCGATGCCTTGATGAAAAATCTCAAGCAACGGGGCTGGCAAGTAGAAGGCGAGCCGATGGAAACGCCGAATGGACCGACCGTGCTGTTCAAAGATCCCAGCGGCAACTTGTTTGCCGTACTGCAAAACGATCGACCGGATGCTATGGAAAAGTCCTATGCGGATGAAAACAATCCCAACGCCATTCGCATGAAAGACTGAACAGGACTGAACAAGTCACTCGCGAATCGGAATCACGGATAGTCGCTTCAAATCGGTGACCTGACCGACGCCGGCATCGATCAGTTGCTTCAACAGCTCGCCGCAGGAAGTTTCCTTAGCGAAGTCGCGCTCTTGCCTGGTGATGCGCGTAGCGATCACCATCTGCATCAAGCCATTGGAGAGCTGCACCGTAGATGGTATCGACTCGGTTTGCGCCGGCATAAACAAAAAGTCGAAGAACGAGCCGTCGAAAAGCCGCAGATCCTGGACGGTGATGCCGCCATGCTCGACAATTTTTCCGAAGATGTCCCGGCAATCGTTGAGTTCATTCTCCACTACCCAGGTGAGCACCGCCATCGAATCGGTATCGGCGGGATCGGCAAGAATCAGCCCCACCTCATATCCATAGCCGGCCCAGTGTGGTGGCACATAGGCCGGAACACGCCGCGCCAGCCTCGTGTTGAAGGACTTGTTGCCGTCCGGTTCGTCCACGCGCTCGAAATCAGCTACGTAGGCGCTGCTGGGCATGTCCGGATTGGATAGACCGCACGTCACCTGCACCCGCTTGCCGGGCAGCTTGCAGTCTTGACTGAAATCGAACAATCCGCCGCCCGGCCAGTGCACTGTCATCAGCTTGTTGATATCTCGAGGAATGGCACCAAAGTGGTCCTGGAAAAAGGTTTCACGCTCTTCGTAGACGCGATTCCAGATCGCTTCGTCACGCGCGTCGCGCTCGGCTTCGATGTCGTCGGTGTCGAGGTACGCCGTCTTCATCGAGAACGACCAGCCCTCGCCTTCCTGAGCCATGGTAACGTTGATGCCTTCGGCACCGAGCGCGATAATGGCTTCCCAAGCCGCTTCGTGCAGCTCAGCTGTCGGCACGGTAATCACTTCACCGGCACTCGACTCACTGGTGATGCTATACGAGTATCGTCCCGTGCACTGCTCAGGCACCTGTTCAACCCGGCAGTCTATAGACGTAAATCGTTCCGGCGTCGAGCTGATCAGAGCCGATGCCAGGTTGTTGATGCGCTCTTGTACTTCTTCTTCGGTGACGGTCATGGTTCTCAAATTACCGCTGATTCGCAGGGGGAAGGTTCAAGCTCCATGTACCTCTATAATCTGTAGGCTTAAACCCCAGAGCAAAGGAATCCCTCCGTGCCGCGAAAAAACCTGCTTACAACCGCCCTGACAGCCGTCATGTCTACAGTTGCCATTGGCTGGGCGCCGCCGGCGGGCTATGCAGAACAGTCCACCGCGGCAACCCCGCCGACAACATTGCCGCTGCCGGCCAACATGGTGCTGGAGAATGTGCCACCAATTCCGGTGGCATTGCGGACCTTGCTCGATCGCTATGCATTTTACCGCCAGGCCGGATGCTATTCGTGGCATCCCAAGAAGCGCGAACTTCTAATTGGCACCACCTTTGCCGACACATCTCAGATTCACCATTTGACCCAGCCGCTGGGAGCACGCACGCAGTTTACGTTCGCGCGTGAGCGCTCCACCGATGCCTCCTATCAGCCGACTCATGGCAACTATTTTATCTTCAGCCGCGACGCGGGCGGCAACGAGAATTACCAGAAGTACCTATTTTCACCGGATGCGCACTCGGAAACGCGGCTCACCGACGGCACGTCCCGCAACCTGCACACGGTGTGGTCGACACAGGGTGATTGCTTCGCGTACAGTTCCAATGCCCGCAACAAAGACGAAATGGATCTTTGCCTGATGCAACCCACCGCATCACCACCGGTGGCAAAAACACTCTGCGAACTGCACGGCGAAGGTTGGGCTCCTCGCGACTGGTCGCCGGACGACAAGCAAATATTGCTGCATCAACAGGTATCCGTCAACGAATCGTATTTCTGGCTGGTCGATGCCGCCACCGGCGAAAAGCGCCGTTTCTTGCCGAAAACCGAAACCAAAGGCGGGCCCGTCGCTTATGGCGGCGGCACGTTCTCGCCCGACGGCAAGCGCGTTTATATCACTTGCGACCGCGACGGAGAATTCGACCGGCTGGCGTGGGTCGACATCGCCACCGGAGAGATCAATTACCTGACCGCGGATAAATGGAACGTCGATTCCTACGCCCTCTCCTGGGACGGCAAGCAAATCGCCTATGTTCAAAACGAAGATGGTTTCTCCGTCTTGCGCATGCTCGACACACAAAGCGGCAAAGAAATACCGATCACCGCTACGCTGCCGAAAGGCACCATCGACGACCTTACGTGGCACAAGAGCAACCGCGAACTGGCGTTTTCATTTGAAAACTATGCCACCCCCGACGACGTCTACTCGCTGAGCGCCGATGGCACTAAACTGGAGCGCTGGACCGAATCCGAAACCGGTTATTTCAATGCCGGGCGCGATGCTATGCCACCACAATTGGTGCACTGGCGATCTTTTGACGGCAAAGAAATTCCGGGCTTGCTCTACAAACCGCCGGCCAGGTTTACCGGCAAACGTCCGGTGATCGTCATGATCCACGGCGGACCGGAGGCGCAGTCGCGAGCCCTCTACCTCAACAAGGGCAACTATTACTTGAACGAACTGGGCGTGGCGCTCATCTATCCCAACATTCGCGGTTCGTCCGGATACGGCAAAAGCTACATCGCCGCCGACAACGGACTGAACCGCGAAGTAGCGTTCAAGGACATCGGCGCGCTGCTCGACTGGATTAAGACGCAGCCCGATCTGGACGCAGACCGGGTGATGATTATGGGCGGCAGCTACGGTGGTTTCATGACGCTGGCCATCTCAACCCTGTACAGCGACCGCATTCGCTGCTCCATCGACATCGTCGGTATCTCTAACTTCATCACGTTTCTGGAAAACACCAGCGGTTATCGGCGTGATCTGCGGCGCGTCGAGTACGGCGACGAACGCGTCCCCGAGATGCGCGAATTCATGAAACGGATTGCCCCGGCTCTCAATGCCGACAAGATCAAGAAACCATTGTTCGTCGTGCAGGGAGAAAACGACCCGCGCGTGCCGGCCAGCGAAGCACTGCAGATGGTGGCAAAGGTGCGTGAACAGGGAACCCCGGTTTGGTTTTTGATGGCCAAAGACGAAGGGCACGGTTTTAACCGTAAAGCCAACGTCGATTACCTGTTTTACGCCACCGTGCTGTTCGTTAAGAAGTTCTTGCTCGACGAGCCTGCTCAGCAGCCTTGACATCGGCGCATTTTTGCTCTAGAGTAGGCAATGGCAGCGCTTTTTGCTGCTATCTGGAAACACTTACTAACAACCAAACGCCACGGAGGTGCCGACCAGCGCCGTAGCCGTCACCTTGTGACTGCCGACGCCATCGACTCCAGAACCGCGCACAGCCCTACGGGACGTGCGCAGTTATCGCAGCGACAGCCAATTCTTCTCGTCATGCGTCAGCCTGGCATCAAGCTATGCCGCTGTGCCATTTGGCACTGCATATAGTGGCATGCCCATGTGCCGGTGCGCGCTCACGCGCGCGTCCCGAGCAAACTGCCGGCGCGGATGAGGGGCGGCAGTCCTGCTTCCCCTGACATTGCGAAAGGGGCGAGCTCTTGTTCGCCTCCAACCGGACAGGAAAAGAGTTGCCCGCCCCGGACGAACACGTCCGGGCAGTAATACTCTGAAACTGCAAGTCCGGCTGGGGAAAGCGGCCGTATGGGCAGTAAAACCGATGAAAATGGTCGCCACTACAGGTGGTGTTCACTCCACGGGTAAAAATCCATGTCGAAGACAAATAAACTCGCCTTCATGGCGGCCGTCATGCTGACAGTCGCCATCGGCACCAACGTGCTCGAGGCCAATGCCCGAACTCGATTCGAGAAACTGCGCATCGCTCCCGTTCAGAGAACCGCCCATGCGCACAAGTATCACAAACCGACACCGATGCCGCTCATGTACAACCAGCGCTCGGTGGCCACATCCTCGACCCATGCGGATGAACTGGCGCAAATTCAGGGAAGCAACTCCCTGATTCAGTAGCAAACTGATTAGATAGATAGTTTTAGTTTAGAAGGCAGAAAAAACGGTAACCGGGAGGAGGAGTCGCAAGACTCCTCTTTTCGTTCGGCGTTTCCTTTCGGCGTTTCGTTTTTCGTTCAGTGCTGAGTGACGATATAGGCGCCGGCGCAAATCAGCACGGCTCCCAGCGCCACTTTCCAGGTCAATGCCTCGCTGAGAAAAATCGCCGCCAGAGCCACCGTCACCACCAGCGAAGCCTTATCGATAGCCGCCACCCGCCCCGCGTCACCGACTTTCAAAGCCGCAAAATAACAGAGCCAGGAGGCGGCACCACACAGACCACTGAGAATCACCGGCAACCAGTCTTTACCGGAGAGTTTCAGCACGGCATCCGGCTTGCCTTGAAAGAGCAATACCGCCACCAGCATGGCTGTCATCACCAGACAGCGTGCCGTGGTAGCAACGGTGGGATCCACCGCCTTCAAACCGGCTTTCCCGAATATAGGCACCAGTCCAGCGAACAATGCAGAGCCGACGGCCAACAGGATCCAGTTCATAACATCCTCTTATCTCGTGCGGGGCAGCGAAAGCGTGAAAGTACTGCCGACCCCCAGCTTGCTCTCGATGTCGAGCGTACCTCGATGCGCATCGACAACTGCCTTCACTATCGCCAGCCCCAGTCCGGTGCCCCCGGAAGCGCGCGACCGAGACTTGTCGACACGGAAAAACCGATCACAAATTCTGGGCAAACTCTCTTCAGGTATACCTATGCCTGTGTCAGTGACCGCAATTGCTACGGTTTTCTCAGTAGTCAAAAGTCTCACCACCACTTTTCCACCTTCGTTTGTATAACGCAACGCGTTCTCCAGCAAGTTGGAGAGCGCGCGATGCAGCGCCTCGGCATTACCGGTCACAATCACGCTGGTCATTGCTTCCGCGCTCAATTCTACAGTCTTCTCGCGAAACCGGTCTTTGACTTCTTCAACAGCCGCTCCGGCAATCAGCGCCACGTCTACCGGTTTTCTCTTCATAGTCAACAGAGGATCTTCAACTTCGGAGAGCAAGAGCAAATCGTTGACCACCTGATTCAACCGGTCCATAGAACTGACCGCCACCTTCAGATCATCTTCTTCGACACCCAGTTTTTGCAGCCTTCGCTCTAGAGTCTCCAGGCGCGCCTGCAGAATGGTCAAGGGCGTGTTTAGCTCATGACTGGCATCGGCCACGAACGTCTTCAAGATCTGCACGCTCTCTTTAATCGGCAAAGTGACACGATATGCCACCCAATAACTGGTAGCACTGAGCGAACCGAGAAAAAGCACGCCGATGTAAAAGGCATTCACCTGCAGTTGCTGGAGGGCTTCATCCCTTTGCCGAGTCGACTGCTGCAACTGCACATAGCCTCTGGTCAGGTTGCCTTGCATGATCGGGCTGCAAGCAACGCGCACGCATTGTCCACCTTGTTTCCACTCTCTGGCGCTCGGAATCAACCGCTCAACCCCAGCCGGTCCGTAGTGCTCGAGCAATCTGCCTTGACTGTCGAAAAGTTGAATCGTCACCAGCGAGCGAACGGGATCGGTTCGTACCGTGCGGATCCAGTCTCTGAACTTCGGTCGATCGCCCTGCACATCGATCGCGTGCCCGATCTGCGAAACAATGACTTTCAACTCGTCGTCGATCGATGCCGTCAATCCGTGCTCGAATATCACGAGACCGAGCAAACTGAGAGTGATGTAAATGACCGCCGAAAGCCCCACGAACATCAGGGTTATCTTCAGTCGCAGGTCTTCAAACATCAGGAAGTCTCAAGCTTGTAGCCCATGCCGTAGACGTTTTTGATCAAAGAATTTTCCGATGCGCCGTCGATCTTTTTGCGCAAGGTCTTTATATTACTGCGGACGGTCTCAGCTGTCACAGAACTATCGGAGCCCCACACCTGGTCGAGCAGCGCATCGACCGATACGACCGACTTCTCGTGACGCATCAGGTATTCCAGAAGCATGAATTCTTTTGGCAGCAAATGCAAAGGCTTGCCTGACTTGGTTACGGTGCAGGCATTGCGGTCCAGTATCAGATCTCCGACCGCAAACTCGGCTTTTGGCGCACCCTGCCGGCGCAACAACGCCCGCGCGCGAGCGGAAAGCTCGCGCAATTGAAACGGCTTGGTCAGATAGTCGTCTGCCCCGGCATCCAATCCCGACTCTTTCGACGTCAGCGAAGAGCGAGCCGTTAAAACCAAAATCGGTGTCGCGCCACCATTTCTCCGGTACTGCTTGCAAACTTCGATGCCGTCCAGCTCAGGCAACATCAAGTCGAGAATCAATAGATCATACGCTCGCGACTCCAGCAGGGTCATCGCAGAACGCCCATCGCCAGCCAGCTCAACCAGGTGCAGGTCCTCCTCTTGCAACCAGTTGCGGATCACCTCAGCCAGCTCGACTTCATCTTCCACCAGCACTATCTTTGGCACGATAGATTCACTCGCCTGCTGCTGAGGCCCTTCGTTTGCCGGCCGTTTCGAGGTCGGTGGCGTTGGCAGCCCTGGTTTGCACGGATGCGCCTGTCTTGTAGTCGTCCGAGCCCTTTAGCAGAATTGTATCTCCCGCCTGCAAATCACCAACTATCTCGATGCGATTGTCCATCGTATCACCGGTTTTCACCGAAACAACATCGACTTTGCCATTCTTGACGCGGACAACGAATGTATCGCGCAGCGTCGTTACGACACTGGAGGTGGGCACGAGCAGCGTAGCGTACGGTCGCCTCACTCGCCACTGCACACTTGCATACATGCCAGGCTCCAATTGACCACTGGCGTTGTCGACGTCCATTTCCACCGGCATGGTGCGTGTCTCAACGTCTAGAGCATGCCCGATGCGACTGATCGTGCCGGTGAACTTCTTGCCCAGATAAGCGGGCACAGTGAATGTCAGCTTTTCGCCTAGCTGGGTGCCGGCTACTTCCAGCTCAGGAACCGACACAACCACCCGCAGCCGGTCGGTCTGCACCAGTCGCAAAAGCGGATGCGCTTCGCTGTTGCGCGCCGGATCAACCCCAGCCATGTCGCCTTCGTGCACCCAGCGCTCAGTGATCGTGCCGGCAATCGGTGCTTTGATCGTCAAATATTCTCTGGTCGATTCCAGCGCCTTGAGAGAGCTGGCTTCAGCATTGATGCTTTGCTGCTTAGCCCCAACGACCGACTGCGCCGCTTTCACTTTCGAACGCGCGGCATTGATGCGGGCTTGATCTCCTTCAACAGTCTTCGCGGCAGTGTCGACTTCGTTTTGAGCCACCGCACCAGGCTCTTGTGCTGCTTGCTTCAAGCGCTGCAAAGTCAGGTGGTCACTGTCCAGTTTCGCCTGCAATTCCAATTGCGTCGCTTTGTCAGCCTCCAACTGGGAGAGCGCCTCTGCGTAGCCGGCTCGCGCCGCCGCCAACTTGGCACCCAACTCTTCAACCTGCGCATCGATTTCGGGCGCAGTCAGCTTGATCAGCACCTGCCCTGCGGCTACTTTCGAGCCGCGATCGACGCCGATCCAGGAAACGAATCCCTTTAGCTTAGAATGCAGTTTTACATCGCGAAACGCCTGCAACTCGGCCGGCAGTTCAATCGCTCTGTCCATCATCCCGGAAGCGACGGTCACCACAGGCACCTGATTGTCGGCAGGGCGAGCAGTGGTATCACTGCCGACGCTGCCCGCATTGGCGCCCGACGGTGCAGCCTGATCGCCCGGTGCCGTGCACGACGTCAGCGCCGCCAGCAAGAGCAGGCAAAGGATGTTCAACGCCGTCTCGCGCACTTTCAATTGCTCCCTCCTGCGGATGTTGAGACCGCGTGCGTTTCATGATCGATGTCTTGCGTTGCCAAAAGATCGGCGCTGCGTCGTCCCGCCCGGCGGCGCGCTAGAGCGAACACCAGAGGCAGGATCAGCAATACAGAAGAGGTTGAGGCCAAAAGTCCTCCGATCACGGCCCGCCCCAGCGGTGCGGTGCGCTCACCGCCCTCTCCCAATCCGAGGGCCATCGGAATCATCCCTGCGATCATAGCCAGACTGGTCATCAAAACGGGACGCAATCGCGACGAGGCACCACGCAGTGCTGCCTGGAACGCGCCTGCACCGCGCATACGCTTTGCCTCCGCAAAAACAACCACCAATATTGCGTTGGCCACACCGACGCCGATCGCCATGATGGTGCCCATGAACGACTGCACATTGACCGTCGTAGAGGTAAGAAACAAAGATGCCAGCGCCCCACAGATAACGGCGGGTATGACGGCGGCAACAGCCAGAGCCAGGGCAAGAGACTGGAAGTACGCCAGTAGCATGAGCAGAATCACAATCACGGCAAAAGCCACCCCGGCAATTAAGGCATCGAAAGTCGACTTCATGGTCGGCACCTGACCGCGCACAGTGAGATGCACTCCCCGCGGTGGCTCGTGCAATTTCTTGAGGGCCTTGTTAATCGACCGCACGGCACCGCCCAGATCGTCGCCGGTGATGTTGGCAGTCAGGCTCACCATACGCCTCATATTGTAATGATCGTATTCACCGACCATGGTGCCGAGCCGGACGCGAGCAGCATCGCGAAGAAACGGTCCTGAAAAACTTCCCGTCTTGACCGGGATGCTTTCGATGTCGGTTATGGATTTCATCTGGGCTTGCGGCACTTCGATCTGCACCTGGTATGACAGCCCGCTTGAGGGGTCGCGCCAGAACACCGGCTCGACAAATCGGCTGGAATAAGTGGCAGCAATCTCGGATTTGCCCACATCTCTGGCAGTCAGTCCGAGCTGCCCCGCACGACGGCGGTCTACGTCGATATTAACGGTGGGATACTCAAGTGGCTGCACGATGCCCACATCACGCAATTGTGGAATTGCCTGCAGCGCCGTCAACACCTCGTGGGCATACGCAGAATCGCGCGAGAAGTTTGGACCATCGATGTCGATTTGAATGGGTGTCGGCGATCCAAAGTTCATAATCTGGCTGACGATGTCGCCCGCCTCGAAAGTAAAAGAAACATCCGGAAAGTCTTTCTTCAAAAGTGGGCGCAGGCGTTCCTGCAACTGCCGAACTTGCACATGCGACTGCGGGCGCAACGCCACCAGCAAGACTGCTTCTTGCGGTCCGCTAGTCCAGATATACACGTTGCTCACTGCATAACTGGGCGGTTGAGTCCCGACATAGCCTATGGAAATTTCGACGTTCTGCTCGCCGACTTCGTGCGAAATCACTTGCAATACATCTTGTGCAATCGCTTCGGTCTTTTCAAATCTAGTGCCGGCAGGCGCGCGTAAACGCAATTGAAACCCGGAAGGATTGCCGGTCGGGAAGATCTCGCTACCCAAAAGCGGATAAACGCAGCAGCAGCAAATCAGGATCAAAGCATAAGCAGCCAGCGCGAAAGTCGGAGCGCGCAATACTTTCAGCAAACTCCGCTTGTATCGCGCCTCAAACGTGCTGAAGGGCGAACGTCCGCGCCTCGCATGAGCGCTGGCAGCTGGTTTCAAAATCCATGCCGAGACTACCGGCACAAATGTATTCGACAGCACATACGATGCCACCATGGCAAAGCCGACAGCCAGAGAGAGCGGCACAAACAAAGCTTGCGTGCTGCCCACCATAAAGAAGGAAGGCATAAACACTGAGACGACGGCGAGCATCGCCAGCAGTTGCGGAGTAACTACCTCGCAGCAGGCATCGAAGACTGCTCTGGCTACATTGGCTGTCTTATGCAGGTGTGTGTGTATGTTTTCAATCGCGACAGTCGCCTCGTCGACCAGAATGCCGACGGCGAGCGATAGCCCGCCGAGAGTCATAATGTTGACAGTCTGCCCGCTTGCCCACAGTCCAACAATCGCCGCCAGCAATGCGACCGGGATGTTCATGACCACAATCAAAGCGCTGCGCCAGTCGCGCAAGAACAACAGCACCGTCAAGCCTGTCAACACCGCTCCCAGCAAGCCTTCAATGCAAACGCCATTGATCGCCTCGGTGACATAGATTGACTGGTCGAACTGGAAGCTCACATGAATGTCCTCCGGCAACAATGACTGCATGTAGCCAATCTTGTCTTTGATGCCGTTGACGACAGCCAGCGTTGACGCGCTCGATTGTTTTGAAATCGCCATATACACCGCACGCCTGCCGTTGACTAACGCATATCCGGTGGCGATATCTGTGTCGTCGGCAATAGTGGCGATATCACGCAAATAGACTGACGGTCCGGACCCCAGTCGCATCGGGATATCACCGAGTTCCGAAATATCACCGACCGTCGAGTCGATAGAGGCGATGCGCTGCACATCGCCCGTCCGCACGACCCCGGATGGCACGATCAAGTTGCCGGTCGTCAACCCTTTCACCACATCGTCAAGCGACAGATGATATTCATTGAGGCGCTCGCTGTTGATCGTGATAACAATCGAACGCTGGTTGCCTCCGAAAGGCGGCGGGGTAGAAACGCCGGGCGTGGTTGAAACAACCGGACGAACGCGCGCGTAAGCCAGATCTTGAATCTCGGCGAGGCTGCGCGCTGGACTGCTGAAAACCAGGAAGCCCACAGGGACATTGCCTACGTCATAACGCAATATAAAAGGCGTCACCGTGCCGGGAGGCATATAGGCGCGTGACCGCTCCACCTGTGCCACCACTTGCGCCATCGCATCAGCCATGTCGGTGCCCGGCTGGAAATAAATATTCATGATCGCGCAGCTTTGAATTGCTTTGGAAGAAACGTGATCGACTCCGCTGATATAGAAGAAGTGCTGTTCATAGTTAGTGACCAGGAAACCTTCCATCTGTGCGGCGTCCATGCCGCCATACGGCTGAACCACGGTAATCATCGGCACGTTCAAGTCGGGGAAGATATCCACCTTCATGCGTGTCAGGGCCAGTGCCGCCATCACGACCACAGATATGACGACCACCATCATGGTGACAGGGCGGTTCATGGCCAGGCGAATCAACCACATAGACTACCGGCTCCGCTTTTCGAGACGCACCGCTTCGTCCATGAACGGCTTCAGCTCGCCATGCACGGCCGCCACCGCCAGCAGTGCCTGCCACACTCCTACTTGAGCGACGGCCGCCTTCACTCGCGAGTCGGCTAAGACCTGATTGGCTTCGGCCACTTGGGCGACCGACCCCAGACCCACCTGATAACGCGCCTGCGCCTGCCGGCTGGCTTTATATGCCGCCGCCACCTGAACCGGCATGTTAGCCGCCAGCTCAACCGCTGCCTTGACGCGCGCCCGCGCCTGCACGTCTTGTGTGCGTAAGCTGGAAAGAATGTAATCGTAGTTGTGGCGCTGGGCAGCGATACGTTCTTGAACTACTTTCTTTTGGGCTTGAATGCGCAGAATGTCCATGAATGGGAAATCGATCACGACACCAACGTTCCAGTTAGGAATCGCGGTCGCAAACCCGTGTGCGTCCGCGGATTGGTCAAGTCCTTTGGTATTCAGACTGGAGCCGCGAAAGTTCATGCCGCCCAGCCATCGAAAGACCGGATAATACTCTTTGTCCAAGATGCGCTTGTAAGCGACTTCGCGAAGAATCGTCGCCTTGCCGCGCAAGGACAGAGGATGTGATTCAAACGAAGGGGTGCCCAGCTGCATATCAGGCGGCTCCGCAACATCGATGATCTCGCTGCTGTCGATCGCCAACCGCTTGCCACCGACGCCCAGCGAATTAGCCAGTTCAGCAATCGCCAGGTCATATTGCAGTCTGGCTCGAATCAGATCGTTTTGCGCATTCGCCAGTTGCGCATCAGCTAATGAGGCATCCGCCTCTGGTCGTAAATCCGCCCTGGCCTGCGCATGCACCACGCGGCTGAACTCGGCAAAGCGATCGACGTTCGCTTGCGCAGCCTTGACTTGCTGCTCCATGACCACTGCCTGCAAATAATCGCCGGCCGCCTGAACAACCACATCCAGTTGTGTTACCGCGTATTCGCTTTCCGCCACCGTCAGATCCGCTTTGGCACCTTGAATGCGCGCCTTGTGCAACCCAAAATCGATCGGCGCCCAGTCGATGATGAATCCGCTGCCCGAAAAGAACCCAGGGCTCATGTCAATGTTCTTGAAGCCCGGGCCGGGGTTTGGTGGCAATACCGGACTGGAGAAGATCAGCTGAGTCAACTTATTGTGAGTCGCGACAACCTGTTGATACGATGCTAATGCAGTCGGATTGTATTCGCGAACCTTTTGCAGGGTCACTCCGCGCCTGGCAGCGGACACATCCGCACGCGCCTTCAATATCTTCGGATAGTTGGCGGCGGCGTACGCTACCGCACCTTGAAGCGTCAGTGCCTGCACAGGCGCCGACGGCTCACCATATGGTTTCAAAAAGATCGCCTGCCCTTTGACAAACGGTGTCACCTGGGGCGGATTTACAAGTGGTGGCGTATTCGGTGATGGCGGACGCAACGGTAGCGGCGCGTCCGACTCGGCAGCGCGGCACCGCCCAACTGCGGCAAGCAGAGCCAGCCCCACCAGGGCACAGCTGTGCAGAATTCTTATTGATATGCAGCGTCTCACAATGGTTCGCCGGCTACAATCGGTTCACTGAGAACGTACCAAATGTGCGTTCGAATATTGTGCAAACATTGTGTAAGTCGGGGGGTTAAGTGCCGATTTTGGCCAGCAATCCCAACTCGCGCGCTCTCTCGAACAAGTGATGAAACAACCACCCGGCTGCCACCAGATAAACCAGATTGAGACCGGAGGCGATCATCAAATCATTCACAGGCAAGCTGTTTCCCGCCAGCACAGCACGCATGCCTTCGAAGGCGTGACTGGCCGGAATTGCCTGCGCCAGGGGCTGCAGCCAGGGCGGCAAAACACTGATCGGATAGAACACCGCCGCCAGCGGTTGAATCAGAAACGGAATCGCCCACGCCAATGCTTCCGCCTGGTGCCCGTAGCGCAAAGTCAGTCCAGTGGTTGCCATACCAATCGCCCAACCGAAGACCAATAGATTGGCAAAGAGCGGCACCACGTACCAACCCAACGCGAAAAGATTGAAGTTGTAGAACATGCCCATCACTGAAAGGACGGATACGACAATCAATGTCTGCACGAAACCTATAAAGTAAGTAGCGGCAACGAACTCGCGCACACGCACCGGCGCCACGAAAATATTGAGAAAATTGCGCGACCAGACATCTTCCAGGAAAGAAACCGTCACCGACTGCTGAGCGCGATACAGCACGTTCCACAAGATGGCAGCGGCAATCAGAAACGTTACTGCCGCCGGAATCGGACCGCCGGCACCAATCGCGGCCGCCGCACCACCATTCGCTGCGCCGGCTGCGCCAGCGGCGGCACCGCTCATGCGCATCAAGTAAACCGAAACAAAACCCCAGACCAACAAATCCATTGCCGGCCAGAAGAAAATATCCAGGATGCGAAACGACGTGCGCGAATACAAAAAGATGTAGCGCAGGATCAGTCCGCGCACAGCAGACCAGTTCATCAACATGAAGCCGAGCCTCCCGCCGTGCTCACCGCGCTGTTCACCGTCCGGCTCACCGCCCCGCTCACTGTCCTCCTCCCTCTTCTTCGCCCTCAGCAATCAAATCGCCGCCGCGAGAGATATGTATAAACACCTCTTCCAAATTGTTCTGGTCAAAGCGCTGCACAATCTCATCAGGAGTTCCCGAGGCCAGCAGCCTTCCTTTACTGACAAATATGAGGCGGTCGCAGACTTCCTCAACATCTCGCATGTTGTGAGAAGTTTGGATCATAGTAATTTTGCGTTCGCTCTGAACTCGCCTGAGCAGCTTGCGCACCTTATCGGCAATGTCCGGATCCAAACTCGCCGTCGGTTCGTCCAACAAAAGCAGTTCCGGATCATTGAGCAACGCCTTGCAGAGATTGATGCGTGTCTGTTCGCCGCTGGATAGCTTTCCAGTGATCGAATTGCGAAACTGCTGCATCTCCAACAACTCGAGAAGCTCATCGATTTTCTTGAGCGGCTGCCGCACTCCGTAGAGTTCCGCGAAGACCAGCAGGTTCTCCCACACCTTCAGGTTATGCGGCAGCATCACATATGCCGACGAAAAATTGCATCGCTTCAATACCTGCACGCGATGCTTATTCACATCCATCCCGAACACATTGACCGTGCCCTGGGTGGGGCTGATCAGTCCCAGCAGTATTTGAATGGCTGTGGTTTTGCCGGCGCCATTCGGTCCCAGCAATCCCAAGATCTCTCCCTGGTTGACCGTGAACGAAAGGTCTTCGATAGCTACTTTGCTGCCGAAGGTTTTTCGTAAGTGCTGAATCTCAACCACCGGTTTCTGGTGAGTGAGAACTGTTGCGTCCACTGGCATGACCACATCGGGAGCCGCCTAGTATACACCAACGCACCGGCAGGCCGCGGTGCAGCCTCCACAATGACGAAGGAGCGGCACCGAGTTTGGTGCCGCTTCTTTGCGCTCGTCAAATTTTTTCTTCCCCCGCCAGCCGCGCAGATTCGCGCGTCACCGAATCGCCAAATTCGATGATATGAGGGACGGCAACAAAACGATGGCGCATCGGCGTCACGATCTTGTGTGGATCGGTGTTGCAGACGCTCGGTGCGCCTGCCTCGCTTTGCTGTGTTAGTGCCTTTAGGATGAGCGCTTATATACGGAGGCTGTCGATTTTTGACAACTTCTTGCCAACTTTGTCAAAGAAGGCGCCAGCTGCCCTTTTGAAGACTTACACATCGACCACCCCACCGACCACCTATTCTCGTCGGTCACAAGTGTGCATAGCGCAGGTCCTCATGCCACCATTCACGGTGGCTGATGTTCTCATTTCTCGGGTCGGCTCGGGTAAGTCCTCTCAATCTGGTCGCGGCTCAGCCATAAAACAAGGTTAACCGGCTGGTTCCGCGTCGCCATCTGTCCAAGTCGCAGAAAACAAAAGACCGAGTGCCTGCTGCGCCTCCCACTGGCAACCCACTAGGCACCCCTCGCGGTTGCCAAGCGCCGCAAATCCGAAAACCCTCTCCAGCGCCTGCGCTCGCTTGAATCGCCCCACCCAGAAAATTGCCAAACGATATCACTTTAGAGTTGACAGACCTGGGAGCCGCCAAGAGTCTGAGTTCAAAATGGGACAAAAGGTCCCGCAAATAATGCAGATGTAAGCTCTCGCCAACATCCTGAACGAAGGTCAAGGTGCAGGTAAGTAATAGCTAAGAGTGATTTGACATCCCCTTTAATGTCGGACAATATGGAGACTAAGGGCAAGGCGTCCCACGCCCGCCCCAGGCGCGCTAAGCGAGAGGAAGCCTGCTTCGTCCATGCCGTCAACAAAAACACCACAAAAGAAACGTCGCAAACTGGAATCTCCGAAGTTGTCCGCGCCAAGGTCAGAATTCAGGGCCGGTCTGCCCCCTATCACTACCCGCCAGGAACGCATCGCCACAATGCTCTCGGTTCTGCCGGGCTTGGGACAGATGTACAACGGCGAAGTGGGCAAAGGCTTTCTGTTTCTTGCAGTCACGCTGACCAACATAGCTTTCTGTCTGCTGCTGATTTTTCCTAATCACGTCACCCAGTTCATGGGCAATATTGCGCTGTCGCTGGGCGTTCATCCTAAGTGGGATTTGAAGGCTGCTGCTGAGATTGCCCGCGAGGGCGCCCCGGCACTGTTTATCTACGTAGCCTGCCTGATTGCCTTCAGTGTTTACTCGATCCGTGATGCGCAGGCCAAAGCCTTGCAACGGCTGCGCGGTGCGAGACACCGTCGTTTTCAATTGACCATGTCGGAAGCGACCAGCGGGTCGTTCCTTGGTCACTATCTGGCACTGGTGTTGTCGCTCGGTATGATTGTGTTTTTCGTGGCGCCACCAGGTCCGGTGAAACAAATCACCGACATCGAACTGGTGCCGCCGGCTCCTGAGCCGCCGCCACCGAAGCCGAAGACGCCCGATCCGCCCAAGCCTAAAGAGCAGCCGGTGAAGGTCGAGCAGCCAAAGCCTCAACCGAAGAAACCAGAACCGCCGAAGCCGACTCCGGTCGCAATCGCGGTAAAGACCGACACACCTACGCCTGACCCGGTTGTCCAATCAGATACTCCGGCACCGGCTCCCCAACCGGATCCGGCACCGTCCACGCCAGGTCCTGCCGGCGGCGGTGGCGGCGGCACTGCGGATGGAGGCGGCGGTGGTGACGGCGTCGATTTCGGACCCTACCTGTCTGAGATGCAGCGTCGCATCAAACGGGCATGGTTCCCACCCAAAGGTAATGAGTCGAAGAAGATCGTGATGAAGTTCACGATCCACAAAGACGGCTCGGTGACCGACATTCGCTTGTCGCGCTCATCCGGACTGCAAATTGCAGATGAAGCTGCGATGACTGCGATTCAGAACGCAGGATTGCCACCACTGCCACCGGGCACAGATGATCAGGTGCAGGTGAAGTTCACCTTCGACTATAACGTGTTCAACGGAACCGGCGGCGGCGCTTCAGTTCGCTAGCTTCTTAGCTGGCAGGATCTCTGCTGGCCAGAGTGCGTTGTGCGCGCTCAGCAGCGGACTTCACGAGCGCCAGGCGTTGTTTGACTTTCGCTTTCGTGAATTGGTTGACGAACATCTGCGGCAGACCGGTGTCTACGAAATTGGTCAACTGCAGCTCGGTCGTGTTGTTGTCGACCGGCTTCAAGACCCAGCTTCCAGACATGTCTTTGAACTTATCAGACTTCACCATGTGATAGTCGATACGCTGATGGGGCACTTCATTCGATTGAAACAACACTGTTGCAGTGCCGATAACAGGCAGTTTGCTGAACTTTTGTTCAAGCATCGAAATGTTACCGCTGCGAGACAGAACTTTACTGTAGATGAGATCGGGATCAGTGCTCCGTTGATCGGCTACAGCCTGCCATACCACTTTAGGTGGGGCCTCGATGATGATCGAACTGGAAACACCTTTGGATTTTGCATGTGATTCCAGAGTCATGGCCGGCATGAAGCTCACGGCCATACCGATGGAAAGCGCAAGGAGACTCCGCATTGATACCTACCTCTGGCATTTCGCCGCCAGACACACAACCGCTTACGTAGGTCTTTTGACGTAGTGGTCGTTTTCGTGTTCCAAACGGTGCAAAAGGATATACAAAGAGCGCTAAATTCACCTGACTCATCTATAATTACAACTGGGCTGTTAAGGAATTTCAATCGTGCGATTCGCCATAGGCCTTGTTGTCGCAGTTTCACTGTTGATGTGTTCGTTTGCTGTTGCACCGGCGGTGCAGGCGGCAAACCCTGAAATTGCCACCAGTGTGCCGCATGTCACTGCCAGCGCCTCATCACTTCTCGAAGAGATGGAGACACATGCCTCCACATTGAATGAATACAAATACGAGTGTGAAATCACCAGCCAGAAAGGCAGCAAGACCATCAAAGAGCAGGGGACTTTCTACTTTAAGAAACCCAATTCGATTCGCGTCGACGTCACTGCTGGACCAAAGAATGGCTCCGTCGCCGTGCTGCGCCCCGACGGTAAAGTGCGTGGACATATGGGTGGCTTGCTGAAGTATTTCACCGGCACTGTTTCCGCTGATTCTTCTTTGCTGACCAGCACAACCGGTTTCTCACTGGTGCGCTCCGACTACAGAACACTGGCCACCGAACTGCGCAAGTATGTTCGCCAGGGTTGGACCGCCGATGTGGAACGCACCGCCAGTGGTGGCAACTACGTTTTGCAAATGAAATCGCCGGAAGGCAAATTGGGCAAACGGATCACGGTCGACGAAAAAACATACTTGCCTCTCGAGTGGGAAAACACATCGGGCGGTAAGTCCATCTCGGTATGCAAGTTCCGCAACGTCGTCGTCAATCCTGGTTTCTCCTCGACGCTTTTCAAAATTTAGGTTCCAGTACCAGACCAGTCCAGGACTAGGGTCTGCTCAGCTGCGCCTCGTCCGGATTGAGCATGACGCATAACGCCGTGGCATATCGTTCGTTGACGCGGGTCGCCACCGGGCAGCGATAAGGCTGTGCACCATACTGCGTGTTGATCGTTGTTGCAACTATTGCTTCACCGCCGGCCGCATCAAATTTTTCAACCACGAATCCATTGCGGAAGGCGCCCTGAAAACCGGTTCCCAACGCCTTCGCCAAGGCTTCCTTGGCACACCATAGTTGTGCCACCAGTCGATCGCGGTCGGCGCCGGTGACTGCGGAAAACAAATTTTGCTCCCCTTCGGAAAATGCAAATTCAATAAATTCTTGATCGCGCGGTGCAATCATCTGCAAGTCAACACCGATCGGATATTCCGAATTGATGGCTACCGCGACGGCGACATCATCAGAGTGGGCGATCGAAATCCAGGGCGCCCAGCCCAGTACCTGAGCCAGCAACGGTGAAATCACCGGACGGCCGCTTTCGTCGTAGATAATCTCGACGTCTTGATCCAGAAGACGCACTCCGCTGTGCCGCATCACCAGTTTGCACACAGCTTCCTTGGCGGCAATGCGGCCGAGCAGCCATTGCGCTTTGCGCTGCTCCTCGCGCGCATGGGCACGCCAGAGGGCGCGTTCCGGCTCGGTAAGCAGATAATCGGCACACCAATCGACAACCACAGGGTCGGCTGAAAGAACGCTCTGCTCGCAGATTGCCGCCTCGCCATAGGAAGGCAGCGACATGTGCGACAGCAATTCCGGAGCTGGTTGCGAAAACGACTGACTGGACGGGTCGTGCACAAAGTTGAGCCAGTTCTGGTCCAGAGCTATGCGCCGGCTGCTGATGTTGTTGAGGCGTAAAAGCAACTTGCCATCGGCATTCGCGACTTCGACCGAAGCTTGGGTGCCGCGCTCGGTAATGGCATGCAGCTGCGCCCGTCCATAAACAAGGTCTTGCAAATTGGGATACGCGAAAAACTCGATCGACTCTATGTAGAAGGGTAAGAGCGCGATCACAGGCACCTGCTGTTCAAACAGATGGAACAGCACCAGCTGGCTGGCATTGTCCAGCAGCAATGGATTGAGAAGAAACAGCGGTGACTGCAGCGAACCGAACCACCCCTGCGGCTGGCGATCTGTGACCTCGCCGGCGATGGCGCGCGGAGCTACCGCAGTCAGACGGCTGACCGCCTGCATACGCGGCCCGTGAAACATCGTGTGCGGCGTATAAAGATCCGCGCCTGCCAGTTGTGCGGGGCGCGCTTCCGGCAGCACAGCAGTGGTGGCTTGCGGCAAGGGCGGGTAGCCGTCGGCAAATACCACATCGCAACTCATCATCGCATCTGTGGTTTCATCGTTGCCACGCCAGAGCTGCACCTGCACCCGGTTCTCGCCGGCGAGCGCAGCAATGGCGCGCACGGCAAATCCCTCGGCGCCCACACGAATTCGTTCGCTGGCCCGCACGTTCTCCACTTTCACCACCGCTTTGTTGGTGCAAAGCATGGAGGCTGCCTCAGCCATAATCTCCAGTGCCACCATCAAGGGCAGAAGGTGCACTCGCTCTCCAAATCCAAACAATTGCCTGACAGTGCCGCCGATAGCGTGATCAAGCAGGTACTGGTCTTCATTTAGCGTCAGCAGATAAATGACATCTATCTGTCCCTCCGCCAGCTGGCGAATGGTGCCGCGCAAAAACGGCAGCCCCGACGACTCAACTTGTCCGCCGGTCTGTCCCATGTAAGCGTGAAAAACCTGTCCCTGCACAGACATCAGTTGCTGATGAAAGCCCGCCATAGTCTGCAAATACTGGGCAACTGCCTCCGACCCGCCGGCGCTGACCGGCAACGACTCGGCGGCATATCCGGCCGGTGCGGCAGCGGCATAACCGGTCTGGGGCTCGGCATACGCCACCGTAGACGGTGCAGGTTGCGAGTAGACATGCGCGGCCAATTTTGCCGCCATCCCCTGAGTAAACTGCGGATCCAGCTTCAGTTCGGGATACTTCAAGTCCAGCTTCTGCGTCCGCGAAGGCGGCGCCGTTACGGCTGAGAGGTCCAGCGAGTGCGGGGCACGCTTGCTGTAAAGGTTAAGCAGATTCATGTGCACGCCCTGCACGAAAAGCTGAGCGAGCATATGATGTATCTGCGTCACGGCCGGGCGTCCGGCAAGATTGGAGGCGACCGCCACGTGTTCTTTATCGGCAAGAATATCGCCGACCAGGGTAGTCAATCCGCCTTTCGGTCCGACTTCCACGAACACGCGTACACCCTCGGCGTACATGCGCTCAATCGTTTCTCTCAACTTAATCGGCTTCGAGAACAGCTCCGTGGTGATGCGCCGAATCGCATCCGGGTCGCGCGGCATCTCGCCGGCCGTGGAACACAGCCAGGCAGTCTTGCTGGGCGCAGTAAAAGTCAGTTCGCGAAACTCTTTCTGGCTGGTATCAATCGAATCTTTCACCAGCTCAGTATGATACGGAATCGCAATCGGCAAGAAGTGGAAGTCGACCGAATTCTGCTTCAGCACCGCGGAGCACTGTTTCATCGCCTCTTCCGAGCCGGTCAATATCACGTGCTGCGGTGCCAGGTATGAAGACAGAAAGACTGGATTGGAAACCTGCTTGAGCAGCGGCTCAACCGCTTCGTAGTCGGCAAACACACGCATGGTGCGCAGTTCTTCCAGCCGCTCTTCCGGCACCGCGCGCGCCACCGCCACGCTGAGACCGTAGAACTGCGATGCGGCGCTGAGCACGTCGATGCTGCCCGACATAGTAATAGCCGCGAACTCGCCGGTGCTGCAACCGAGCAAGATATCCGGCTCGATTTCGAGGCTGCGCAGAAGCTCAGAAAGAGCAAATTCGACCATCAGAACAGTGACGACGGCGGCATCCATTTTGGCCAGAGCACCGGGGTCATCGCCGGAGGCCGTGCGCGGGAAGATTTTGGTGCTGGGCAGTTCGAGCTCGCCATTTTGCACAGCCAGGAAGTCGACATAATCGAATACCTCACGCACGACAGGAAACTGCGCACAGAGGTCGGCAAGCATGTTGGTGTAGGCGGAACCCAAACCGGGCAGAAGAAACGCCATCTTGCCCCGCGTGGCACTGTCAGGATTACGATAGTAAATGCCTGTCAGATTGCCGTCCAAGCGAGGGCTGCGCTTGCTCAGCTCTTCAGCGAGCGCTGAGAGTTTCTGCAGGATGTCCTCGCGCGACCTGACGATCAATGCGGCACGATGCTGCATCTTTGCGTTGGGCTCGACAAAGTTCCACGAAAACGCCAGGTCCTTCAAGTCAACATTCTCGTGCGCTTCAACAAAGGACCAGAGATCGTGCGCCTTGCGACTGAGGGCTTCCGGAGAGTCGGCATTGAGAACGATCAATTCCGAATCCCAGGCATGCAGCTTCGACTGAAACTGATAGCTGGCTCGCCTGTCGTCGGGAGCTTCTTCGAGCACCACGTGGGCATTGATACCCCCAAATCCAAAAGCGCTGACGGCCGCGCGCCGCGGCTGGGCTTTCGTGTCCCAGGCAGCCGGATGGATCCAGGGACGCGTGCGGCTGTTGATATAACAAGGATGGCGATCCCAGCCGACCTTAGCCAGCGGTTTCTCAACATGCAACGTCGGCGGCAACACCTTTTCATGGAGAGCCAGCGCCGTCTTGATCAAGCCCGCCGCCCCACTGGCTGCCTGGCAGTGACCGATCATCGACTTCACAGAACCCAGGGCACACCAGGAACCTTTCGCTTCACCGCGCCATGCCTGCGCGATCGCTTGCAGTTCAGCCAGGTCACCAGCGGTGGTGCCGGTGCCGTGCGCCTCCAGGAGCGCGATGCTGGATGGCGAAACTTGCGCCATCTCCAGGGCTCGCTCGATTGCCAGCGCCTCGCCGTCCACAGAGGGAGCCAGCACGCTGGTGCCGGCGCCGTCGCTCGATGACCCGACCCCGATGATCGTGGCATATACGCGATCGCCGTCGGCAATGGCATCCTGCAACCGTTTCATCACCAGAATTCCGGCTCCTTCGCCAAGCAAGGTGCCATCGGCACGCTCATCGAAGGGGCGCAGCACACCGGCGCGCGAAACGGCTCCCAGCCCACAGAACATCTGGAAGAAATAGGCGCACGAGTTGATGTGAATGCCGCCGGCGACGACAAGATCCGCCTGCAAGGAAAGCAAGTCACGCACACCCATTTCGACGGCTATCAAAGATGATGCGCAAGCGGCATCCAGGACCAGGTTTCGTCCCTGAAAACCGAGCTTGCTGGCGATACGCCCGGCAATGACGTTCGGCATGACGCCGGGAATGGTGTCGGCATTGCACTGCTTGAGGCTGGCTCGCAGAGCCAATTCGATCTGGTGCAGATCATCACGGGTGTATTGGGGGCAGAGGGCATGCAAGGCATCCAGCACTTGCGCCACGGTCTGACCGTTCTGAATCAGGTTCATGGCGCCGACAGAGGGCGCCATCGTCCGCCCCAGTATCACCTGAGCCTTTTCACGCTCGAATTCGCGCGTGGCATAACCGGCATCGGCCATGGCATCCAGAGCCAGTCGCAAAGCCAGCAACTGATCGGGATCGGTGCCCGGAATGCTGTTCGGCATGACGCCGTACTTCAATGGATCGAAATCAGCGAACTCGGTGATGAAACCGGCCCGCGTCATATAAGAATGCTGAAAGGCTTTCTCCGGAGGCGGCGGAGCAGATAACCCGGCGGTGTTCTGACCGTAGCGCGACGCGTCCCACTCATTGGGCGACACATCGCGAATAGAATCGACCCCGTTGACCAGGTTAGCCCAGTAACGCGTCAGGTCGGCCGCGCCTGGAAACAGTGCGGACATCCCGATGATCGCAACCGCCGGTCTAGTCACAGGAGGTCTCCCGCAACTCGGCCGGGCTTATCATTGGCTTGACCCCGACCTTAGAGCTTTGGGTTGGGAAGCGAAACGATTCAACGACTTGTTGCCGATGCCGCCCAGTCCTTCCACTACCATCACCAGCTGATTCTGTTCGTTGTAGATTGCCAGGTCGCAGAGCAGTTCAGTCTTGCCGGTATCCGGCGGAATAAAGACGCGACCCGTGAATGTGGTGCCCAGCGGTGCCTTGAAGTAGTGCAGCGCTTTGAAGCCGGTCGGTAACACTGTAATGTCGAGGTAGTGGCGAGCCCAGACACCAGCCAACTGCATGGCGCTGTCGAAGAGGATCGGATCAATGACCCACTCGGTCGCGCCAGGAGTCTGCAAGCATTCAGCAGGAGCGGATGGCGCCAGCGAGCCGACGATGCCGTCGATGCCGAGCGCGGACAACCCGGTGATGCCCTGGAATGCCGGTCCATGGAACATGTAATTGGTGTAGATGTGCTTCACCGTGGGCGGAGTCGCTTCCGCCTGCTCCAGAGTCG
>JAXLXI010000032.1:0-26490 GCA_046328035.1 Candidatus Obscuribacterales bacterium | reverse complement strand
TACCTCTGCAACGCTTGCCGGGCGATTGTCCGGCAATTTCTCCAGGCAGCTGTAAATCAGGTTAGCCACTTGTGGTGGCACATCTTTGGGCAGCTCGGGGGGCGGATCATACAGCTGATGATGAATGGTTTCTACAATCGAGTCGGCATCGAAAGCACTACGGCCGGCGATAGCCAGATACATCACGCAGCCGAGCGAATAGATGTCGCTGCGGGCGTCGAGCGTCTCTGCGCGGCACTGTTCGGGACTCATGAACAGCGGACTGCCCATGAAGGCGCCGGTTTTGGTCAGTTGTTGCGAATCGCCGGTCTCGCTGTCGAGCACTTTGGCAATGCCGAAATCAAGCAATCTAACGACGTCTTCCTGTCCGTCCTCGGTGACAAGCATGATGTTTTCCGGTTTCAGGTCGCGGTGAACGATGCCGTTTGTGTGGGCATGTTGCAGCGCAGAGCACACCTGCGAAAAGATGCGGCGGAAACGCTCGGACGACATTTTGCCGTGGAGAGCGATTTCATCGGCGAGCGTGGTGCCGTCGACAAAGTCCATGACCAGGTAGCAACTGTCGTCGTGAAACCCAAAAGCGTAACAGCTGACGATGTTGGGGTGGTTGAGCAGGTTGAGTGCCCGCGCCTCCTGGCGAAAACGCTGAACGATAACCGGACCGCGCGATGCGTAGCCGCGCAATACTTTGAGCGCCATGGTCCGATCGAGGTGCAGATGGTGGGCTCGATAGACCGACCCCATGCCGCCTTTGCCGATGCGAGACAATACTTCATAGGTGCCTTCAATGATTGTGCCGACCAGTGGGTCTGCCCCTGGATCGGAGTTGACGAGGCCGCTGTCTGTCATGCTGTCCACGCTTTTGATATGCCCCGCCAGAGCTGCTGCGGAACATCCGGGTGTCTGCTAAATCCCGTGCCGCTTTGCTATGTTGCGCGCCTGTTCGACCTTGCCCATCTTGCGCAAGACCGCACAAAGTTCGCGGGCGGCGACGATGCGGCGGTTGTTCCACTCCGGCAATCTACCGCAGGCTCTTATGCACTGCCGCAGTGACGATTCCGCTTCGTCGAGTTTGTTGAGTCTGGCAGCGGCAGTCGCTTTGTTGAACGAGTAGAGAATCTCGAATGCCCGCAGTTCGCCCTTGGGGAACTGTTGCAGGGGCTTCGCGGTCAATTCTTCGGCATAACAGGCATCGGTATAGGCTTTCTGCGGTTGTTTCAATGCCAGCTCGACGCCAGCGCGATTCGAGTAATACGCCCCAATTGCCCATGGCACCACGTGACCGTTCTCGCCCGCGGCTATCGCTGTGTTTGCCCAGGTGAGCGCCGCCGGGAAGTCGCGTCTCGAAGAAGCAATGATCGAGAGCGCATGGGCCTGGTGTGCTTGCTGCTCAAAGCTTTTGAGCGCACACCCTCGCTGGTAAGACTTGATAGCATAGCTCTGCGCCGCATCGGAGAGCCCCAGTGCCACGCACATGTTCACAAGGCGGCTGTAATCGGCGAAGTAGCTGCTTGTGCCATCCTGCTTTCCCTGTTCCGATTCAATCGCTTTGTTAAAGGCGGCGAATTCAGCCAATGCCTCCACTTTCTTGCCGTCTCTGGCGAGCATCTCGCCCAGCCGAAAGTGCGCGTCTTTATAAGGCGGGTTTTCACTCAGCATGTGACCGGGAAATCCGTTATCAACCAGCGCCTGTCTCAAGTGCGCATACACGGCTTTGCGATCGTGGTTTTTTTCGCAATAGTCCGCGTAAAGCAGATGAATCTGTGACGTATTGACGCCGAGCGCAGCCGCGGCTTTCAGCGATTTGTTCAGAAAAGTCGCCACTTCGGGATCGTGCGGGTTGATTTCGAAGCGGTAGAAGGCGCTGTAGAAACCAGCAGCCGGTGCCGCTCCGTCGGGATCGGGCTCATCGAGGCGGCAAATGCGGTTAACGACAGTAATCACTTCAATTGCCTGTTGCCGGCGAAAACTTGCCTCAAGGGCTTGAGCCGCACGAATCAAGCGTGTGGACTGCTCCGGTCTCAGCTTGGAGTTTTGCAATGGCTTTTCCGCCCTCGCGCTTTCGACGAGTTTGGATGCCAGTTTCTGAACTCGCTGGGGTTCTTCGGCGACGAAAGCAGCGCGCACCAGGTACATGTAGCCGTCCATTTGAGTCGGCAGCTGTATGTGTCTGTTGCCGGGCAACTCGAAGTGACGCGCTCCACGGTCTACTATTCCGAGAGCGTCGACGGCGTCTTCCATGTTAGTGAGGGAGGCAATTGTTTCGTCTCGGAGTGTCTCGGGTTTGTCGAGACGCGTCCGGCAAAGGTGAATAGCCAGCACGATGCAGGGACCGCCGCTTATGCGTTCGTCGGCGGCGATCAGGCGGCGACCCGTAGCTGTGATGCTACCGATAGTGGCGGCGTTGACGCGAGGCAGGACATGACAGGTGTCCTCGAAGGCCCGAATATCTTGCACGAACTCGTCCATCACTGCCGCTGCGTGGCTGTTCTCTCCCCGGTCCAGTTCGTAGGACGCCAGTTTCAGGCGTGTTTGCATCAATTGGTCGAAACTCTGGCTGAGAGCCAGGTACTGGGGGACTGTCGGATTGTGATCCGGGTTGTGCGGAGCGGCGGCGCTGGTAGTGGCGACCTCGTACAGATAGCGCATTTTTTGAGTTTTAAGCTGGGTATTGAGTTCGGTTGCTGGATCGTTGAGCATCTTGTAAGCAGCCAGGGCCGCTAGAGAAACGGCCACCAGCCCGGCGAAAACAACCCGCGGGTGGTCAATCAAAGTGGCTATCAGGGGTCTGCGTGCTTTGCGGCGCGGGCGACGCGGTTCGCGATTGGTGGCAGCTGCAGCCGCCAAGGCGGCATCCATTTCGGCGGCGCTGGCGAATCGATCGGACGGGTGTTTGGACATGGCTGTTTCAATCAGATTGGAGACGGCACCGGAGACGTGCTCCGGCAGGGGCTCGCTGTCTGCTTCGACATGCTGACGCACAATGTCCACAAGACTTTCGCTCACAAACGGCGGAGATCCTGTGAGTGCGAAGTACATGACGCATCCCAGTGAGTACAAGTCGGAGCGAGCATCCAGCGGTTTGCCGGAACACTGCTCGGCGCTCATGTATTGCGGGCTGCCAACGATGCCACCACTTTGAGTGAGCTCCTGGGACATCGTTCCAACATCGGTAGACACTTTGGCGATCCCGAAGTCAACCAATTTGACGATGTCGCGTTCGTTGTTTTCCTTGACAAGCATGATGTTGTCGGGCTTCAGATCGCGGTGAATGATGCCGTTGGCGTGGGCGTGTGCCAGCGCAGAAAGCGCCTGATGGAATATTTTGAAGAAACGCTCTTCGCTGAGCGGACCACGCTCAGCGACTTCATCCTTCAACGTCGTCCCGTCCACGAAGTCCATGGCCAGAAAACAGTGTTCTGCGTGAATGCCGAAGGCATAGCAGTGAACTATGTTCGGATGGGAGAGCAGGCTCAGTGACCGGGCTTCCTGGCGAAAGCGTTGCACGGCGGATGGGTTTCGTGCCAGCTGACCCCGCAAGATTTTGATGGCGACCTGACGGTCGAGATGACGGTGGTACGCGCGGTAGACACTGCCCATGCCACCCTTGCCGACGCGAGACAAGATCTCGTATGTGCCATCACATATGGTGCCAATTAGCGGGTCGGCACCGGGGTCTGTATTGGCTAAGTCACTGCGATTGTCCACCCCGAAAATATGCCCGCCTGCGGGCGCTTGACAATCTGTATCCTGTAGACCATAATGTGTCACCCGACCTACCCCGCTCACAAGCATTTTTTCCACCCCGGTAAGTGCCCTTCAGCGCTTCGCTCCCCAGCGCGGCTTAGTACCAGGTTTTTGCATGGAAAAAGTTGATCGCTCTGGCGACTCCGCCAGCGCAAAACCGCTTGATACACGCATTGCGCTCAGCGAAGAAGCCTGGCAGCGCGATCAAGTTTATGTAGCACCTGCAAACACAGGCGAGATTTCGGTCGCTCTGGCTGCCGAGCCGAAAACTTTCCAGCCCGGCAGCGGAGTCACACTCAGCCGCACCACCAATGATACTGGTCTTGGCATATCGGGACTGGTTGCTCGCGGCGCAGACGGCGACACCGGGCCAAGTCTTACAACCACGGTCTACAGACCCGGGCGCGACCCACACTTAAACGCCCATGAAATGTCGTATGTGGTTAATCCTGACCACGACAAGAATCATCCGCCGATATTCAGTCCCAGCTTCAATCCTCCCGGGCATCGCGGCGAACCACCACCGAATGCATTTCCGCCGAAAATTACTCTGCCCGATGGTCAGGTCTACGGTGGGCTGCCGGTGCCTGGGCAAGACCGTCCCGGTCTCCCGGATGTGCCATGGACAGGGGGCAGGGGCTCGGGAACCGACAATGGTGGACTGAACAGTCCTGGGTTGTATCCGGGACTTTTGCCTGGTGGTGGGCTGAATCCCATTGAGCCGGGCAGCAAGCTTCCGCCCGGAAATGGTGGCGAAGTGCCGGGCCTCCAGCCTGGCAATAGTGTTCCTGGCGTCACTGTGATCCCCGGTGACGGCGGTTACTTCCCGCCGCCGAAAGAGAAGCCCGCCGGCACCGAAATTCCTCCTATCAAAACGCCCGTTTTTCCGGGACCTGCCGGTTCCGACAATCCTCCGGTGACCGTCCCGCCGGTCGCCACCCCGCCCATCAGCATTCCGCAAGGCAGCATTCCGCCGAAAGAAAAGCCGGCCGGAACGGGTTCCGGCACGCAGATCGATGTCCCACCCGTGCAGCCTCCGGTGAAGACACCCGCTTTACCGATACCATCCGGTTCGGACAACCAGCCCGCCGGAAACAAGACCCCTGTCCTGCCCCGACCGGAAGTTGTTTCGATTGGCGGACAAGTTGGTCCGAAGACCAGCTCGGAATTGCCGCCGGTAGTCGTTAAGCGCCCAGGAGACGTAGTAGTTGTGAAACCAGTGCTGCCGACGTTGCCCTCCAAAGGCGAATCGGTGATTGTCACGCAAGGTAAGCCCGTAGAAGCGATTCCGCCTGTGCTGAAACCGGCGCAACCAAGTGACACGAAGCCGGTAGTCGTCCGCGCACCGGAAGTCACCACCAAGCCCGCACCGGAAGTCACCGCCAAACCCGCACCGGAAGTCACCGCCAAACCAGTAATCAAAGCGATCGACACAACGGTTTCCTGGAAAGACGTCGCCAAATCCTCGCTGTCCATCGTCCGCACTTTAGAAACGGCTCGCAGTGCGGAAAAGGCACCGTTTGTGAAGGATGTTCCCGCCTCCGCCATTCGCGTCTCTCAGAAATTCGCCGACGCAGTGGCAGCCATTCGCGCCGACAAAGTAGTTACGGTCAAGCAATCGGAAGGGGCAGCGGCGCGCCTGCCGGAGAAGTTTGTTGCCGCCGTGACAGCAATTCGCGCCGAGAAGGTCGTGCCGGTTAAAGAAATAACCCGCGCACCGCAACAGAAATCGATCGTAAAACAAGAAGCCGCGACACCGTTGCCGCAAAAGTTCACGGTGGGCAATCTGGCTGCCATCAAGGCCGCGCGCATATTGCCTGCGAAAGAAACGACCGTCGCCGAGAAGCAGACAGCCAAGTCTTTCGTGGCGCCGGCAGCGCTGGTCCGCGCACCGCATCTGGTGGTACCTGGCAAGGACGTACTGTCCGCCGCACGCAAACCCGCCACCACCGCAGACTCGCTGCTCACTGCCAAGACGGATCGGACCGTATCTCAGCAAAAGCCGCTGCCCACAATCGAAAAGACGAAGAGCGCACACACCGCCGCACCGAAAGACTTCGTCGTCAAAGACTACGCCATGCTGCAGAACGGGTTGCTCGGCAAACTGTTCCAGGCAGACAAAACCAGCGTTCGTCCGGAAGGGAAGCAGCAGGAAGTCAGCAGGCTGCACATTGCGACCAAGCCGGTTGCCGACGTGGTCGTCAGCAAAGCTTTGCCGGGACGCAAAGACGCAGCCGCCGGGCGTGTCGAGCCAGTGGATGCTCACCGGGCCATGCGCGACAACGTGCGGGTGCTGTTGCACGAACACAAGCATGCTCAGACCGAAAATATCAGCCGTACGCCAGCGACACCCGTTTCGACCGACAAGGCCTTGTCGCAGTCGGATACTCACTCTCATTCGTTCTCGGTGCGATTCAAGAATGATGCCGGTGAAACCGATCACCGTCCAACCCGTCTAGATTTGCTGATGGCTGTGCTGGCCGCAGCTTCTGCCGTGTCGCGGGCGGGTCGACTGGAGCGCAAGGGCAAGAAGCGGCGCCTCTTCAACGAATCTGTCAACCAGGACGAAGTGCTGCCTTCGCTGACGATTGCGTCCGAGATTCTGGCGCGCTTGAATGCGGACGATGCCGACGACCACACGGTTGATAATTTCGGAGACGAAGGTCAAGCCGCTCGCATCGTTCGTCGCCGCTACATGGTGCAGCCGGGCGACTCGCTGAACAGCATTGCCGGTGATCAGCTTGGTGATGAAGTGCTTGCCTGGCTGTTTCTCGATATCAACGTCGGCGCTATTCAACATCAGTGGAATGGCAATATATGTGTTGCTGAGATGGCAGGCAGACAAGAAATAGAACTGCCGACACCCGAAGAGGTCGCTGAATTCTACAAGACGCGACCTGCCCGCCGGTTCCGCGAAAAGCGTCTGGTTTCTTCCGTCAAGCAGACCGAGATGGACCGCGAATTGGTGTTCGAGACTTTCAGTCGCGTCATCGGGCGCAGAGCTGACGAACAGCCAGCCTGAACGAGAGGGCGCACTTCCAGCGGTGGCGCGCCGTTTCTTATAACCGCTTCTATTCAGCCATATAGTGGACAAGAGGTCAAAATCAGGCAACTTGGCTCTCGGCAACGGTTTACAGATGACAAATCAGACCGGAATTTCATCGACAAAGCTTGCTTGTGGCAATTTCAGCGCTTCTGCCCAATGCGGTGGCTGCAGACTCAATCAGAGTAGATACGGAGAGCGGCTCGGTCCCGCTATTCCGGGGCTTCAGCTTCGCCCACGATCGCTCAAATAGCTCCTTCCATGGATGCATCGACGGAAACTGAGAAGCACTGCGTGACTGGTTTCCCGAATCCTGACGCCGACTTTGAGCAATCTATTGCGACCGGTCTCAAGCGTTTCGAATCCCATACCCGCTGCTTTTCGAATGGTCCAGAGCAGCGTATACGCGAACGTGTGCAGCAGCAGGCGAAACTGGTTCGCATTGAATTCCTGGCAGCTGGTGCGCCCCGACTTCAGATACAACTTCAGATCCTTGATCCAGTTTTTCGCATCGAGCTCGCATGCAATAACGCTCGTAGACCTTCCGAGCTGAACGCAGTGTCGAGTTGGTAACCACGAAACGCACCTCGGGACCGGTGTTCGTGTAAGTTACCCTGGCTACGATTCTGCGTTCGTGACTCCATCCTCTGGCTGAATATCTGAATTCGCGAATTTTTTCGAATCTCCAACTCTTGCTCGAAATGCTCCTGCATTCGCCCTTCTTCCTTGCTGGAAAACCGCAGCCGTTCTTCCTTCTGGCGCCATCTCCGCCGCACTTCCTTCTTGCACATTTTTCCATGCCGTAGTGTCACGGGCGGCTGCCCGGTTAGTTCTTCGAAGAGTCTCTTGCACTCCACTACGAGTTCCTTCGTGTGGTACTCACAGATGCGCTGGGTCTCAATGAAATGTAGTAGGTGACGTTATTTGCCTCGCAGTATTCGTACAGCTCCGGAAGCGCAAATGCGGAGTCTGCCTTGAATTCAATCTGAACTTCCGCCACGAAAGGCGCAGATTGTGAACCACCATCTTCAGCATCCTGAGCGCTCCTTCGCCGGGAGCAGCATTGCCCGGTCTCAACAATGCTGCCAGCGGGAAACCCTCGTCAGTAAAGATGAACAGCGGCACGTAGCAATCTGTTTTGTAAAACCCATTGTAAAAAGTCAGCTGTTGGTATCCGTAGGTCTCATCGCAAGTAGTGTCCAAATCCAGCTTTACGACCTTCGGTGGTTTTTTGTGTTTTCGCACAAAGACGTGAACAAGCAGTTCGTGCAACGCCTTTAGCGTTGTGCTGTCTACGCTGTTCTCAAAGCGAGACAGCGTAGGCTGCGACGCCAGCGGCGATTCGGAAGGGAGTTTCCTTACCGCTATTGCATTGATCGAAAAACGCAGCACGCCGCATCGTTGCAGTCCTCTGCACCTGTGCAAAGAGCTAAATCCAACTGCTGCAGAAATAGAGCTTGCAGTGAATGTTTTACTGCGCTTCCTTGACGCCAGTCCGTTAGGCACAAAACTGCCATTTCCGTTAGCTCCAGCTCCCTGTCCGCCTTTCGTACGAGCAGCTTGCCACCATCGCTGGAAATCAGCCCCCCATCGAACTTTGCTTCGATGCGCTTGCCAAGCCGCATGGTTAGCGAATTCTCGCTTGGTTTTTCTTCCGAGCTCGGTTTAAACTGTTCCATCCAAAAGCGCCTTCGTCGCTCAGTTCTGTTGTCTCATAAACACAGATTCCTGAGCCAACTGACAGGGTTTTTGGCATGCCCGAAAATTACTTCAATATCAGGCTTCGTGAATTATTCCGGATAATTGAATATATGATAAAAGATAGTAAGTTTGAAAAATGAAAAGGAAACGGAGGCCGGGCTGATTCCCGGCTCTCCATTTTCGATCCAGGCGGCAGCGCGCCGTCGCCTGGAAATTGCGGAGCGTCAGCTTCGACGCGACTCTACGGAGACTCAGTACCGCATTTCGCCGTAGTAATAGAATCCCGGCTGGTTGACGCGGTCGAAGTCGCTCCTGACCTTCTTCCAGGCTGCTTCATATTCGGCAGCGCTGAAGTCCGGACGCAGGTGGTAAGTCAGCCGCACGTCGATCGTGCTGGACAGCGCGTAAGCCTGGGCGAGGTCTGCCTCCGTGAAGTTGAGGGCGAGGTCGTAGTCGGCAGCCAGGTTCTCAATCGCCTTGGCGGCAATCGCTTTGCGAAGGTCTGCCTCCGTGAACGGACCCGAGATGCCGAACTCGCGCTGGATTAGCGCCAGCTTGATCTGACCGAAGTAGGCGACCAGATCGGCTTCGGTGAAGTTCGGCGGCAGTTTCGCTTCCGTGCTGTACTGGTTGAACGCCGGCGCCATTGCGGAAAGCTGGGAGGCAGTGAAGCCGGTCGGCAGATTGCGGTCCTTGATCAGGTATGCAGCTCGGTCGAGGCCCATCGCCCGCTCGATCTCGGCGTGCGTCGCGGTCTTCGCGAAGCCCGAGTCCTGGCGGATTTTGGCGGCGCGGTGGGGTCCGACGGCGCGCAGCAGGTCTGCGTAAACCCAGGCCGTGGGCAGCTGGTACTCAGTCGCTAGTGCGTTCGCGGTCTCGGCTCCCGTCACGCGCACGTAGTCTTCGTACGAGAACGGAAACGGCAGACCCTGATGACGCTTCGTTTCGAACTTCAGACGGCTGAGAAACTGCGCGTTGCGCAGCTGTTCCGCCGTGAAGTTGTTCGGCAGATCCAGATGACCGTAGTTCCACTGGACCGACTTGGCACCGATGGCGGCGGCAAGTTCGGCCGAAGTGAAATTCGGACCGATGTTGTAGGTCTTGCGGTACTCGCGGATGCGCTTGTCGGCGACAGCATCGCCATACTGCTGGGCGGTGAAGCCCTCCGGCAGACCATATTGCGAATGCATGTAGCTGAGTTCCCTGGCGTAGTAGCTGGCCATCAAGTCCTGCTCGGACAGGAAGGTCGGCTGGTAATTCTGCCAGTCGGAGGCGGAATAGGCGGGCGCCGAGAAGCTGGCAATCGATGTCGTAGCCGCGAGCACGAGGGCGGCAATCAAAAGACGAGTCTTCATGGGTCCAATCTCCTTGTTGGACGTTCAGTTTTGAGGGTGATTCCGCGCTTGCGCGGACAAGTGATGTGCAGCTCGGCCGAGAATGCGGCAAGCCACGCGAGTGACGCGGTCAGCGCGCCGATCCTTCTGATTCCGTTTGTCTCCGGGTTCTACCGCGGCTCGGTCGAGCCAGGGAGAAGAGCGCGGAATAGCAGGGGTACAGGTGTTGGCTGTGGGACCGTGCGGGACAAAGGGATTCAGAAGGTGTCCTTAAACTGCACTATTACAGGGTTTCTTGCACGCCAAAAATTGTGTCCCAGCTTGTAAATCAACCACTTTACAATACGGTAATGGGAGCGCTGTAGTCAGCTTTCGGCATTTGAGCCGGTTCCCGAAACGATGCGCTAACCTCGCGCCAATCACAACTTTGATCAGGCGCTTTCATCTGGCAGACTCCGATTACACTCGCGCACAGAAACGGCGACAGGCTTCGCCGCTCGCCGATGCATACAGAGTGCCCGTTTACAAAATACGAAATGGAGTAGTAGTGACAACCAAAAAACCAACGACACGGACGGAGAGCCAGGTGCATCCCGTCGACTTCCGCGCGCGCACTTACCCATGCACGCGGAAGGACAAGATGCCACCGGCTCTCCAGACCGTTTCGTCAGTTCACCACCACCGCCACTACTACCAGGAATAGGTCCGGTAGTAGCTGGAGTCTTCCTCCTGGCGCCACGCCTCGGTGGGATCCTTCTGGCTGGGCAGGCTGGTGCTGCTGGTGTCGTAGTACGGCACCGCAGCCTTCTCACCTGCTCCGAAGGTCTTCGTGCTGGTCGCCGGCGCGGTGGGATTGCTGCGAATCTCTTCGCGATCCACACCAGCGTTGTAGCCAGGACGCATGACGGAGACCTTCCAGGTCCCATCGGACTGCGCGATCGCGACTTCCGCGACCGACCAGCCGTTGCTGTCCATGGTCACCCGACTGACGACGTTCTTGCCCGCGGCATCGAACGCTTCCACGTATTTGACCGCGGTGCGCGTCGAGCCCCAGGAAGTCTTCATCGTGTACGCCACCCAGCGGTACTTCATGGTGCCGTCCGGGCGGGTGACGATGACGTAGTAGTCGGTGCCGTTGGCGAGGGGCTCCCGGCGCAGGACCTTCTGCCCCTGCCAGTTGTTGAGCTCCTCGTACGAGAGCACACCACCAGCGGTGCCAGAGCGCTTGCCGGCAACAACGCCGGTGCGCCAGTACCAGGTGGTCTCGAAGCTGCCGTCGGGCTTGCGCACTTCCACGGAGAACGGCGCCTTGTTCCACCAGTAGACGGTGGTCACGTAGTTGCCGTTGCCGTCGGCTTTGACCTCGCTGAGGAGGCTGCCGTCGTTGCGCTTTTCGAAGCCGGAGACGACCCACTTGCCATTGGGGCTGTACTGCCAGTCGCTTTTCACGTCGCCTTTGCCGTTGACCAGCTTTTTCGACGCCAGCGTGCCGTCGGTGCGCAGAGACTGCGTCTCTTTATCACCGTTGCGGTACTGGATCTCCAGCGAAATCTCGCGACCGGAGCTGTCGAAGATGTGCCTGCGCACAGCTTCGGGAGAAGACTCCGGCATCAGTTCCACCCGCGGCGGCGGTGCCTTCGGCGTGGTATGAGGCGGAGGGGTAGGCGGTGACTCGATGGGATTGTCGCACCCTGCCAGAAGCAAGAGCGCAGCAAACACCCCGAGCCATTTGAGGTTGTTACGCATGTTTGATTCTCTCCAGCGCACATTTGTTCTAGATGCGCTTGAAACGGCAGGGGTCCGCCCGGTTCCGTTGCTCGATGCACGTTTGGCACGTGATCGCGGAAACGGGCGGTTGCCTGCCAGGGTGTTGCAAGTAACGCTGGAGCGCATCGGGAGCGGAACCCCCGATGCACGTGGTTGGACGCCCTCACACAGGCCAGCCTGTTACGGCATGGCCTGCACGAATGCGTCTTCCGCGGCCTTCCACTCGGCGCGGGTATCGACCGGCTTGGGCATGTCGACCTTCAGCTCCTGCTCGTTGTACGAGGGAACTTTGGACTCATTGCCGGTCGGGCGATTGTTGGTGGTCGTCGAGCCGCTCGCCGAGACGTACTCGACGCGGTCGACTGTGCCGTCGTACTTCAGGTAGCGCACGATCTTCGTGCCCTTCTTGTCCCATGTCGCCACGGAACCCGGGTACGAGAACGTCACTTCCAGAGTGGCGGTCTTGCCGTCGGCACCGAATACGGTGACGGACTTGAGCGTCGGCGTGGACGAGTAGCCGCCTCCACCGTAGCCGCCGTAGCCGTCGTAGTCGTAGCCGCCGTAGTACTGCCGCTCCCAGGTCTGCCGGAAGGAGAGCGTGCCGTCGGCGCGGTAGTACTCCACGGTGCCGGAATACCCGTCATCGGTCTTGCGAGACCGCACGAGGTTGCCGTTGTCACCGTAGACATCCTCCGCGTAGACGGTGTCGCCGCTCAGACTGGTGACCAGACGCACCCACGGCTGGGTGGTGTCCTTCTTGAAGAAGGTCGTCTCGATCCTGTCCTTGGAGCGCACCGCAGTGGAGAAGACGGTTTTGCCGTCCTGCCAGTACGTGGTTGTGGTGATGTCGCCACCGGGCACCGGCTGCTGCGCCGTCCACACCTTGGAACCGTCCTTGCGCACCTCGAACCCCGACGTGACCACCTTGCCGGTGATGTCGAAGTAGGAGTGAATCCGCTCGGTCTTCCTGTTCGGGAAGACGACGAGGAACTCGCGCTGGGTACCGTCCTCTCGGTAGAAGAGATAGCCGTAGTCGTTGTTGCGGTAAGCGATTTCGACCTTCAGGTCCTTGCCGTCCGGACCGGTGTAGTGAACACGCCGGAATTCGGGCGACGTCTCGGGCATCATCTCGACCCTCGACGCAGTGAGCGAGTTGGTCGTCTCAGTGCGATGGTCGATCATGTCGATGAATGCGACGAGGACGTAGGCCACGAGCAAACCGGCGAGAAGCGTGGCAGCGAGGGCCACATTCTTTCGATTGAACATAGTGTAGTCTCCCGTCAGAGGTCTTCGGGGCTCTTGATCGACGGAGCTTTCATTTCCGTCGGGCCCCTTACAGGTTGAGACAGCGAGCACGAGCGACCGGGGAACACGCAGGGGAAGCGTCAGCCTCCCGATGGGTTACCCGGTCGCTCGCGTCGCGGTCAAGACGGTGACAGCCCTTACTTGTCGTGCTCGCCGATGGGCTCGCACGTCAGGACTGCCGGGTTTTCGAGCAAGCGCTCCACGAGCGCCGTGTACTGGCGCACCGTGAGGTCCGGCTCAAGGGTGATTTCGATCACGCCGTCCTTCTTCTCGAACCCATCGACCGTGCAGTCCTGCCCGAACAAGTCGCGCACTTCATCGAGTTTGTCAGCCTGGCAGGTGACAATCACGGGGAAGCAACGCTCCGAGCTGGAGAGGTACCTGGTGGTCAGGGTGAGAGCGAGGATCATGAACAGCGTGGTGCCGGTTGCCAGGGCGAACATGCCGAAGCCGCAGGCAATGCCGATGGCGGCAGCGAGGAAGATCGTGGCAGCGGTAGTGACACCCTGCGTCGAGATGCCTCGCTTGAGGATCACGCCTGCACCGACAAAGCCGATGCCGGCGAGGACGCTGTGAGCCAGACGAGTCGGGTCGCCGAGACCCGCCTTCGCCGTGATGATGGCACCACAGACGGTGATCAGTGCTGCGCTTGCCGCGATCAGGAAGTGGGTGCGAACACCCGCTGCCTTCTGCCGATAACGACGCTCGAAGCCAATGAGGCCGCCGAGGATGGTCGCCAGCAGGATGTGCGGCAAATAGTCGAGCAACTGATCAGTGATGAGAAGCTGGTAGCAGTGGCGCAGGAAACCCCAGACGTCGTCACCGACGCTGGCGGATGCTGCAGCTACCTGAAGTTCGTTGAACATAGTTCACATCCTTCTGGTCAGGCAGGCGACGTAATTGCCGTCTGCAACGTAGTTGTGCGAATGCCACCCCGAACGTCAAAGACGCCGGCGAAAATTCGCGTGGGTACGGGTTCAAATGAGCTGGTGGCTGAAGTTCTTCGAGCGGAAAGGGTTGGGAAAGTGCTCCCCCACCGTAGTCAACAGAAAGACCTCAACCCAAGCATTTACGCGCGGGCGACATTAAAGTCCCTTAGGAAGAAACTAGAGGCGTGCGCGAGCACTTATAACTCGCGCGCCTGGTGAGAAACTGTAAAACGCACGCGGACACAACGTTTTGGCACTCACGTGACATCACCTGATGCAACCAAATGAGACCGGCTTCAGCAGATCACGTAAATTCGCGCCGCTTGTGCAAGCCCGCAAGCCCGTCTGCAAGCAGCACGCTTCGCGCAGCGGGGATAACTCGCGGATCAGGCGAAGACGACCAGATTTTCGATGACTTGCCCGCTCTTGGTGAGCAATTTGCGCCCGCCGTCAGCCTGCAATTCGTAGACGGCCATGCCGTTGCTGTAGACGATATTCCCCTGTGCATCGAGATCGTAAGCCAACGCACCCTTGACCAAAATTTCCTCGGCTCCGGTCGCTGTTTTCTTTACGAGTTGCCACGTTTCTGGTACCAGTGATGGTGGCTCATCGCTGCGCGCCGCATCTTTGAGCATTTCTTCAGCGTTGATCATTCGACCGCGCAGGAAGACACTCTTCATGTCCAGTCCGTCCATTTTGGTACCAGTGGCGGTGATCAACGGTTTCTTCGAATAGATCATCGAGAAGAAGTTGAGATAAAGAGCAATGGCGCGGATCAGACGAAACGGGAAAAGCAGCACGTCAAGCAGGATCCGCGTTGGTGGATAGTTGACGCGACCGCCCACTTCGTAGGGGCGGCGGATGAAGTACAGGTCACCGCCGGCGGTGAGGTGGGGCGACATAAAATCGAAACCGGCATCTTCGAGGAGAGTGGTCATTTCTCCGGTTTCCAGATCGAGTTTCTGAACGGCACTCGGACCTTGCCCGACGTAGGCGCCGGACTGACTGCGGGCCAGTCCCGCTGATTGATATACGACCTGTTTTTTCTGATTGGGCACCCAGGTCGGGGCCTCATCGACGCAGTCGCCTTCGGTTATCGATTGCACGCCGGCCCGCTCACAAAGGGCGATGCTGGCGGTGCCGTTTTTCTGCCGCTGCGAGCAGACCACCATATCTTCATGCAGCGGATGCTTGTCCAGGTCGCGGATAAACAATCCTTCCCGGTGAAAGATTCTTTTCTCCTTGTTCTGTCCGACGTCGTAGGTAAACAACCCGCCGACTGTTTGTGTATCGAGAGCATAGAGCAGTTCATTGTCCTTGCCGCCGGGCGTGACGGTGACGATATTGATGCGCATGAGAGTCGGATCTTCCGCGCTCACACCCCAGAGTCTGTTGCGTTGACCGAAATTTTCGTCCTCGCCGCCGCCGACTTTCCATTGATGTTTGTTGTTGCGCTGCAAAGCCCGATTGATCACGTCTTGAGCAAATTCGCTTTCGATGCGGCGAGCATCTGTCTCGGGCTCTTTAACAAACAGTTTGCCATCAGAGAGAAATGCGATCTTCTTCGCCATTTACGACCAGACTCCAACTGAAGTGTTTCGGGACATCGGGACAAGTAATTCTTGCCCGGGAGGTTGGGTTGCCTAACCCGAAGAGCGACGCGCAAAAATAAGAGCGAGGCTTGTGACCTCGCTCTTTATGGACATGTACGTTGATTTGGTTAGTCTTTCTAATCGCACCTGAATCAGGGGTAACTTGATTCTGGGCTTTTAGCTTACTTTCTCTTACCACCTTTTTTGGCAGATTTTTTGGCTGCCGGTTTCGAAGTTTTCTTCGCGGCTGCTTTCTTGGAAGCAGCAGGCTTGCTCGAAGCAGATTTCGCTTTGGCGATCTGCAGAGCTGGTTGTTTGGCGCGGCCGTTGACGATGTCTTTCAGCTCTTTGCCTGCGCGGAACGCCGGAACTTTGGCAGCCGCAATTTTCAGCGGAGCGAGGGTTCTCGGGTTACGGCCGGTGCGAGCTTTGCGGGTGCGGCGCTCGAAAGTACCAAAACCGACGAGGGTGACCTTGTCGCCTTTGGAAAGGGCTCCGGTGACCGTGTGGATCATCGCGGAGAGGGTACGGGATACTTCGGACTTGGGTTGACCTGTGGCGTTCGCCACTTGTTCAACGAGCTCAGCTCGGTTCATTCGATCTCCTCCTTACGGAAATGACCATTCCAACGCACATGCACGGGATGATATCACCACACCTTTGTATAGACAAGGGATTCTGACTGGAAATCGTGAACTTTTCTATTGCGCACTTTTTGCAAATGGGCAGTCCATCAAGATCGCAGCGTGGGCTCAAATCGCGCACCCGTGGGAATATCGATGCAATCAATGACCTATCGTCTTCGGATATTCGATATATTGCAGGATCGATATCCTGTCTAATTCCCCGCGAGGCATTTTCCAAACCTCCCCGGGGGAAGCTGATGGTCTGCGGTTTCCAATAGATCAATTTCGGCGAGCCTTACCCCTCGCTGAAAACGCTGATTTTGAGCGCGTTTTGAGGCAAGGCAATATAATTGACGTTCTGCGCTGGCATCAAAAAGACTGAAGTGAGTTTCTTGTGTGCTAGCCTGCCATGCTCGTCACAGGGTGACCGAATCGGGCGCATCAGAAGATATCCGGGGGAAGATTTAATGAAGGTATTGCGGAGTGCGGCTTGGCTGGCGGGCGTCGCAGCAACGACATTGTCTGTATGCAGCGCAGGTTTTGCGTCTCCCCAAACAGGCAATCATCCGGGCGCCGCCGTGCAAGCCGCTGCCGCCACGCAGGAAAAACCCGCTGCCCCCGCCGACTCGAAATCCGGCGCGGGCGCACCCCCGGCAACTGCCCCTAAACCAGCGGCTCCCGTCGCGGCCGCACCACCTGACTCCAATTGGTCGACTTACCGTCACGATGCTGCGCGCACGGGCGCGGCGGGCGTTTCCTTTACCTCTACCGGAAAAATGAAGTGGACGTTTCCTGCCGAGGGTGGCATCGACTCGTCACCAACTGTGCACAGAGGCGTTGTGTATTTCGGTGCCGATGACTATTACGTCTATGCTCTCGACGAGCGCAACGGCAAACAACTCTGGAAGTCGAAGGTGGGCGGACCTGTAAAGTCGTCGCCTTTGATCTTCAACGGCCGACTCTATGTCGGCAGTGAAGACGGGAAGCTCTACTGTTTAAACGCTATGACCGGCAAAGAAGTCTTTCAATTTGCTGCCAAGGAAAAAGTTTCGGGGTCGCCCGCGCAGGTCAACGGGCTGATTTTGATCGGCAGCTGGGACACTAACTTGTACGCCATCGATGCCATGACGGGCCAGGAAAAATGGCGCTTCACCACAGGTGGTCGTATAACATCCACTCCTTCTATATACGGGCCGACTGTCTATCTCTCGTCGCACGACGGTTTCGTCTACGCGCTCAATCCCGACACGGGCACTGAGATCTGGCGATTCAAAACCGGCAACAAGGTCTACTCATGTCCGGTAGTTTCAAATGGAGTTGTTTATTTCGGCAGCTGGGACAAAGTCTTTTATGCAGTCGATGCCGCCACCGGCAAAATGAAGTGGAAGTTCACCGGTTCCGAGACTTACACGATTTCACCTGCCGTGGGCAACGGGCGTATCTTCATCGGCAACGACGACCTGAAGATATATTGTCTGTCCGAGACTGGCGGCAAACTATTGTGGAAGACTCCGCTTGGCAGTCCGGTGCCGTTGCTTTCTTCCTCGCCGTCACTGTCCGCCAACATGTGTTATGTCGGCAGCTCGGACAACCAGGTTTACGGTATCGACCAGCGCAACGGCGGCATCAAGTGGAAGTTCAAGACCCAACGCCCGATCGTTTCTTCCGCTGCAGTATCGTCCGGTGGTGTCTTTGTGGGCAGCCAGGACGGCAACCTCTACTGCCTCGAATAACGTTGGAATTGCGGGACCGTCTGTGAGTTCGGACGGAACCGCCCTTTCCATAGTTGGAACAGTTAGCGATCAAGCTGTCAGGGGCATTTAGTTTCTAGCATATAGCGTCTTCGAAACTAAATTGGGTTGCTTTGCCTGTGAAACTCCAGTCACGCCGGATCGCCATGCTGATAGCTTTGGCCGTCATGGGTATTCTCGGGCTGCTTCTTTATGTCTCGAAGTATTCGGAGGCCACGCCCTCAGCCTCGATTGATTTAAAGCTCACGCGCGAACAGATTATCGCCAGGGCGCGCAAATTTGCCGAAGCGCACGGCTTTGACGATAAGGGCGCTCTGGAGTTCACCATCTTTGATGATGACGAGCGAGCGCGTACGTATCTCGAATACAACCTGGGCATGGCCAAAGCCATCGAGCTGGAGAAGAACCAGCTGCCCGTTTGGTTCTGGCGCACACGGTTCTGTCGGCCGCTCAATCGCGATGAGTTCAACATTGCTTATTCGCCGCAGGGCGACCTGGTTGAGTTCTCGCATGCGATTGAGGATGAAAAGAAACTGCCGAACGTCTCGCATGAGAAAGCGCAGGAGATCGCCCGCCGTTTCGTCGAGAAAGAGATGAAAGTTTCGCTTACGGGCTGGCGCATTTTCGAAGACAGCGAAGTGCCCAAACCCAATCGCGTCGACTACTCATTTTCGTGGCGCGACGACACCCAGGATTTCGGCCGCGCCGGCAAGATGTTGGAAGTGGATGTGGCAGGCGGTCAGGTCTCCTACTACAAGATTTTTCTGGGCACACCTGACGATTGGGATCGCGAATACAAAAACTTGCGTTCGTACAACCTGCTCTTGCAAGCGGTGGCCGACGTATTGCACTGGACACTGCAACTGGCAGCCGCCGGGCTTTGCGTGTGGGGTATCGCCAAACGTCATTTCCGCTGGCAGTTTGCAGTGCCAGTGGCGGCGGCGGTCGGCCTCTTGCAGCTGGTTTCTTCGCTGAATGCTCTTCCCGGTACGCTCATAGGCTACGAAACCGGCGTGCCGTACAACGACTTTATCGTCAACCAGATTGCCGCTGCGGTTTATGAAGCGGCGTACATGTTTGTAGTATCGCTTCTGGTGGCGGGTGCGGCGGAGATGGTGTATTCGAAAGTCGTGAAGGACAAGCTGGCTCTGTCGCTTCTCTTCACGCGAGAAGCACTGCGCACCAGAGAAGTAAACACGGCGATTCTCACCGGTCACTCGATTTGCGGCGCGCACCTGGGATGGTTGACACTATTCTATCTAATCGGCAACTCCTTCAATTTTTTCAGCCCGCTCGAGCTGCGCAACACCGAACTGCTCAGCTCCACTTTTTATATGCTGGATGCAGCAACCGTTGGTGTGATCGCTTCCGCCAGTGAAGAGCTGATGTACAGGGTTTTGGCACTGGCGATCATGATGCGGGTGACCAAGAGCTTCTGGCTGGCAAATGTCATTCAGGCGGCCGCGTGGGGATTTGGGCATTGCAACTATGCTCAGGAGCCTCCTTATGTCCGCGGGCTGGAGCTGATGCCGATTGGCATGTTCTATGGCTACATGATGAAACGCTATGGCCTTTTGGCGCCCATGGCCGCGCACTACCTCTATGACGCCTTCCTGGGAGTCAGCCCGCTTCTCGAATCGCCGATCTGGGACCTCAAACTGTCCGGACTGATACCGCTTCTGCCGGTGCCGCTGCTGCTTCTGGGCGGCATGGTCAAAGTCTGGCAAAACAAGGGGTTTCTCGCCGAGAACGAAATCGAATCCGTCGTGCACGCTCACGATCATGCGCACGAACCGATGGAAGCTATCAGTCTAGCCGCCGGCGATGACGGGTTCGAGTACAAACCGCTTTCTAAGTGGGCTCGCTGCACTTTGCTTTTGATCTCGGTTGCCTGTGCCTTCATCGTTCTGTTCGCACATCCGTTGCGGGCCGGGTATGGCACCAAAGTCACCATTTCAAAGGACGAAGCCATTCGCGTTGCCCGTCAGTATTTGCACGAGCACGGACTGGCGGAGTCAGTGCCTCTTGTCGAGGTGGAGCTGGCCAGCGGGCTTGACCAGACCGAGTTGCAGTATTTCCGCGAGCAGACATCTTTGAAAGAAGCCGCCGACCTGGCGCGCAAATCTGAGTACACGCTTTACTGGATCGTACGCTTCTTTTCTCCGGAAGAGCCGGAACAGCAGTTGGTCTTCGTCAATGCCGACGGCAAAGTGCGTTCGGCGACCCTCGAGCAAAGACCTGAGATATACGGCAAACATCTGGACGAGCAACATGCCCGGGCCCTGGCTGAGGCTTTCATCACGAAGGAGCATCCGGAGTTTTTGCCCATAGTCTTTGACGGCGCCAAAGAAACTCGCTGGGTGGGACGGACTGACTGGGAATTCAAATACCTGGTACCGGCGGGCAAGGTCAAGGATGCTGATGAAGTGTTGACAGTGGCCACTGCTGGTGACCATCTGGCTTACTTCCGCAGCGACTGGCGCATTCCGCAAAGCTGGCAGTTCAAGCGCATGCAGCAAACCAACGTCAACGAGCTGTTCGGTTACATGGACGTGGTGCTTTATGTGGCGGCTGCCATCCCGGTTATCTGGTGGATGGTGCGAGTGACGAGACAAAACCACAGCTGGTGGAAGCTGGCTCTTTTGATGGGTGCCTCGCTGTCCTGCCTGGAAATCCTGCGATTCGTCAATCAATGGCCGACGTTTTTCGAGCATATGAGCCGCGAGACGACGTTCTTCTCCTATGTGTTTACCGAGATCACGCAGCTGGCCCAGTCGCTGCTTTTCTTTTTTGCCATGAGCACCTGCCTGATTGCCGGTGGTCTGGGCGCTCTCAAGGTGCTGTACCCGAACATGAGCACCGACACTTTTCTGACGCCCTTCTTCAGTCGAGAGGGCAGTACACGGGCTCGTAGACTCAAGCTGGATATCTGGACCGACGCAGTGCTGGGCGGGTTTGCCGCCGGATTGCTTTTTAACGCCGCTTCCGTCGGCACGTACTTTGTTTTGAGTGCGGTATCGCCTGTGGTGCAAATTGCGCCGGCCGAGTATGCGGCTTACCTGGCCAACATGTTCTCTCCGGCGACAGTCCTGGTGATCAATTCGCTGACGACGGGCACTCTGGTAGCGTTTGCCGCACCGGCGATCGTCAGTCTTTACCGGACCTATTTCAAGCGCCGATGGTTGTTTCCGGTAGTGACTATCGTCGGTTGTGCGATTTATGGTGCGTCGGCTTTTGCTGCTGAAGACTGGATTATCGACATGGGCATGAATCTCGTGGTCGTGTTGGGCAGCGCCTACTTCTTGCGTTGTGTAGCCCGCAACAACGCCCTCAGTTATCTGATCGCGGGAATTGTGCTGGCGGGCACCACCGATTTGCGGCAATTTTTGATGTGGATGCCGCAGGTCCTGTCGGTGGATATTCTCCTGGCGAGCGTCTTTCTCTGTGCACCAATTGCCTATGTCGTCTGGTTGTACGTCAAGAACACTCGTCGCGCTGCCGGCGAGCTATTGCAGGCAGCCGACGTCAAAGTGGAAGGGGAGGGCAACTGAACGAATGACCACCGACGACAAAGATCTGATTTTGACGGGACTTGCTCGCCGCGTGCTGAAGGCAACCCCTCTTGTGTACCTTGGATTTGTGGCTCTACAGTTGACCAGTCAGGGCGTCTTCCCGCTGCTCTACACTGCCGGCGAAATGATGCGCTCTGACTCGCGGTTTAACGGCTTATCCCAGTTGTTATTGAATGCGGCGCTCAATGCTGCGCGCGTGCAGTTTCCGAAAAATGATGTGCGCACGGCTCAGACTCTCTGTGGACTGTCCAACCTGAAAGTCCGCGCCGACAACGCCTCGTTCAAAGACACTAATCTGGACGCGGCCATGGTCGACGCGCGCGCTGCCATGAACATGTGCACCGCCATGTTCGGTGTCGACAACCCGACCACCAACCGCTGCCTGGCGACTATCGCTTTGATTTACAGGGCTCGCGGCGACAGCCAGCAGGCCTTAAAGACGGAACAGCGTGTCCTCAAGACCTGCCAGGAACTGTATGGTTCAACGCACGTTTCGGTGGCTAATAAGCTCGAAGACATATCGGTCAATTACAGGGACAACGGCAATCTCGATCTGGCGGTGCAATACCAGAATCAGTCCCTGAAAGTCAGGCAGGCTCTGTGGGGACAGGACAGCCGCTACACGGTGCAAGATCTGATCGAACTGGGTGATGCTTACAACAAATTGGGCTCATCAGAGCACGGATTGTCGCTGTACATGCGAGCGTTGGGTATCGTCGAGAAACAGCCGGACAGCGCCGGCGAACAGGGAAGCCGCATCAAGGAAAAAATCGCGCAGTGGTACTTTGCGCACCACGACTACGATCAAGCGAAGAAGTGGTGGGAAGGCGAAGTGGTGGTCACCAATCATCTCAAGGAAGAAACTCTCAAAAACCAGCTGCTGCCCATCGACTATGAGGGACTGGGACGCTCGCTGGTGATGCTCAAGCAATATGATGCCGCGCTGAAACAGTTTGACGAGGCGGGGCGGGCGTACAAAAAAACGCATGGGCAGCGGTCGGAGTTTGGTGCGCGCTTGCAGCAATGGATGGCCAGAGCTTACGAGGGTAAAGGTGAAAACCAGAAGGCCGTTGATTGCCTGGAGGAAGCAATCAAGACTTATGACGATATGGCGGATGACGGCGACATAGAATCCGTCTACGAAAGCGACGGCTGGGATGCGCAGTCGGCGCGATATGCGCATGCCAATCTGTTGATCAAGCTGGGCGAGTCGGAGCGCTTGATCGAGCGGCTGCACAAGCTGTTGAAGCAACAAGAAGACGAGGCGGTGCGGTCCCGCACGCTGCAGTTGTTGTATACGCTGGAGGCGCGTTCCGGCAAGTTTAAGAGCGCCGCCGAGAGTCACGATCGCTATCTCGACTCGCTGGTGGCTCTGCGCGAAGACTCGACCAGTGTGAAGACGACACGCGATTTCCGCTGGCTGCGTTCGACGGGTGAGGCACGGCTGGCCAAGCTGGATTTGTATGGTGCCATTGACGCTTTGCGCAAAGCGGCGCGTCTGGGTGACCAGCTCACCGAGCTGGAAGATCGTGAACTCTGCGAAGTCCTCAGCACACTGGCCTCTTGCGAGGTGCGCGCTGAGAAATTCTCGGAAGCGGAAGAACACCTCAATCAGGCGCGCAAGCTGGCTGAGCAGGAATACCGGCGCACTCAAGGACGGTCCGACACGGCCTACACGCTAGCTACAACCGAGTGGTGTACGGCAGCGGACTACCTGATGACGGTCGGCAAGTACGACCAATCGATTCCACACTTCAAGCGCGCTCTGGATGTATTGCGTAAGCTGGAAGCGCATCGCAAGGACCTGTTTGTATGCCTCCGTGACTACGCAGCGTGCCAGCGTCTTCTGGGCAATGTGGAAGAGGCGCAAAAGGCGGAGAAGGAAGCCGAATCATTGAAGCAAGAAACCACTTACGACATTCACCGCGCCGGCGAATGTGTCGCTATGCATTCGGGCGAGGGGACATTCAGGCTGGTGCCGACGGAACACGCCCAGGAGCAGATTCTTCTGGGACCAGTGAATCTTACGGAAGCCCTCTACGAAAAGACTCTCGGCGATCAGGCCAAAGCCGGCGGCAATCTGAAAGAGGCTCGCCGTCTGTACACCCGGGCGCTCGATTACCTGAAAGTTTTGCAGATGGACGAAACTGTCTACGCTGCCCCAATCAAAAAGGAACTGGCAACGTTGCCTTAGCCGTAAAAGTTAGATAGCGTTCCACTCTTTCGGATCGACATCGACTGCTGATTCGATCAGCCACTTATCCAGAGTCGTGTCCTTGATCAAAGTGATTTTCTCGTAGCCCTTCTCGGTCTGGTAGAAGTGCGACTTGTCCAGGAGAAAAACGATGGCGCCCTGGTCGCCGACGAATTTCAATGCGCTGACATCAGCCTGGAAGATGTTCGGATTCTGTTCCAGTGCATTCATGATCATGAGCGAAGCGTTGTCTGCTTCGGGAGGCGGCTGCTGCGGGTCTGCGAAGGCTGGTTTGAGGTCGGAGACGTGGAAGTAGGCGTTCAATTCCTTGGCGTCTTTCTGGCGCAGCGCTGGAGACAGCATGTTTCTCGAGTCAACTCCCCATTGCCCGCGCTCATCCGACATCAAGTTGAAGGCGGTGCGCAGCTGTTCGCCCGCCTGGAAAATCGGCGAGTCTTCTGAACCGGGCGCCTTCATGTAGGCTATTTGTCCCGGCGCATCGGGCAGCAATTTGAACTCCACGATGTCTCCCGGGTGGACTTTCTTCAGGTAGGTCTTGAATGTCTCCATAAGACCGGTCAGACGTTTGATTTTGCCGTCTTTGACGTCGCGCACGGTAAACATCAGATTTTCCGGCTTGGTCGGGTCTTTGCCGACGTGCATCATCTGTCCGCTGATCTGGGCTTCCGCTGCCGCGGGAGCTGGGGTGCTGTTCGACTGCAAGAAGTATGCGGCGCCACCGGCCCCGATACCAACCAGCACCAGTCCGCCGACGATGGCGGCGATCATTTTTTTGCTCAGCCCTTCCGGCTCGGGAGCGACAGCCGGCACCTGAGCCGACAGGGAGGACATGACGCGGCTCTGCGGGCGAATCGCCGAGCTGCTGTGTGCCATTTCTGGTGGTGGCGCAGCCGCCGGCATGGCTTGCAAAGAAACTGTGGCGCCGCCGATTTCTGCCGGTGCCGCTTCTTCCAGCCCGGCGATGGCGAATTCATAAGCTTCTTTGAACTCGCCCATAGTTTCATAGCGCTCTTCCGGGTCTTTGCGCAGGGCTCTCAGAACAATCGATTCCAGTTGCGGCGGTATCTTCAAATCGGGCCTGAAATATGACATCGGCGGCGGCGGCTCGCTCATGTGCTTGGTGGCGGTCTGAATGGTGTTGGAGCCCTTGAAGGGCGGCTTTCCAACCAGTGCTTCGTAGAGCGTGATGCCCATGGAGTAAATGTCGGAGTGAATGGTCAGTTTCTTGCCCATGCACTGTTCGGGACTCATATAAATCGGACTGCCGAACACCTCGCCGGTTTTGGTCAGGTGTTGTGATTCTTTGCCTGACCAGGGCATCAGCTTGGCCAGACCGAAGTCGAGGACTTTCACGAAGTCCGGCTCCACTTCGGATGTGACGACGAAAATATTGCTGGGCTTCAGGTCTCGGTGCAAGATGCCCTGCCGGTGAGCATGATCCAGTGCATCGGCAGCCTGCGAGAAATAACGGAAAAGGCGCACCGGGTCTATGTTTCCTTGCCCGCGGATGCTGTCCTGCCAGCTATAGCCTTCCAGGTATTCCATGACTATGTAGGGAATCGGAATTTCTTCTTCGGTGACTCCGCAATCGTGCACGACAATAATGTTGGGATGGCTCAAATGGCTGGCCGCCTGTGCTTCTTGCTGAAATCGCTTGCGGGAATTCGGATCCTGAGCCAGTTCGCTGTTCAGAATCTTGATGGCGATCACGCGCTCCATCCGCTTGTGGCGGGCTTTATAGACTTTGCCCATGCCGCCTGAGCCGATTTCCTTTTCCAGGTAATAGGTGTTGGCGATGGTCTCGCCCACCATCGACTGCTCTTTTAGCGGAACCAGAGCGGTTTTATCGTCGGGGCAATTATTGAGATCACCGGGAAACTCTTTGTCGCAGACCAGACAGATCTTGCGCGTAAACCGCTTGATCACCGATGGTTCAGGCGGCGGCGGATTATTGGGAGTCGGTGTTTTTGCTTGATCCATGACCGTTATTTTTCGGCGGTGGGAGGTGCTACTTCTGAACCGGTCTCCGGAAGGTCATTCTCATCGCTGTCGCTCGGGCCTTTCATGGCCTGTTTTTTGCGCATCTCGTCGGCTCTCATGGCCTGCATGGCGCGAACGCGGGCGGTTTTCAGGGCACCCACATATTGTGGCACCGACTGCAGGTACTTCAATGGGTCGATATATTGGCGCGGCTCGTGGGTGATTACGGTATAGTGCACGTGCACGCCGGTCGAGCGACCGGTCGAACCGGCAAAACCGATAACCTGACCGCGTTTTACCCACATGCCCGGTTTCACGGTATAGGCATTCAAGTGCCCGACTATGGTGTGAATATTGGGGTACGGATGATAAACCTCGACTGCCACTCCGAGGTTGCCCCGATAACCCGACTGAATGACAACTCCGTCGAGGAGATTGTAGACCTTGTCGTTTAAATTGGCTGCCAGGTCGACGCCGTTGTGGAAATCGCCGCGCCCGGTGACTGGATGCACCCGGAAGCCGGCATTGGAAGTCACCACCCCGGCGCCGGCCGGCGTATAAACCTGGTCGTCCCGCATGGGCGATAGCAAGAATACCGGGATGTAATAGCCTTCGAAGTAATAGGCGGAAGCGGCAGAGCCCAGCCCAAACAGGGCGGTCAAAAGCAAGGCGATTGCGCGGTTTCTTTGTCGCTTCATGGTCAAGTTAAACCAACGCCTCTCAGCTGTCAGTTACCGTTGTCGACGGTAGTTCTCTCAAGATTACTTACCCAGTCCCCGTCAGGTTTCAATCCAGAGTCTCTTCTTAAATCAGTTATGGCGCTAATTTCTCATCTAGAAGCTTGTTGATTAGCTGCGGATTTGCCTTTCCCTTGGTAGCTTTCATCACTTCACCAAAGAAAAACTGGCGGACTTTGGTCTTGCCGGCG
>JAXLXI010000031.1:0-35228 GCA_046328035.1 Candidatus Obscuribacterales bacterium | reverse complement strand
GTTCTATGGTCGGACTGCTGCCGTTGTGTTCGGTGGTCATGTTTGAGGATGAAACCTGGAATCGCATTCCCGGTTTCAAAACTCAAGCTCTCAAGTTTGTAGAGCGGCATGGTGAGCTGTGCGCCAATATCCATCTTCCCAATTTGATTGGGCACCGCGGGCGGCGCATGCTCTCAGTTTGTGATGAAACGAAACTGCGGTTGATCTTTAAACGCTTGTTCGACGAAAAAGAATTCTTGAGTGACTTTGGTATTCGCAGCCTCTCGCGAGCACACCTGGACAATCCATTTGTCTACAAATACGGCAACGAAGAGTTCCGCGTCGAGTACGTTCCAGGCGAATCCAATACCGGTATGTTTGGAGGCAATTCCAACTGGCGCGGCCCGATCTGGTTCCCGATGAACATGTTGATCATCCGCGCGTTGCTCAACTACTACAGTTATTTCGGCAAGGACTTCACGGTCGAATATCCGACCGGCTCGGGAAATCAAATGCACTTGTTTGCGATCTGTCAGGATTTGATGGACAGATTGACGCGTATCTTTTTGAGAGACGAGGAAGGAAAGCGCGCCGTATATGGTGGCACCGAAAAATTCCAATCCGATCCTCACTGGCGTGATCATATTCTTTTCTATGAATATTTCCATGGAGATAACGGCGCCGGTCTGGGAGCAAGCCATCAAACGGGCTGGACCGGGCTGGTCGCCCAAATACTCTGGTTAAGAGATTTACTCACTGAAGAAACCTGGTTAAACGCCGCTCCGATGAAGGAAATTGCTAAAATTGCTGCATCGCGATAACCACCCCGTGAGATTAAAACCATGGATAAACACCCAGCCCTGTTTCAGGTCAACACTCGGGTCTATCTGAAGGAGCTTTCGGACACTCTGAAACGACAGGCGACTCTGGACGACATTCCGGATGCCTTTCTTGACGATCTGGCTGAAAAGGGGTTTTCCTGGGTCTACCTGCTCAGTGTCTGGAAGACGGGAGAAGCCGGGCGCAAGGTTTCGCGCACCCAAGAGGGGTGGCTGAATGAATTCCGCAGCAATCTTCCCGATCTGAAGGAAGAGGACATATGCGGTTCCGGCTTTGCCATCGCCGGCTACACGCTCGACCCTTATTTCGGTAAGCCGGACGCGCTCGCCAAGTTGCGCGATCGCCTGCACAAGCGCGGCATGAAGCTGATGCTGGACTTCGTCCCCAACCACACCGCCATTGACCACCCGTGGGTGTCTGCTCACCCGGAATACTACATTGAAGGAAACGAAGAGGCGCTCGCTCACGCCCCGCAAAATTTCATCAAGGTCGGAGAGAAGGGCAAGGAGAAAATTTTCGCTTACGGGCGCGACCCGTATTTCGATGGCTGGCCGGATACGCTGCAACTGAACTACGGTGACGCCGGGCTACGCAAAGCCATGACCGCCGAACTAAACAACATTGCCGATGTCTGCGACGGAGTGCGCTGCGACATGGCTATGCTGGTTTTGCCGGAGATCTTCCAACGCACCTGGAACATCCAGACCGAACCATTCTGGTCGCAAGCCATTGCGTCTGTGCGCAAAGGGCATGCCGATTTTACATTTATGGCGGAAGTGTACTGGGACATGGAGTGGGAGTTGCAGCAACAAGGCTTCGACTTCACTTATGACAAGCGCCTCTACGATCGTTTGCGTCAAGGTGACGCCCGCCCGGTCCGCGAGCATTTCTGGGCAGACTTCGAGTACCAGAGTCACTCGGCACGTTTCCTGGAAAATCATGATGAGCCGCGTGCGGCAGGAGTCTTTCCTGTCGATCAGCACAAAGCGGCGGCGATGATTTCGTTCTTCAGCCCCGGGTTGCGTTTCTTCCACCAGGGTCAATTCGAAGGGTTGCAGAAAAAACTCTCAGTGCACCTCAATCGTCGCGCGCCGGAAGAAGCGAATGCCGACTTGCAGCAATTCTATGATTTGTTGCTCAACTGTCTGAAGCTGCCGGTGGCACATTGTGGACACTGGAACCTGCTGGAGTGCACACCGGCATGGGATGACAATCCGACGTTCGATCGTTTCATCGCTTTCAACTGGAGCGATCATCACAAAGAATTGCAGCTGACAGTGATCGTCAACTACGCGCCTCACCAGAGCCAGTGTTATGTGAAAGTGCCTGTGGGTGCCGGTGGTGGCGCTCTCATCGAATTCAGCGATCAACTGAAGCGCGATATCTACTTGCGCGAAGCTTCCGGCGTGATGCGACGCGGACTGTATGTCGATCTGCCTGCCTGGGGGTTCCATGCCTTCGTCGTGCAGCCGGTCGAACGCGAAATCAAGGCGCCTTCGCAGACGCCACCGCCGCGCGAGAAATCGCTCAGCGCCAAGAAATAGCGCGAGCTGCTGCGCCTGGAAGAAACAAGAGACCTCTTGCGAGGTCTCTTGCTGCGTTGCGTTCCATGGTTGTTGCGGGTGAGGAAATAAGGGAACCAAAGATCGAGGGCGCGAAAAACTCGTTTTTTCAGCTGAACAAATTGGCGTCTCGTGAAGATGCCACCAGCCAGTTGATGCAGCCGGGAACCGCGAGACCACCGGTGACACCACCGCAGCCCCAGATGACCTTTTTCATCGCCTGCTGCGATCCCGCCGCCATATGCATGAAGCCGAGGATCATAGTTGGTCCGCCCCATGCGATGCCCAATATCTCCATGCCGTTGGCGATGATGTTCAGTAGAGCTTCGATGTTCGCGAGGTTGTTGACGCGCACGGTGCCGGCGGTGTTGACGCCCATGATGACGACCGCGTCTTCATCTTTGGGACCGATGGTACCAAATGTGGCGCCATTCAAAGTGGGTGCTTGTTGTACACCGCCTTGAAAGTTTGTTTGTGTGAGTGTCGGGTTCCAGCTGCTGTGATCACCGCCGCCGGCACCGGTAGCGGCGCTGCCGTAGTCGTAGCTGGCAAAGGCGTCCTGGGCCTGTGCAGACGTGCTGAGTAGTAAACCAAGCCCGACGGCGAGCATGGTGGTGGTAGCAAAATTGCGCATCGAAGAACCTCCGCTGCGTGAAGCAGTGATGGTGGGGTGGTGGGTGGTAATCCTCCCGGATAAGAGCTACAAAGCCTGGTGCTTTGTTGCAATCAACATGCGGGGGGTGGTGGGCGACTTTTCCTTGACAATTACCGTACCAGAACGGCATTACCAAGACGTTACCAAAATGCGCGGAAAGCCCCGTCGTTTACGGCGGGGATGGACAACGCGGGCGACGCAGTCGCCTAACCGAAGATTTTATGTAGTCCATTGAACTTTTTTGCAAGTCGCGACGTATTAGTAAGTGAAGGCTTGCCAGAGGGTTCAGCATGAGGAAACTTCGAGCATTTAAATTCAGGCTGTCTCCAAAGCCAAAACAAGAGCTACTGCTGCGCCGTTCAGCAGGATGTCGCCGATATGTGTTCAACAAGGGATTGGAGATTCAGAAGGAGCGCTACGAGAAAGGTGGAGAAAAGCTCAGTTATGCCGGTTTGTGCAAGGAGCTGACCTCCTGGAAGCACCAGAGCGACAGTGCATTTCTGGCAGCTGCGCCGTCTCAAGTTCTTCAGCAGGCACTAAAGGATCTGGAAAGGTCCTATGAAAATTTCTTCGCGGGACGGGCGGGTTTTCCGAAGTTCAAGAAGAGAGGAAAGGAGACAGTTTTCGCTATCCCGATCCGAAGCAAATAAAACTAGACGAAATCAACAGCAGAATGTTCTTGCCGAAACTCGGGTGGTTTCGATACCGGAAGAATCGCAAGGTGATGGGTTCTGTCAGGCAAGTGACTGTGAGTTGGAATGGAAATAATTGGTTTGTAAGTATTCAAACAGAGGAGGAAGTATCAGCGCCCAAACATCCCTCAAGCTCGATGGTTGGAGTGGACTTGGGCGTGGTGAGCTTTGCGGTGCTGTCTGATGGGGAGTAACTACTCTCAGTCAACAGTTTCCGCAAGCGAGAAAAGCAAATAGCTCGCTGCCAGCGGCGGCTGGCTCGGAAGCAAAAATTCAGTGCGAACTGGCGGAGGCAGAAGGAAAGACTACAAAAGATACATACAAAGGTGGCGAATATCCGACGCGAATATCTGCATAAAACATCAACGACGATTAGCAAGAACCACGCGATAGTTGTGATTGAAGATCTACAGGTGCGCAATATGTGCAGTTCTGCCTCCGGAACAGTTGAAAAGCCAGGGCGCAAGGTCAGGGCAAAGAGCGGATTGAACAAATCAATTCTGGATCAGGGATGGTATGAATTTCGGCGCCAGTTGGAATATAAGCAGAACTGGAGAGGCGGTGCTGTAGTCGCTGTATCACCTCAATATACAAGCCAAAAGTGCTCATTGTGTCGATGCGTGGACGCAGAGAGTCGGTCGGTGCAATCGACGTTCTCTTGTGTGCGGTGTGGATATACTGCCAGTGCAGACTTCAATGCTGCACGAAACATACTCGCGGCGGGGCTCGCCGTGATTGCCTGTGGAGGAGACATAAGACCGGAAGCGATTCCGGCGGCTTCGTTGAAGCAGGAACCCACCGTGTCGGCGGTCTAATCAACCGCTCAGCCGGAATCCCCGTCCTTTAGGGCTGGGAGGAAGTCAACTGGGAAATCACTGCTGTCCGCTGCCGCCCAGACGACGAATATCCAGCTGCTGGTTGACCTTGAAGCTGCCTGTCAGCAATCCTCGTTTGACGATGCCAAACCACGGATATACCAGGCTCATTTGCTGTGGTCGCGGAAACACACCATTCTCTGCAAAGTAGCGGCTGCGTGCCATCACGCCTTCCAGCTGTGGAACCGACCAGCCGGTCTGCTCCCGCAGGTATGTTCGCCCTGCTGCGTTGTCGTAGCTGTCTAAGAAACTTCGCGCATTTTCGCGCACGGTTTGAGGTGCGACCTTTCCCTGCAGATCTTTATAGAGGAGGGTGTTCAATCCATCCCACCCTCTCAAGAAACCGGCGTCCGGCACCAGATCCCACGTGTGATTGGCTGGTTTGAGGGCGTCCTGCATGTCTATATTTTTGACGGTCTTCTGCCCGTTTGCTTTCTCAACAACTAGATTGTTCAGGGCGTGGTTGTCCCATTCGCCGAGAATCATCCGATCGGCCATGGCGCTGGCGAAACTGTTTTGTAATTGCGTATCACTGCGAAATGCCCGCAGCATGTTTTGCGGAGTGTCGGAGCCATAGAGACTTTTAGCCTTATCACTCAAGTAAGCGCGCAGATCCACGCCTTCCATAGATTGCATGTATCCCGGCTGCAGGTTACCTTCGTTTTTGATGAAACGGGCGACCGTAGCCGGGGAGCCTTCCGGATTGATGCCCGAGATTTTGCCGAAAGCGTAGCCGGAAACTTCGGCCTGCATTCGCTGATGATATCCTGGTACGTTCACGTCTGGACGAAAGAGTGTCGGTCGCGTACTACCGTCAGGCAACGTGACTTTGCCGCTGACGACCGTGTTAGTGAGATTTTCACTGACGGTTAGCGGAGTGAAGGTGCCGTCTCGCATAGCCTGCAACTCGGCATCCAAAAATGTCGGCAACTTCGGCGGCTGACCAAAGCCGGGCTGCGAAGAATAGTCGATGCGCGAATAGCGTTCGGCTTGTCTGCCGCCGAGATACCCGCTCAGTGCGCCAAATCCGCCCTCGGTGGCGGTGCGCTCGATAAGGCGAAGCGGGTCGATGTCGCCCGTGCGAATCTGCCGCATCAATTCATGGCCGCCACCACTGGCGACACCAATGGTGGCGCCGGTAAACGTGCTGGTAATCATGGGATTGAAGTAGGCCGTGCCTCGCGTGCGGCTGTATAAGCGTCCCCAGACAATATCGGCTGCGCCGAAAGAAGCCATGTCCATGACCAGCATTTCCGGGCGCAATGTGGTGCTGAGCGCGGTGCTTACGCCTCTTTTGACCGAATAGTCCCCGTTCTTGTCGAGATAGTTTTCGCGCGTCAGCAACGAGTCAGAGCCGCGATTCATGATGCCCATCTCAAGACCGATAGTCGTCGGTGCTTGCTTGAAGTTTTTCGCCAGCAGGAATGTGCCTTTCAGCGCGCCGGCTTTGCCCAACCCCAGGGCACCATCAATGAGTTGGTTTTGCCACGAGTCGCCGTACTTAGCTTCGTCTGAAGCGTACAGACCACCCAACGCCAGATAGCCCTTCGGACCTTCCATAAAGAGCGGTGCTAACTTCAATGCCGCCTTTGTAAAAGCCGGTCCACTCCTCAGCCCGCCTTTCGTCCAGCACCGTGCCCAGCACCGGGCGTACTGTGTTATTGAGCGCTATATCCAGATAGGAGTCTTTCCTCTGCGCCTGTTGCGGCGGCTGCCACTGAAAAACGCCGACATCAAGTTCCGCGCCCCGATGGCGATCCTGGACGTAGCGTTCCAGTCCGCGTTTGCTGCTGTGGTCGTCCATGGACATGGGATACCGGGATGCCTGTGGCAGAATGATTGCGGGAAGCGACAAAATTGCTGTCCTACCTATATATGCCCAAAAACTGACGGGCGGAACCTATCCGGCAAATTAGTTGACAAAGTCAATAAACTAATTGACAATGACAACTAAATCCCTGGCTTGAGAGGCCCCATGCGGAGTACCCAAACCCTCGCGCAACCGCTGGCAGAGCGGGTCGAGCAGGTCCGCCGTTTTAATCGTTTCTACACTAGGCAAATTGGCGTGCTCCGCGAGGGGTTTCTCGACTCTTCATACTCACTTGCCGAAGTCCGAGTCCTGTCGGAGCTGTTTCGTAGTGGCGAAGTCACATCCGCCGCGTTGTGCAAAGAACTGGATCTTGATCCCGGCTATTTGAGTCGAATTTTGAAAAAGTTCGAGTCTGACAAGCTGGTCTCGCGAAAGCGCAGCGACAACGATGGCAGGCAGCAAATGCTTTCACTCACCGAATTGGGACTGCGAACATTCAAGCCATTGAACGAAAAGCAACATCTACAAGTATCCGAAACGCTGGAGCACCTGGATGAAACTGCGCAGCAGCAGTTAATTGCGGCAATGAAAGTGATTGAAACGCTGCTCCGCGACTCGGGTGAGGCAGGCAGCATCGAACGCAATCGGTCCTTTGTAATCAGGCAACATCATCCCGGCGACATGGGATGGGTTGTTCATCGGCACGGCGCCCTCTACGCAAAAGAGTACAACTGGACCGACGAATTCGAAGCACTGGTGGCAAAGATTGTCGCCGAGTTCATCGAGAACTATGACCCGGCTTGCGAACGTTGCTGGATCGCGGAAAGGGATGGCGAGATTCTTGGCGCCGTCTTCCTGGTGAAAAAATCCAAGTCTGTTGCGCAATTGCGACTCTTCTATGTCGAGCCCACTGAGCGTGGTCAGGGTATCGGCAAAAAACTTGTCGGGGAGTGCATTCAGTTTGCTCGTCAATGTGGCTATCGAAGTGTCGTGCTCTGGACGCAGAGCAATCTTGATGCTGCCAGGCACATCTACAAGCGCGCCGGGTTTGTGAAAAAATCCGAAGAGCCGCACCACAGCTTTGGCAAAGATCTGGTCGCCGAAACCTGGGAACTGGCACTCGACTGATTGCCTCGACTACATGGCAACGAAACTTGCCAGAATCTTGCTGAACAGTTTTTCTTGCTTCGGAAAGTTCTCGCGGGTATCAGCGCACGTGACGATAAAGCACCGCCCGTTTGAGATAGCAAACAGTGTCATGATCTTGCGTTTTTCGCCATTTACGTTCGTGTCGGCGATCATGACGCGTGTCTGGCGTGGAGGCACACCGCTGGTGGTGTCGGACTTGACGTTCCATGATATTCCCCACTGTTTTCGCTCGCTATCGCCCAGTACCTTCAGTGTCAAGCCAGCCTCAGCTGGTCTGACGCGCACCTTAAGTGAAGGCAGTTCGTTGGCGGAATTGATGACTTCACGCGGCGCCGCGACGACCGGCAAAATTACATCGTTGCGCGTCTTCCAACTGACGGGCAGCTTGATTGCGAAGTGCGATGCAGAGAAGTCATGACTTTTGAGAGAAACGTCAGGCGGAGGGACCGCGCATACCGGCACTGAGTTACCAATTACGGCAACTAGAACCAGCAAACTAACCAGAATAAGGCGCTTCATCGCACGGAACTTTGCCGACCCAATCTTAGTCACTTCCACAAAGCAATCTAAAGCAATAGAGGTAGTTATGGTTATTCTCTGGGGTCCGAGTCTGCTGCTCAGCATCGTTTTGTCGATTGCATTAACACTTTTGCTCAACGCTATCATTCGTCACTAACTTGGCAGGCTTTCTCTCGGGGCGCCGCCCTATTGCGCCGGGTTCATATGCCCGCGTAACCAGGTCGTCACGCCTTCCAATAGAAGCGGTGTGAACTGACTGTTCTCGAAAATCAAATGCTCTTTTCCGCCAAGCAAAATTAGTGTCTTGTCGGGCGTTTTGATTGCTTCGAACAGGTCCATAGTACTGCCCGGCTTGACCAGCGGATCAGCTGCGCCCTGCGTGATCAACACAGGCAGGTCGAGTTCGCTGACCACGCCCTTCGTCTTTTTCATGAACGAATCGAATTCCATCAACTCCTTGGGAGAAACGTGCTTTCGCACGCCCGGGTCGTTTTTGAATTTATCGACGGTCTCTTGATCTCGACTAGTGTGTTCGATCACATCCTCGGTGATATCGAAATCGTTTCCTGGTTTCGTCAGCAAATTAAAGGCAACTTTGAAGGCCGTTTCCTTGCCGTTGAAACGGTCCGCCGCCGGCACCGAAGAAATGACTCCATCGACGAGCGGGCAGTCGCAAGCTGATTGCAAGGCAATCGCTCCGCCCATCGATTCGCCGACGAGGAACAGTTTCACCCCTGGATTGTATGCCTTGAGAATTTTGGCAAGGTCCTTTATGTCATTGGCGCAGAAGTCAAAATCCAGCTCGTCATACTTTCGCAAAGTGCGCCAGGAGCCAAAGCCTCGCACATCCATTGCAGCAACCAGCGCACCCTTCTTGGACATCTCTTCGCCAAAGCCGGCAAAACACGACTTGTGCAAACCCATGCCATGTATGCAAAGGAGAATAACCCAGGGCTTGGTGCCCCGGGGCGGACGCCAGGTCAATACTGGTGACTTATCAACTTTTGGTTCCAGTACATCCCAGAGATCTCTGGGCAGCGCCGGACGATCATGGTGCACCAAGATTGGTGGCAGATCGATCACCCTGCGAAAAGCGATGGCAGCGCGATTCAGCGCCAAATTGGCTTCAGTTGTCTTGACCTGTTTCTCGTAGCAGTCTTTTAAGCCCATATATGTCCAGCCGATCTTATCGTCGCGCTCGACCTCTTGCAACTTAGCCAGCTGTTTCAAGTACTCGGCGGCTTGCTCATAGTCTTCATCGTAGAAGTACACATCGCTCATTGCTTTCAGTACTGCTTCTTTGAAGTCGAGAGAATTGACCACGCCATCGGCATGACTCAACGCGTCTGTGTAATGTTTGATCGCTGCTTCGCTTTTGCCTTTGATCGCTTCGCAATCCCCGAGATGCTTGTGCAATAGTGGAGCATATTGTGCGTAGCGTGGACAGTCCGGCGTGAACCAGTCGATAGCCTGCTGCAAGTGTTTGGCTGCTTCGCCGAATTCTTCCTCTGCGAATTCACACGCGGACAGGTTCGACGCTATGCGGGCGGCGACGCACTTGTTCGATTTTGATTCCGTCGGCAATCGTTTCTTCAGTTGCATCTTCAGGTTCTCAAGGCGAGTTTCCATGGTTTCGTTCTTCACCATGTCGCCTGGCTCTGCCATCACAGATGGTGAAGACATGAACAGACTGGAGATGGTCATCGCTGCTGCCAACACAGCAAGAACTGTCGTTTTTCGCAGGGGCATCATAGTGTTTCTTCCTTGATTTGGACTTGATCCGCCTAACCGGCGGGCAGCACGCGGCCGGCATGGTGAAAACGCTTGTAATACCAGGATGTCTCCGTGAAGGGGCGGATCTGCACACCCGTAGGAATTGATTTGCCGTTGCAATCAACGTGTCCGGTGGCAGTGCAGTCGATGATCAATGGCACACCATTGGGAGACTTGCCGTACTTGCCCAGCCACATCACCACATGACTGCATTCGTTCTGTTGGTCCTTGGCGCGGATGAACAGCAGATCTCCGGGAAGCAGTTTCTCGCCGAATGAGCTGTATTCGGGTCCTGTTTCTACTGGCTGCAGAGCTAGAGCTGCCTGTTTGTGCACATCGGAGGTGAACTTTATTCCCAGCCCGTAGTTATAAACCCAGGCCGTGAAATTGCTGCAATCCAGCCCGGGCGAATTCTTGCCGAACGGAACTTCGCGCATCGGCCAATCAGCAGGCGGTCCCCACGCCGGAATATGATGATGCTGGTACTAGAGATTAATGTACTTGCTGGCCTCGGCAAGCAGGCGCTGTTGCTGCCACGCCAGGGACGCCGTTGCGTGATTGGACAACTGAGGATAGGTGCGCGCCGGCGGACCCCAGGTGCCGTATCGCCGCCGCGTGGCATCGCTGTACCACTGATTAACGGGCACAATTTCTGATTGCAGCGCAGCTTCGTTGCGCGGGGCGTGCGAATCGGGCGCCAACAATTCATCAAGCGGAATCTCGAAGTTTATCGCGTATGGAGACACATAGCGACTATCACTTTCGGCGACAGCGCCGGACGCACCGGCAGCGAGCAATCCGCAAATTGAAACTGCCGCCGTGGCTTTCTTCATGTCCAAAATCCGCCTCGATTTTCATGGGACTCATAAGTTTAAGTGAGATGGGGCATACGAGCAAAACCATGGGTAACCGCTAAACATCAGAGGGATCCGGTAATCTCCTTGACAGCTGCGCCGTGCTAATCTGTGCCCCATTCGATATCTATTCGGTCTGACTTTGCAACAGCCGTAAGACATAAGAGGGACATATAAATGAAGAAGCAACTGGTCATGGGAATCAGTGCGACCGAAGCTGAAGCGAACGCGGTTGTTGAATCGCTTAAAACCGCCGGCTTTGCCACTGAAGACATTTCGGTTCTGATGAAAGAAGACGCCGTCAAACGCGATCTTAGCGACAGCACAATCCTCAAAGGCGCAACCAGAGGCGCTGAAGGTGGAGTGCTTGCAGGTGGAGCTATCGGCTTGTTGGCCGGTATCGGCTTGATCACCATTCCAGCGCTTGGACCGTTCATCGCTGCCGGTCCGTTGATGGCCGCCATCGCCGGTGCCGCCATGGGTGGTGCTTCGGGCGGATTGGGTGGTGCGCTTTTGGGCGTCACCATGCCAGACCACCAGATCAAGCTCTATGAAAGCTTGCTGAAAGAAGGCAACGTACTTCTGATCGTGCACACCGACAGCCCGGAAGAAGTAGACAAAGCCGAAGACATCATGAAGTCCGGTGGAGTCAAGGACATCCACAAGACTACGCAAGCAGTCAAAGCCAAATAGTTACGACAACTTTTGTGCAATACGGGGAGGAGCGCGGTATCGTCGCTCCTCTTTTCTTTCGACCGCCGGAAGGTGCTGGTATCGCATCTGGTATCGCTCAGTTTATCTCCTGGCAAGCGTCATTAAGACAAGCTTGCGGCGGTCGTTTCTTGGCATGAAACGGTGCTAATGTCGAGGCTGGTTGCGATGCGGTGCGACCAACAATACCTGCGGGGGAAACCAAGATGAATTGCCTGAGAACTGTCTTGGCTGTTTCGACAGCGTTGGTCTGCACATTGACATGCTCGCCTGCCCGCGCTCAGATCAACAATCCGCTTGACGAGCCGACGTTGCCGTCTTTCAAATTCGCACTCGGTCAGCAAAAGCCGCGCATGTTCAACGGCGGATCGGCGCAGGAAGCAACCATCAAGAACTTTCCGGTTTCTCAGGGCATAGCCGGCGTGTTGATGAAACTCAAGCCCGGCGCTCTGCGCGAACTGCACTGGCACGCCAATGCGGCTGAGTGGGCTTACGTTATCAAAGGGCAGGTGCGCACCACTGTCATCGATCCGCAAGGGCGCAGCGAAGTGCTTGACTTTGGACCTGGGGACATCTGGTATTTCCCGCGTGGTCATGGACATTCGCTGCAAGGCATCGGCACCGAGGAGTGCGAGTTCATGCTGGTCTTCGATAACGGTGCCTTCTCTGATTTTGCTACGTTCAGCATTTCTGACTGGCTGGCGCAAACACCGCCGGAAGTGCTGGCCAAAAACTTCGGCGTCAACGCCGCCACGTTCAAGAACTTTCCGAAAAAGGAAGTGTATATCGCGCAGGGACCTGTGCCGGGACCGCTGCCGCAGTTTCCTGCCAAATTTACCGAACGTGTACCACCACTGACCCACAAATACAGACTGGGCGCGCAAAAAGGCGAAGATCTCAACGGCTCGCATTTCCAGATGGCGTCCGCGAAGGAATTCCCGATCTCCACGACGATGACTGGTGCGGTGCAAACCTTACGTCCGCGAGCCCTGCGAGAATTGCACTGGCATCCGAACGCCAATGAATGGCAGTACTACATCTCCGGACATGCACGCATGACGGTGTTTGGATCCGAAGGGCGTTCGAAGATGGAAGAATTCGGACCTGGCGATGTGGGTTATGTACCGCAGGGATACGGACATTACATCGAAAACACATCCGACTCGGAAGATTGTGTTTCGTTGATCATTCTAGATAGCGGCGACTATCAGGAAATCTCGCTGGCGCAGTGGATGCAGTCCAACACGCCTGAACTTCTGGAAACCAATTTTGGTATTCCGAAGAGCATCTTCGAATCGTTCCGCAAGAAGAACCCCAAAATCGTGGGCGGCGAATAACGTACGTTTTTCGCGTGTTGTTCGGTTGTGTAGTTAGCCCTTCTTGTCGCTGCGCTTCACGACGAAAACGATCAGCAAAATAATCGCAATCGGAACCAGCAAAAATCCGAGACCAACCACTACGACCAGCATCAGTCCCATACCGACGCCGAGGTTGTACCAGGGACCTTTGTCTTTGCCGGATGAGGACGAATCACTGTCTGAATCTGAGGCGGATGACGAGCTGTCACTGGATGATTTGCCTGATGCGGCTTTTTCTCCGGTGATTGGCGATGTCACATTGGCAGGATCTACTTCGAATGAGGAAAACAAAGATTTCCCTTCTTTCGATTGTGATGACGCATTCATCGCGATCGTGTAATAGACGCCTGAATCATCAACTTTAGCTACCAAAAGCGAGGAGTCGGGATCGTTTTCCTTGCTGTAGTCGTAAAGGTGCCCACTCCAACCGGGACCACTTACGTCTTCGCTGCGCGTGATCTGACCACCCTTGCCCGTGATGCCGCCGCGGGCTCCGTCAGCGAATTTCTCGAATATCTCTTTGTCGTCCTGCAACTCGCAGGCGATCAAGCAGGCGTTGTGATCGTTCCCCTGTGACATGTAGTTTTGTGCGGTGCTGCCGCCCAGTTTTTGTTTCTTCACCTCGACTGGACCGGGCACCATCAATTTGAAGTCGCCATGCGGCGCACTGTACATCTGCCACTCGTCTTTAGAGAAACCCGGACAGGAGATGCTCGCAGCCAGAAAAGCTACAAGTGCAACTATCCGCAGCGCCAGCTGGCGATGATTTTGCGCGCCCATGCGTCTACCTCAAAATTGTATCTATAAGGTAGCGGCCTGAACCAAGGTTGTCTAGCCAGGCGCTGGTTCGGGACCGCCTGGTCCCCGAATGGCGCGCCAGTGCCTAAAAAGGCTTGAACGAAACTTTTTGCGGCCGCCCGTGTATGGGTTTTTAGAGATTCCTGGAGGTACACTCGGTGCGCACATTATCAATACTTTGTTTGGCGGTCGCCAGCGCGGCAGTTCTAAATTCAACGGTAGCCACGTCACCATCGGAAGCCAGACGAGCATTTGCCCGCGGTGCGAATGGAACCGCCGGTGCCTGGGCCACGCAAGGACAGTACGGTTCGCGTTATGGCGCTCGTGTCTTGACGCCGACCGCCGGGGCTGGGTTTAGCAACAACAATGTTGCCGGACCAAATGGCGGAACGTTTCAGAATCAGGGCAAGTTTGGCTATAAGCAGGGCGTCGGTGCTTTTCGCAAGAACAACTGGTCCGGAACTACTCCAGCCGGCGGCAGCGCCAACGGCTATGTAAACAGTAAATATAACGCTCAGACGGGGCAGGGCACACGGCAAAGCGGTGCCGAGTACACCAACCCGCAGGGACAATCTTACGGATACGACGGTAACACCAGTTACACCAAAGGACAGGGTGGCACCACATCTGTCGACACCATGAATAACGGCACTTACAACGTCGATTGGCAAAAGGGGCAGAAACCGGTTGTCACCACGACGCCATAGATAGACACACAAAGCTCATAAAGCTCACGCGGGGTGAAACGTGAGGCGCGGCCGCCTGGCTAAGAGGCGGCCGCATTTCTTTTGTGCTTTAGCGCGGATTCTCAACTGGTTGCTGAAACTGATGCAGCGGGCGCACCATGATTACGAAGTCGCGCCCCTGGTATGGAAATCGCCGACAGTTTGCATGCCGACTTTTTCGTGGGCTTTCAGTGAGCGCGGATTGCTCTTGCTGACCAGCGTTGTAATCAGATTGATGTGTGCGGGCAAAATTTTATAGACCTGCCCGTACATGAAATCAAATAACCCGGTGCCGCGTTTTTCCTTCGCTACACAAACCGGGCCGGCAATCACGCATTCATAAGTCGAGAGTGATTTGCGGTCGAATTGAATTCTCGAGAATTCTTCGATCATGGCTTTGGGCAGCGGATACGGCAGATTGAATTCCACACTGCCGATGCAAATGAAACCTGCGACTTTGTCGTCGTACACACTGACGAGAATGCCGACATCCTGATTCATTTCAGCGAACTGCTCTTCCGAAAAAGCACCGGAGAGGAAACCATCCTTCTTTTGATCTTCGCTGAGGTTCGAAACCAGATTGAGGTTTTGCAGTGCGACCACGCCGGCGAGGTCTTTAGTTGTTGCTTTGCGGCAAATGGGTTCTGACATGATTTGGTATTCTAACAACCTTTAGAAGATACGAAAGACATACGTCCAAACTGGAGGGTGCCATGAAAACGGTGGCTATTATTGCGGCTTTCATGATGTTGCTGTTGCCGGCAGCAGCCCACGCGCAAGACTGGGCGAAAGCACCACTCAACAAGTCCCCTCGGCATCTCGATTGGGTGACTGTCAAAAACGGCAAACGTGATGTCAAATGTTTCATCGCTTATCCACAGGTAAAAACCAAGGCGACGGCGGTGCTGGTGATTCATGAAATCTTCGGGCTCAGCGATTGGGTAAGGAGCGTCACCGATCAGTTGGCTGCCGATGGCTACATCGCCATTGCCCCCGATCTCCTGTCCGGCACCGCCCCTGGTGGCGGAGGTACGGATAAGTATGCGGACGTCGATGCTGTGCGCAAGGCGATTACATCGTTGCCCCAGAACCAAATCACCGGGGACTTGAATGCCGTCGCTGACTATGTGAGCAAATTGCCGGCAGCCAACGGCAAAATTGTGGTGGGCGGCTTTTGCTGGGGCGGCGCGCAATCCTTTCAGTTTGCCGCTAATAACAAGAAGGTGAAGCAAGCGTTCGTCTTCTACGGCAGTCCACCGGATGATGCGGACATGGCGAAGATCTCCGCACCGGTTTACGGTTTTTATGGCGAGAATGACGAGCGCATCAATGCCACTATTCCAATGACTGCTACAACCATGAAGAAACTGGGCAAAGCCTACGAACCGAAGATTTATAAAGGCGCCGGCCATGGATTCATGCGGTCCGGTCAGGATCCTGCTGGTTCGAAAGAAGACAAGAGTGCTCGCGAAGACGCCTGGAAGCGCTGGCGCGATTTGCTGAAAAAGTCCTGATTTGAAGTTGCCAAGCCTTGGGGCGCTGCTGTCGATTGGGCACAAAGGAAGTAGCTCGGTCCCGGACGCTCACGCATGGCTTCGCAAACAGAGGAACGGCAATGACAGACAGAGGCGCTTTTGTTCGTTGGGTCAACTTAGGCCTCCTGATTCCTGCTTTGCTGATTTTGACTCTCTCTGGCTGCTCCGTGCGTTCGCATGGCAGTCTAAAGGGTGTCAAGTTCGAGCCGTTCACGGTAAAAGGTGGACACTTCAAAGTGAGCATGCCTGGTAAACCGGAAGACAAAAGCACCGCCAGCCCTCTGGGCACCACTTCCAAGCGATATTGCTGCGAAGACTCGGAGATTGCATTTATTGTCTCGGAAGACACATTTCCGGCTCACATTGCTGCGGCTTTGAAAAACGGCACGCCCACCGTTGTGCAGAGCGGCCTCGATGGTGCGTGTGCCAATTGCATGAAAGAGCTGAAGGCAAGCGAGACACAGCGGGCTGCGGTTGCATTGGGTGGTGGCTTGTATCCGGGGCGATCGATTGAAGGCACCATCTCCGAGCCGATCAAAGGAAAGGTGCGTTATCGCTTTTATGTCGATTGCGCCAACGGACGCATGTACACGGTCGGAGTTGCCGGCATCAAATCTCGCACGGATCAGCCGGAGGTCGAGACATTCTTGTCTTCGCTGGTGATTTTCTAACTACTGGTTGCCACTAGAATTGGTGCCCTCCGGAGGATGCGGAGGCGGTCCTTGCATACCATCTGGTGGTGGTGGCGGCATATTGCCACCGGGACCATTTGCACCGCCAGGCGGACCACCACCGGGCGGACCAAATCCGCCACCACCGGGTGGACCAAATCCGCCACCACCGGGCGGACCAAATCCGCCACCACCGGGCGGACCGAATCCGCCACCACCGGGCGGACCAAATCCGCCACCACCGGGTGGACCAATCCGCCACCGCCGGGCGGACCGAATCCGCCACCGCCGGGCGGACCGAATCCACCCATACCACCGGGTCCACTTCAGCCGCAGGACACCGCGTCCTCGTTTCTCGAAGCTGGTGTCCGGAGTACCCTTGAAACCGCGCGGCACATAAGGATAAGCGGTGGTGATTACGTAATAATAGGTTCCTTTCGGATACTCCGCGGTCACCCCGATGCGCCCGTTGCAATCATCGAGATCACCCAACCCCGCAACGTACTCATAATCTTCAACAAACAATCCATTGAACGAGCCGCCCGGGCCACCATTTCTAGTGCCCTTACGGACGCGATAGCTGGGCTTCAACTCCCTCATTTTGGAAGTCGGATCCTTGGCGTTGGTGTTGCCGTAGGGCGCATAAATCGGATAGCCGTCCGCCGCATACCCAAGCAAAACGGGGCGCGGCATGCGCGCCAGATGTTTCAGTAATCCACTGGGTAAGCCATGATAGTGGTAGGCACCATTGGGTTGTACGTGTGCATTGTTTTCGTCCAATCCCAACCGTGCACCAAGCGACATTGCTTCGTATTGCCAACCTGAAAATGGATTGCCCTGCCACCACTCCGCCGCACCAGGATCAAATGGAACTCCATTCAACGCCACCCCAAACAGATTCATGCGCAGCGCCGTTGTCGCCGTCGCGAATTGCGGATTTGCCGGCATGTGAAAACTATAGTTCTGTTCGCTAATCGTGTTCGGGTTTCCTGGATTTGGAAATGCACCGGTGACGTGATTGGGTATGCCGTTGGACGTGATAATGCGCAGGTTGCCTTGCACTGACATGTGAACGTTCGAACTGGCAGCATATGCAGGCGACATGACCCAATCGAGCATCTTGTTCAGGTTGAACGCATCGCTTTCGTTGCCTGCTTTTTTGTGTTGATGTTTGTGTTTGTGTTTCGACGGTATCGTGGTGCTGTCTTCAACATCGTAATGGGCCTGCGCCGCCGGCATACCCGCCAACGCAGCCGTCGTTAATCCTGCGACTGCAACTATCAAACGGTTCCATTTCATCGGTACATGATATCCGATTCTCCAGCGCAATCTTTGCTATTGCGGACCCTCCGTAAGCGAGAGGCGATATTTCGCGTCCAGCGGCTGGTCCGAGAAACGGTGAATGTAGCCCGATCCACCCAGACGCGGCGGTTTGATGCTGGTTTTGTAGTACTTGGCTGCAGATTCCGGCCGCCCCATTGCCTCATAGGCTGCTCCCAGGTAATAGTCGGGCGCGCCGTAGTAATTGGCTGGCAGTTCTCCCGGCAATGCCGGTGCAAACGCGAGTTGTTTGCAGGACGCCAGATCGCTCAGCGCCGAAGTTGGTCGATCCATTTCCAACAGCAGCTTCCCGCGTGCCAGATGCGCGTCGCCCGAAAGCGGATTGAGCTGAATCGCGCGATCAAAATCTTGCCGCGCTTTTTCGAAGTTTTTCTGATCCATGTAGCAAATGCCTCGCTCGGTATAGGCGGCGGCGTACGACGGATCGGTTTCGATCAGTTTCGATAGATCGGCGATAGCACTTGTGGTGCAACCGATCGTGCCGTAGAGATAACCGCGTAGATACAAGGCGCGTTTGTGATGGGGAGTGGATTTCAGAATAGCGTTAGTCGATGTGAATACGCTGATCAGCTGGTTTCCAACTTCAGTTTTTTTCGCAGTTTCTGCCCATGAATTCATGGTCGCTATGTCGGTCGCAGTCTGCTGCGCCTTTGCATCAGTGGTGACTGCAACTAATAAAGCAACGCCGCATACCGTTGATCTAAATGTAGTGCTCCTCATTTCGGTTGCCCTCCTAGCACAGAGCGTCATGCCAACCATCCTAGGAAATGGCTGTGTGGTCACTGTGTAAATTGTGGAGAGAAAGTGAGGATTGCCGCCAAACTTAACACCGCTAAAATAGAGCGATGGCTCGTCAGGTCTTTATGAACTCTGCAATCCGACGTTTTCGTCCCACCAAGTTAAGCGGGCTGTTTCTGCTGGCGATGCTGGCAGCGCCGGCTGCAGTTGCCGCTCCGCCTGGCTTCGACCAGCACATGCAAAACGCGCTCCAAGCGATTGCCAAAAAGGACGCCGCCCTGGCTGACAAAGAAGTGGAGGCTGCCGAAAAGGCGCTGGGTCCGACCAAGCCGGCAGACGAGTCTTCCCAGCTCTTGCTGCAACGCGGATTAATTCGTGTAGCCTCTGGTCGACCAAGGGAGGCTGTCCCTTTCTATACGCAGTCTATAAACACCCTCATAAAGGCATTTGGACCAAAGAGCAGCAAGCTGGGAATTCCGTACGCCATGAGAGGGCTTGCCTACTGCGACAGCGACGGTTACAAGGAAGCCGCCGAAGACCTGGCCAGCTCGTTTGCCCTGATGCAGCCAGACAAGAGCAACCAGGCGCCGATTTATCTGCGCGAGCTGGCAAGTCGGGTGACCCCAATCAGAATAAAACTTGGTGGCGGTCCATTAATCATGCCGATGCTGGTCAATGGCATCGCCGCCATGGACCGCTGCGGATTGGGAACCGCCCGAGAAACTGGTTCTCTGATCACGATGCTGGGTGATACTTACAAAGCTGAAGGGAAAATCCAGGAGGCTGAAGCGAAGTTTCGCAAAGCGATTGAAATTTTTGCCGCTGCCAAGGCAGACGACGACGAATTAAGTCTGCGACTGGCCCTTGCCGCCCTCTACGAGGATCAGGGGCGATTCGCCGATGCGGACGAACAGATCAAACCAGCGCTGGCGATTGCTGATCGTGTGTTTGGAGCTAAAAGCACTCAAGCAGCCAAGGTGCTCGAGCGTCAGGGCATTTTGTATTGCAGCTGGGGCAAAGTAACCGAGGGCGAAGCGAAACTAAAGAAAGCACTGGTGGTGCTTGAAAAAGATCCTAACAACCCTGAGCAGATGTTCTGTTGGATGGGGCTGAGTTCGGCAGCGCAGTCCCGCGGCGACCTGGCTGAAGCTGAAAATGCCATGAAGCAAGCATTCGCATTTGCAGAGAAATCGACCAACATTCTTCCTGAAGATGCAAGCACCGTCGATAACGCCATGGCCGATGTGCTGATAGCGCGCAATAAATATGTTGAGGCCGAGGCGGTGCTCAACAAGTCGCTGCAAACGGCGCAGAAAGTGGCTGCCGAGAGCCCGCTGGTGGCAGATGCCTACGCGTCGCTCGCCAAATTGAATTTGTCGCAGGGCAAATACAAGGAAGCCGAAGACTACATCATGAAGGCCCTGATCATGCGGCGCAATCTTTTTGGCGACATCAATCGCCTGGTGGCGCGAGACTTGCGTCGCGGCGCTTTGATCTATGACGACCAGAAACTGTTTACCAAATCGGCCCCCTGTTATGACCTGTCGCTCCAGATCCTAAACAAGGTCGCGCCTGAAAATGACTTCGATAAAATCAGGCTCTTAGAATGCTGGGGGCTGAGCGAAAACGCGCAAGCCAAGTATTCCGACGCCGAGAAACGCATGCTGCAAGCCGCTGCAATGGCGGAGGTCGTGTTCGGCAAAGACTCCCGCGAATCGCTTTCGTATGTAGAGCTACTGGGAAAGAACGACTTTGACGCCGGTAAGTATGAGCAGGCAGAAACTCGCCTGCTGCAAGTGCTGACGAAACTGGAAAAACTTGACGGACCTACCTCTCCGTCGCTGGGCAGCGTGCTCACTCACCTGTTGCACACCTACAACGAAATGGGCAACGCCACCATGGCGCAGGAGATACAGGCGCGCCTCGACAAAATCAAAGGCGCTCTGCCGGGGGCACCGCCGGCGGTGGTGAAAGCCAATCCGGTCATTACCGATGTGGCCGAGATGCCAAAATCCGGCAAGCCTGTGGCAAATAAGTGGGCTGTCGTGATCGGTATCAGCAATTTTCGCGACTCCTCAATCAACCTGAAGTACGGAGCGAAGGACGCGAAAGACTTCGCCAATTTTCTGGTCGCTGAGCAAAACTTCAAACCAGAGAACGTCAAACTGCTGATTGACGAGAATGCCAATCGCATGAACATCGCCGACGCCCTTGGCGAAGGTTTTCTGGTCAGGAACGCGCGGGAAGACGACCTGGTAGTGATTTTCGTTTCCAGCCATGGTGGCGCCGATATCACCAAGTCTTCAGGAAGAAACTTTTTGTGCTCTTATGAATCAAACGCGCAAAATCTTCTTATGACCGGCATCACGATGGAATGGTTCTCCCAGTATCTGACAGACCGCGTTCCGGCCCAGCGCGTTGTTGTTTTTCTTGATGTCTGTCACAGCGGCGCGATCACCGGCGACAAAGGATTGACTCGCGAGCAGCAGAGCTTCGATGTTTTGAGCAGTGCGCCAGGGCGCGGACAGATCTTTATCGCTTCCAGTCTGGCCAGCCAGCTTTCGTGGGAGTCGAAGCGCTATGAAAACGGCGTGTTCACTCATTCATTAATGGATGCTCTGCGCGCCAACGGCAGGCAGACAAAGTTGAGCGAAGCATTCGACCGGCTGCGCAAGCAAGTCGAAGACGAAGTCCTCTCCGACCGCCAACAAATGCAAACGCCGCTCATGAAGCGCACCTGGAACGGTGACGACGTTCGCCTTTCCGAAGCCTCCGGTACGATGCTCGTCAACACAGGGGCGGCGTCACCATCGGCCCAACCAGTCATCCCCACTGCAATGCCGGCTGCCAATGCCAATCTAATTTTTCAACCTTCCGCGTCCTCTCAGCCAACGGCTGTCCAGGCTCCAGTGCGCCGATTGCCGGCACGGGCGCCTGTTCTGAAGGTGCCGCCTGTGCCCGGCAGCCAGGACGATTTCTAAATTTAAAGCGTCTCCCAAGTTTCTCCACATTTTTCATCGTCGCTCCACCAGCTCTTCCTAGGATGTACGGTGTGGCGGTCGAATGCCGCCTGCAGGAGAAGGGATATGCAGCAAAAAGTAAATGACGTGCTGAGCAGAATAAATGTTGGCGAGCGGCTTTCCAAGCTGGCGGTCAGTTCGACTGGCTTTGTCTTCGACCCGCAAACCGGACAGAGTTTTACCTTGAACCACAGCGGACTGACTGCTCTCGATGCGTTGAAGCGCACCGCATCCACCGAGTATGCGGCCCGAGCGCTAGCCGACACCTACAAGATTCCGCTGGAGATAGCCGAGACCAGTCTCGATGCGTTTCTGGTGCAGCTAGGGAGATATCTTTAAATGACGACAATCAATATCAATCGCACGTGGAAGCATTTCAACGTAGCCGTTACCGGAGTCAATGCCAGAGCCGACAGTCCCGGTCCGGGGTGCGCAGTTGCTCGCTGTATCAGAGAGCACCGCGCGTTTCGCGGGAGAGTGATCGGACTGGGCTATGATGTACTCGATGCCGGATTGTACGCCAGAGATCTCTGCCACGCAGGCTATCTGGTGCCTTACCCCTCCGCCGGACAGGAAGCATTACTCGAGCGCATCAAAGACATACATGCGCGCGAAGGTCTCGATGTAATCATCCCCTGCCTGGATGCCGAAATCCAGAACTTCATCGGCATCAGACCGGAACTTACCCGCATGGGCATTCAGATGCTGATTCCCAGCCGCGATCAATTTATGCTGCGCGCCAAGGATCATCTTGATGCCTTCTGCAAATCGATCGGAGTGCTCGCTCCTGAGAGTCGCACACTCACAGATCCGCAATTCTTCGACACCTGTGAGAGCGATGGCTGGCAATACCCTCTGATCATCAAAGGCATCTTTTATGATGCAACGGTGGCATACAGCGCCGTGGACGCTAAGGCGATCTTCCACCGCATGGTTCATTCCTGGGGCTATCCGGTGCTGGTGCAGAAAATCATTCCCGGAGATGAATTTGACCTGGCTGGCATAGGCGACGGTAACGGTGCGCTGATCGGCGCAGTAACGATGCGCAAGCGCGCCCTTACTGAAAAAGGAAAGGCGTGGGCGGGGGTAACTGTTGTAGACGAGGCGATTGCGGAGGTGGCGGAAAAACTGGTTCGCGCTCTCAGTTGGCGCGGACCGCTGGAAGTAGAAGTGATGAAAGGAGAAGACGGAAAGATTTATTTGATAGAGATAAATCCGCGTTTTCCTGCCTGGATCTATTTAAGTCACGCTGCTGGAAGAAACCTGCCGGTGGCGCTGCTCAAAGTTCTATCCGGCGACGAAAATCTCGAATTGGCAAAACCGAACACCGGCACATTTTTCATCCGCTACGCACAGGAAATTATTGTGCAGCTGCCGGAATTTGAATCGATGTTTGTCGATGGTTTTTCTGCGCCCGAAAATGACGCGCTGACGGCGACAACCCGGTCTGCGTAAGCGCTCGGATCGAACACGCGAAAAACATCAGCTTATCGCGTGCCTGCGTTGGGGAGGATTGTATGAGTATCGAACCTGTTACTACCACTTGGGAACCGCCTTATATTCAGCCGCACCGCATCGGTGCCGCTAATAAGTTCGGCAACCGCACCGTGAGAGATGACGTGACGCACAATGTATTTGGACTGCCGATCGATGATTTGATCGAGCGTTTTGGCTCGCCGCTGTTCGTCACTTCAGAACACCAGTTGCGGGCGAATGTGCGCCGCATCACGCGAGCTTTTGAACGTCGATACAGCTCGGTTGTGCACGGCTGGTCCTACAAGACTAACTATATCAGTGCCATCTGCAACATCCTGCATCAGGAGGGCTCGTGGGCCGAGGTGGTCTCGGCTTTCGAGTATGAAAAAGCGAGAGCTCTGGGTATGCCCGGACATCGAATTATTTTCAACGGACCAAATAAGGGGCGGGCGATCTTAGAACGCGCCATCGCCGAAGGTGCGCACATTCACATAGATCACATGGACGAGCTAAAACTGATCGAAACCATCGCCGAAGAGCAGGATCGCATCGTGCAGGTGGCGCTGAGGCTGAATTTCGATACCGGTTATACGGAGCCGTGGAGCCGCTTTGGCTTTAACGTCGAAAATGGACAGGCCCATCAGGCCGCCAAGATGATCGCGCTCAGTCCGCATATGCGACTCAACGGATTGCACAGCCATATCGGCACCTTCGTCCGCGAACCGCGAGCATACGCCGAGCAAGTGAGGGTGATGTGCGCGTTCATGCGCGAACTGGAAACCTCGCAGCACATAACTATCGAAAATATCGATATTGGCGGCGGGCTGCCCTCGCGCAACGCCTTGCAAGGAGTGTATCTACCTCCCGAACAGGCCATCCCCGACCTCAATGAATACGCCGATGCCATCTGCGACGCACTCGTCGAACACACCGCATATCGCAAAGACTTGAACAAGCCATTGCCGCGTTTGATCTTTGAAAGCGGGCGTGCCGTAGTTGATGATGCGCAAGTTTTGATCGCGACAGTCGCCGGCACGAAACGACTGCCTGACGGCCGTCGCGCCGCCATACTGAATGCCGGCACCAATTTGATGTTTACGGCCTACTGGTACAACCATCAGATCAAGATAACGCGCGAGCCGACAGGCAGCTACGAAGATACAGTGCTCTACGGACCGTTGTGTATGAACATCGATGTGGTGCGCCACAGCGTCTACCTGCCGCCGCTGAACGCCGGCGATCACCTGGTAATCAGTCCGGTCGGTGCCTACAACAATACGCAGTGGTTGCAATTCATCGAATATCGACCAAATGTGGTGCTGGTCCAGGAGGGCGGTGAGTGTTCAGTCATTCGTCGCGCCGAGAATCTGGAATCGATGATGTCCCACGACGAACTGCCTGAGCGGCTGCGCGACCCATTCGCCAACCTGAGCACCAGTGACATGCAGCAGATGCGCACATGCTCCGACTTGCGCGGCGCCAGACAAAGAATTTAGTTGCGAGGTCGATGATATGTTAAACAGGCTACTCGAAGGGTATGGTTCGTTTTTTGCACTCAACCATCCCGCCTCAAAATTTTTGATCTTCATCGCCGCCATGTTGCAGCCGCTCTCCGGGCTATTCGGGCTGGTCGGCGGCTTGAGCGTGATACTGGCCCGCAAGCTGCTCAACTTCCAATCCGAGACAGAACGAATTGAGACTGTCAACGGCATTTTGCTGGGCATGTTGATTGGTTCGCTGTACGCGCCTGACTATCGCACCGTGCTGCTCACCATGTGCGGTGGCGCCCTGGTTGTTTTGACCAGCGCCATTTTGACCGAAACCCTGGCCCGCCAGTATCGGCTGCCATTGCTGGGACTTCCCTATGGGCTCGCCGCATACATTCTCTTGCCGGTGGCCGCTAACCTGCGACTCGATCCAGCTATGCCGGCATACACATATTCCCTGCCCATGTTGCCCATTCAAGCCTTTCTCTGGCTTTATCCCATGGGCGCCATGTATTTCAACGGCACCACAATTGGTGGACTCCTGGTGTTGACGGCATTCGCTATATCTTCGCGGTATCTGGCCATTATCGCAGTCGGCAGTTCGATTCTCTGCTGCGCGTTTCTCGAAGTGCTGGCCGTGCCATCCAATACGACACTATTTATGGTGGCACAGATGAACGGTGTCCTCAGTGCTTGCATTATCGGTGGGCTGTGTGCAACGCCCGGCAAACGCAGCCTGCTGGTAGCGATATCAGCAGCTGCGTGCGCCTGTGTTCTTTCTCTATGCCTGTCGCGGTTGCTCTGGGTTTTTGGTCTGCCTGTGCTGGCATTGCCGTTTGTGATTTCAACCTACGCCTGCATGCTTTCACTCAACCCGGGGCGTGGAAAAGCCTGGACCTATTTCTGGTTGCCGGCACCGGCACTTCCTGAACGCAGCATGGAGCAGATAGAAACCGCCAAAGCCCGCGGGGTCGATGTACGCAGCATAGCGCTGAAACCGCCGTTCGACGGCGAGTGGCAGATCTACCAGGGTTTCGGCGGCAAGCATACGCACACCGGCAACTGGCAATATGCTCTCGATTTCTTTCAGACTCAGGAAGAACGCAGCTTCTGGACAGATGGACGCCTGCTTTGCGATTACTATGCATTCGGCAAACCGGTACTGGCACCAGCGTATGGCACCGTCATCGATTGCCGCAACGACTTACCTGATAATCCACCAGGCGAGGTCGATGCCGTCAACAACTGGGGCAACTTCATCCTCATTCAATTGGATTTTGGTCCGTGCGTGCTGCTCGCTCACTTGCAGAAGAGTTCTCTCAAAGTAGCACCGTACGCCCGCGTACATCCCGGACAGGTAATCGCATCGGTCGGCAACTCCGGTCGGTCGCCCCAGCCCCACTTGCATTTGCATGTGCAGGAGACGGCAATTATTGGTAGCAAAACACTGCCATTTCATCTGACGTCGGTGACGACCGTTGCCAGTGACGCACCAACGGACACGCGAAATACATTCAGTTTGCGTGCTTGCCCCAAAGAAGGCGATACGATCGCAACGCCACGCCGGAATCCAGCAATTAAGCGAGCTTTGCGACTGATCGTCGGAACCCAGTTTCAATTTGAAGTGGCGCAGGCAAACGCCCCGACCGCCGTGTCGCGCCTCGAGGTCAAGCTGGACATTTATGGACAGTTCTGGCTCGAGAGCGCGACAGGCGCCAGGGTGGCTTTTGTTTGCAACGATGATTTCGTTGCCTTTTACAACCGTACTGGTCCCAAAGACATGCTTCTGGATGCACTGATCCTCAATATCGGTTTGACCCCTTTCTGCGAAGGCGGTCTGGAGTGGACCGATGTGGCATCGCGGCGCTTACTGCCCATGAATAGTTTCACCCGACTGGCACACGCCCTCTGGCATCCTTTGAAAGCCTGCGCTCTGGGCAAATTTAAACGCACTTGGGATCCTCTGACACAACTCTGGCATCAAACCTGCGAATACAGTTTAGGAGGCGACAAGTGGCGCACTCATGCGAAACTATGCGAGGCGAACGGACTCGTATGCGTCTCGCTGTTCAAAAAGGGAGCGCCGTTGCTTACAGCCAGATTGATCGGTTACGGCATTCGCGAAGACTATGGAATTCCGGAGCAGCAAACATCTCTTTTGGCAGCAGTCTGAGGAGCAATAAAGGTCGATCGATGAAGCTCAATATCGCACACAAGTTGATGATGATTATGATGCTGACCACCGGGATTGTGGTCGGGCTGATCTTCGGATTGACGCGCTTCAGCATCCTCAGCGGCTTCACCAACTATGTTGAGCGCGTTGAGCTGTCGACTCTCAGCACCTTCGCCGGCAATCTTGCTCGCCGGTATGAGCGAGGAGGAAACAGCTGGGATTTTGCACGAAACGACGAGTCGCAAGTCTGGTGGATCCTGGGAGCCAGCGAGATGAGCGATCTGCATCACAACGTTCCGCCACCGCCGGGGGAGCTACCAAACCCTCATCCCCCGCCTGGCAGCGGTCCGCCGCTCGAGGCACCGGGCGGTGGACCACCCTTCTTGCAATTTCTGGGTGCGCCGCCGGGCACCAAACCCGGCACCATGCCACCATCGTTTCCTGAACATCGAATGGCTTTCTTTCGCCGCATTGGTCTTTTCGACCAGAGCGGCAAAATAGTCTGGGGCAACCTGTCTTCCAGAAACAGCAAACAGATGCTGGCCCTGACCGCCGGCGGCAAACAGATCGGGTACCTGAAACTGGTGCCTAACGATTTGATGTCTAAAGATATCGAGGGACAGTTCATTGCCGAACAGAGCCGCAACCTGTTGATCGTCAGCGCCGTGGCGTTTCTTGCCGCAGTTGGAGCTGCATTTTTGCTCTCTCACGATCTGGTGCGAGCCATAAACACTCTCGTGCAGGGTACCCGCAAACTGTCGACCGGCAATTTCGAGACCCGCATTTCACTCAATCGCGGCGACGAACTCGGTGAGCTTGCCGAAGACTTCAACAGCCTGGCCAACACGCTGCAGCAGCAGGACACTGCCAAGAAACAGTGGATCACAGACACGTCGCATGAACTGCGCACTCCGATCGCTATATTGCGCGCTCAGGTGGAAGCGTTTCAAGATGGTGTGCAACAAGTAAATCCTCGCACCCTGGAAATATTGCACAGCGAAATCATCACGCTGGGAAAACTGGTGGATGATCTGCATGACCTGGCGCGCTCTGATCTCGGACAGCTGCGTTATGATTTCGTGCCGGTCGATGTAGGGGTGGTTTTGCTGGATACGGTGGAAGCTTTCAATGAACGTTTCGCCAGCAAGAAGATCAAGCTGGATGCCAGTGCCGTCGCCGACTTGCATTGCATCGTGGAAGCGGATAGCACGCGGCTGACACAGGTGTTTTCCAATCTATTGGAGAACTCGCTGCGATACACAAATGAAAACGGCGGTGTTAAGATCTCGTCCATGCAATTGCCGGGCGAGTTGGCTATCTATTTCGACGATTCTGAACCCGGTGTGTCGGCGCAGTCAATCTCACAGATTTTCGATCGGTTCTATCGCAGCGAAAGTTCACGCAATCGCAAGCATGGTGGTGCCGGATTGGGACTGCCGATCTGCAAAGCTGTCATCGAAGCGCATCACGGTACCCTGACCTCGACCCGCTCTCAAATGGGCGGTCTGCGCATCACTATCCGCCTGCCGTTGAAGGAGCTTTCCAAATGGTAGAAAACGGCGGCAGCAGCTATATCTTGATTGTCGAAGACGAGCTGGTGATTGCCGGGATTCTGTCCGATTATTTGAAACAATCAGGTTTCCGCACCAAGCACGTGGACAACGGTATCGATGCCGTCGATGCCGTCAAAAAAGAAGCACCCGATCTGGTCCTATTAGATGTAATGCTGCCTGGAAAGGATGGACTGGAAGTCTGCCGTGAGATTCGTTCTTTCTCGACTGTGCCAGTGATTATGGTAACCGCCAAAGTTGATGAGATCGACAAACTGCTAGGGCTGGAGCTCGGTGCCGATGATTACATCTGCAAGCCCTTTAGTCCGCGCGAAGTGGTGGCACGTGTGAAGGCATCCTTTCGGCGCGCCAAGTATTCAGCCAGCACCGATACCGGCAAGCGCCAACTGATCGAGATAGATGAGCCACGAGCGCGAATCACGGTCAACGGGCAGCGGCTCGACCTGACTCCCACGGAATATCGGCTTTTGAAGCTGCTCGCCAGCAACCCGGGGCGAGTCTACTCTCGCGCTCAACTTCTTGATCTTTGCTACCAGCAAGAGCAACAAATATTCGATCGGGTGATCGACAGCCACGTTAAGAACGTGCGGCGTAAGCTGGCAAAGGTGCTGTCAGGACAGGACGTCATTCATGCTGTGTACGGTGTCGGCTATCGCTTCGAAATCGATAGCGGGCAGTCCTGAAAGGCAATGTTGGCGCGCTGCTAACTCGAGGCAAAGTAATTGCAAAGGCTGCGTAAGAGACGTCGATTGGGCGTTTTCGGGCTTTGCAAATTTCGCAAAGGTGACATTATGGAGGTGTCAGAGGAGCTGAGCGATGAATCTCCGAAAGTCTCTACACGTTACCGCAATCACTCTCTCCTCTGTCATCTTTTTAGGCGCGAGTCATGTTGCTGGTGCTGCCGGTGAGAGTTCAGTTCCCGCTGGAAAAGTAGCCGGCGGTTCCAGTAACAAAATTGCAGCTGACCTGATGCGTCTGAAAACATACAAAGATAGCGAGAAAGTGATTGCCGACCCGGAGGTACAAAAGCTTCTGAAAGGCGTGATGGGCACTTCTCTCAATCAACTCTACAATCAGACGCAGGGCTATGAAGAGCCGCAAGTGACCGGCAACGAAATGATTTTGCACGGTGGTGTTGCCGGTTTGTACGGACAGATGGAAGCCGTGGTTTCTCTGAATCTGGCGACGCGTGAAACATGTGTAGCCCTTCTCAACGCTGAAGATCTGACGATTTTCAGCAAAGTGTCGGATCGCACCAGGCTTCCGGGTGGCGTTAAGAGTTTCATCAAAGATATGGAAGCGCAGGGCGCTCGCAAAATAACTTTCTCGAAGCCCACAACTAATCCGATTGCGCTGGAAACCGGCATTATTAAGACGGACAAACATCTCAATGTCGCGATCGTCACCGGCACTTTTCAGCGGCAGGGCACAGAGCGGTGGGCTGACTCGACTCTGGAAGTACAGGCACTGCCCGGTGGAAAAATCAGATTTGAACTGGAATCGGCTCAGGGAGCGAGAACCGGCGGTGCCAGCGGCACGGCGGCAATCAAGAGTGGAGTGGCAAAGTTTCATACCGATGGCGGCAGCACCATCACGCTCAAAATTAGTGGTGCGCAGGCCGATGTCTCAATTGACGATAAGGGCGATTACGGCGGCATGGGTGTGACGCCCGAAGGGCACTATCTCAAGAAGTCGAGTGCCGTGCCCAAGTTTTCCGCACACTGATCAGAATCCGTCGGTATCTCCCCGGCGGATTTCTGTTTATTGCAGCTCGGCCATGGCCACTGCATAGGCCAGAGTGTTGCGATCTCCGTGCTCTTTGACCCAGTCCAGTTGCGATTGCGCCTCATCCTTTTCGCCGGTCAGCTTTGATTTGATGCCGATAAAAGTGTGCGCTTCCGTGAGGCGCGCAGCTCCCTTTGTGCTGTTCAGCAGCTCCTCTGCCGAAATGTCTCCAGCTAGATATTTAGCTTCCGGCATCGGCCATCCGGTAATTTGAATGCGATACAGAGAATCCCGCAGCTTGAGTTTTGCTTCGCCTTCGTTCGATTCTTTCGCACGAATCAGATATTTCCAAATTTCTGCGTTCAGCTGATCGTTGCCGTCTTCGGCGTGCTCCACGTATTCATCCATGGCTTTCATCGCTTCGGCGGGATTGGATTCATAGAGCAGAGCTACGGCGCGCAGCAAGGGTGGATATGTCCAAGTGGGTGACGAAGCTTGAGCTTCTTCAGCCGCGCTGAGCGCTGTGCTGTAGTCGCCGTGCAGGAGACATATTTCGGCTTTCTTCGTCAGGAGATAACCTGGTTTTTTGCTGTATTCAAGTCCGCGTTTGATTTGTTGCGCCGCTCTTTGATCGTCTTCCATCGCGATGAAGCACTCGGCGTTCTTCTGATAGGGTGCCGCCCAGGTCGGTAACGCATGCTGTGCCAGAACACAATATGTTTGCGCTTCTTTCGGCTTTCCTGCCTTCAGCAAAGCGTCAGCGGCTGCCAGAAGCGCCTTGGGATCGCTTTTGGTCATGCGCACATAATGCTCGTAGTCATCAGCTGCCCGTTCGTAGTCCTCTTCCATCATGAATAAGTCGCCCCGCAACTGGTATGCGCGCGGGAACTTATCATCGAATGTGAGGGCGGCCGTCAAGTCTTGCATAGCATCTTCGGTGTTGCCGAGTTTTAGATAGACGTTGGCGCGTACAACATAGAAATTGGAGTTGGAAGGATCGAGTTCGATGGCATTTGAATAGTGATCGAGCGCCTCGTCGTAGTTGCCGAGCATGTGGTAGCAAAGACCCAAGTTTAGCTCGGCGTCGGCGCTGGGTTTGTGCCGTTCTCTGATGTAGGCGTTGTAATCGGAAATCGCATTGGTCCAGCGTTTTAAGTCTGTGAGTGCGTAGGCTCGTGTGAAATATGCATTCACCAGAGTGCGGTCCAGTTCTAGCGCGCGTGTTGCATCGGCAACTGCCAGTTCTGGTTTGCCGAGCTGCGTGTAGATTTGTGCACGATAAAGATAAGCGCGTCCATATTTGGGGTCGTGCCTGATGGCGGCGTCGACGCCTTTGATTGCTTCGCCGAGTTTTTTCAGTTTTCGCTTCGCGTACGCCCAGTCAGTCCAGGCTTTTGGATCGTTCAAGTCATGCGCGCTTTCGATTACCTTGCTCGACTGTGTAAGCAGCTGGGCTGCAACGTCGTTGGTCAAGCGTTTGAGGCGCTCATCGGCAGGGTGTGATTGTTCCAGATCGCCCAGTGCATCAAGCGCGTCCGCATAGCGTCCTCTCTGTGCGGCCAGGCGTGCCCAATCAAGGCAGTAATCAACGTCTTGCGTTCGATAACTGCGAGCCAGATCGTAGTATTTGAGGGCATTTTCAGTGTCTTGCTGGCGCAGGGCCACGTCGCCGAGAATGTGATAGGCCTCGGCACTTTCTTTGTCGAGGTTGATCGCCTTTTGTGCTTGTTCCTGAGCTCCGGCGTAGTCTTTCAGTATCAGCAAGCAGCGTGCGTAATCAGAAAATATCTCAGGGTTGGGCGCCAGCCCAGCCGCCTGGGCAAGATGCTCTTTTGCTGCCTCGTTGTCCTTGATTTTTAGTTCAGCAAGTCCGCGCGTGTGTAAATACAACTCCTTCATCTTGTCGGAGCGAATCTCACCCTGTATTTGATCGAGTTCTTCGATAGCCTTGGAAGCCTCTTGCCTCTCGACCAGGCAGCGCGCCATGTATAGCCTCGCTTCAACGTTTCCGGGAGCGAGTCGCTTGACGCGGTCGAAATCCTCTACCGCTTTGTCATAAGTTAGTTGCTCCATCTCGGCGCGTGCACGCAGGAAGTATGCTTCCGAGTTGTTCGGATACTTGTCGATCACACGCGTGGATAATTCGATCGTGTCCCAATCATCCTCTTTCTTGGCGGCATCTTTAGCTGCCAGCAAGAGGCGCTCTTCCTCGGATTTGGTTAAGCGGGTCAATCCCGTCAAGCCGGAGTTGACGTCGATCGTGGAGTGGTTCCATAACGGGATGGTCAGCGCTGCCACTCCGATCGCCACTGCCACCACCACACCGCCGACGATGGCAATGGTCTTCACTGGCGAACCTGGCGTCGGCTCGTCAAGTGTCGCAGGATCTAATTGCGGGAGGTCCTGCGTATTAACAGCGGAGTTCTGCTCGGTGGGTGCCCGGTCTTCGCCTTCTTCTTCGTCATCGTCGTAGTAATCATCCAGATAGATGCGTCTTCCCGAGCTGCGGCGTTTTGCGAAGTCGTCGTCGCTCGAGGCGGGCACCGGCAAGTTCATTGATTCGAAAATCGGCTTCGGACCGCTGGCTGACGGTGAATCAATGGACATGCGCGTCGAGTCTTGCGGCTCCGGCTCCGAACTGGCGCCGCCGCCCGAGACGAACGGCTTCAGCGGCCGTCCTGGCTGGCTGACGGCCCGGGTAGAGTCTTGCGGTGGTTCTTCATCGGTGGACGCCGGCAAAACTGACGGTGCTACGGATTTTCTCTGGTCGCCGGTAGAAATTGCTGCCCGCGTGGAATCTTGCGGCGGTTCGGCGGTAGTTTCGTCCGGCACTGCCGCCGGTGCTGCGTCGTGCACTGTATCTGGTGCTAGTGGTGGATCGACCGCCGGCAGATTTTGATTGCTGGCGCCGGGCGGCATCGCCCCTGGTGGTATAGCACCGAGCGGCACGGCACCGGGGGGCAGCCCGCCGTTTGGTATCGCATCTGGTGATAACGGGGTCAACGGTATGGCACCGGGAGGCAGCTCCGGTACGATGGCACCCGGCGATAAGCCAGGTTGAATCGCTTGTGGATTTTGACTGGGGTCACCCTGATACGGCATCAACACCCAGCCATGCGTCGGGACCCAGACTGGAATTCCGTAACCGGGAGCGATTTGACCGCCCTGACCCTGAATCGCTTGCCACTGACTGATTTGTTCTGGAACCGACGGGCCCTGCTCGGACGTGTAGGGATAGGGCGGCGGACCTAAACCGGACGGGTATCCTTTTAAAGCTTCTTCGTCCACCGGCTGCGCGTCGGCGCTTTCCTGCGCTTCGGCGCTTTCTTTTGTGTCGGTGGCTTCCGGCGTGACGGCATCTTTGGCGGCTCCCTTCTTCTTCGAGCCTTTGCGTCCTCTTGAAGACTTTGGATCACCAGTGCCGGAGCCGGATTTGGAATCCTCGCTCCGGTTGGATTGGCTGGAATCGTTGCCAGTGCCCTGTTTTGGGTCTTCGTCATTCATTGGCGACTACCGCATGGTTCGGTCTTCATTGTCTCATAAGGGCGACTGGCGTAACGACTTGGGATTTCACCCGACTCATTTTGCCGGTGGTGTCGGCTCCAGCAATTGGGCATCCACCAGAATTCTTTCCGTAATGTCCCGGGCGCGACGTCCCCAGGCATTGTCTTTGCTCTTGATATTGGTGGCAAAAACGTAGGGATGACCATCGTGCACGACGTAGCCGACAAACCAGCCGAGCACTCGCTTGCCGTCTTTTGCATCGGTGCCGGTTTTGCCGGCGAACACCGTATCTGGTGTCTCTTTCAGTTTGATCAATGTCTTGACTGTGTCCTGCGACGAAGTTGAAAAAGGCAGCTTGTCGAAGTAGAGCTTTTTGAGAAACTCCACTTGCTCGTCTGCTGAAATCTTCAATGAAGAATCAAGCCAGAATGTGGTCAATCCTCCCGATAAATCGCGATTGCCGTAGTCAACGTCGTCGATGTACTTTTGCATGCGCGGCATACCGACGTCACGGGCCACGTTTTGAAAATACCAGACGACGGAGTCAGTGACGGCAGATTGCAATGTCTGGTCTTTGTTCCAATTGTCCATGGGGCGTCGTTTGCCGTCCCACTTCATCTTATGGTCGGCGCCGGTCAATACTCCCGAGTCCAAACCGGCCAGTGAGTTGAATATCTTGAAAGTAGAACAGGGCGAAATCTGCTCAGCACAACGCTTCTTGTTGTAGCGAATGGTACGTCCTGATTCCAGATCTACAAATACAAACGCACCGTCGTAACCGGTGAAGTATTTGGGCAGACTCTCAGCCTTTACAGATGTCTCTGTTTCTAAGTCTTTAGCATAAGATGGAGACGTCAATACAAGGGCAGCGACAAGCGGTAACAACTGTTTCATCATGGTGCGTTCCTTTGCCCTGGGGAGATAGGAACAATGTACAGGGTCAGTGTTAAATGCAATGCCGAATGTGAAGGTCTAACCAGCTTCTAACCCGCAGCCAACAAATCTCCTCTTCGTGCGCGGCGGTGCGCCGGGCACCAGATATGATGCCCGGTGCTGGGACACCGCGTTCGCTTCAGTACACGAGCGGCATGTTAACGGCAAGCTGTGAATTGGTTGTGTAGAAAGTGTGGAGTTTGTGTGGAGTCGGGCACGTACTTTCCACCTTGTTTCGTGCTGCTCGAACACTATGATGGAATCCGAGGTAAGTGGTGCACGCAACATCTATTTGGAGCGTAAACCGAAATGCAAATAATGATCAATCACCTGTCTCGCCTGCGAGGCAACAAGATAGCGGTGGCTGGGCTGGATCTTGCTAATCCCGGCCGCCATGTTCGACCCATGCTCAATGATTTCGACGCCCTTCTGGAGTCTAAAACTAATGGTTCATCAGTCTTTTCGCTCGGTGCGATTGTCAATTTGACGGGCACTTCTGCGTCCAAAGCCTCTCACCACGGAGACGAGCACGTAATCACGTACGTGAGGGCCAAGAAGGTGGCTCAATTGCATCCGATCGAGGTCTGGCGCACACTGGGTGATATTGCCAGACCGACATTGCGTTCGATCTTCGGTGACGATGTGCAATTGCTTTCCCATCGTTATGTGATCGAACGCTTTCGGGCGCGCAGCGGCTTCGGCTGTTTGCGCATCATGCATACCGCAACTCTATATAAGGGATACCGGTATGCCC
>JAXLXI010000030.1:0-46500 GCA_046328035.1 Candidatus Obscuribacterales bacterium | reverse complement strand
AGTGCCCATTTTGCTGTGGAATCGGTGCCCGGATTAGCGTGGAATCTTCATTTTTCTTGGTCATGCCGCAGATCTCCATAGCGGGATAGTCAAACAAGACTATTCGAGCGCTGTGGAGTAAGTGTGGCCTTTTTGTTAAATCGAAACAGATTGGTCGTCAGTGACTGGGCTGATGCACTCGAACGATTCACGGTTGGGCAAGATTGTTTCGAGATAGCGCCAGACTTGATTAGTGCTGATGTTTTTATACCAATGCTCTCCCGATTTGTTCTTGCGATGTGGCTTTTCAATTGGGACTTCTTCCGCGAGCCCTTTGATCAGTTGGTCCTGCATCCACAGTCGGAAGTCGTGCGCATCAGGGAACTCCGGAAATTCGTTGAGGCTGTTCCAGCGTGAACCCATCATTTCGTCGAGTGCGGCAAATGCTTGCTGTAGTTCTTCGGGGGTGCGGCGCATCCGCACAAAGAGTTCGGTGCCGACGGGAACCTCCGCTTTGGTGAGGTCAGTCAGCTTCAGGCTAATGATGCTGTCAGGGTTCGGAGTGGAGTGCACCAAGGATGCTGCGGATTCGAGAAGCTTTCCATCTGGGGTGCGTAGCATCACATTTATTCCGCGGGACGGCAGGTGCCAGCTGCACTGTGGGGGACTCACAACTGTAACGCCGCCCCATGAGAGCGTGAAGCTGTCCTGAATGACGAATGCGAAGGAGAAGGCCGGATGGGGTGGATCGTGGGGCAGCCTTCGCAAGTTCATTTGACGCGTTTCCAAACCGCGTGTTGATGTACTTTCATCCAGTGTCCATCTTCCTTGGCAAACACATCGCTCATGGACCCTTCCAGCTTCCGTGGATGTGCCCCGCCGACTTCTTCAATGGCGCGGTAGGTGACAACGGCTGTATTGCCATGGACCTTTACGTAAGGCTGAACGATCGTGTACGAAAGAATTTTTTCCGCCCCCTTCTGCGAGCGCTTTGCGAACTTCTCGGTCAAGGCGGCAATCACGGCTTCCTTACCATGCACCATTTGATTCTTGTGTTCGTCGAATACGCTGCACTGATTATCGAGATGTTTGATGTATTCTGCGATGTCTCCGCGAGCGTAAGCCTTACCCATTATTTGCAAGACATCGATCACGTCCTGGGCTTCAGCTTTGGATGCCTCCGATTCAGTAGTGGCATAGGGCTTCTCTACATTGACAATCGGTTCCGCAGCGGTCTTATCGGCCAATGCCGGCTGGATGCAGTAGAACCCTAAATAGTTTGCTAGGGCAAGAGAGATAGATAGCGCTGCTCGGCTTGACTGCCTGAAAGTTTGAGACTTGTTCATTGCGCGTTCCCCATTGCTCGCTCTACATCTCGAATTGCATCCCGAGTCTGCCTCAGGTACGAATCAAGCAACAACTGCTTCTTGCGTAGCTCGTCGATCTGACGCGTGACGTCGTCGTAAGACTTGGTAATTTCTCTCTCTTGCGAAACTAGCGCGTTTCTTGTCGTCTGCAATCGCAGATACAAATCTCCGTTCAGCGCTCCAACAACGGGCTGCACAACCAGGACCGTCAAGGCTAGTGCGGTCGGCATAACCACCCGCTTAGCTGTCAGTTCCGTTTTTCTAGCCACAAACTTCGAGCGCCAAAGGCAAACTCTGCTTTGCAAACGCACTTTCGACTCCTTCTGCGACGTCGCTATCCAGTCAATTATCGCATTCGTTGAACCGTGCAATGTCCCTGAGCATCCCGAAAGACATTTGATCGGTGTAGTCAACAGGAGCAAGCGCTTCAGGCATTTTCAGCCAGAGGATCTTCGGAGCCGTGTACCGTTGTTTGTCCTAGCAGTGCTGCTACGCGACTCTCGATTTCATCGCGGATTTGTCTGACTGCTTCCAGAGGCTTTCCCTTCGGATCAGGAATTGGCCAGTCTTGCACTTCTAAGCCAGCAACGAAGGGACACTTGTCTCCGCAGCCCATCGTTACCAACAGGTCCGCATCGCGCGTCAGCTCCGCGGTTAGTAATTGCGGTCTGGCATTACTCAAATCAATTCCAACTTCGCGCATCACGGAAACGACTTCCGGATGCACGCATTCCCCGGGGCGCGTTCCAGCAGATCTGGCCCCGCCGCCGGCTAATTGGTTATAGAACGCGGCCGCCATCTGGGAGCGTCCGGCATTATGGATGCAAGCAAAGATTACCCTCATGCGATACTATCCGCGTTTCTTGTCGATTTGAACTGCTACGGCTTCGGCATCTGGCGCACAGCAAGCTGAGTTCCGCGCCATGGGAATCTCGCTTGAACTGATCAAATTATCGTCACCGTAGACTGTTGCCTCTCCTGTGGTCAAAAACGTCTCCCAAGCGATTCCTTGCGGATCGACAACCCAAGCCTTTTCTGATTTAGCGTAGCAGCAAGTCGTTGCCCCTTCGTTGAAAACTTGCAAGTCCGCTCGCTTCAAGCGTGTCGACACTTCCTTCAACTCTGATTCGTTCTCGGTCTGGATGCCTAGATGATCGAGCCCTGGTTCTCTGCCGCGTGCGGAGATCGCAAAGTTGACTCGCGGATCGTCGAGCATCCACTTCGCATAATCCTCCTTTTGCACAGCTGGCTCTGAGCCGAACAAGCTCGTGTAGAATTTCGTTGATTGTTCGATATTGCCAACCGCGATATGGACGTGTAGCCTTTTCATGAGCATTCGCCTCCGTTGTCAGCACAGCAATTCTCTAACAAATAGTTGATTAGCCTTTGCATGTGCTCGTAGTTTGCTGAATAGATGATTGAGCGGCTCTCGCGTCTTGCCGCAATTAGTCCTGCGTTTGTCAATTCCTTCAGGTGGAAGGACATCGTAGCTGGCGGTAACCCGAAGTGCTCGCTGAGTTCGCCAGCCGCCATACCGGTCGCTCCTTTTCGAACCAGCAGCCTAAAAACTTCCAATCGTGATTCTTGAGCCAAAGCCCCCAAGGACTTTACTGCGTCTAATTCTTTCATATTTCCAATATTATCGAAAGATGGCGATGAAGTCAATTCTTGCCTTGGTCCTGAGAACCACTGCCGCCATTTTGTTGAATCGCGCAGATGCGTCGACTACTTCGTTTCTACGATGCTGCCTTCGAACTTGATCCTCGGATCATTCACTTTGACGAGTTCATTCAGTTCGTACACGTTGTGGTAGCCGTAGCCATAGAGATTTATGTAAGTAGGAACGTTGAGTGCCATCATTCTGGGCTTTGCCTGCGACGCCATCTGCGACGCAATTGGATTGCTGGCTCTCGGACGTGGTGCCGCCACCTTCGAAGCAAAGTCCGTCTGGTTGCCATCGAAATTGTTGTTGCAGTAAATCAGTATCTTCGTATCAGGCGAAGGAATGACTTTGGACAAATTATCTTGAGTGAAGTCCGTGAAACTCAGGTGCTTCGCGCCTTTGAGATGGATGCGATCGAAACGGAATGTTGAACGACTGTCGAGAACGATGACGCCCGGCTCCTGACTCATCTTCAGGAACTGATCCAGGCTGATCAGGCGACTGGCTCGAAGAGGTTCAACCTCCGCGACTAGCGCTTTAAAATCGTCAAAGCTGACCTTCGCCTTCGGATACTTCGCGTCTTGTGCCATTCCGTTAGAGGCCACCATTACTGAAAGCAGTAACGCTGCAATGAATGTTCTCATCTCAACTCCTTTCACGCTGTTTTTCGGGTGGCAATGCGTTTTGATTCTTCTTCCTACTCTAACAGCAAATGGGCAGGAATATTCGTCGAGCATCACAATGTTGCCAATGAGGAAATGAGAGTGGAGCTTGGGGGTAGAATGCTCAGGTCAATCAATCTCCTACGCGAGTTCCGATGATGAAAAGCGAAACACTTTGCTGGACAAACGACAATCGAGATAAATGCGCTGACATCATGACCTACGTCCAGGCTGGTGTCGCTGAAGAAACGATCATCAAGATCCTGGCTGTGCCCGAACTCGCAGTTAAGCAAGCCGTCGCTGTTTATCGCGCATCCAAAGGGGAACCGGCGGAGAAGCTGCAGCTTGATAGCGACCAACTTTCACAACTCAGACAGTCTCACATGATCGAGCGATGCAAACAGTTGTGGCGTCGCACGCAGGATGCAGAACCTTCAGAGACCCAAACCAAATTTCTGGTCAACCTGGCTGAAGCCAGCGTAACTGGAAGGAAACCGCAAGCCGACGACTTCGAGGAAGGCGGGATGGCCGAATTCGTGGTCTTCGCCAAGCGAATGTCCTCGATCATCGCTCTCGAGCAGGAACACCTGTTTCTTCAGATCGAAGCGAACAAGATTCCGCATGATCCGCTGCTGATCAAATCTGAACGCCAGAAGACGCAGAAGGTGACTGGCAACATCTCAAACACAGTCAACAAGTTGATCAAGAGCGAGGCGAAGGATCCAGTATCCTTGATTGTAAATGGCGAACCGACGTTTTCGGACTTCGCCATAGTTGACCAGGGCAAGGGCTTCTTGCAGCGGTATCTGGAAGAAAGGCACTCCTCTCCCGGATCTGAATTCAGGGCAATGCAGTCCGTGAACGATGTACTTGCACTGACGGAGGCTGAGCAAACGCAAATTGTACTGTGCGCTTTGTGCGAATTGTCCGCATGTCGACTCAGTTTTCTAACGAAGAAACTCAAGCTAGCAGATAGGGTGCAACTGTTTCTTGATGGAGTGTACGATCACGGAAGCCCGCTCATTGTGAGGACGGTGGGAAGACCGCTGCAGGTCAACAATGAGTTGGCGTGGATAATGTCTTATGCGGAGACTGATCAGGACCTCGCGGAGATACGCGAAAAAGGAATGATCGGAGCGGCGGATGTTCGGCAAAGAGAGCCTACCGATCAGCAGATGGAGCGGTACCTGTACCTACAAGCCAGACAGAAAATTCTCGGGGAGTTGATTGTTCTGTTGCTGAAAAACAAATTGATGTTTTCCGAAGAGGAACTCGTGTTGCTACTACAGTTAGCCACGGAACGTACTTTGTTGGATCGATCGAACAGCTCGCGCCACAAAGATTTGGGTCCAAGCTTCCCACCTTTGCTGCCGCCGTCTCTGGTGTTTGATTGCTTCGCCAATTTCGGCAAAATGAATAAGCGTAGCAGCTCGGTGCTGGCAGTGCTGGAGCAGTATTGCCAGTGCCTGAAGGCGGGTCCTCACTACCAGGATGGACCTCCATCGGCAGAGGGGAAAAAGATCATCGAGAAGATAGGCAAGACACTATCCAACAACAGCAGTTAAGGACACCACACAATTCCACATTCCTATGGGGCGCGCTCCGTAGTAAGCTCAATGAGTTGGAAAAGGCGAGGCGGTTGCAGCAATTATGAAAATTGTCATTTCCGGCGGTAACAGCGGGATCGGACTTGCTATCGCAAGCCATTACGCTGCCATGGGAGAACCACAGGTATTTGTCGTCGACAAGTCTGCGCCTCCGCCAGTCGAGGGAGTGACCTTCGTGGCTGCCGACATCACCGACCAAGACGCAACGCATTCCGCGTTTGCAACGATCGGTCCGTCAATAGATGTGCTCGTGAGCAATGCCGGAGTAATACGCCGCGGAGGGCTATTTGCTTCATCGCCCGATGATTTCGACCTCTTATTTGACGTCAACGTGAAGGGTTCGTGGCTCTTCGTTCGCGAGGCATTGCCGTTTCTTGCCGCAAACGCCACCATCATGCAGATGTCCTCCGGACACGCCCTGGATCCGCCGGACGACCCTGGCGTTTATGCGCTGACTAAAATGTGTCTAGCGAATTTTGTTCAGTTGCTGCGGCGCCACTACGGGCAGTTCCAAATTAAAGCAGCGTATCCTGGTCCGGTCGAGACGCCACTGGCTGTCTATGGTCTCAACGCGCAGGAGATTGCCGACAAGAAATCGATAATGCATTCGCCTGAGTATGTAGCGACGCACATTGTACGACTGCTCGAATCACCCGATTGCCACGAGCTCCTGTTCAACGGCGATAAGTGGGATTATGATTTGATTCGGAGTGAGCGCACGGACGTCGCTACTGCTCACTCGTCGTCGCGCTAGCTTCCAAGAACGCCGTCGATTCATTTTTCAGCCGTGCATAAGCGGCTTGGATCTTGCTGCACCTTTCGCTCAACGCATCCCAATTCTCGCTGTCGGCTACCGCATTCAACTTCTATGTTGCTGGTAGACGAAACGCGACATTCTGATTATAGCTTGAACTCGCGTAGCCAAGACCTGGCAATTCCCGCGGCTTCCAACATGTTTTGTTGGAATCTTGTGCCCACTGATGTTGAGCGTTATTTCAAATCGTCCAGGGCATCGGCTGCATGAGACTATGCGGGTCGTTTTAAGTCGCGGCGATTGGTGATAGGCTTGCGGGCTACATTTGGAGTCCCTGTGATGAATAAAACGAACAGTCTGCTTTCAAAACTCGCCAGCCTTGCAATGGTTGGCAGCATCGTTGCGGCTGGCGCAGCGTTTGCTCAGCCCTTTAAAGTTGGCGATGTCGTTGAGGTCGACGACGCTGGTATCAACTACTGGGAGCGGGCTGTAATCATGCCGTTCAAATCGGAGGATACGCAAGACGGAAACACTTACCGGGTAAAGCGGATGAAATTCAGTCCGCTGAGAGATCCGGCGGGCGAGATTTCGCAGACGATACACATTCGCATGGCGACGAGTGCGTCGGCAGCGACTGCGCGCACTTCATCATCGGCACCACCTGTGGCGGCAACATCCGCCACCGCACCGTCGCCATCGTCATCCGTCAGCGGACTCAATCCGCGCATGAACGGCGGACTTCCCTTCATTCCAGGAACGGGATGGGATCTGATCGGCATGCAGAAAAAGGTGAGGCTGCTTCGGGACCAAAGTCGTTTGCGCAGTCGTTTTCTTTTTGCAAGTCTGGTCGCTGGTCGATCACCCGTTACGGATTGGCGGCCGGACAAATGGGCACCTACACCGTTAATGGTGGTCGCCTGGTTATGACGAACAGCCTCAACAATGAGTTGTTCGGTAATTTCTCAATGACCTGGCGCGGTAGCGATCAAGTTCTGGTACTCGATGACGGCAAGTGGATCTGGACCCTCAAGCTCGTTTCTCTCAGGGCTTGTGGTGAGCAATGAGGCTAACGAAGCCCCGGTCCCGGAAGCGGTCCCTTGCCGGGAGCCTTCTCCAGTTTCGGTCGGCGCAGTAATTCTTCTTCCCGTTCTTCCGACAATCCTGCCGCTCTAGGAATGGATGGGTCGCGCGTTCTATCCCATTCCAACGTGTCCGCAATCGTCGATCCAACCGGTCTGCATGTCAGTCCGGCTCCGACTGCCTTGCGGCGATCGAGCCGCATTGCTCCGGCAAAGCTTTTGTCCCAGGCCGGAATCCATAGAGGTAATTCAGTCCATGGAGTCACTCCGGCCTTCTCCAATGCAGCCTCCTCCACTCGCACCAGACGCGCTCCTTTGCCCGCAGCTTGTTCGCATGCGTCAAGAAAGTCTCCCAGCGTCAACCGCCCTTCCGGACCGGTGGCGATGTACACACCGCGCGCCTCGGCTTCTGCAAGTTTGAGTATGAAAAGCGCCAGATCGCGGGCATCGATAAATTGCACAAACGACTCTAGCCTGACTGGCACCACGATATCCCCGCCGCGCGCAAAGCGTGTCGGCCAATATGTAAATCGATCCGTCGGATCATAAGGTCCAGCAAGCAAGCCGGGTCGGATGATCAAGGAGTTGTCCGGCATCAGCTCCATGATGACTCGTTCGCAATCGGCTTTGAGACTTCCGTAGGTCCCTTCTGTGCCCGGCTGTGTACAGCGAATCGGATCGTTCTCGGAAACTCCGATGGCGGATAGATCGCCATAAACAGAAACTGTCGATATGAAGATGTAAGTGCCGACCGATCCAGCCAGCGCGCGTAAAGAGTGTCCCACCACTTCGGGGCGATACCCGCAGGTATCGACGACGACATCGAAGTTTCGTCCCCGCAGAGAACTCAGATCGCCTTCGCGATCGGCTTTCAGTTTCTCGACACTTGCTTGCTCGGGCAGATCATGAGTACCGCGGTTGAGCGTGGTCACTTGATGCCCAGCGGCCAGCGCCGCCGACACCAGATGGCGCCCCAGAAAGACAGTACCGCCGATTACCAGCAAACGCATGTGGTGTTACCTCTGAATCATTCCAGGCAGCCTCTATGTAATACTAATGCATCCGCGCCGGGACCTTTTCAAGACAATATAGGAAACAAAGTGAAAGCTGCTGTGATGACACGTTTCGGTGGACCGGAGGTCCTGGAAGTACAAGAATTGCCGGACCCGAAACCGGGGAGCGGGCAGGTTTTGGTGAAAGTGCTCGGGGCGCTGGTGAATCGTCTCGATCACTATATACGGATGGGTGACATCACGAAGGACTTGAAGTTTCCTCACGTGCTTGGATTGGATGCGGTCGGCGAAGTTGCAGCAGTCGGCGACGGTGTCACAAAGTTTCGTGTCGGCGAGCGCGTGATTGCGATGCCGGGCTATCCCGCCAGTCCTGAAGAGTACAACATCCGTCCGACGGTGATAGCACCAAGCTACTCGTTCAGAGGCTTTCAGCTCCCCGGCAGCTACGCGCAGTACGTTGTGGTGCCGCAAGAATTCGTTCTGTCCGACACGACTGAACTGCCTGTCGAACAGATTGCGACACTACCGGTGCCACTACTAACTGCCATCAGTGCAGTGCAGCTGGTCGGCGAAGTGAAGGCTGGCGACTTCGTACTGGTGCATGCCGGCGGCTCCGCCACGGGGCTGATGTCGATTCAAGTTGCCCGTGCTCTGGGAGCCAAAGTTGCAACCACCGTGCGCAGCGCTGATTCGGCAAAGCTGGCTGAATCGGTCGGTGCTGATCTGGTGATCAATTCACGCGACACCGACTTCAACGAAGCGATCTCAACATGGACCGGCGGTCGTGGTGTCGATGTTGCAATTGATAGCCTGGGTGGTGACACCTTCCAGAAAACCATCAACGCGGTGAAGACAAAAGGCATTATCATAGCAATGGGCTTCATGTCCGGCACTGAAGTTAAGTTCGATATTCGCGATTTCTTCTTCGGACTTAAGCAGTTGCGCGGCAGTTTGAACGCTGACATCGAAGATTTGGCCGCGTGGCTGCCCCGCATTAAAGCTGGTCAGATCAAACCAGTGGTGGACAGCGTGCTGCCGCTCAATCAAGCCGGTGATGCTCACGAGCGAGTAGCCAAAAATACCGCCAAGGGCGGCGTGGTTCTACTGCCGTGGGCTTGATAAAAAGCCTGTAGAACCCGTCTGTCGATGCTTTGAGCGCGCTATTGCCCTGATTTTTGGGGTGGGTGCTCCGGCGCGCCGTTTTGCCAATAAACAACTCGTTAACAAATCGGCTCTATGGTGTACGAACCCGCCACCCAAATGCTCGCTGACTGCGCTTCTCCTCCTCGTGGAGCACCTTACTAATGAGCCTTACCAAACCTCAAGACGTCGATAAACCGAAGGATTCGAAATCTGTCGAAGACAACAGCTCTCAAAACTCTTCCAACGAAGTTCAGGATGCGCAGAAGCAAGGCATCAAGCCGACGGATCAATCACTGAAGGCTGCACAAAAAACAGTGACCAACGAAATCGATAAAGAACGTCCTTTCGAACTGGTCGACGGCAACAGCGAGAAACGAGAAATCAAAGGGCTGGAGTTGGACAACGACGGACAGCCGGTCAAGTACACCGACAAACTCGGCGAAACATACATAAAGCGTGACGGTCAGTGGTATCGGCACAGTCTACTTGCGCCCGATGGCGAACCAGTCCAGGACGTAAAACTGGACAATGAAGGCAACCTCAATATCATCTACAACATTCCGAAGGACGCCGCTGATCCCAATTCTCCGACAGACCAAGTAACTAAACAGATTCGTCCTGACGGCACCGAGAAAACGATCTATCCTAATGCTCAGACCATCACCTCTCGCGAGTCTGACGGCACCAAAGTCGTCACGGTGCTGCGCAAAGACGAAACCGAGAACGGACCGTGTCTGGCTCCGTTGCAGACCGTAAAATTCGCTGTTGTCCAACACGAGGATGGTCAACCGCGCCCGCCGGAATGTGTTTACTTCCAGGACTCGCAGTACAACACGTACGAAATGGATCGTGAGACCGGCAAATGGACCAAAAAAGATGCCGCCGGTAACGTCGATGAGTCCTGGCAAGGAAAGGTCACAGCCGACTCGGATGGTTGCGCGGTCGTGTACAACACCAATCTCAAAGGCACCGATCAAGCGTCGATGCGCTACTTCCCGGATGGCACCGTCGCCAACGCGAAGGATGCCAAAAACCGCACGCTCACTCTCACCGATGGCACCACAATCCAAAACTCAGAAGGCACCGCTTTCACGCCCCCGACGATGACCACCACTCGCAAGGATGGTTCGGTCACCAACGTTGAATTCGACCACGACGGACATCCCACACAAGTCACCTACTCCAAAGACGGGAAGACCACGGTTTATCATCGCGAAGATCCGCTCGGTGGTGATGGCATGCCAATCAGATCGGATGTACCGGCCTGGTATGACAAAGACGGCAATCAAGTGAACATCGATGACAAGACTGTGTTCACCGCTCCCAATGGCAAGCAAGTCGATCTGGCTCAAAAAGGCACCGCGCAGAATTTCACTTCCGCCGGCAACAACCTCATCGAGTATCGACCGCTGATTCAAGAAGTGCCGGAGAACTATGAATCGCTCCTTCAGTCTCGCTTAAAAGAATGCCGCGACAATGCCGGAAATATCAACATGTACCAGCGCACTAAAGATGACGGCGATTGGGACGACAAGCAGGTGGGACGCCAATACGAGGAATGGGGCAACGCCGCCTGGGGCATGTATGCCAATGAGATGGGCTACGAATTCGATGAAGCCAACGCGGCGGTCGGATTGTATAAAATCGGTAGCGGCAAGAGCCGGATGGAATGGGCAGCCAGCAAAACGCTTGGTCAAAACCCCAGAGACTACGAACTGACCAGGCGGGGCTTCGAGCTGCGCGAAAGACAGCGCCAGCAATCACCGGATCAGCCGCTCCAGTCATCTCAAGGTGTGGACCTGCCACGCATTCCAGTTGCCGAACAAAACAGGAACATCGAATATCGCAACGCCAGACGGGACATGAACAACAACCCGCTGATTATGGCGGCGGCTTGAAGCTTTCCGAATTCCGCGCTCCAACCCGAGTATAATTGCTGCGTCGGGCAGCGCGGTTCGGGACATGCTCAAAGACTTCGTTTCATTCCTGACGAAAGCCAACGCTCTGGCCTTGGCAATCGGGGTTATCATTGGCGGCGCCACAGGCAAGCTGGTTTCAGCCGTGGTCGATGACATGTTGATGCCGGTGGTTGGATTGATCATGCCGGCCGGAGATTGGCGCGAAGCGCAAATCGTGCTGTCGCAGTCGACCGATGCCGCGGGGAAGGTAACTGTCAATGCCCTCAAGTACGGACACTTGTTGGGTGCGGTTTTGGACTTTGTGATCATCTCCTTTGTTGTGTACATCTTGACCAAGGCGCTTTTGCCCAACGAGCCTCCAGCTCCCGCTACTAAAGTTTGTCCTGAGTGTTTAGAAACGGTTCCGGCAGCGGCTCACAAGTGCCGCGCCTGCACTGCGGCCATTTAAGTGTTAGTCGTAATCGGTACCCGGTGGTTTATCAATGAACAGCGCGACCAAATCTGAGTTTCAATGGGGACGAGTGGTCTTCTTTGGGCGTGACATCAGCGAATACGTTGCCATGTTCAACTTAGATCTTGATGCGATGCGCGGATTGAAAGTGCTGGACTGCTGCGCAGGACCGGCAGCGTTCGCCGTGCAAGCTGCTGGAAAAGGCGTCGATGTCGTTGCCTGCGATCCTCTTTATGGAGAAGACTCGCAGGCATTGCGCAAAATGGTGGATGAAGACACGCAAGCCGTTTCTGAGAAACAGGCGCGCACGCGCGACTTGTTTCACGCAGAACTGGTGCCTGTTGCGGAACGCCGCAAGGCGATGGAGCTGTTTCTCGAAGATTTCGAAAAGCCGGAGAGCGGGCATCGGTATGTTTCTGCTGAACTGCCCAGCTTGCCGTTTGCAGACAAGAGCTTCGACATCGTTCTCTGCGCCAATCTTCTGTTTCTTTACAGTGATGCCACATATGGTGGCATGATCACGGAAGGCTCGCCTTTCGATTATGTATTTCACGAGCGAGCCATTGAAGAGTTGATGCGAGTGTGTCGCCAGGACGTGCGCATTTATCCTTTGCAAGGCACCGCTGCCGACGAACACGCGTTTCTCCGGCTGTTGATGAAGCAGCTGACCGGGCAGGGCTACGAATGCACCCTCGAACCCGTCGCCCAGCGTGACATTATCGGCGCCGAGCAAATGCTCCGCATTCGTCGCCGCTAACAGCCCCGAACTCACCGTCGGCGACCTCAAACAAGCCTCTACGGCGCCCCAAAACAAATTAGGCGGGACCTGAACATTAATCAGGCGCCCAGCCGCTGGTTTTACACGACGCCAACAAACTGCCAACGACGAACTTACTGCGCCTGAATCCGCCCCTAAAACTGGTTGGATAATCTGGTATTACAGCACAACAGGACGACGCATGCGGCGCACAAGGTTCGCAGGGCGGCGGCACTGTCGTGCACACAGGAGATGTCTTATGAATACCAGGTCCAAGCTACTCGTCGCCGCATCATTAGTAATGTGTGCCGTTCACCAACCAGTATCGGCGGAGAAGTCCGTTGCTGCCACCAATGTGGCGAGCAGCGCCGGGGCTGCCGTGGTTGCCTCCGTCCCCATGGCACCAGCGCACACTTCCATGATCAGCCCTGCCACGGTGCCGACGGACCCGGAGGATCCCACAGTGCCCATGATGCCTTCGATTCCCACCCGCATCGATGTCACTCATCTTGTAAAAGGTTCGGTCGACAAAAACCTGCCGGTGTTCGTCGTTGTCGATAAGCAAAAGCATTTCACGCACGTGTTGCAATTGCAAAATCAGGTCGTGACCGAAGTTCTCTGCGTACAGAACTCCACGGGCAAAGCTTCGACGCCTACTCCGGAAGGTCGTTCAGTGATCACGCAGAAGCAACTCGACCCGGTTTGGAAACCGCCAGTCAGCATTGATCCGTTGCAACGCGCAGTGCAACCCTGGTCGAAGACACATCGCAATCCGCTCGGCGTCGCCAATCTTCGCTTAAGCATGGACCGCGGCATGATCGCCTTGCACGGTACGAATGAGCCGAAACAGATCGGCAAGAATGTCAGTCACGGATGTATCCGCCACCTCAACCCGGATATTCTGAAAGTGTCGGCGATTGTGTCGGTCGGAACTCCGGTCTACATCGTCCCTTCGATGGACCGCGCAAAGATCTCCGTATCCGATGCCATGCCGCGACCGGCAGTTACTGAACGCGGACGAAGTTCCATTGAAACTTAGACGACCCGTCATTCGGTCCAAATCTAGGTTCGGCGTTGTAGCCCTCTTGCGGAGCAATGAACAATGCGTCGCCATTTTTCTGGACGCTCTTCAGCAAGAAACCTTCACCGCTCGGTTCCACGACGTATGTCGCTTTGTCTGTGCCGATGATTGCTGCGGCATCACCAATTGAAGGATGCGGCTGAAAATTGAGATCCTGATTTTCACCGGCGAGTCTAATTGAGTAGCGGTTAGTCGGTTTCTTCGTTGCCGGATCGATTTTGCGAGTCACCATCCACTTTTGTGTGCCACCACTATTGAATTCGTAGAGGAAGACCGTCTGTCCGAGGCTGGGCGCGCCGGGCTGTAGCGCCTCATGGCTGGAAGCGTTGACGATGAAGTAAGTGCCGGTGTTCGGTAGCGGAATGCCGGTGCTTTGCGTTGGCACCGCAGAGCCGGCGGTGTTGATGAAGTTCCAGCGAAACTTTGCCGAACCATCGTTATGGGCAAAGTGCGGTTCCGATGCCGATCCATTCTGGGGAGAAACAAACATTGCATCGCCGTTCTTTGACACACTCTTGATCAGCACTCCGTCCGCGCTGGCTTCCAGCGCGAATACTGCGGTGTCCAGTCCGAGAATCGGCATGGCATCACCCACCGAAGGGTGCGGTTGAAACTTCAAGTCTTTGTTTTCGCCGGCAAGTCTGATCGTATAGCGGTTAGTTGGGCGCTTGGTTTTTGGATCGATAATGCGGTTAATCGTCCACTTCTGCGTGCCGCCTTTGTTGAATTCATACAGAAACACATTCTGTCCAAGCGACGGTTGTCCCGGTTGCAGTGCCTCATGAGTGTCGCTGTTGACGATGAAATAGGTCCCCGAGTTAGGTAGTGAGTCCAGCCTGACAGTTGCTGAATTAGATTGGGAAAACGCGGGAACCTGGCTGCCGAACAGCAATGCGACCAGCGTAGAAATCACCTTCATGGCTTTCATACTTCGACTTTCCTCTACATAACCAATGTGCCGTCACGCGGCTACAGAAGCCAACAGTATATCCTAGTCTGCACCCGTTCTGCCAGCCGCGCCAGCGCGCGCAAGGCGGTTTAAAAGAGGAGCGCCGCGTGGCGAGCGCTACGATTCCTGTTCCGGTGCGTATTCGCGTTCTGTTAATCCGAACGTCCATGCAACTGCTTCTTTTGCAGTTTCAATATGTGGTGGCACACGCAGAAAATAATCTTTGAAGGTGCCGTCTGCTTCCGGCGTCGCATTCGTCACTCTCACGATCAAAAGCGGTTCGTCATGCCGCAATTCTTTTCGGTACAGCGAGCCGTATTCGTCCGAGTGGATCTTTCTCATGACTGCGAGCCGAACGAAATTCTCGAAACCAAATCGCTCGATCATGACTCGGCGTGTTTCAATATTACGCTCTCTCTCGATTAGCTTTACTTTGAGGCGCTCGGGATTTGTGATGATGTAGTCATCCACCTCGACGCCGTGCCAGAAGAAGAACTTGCTGCCGTCAGCAAATTCGGCTGCTGCTCGGCTCTCGTGATGCAGTCGGCCGTCCTGATCGAAGTGAGCCTCCAGTGGACGCAGATAAATGAAGCAGCAATTCTCAAAGAAGAGATAACCGATCGCACCGGAAACCAAATGCCACCACATATCGACTTTAGTGCTCAACTCGTCGGGAATTCTGCAGCGCAGATAAGTCTTCGCGAAATCGATGCTGGACAGCCATGTCCAATCGAAACTTCCCGTCAGGTGTCCATGCAGCTTGTTTGGATGCAGAGGTGGTTCCGGGCGATGCACCAACTGTCCGGTTCGAGTGCGAACGGCTTTTGGCGGATCATCGACTTCCTTCCCGAGTAGACTGCGGTACTGAAGTGGAATGCGTCTGATCAAGGCGAGCCAGAGCGGACCTCGATTGGCGCGGTTAAACACCATCGCGCTTTTAAAACGTCGGCACATCATGTGCAGGCTGGCTTGAAATCGCTTTTGCAGTTCTTGATGATCTTCAGTCTCTAGATCAACGTCGACTTCCGCGATCAATCGTGATATCAGCGGCTTAATCACTGCTTGTTCAACGCGCGAGTCGAGCAGTGCACCTAACTCCGGTTTTGCATTCTGCGCAACGTCCCAATCAATCTGTTCCAGAGCATCCTGCCAGAAACCGCTCCACTCCTGGCGAACGTCAGGTGTTTCCAGATCGAGTCGTTCAAATTTGAATTGCGCCGCCTTCTCTGGACCTAGCTTGAGCATCATCTCGACCAAGGCTGGAAATACAGTGAACTGCAAAGGGCCAGAGCAGACGATCAACTGAACGTGCTCAATGTCCAGTTGTGAGTAGAGTGAGATGATCCCGTCTCTCACCCGCTCCAGGTAATACTCATCCGATGGCTGCCCTAGCGTTAGCCATTCGTCCAGGTAATTCTTGTAATCGCGCTTGAACTCGTCGCTCGCGAATAATTCACCTTCCATGCAAACATTATGCCCACGTGACAGTCTCGAAACTGTCAGCGGGTACCCGGCTTCTCTGGAAATGGTGGCTAAGATGGCTCTGTGAGGTTCCAGGTTTTTCGCCGTGTCGCAAACAATATCAACAACAGCCCCAACTGCTTCCGCCGTTCCCTTGGCGGAGCGAGCAGCCCTCCTGCCGAAGTTTGGTGGACGCGTCTTCTCATCCGGTGAGGATCTGGCGTGGACTCTATCTTCGATAGTCTTCGGTGCACTGCTCGGATTGTCTCAGCCGGAATTCGGTGTCTGGATCCTCGCCTGGGTTGGGCTGGTGCCTCTGCTTCTGCTGAGCATTTCCAGTCGCCGAATGTCTCAGGCTGCCGCGCGCGGATTTTTGTTTGGAGCATCCTACAATTTGATGGCGCTCAACTGGTTTCTTCATTTGAATCCACCGTGGTGGTTCAAGTCTGAAGCCACCGAAGCCTTGCAGCTCCTGGGCATCGCTGTCTGGCTGCTGGCGGGCTTATTGCAGGGCAGCGCCTTCACAATGTTTTCCTGCCTGACTAAGTTCGTCACCGACAGCAACCGTTTCGGGCACATCAAGCTGATGGTGGCACTGCCGTTTGCGTGGGTGTTCATCACCCACATCTTGTACAACCAACCAGACTTGCTTCTCATGCCCATGTCCGTTCTTGAATACTCGCAGTACCAGCAAACCTGGATCATTCAAATTGCCAGCATAATCGGTGGCATCGGACTGGAGCTATTGATCGTCTCAATCAATGTGGCGTTGGCGGCCGTAGTGGTGGCAACCGCGGGGCGTCGAGGTGTTTTTCCGGCGGCGGCTTTCGTCAGCCGAAAATGGTCGTTGACGTTGTTGTCCGCAACTTCGGCAGTGGTGCTTGCCACCACAATCTGGGGATGGTGGCGTCTCGAATCGAGGCATCATGCGGATAGTCCCGCCACTCAGACCAATGTCTCGGTTGTGCAGGGCAACTTCACGCGCATCTACAACAATGAGAAATGCAAGCGCGCTCTCACGGCAAGCGAGATCTGGAACTATTGCCGTGGCGAAGTTCGCAAGTGTCCCGAAGGAGTTGTTGTCTTCACGGAAACACTGCTGCCTGCGTCGGCGCTTTCAACGCGAGCCCTGTGCAGCGATCTGGAAGAAACGGCTCGTGCGAGCCGCTGCGACTTGATTGTCGGCGCCTGGGAACAAGCCGGACAAGGGCGAACATATAACGCGGCGTTCAGTGTTTCACCCGAGGATGGATTGCATCGCGATGGTTACCGCAAACGCTATCTCATTCCCTTTGGCGAATTCGAACCGCTAGTAATCAGATGTTTGCCGGCTAACCTGAAAGAAGGATGGTATACCCGCCGTCGCCCACAAATCCTGCGCGGAACCACGGCCACTGGATTACGAACCCGTAGCGGCTCGGTGGCTGCCATCATATGTGGTGAAAGTTTCGATCCATTCTTGTGCGCCAGTTCTGTTTCAAAAGAAACAAGCATGACCGCAAATCTCAGCAACCTAACCTGGTTCGAGGGCTCATCGCTTGGCGAACTGGTCGCTGCGGTCTCCGTCATGCGCGCCGTCGAAAACGAGCGTCCCTTTGTTTACTCTTGCGAAACTGGACCCTCATTCATAGTCGACTCATACGGGCGCATTATGAAGTCGTCCGCGTGGTCAAGAGACGCAGTTGTCACGGCGCCGATTCACGTTTCCTCCCAAGTCACTCCCTTCACCGCCTTCTGCCAACTATTCGTAAAGTGACCGCACATCCTGTCATCCCCATCCGAACTGAAGCGATATCGCTTTAGCTTTCCAGTTTCGTCCGAACTGAAGCGATATCGCTTTAGCTTTCCAGTTTCACCCGAACTGAAGCGATGTCGCTTTGGCTTTCCAGTTTCGTCCGAACTGAAGCGATATCGCTTTAGCTTTCTAGTTTCGTCCGAACTGAAGCGATATCGCTTTGGCTTTCCAGTTTCGTCCGAGCTGAAACGATATCGCTTTAGCTTTGGGCAGCCCCTGCGGCGGATAACTAGGGTTAACTCCTGTTGACAACCTTCGGGGCTCATCTATACTTATGTCGAGAAACTACGCGCTCGTTTAATTACTACCTACCTCTATGAATAACGTTGGGCTCGCCTGCCAGCGCGTTTTCACGCGCTACTCCGAAGCCCTGTTTATTATTGCGTTCGTCGCTGCCGACTGTTTTCTGTCGGGCTGGATGCTCACTTGTGGCACCTACCTGGCGATACTTTGGGTTTGCGCTCCAGTGATCGCAGAACTGATAAAAACGCCTGCTAATGAGGTTTCAACCCTGCTCAAAGCGTTCGTTAAGACGCGAAAGGTGCAGAGGCTGGGCTTTTTGCTGTTCTGGCTATGGGGCATGAGGACCATTTTGGAAGCCGCTTGCGGCGCCAACCTCTTCCGCATGGATTACGGTCGACCCCTCTCGCTGACCAACGCTCTGATCGGTGGGGTGGGAGCGTTCGCACCGCTGTGGTTTCTATCCAGCCCGATCCTTATATATGCTGCCGCCTGCTTAGTCTCGATATTCACTCGGTCTCGGCTGAAAGCAACTAGCAAAGATCCGGACCTGATTGCACAAAGGCAAACATGGTCCGGACTTACCCACTTTGTGTTTCTCTCCAGTTTCGTTGCATCCATCCTTTCGATAACGCTGAACAAACTTGGTCCCGCTTACATGCTGTCAAATTGGCTGCTGGCATCAGCCAAGGATGCCAATTTTTTTGGTTTTGCCAATGGGCACGAGGTGTCTGCGATTCCCTCGCCCTTTCCGCCAGCAGATTTCGGGGTGGGTGCTTCCCAGCCACCGATGCTTGAGGCCGTTGATCCGTCTGGAATCTTCAACGACATGACGTTCGTGAATCACTTCGATGTTTTCGTTGTGGGCGCAATGTCTGTGCTTGCTCTACTGTTGCTCCTGCAGCCTGTTCTTAAACTGAACGCGCTTCTTACTTCGTTTTGCTGGCGGGTGGTGTCACCTAAGTCGTTGCAGAACATCGTCGAGAGCTTTCTTGAAGCGTTGAGGTTGCCCACGCGCGCACTGAATTTCAGAGAGTCCCATCCGGTATGGAACAACGCGCTCAGAACACTGGGCTGGCTCGTCTTTTGCTTCGCAGCACTCTTCTGGTTATTCGGATTTTGCGGCGGTCCGCTCGGGTACGCGATTGAAGGCTGGATGATGGCTTCAGTTGTAGAGGCCGGAATTCTGCCGGCGACCGATGGACCGAATTGGCTTTTTCAGCCAAACTTGAGAATTTTTCTGGGTGCTGTTGTTGCCCTCTACGCTACAGCTCCAGTTGCAGTCACAGCGGCCGTATTTTTGCCGTGCGCCAAACCGAGGCAGTTCACGCTCAACGCCGATGGCATTCTGTTCGCTCACGGACCATACCTGGCGCTATGGGGCCGGCAATTCAGGCTCTGGAGCGATCTGAAGAATATGACCGTCAAGAGACTCAAGCCCAAGCCCAATCGCCCGCTGCGGGCAAAGTTTTGTTTGTCATTTCGAAGCGGTGGTCAGATCGTATTCGACAGCTCGCAAGTGTCGGCTCAGGATTTGCGAGTCCTCCTGGATGCAATCGATCAACATGCTGTTGCATGTAACGTCGATCCGGAAGTATTTGAGATTTGCCAGGAACTCGTCGATGCTGATAGCGAGAAGTCCGCATCTGACGGCAAGCTGCACACCGCTGTCGCCGCGATACCGGTGCAGGAATTCAAGGCAACGATATTTGTGCCGGTGGCTCCCGGAGAATTCTTGCCGGGTTCCAAAACGCGAGTGATCAAGCAACTGGCTAGCAAGCCGTTGTGTGCTGTCTATCTGGCGCGAGACGAGCAGGGACGAATGGTGATAGTTAAACACTTCTATCTCGCCGATGATTCCCAAGAAACAAAGGCGCTGGCCAAAATTCTCAAGCGAGAGTACGAACTTCTCTCGCACCTGGATCATCCCGGCATTGCGAAGGTTCTGGACTCGTTCTCGGTTGACGAATCGACTTTCCTCGTCATCGAGCACCGGGTGGGCAACGACTTGCGCGCCACGGTCAACGAGCATGGTCCCCGCCCGGAGAGGCTGATGGTCGCCTGGGCGAAACAACTGTGCGAGATCATGATTTATCTCCATGGTCGAGACCCTGCCGTGTTGCACAGAGACCTCACTCCCGATAACGTGATCGCCGGTGAGGACGGGCAACTGCGATTGATCGATTTTGGTGCGGCGCGGGAGTTTCTCGACGGCATAACCGGCACCATGATCGGGAAGCATTGCTACATTCCGCCCGAACAGCTGCGGGGAGAAGCCACCACGCGCAGCGATATCTACAGCTTTGGTGGCACATTGTATTTTCTGCTGACCGGACGCGACCCCCGTGCATTGAGCCAGTCGTCTCCTGCCAAAGATATGGATTGCTCGGAAGAGATTGATCGACTGATCAGGGACTGTACCGCCTTCGATCAGGATGACCGACCGCAGTCGTTCGAACAGATTTTGCAACGCCTGAACGAAATCGATGGTGGCAAGCGTATCAAGTTGCCGAAACCGAAACGGAAACAGGCGGTGAATGCATGAGCACCAGATCGACTACGCGGAAGCGGAAGAAAAAAGCTCAGTCACTTATTGTGGATGATGTGCGCGCTGATTCCGCCGTAAAGTTGGTGGTGGATGAGCCACCAGAACTAGTGGCGGTACCGGAACCGGATCTGGTCGCGGTACCGGAACCGGATCTGGTCGCGGCACCGGCTCCGCCTGCGCAATCGCGGCAGCCCAGGATGGCTTGGGCAACCATTACAGATGTGGAAGCATGGGGACCGCTGGCTTTCTTCGTGCAGATTATCCAACTAATTCCTCTGCTGATCTCCGGCTGGAAGGAACGCCGGGAGTCCGGCATGCCCTTCTATCGCAATCTGCGGGAGTGCCTGACGCAAGAGTGCTTCGATCACGTGAAGCGGTGCCTGGGCTGGTTCTGGACGATGCGCACTCCGATGGTGGTTCTCGGTGCCATTGCCATAGCACCGAAGATGCTGTTGCTGTGGATGTTTATCATTTTGGCTAAGCCGATTTCTGTCTGGAGCTTCAAGCGTTTGCCACCGGCATGGAAGACCACGCTTGCCCTGTCAGTTCCGAAGCGAGTGCGTCAGTCGGAATTCGTGCGCGAACTGAACGAAGGTGCAGATCAGGGACTGCCGTTCATGTTGTTCTGGCTTTACCTGTGTTGTATTCCGTTTTCGCTGACTTGGATGGCCGTGCATTGGTTCAAAGGACTGCTTCCAGAGTGCGAACCATCTCTGCCGGCAGATCAGGAAGGTTTCGTCTATGTGCAAAATCGCAAGGCGAACAACTTCAATTCTGAAACGAACTTCTATTCGTCACGGGCATTCGCGCCGGTTGTGTTCTTGTTTTTTGCGTTGGGTATCCCGGCGTTTTTTAGCTACGGAATTTACGAGCGGCTCGGCGTTGAACAGACCCTGAAGTCGGGTGTGTTTCTCAGTGAGCAGCCGTATCCGACGATGCCGAGTGTCGAGCGGCCAAACCTGTGGGTCGGTGAAAAGCCCTCCGGTCGTTTGCGATCCAGTTCTCCTTCTCCCTCGTCGACGCAAGAGCCGGCGGCGACGGTGTTGCCAGCAACTAGAGCGTTGCCGCTCGGCGCGCCAGACCCGCATCTCAATACGGTCCCGCAACAGGGTGTGCAGAACATCGTGACCATAGATCCCACCGATAACAACTACGGCACAGTAGTTACGGGTTATAGCGGCTACTGGCCATGGCTGCGTAACTTTGGGGTCGAGCCGACCAACGCTTCGGTCTTCTTCGTGCACTTCTATCTGGTGAGCCTGGCTGGTGCATTGTGCCTGTTGTTTTTTAGAGCCTGGTTCCAGTTTCCGCTTGAGTTTCTCACTGACGAGCATGAGGTGGAGTTCACCAGCCGTGGTGTCAGGCGCAGATCGTTTAAAGGCTGGTTCAGAAGTGTCTTGACCATGAACGGCTTTGGCAATGGAGCTGGACCAGATGAGCTGCGGTGGCACGAGATACTGAGCCTGCGCAAACTCGATGAAGGATTTACGCGACTCTACCCACTGCCGGAAGCGGCATTTAGAAAAGAGTCTTTGACGTACAAGTTGCTCAATAAGGTTGCGGCTTTAGTCGACGGCGTGTCTGTGCGAATGAATTCGGATAGCCGTTTCCTTGTATTCAGTGCTGCTGCCACCGGCAGCGACCATCGACGCAACATCAAGGTTAACCTCAACGACCTGAACCGCGAGCAACGCGCTCGATTGTTCTATGCCGTGAAAAAATGGGCACCGCACGTGATTATCCAGGAAGCTGCGGAGGAGCAGCTGATTGGTTCCACGGTGTTGCGCGACAACCGTTATACACAGTTGTGGTTTGACATGCTGACCTCCAAAAACCGGGCGAGACGGAAAACGGCTCTCAATCCGGGGGACTCTTTGAAGGATGGCAATTATAAAGTCGAGGACCGCATTTCATCCGGCGGACAAGCGACAACCTACACAGCTACGAACGCTGCGGGCGAGCGCGTCGTGCTCAAGGAATTCATCCTCTCGACGTCGGCTGAGTCGGCGGCGCTGGTCGAATCGGCCCGGGAGTTCGAAGCCGAGGTCAGTCTGCTTTCGCAGCTCGATCATCCTGGCATTGTCAAACTGCAGGATTTCTTTTTCGAGCAGGGGCGAGTTTATGTCGTGCTCGAGCATATCAATGGACAGTCGTTGCGGCAGCTTGTGCAGAACAAAGGACCGCTAAGCGAAGCCGAGGTCGTTCGCATCGGCAAGTCCATCTGTACTGTTCTCGAATACTTGCATGGCGGCGTTCCGCCGATCGTGCACCGCGATATCACGCCAGAGAATATCCTCATCACTGATGATGGAGACGTAAAACTGATCGACTTCAGTCTGGCAGTGCGTCAGGATGGGCGGCAAACCACCGACTCCTGCGCGAAGCAGTGCTTCACTCCACCTGAACAATTTCGTGAAGAGGTGACGGTGCAGAGCGACCTTTATGCGCTCGGTGCCACCATGTATTTCTTGCTCACAGGCAGCACTCCTAAACCAATCAGTTGTTCGTCGCCTAAACAGAAGGCCGAGCATGTTTCCGATCAAGTAAACGCCATCATCGAGCGCGCCACCAAACTTGACCTGAAAGACCGTTATGAAACCGCGGCTTGGCTGAAGCTGGATCTGGAGCAGTTGGATTGACCAGGTTCAGTTGAAGAAGTTCGAAGACTGCTTGGTGCGTGTATAACCGGGCGGCGGCTCGAATAGCGATGGATCCGGCGTTTTGTCGCTGAATTCGACGAGTTTCAATTCGGCGGTGCCATTGGTCATCTTTACCGGGCAATTGAAGTCGTCGTCGTACCAAATTTCGGTGCCGTCTTTTTTATATCCATGGCACTTGTGTCCGTCGATCACTTTTTCTCCGATCGCGCCTTGGTCGCGCGGCAGATTCTCCATGTTGATACGTATCACCAGCGGATCCAGGGGCATCGCTTTGCGCTGAATGTAGACTTGCTTGCCGGCCGGCGACCAGATCGTAAACTGATTTTTGTTTAGATCGAGAACTTGAATAGCGGTCGGTTCCAAGCCCGAAGTCTCTGATCTGACATGACCGGCACCATCGCGAAATATCTTTTCCGTGTCATATGCGAATCCACCGGTCGTCTTGTAAGTCGCCTGGTATGCCCGGTCGAAAACTGCATACATGTGACCGGTGTCGTCGCGGTAGAGATGTTTGTACGACTGAGTTCCCCCACCGCCCATGCCTTTGCCACCACCGGAGCAGGCGCACAACGACAAGATAAGCAGAGAATTCAGAGCAACTAATCCTTGTTTCTTCATGGCTTCTCTTGCAACCACGCGAAGAAATTCTTTTGATATGGCGCCAGTCGCGCGTTGATTACGCTGTTGTTCGACGCCCACGATTTGTAGTATCGCTTAACCACCGCCAAATCTGCTGCGGTAGGCTCTTTCTTGCCTTGGGAAACATCCGTAAATAGCTGCACCACAGTTTGTTTATCGGCGAGATATCTATCTAGTTCGGCTTTTGTTATCGGCCCGAAACCCAGAGTACCGAAGTCCTTGGGATTGAACTTTACCGACTCTGTGGAGAGGGCATTCGACTTGGTTGGATCGACGCGCACAATCAAAAATGGGCTGCTCTGGTGTTCCGAATGTGGTGAGTTCTCCGCCCAGCAAAATCCGTAAGAGGCAAGCTTCATCCCCTTGACCGGCGGCCATGCATCGGGGAAGACTGGTGTCGCGCGTGAACTCCACGGAAATACCGGCCCTGGTTTGGGCAGGTCGCCGAGTTTTTTGAAATTGTCTGCAACGACGGCTTCCACCTTTTTATCCAGTTCGGTGGTGGTGGCAGATGCGTTGTCGGCGCAGGTAGAGTTGCAATGTGCAGTAGCTAAGAGTGCGGATACCAGTGAAATCGAAATCAATCGCAACTTCATTTCAATCACCTGTCGTTTGCGTGGCTCTTGAGTTTATCATCAAGTGGCTACAATTGATCCGCCTCTATTTGCTCGTATTCGGCGGATCCGATTACGTAGAGAAATGTTTGTAGATCGTGATAGTTGCGCGGTTTCAAATCGGCTATTCCTTCGCGCACAAGATCCGCCAGGTCCAAGAGTCTTTTGTAGGTGGTGAAGGACGGCTTTGATGAATACTCGAGGTCATAACCGAGTTCTGTCGCCGCGACCCGCATCGCCGAGGGTTTCATGATGATGTATTTGTTCGGTTGAGCAATGAAGGGAAAGAAGGTCAGATTGGGCCACGACAGAACGCGCGACTTCTTGCGCGGCAAATCGCCGACGGCAATGATCCATTGAACAAAGCGGCTGCGTAAATCTCCCTTGCCGTGCAGCAACTCGAACAACGCATCAGCGAATACCTGGGCACCATATTCGGTGTGCAGCGCATCGCGCAGCGCCATCTTCTCGAATGAAAAGAGAAACGGCGGCACTGTCTTCTGCTCGACACGCAGGGCGCGCGCCGCAATCTCCGAGTACTGCCCGAGGCGCAGCAGTCGCTTGAACTCCTCTTCGTCGAGCAGCTCATTCCAGAGCAAATGCGAGCGCCATTTGTAGTCGTGTTCCCAATCGAGATATCGCTGGTCGCGAAAAGCTTTCGGGAAGAAACGCAGAAATCGCTTCCGGTGTTTGGCTAGGGCTCGTGCGTTCAGCTTGTCCGGCACCGGGCAATCAATCAATTACGTTTCGAACATGTTGCCGATGGCGCCAAGCACGCCGCCGGACTGTTCTGCCGACGAACCGCCGCGGACCGGCGCATTCTCAATGATGCGGTTAGCGAGACGCGAGAACGGCAGGCTTTGCAGCCACACTGTTCCTGTTCCTCTCAAGGTCGCCAGGAATAAACCTTCGCCGCCGAAAATCATCGACTTGAGATTGCCGGCGCGTTGGATGCTGTAATCGATACCGGGTGTAAAGGCAACCAGGCAGCCCGTGTCGACGCGCAGCGTTTCTCCACGCAATTCACGCTTGATGATCGTGCCGCAGGCGTGAACGAAACAGAGGCCGTCACCGCTCAGTTTCTGCAGAATGAAACCTTCGCCGCCAAAGAAGCCGGCGCCCATCTTTTGTGTGAATGCAATGTCCAGCTTGGTGCCGAATGCCGCGCACAAGAAACCATCGCGTTGGCAAAGCACCGTGCCGCCGAGTTCGGCGAGATTGAGCGGAATGATTTTGCCGGGATAAGGCGCGGCGAAGCAAACCTTTTGCTTGCCGACGCCGGAGTTGGTGAAGTGAGTAATCATCATCGACTCACCAGCCATCAATCGCTTGCCGGCGCCAAACAACTTGTTCATCATGCCGGCGTTGGCATCAGTGCCGTCACCCATCTTGGACTCGAAGGTGATGCCTTCTTCCATGTAATTCATCGCGCCAGCTTCTGCGATTACTGTCTCACCGGGATCCAGTTCGATCTCTACAGCCTGGATATCGTCGCCCAGCACCGCGTAATCAATTTCGTGCGCTTTCATCGTGCTCATGGTTTGTCCCACCTTCTTGGAAGCACACAAGTTTATCAGGTGTGCAGCCGATCGGATATGCAAAGGGGGGATCGGTGGGCGCTTGTCAATGTGCGCGCAGTGCGTCGCCTGCGTGAATCTAGAACACGCCAGGAATGAGGCGATACTTCACGCTGGAGCAGTACTCGCGGTAGCCGGGCAGTTCGTCAGCCAAGAGGCGTTCTTCATCGAAGATGCGCCAGATCAGTATCGGCAACATTACCAGCCCCAACGCCAGGCACCACCAGCTGCCCAGGGCGAGCGACAGTCCGACGATCAGAATCAATGCACCAAAGTACATGGGGTGTCGCACTATGCCGTATGGGCCGGAAGAGATCACCTTCTGGTTCGACTCGACATTGATGTTGGCCGCGGCAAATGTGTTTTCGCGGAAGACGTACTCGAAGATCACATAGCCGAGCGCGATCATACAGTCGCCAATGACCACCACGACAGGCGCCATCTGCGACCAGCCAAACCTGTAATCAAAGCCTGCCACAACGAACATGCCAATGAACATGCCAAACGTCAAGCACATAATGATCTTCTGCGAGACCCGCTTTTCAGCTGCGGGACCAGCCTTGAGTCGGCGAGCCAGAAGTGCGGGATCTCGTTTGAACAGACTGACCGTGTTCAGAAACGAGCAAACGCAAAACACCACCAGCGCCAACCAACCCTGCCAATAGTTGAGCGTTCCAGCTGCCGCAAACATCATGCCGCCGACCGCAATCGGGATCAGCCAGCCGCCGCCAAATACCTTCAGTGCCAGTTTATTGTCCATGAGTCGTACCTTCGGTATCCAACTATAATGACGAAGCTCAGTCGAATAAGAGGCATGTCATGAAGAAACTTGTTTTGGAAACCTCGGTCGTGTCCGCTTTGTCCGTTCTCGTGTTCGGAGCTGTCGCTCTGGTTCCGGCATCGGCGGATGAAACGACGTACTCGTCCAGCGGCGTTGGTTTCAAGGGTGCCAACAAGTTTGCCCCCAAGTACAAAGAACGCATCAGAACCTACAAAGACCAGATTCAGATGGGCTTGACCAAGGGTTGGTTGACGCAAGCTCAAGCTGATCAATTCAGCGCCGAACTGGTGCGGCTCGGTGAACTGGACGCGAAGTGCGAAAAAGAAGGGTATGTTCAACCCGGCGTAGACGATCTCGATAAGCAATTCACCAAGTTCAATATGGAATTCAGTCGCGCCGGCAGCACGCCGGCACCAGCGGCTAAACCTGCCACCACCACAACTACAAGCACGACAACCACCACTGCTCCGGCAGCCAAAGCACCGGCCGCGAAGACTACTGCAAAGACTACAACCAAAGCGACATCGACCAAAACCACCACGACCAAAAAGACAAAGTAGTCGGTCGCAGTATCGCGGAGCTGGCTGCAATTCGATGGACCACTGCAACTTGGCAGTGTCGGCAAGTTGGTTGTCACCACCGGTCAGCAATACGAGCTGAAGGTCACCAGTTTTGATGCACCGCGGTCGTACTCGGACGAATTCTCGACTCTAGGTATGCGCCTGATTTTTCACCACTTTCTGACTCCGCTCGGCGAAGGACAGATCGAAATGCGTTTTGTGATCGAGGGCTCTGGGGTTACTGCAATTCTATTGCAGATTCCCATTGCGAACGACTTGAAGGCCAAACTGCCGGATTTGATGTCTCGATTTAAACAGCAGTTTGAACGCGTAAGCCGCTGACGAAACTTACCGAATGGTGTCAGCATTGTAGCGGGCGCGATTGGCGTTTTCGCGCGCGCGATTGGCTGCCGCCCTGGCGAGTCTCGCATAGCCTTGCGCATCGGAACCGCCGTTGTAGGCGGCTGACTCGGCTCGTTGCGCGGCGTAGTTAGCGTTATTGGCCGCGTAATATGCTTGCTCGGCAGCATTTTTTCTGTTCCATTCGCTGCCGTCGTATCGTGCGGTGTTTGCGTAGTTGCGCGACTTGGTCTCTTCGTTGCAGGCAGTTTGATAGTTGGAGTATGCAGTGCTCGTCGCCTGCGAATTGTTTTGCGGGGGCGCCGCACCACCACCACCACCACCACCGCCCATTCCCATGCCCATTCCCATGGGGCTGCCGCCCTCGAAAAAGATGCGCGTCATTTCGCGGCGACTCATTTTGGGAAACATTCCGCCACCGCCACCGCCGCCGGCGCCGGACATGGCGGGCGCTGCGCCCATCATCGATTGAGCTTGCATTTGCGGCTGCGGCTGTCGATTGCCGCTGATTGGAACATTGTTCCAATTGGAGTTATCGACCTGATTGAGTACATTCTCCAGTCCAGCCATCGTGCTGGTGCCCGCGCGCTGCGGTGCTTGCCGATATTGCTGGGGCTGTTGCTGTTGGTACTGCTGGGGCGGACGTTGTTGATACTGCGGTTGAGCCAGTCCTGAGAAACCGCCGTTGAAATAATTCTGCGCAGCACAGTCCGCGGCAGCGAACTGCCACGCGATTATCGAAGCAATCGCTAAACGTGTAATCACGGTTTCACTCTTTGCAGTGTCAGCGCCGGGCAGTCTGCTACTGCGTTGCCGTCGGAGGTTTGATCGATCGATTGCCAGACAAACTCGTCAGGTCCCTTCATCGTGAAGATGTTGGTGGCACGCGTGCTGCTGCCGTCTCCCCCTACGCCCGCAAAATCGATTTGCCAACCGTCTGGTTTATGGTTCCACTTTCCATATCCGAAGCCGCCATTTTGGTCGAAGTGCCAGGACACGAATGTCTTGCTGCGCGGATCCCAGCCAATCACCTGGTTGTCCACTTGTTGAGCGCCGCCTCTATTGAATGTGCAGCGCGAGTGAATGAAAGTGCGTCCCGGTGCCCAGGTCGTTTCCAGAATTGCAGCGTTGTCGGTTTTGCTGACCTGCCATTTGCCGATCAGCCACTGCAGCTCTTGCAAATGATCGGCGGCACCCACTTCTTGAATGACCGTCTCGCTGACTTGATTAATCAGCCATCCGGTTTTCTGTTTCACGAGCACCATCGAAAACCGCGCCGCCGGCAATTCGACGCCGCTGGTTTTACTGGTCACCGAGCCGACCACCATGGCAACGTTGTCGGCGGGTAGATTAATGTGCTCTGGATGCAAACCGATCGACGACGGATCTCGTTGTTTGAATCCATGTGTAAAACGCTCGAGCAAGGCGGCTCGCCCGCGCGACTCGTCCCCGGCTTCGTCGATAAAGACGGCGTCGTCTGCCCAGAGCCCTGCCGTCTTTTCGGCATCGCCTGCGGCAATTGCTTTGGAAAGTTCCAATAACACGGAGCGCACTGCATCTTCTTGCGCATCCTTTGCAGACGATTCGGTCTTTGCCGCTGACTTGTCCTGCTTCGGCGAATTGTAGCTGCCGGCGGCCGTGCATGGCTCAGATGCAAGCACCGTCCCCGATCCGATAGCAATCGAAAGCAGCGTCGCTTTCCAGTTCTTGACCACAGCCCTACTCCATTGCCGGAACGGTTCATTATAAGACAAATCTAGACAGCCAGCGCTCCAGCACTGCGAGTATGTAGGTGACCTCCTCATCGGTCAACTCTCGTCCTTTGTCAATCTGGTGCCACTTGCCGAGACAGCTGCGGCAGCAAGTTCCGGTCGCATGCTGAGCTACAAATATCGGGTGCCCGCGCCAGGGTGTCTGCTTGCCGTCTTTGACCGGGTTGGCCGGCGCCAGCCGTTTCTTCAGAAAATCTCTGCCATGCTCGAGCACGGTGTCCATGCCCTTTTCCTTCAAGTATAGATGATCCTTACTTTCCAGTTTGAACTTTGCTCTGAACTGATTGGCAGCCAGCCGCTGCATCAGATCATCCAGTTCGTCAGTCATGCTAACTCGAAGCTTCCGGCAATTCTTCGAACGTGCTGCTGTCGGGAGAGAGTTGTTCAGGTGTAGCTCTCGCCAGTTCGAACCAGAACGTCGCGCCCTGCCCCGCCTCGCTGTCTACGCCGATCTTGCCGCCGTGCGCGTCGACAATGCCTTTGCAGATTGCCAGCCCCAATCCCGAACCCTCCGGCGCCGTCCCGTCCAGCCCTGGAATCTGCGAGAACGCCTTGAACAAGTGCTCCTGGTCGACCTTATCAATTCCCGGGCCTGCGTCTTTCACCGAAAAGCGTATACTTTCCTCAACAGCATCAGCTGACACCAGAATATCGCCGTCTTCCGGTGAGAATTTGGTGGCATTGGCAATCAGGTTCGTAATCACTTGAACAATCAGATCTTTGTCGGCGTAAACGGCATCACCGGTCTGGACATCCTGCTTCAGATGCACCTTGCGCTCTGCTGCCAGGGGCGCCATCACCTGCAGCGTTTGTGATAGCACAGCCGCCGGATCGACTACCTGGCGAACGAGCATCAGCTTGCCAGCCTCGATCTTCTTCATGTCCAGCATGTCATTGACCAGGCGAATGACGCGATCGCATTCGCGCCGGCTCAGATGAATCAACTCGGACGCTCGATCCGAGAGTGTTCCTGCTTTGCCCCGTTCGAGAAGCAGCAGAGAACCCTTTATAGAGGTAAGTGGTGTGCGCAGCTCGTGAGACACCATCGTGTAAAACTCGCTGACGCGCTGCTCCAACTGCCTGCGTGCTGTGATATCGCGGACGGTGCCACAGCTGTGCCAGCCGCCGTCTTCCTGCTGAATGCGAAAAACACGCGCCGAAAGCCAGGCGATGCTGCCGTCCCGTCTGTAGATAGGATACTCGATTTCAGTCTCCGGCCGTTCCACATTGCCCAACCGCTGCACATAGTCAACGACTCGATGTTTGTGTTCTGGCAAAATAGATTGCGCCCACTGAGTAGGATCGCGATAGGCATCTTCGACCGGATACCCCCAGATCTTCTCGTAACCGGGGCTGACATAGTAATGCTCGGTCAAAGTCGGTGAGCTGACGAAGAAACACTCATCGACGACGCTGGCAAATTCGCGAAAGCGCCGCTCTGATGTATGCAACTCGCTTTCTACGCGTTGTCTTTCGAATGATTGACCCAGTTCATTGCCGACAATGGCAAATGCGCTCAGGAAGTCTTTGTTCTCGCGCACAATGCCGGTGGTGAAAAACTCGAACACTCCCAGAATCCGGCCACCGGCCGTCATCGGAAATGCGAAACCGGAACGCAATCCGTCTCGACTGGCCTCGATCACTCGCGGGAAATTGGTGTCGGTGGAGAGATCGGAGATCCACACGGGAATGCATTGCTGCCAGACACGACCCGGTAGCCCCCGTCCTTTTGCCAGTTGTCCCTCGCGCGTGACTTTTTCAAATTCTGGAAAGCCTGCAGTTGAGTAGAAATTGCGGCACGCATACAGGTGTGTTTTCTCATCGAGCGTCCAGAACGCACCGACCTGGCACCGCAGGTGTTCGCACATCACCCGCAGCGACTCGCTAACTGCTTCGTCGAAGTTCAAGTTGCCGGCCAATACTTTCGAAACGCGGAGCACCACGTCTTGAGCGATTTCTTCTCGCTGACGTGTCACCACACTGGCATTGACGAGCAGCACCACAATTGAAAACAGTGCCATGACGGTGGCTGATGTCGCCAGTAGTGTCGCATACGAAGAATGAAAGTGAGCGCGCATCTTGTTTACGCGCAAGACGACATCTGGGGTATTAGTCTCACGGCTGATGGCATCGAGATCCTGGGTAAGTCTCAACACATTGTCGTGGGCGATGAAACCCGCCACCAAAATCACGATCAAAACGGCAGCCAGTGTTGCCAGGATCAAGGTTTTGAAATTGAGAAGTCTGGAGCCGTTCACTTCATTCGGTTTTGATTTTGTACCCGAGCCCGCGGGTGTTTTCGATCACCGAACCGTCGTCAGTACCGCCCAGCTTCTTCCGCAGGGTCTTCATTTGCGTACGAACGCTGTCGGTAGATACCGGTAAATCGGAGCGCCAGACGCGAGCGAGAATCGCTTCGGCCGTGAAGTAACGGTCTGGATGTTCCATCAACAGTTGCAGGATAGCAAATTCTTTGGGCAAGAGAGAGATTGACTGTCCCGCCAGTTTGACCGTGAAGTTGCTGGTGTCCATTTCGATGGAGGAAACTTTGAGTATCGAACCGGCGATCACCGGCGGGCGGCGCAAGAGTGCTTTGGCGCGTGCCACCAGCTCATCGGGATCGAATGGCTTTACCACATAGTCGTCGGCGCCGGCATTCAATCCTGCTACTTTGTCTCGACTGGATTCGCGCGCCGTCAGCATGAGAACCGGCTTGCTGCCGCCCATAGATCGATACTGTTTGCACAGTTCGACGCCCGTGTTGTCCGGCAATGCCCAATCCAATATCAATAGATCGTACTCAGCAGTTTTCAACGCTGCCAGAGCGTCATTGACGCGGGTGTAGTGGTCGATGACATAACGTTCTGACTCCAGCGTGAACTCAATCAGCTGCGCAACGCCCAAATCGTCCTCGACAAGTAAAATCTTCGCCATCAGCTGCTTCCAGGACGGGAATGACAGGTTACCGAAGATGCCATGGCAGGTTACTTTAGACCAAATCGCAGATTAATTAAAGGGGTACTGCTCACACAAAGCTCACGTTCGGCTCACCAAAAGATCATGCAAGGCTCGCGCAAAGCTCACGCCCATGTCGTGCAAGGTTCACATGAGGCAGGCTAGACTAAAAAATGGTATCCCGTTCTGTGTGCTGAGGTGACGAGATGTACAACGTTTGCATGGACAAGCTGCAAGCTTGGAAGGAACTGATGGCTGTCATTCGACGGCTGATGGGCCGAGGCGAACTTACTAAATGCGAAAAGCTTCTCAATCAAGCACTCGAGCAGGGGTTGCAAATCTTCGGCGCCAATCGCGGCGAAGTAGGACTTGTCTACGTCATGCTGACTCAGGTTTGTGAACAGCAGGGCAATATGGGACAAGCTGAGCAATACCGTAACGAAGCCGATCGCATTGCCGCTCTTTACAAGCTTGACGAAGAGGTCTAGATAAAATTACCAGTCCTCAAGAGTTGGCCGCCGGTTCAGGACGCGCTCGCCAGTGCTGAATCAGGTGGTGCAACTCTTCCGGTACGCTCTTGATCATTTGCTCGGTGCAGTCCACTGCCTGTTCAAGTGTTTGCGTCACCGGGTGGATTCCCATTTTGCGGAAGACACCGTAGAGCGTGAACATTGGCAGCACGTGTTTGGTGCCGGCGTAAACCTTTACGTCGCAGGCCCCGGGCTGATCCGGACGATAACGTTCTTTATGGAACGCCAGAGACTTGAAGCTGTATAAGTGATTTGCATGTTCGTAGGTGTACTTGAACATGTCGTGCAGCGGCTTGCTGTAATGAAACTCGCCCTTGTCGTCGACGCCGTAGAAAGGCACGAATCCCAGCGACAGTGTCTCCATTCCTTCGCGTTTGAATTTCTCCATCGCTTCCAGAATGATGAAATCGGTGATGCTGTATGAGCGTTCACCGAGTGTCCGCAAAATGTTGGCCATGTAGCCGTACGGTTTGCCATCGCGATACATGGGATCGAAAAAGACAAACCCAATCACTTCCTCATGATGCATGGCTACGAACTTGCGCACATCCGGCTCGTTTTCGAAGACGGCCGGTCGCACCAGAAACGACAGCTCGTGGTCGTGATTGGCCTTTCGATGCATCCACTCTTCGCTGATGTGGCGCAGTTTGTCAGCCTTTATGTTGGCTTCTTGCAATTCGCGCACCACGACGCCGTCTTTTCCGGCGCGATTTTTTTGGCTGCGCAGAAATTCCTTTTTCGAACCGCTGAGCGTAAAGTTCTGAATCTCGATTAGAGTTTCGACGCCCATCTCATTCACGTAAAATCCATGCTTCTCGAGCACTTTGCCTGTCTCGGCCGAAATGTGAATGAACGCCGGATCCGGATGCGCGATCATGAAATCGCTCAGCAGTTCATCTGCGTGTTCCGGCTGGCAAATGGGGTCGCCGAGCACGATCGGGCTGTGCGAAATGGGTTCTAACTGCTCGTATTGAATCAGTCCGATGCCCGGCTTGACATACCAGAGCATGCCTTCTTGCAGCGCCGAGTACGATAGCGATCCGCGACCATGCAAACGAAGCAGATCGAGGATATCTTGACGGCTGGTCGCGGTTGCGTTGACTGATTGCATGATGGTGGTCTCAGGAGAGTAAGGTTTCCGAGCAGCATAATAGACGAATGTGACGTAAAACACATGGGTCCCAGTGAATAATAGCGCACTCGACAGTCAGCAAATTCGCCTTAGTGACGGGCGCCGGCTTGGCTTTGCTCAGTACGGCGCCGCCGGCGGCAAGCCGGTGATTTACTGCCATGGCGGTCTGTCCAGCCGGTACGATATCTCCTTCGCCGATCAGATTTGCACTGATATGGGAGTCCGCTTGCTGGCAGTCGATCGTCCCGGCATGGGGCTCTCGGATCATTTGCCGGAACGTTCGCTGCGTAGCTTTGCTGCCGACATCGAGGAATTGGCGCAACAGCTTTCGATAAGCAACTTCCCGGTATTGGGTTGGTCGCTCGGTGGCGCCTACGCCTTGGTTTGCGGTTTTGCTCTGCCGCATCTGGTCTCGGTGGTGGGCACCGTCGGTGGTATGGGTCCTGCCGATTCTCTGTCGCTCAAGCAACTCGGCTGGGTGGAGGATCGCTTGTTACTTAAATGTGATGCGACGCTGGCACCGATATTGTCGGCGATTTTGCAAACGGTGCGCCATATGCCGCCGTGGTCGCTCGATGCATGGCTGGTCGCCCATCTCCATAGCGAGCGAGACCGTCGTGTGATTCGCGAGGCGCCGGCCGACTTCGTCGCCAAGTTTTTTCGCGAGTCCCTGCGACAAGGACCGGCCGGCGTCCTCGCTGATTACAAAGCGGTGGGCTCGCCGTGGGGATTTGAACTGATTGATATTAAAACGAAGGTGATCGCCTGGCAGGGCATGCAGGACAATCTCTGCCCGCTCACGATGGGGCAGCGATACGCAGACCAAATGGCGGACTGTCAGCTGATTGCGTTGCCTGACTATGGGCACTTCCTCTTGCACGAGAAGCTGGGGGAGGTTCTGGCGAAACTGTTATAGTTGAGTTTTCCGAGCATGGAAGGACCGATTCAGTTTGTCCAGAAGCAAACACACGCGACCACAAGAAATTATTGCCGCCCGTCGGGTGCGCCTGCCTCGCGAACCGCGCGGTGCCGGCGATATCAGTGCGGCTCGGCGCGCTGGTGCGTTGCTTAAGCAATTGGGAATTGCAGCGGAAGAATTTGACGATACAGGCGAAGATGACATTCCGCAGCCTCGGTTGCCGCGCATCACTGTAGAACGTGCGCGAAGAAACCAGCACCACCCGGCGGGCAAGAATGATATCGAGCAACTTCTGCAATTCTTCGGCGCGCGGGCGTTTTACGGCATCAAAGAGATTCATTTGTCCCAGGCACCGGCGAGCGCCAAGCCTGGAAGAAACTTGTTATTCGGGCGTTTGTTTGTGCCGGGCAAAATCGTTTTGTATGAGCAGCCCGTCTCTCCCTGGTTTGTGCCGAGTACACTTTCGGGGCACGACAAGAAGGAATTGCAGCAGTGTGGCGCGCAGATAGAAACATCCGATGACGGCCTGCGCAACATCATTTCCTGGGATGAGAATGGATTACGTGATTACATGCTGTTTGAAGTGCTGATGCACGAGGTGGGGCATCACCTGATTCAGCACTTCAAGGGAAAACGCAAAGCGCAGGTGATGCGCACCGCTGATCATGAACGGGCGGCGGAGCTGTTTGCCCGCCAGTGTCGAGCGCTGTATGCGAAGGCGCTGAATGCATAAGATCGATCTGGTCGGTGACGGAATAGAAAACCCTCATAACGCTCGGGCGATGATCGGCGCCGCGATGATGTTTGGCGCAGACTGCTCGCTGCTCGATCGAAAGGGCATCGCGACACAAGTCGAATGCTCTGTGGCAACGCTCGAACAAGTCGTGTCGAAACACGACATGATTATTGCTCTGGACAATCAGCCAGGGGCGAAGAGTGTTTATGGCTATCGCGTGCCGGCGGAATCACGAAACGTAGCGGTGATTGCCGGCAACGAGCGATTGGGCGTCTCGCATTCCATTGTTTCTTCCGCGCATGCCATGCTGTGCATACCGATGGTATCGCGAAAAGTCAATTGCTTGAATGTGGCCAGTGCATCCGCAGTTGTTCTGTATTATCTGTCCAACCGATTTGCGGCAGCGATGGCAACCAGGAGCCAACCGCAGAAAAGGCGACCGGAGATTCTGCTGATTGCGGGACGCGACCATGTGGAACTGGGTAGTTCTATTCGGTCTGCCTGCGCGTTTGGCTGGAACCGCGTTTTCGTGGAAGATCGGCGCAACATCTGGTTCGGCGCCGACCATGGATTGAAGCGCGAAGCTCGCGCCGCCGCGCGCCGTGCCAAGAACGAGATACGGGTGATTCCGACGTCCCAGCACCATCAATACAAGTTTCAAGAGGCTGTGATTGTCGCGTGCGGAAAGCATCAAGACCGCAAAGGAGTGCATGGAGCGGTGCCATTGCACAAAGCTCGTCTCGCCGAAGGACCATCTCAACTGATCGTCTTGGTCGATCAATCCGCATTTGAAATTTCGATGATCGGCGACTTCAGCCGATTCGCGAACAAGGTTCAGATTGCGTATCTAGAGTGTGGCGGTTCCGCTCACGAACATCAGTTTCGCTTGACGGCGTCGATCGCTATGGCTGAGATTGCCCGGCAGGTTGGTCAGAAAACGCCCTGGAAGCCGACCCCGCAAGAGCCCCTGTACGAAAGCGCACTGCGCTCCATCGCCGACGAGCAGGGTGAGATTTTCACACTCGAAGACTTACAGCAATTCTAAGCTCAGCTGACCACGTGGGAAGTATGCAGCACGAACTCTTCGCCTTCCTTTGTCGGTGCCCACAGTCGTTGCCCGCCTTTGAACGCCAGCTTGTTGTCTCCACGCACCACTCGCTTCGGTAGATTTTTCAGATGCTCCGCATTGCCGCCGCCGAGTACAACATAGTCGACGAGAAAAGCATCGCGCATTGCTCTGGCTAGTTTCTTCACGCGCCGGTTCCACTCCGGCTTGCCGATCGTGCGCAGTTTCTCTTTGGTGATTACATCGCCCGCCAGCATCTGGCTGGTGTAGAGCAATGCGCCCAACTCGAAATCAATCACATGGTAATGGACGATGAAAGCCGAGCCGACCCCAGTGCCAAGACCGAGGTAGAGCATACGTCCTCCTCCATAACTACCAACCGCTTGCAATACAGCGTCGTTGACCACTTTGGTCGGTCTCCGGAATTCCTTATCGAAATCGAAATCGACCCAGCCTTTTCCGAGATTGAGCGGCTCGACCAGAATGCGTCCTTGCCTGCTGACGCGTCCGGGAAAACCCACGGAAACGCAATCGTATTCCCAGTCGCCCGGTAGCTGTTCAATGCCATCCATCAGGCGTTGTGGTGAAAACTTTTTGCCGGTTGGAATCTTTACCAATTTGCGATGACCCGATACGAGCATCTTTGTGCTGCTGCCGCCGATGTCGATGGTCAATACACGCTTGTCCTTTCCCATACGGTTACTTTAGGATGCCTTGGGATGTCTGGACTGAGATTCGTCGTGAGGCTTCAAATCCGAATTGGCCGGCGGATTGATCACTTGTCCGGTGGCGTCGAATCGTGAGCCATGGGCCGGGCAATCCCAACTCTTCTCACAGGAGTTCCAGCACAATGTTGCTCCCAAATGTGGGCAGTGCGCTGACAGTTCGTGAACCCGTCCCTGCTCATCTTTGTATGCCGCAATCTGGTCAAGTCCACGTCTGATGATGGCACCTTCTCCAGGAGCGAGAGACTCGTAGCCGCTGATTTCGCCCGGGGCTGCAAGTCTTGCATATTGCTCAGCTGTGTTGATGTTCTCCTTCAGATAATTGAGTACTGCACCAAGCGGTTTGCGCGCCGGCGAGTAAATCTTCTGCCACGGATTGTCCACTCCGCTGATCAGATCGGTCAACACCATCGCTGAGATGGTGCCGTGTGTCATGCCGACTCCGGATGCTCCAGTCGAAACGAAGACGTTTTTGTATTTGCTGTGTGCAGGATCGAGTCCAATGTACCCAAGACCGTCGGACGGCTCGTAAACTTGAGCCGACCATGAATACTGCACTTTACCCGTAACGCCGAGGCGCTCGTGCATCCAATCTTCTAAACGAGCAAATCGTTCGTCGGCGTCGTTTGCTTCGCCGGTGCGATGATCTTCACCACCAACGATCAACATATCCTCCTCTGCGGAAGGAGAGGATTGAACGCGGACGTAATGATATGGTTCTGCCGTGTCCCAATAAAGCCCGAGAGGGAAAGACTCCTTCGGGATGCTGACGGCGATTGCATAGGATCGATAAGGTGCTTGCTTGGTATGTACCTTCACCCAATCTGAGATCGGGCTATGCGTGGCGACTACCAGATTGCTCGCGATAATCTGTTTTCCGCCGCGGGTCGTGACGCGAACCTGTTCGCCGTCATCAAACTTATCGACATGTTCATTGGAGAAGATGCGCCCTCCCATCTCTTCGATACCATCGCAGAGTGCGTCCAAATACTTGAGGACATGAAACTGGGCCTGCCGCGAAAATTTGATGGCTGGAAGCTCCGGACCGAATGGCAATTGGTCGACCAGGCGGGCGGAAAGCGCGGGCAAGTCTTGCACCGCATCGAGTTCTCGCTGCAATTCTTTGATCGTGTGCTCATCATCGTCGGCAGCAAACAAATATCCATCGACGCGTTTAAAGTCGCAATCGATTACGAACAAATTGATGATTGCTTCAATTTTGTTTATGGCTGAGACATGACTTTCCGCTATTAGCGCCGCGTTTTCCTTGCCGTGCATCCGCGCAATCTCGAAGTAACGCGCATCAAGCACAGCCGTAATGTGCGCCGTCGTTCTGCAAGTATCGCCACCGCCAATCGGGCCGTCATCCAAAACGACCACCGACTTGCCGTTTTGCAAGAGGAGCAGTGCTGTCGATAAGCCGGTGATGCCGGCTCCGATAATACAAACATCTACTGCATCGATATTGCCAGTCAACGCAGGGAATGTGCGACGGGGACTATTTTCCATCCAAATTGATGAGGTCTGCTTGTCCGGTTTGTTTTCATTCATTTCAATCAAAGCTCCTCAAACTCGTCCCTGGACGTCCGACCCGTCCGGAGTCGGATTGATCAGGTTGCCCGGTGACGGCTCCGCGGGTGGTGCATTCTTGATTTGCGCGTTATGAGTGTTCTTTGCCATCATCGCTTCAGTCAGTCCCGGCGCCATCGCATCGGAAATGGAGAACAGTACCCCGCCCTTCCCGACTGCTACTTCCGCTTTGGGATGGAATATCAGATCAATGAATGTTTCCACAACTTCCAGTGGATTGCTGACCGGCGGGATGGCTACGGCTTCCCGACCTGTGTAGTTGGCAGCGTGTTCGAAAAACGGCGTTTCCATCGCCATCGGCAGAACCGAGCAGACGTGGATATTGTCGAGCTTGCGTTCAGACATTTCCTGCCGCAATGAAGCTGTCAATCCGATTACACCGTGTTTTGCGGCGGAATACGAAGCGTAATAGGGCGCAGCGATTCTGCCGATCATTGACGCGACGTTAATCAGGGTGCCGAAGCCCTGACTCTCAAATGCTTGCAGTGCAAAATAGCTTCCATACATTGTGCCGTTGAGATCGGTTTCGATCACCTTTATGTGGTCTTCCAGCGGTACGTCGGTAAAGTTCCCTATCGCTGCGCCACCGGCATTATTGATCCAGACATCGATTCTTCCAAACTTGGCAATGGCTGCATCGTAAATGTTTTGCACGTCGCCCACCAGCGAAACATCCGCCGGCACAGCGGTGGCATGTCCTCCGAGTCGCTCGCACTCATAGACAAGGTCGTCGAGCAAATACTCACGGCGGGCTGCCAGAACCAGAGACGCTCCCAGTTCAGACATACGTCTGGCCGCGCCTTTGCCGAAGCCGCTCGAGGCACCCGTGATGACGATTACTTTGTTGTCCAGTCGCTTGTCCATGACTATGCCTCTTTCGATTTGCTGGGGTCAATCGCTAAGAAGCGGAGCGTTGTTGCTTAGTTCCACATAAGTTCAGTCCGTTCCCTGCGCGGCCTCAATCTCGTCCGCGTTGTGCGGACCATGCAGCATGAACAGCAGTAGCACCGCGAGCAATGCGCCGCAACAGGGACCAACGAGGTATATCCACCAGGTATCCATAGAGCCGGAAAGAAGTGCCGGTCCGAACGAGCGGGCTGGATTCATGGATGCACCGCTGATCGGGCTGGCAATCATTCCGCATAAGCTTATGGTGGCACCAACAGCGATAGCAGCATTGCTGCCTGCAATCTTGTGATTTTTCGATGTACCAAGAATCACCAGCAGCAGCAGCGTAGTCAAAAACAGTTCTGTAACCAGCGCGACACCGATGCCCGCGTGGGGCAATGTGGCACCGACATGATCGCCGGTTCCGAAAAGCAGGGAGGTCAAGCCCGCTCCCGCCACTGCCCCGACGAATTGGACGAGCCAATAGCCCGGCACTCGGATCCACGGAAAGTCTCGTCGCGCAGCGAATGCCAGAGTGACAGCGGGATTGAAGTGAGCCCCGGATAGATTTCCCACCGTGTATATCATTGACATGACTAGCAATCCGGGTGCCACTACTTTATCGGTGTGGGTGATCTCAGCCGATTGCTGTCCGATCACGATTGCCGCTGTAGCAACAGTCGTCAGCAACAAGGTGCCAACAAATTCTGCCAGCAAACACTGTGCGAAGCTGCATTGTTTCTCTCGCTCCTTCTGCTGGGCTCGAGTTGGCTTGTACATGAAGACCGTGCTCATGCTTGACTGGACAGTCAGAATCCAGCCTTGGTTCCCGCTAGCACCGTATATAGTGCCACCGTGATGACCGCAATCACGGAACATTACCTCCCGCATCCCGTCGCCCCCGAAGACTCCGATCTACAAATAAGGGCAAGAAATGAAAGCTGCAACATGGCATGGTACAAAGGACATACGCGTGGAAGAGGTGGCTGAACCTCAAATTCTGGCGCCAACGGATGCAATTCTAGAGGTTACGGCTTCGGCGATTTGTGGCTCCGATTTGCATATCTACGATGGCTTCGTGCCGACTATGGAGAAGGGGGACATCCTGGGGCACGAATTTGCCGGGCGAGTTGTTGAAGTAGGCTCAGCCGTCCAGAAGGTGAGGGTCGGTGATCGGGTCGTGGTACCTTTCACCATCTCGTGCGGGCAGTGCTCGTTCTGCTCGAACCAGATGTTCGCTCTGTGCGACCGCACCAATCCTAATGCGGAGATGCAGGAAAAACTGATTGGTCACGGCACCGCCGGATTGTTTGGTTATTCGCATATGTATGGCGGCTTTCCCGGCGGACAGGCGCAATTTGTCCGCGTTCCGTATGTTGATGTCGGTGCGGTCGTGATTCCGGAATCTATGTCGGATGAGCAAGTGTTGTTCCTGTCCGACATATTTCCCACCGGGTATATGGCCGCTGAAAATTGCAACATTCAACCTGGACAGACTGTGGCAGTCTGGGGCTGCGGACCGGTGGGGCAGTTCGCGATACGCAGTGCCTTCATGTTGGGCGCGGAAAGAGTGATTGCAATCGATGAACTGCCTGAACGATTAGAGATGGCCCGGAAAGCGGGAGCCGAAACCATCGACTTCGCCGCGGAAGATATAGGTGACGCACTTAAGCAAATGACTAACGGACTCGGACCAGACGCATGTATCGACGCCGTCGGTATGGAAGCGTCCGGACACACCGTGGATGCGGTGCTGGACAAAGCGATGCAGGCGGTGAAGCTGGAGACAGATCGTCCTCACGTATTGCGTGAAATATTCAAGGTGTGCCGCAATGGAGGTACGGTATCCATCCCCGGCGTCTACGTGGGGGTGGTGCAGAACTTCCCGATTGGCATTGCGTTTGCAAAAGGGCTCAGTCTGAAAATGGGACAAACTCACGTTCAGCGATATATGCCGATGCTACTGGAACGCATCCAATCTGGAGAGATCGATCCGAGTTTCGTCATTACGCACAAAATCGGCATGGACGACATCCCGGAAGCGTACAAGACTTTCGTCAAGAAACAGCAGGGCGCAATCAAATTTTTCATTACGCCGCAAGCAGCTTGAACTAGTCTTCGACGTGGAGTTTGTTGTTTTCCAGATCGGCGGCAGTGCCCATATATTTAATGGTGCCGTTATTGAAAATCTTGTAAACGTAATCGTGGGTCACCACCAACTCGGGCACGGACGGGCGCCGTTGCAGCACATGAAACACGTCGGTGTCTTCCGGCACGTTGTCGACGATGGCGGTGTGATATCCGAGGGCGATGGTCTTTCCAGGTTCCGCGCTGTAGGGAATAATCGATTTGTGCAACGGGCGCGCTTCCAAAATGCGGCTCAGGTCGCGTGAGACGAGATAGCGGCTGTCACCGCCCAGCAAGTAAACGCCCTGTTCAGTCGAACCGGGATAGAAGTAGACATAGTATCCATTGGGTGCGGGCAGCACCGCGTAATTCATATTGGTGGTCGGCGGTTTATAGGTAGGCAGCACCGTATCCAGTGCGCGGGAGAAATTCAGCCAGTCTGAATTGGTCTCCATCCGCGGTGGCATGATTTTGCGTCCGAATGCGCGCTGCGTACCAGGTGCCCAGGTGGCTTCGTATTCCACGGCGAAGGCGCTGCGGTCGGCAGTCGGTCTGCCGAATACTACCCACCAGGTGTTGCCCACTTTGCGCGCGAAGAAACGTCGCGAGCCTCGCGCCGGCGAGGTGGCAGCCAGTGCGTCAGTGGCTTTCCAGCAGGCATCATCGTATTCGGCGAGCAATTTGCCGCGGGTCGTGATCTGCGCCAGCTTATCGGCGGAGGCTGGTTGCGTTGAAGAGGCGCAGACGTGAAGGGCGACACTGTGGGAAGGGCGACACTGACATGATTGCCAGAGGAAAAGCGCAGCGCCAGCAGGGCGCCGGAACGTTCATCTTCGAAAACCCTGACAAACCTGGCCTGCCTCACAACTCAATGTCTATTTTAGCCGACTGACGAAAATGGACAGGGTGGCGCCCGGCGCGGTCTGAGCAGCTTGAATCGACATGCGATAGATGTACCATAATCGAGGAAGGTATATGGCTTCTAAGTTGTCGAGTGCGTTGCGAAGTATTTTTCTGTTCTTCGCCTGCGCTGCCTCGGTGCTTCTATGCTGCATCAGCATGTCGGGATTTTTTGGGCAATTGCATTGGTTGCCTGAGTTATTCAGTCACTTGCGAGTTCTGTATGCGGTTGCGTTTCGGTGGCGCTGCTTATCTTTGCCGCTGCGAAGCGCTGGAAGTCGCTCGCCGTGCTGGCGGTTTTCGCGGTTATTAATTTATTCCGATCGCCCAACTGTATATTTTCGCGGCGCAAGCATCGGGTTCAGTTAAGCAGGAGCTGACTGTCCTTCAGTTCAACTGGCGGGCGGATGAAACAGCCACTATGATGAGGTGGTGCAGCTGGTTAAGGAAAAGTCGCCGATGTGATTGGGTTTTCGGAGATTACCAAAAAGTGGGACACTCAGCTTAGCAGCCAGTTTTCTGGATTACCCGTACCGCGTGGTCGAACCGCATTATGGTGGCATCGCAATTTATAGCCGCTATCCTTTGCGTGGTGCCCAGGTCATGGGACATCAAGATCTGCCGTGATCGCGCATCAAAAACAACTCTCCGAAATTGCCCGGCGAAGACATCACTTTGATCATGGCGTACATTATGGTGATCCTGCATGACAAAATCGGGATCGCGCAACCCTGAATTGAGACCCTCGCTGCCGAAGCGCGCGATGCAACTAAACCTGTGATTCTCATTGAGATCTAAATTGCAGCCCCCGGTCTTTCTATTTTTCACAATTGCTGCACGACGGGCAACCTGCGCGATGCCGAACAAGGCTTTGGTGTGCAGCTGACCCACGACGCATGTCTTTCCTTTTGTCACCATCGACCACTGCTTAATCAGCGATCAGTTTGCAACTTTGCAGCGCCAACCGGGACCCAATATCGGATCAGATCATTTACCGCTGCTGGTGAAACTTGCTTTGCACGAACAGTAGATCCAACTAGATCATTTCATCGCCGGCGCGCGGTGCCACCACCGGGGTCGCGGGTGACGGGTTGGTGCGCGGCAGCGTAATACCAGGCTGCTGTGTATTCGGTTGTATGGGTCCGCGAATTTTCTTGAGCGCGGTTTCGCTGCGATGTTTCAACGCGGGATCCTTGAGAGTTTCGACGAGGGCGGACTCGGCAGAGATTGCCGCCGGACCGATGGCACCGAGCGCATCGACAGCCATGTACTGATTGCCCTTGTTGTCCACTTCCTTAAGCATGTCGATCAGCATTGGTACTGCACATGATGCCTGGGCACCCATATTTCTGCAGGCATCCGCAAGCGTATATTTAAAGGAGGAGTATTGTGTCGAGCCACGCGCCATCTTGATGATCTGGGGCAATGCCGGGGCGGCCGCAGGTCCAATGCGTGCCAGCGCCCGGGCTACATCTTCTGCCTGGCGAGCATTGGGTGTGTCCAGGCATTTGATCAGGTCGGGCACGGCCGGTGCGGCTGCGGGACCCATGTTCTGCAGTGAGTTTATGCAGGAATCTTTGACCATCTGCACAGGATCGTTTAGTCCAAGCACAAGCGCTTTCACCGCATTCGGTGTTTGTTGTATTTTGCCGATGGACTTGGCGGCGGCCATCCGCGCTCCTTCGTACTCATCGGTGGTCATGGTGGCTTCCAGCACCTCTACCGTATGAGCAGCCGGTCCACTGCTCTGCATGCTGCCGATTTCACCAAGAGCGGTGGCAGCCGTGCGTCTGACAGATTCGTCCGGATCTTTTTTCAATACCCGCACTACCGTCTGAATCAACGCAGCGTTGCGCGGACCGATTTTGCCGAGTGTTTCCACAGCGGTGCGCCTGACACTTTCACTTTTGTCGTTGGTGGCATTGCAGATCGGCTGAATGAGGCTGCTCGGCACGACCCATTGATTGTCGGAGTCACGGGAAGGCCGATAGTACCCAAAAGAAGATGCACGGTGCACGCCGGGCGGCGAAGGCGCCATGTCACCAATCAAACGCATGGTCGCCAGCCGCTCTGTGTCTGATGTGCTGTTCAACATGTCTTTCAGCGCACCATTAGCCTCGCTGCCTAGCTGCTCGATGGTGCCGGCAGCGGCTGACTTGCCTCGATTGGCAGTCAAAGTTTTGTTGGTCATACTGACGATGATCGGTTTGACGATCTGTGGACCAAAGGCCAGCAAGACCCGCGACGCCGCTTCCGAAACATCTTTTTCCGACCGATTGAGCGCCTCAATCAAAAGAGGAATGGCTCGCGGACCGAACGCCATCAGTTTCTGCTCTGATTCTTGAATAGTTTTGCGGTTGTAGCTAAGAGCCTTCTCCCGCTCGATGGTATCGGGCGCCTCGTTCTCGAGACTCTTCTGGGCCCTGTCGATGCCGGCGATGCAATTGAGTAGTTCAGTGATCTGCTGCGTTTCGGCTATCGTCAAGTCACCGGCGGCGGATGTTGTGGTTGTGGCGGTGGAACTGGTCGCTGGGCGGATGAAAGCGCTTGCCGGCGGGGGCGTCGCGTCGTTATCGTGCGCGGAGATGAAGTGGTCTTCTTCGGAGCCGAACACGTCTTGCGCCAAGACCATTGATGGCGAAATCAGCCAATTGAATGCCGCACTCGTCAAGCAAATCGACAGGGACAGTGCTTTTCGATGCATTCCTTCAGCTCCTATGCGCGCGACTGAACTGGCTATATTAAATGTGCCCGATCTCGAACACTTGCGCCAGCGGGATAACCCGGATTCTTTCTCAGATCGGCGCTGGCGCCGACTTCAGGCGCAGCCGCTTGAGCAAGTCGTCCAGGGCTGGACGCCCCGATGCGGAATCGGGCAACGACGTCGTTTCCGCTGCCTGTTTCAAAAGCCCGATTAGCCGTTCGAATTCACTCTTGTGGAACTCCATGTCGGCGGCATCCAGGGTCTGTTTCTCCTTGCCCGATACTTTGCGCTCGATCAGTTCGGGGATATACGGTAGCTTATACTTTTCGTTCAGGGTGACCAGATTGGCCTCGATGCGGTGCGTTTTCATCAAGTCGATGCCGGTGAGCAGAACTCTGTAGACGTAGAGCAATGGTTTCACTCGGGGTGGATCTTCCTTCTCGAACAGGTTCCACTGGGTATCGGCGAAACCCAGGTAATGACGCGAGTGATATCGTGTGATGCAGGTGCTCCCGATCTCCTTCAGCTCCTGGTGTTCCGGCGTGGTATGCACCACCAGCGGTGAGTAGAGTTGCTCCAGTACATAGCCGTTGTTTCGCAGCATCAACTTGAAGAACTTTTTGATGTCGTGCGTGACCAGATCCAGTTCGATGGCGTCGTCTTTGCGCATGAAGTCGATTGTCTCGTTTGGCTCCCCGAGCCCCACCACTTGCGCCAGCGGCAAGATATGAACGCCGCGCAGATCCCAATCCGAATCAGGTGATGGGAATCCGTACAAGTGCGCACCACTTACGGTG